>NZ_JAENHT010000002.1:0-499268 GCF_016620385.1 Kosakonia sp. LAM2021
CTCGTCACCCGAGAGCAAGCTCTCTGTGCTACCGTTCGACTTGCATGTGTTAGGCCTGCCGCCAGCGTTCAATCTGAGCCATGATCAAACTCTTCAATTTAAAAGTTTGATGCTCAATGTTTCTTTATTTCTAAAGAAAAGAACTTCGTAATGAATTACGTGTTCACTCGTTGAGACTTGGTATTCATTTTTCGTCTTTCGACGTCAAGAATCCAGTCACCCTGAGTGCCCACACAGATTGTCTGATAAATTGTTAAAGAGCAGTGCCGCCTCGCTTTTTGCTGCGGCGCGGGTTGCGTATACTACGCTTTCCCGCTGTGAAGTCAACTGTTTATTTTCAGAATTCTTCACCTGACAGGCCGGTGTGTTTGCCGTTGTGCCGTGTCAGTGGAGGCGCATTATAGGGAGTTAATTCCCGCTGACAACCCCTAATTTCAAAAAACTTTTCAACCGTCTCTTTTTTCAACAAAGCGTGGTAAAAAGCGGCATGAATTGCCGATTTTGCTGTTTTTGCCACCGCTGCAAGGTATCGAATGGCATACTAGCCAGTGAAATAAAGAGATAAGGAAGTAAAAATGCCGCTAAACGCACAACAACTTGCCGCGCAGAAAAACATCTCCTGGGTTCTGGCTGAGAAACTGGCGCAACAAATCCTGAAGGGAGAATATGCCCCAGGCAGTATTCTGCCGGGTGAGATGGAGCTGGGTGAGAAGTTTGGCGTAAGCCGCACCGCTGTCAGAGAAGCGGTAAAGACATTAACCGCAAAAGGCATGGTGCTCCCTCGCCCACGTATCGGTACTCGCGTTATGCCGCGCGGAAACTGGAACTTCCTTGATAAGGAGTTGCTCTCCTGGTGGATGCATGAGGATAATTTCCAGGACGTTGTTCAACACTTTCTCATTATGCGTAGCAGTCTTGAGCCTCAGGCGTGTCTGCTCGCCGCCATGCTGGGTAGTGCGGAACAAAAAGCGTATCTCAATACATTAATGGAAGAGATGGTGTTCCTGAAAAAGAACTTCAACCGCGAACGCTGGGTAGAAGTCGATATGGCATGGCATGAACATATCTATGCGATGAGCGATAACCCGTTTCTTATTTCGTTCTCTACACTGTTTCATTCTATCTATCACACCTACTTTACCTCTATTACACAAAATGAAGTGATCAAGCTCGACCTTCACCAGGCGATTGTGGACGCCATCCAGGAGAGCGATGGCGACAGCGCGCTCCGGGCGTGCCAGCTGTTACTGAATACGCCGAATTAACAGGACAAGGTATGACAGAGAAGAAAGCACGCAGTATGGCCGGCCTGCCGTGGATTGCGGCAATGGCTTTTTTTATGCAGGCACTGGATGCCACGATCCTTAACACCGCACTCCCTGCAATAGCACAAAGCCTTGGCCGTTCCCCTTTAGCAATGCAATCGGCGATCATCAGCTACACACTCACAGTCGCCATGCTTATCCCCATGAGCGGCTGGCTGGCCGATCGCTTCGGTACCCGGCGCGTCTTTATGCTGGCAGTCAGCCTGTTTACTCTTGGTTCGCTGGCCTGCGCGCTTTCTAATTCATTATCGATGCTGGTCGTGTTCCGCGTGATTCAGGGGATCGGTGGCGCAATGATGATGCCGGTCGCACGCCTGGCATTGCTTCGGGCTTATCCGCGTAGCGAATTGCTGCCGGTACTGAACTTCGTCACCATGCCTGGGCTGGTCGGGCCGATTCTGGGGCCGGTAATGGGCGGCGTACTGGTTACCTGGGCGAGCTGGCACTGGATCTTCTTAATTAATATCCCGATTGGCCTCGCCGGTCTGTTTTATGCACGTAAATACATGCCGAACTTCACCACGCCACGGCGCAGTTTCGATATGGGCGGTTTTTTCCTGTTCGGTTTGAGCCTGGTGCTGTTCTCAAGCGGTATGGAGTTATTCGGTGAGAAGCTGGTCGCCAGTTGGATAGCTTTTACTATCATTCTGAGCGGCATTTTGCTGTTACTGGCCTACATCCGCCATGCGCGCCGCTATCCAACGCCGTTGATATCGCTCAACCTGTTTAACACCCGCACCTTCTCCGTTGGCGTTGCCGGGAATATTGCTTCGCGTTTGGGTACTGGCTGTGTGCCCTTTTTAATGCCGCTAATGTTACAGGTGGGCTTCGGTTATCCGGCATTGATCGCCGGTTGCATGATGGCGCCCACCGCGCTGGGTTCTATTCTCGCAAAATCGATGGTAACCCAGATATTGCGCCGGCTTGGCTACCGTAAAACGTTGGTGGGTATCACGCTGTTCATTGGTTTGATGATTGCCCAGTTCGCCTTACAAACACCGGCGATGGCAATATGGATGCTGGTATTACCGTTGTTCATTCTTGGGATGGCAATGTCCACGCAGTTCACCGCAATGAATACCATTACGCTTGCAGACTTAACCGACGATAACGCCAGCAGCGGCAATAGTGTGCTGGCAGTAACACAGCAACTGTCGATTAGCCTCGGCGTGGCGGTTAGCGCAGCAGTGCTGCGTTTCTATGAAGGATTTGACAGCACAAACACAGTGGAGCAATTCCACTACACCTTTATTACTATGGGCGCGATTACGTTGATTTCCGCGTTAGTGTTTATGTTGTTGAAAGCAAACGATGGTCGCAACCTGATTAAAGAACGGCACAAAAAGTCAGGCTGAGCCGCGCTCCATTAATATTGGCGTGAGCTGCAAACGCTGCTGTTGCAAGCCAGGCTCCGCAATCCGGTGGATAAGCACATCAATCGCCAGCTCACCCAGTTCATCTTTCGGCTGATGAATAGTGGTGAGCGGCGGCGTCATGTAGCGCGCCAGTTCAATGTCGTCATAACCGACGATCGCCATATCCTGCGGGATTTTCAGCCCCGCCTGGTACAGCGCCTGATACGCGCCAACGGCCATCGCATCATTACCAATAAATACCGCCTGCGGGCGTTCGTGCATTGCCAGTAATGCCTGCATCGCGTCGAAACCGCCGCCAAATTCAAAATCGCTCTCGATCTCATCCCCTTCACGGATCACCAACCCGGCGCGAGCCATCGCTTCGCGATACCCTTCCAGACGTAAACGTGCAGGCGTTTTATCCAGCGGGCCAGTGATGCAAGCGATACGCGTATGGCCTTTGTTGATCAAATACTGGGTCGCCATATCGCCGCCGAGCAACGAATTGTCCTGAATCAGATCGCTGTCGCCATCGAAGGGCGCCCAGTCCATCATCACAGTTGGAATTGAAGGATAGCGCTGCATGATCTCTTGCGAGGGCTGATGCGTTTCGGTACACAGCAACAGCAACCCATCGACGCGTTTTTGCATCAATGTTTCCAGGTTGCGGTTCATCCGCTGCTCGTCACCCTCGGTGTTGCACAACACCAGGCTGTAACCCCGCTCGAAGCAGCTGCGCTCCACGCCGCGTACCAGCTCCGAGTAAAAGGGATTAGTACTGGCGGTGATCAGCATGCCAATCGTACGCGTCTGGTTGATCTTCAGACTGCGCGCAATCGCTGAAGGCGCATAATTCAGCGTCTTGATCGCCGTTTCCACTTTTTCGCGGATAGCCTCACTGACAAAGCGATCTTTGTTAATCACATGGGAAACGGTTGAAGTGGAAACGCCCGCCAGGCGGGCAACATCCTTCATGGTCGCCAAGCATCACCCCTGCGAAGAGAGAAAATCGTCAATCTCATTGCGCCACGGCACAGACGGTTGCGCACCCTTACGCGTGACGGCAATCGCCGCCGCCGCATGAGCAAAACGAATCGCCTCATCCAGAGGTTTATCTTCCAGTAACGCGGTCAGCAGCGCGCCATTAAACGTGTCACCCGCCGCAATGGTATCGATGGCTTTCACGTTAAAACCCGGTACGCGTTTGCCTTCGCCACTAACGCTGGCCCACACGCCACGGCTACCGAGGGTAATAATCACCGTTTTAATACCTTTGGCGTGAAGCGCCTGTGCAGCCCGCGCGGCATCTTCGTCGCTGGATACCTTAATTCCGGTGAGTTTTTCCGCTTCGGTCTCATTTGGCGTGATGATATCCACCAGCGCCAGCAGTTCATCGGAAAGCTCGCGCGCCGGTGCCGGATTCAACGCCACGAGGGTATCGCTCTGACGCGCAATACGCGCCGCAGCCAGTACGCTCTCAACCGGTGATTCCAGTTGCATTAACAGAGCAGAAGCTTGTGCAATCAGATCCTGCTGCGCGTTGACGCGATCAATTGAGAGCGCCGCATTCGCTCCCGCATGAATACCGATAACATTCTCACCTTCAGCGTTGACGAAAATTAGCGCAACACCGGTGGATTCACCCGCAACAACGCTCACCGGCGCAACATCAATATTGTCGCTCTCGAGCTGTTTACGCACACGCGCACCGGTATCGTCATCACCGGTACAGGCAATAAACGCAATATCCGCACCGCTGCGCCCGGCGGCTACCGCCTGGTTTGCCCCTTTACCGCCAAAAGCCACCTGATACTGGCTGCCCGTCACGGTTTCGCCCGGAGCAGGGAAAGATTCAAGGTTAAGAATGTGATCGGCATTGATACTGCCAAGGACAACGAGTTTGCCTGCGGTTTTCATGATGAGCTTGTCCGTAAAATGCGCCACCTTTCGGTGGCGCGTGCCATGCTTTTCTTTTTTGCATTGTCCCTCAGGCGAAAGGTTTTTGCCCTCCACCAGAATGACCAATTACTGCTTGATAACCAGTTTCAGATCAACCGGGTTTTTGGCGTAGACTTTTTCACCTTTCAGCACTTTGTCTGCGGTATCCACGCCTTTCGCGCCGATCTGCTCCGGCAACTGAGCGATAGTCGCCGCCAGTTTACCGTCGTTAACCGCTTTCACGCCGTCTGGCGTACCGTCAAAGCCCACCACCATCACGTCGGATTTACCGGCAGTTTGCAGTGCGCGCAGCGCACCCAGCGCCATTTCATCGTTCTGTGCGAAAACAGCCTGCACATCCGGATGCGCGGTCAGCAGGTTCTGCATCACATTCAGGCCCTTAGTGCGGTCGAAGTCAGCCGGCTGGCTGGCCAGTACATTGAATTTGTGCGCAGCAACTGCCTGCTGGAAGCCTTCGCCACGTTCACGCGCAGCGGAAGTCCCGGCAATACCCGCCAGTTCGATAACTTTCGCGCCTTCGCCCGCTTTTCTGGCAATGTAATCGCCGGCAATTTTGCCGCCGAGCACGTTATCAGAAGCAATATGGCTTACCACTTCACCGCTGGACGCTACGCGGTCGAGGGTGATCACCGGGATTTTCGCCTGGTTTGCCATTTTCACAGCGTTACCTACAGCGTCGGAATCGGTCGGGTTGATCAGCAGCAATTTGGTGCCGCGCACGGTCAGGTCCTGCACGTTCGCCAGCTCTTTCGCCGGGTTGTTTTGCGAGTCCAGCACCACCAGGTCATAACCCAGTTTGTCCGCTTCTTTCTGCGCGCCATCCTTCAGGGAAACGAAGAACGGGTTGTTCAGCGTGGAAATCACCAGAGCAATAGAGTCTTTCGCCATCGCGTTCGCGCTTACGGTGGCGCTCAGTGCAACAGCAGAAACCAGAGTGGCCAGTTTTTTCATGTTCATTTTCATGAGTCCTGTTGTGTAGGTAATTACTGCTTTTTGTTGTCTACCAGTACCGCGAGCAGAATAACCACTGCTTTAACGATCATCTGGTAATAGGAGGAAACGCTCAGCAAATTCAATCCATTATTGAGGAAGCCAAGGATCAGCGCGCCGATTAATGTGCCGACAATACGTCCTTTGCCACCTGCGAGACTGGTCCCACCCAAAACAACCGCAGCGATAGCATCCAGCTCATAACCCGCTCCCGCAGTAGGTTGCGCCGAGGAAAGACGCGCCACTTCAATAATGCCCGCCAGCGAGGCCAGAAGGCCGCACAGGGAGTAAACGATAATTTTGACTTTATCAACGCTGATACCGGATAAGCGCGTCGCCGCTTCGTTACCGCCTAATGCATAGATATAGCGACCCAAACGGGTGTGATGCAACAGATACCACGCCGCGATAAAGACAACGGCCATTAGCCACACCGGCGTCGGAATACCGAACGGACGACCAATACCGAACCAGCCAAACACATCCGCGTTATCAGTAAAACCGGTATTCACCGGGCTACCGTTGGTATAAACCAGCGTCACACCGCGCAGCAGCAGCATCATCACCAGCGTGGCGATAAACGCCTGTACGCGGCCTTTCGCGACAATCGTACCGGTCAGCGCGCCAACAGCCGCGCCGAGCGCCAGCGCGCCAACAACCGCCACCAGCGCGTTAACTTCCATGCCCACCAGCGAGGCGGCAACCGCGCCGGTGAGCGCTAACAGAGAACCGACGGACAGATCGATCCCCGACGTTAAAATAACCAGCGTCATACCGACCGCCATAATGGCGTTCACCGAGGTCTGTTGCAGGATGTTTAACAGGTTATTGACGGTAAAAAAGTTCGGGCTCATGGTCGAGACAATCGCAATCAGCACCAGCAGGGCAATCAACGATTTTTGTTCCATCAACCATGCTTTGGTGAAATAACGGCGACCAGAAACAGCCTGGGTAGTCATCTTTTTTACTCCTGATTCACACGATTAAGCTTGCCCACAGCGGCAGCCATCAACACTTCCTGAGTGGCCTGCTCGCGCGTGAATTCCCCGCCGAGATGCCCTTCATGCATCACCATTATGCGATCGCTCATGCCCAGCACTTCCGGCATTTCGGAGGAGACAAGAATGATGCTCAGGCCATCGGCCTTAAACTGGTTAATTAACTGATAAATCTCTTTCTTTGCCCCAACGTCGACACCACGCGTTGGCTCATCGAGGATTAGCACTTTCGGCCTGGTCATCAGACCTCGGGCAATCGCTACTTTTTGCTGATTCCCGCCGGAGAGCAAACCAATGGTCTGTTCCATAGAAGGCGTTTTCACATTAAACAAACGAATAAAATCACTTACCGCCTGCTGCTCATCTTTGTGTTTTAGCGTACCGCCCGCATGGCTGAAGTAACGCAGCGCGGTCAGCGACATGTTCTCTTTAACCGACATGCCGAGTACCAGCCCGTCGCGCTTGCGGTCTTCCGAAATATAAACAATGCCGTTTGCCAGCCCGTCTTGCGGTGAGCGGGTGATCACTTCATGGCCATCAAGCGTCACATAACCGCTGGTGCGCGGCAGTGCGCCATACAGCACTTTCATCAGCTCGGTGCGCCCGGCGCCCATCAATCCGGCTACGCCAAGAATTTCGCCTTTACGCAGCGTGAAACTGACATTTTCCACGCCCGGCCCGCACAGGTTATCAACGGAAAGGCGAATCTCGCCCGGCGCTTTATCCAGCCGCGGATATTGATCTTCCAGTTTGCGGCCCACCATCATTTCAATCAGCGTATCTTCGGTCAGCGTGGCTACTTCGCGCTCGGCGATAAATTGCCCGTCACGGAAGACGGTCACGTCATCGCAAATCTCGAAGATCTCTTTCATGCGGTGAGAAATATAGACGATGCCGCGCCCCTGCGATTTCAACTCGCGAATGACGCGAAACAGCGATTCGGTTTCGGTATCCGTCAGGGCATCGGTTGGCTCATCCATAATGATGACCTGCGATTCGTAGCTCATCACTTTGGCGATTTCGACCATCTGCTGATCGCCAATCGACAGTTCGCCGACCAGTCGCTCGCTTTTAAAGCGCAGGTTCAGCTTTGCCAGCAGTTTGTCGGCTTCGGCAAACATCTTTTTCCAGTCTATTTTGCCAAAGCGATTCACAAACTCACGACCGAGGAAGATGTTTTCGGCAATGGTGAGTTGCGGGATCAGGTTCAGTTCCTGGTGGATGATGCCAATACCGGCTTCCTGGGAGGATTTCGGCCCGGTGAAGGTGGTTTCTTTGCCTAACCACAGCAGCGAACCGGCATCACGGGTGTAGATACCCGTCAGCACTTTCATCATCGTTGATTTGCCGGCGCCGTTTTCACCCACCAGCGCCATTACGCGGCCTGGGTAAACATTCAGCGCCGCGCCGGAGAGGGCTTTTACGCCGGGAAAGGCTTTGTCGATGCCTTTGAGTTGTAGTAACGCGTCCATGATGGCCTCAGAAGGTCACGCCAGCACAGAGAATGATATTCGCAAACGGGGAACACTCCCCGCTGCGAATCACCGCATGACTGTCCGCGGTGTGTTTTTTAAATTGCTCGTGCGTAACGTACCGCACGTCGATGTTATTTCCCTGGTGTTGCTGCAGCTGCTCAATATGCTTGAGCAACGTTTCATGGAGCTGCGGATTATGCTGCTTAATCTCCGAGGCGATAATCGCGGACTCAACCTGCATTTCCGCCGTCACCACTTCCAGTACTTGCATAAAGGAAGGCACGCCCTGCGTTAATGCCATATCAATACGTTGCGTGTTACGCGGCACCGGCAACCCGGCATCACACACCACCAGCGAATCAGTATGACCAAGACGAGAGATGACTGACGAGATGTCAGCGTTCAGCACACGACCTTTTTTCATTTTTTATGCTCCATCAGCGAAACGTTTCGCTGTATGCAGTGTAGTACGAAGAATGTGCAGAAAACTATCTTGCCGTTACAGAAGTGTGATCGATATCGAAACGTTTCGCTTGTCGAATTGATGAAAAAAAACAGCTTTCCTGTTTTAAGTGAAATAGTCAGCAATTAATAGCAAAAACCCCTCATATAGAGGGGTTTTATTGGCATTAAATTTCGACCTGCGTTCCCAGTTCTATCACCCGGTTTGGCGGGATCTCAAACTGGTCTGGCGCGCGCAGCGCGTTGCGCTGCAGCACCAGATAGAGCTTACCGCGCAGACGCAGATACCACGGCCGTTTGCCCAGAATCAACGACTCATGCGACATAAAGAACGATGTCTCCATCATGCGGCAGTTCAACCCTTCCAGCCCGCAACGGTGGAACACTTCTTCCACGTTCGGCGTTTCACGCCAGCCGTAGCTCGCCACCACACGCCAGAAGGTCGGCGACAATTGCTCAATCTGCACGCGGCGCACATTGTGCACATACGGCGCATCTTCAGTACGCAGCGTCAGCAGGATCACGCGCTCATGCAGCACCTTGTTGTGCTTCAGGTTATGCATCATCGCAAACGGAATAACGTTCAATGCACGCGACATGTAGACCGCCGTGCCCGGCACGCGCACCGGCGGTGATTTCTCCAGCGAGGCGATCATCGCCTCCAGAGAGTTACCGTGTTCATGCATACGGCGCAGCAGGCGGAAACGCTCGCTCTTCCAGGTGGTCATCACCATGAACATCACCAGCCCCAGGGTTAATGGCAACCAACCGCCGGAGACGATTTTGTCGAGGTTCGCCGAGAACAGCGGCACATCGATAGAGAGGAATAAGAGCAGAAGCAACCCCACCAGCACTTTGTTCCAGTGCCAGTTTTTACGCGCCACCGTGGTAGAGAGAATCGAGGTCAGCACCATGGTGCCGGTCACGGCGATCCCGTACGCCGCCGCCAGGTTACTGGAGTGCTCAAAGCTGACAATAACCAGCACCACCGCAAAGTAGAGCAGCCAGTTAATGAACGGAATATAGATCTGCCCGGATTCCATCTCCGAGGTATGGATGATGCGCATCGGCGCCAGATATCCCAGACGCACGGCCTGGCGCGTCAGCGAGAACACGCCGGAAATCACCGCCTGCGAGGCGATAACTGTCGCCAGCGTAGCGATAATCAGCATGGGGATCAGCGCCCATTCTGGCGCAAGCAGGAAGAAGGGGTTTTTAATCGCTTCCGGCGTTTTCAGCAGCAACGCGCCCTGGCCAAAGTAGTTCAGCACCAGCGACGGCAGCACAACGATAAACCACGCCACGCGGATCGGCAGCTTACCGAAGTGGCCCATATCCGCATACAGTGCTTCCACCCCGGTGATAGACAGCACCACCGCGCCCAGCGCCACAAAGGAGATAGCTTTATATTGCAGGAAGAAGTTCACCGCCCACATCGGGTTCAGCGCCTGCAATACTTCAGGATTATCAATAATACTGCGCGCACCGAGCACCGCGAGAATCAAAAACCACGCCAGCATAATGGGCGCAAACAGCTTCCCCACAAGGCCAGTACCGTGTTTCTGAATCGCAAACAGCAGGGTTAACACGACAATCGACAGCGGCACAATCCAGGCGTCGAGCGAAGGCGCGATAATTTCCAGCCCCTCTATCGCCGACATCACCGAGATGGCGGGCGTGATGACCACTTCACCATAGAAGAAGCTGCCGCCAATCAGCCCCATGATCACCAGCACCGAGGTCATCCTTGCGGAGGTATTGCGCCCGGCCAGCGACATCAGGGTTAAGATCCCGCCTTCACCGGCGTTGTCCGCCCGCATGACGAATGTTAGATATTTAATGGAGACAACAAAAATCAGCAGCCAGAAGATGAGCGACAAAAAGCCGAACACGGCATCGCGCTCAACGCCAAAACCAAACTGACCAGACAAACATTCACGAAGTGTATAAAGTGGGCTGGTGCCGATATCACCGTAGACAACCCCAATCGCCGCAAGCGTAACCGCAGGTAATGATTGCTTATTCTCAGTGCTCATAGACTAATCTTTTGATTGAATGCCAAAATGTGTGCTTAGTCCCTTGGCCCACAAAAAGCGCACAGTATGCACGATTATTTATGAAATCGTACCCCTAAATGCGGCCACATTAATCTGGCGCAAAGAAAATAAAGCCGTTCTTCAGTCTATTACAAGCCCTTTCAGGAACGTCTATACTCGCTTTTGCAAGCCGGATAACACGGCGAAAGGACGCAAATCTATTATGGCTCACTCACATTTATTAGCAGAAAGAATTTCCCGCTTAAGCAGCGCGCTGGAAAAAGGACTCTTTGAGCGCAGCCATGCCATTCGCCTGTGTTTGCTGGCGGCGCTAAGCGGTGAGAGTGTGTTTCTTCTTGGTCCACCGGGCATCGCCAAAAGCCTGATTGCTCGCCGTCTGAAGTTTGCCTTCAAACATGCCCGCGCCTTCGAATATTTGATGACCCGTTTCTCCACGCCGGAAGAGGTGTTTGGCCCGCTTTCTATCCAGGCCCTGAAAGATGAAGGGCGCTACGAGCGCTTAACCAGCGGCTATTTACCGGAAGCTGAAATTGTCTTTCTGGATGAGATCTGGAAAGCCGGTCCGGCCATTCTCAACACGCTGCTGACAGCGATTAACGAGCGGCGTTTTAGGAATGGTGCCAGCGAAGAGAAAATCCCCATGCGTCTGCTGGTGGCCGCCTCTAACGAACTGCCGGAAGCGGACAGCAGCCTTGAAGCGCTGTATGACCGCATGTTGATTCGTCTGTGGCTCGACAAAGTGCAGGAGAAGGGCAATTTCCGCTCGATGCTGATTAGCCAACAGGATGAGAACGACAACCCGGTGCCCGCTGAGTTGCAAATCACCGATGAAGAGTACGCCAGCTGGCAACAGGAAATCAGCAAGGTCAAACTGCCGGATAATGTCTTTGAGCTTATTTATACGTTGCGCCAGCAGCTTGATGCGTTGCCGAGTGCGCCGTATGTTTCCGATCGTCGCTGGAAAAAAGCTATCCGCCTGTTACAGGCCAGCGCCTTTTTTAGCGGTCGCGATGCGGTTGCGCCGATTGATTTAATCTTGCTGAAAGATTGCCTGTGGCACGACGCGGAAGGCATGCGTCTGCTGGAGCAGCAACTGGAAGTATTGATGACCGGGCACGCCTGGCAGCAACAATCGATGATTGCGCAGCTCACCACGATTTCGCAGCGCCACCTGCAACTTCAGCAACAACAAAGCGACAAAACGGCACTCAAAGTAAGCCGTCAGGGCGGGATGTTCAGCCGTAAGCCGCATTATGAGTTACCCGCCGGTTTAACCGAACCAGTGTTGACACTCCTCCTGCAACAGCCGTTAAAACTGCATGATTTGCAGGTTATTCACGTCACTCTTGAACGCAGTGCGCTGGAGCAGTGGCTGGCGAAAGGCGGTGAGATCCGCGGCAAACTCAACGGCATTGGTTTTGCGCAAGTGCTCAATCTGGAAGTGGATACCAGCCTGCATCTGTTGATCCGCGACGTCAGCCTGCAAGGATCGCGTCTTGCTCTGCCCGGCGGCAGTGCCACTGAAAATGTGCCGGAAGAGATCAAACAACAACTGGAAGCACTGGACAATACCTGGCACCAGCAGCACACCCGCTTTAGCGAGCAGCAAAAATGCCTGTTTATCGCCGCCGACTGGTTAGGTCGCATTGAAGCCAGCCTGCAGGATGTCAGAGCGCAGATCCAACAGGCGCGACAATGCTAACGCTGGAAACACTGAATGTAATGCTCACTATTAGTGAGGAGGCGTTGGTTGAAGAACTTATCGTCCTCCTGCTGGCTTCACCGCAACTGGCGCTGTTTTTCGAAAAATTCCCCAAACTCAAACATGCGATCACTGAAGATGTGCCGCGCTGGCGCGAGGCACTGAAAAAGCATCTGAAAGAGACCGAGGTGCCGCCGGAACTGGCGCAAGAAGTACTGAGCTATCAGCAAAGCCAGCTGCTTTCAACCTCGCAATTTACCATTCAGCTTCCGCAAATCCTGGATTTACTGGATAAGCTGCGATCCCCTTTCGCCACACAAGCCCGGCAAATGGTTGCCGATAACCCGGTCTTCACGCCCGCGCTGCATACCCTGTTTTTGCAACGCTGGCGGCTGAGTCTGGTGGTGCAAACCACCGCATTCAATCAGCAGTTACTGGAAGAGGAGCGCGAACAACTGCTCAGCGAGGTCCAGGAACGCATGACGCTCAGCGGCCAGCTGGAGCCGGTCCTGATCGAAAATGAAAATGCCGCAGGCAGGCTATGGGATATGAGCGCCGGGCAGCTCAAACGCGGTGATTATCAGTTGATCGTGAAGTACGGTGATTTTCTCAAAGAGCAGCCGGAACTCCAGCAGCTCGCGGAACAACTTGGTCGCTCACGGGAAGCCAGGTCGGTGCCGCGGAAAGATGCGCCGATGGAAACTTTCCGCACCATGGTGCGCGAACCGGCAATCGTACCGGAGCAGGTTGACGGGCTGCATCAGAGCGACGATATCCTGCGCTTATTACCGCCGGAGCTGGCAACGCTGGGAATCACCGAACTGGAGTATGAGTTTTACCGGCGGCTGGTGGAAAAACAGTTGCTAACCTACCGCCTGCATGGCGATGCCTGGCGGGAAAAAGTGACGGAACGCCCGGTCGTTCACCAGGATTTTGACCAGCAGCCGCGCGGCCCTTTCATTGTCTGTGTCGATACCTCCGGTTCCATGGGCGGTTTCAACGAACAGTGCGCCAAAGCGTTCTGCCTGGCACTGATGCGCGTGGCGCTGGCAGACAAACGATGCTGTTTTATTATGCTGTTTTCCAGCGAAGTGGTTCGCTATGAACTTACCAGTGCGCAGGGGCTGGAGCAGGCGATCCGCTTTCTTAGCCAGCGCTTTCGCGGTGGCACCGATCTGGCGAGCTGTTTTCGCGCGATCATCGAACGGATGCAGGGTGGAGAGTGGTATGACGCGGACGCGGTGGTGATTTCGGATTTCATCGCCCAGCGCCTGCCGGACGATGTCGTCAGTAAAGTAAAGGAGCTCCAGCACATACACCAGCATCGCTTTCACGCGGTGGCGATGTCGTCCCACGGCAAGCCCGGCATCATGCGTATCTTCGACCATATCTGGCGCTTCGATACCGGGATGCGCAGCCGCCTGTTACGACGCTGGCGGCGTTAAAGCAGGCCGGAAACCTGCTCGCTAACTTGCGCAGGCCATACGCCGCACTGCACTTGCCCGATGTGCGGTAATTGCAGCAGCAGCATGGTAAGGCGCGATTGCCCGATACCGCCGCCGATGGTTTGTGGCATCTCACCGCGCAGCAGCGCCTGGTGCCACTCCAGCTGTAAGCGATCTTCATCGCCGGTCAGCTTCAACTGGCGTTTTAAGGCGTCAGCATCGACGCGAATGCCCATCGACGACAGTTCCAGTGCGTCTTCCAGTATCGGGTTCCACACCAGAATATCGCCATTCAGACCGCTGAAACCGGCTTCCACCGCCGTGCTCCAGTCATCATAATCCGGTGCACGCACATCGTGGCGTTTGCCGTCGCTAAGCTTGCCGCCAATGCCCATCAGGAACACTGCGCCCAGCTCTTTCGCGATCGCTCTCTCGCGCCCTTTGGCATCGAGATCCGGGAAACGGCTCAGCAAGGTTTCGCTGTGAACAAAGTGGATCTGTTCTGGCAGGAACGGTGCCAGGCCAAATCGCTCGCTGACGGCGGCTTCGGTCTCTTTGATTCCTGACCAAATTGCCTCAACGGTGCTTTTTAACGATGCCAGCTGACGCTGATCGTCACCCAACACGCGTTCCCAGTCCCACTGATCCACATAGACGGAGTGAATAGAAGAAAGGCGATCTTCATCCGGGCGCAGGGCTTTCATGTGCGTGTAGAGCCCTTCTCCGGCGCTGAAGTCGTGCTGGCCCAGCGTCTGACGTTTCCATTTAGCCAGTGAATGCACCACTTCGAAACGGGCATCCGGCAGCGTTTTCACATTGACCTGTACCGCTTTTTCGCACCCCGACAAATTATCTTGCGTGCCATCACCAACGCGGCTAAGGATCGGCGCCTGAACTTCAATCAGGCCCAGTTTTTCCTCCAGCTGGCGAGAGAAAAAAGATTTCACGAAAGCAATCTGCCGTTGTTTTGCGATGTAAGCGGTTTTCATTATGTTACTCCTGTGTCCTGTTGCTGTTCATTAAGCAATAAAACATCGCGATAACTCAATAATTGACAATTAAAAAGGCGGTAACGATTTTGATTCGTCAATACGGCAAGCTAAAATAGAAGGAATCATTATTCTTCATAAGAAAATTCTATGGAAAATTATCAGATCGATAATCTGGACCGCGGCATCCTCGACGCGTTAATGGCAAATGCGCGTACTGCATACGCCGAGCTGGCCAAACAGTTCGGCGTCAGCCCCGGTACCATTCACGTTCGCGTAGAGAAAATGAAGCAGGCAGGGATCATTACCGGTGCGCGCATTGACGTAAGCCCGAAACAATTGGGATATGACGTCTGCTGCTTTATCGGCATCATTTTGAAAAGCGCGAAAGATTACCCCTCCGCATTGGCGAAGCTGGAAAGTCTGGAAGAGGTAACCGAGGCTTATTACACCACTGGCCACTACAGCATCTTTATTAAGGTGATGTGTCGATCCATCGACGCCTTGCAGCAGGTACTTATCAACAAGATCCAAACAATTGATGAAATACAGTCCACGGAGACGCTGATCTCCCTGCAGAACCCGATCATGCGAACGATCCGCCCTTAACCGGGCGTTTTCATCCTCAAATAATACCCGCATTGTCCACAGGTAGATCCCAGCCCATTCACAGCGTACAATGCCCCCCTATTTATCGCCGAATGGCGAGTAAAACGGAGCGGGCTTCATGGCAGACATCACTCTTATTAGCGGCAGTACCCTTGGCGGCGCGGAATACGTGGCGGAACATCTGGCGGAAAAGCTGGAAGACACCGGTTTCAGTACCGAGACGCTGCACGGCCCGCTTTTAGAGGATCTCGCTTTGCAGGGTACCTGGCTGGTGGTCAGTTCCACCCATGGTGCGGGCGATCTGCCCGAGAACCTGCAACCGCTTTTAGACGATTTGAATGAGCAAAAGCCGGATCTGTCCCAGGTACGTTTTGGCGCTATCGGTATCGGTAGCCGCGAATATGACACCTTCTGTCAGGCAATCGAAAAACTGGAAGCTTCATTAAAGGCGTGCGGAGCAAAACAGATCGGCGAAACGCTGAAGATCAACATCCTTGATCACGATATTCCGGAAGATCCAGCGGAAGAATGGCTGGGATCCTGGAAAAATTTACTCAACAACGATTAAAGATCGTGCGATCAGATGTGGATAACTATGCTTAAAAGCACTGATAAACCGGTAGTTATCCCATTAACAACTGCAGTTCAGTTTTTGACTTGTGTATAACTAGCCATTCTGATCCCAGCTTATACGGTTCAGGATCACCGATCATTCACAGCTAATGATCCTGCCTAATGAATTGATCTTAAAGTGATGATCCGGGTTATCCACAGCACCTGTCGATCCTAATAAGAGATCACAATAGAACAGATCTCTACATATAAAAGATCTTCTTTTTAATAGCCGGGATCCGATCCTTTCTCACTGGACTAAAGTTGAGTAGAATCCACGGCCCAAGCTTCAATCCAATTTCTAACCGCTCAGGCGAGGCATACCACCATGTTTTATCCGGATCCTTTTGACGTCATTATCATTGGCGGGGGTCATGCAGGCACTGAGGCCGCAATGGCCGCAGCGCGTATGGGTCAGCAGACCCTGTTGTTGACACACAATATCGACACGCTGGGGCAGATGAGCTGCAACCCGGCGATCGGCGGTATTGGGAAAGGACACCTGGTAAAAGAAGTGGATGCGCTCGGCGGGCTGATGGCGAAGGCGATCGATCAGGCGGGTATCCAGTTTAGGATACTAAACGCCAGCAAAGGTCCGGCAGTGCGCGCGACACGTGCGCAGGCCGACCGCGTGCTTTACCGTCAGGCAGTGCGTACAGCGCTTGAAAATCAACCGAACCTGATGATCTTCCAGCAGGCGGTTGAAGATCTGATCGTCGAAAACGATCGCGTTGTTGGTGCCGTGACCCAGATGGGGCTCAAATTCCGTGCGAAAGCGGTGGTGCTGACCGTAGGGACATTCCTCGACGGTAAAATCCATATTGGTCTTGATAACTACAGCGGTGGTCGTGCAGGCGATCCGCCATCGATTCCGCTGTCGCGTCGTCTGCGCGAACTGCCGCTGCGCGTCAGTCGCCTGAAAACCGGTACACCGCCGCGTATTGACGCTCGCACCATCGATTTCAGCGTCCTCACCCAGCAGCATGGCGATAACCCGATGCCGGTGTTCTCGTTTATGGGTAACGCTGCGCAGCATCCGCGTCAGGTGCCGTGCTACGTCACGCATACGAATGAGAAAACGCATGATGTGATCCGCAATAACCTCGATCGCAGCCCGATGTACGCCGGTGTTATTGAGGGAATTGGCCCGCGTTACTGCCCGTCGATCGAAGATAAAGTCATGCGCTTTGCCGATCGTAATCAGCACCAGATCTTCCTTGAGCCAGAAGGACTGACCTCAAACGAAATTTACCCGAACGGAATCTCCACCAGCCTGCCGTTTGATGTGCAGATGCAAATTGTGCGCTCTATGCAGGGGATGGAAAACGCGAAGATTGTTCGCCCTGGCTACGCCATTGAGTACGACTTCTTCGATCCGCGCGATCTAAAACCTACGCTTGAAAGCAAATTTATTCAGGGTCTGTTCTTTGCCGGGCAGATTAACGGCACCACTGGATATGAAGAAGCTGCGGCCCAGGGGCTGCTGGCGGGGCTTAACGCCGCGCGCTTCTCTGCCGAAAAAGAGGGCTGGGCACCGCGTCGCGATCAGGCTTATCTCGGCGTACTGGTGGACGATCTCTGTACCCTGGGGACGAAAGAGCCGTACCGCATGTTTACCTCCCGCGCGGAATACCGCCTGATGCTGCGCGAAGACAATGCCGATCTGCGCCTGACGGAAGCGGGCCGTGAGCTGGGTCTGGTGGACGACGCTCGATGGGCGCGTTTCAACGAGAAACTGGAGACTATCGAGCGTGAACGTCAGCGCCTGAAATCTCAGTGGGTATCGCCAGCCTCTGAATATGCGCCAGCGGTCAACGAACATCTGACCGCACCGCTCTCGCGCGAAGCCAGCGGAGAAGATCTGCTGCGTCGTCCAGAGATGACCTACGAGCAACTAGTTCAGTTGACTCCGTTCGCTCCGGGCCTGGAAGATCAACAAGCCGCCGAGCAGGTGGAAATCCAGGTGAAATACGAGGGTTACATCGCGCGTCAGCAGGATGAGATCGAAAAACAGCTGCGCAATGAGAATACGCTGTTGCCCGCAACGCTGGATTACCGCCAGGTTAACGGGTTGTCCAACGAAGTGATCGCCAAGCTTAACGATCACAAGCCGTCGTCCATTGGCCAGGCATCACGCATCTCCGGGATCACCCCGGCGGCTATCTCCATTCTGCTGGTGTGGCTGAAAAAACAAGGTATGCTGCGCCGCAGCGCCTAATCTTACTTATCTGCCCGGTTTTTACCGGGCATTTTAATTCCACAGGTAACAACCGTGCTTAACAAACTTTCTCGTCTGCTCGATGAAGCAGGTATTTCGTTGTCCGATCACCAGCAACAGCAACTGGTGGCTTACGTCGAAATGCTGCACAAATGGAACAAAGCGTACAACCTGACTTCCGTACGCGATCCCAACGAGATGCTGATCCGCCATATTCTCGACAGCGTTGTGGTTGCGCCTTATCTGCAAGGCTCTCGCTTTATTGACGTCGGGACCGGCCCCGGATTGCCTGGCATTCCGTTGTCTATCGTACGCCCTGAATCGCACTTCACTTTGCTTGATAGCCTTGGCAAACGGGTGCGGTTTTTACGCCAGGTTCAGCATGAATTAAAACTGAGCAATATCGAACCGGTGCAGAGCCGTGTAGAAGATTTTCCGGCAGAACCTCCATTTGACGGCGTTATTAGCCGCGCTTTTGCTTCGCTGAACGACATGGTGAGCTGGTGCCGACATTTGCCTGGCGAAGACGGGCGTTTCTATGCGCTTAAAGGTTTAGTGCCGGAAGAGGAAATCGCGCTGTTACCCGCTGATTTGTGTGTAGAAACTATTGTTAAACTGCATGTTCCGCACCTGGATGGCGAACGTCATTTGGTCGTCGTTAAAGCAAATAAAGTTTAATTTTTATCAAAAAATGTATCATTCGTGCGGTTGCCGCGATGTTAAAAAATGGCATTAAAAACGATGATACGTTCGGTTACATTTAACCGTATTTTTACCAGGATTTTTCTGACATTTAACGATGAGAATTTTATTAACGCTTAAAATAATCAACTGTGAAAATATCAGCCCGCTAAAAATCGGCCTCGATAACGAAATATTGATGTTAAATAATTATTAAAAATGTCAATAAATCGTTTTCATAGTAGATGCGAGTGTTTTAAAAAGAGTTGTGATAAATCGGCTTAAATATCAGAAAGATGAAAAGTATCAAATTCCTGCTGCGATAAATGTGGCAAGCGCATAAATGTTTATTTTGTGACCGAGTGCACGCTTTATCATCAGGAATTTCGCGTTATTTGCACTTTTGTCTGAAGGTTCACAGTTTCTGCAAAAGTTTAAAAATAGCCCTTGGGAAAAATATTTAAACATTTATTCACCTTTTCGCTACTTATTGTTTGAAATCACGAGGCCGCACCGTATAATTTGACCGCTTTTTGATGCTTGACTCCGGGCCCCAAAGAACGTTTTATACGACACGCGGCATACCTCAAAGGGAGCAGGAGTTAAGAAACGCAATGTCTGTGTCGCTCTATAGTCGAAACGTTGCTCGCAGGCTTCTGCTTATTCAGTTTCTGGCAGTAATGGCAAGTGGATTGCTGTTTAGCCTCAAAGACCCCTTCTGGGGCATTTCCGCCGTGTGCGGAGGTATGGCAGTCTTACTGCCGAATATGTTGTTTATGATTTTTGCCTGGCGTCATCAGGCGCATACACCCGCTAAAGGCCGCGTGGCCTGGACCTTCGCCTTCGGTGAAGCGCTCAAGGTGTTGATGACATTCGTGTTACTGGTGGTGGCGCTGGCGGTTTTTAAGGTGGCTTTTTTGCCGCTGATAGTCACGTGGGTTTCGGTGCTGGTAGTTCAGATACTGGCACCTGCTGTAATTAACAACAAAGGGTAAGAGGCATCATGTCTGCAGGAGAATACTCAACACCGCAGGAGTACATCGGTCACCATCTGAATAACCTTCAGATTGACCTGCGTACCTTCTCACTGGTGGATCCGCATAACCCCCCGGCCACTTTCTGGACGCTGAATATCGACTCCATGTTTTTCTCAGTGGTTCTGGGTCTGTTGTTCCTGGTGATGTTCCGTAGCGTAGCGAAAAAAGCCACCAGCGGTGTCCCGGGGAAATTCCAGACGGCGATTGAGCTGGTGATTGGTTTTGTTCATGGTAGCGTCAAAGACATGTACCACGGCAAAAGCAAGCTTATCGCACCACTGGCCCTGACGATTTTCGTCTGGGTATTCCTGATGAACCTGATGGATCTTTTGCCTATCGACTTCCTTCCGTGGATTGGCGAGCACGTCCTGGGTCTGCCTGCACTGCGCGTGGTGCCGTCTGCTGACGTGAACATCACCCTGTCGATGGCGCTGGGCGTATTTATCCTGATTCTGTTCTACAGCATCAAAATGAAGGGTATTGGCGGTTTCGCTAAAGAGCTGACTCTCCAGCCGTTCAACCATCCGGTATTTATTCCGGTAAACCTTATCCTTGAGGGCGTGAGCCTGCTGTCCAAACCGGTTTCACTCGGTCTGCGACTGTTCGGCAACATGTACGCGGGTGAGTTGATTTTCATTCTGATCGCGGGTCTTCTGCCGTGGTGGTCACAGTGGATTCTGAATGTGCCGTGGGCCATTTTCCACATCCTGATTATTACGCTGCAAGCCTTTATCTTCATGGTTCTGACGATTGTCTATCTGTCGATGGCATCCGAAGAGCATTGATTTTTAACAACACTACTACGTTTTAACTGAAACAAACTGGAGACTGTCATGGAAAACCTGAATATGGATCTGCTGTACTTGGCTGCCGCTGTGATGATGGGTCTGGCGGCAATCGGTGCTGCGATCGGTATCGGCATCCTCGGGGGTAAATTCCTGGAAGGCGCTGCGCGTCAGCCGGATCTGATTCCTCTGCTGCGTACTCAGTTCTTTATCGTAATGGGTCTGGTGGATGCTATCCCGATGATCGCTGTGGGTCTGGGTCTGTACGTGATGTTTGCTGTCGCGTAGTAAGGGTTGCTTTTCAAGCAATTGTTTAGAACGTTAACCAGATAAGAGGCATTGTGCTGTGAATCTAAACGCAACAATCCTCGGCCAGGCCATCGCGTTTGTCCTGTTCGTTCTGTTCTGCATGAAGTACGTATGGCCGCCGTTAATGGCTGCCATCGAAAAACGTCAGAAAGAAATTGCTGACGGTCTTGCTTCCGCAGAACGAGCTAAAAAGGACCTTGACCTTGCACAGGCCAATGCGACCGACCAGCTGAAAAAAGCGAAAGCTGAAGCTCAGGTAATCATTGAACAGGCGAACAAACGTCGTTCTCAGATCCTGGACGAAGCAAAAGCAGAAGCCGAGCAGGAACGTACCAAAATCGTGGCGCAGGCGCAGGCGGAAATTGACGCCGAACGCAAACGCGCCCGCGAAGAGCTGCGTAAGCAAGTGGCTCTGCTGGCAGTAGCCGGCGCCGAGAAAATCATCGAGCGTTCCGTGGATGAAGCTGCTAACAGCGACATCGTGAATAAACTGGTCGCTGAACTGTAAGGAGGAGGGGCTGATGTCTGAATTTGTAACGGTAGCTCGCCCCTACGCCAAAGCAGCTTTTGACTTTGCCGTCGAAACTCAGAGCGTTGACCGCTGGCAGGACATGCTGGCGTTCGCCGCCGAGGTGACGAAAAATGAAGACATGGCAGAGCTTATTTCCGGCGCTTTAGCACCGGAAACGCTCGCTAAGTCGTTTATCGCAGTTTGTGGGGAGCAACTTGACGACAAAGGTCAGAACCTGATCCGGGTGATGGCTGAAAATGGTCGAATTAAAGTGCTTCCTGATGTTCTTGAGCAGTTTATTCAGTTACGCGCAGCCAGCGAGGCTATCGCAGAAGTCGAAGTGACTTCCGCGTCCGCACTGAGTGAAGAACAGCTTTCGAAGATCCGCGCCGCGATGGAAAAACGTCTGTCACGCAAAGTGAAGCTGAATTGCAATATCGATAAGTCTGTAATGGCAGGCGTAATCATCCGTGCGGGTGATATGGTCATTGATGGCAGCGTACGCGGCCGTCTTGAACGCCTTGCAGACGTCTTGCAGTCTTAAGGGGACTGGAGCATGCAACTGAATTCCACCGAAATCAGCGAACTGATCAAGCAGCGCATTGCTCAGTTCAGTGTTGTGAGCGAGGCTCACAACGAAGGTACTATTGTTTCTGTAAGCGACGGTGTTATCCGCATCCACGGCCTGGCCGACTGTATGCAGGGCGAGATGATTTCTCTGCCGGGTAACCGTTATGCTATCGCACTGAACCTGGAGCGCGACTCCGTAGGTGCGGTTGTGATGGGTCCGTACGCTGACCTCGCCGAAGGCATGAAGGTTAAGTGTACTGGCCGTATTCTGGAAGTTCCGGTTGGCCGTGGCCTGCTTGGCCGTGTGGTCAACACCCTGGGCGCGCCGATCGACGGTAAAGGTCCGGTTGATAACGATGGCTTCTCGCCAATCGAAGTTATCGCCCCGGGCGTTATCGATCGTCAGTCCGTCGATCAGCCGGTTCAGACGGGTTATAAATCCGTTGACGCCATGATCCCAATCGGCCGTGGTCAGCGTGAATTGATCATCGGTGACCGTCAGACCGGTAAAACCGCGATGGCAATCGATGCGATCATCAACCAGCGCGATTCCGGCATCAAATGCGTATACGTCGCTATTGGCCAGAAAGCCTCTACCATTTCTAACGTGGTACGTAAGCTGGAAGAGCACGGCGCACTGTCCAACACCATTGTTGTTGTGGCAACCGCTTCTGAATCTGCTGCACTGCAATACCTGGCGCCGTATGCCGGTTGCGCAATGGGCGAATACTTCCGCGACCGCGGTGAAGATGCGCTGATCGTATATGATGATCTGTCTAAACAGGCAGTCGCTTACCGTCAGGTTTCCCTGCTGCTCCGTCGTCCGCCAGGACGTGAAGCATTCCCGGGCGACGTATTCTATCTCCACTCTCGTCTGCTGGAGCGCGCATCCCGCGTTAATGCTGAATACGTTGAAAACTTCACCAAAGGTGAAGTGAAAGGTAAGACCGGTTCTCTGACCGCGCTGCCGATCATCGAAACCCAGGCGGGTGACGTTTCTGCGTTCGTTCCGACCAACGTAATTTCTATTACCGATGGTCAGATCTTCCTGGAAACCAACCTGTTTAACTCCGGTATTCGTCCGGCGGTTAACCCGGGTATCTCCGTATCTCGTGTGGGTGGTGCAGCTCAGACCAAGATCATCAAGAAACTGTCCGGTGGTATTCGTACCGCACTGGCGCAGTATCGTGAACTGGCTGCGTTCTCTCAGTTCGCATCCGATCTGGACGAAGCAACCCGTAAACAGCTGAGCCACGGTCAGAAAGTGACCGAGCTGCTGAAACAGAAACAGTATGCCCCAATGTCTGTTGCACAGCAGGGCCTGGTGCTGTTCGCGGCTGAGCGCGGTTACCTCGAAGATGTGGAACTGGCGAAAATCGGTAGCTTCGAAGCCGCTCTGTTGGCTTTCGCTGACCGTGATCACGCTCCGCTGATGCAAGAGATTAACCAGTCCGGTGGCTATAACGACGAAATCGAAGGCAAGCTGAAAGGCCTCCTCGATTCCTTCAAAGCAACCCAATCCTGGTAACGTCTGGCGGCTTGTCTTAGGGCAGGCCGCAAGGCATTGAGGAGAAGCTCATGGCCGGCGCAAAAGAGATACGTAGTAAGATCGCAAGCGTCCAGAACACGCAGAAGATCACTAAAGCGATGGAGATGGTCGCCGCTTCCAAAATGCGTAAATCGCAGGATCGCATGGCGTCCAGCCGTCCTTATGCAGATACCATGCGCAAAGTGATTGGTCACCTTGCAAACGGTAATCTGGAATATAAGCACCCATACCTGGAAGAACGCGACGTTAAACGCGTGGGCTACCTGGTGGTGTCGACCGACCGTGGTCTGTGCGGTGGTTTGAACATTAACCTGTTCAAAAAACTGCTGGCGGATATGAAAGCATGGTCCGATAAAGGCGTTCAGAGCGAACTCGCGATGATCGGCTCTAAAGGCGTCTCTTTCTTTAATTCCGTAGGTGGCAACGTTGTCGCTCAGGTGACAGGTATGGGTGATAACCCGTCCTTGTCAGAACTGATCGGCCCGGTAAAAGTGATGTTGCAAGCCTACGACGAAGGTCGTCTCGACAAGCTTTATATTGTTAGCAACAAATTTATCAACACTATGTCTCAGGTTCCGACCATCACTCAGCTGTTGCCGTTACCGGCTGCAGAAGATGAAGAGTTGAAGCGTAAATCCTGGGATTATCTGTATGAACCTGATCCAAAAGCGCTGCTGGATACTCTCCTGCGTCGTTATGTTGAATCTCAGGTTTACCAGGGTGTTGTTGAAAACCTGGCCAGCGAGCAGGCCGCACGTATGGTGGCGATGAAAGCCGCGACCGACAATGGCGGCAGCCTGATTAAAGAGCTGCAGTTGGTATACAACAAAGCTCGTCAGGCCAGCATTACTCAGGAACTCACCGAAATCGTCGGTGGTGCATCCGCGGTATAACCAGGTTAATTCGTAGAGGATTCATGATGGCTACTGGAAAAATTGTCCAGGTAATCGGCGCCGTAGTTGACGTCGAATTCCCTCAGGATGCCGTACCGCGCGTGTACGATGCTCTTGAGGTTAAAAATGGTAACGAGACGCTGGTGCTGGAAGTTCAGCAGCAGCTCGGCGGCGGTATCGTACGTACCATCGCCATGGGTTCTTCCGACGGTCTGCGTCGTGGTCTGGAAGTTAATGACCTTGCGCACCCGATCGAAGTCCCGGTAGGTAAAGCAACACTGGGTCGTATCATGAACGTGCTCGGTCAGCCGATCGACATGAAAGGCGACATCGGTGAAGAAGAGCGTTGGGCGATTCACCGCGCGGCACCTTCCTATGAAGAGCTTTCCAGCTCTCAGGAACTGCTGGAAACCGGTATCAAAGTTATCGACCTGATGTGTCCGTTCGCCAAGGGCGGTAAAGTTGGTCTGTTCGGTGGTGCGGGCGTAGGTAAAACCGTAAACATGATGGAGCTGATCCGTAACATCGCGATCGAGCACTCCGGTTACTCTGTATTTGCGGGCGTGGGTGAACGTACTCGTGAGGGTAACGACTTCTACCACGAAATGACTGACTCCAACGTTCTGGATAAAGTATCGCTGGTTTACGGCCAGATGAACGAGCCGCCGGGAAACCGTCTGCGCGTTGCGCTGACCGGCCTGACCATGGCTGAGAAGTTCCGTGATGAAGGTCGTGACGTTCTGTTGTTCGTCGACAACATCTACCGTTATACCCTCGCCGGTACTGAAGTATCCGCACTGCTGGGCCGTATGCCTTCAGCGGTAGGTTACCAGCCGACGCTGGCGGAAGAGATGGGTGTTCTGCAGGAACGTATCACCTCTACTAAAACCGGTTCTATCACCTCCGTTCAGGCGGTATACGTACCTGCGGATGACTTGACTGACCCGTCACCAGCCACCACCTTTGCGCACCTTGACGCAACCGTGGTACTGAGCCGTCAGATCGCGTCTCTGGGTATCTACCCGGCCGTTGACCCGCTGGATTCCACCAGCCGTCAGTTGGATCCGCTGGTTGTTGGTCAGGAACACTACGACACCGCGCGTGGCGTACAGTCTCTGCTGCAACGTTATCAGGAACTGAAAGACATCATCGCCATCCTGGGTATGGATGAGCTGTCTGAAGAAGACAAACTGGTGGTAGCTCGCGCACGTAAGATCCAGCGCTTCCTGTCCCAGCCGTTCTTCGTAGCGGAAGTATTTACCGGTTCTCCGGGCAAATACGTCTCCCTGAAAGACACCATCCGTGGCTTTAAAGGCATTATGGAAGGCGAATACGATCACCTGCCGGAGCAGGCGTTCTACATGGTTGGTTCCATCGAAGAAGCAGTGGAAAAAGCCAAAAAACTTTAACGCCTTAATCGGAGGGTGATATGGCAATGACTTACCACCTGGACGTCGTCAGCGCAGAGCAACAAATGTTCTCTGGTCTGGTCGAAAAAATCCAGGTAACGGGTAGTGAAGGTGAACTGGGTATTTTCCCGGGTCACGCACCGCTGCTCACCGCCATTAAGCCTGGTATGATCCGCATCGTAAAACAGTTCGGTCATGAAGAGTTTATCTATCTGTCCGGCGGCATTCTTGAAGTGCAACCGAGCAGCGTGACCGTTCTGGCTGATACCGCTATTCGTGGCCAGGATCTCGACGAAGCGCGAGCCCTGGAATCGAAGCGTAAAGCAGAAGAGCACATTAATAGCTCTCACGGTGACGTGGATTACGCTCAGGCGTCTGCGGAGCTGGCGAAAGCCATCGCGAAACTGCGTGTTATCGAGTTGACCAAAAAAGCGATGTAACACCGGCTTGAACGTTAAAAAGCCAGTCTGGTTTCCAGGCTGGCTTTTTTTATGGCTGCGTTCCCGTAAATATGAAACTGAAAGTGTGTTTTATTATTTTGTGATGCAAGTCACAAAAATGTTGATCGGTTAAAAAATGAGGCGTAGACTCTTTTTTTGTGAAGTTCATCACAGAAAATAACCTTCAGTCAAAGCAGGAAACCATTATGAAACTGATCAACAAAATCATCGCTCTCTTCAGCAACATGAACATCTCTTTCGGTACGTTCAATCATTAATTGCTGATATGCCGAGTGGCGCCACGCTTACCGTTGTGTGATAAGCGAGCGCCATCTGGCTACATCTTCAGTTCCGCCAGCACTGCCCCGCTATCCAGCACTTTTCCTTTGTTGTTCACGCTCTGCCCTTTCGCAATAAAATAATTCGTCTCATCAATATTTCCGGTCACTGCATCGTCATAGCGGCCCGGCGCACTGCGCACGGATTTGTTATTGGTGAATTTCCCCTGAGTAGACGCGTCACCGTAGGGGCTTGGGCGAAAAATAAAGTTAAAGCGTTGATTATCCGCAGCAATATTGTTCTCTACCACCAGCGCGCCAGGGTTAAAGTTGTCGGTGAAACCGTCCAGATGGTTAGCAATCGCTTTACTGTTCCGCACCTGATGTGCGACTGGCTGCCCTTCTCCCCCCAGTTTGAAACCGTTGCTGGTATTGTTGCTGGCAATAGAATTCTCGATCACCACAACACCGTTGCCACCGTCCTCAATCTTGTTAAACAAATCAAAACCGTCATCGATATTGTCATGGGAGTAGCATCTCTCCAGGCGGTTCCCGTCACCGACGCGCATCTTCACCGCGAAACCGTCAGCGTTAATTTTGCCCGGATCTTCATTCCCCCATGACTCAGCATCGATCACGCGGTTATGGCTCGCCCACAATGCGCGACCGATGTTTTCCGGTGAGGAGATTTGAATGCCGGTATCGTCATTACGCCAGGCGACCACTTTTTCGATCACATTATGGCTACCCTGCACGCGCAGGCTCTTGTCGGTGACTTCAATGCCATTGATATTCCAGTAGCTGGCATCAACCAGTAAACCGTGGATCACCGCTTTGCCATCGGCTTGCAGCGTTTTTGGTTTATCACGTAAACCGCTGGCGGTGAGCGGGATCTCTGCCCGGGCATAATCTCCGGCTTTCAAGTTAATTGTCCCGCCTGGCGGCAGCAGAGAGATTGCTGTTGGCAAATCCAGAGGCGATGCAGCGGTGCCTTCACCATCCGCTTTACCATCGGCTGCGGCATACAGAGTAGAAGCCATCGTTCCGGCAACCCTTTCGACAGTGAATGTCTGCGAGATGGGAGTTGTGTCTTTGCCGCTTGTCGGCGTAAAGGTCAGTGCAAAGGTGTTCTCTGCCGACAGGTGGGTTGGCAGAGTATACATTTCACCCGCTTTCACCGGTTTTTCATTACCGATCACCACTTCATTCTGCCGAACGCTAAACAAGCCATCATAATTAGCGCGTGCCTGCACCGTGTAGGCTTCGCCAATGCTTTGTGTGGGAGAGGCTATTTGTACGACAACCGGCAACGGCTTAGCCTGCCAGGGCTTCGAGTCGATAGTCTGGGCTTTGCTGGTGGTCAATGTGGCATCGCTGACCACGATTTTGGCGTTACGTGAGGCAAAAAAACCCACGTAATAATGCTCCTTATTCTGCACTGAAATCAGATCGGCGCGCGGTACGCTGCGGCTAACCCATTGATCACTACCCTGCGGTGCCCATGCGGTGATAAAACCGTCATTGGTACGCTCTAGTTTCAGGCGGAAGGTTGGCGTCTGGCGAAGATCAACCTCTTCCTGATAACTCTGTTTCGAGATCGTGGCGCCGGCGTTCCCCCACGGTTGACTGATCCCCTCGCGGGTGATCGCTTGCATCTTCACGCGGAAATTATCTTTTTTATCCTGAGTCATAATGGCGTTCATCACCATATTCGATGCCGCCGGAAACTCTTCATAACCCTCTTTCAGCGGCTGCTGGCGCGGAGCACCTATCACGTCTCGTACCAGCAAACCTGCACCTTCCTGCGCGGCGGGTTTTGCACCGTTTTCCGGACCGAACTGTTCAACAGTAATGGTCGCCTGTAAGACAAAATTTTCGTTACTGGGAAGCTGGGTATAAAAAAACGTCAGCCCGTCGTGGGAATTGGCAATTTTGCCGCCACGGCTTTCAATGGTGATCGGATTGGTTAACGTTGCCTCATCCGCGACTGAGAGCTTTTTACCGGCGATGGTGACATCATTGACGCCTATTTTTTCCGGTAACACATTCGATGAGAAATTCACGTCGGTAGATTGCCCGAAAGCAATAGCTTTCCAGACAGGGGCTGTTGCAGACAACGCAGGAACGGAAATAAGTGAACTGCAAACTGTTAGGGCCAGAGGTATTTTATAATTCATTCTATTCTCCTGATTGATAATTACCCGCCATTATCATCAAGATGAAACGTTGTTTCTTTTTTGTGCGTCACACTCTTTGATGATTAAAACACTGTTTTGTTTTTGTGCGATCTTTATTCAGGATGAAAATAATGGCTAACTCGTTGTATGAATTAGCACCCTCAGGATATGGCGCTATTTTTCAGCGGCAAACTGATTTACTCTGCGCACCAAATAGCCTTCAAATGGCCTGTAACAGCGGAACTTGGGCGTTTCGTCGGCAATCCATTTCATGCTACAAAATATGTAGAATTTTCAACGCGAAAGAGGTTTACTTCTTTCCCAAAATAGAGTCAGGACGCATATGTTGAACACAAAAATGAGTGTGGTGATCCTTGCTGCGGGCAAAGGCACACGCATGTATTCCGATCTTCCCAAAGTGCTGCATACGCTTGCAGGGAAAGCGATGGTTCAGCATGTCATTGATACTGCAACTTTTCTTGGCGCGAACCACGTTCATCTGGTGTATGGCCACGGCGGCGATCTGCTCAAAAAACGCCTTTCTGACGATAAACTCAATTGGGTTTTACAAGCTGAACAGATGGGTACTGGCCATGCGATGCAGCAGGCTGCACCGTTCTTTGCGGATGACGAAGATATTCTCATGCTCTACGGCGATGTGCCGCTGATTTCAGTGGAAACACTGGAACGTCTGCGTGCTGCAAAACCGCAAGGCGGGATCGGTTTGTTAACTGTGGTTCTGGATGACCCTTCTGGATATGGCCGCATCACGCGCGAAAACGGTGTCGTTACGGGTATTGTTGAGCAGAAAGATGCCAGTGAAGAGCAGCGTAAGATTAATGAAATCAACACCGGTATTTTGATCGCTAATGGCGGCGATATGAAACGCTGGCTTGGTAAGCTCACCAACAACAATGCCCAGGGTGAATACTACATCACCGATATCATTGCGCTGGCTTATCAGGAAGGGCGTGAAATCGTCGCTGTGCACCCGCAGCGCCTGAGCGAAGTGGAAGGCGTTAATAATCGTCTTCAGTTGTCACGCCTGGAACGCGCTTACCAGTCTGAACAAGCCGAAAAATTGCTGCTGGCAGGCGTTATGCTGCGCGATCCTGCGCGTTTCGACCTGCGCGGTACGCTGGAGCACGGGCGGGATGTTGAGATCGATGCTAACGTCATCATTGAAGGTCACGTTAAGCTTGGTGATCGCGTGAAGATCGGTGCAGGTTGTATCCTGAAAAACAGCGAAATTGGCGACGATTGCGAAATCAGCCCGTATAGCGTTGTGGAAGATGCTCGTCTGGAAGCTGAATGTACCATCGGTCCTTTTGCGCGTTTGCGCCCGGGTGCTGAATTGCTGGTTGGCGCGCATGTCGGCAACTTTGTGGAAATGAAAAAAGCGCGTCTGGGAAAAGGCTCGAAAGCCGGGCATCTGAGCTATCTGGGCGATGCGGAGATTGGCGACAACGTGAACGTCGGCGCAGGCGTTATCACCTGTAACTATGACGGCGCGAACAAGCATAAAACCACCATTGGTGATGATGTGTTTGTTGGTTCTGATACGCAGCTGGTGGCGCCTGTCACGGTCGGTAAAGGCGCGACGATTGCCGCCGGTACTACGGTGACGCGCAACGTTAACGAAAATGAACTGGTTTTAAGCCGCGTGCCGCAGGTGCAAAAACAGGGCTGGCAGCGTCCGGTGAAGAAGAAGTAACGATTTCAGGGACGAGGGGAAAGATTATTCCCCCGCCCAAATGCAGTACCTATAAAAATAACCCCACTCTCTACAAGGCTCGGGGAGTCCGGTAATCGGACACTTACACTCAATAATTCGCGTTGTACAAAGGCAGCGTCGAAGAATGACGTGTAAACAGGTTGACCGACAACAAAAGGCATAATGCCAAAATCGGAATCAAAAAATATGTGTGGAATTGTTGGCGCAGTCGCGCAACGTGATGTAGCTGAAATCCTTCTCGAAGGCCTTCGTCGTCTGGAATACCGTGGTTATGACTCTGCTGGTCTGGCAGTGGTTGATGCACAAGGTCACATGACCCGTCTGCGTCGTCTCGGTAAAGTGCAGATGCTCTCTCAGGCAGCGGAAGAACACCCTCTGCACGGTGGAACCGGTATTGCGCACACCCGCTGGGCAACACACGGTGAGCCATCGGAAGGGAATGCGCATCCGCATGTTTCTGACCATATTGTTGTGGTGCATAACGGTATTATCGAAAACCATGAACCGCTGCGTGAAGAGTTAAAAGCACGCGGTTATGTGTTTGTTTCTGAAACGGATACCGAAGTTATCGCGCATTTGGTGCACTGGGAACTGGAGCAGGGCGGCACGCTGCGTGAAGCTGTACTGCGCACGATCCCGCAGTTACGCGGTGCATATGGCACGGTTATTATGGATACCCGCGATCCTAACACGCTGCTGGCAGCGCGCTCTGGCAGCCCGTTGGTTATCGGCCTGGGCATGGGCGAAAACTTTATCGCATCCGATCAGCTGGCGTTGCTGCCGGTTACCCGCCGCTTTATTTTCCTCGAAGAGGGCGATATTGCTGAAGTGACTCGCCGTAGCGTGACTGTTTTTGACAAATCCAGCGCGCAGGTTAAACGCCCTGAGATCGAATCTAATCTGCAATACGACGCTGGCGATAAAGGTATTTACCGCCATTACATGCAGAAAGAGATCTACGAGCAGCCGAACGCCATCAAAAACACCCTGACCGGCCGTATCAGCCATGGCGAAGTGGATTTGAGCGAACTGGGGCCGAATGCCAACGAATTGCTGTCGAAAGTTGAGCATATTCAGATTGTTGCCTGCGGTACGTCTTACAACTCCGGTATGGTTTCCCGTTACTGGTTTGAAGCGCTGGCAGATGTTCCGTGCGATGTCGAAATCGCTTCTGAGTTCCGCTATCGTAAATCTGCGGTGCGTCGCAATAGCCTGATGATCACGCTGTCGCAGTCTGGTGAAACGGCAGATACGCTGGCGGCGCTGCGCTTGTCGAAAGAGCTGGGTTATCTGGGATCGCTGGCAATTTGTAACGTTCCGGGTTCCTCGCTGGTGCGCGAATCCGACCTGGCGATGATGACCAAAGCCGGTACGGAAATTGGCGTTGCATCAACCAAAGCGTTCACCACTCAGCTCACCGTGTTGCTGATGCTGGTGGCGAAACTGAGCCGCCTGAAAGGGCTGGATGCGGCCATTGAGCACGATATCGTCCATGGTTTGCAGGCGCTGCCGAGCCGCATTGAGCAGATGTTGTCGCAGGTTAAACGCATCGAAGCGCTGGCAGAAGATTTCTCCGATAAGCATCATGCGCTGTTCCTTGGCCGTGGCGATCAATATCCGATCGCGCTGGAAGGAGCGTTGAAGCTGAAAGAGATCTCTTATATTCACGCTGAAGCCTATGCCGCAGGTGAACTGAAACATGGCCCATTGGCACTAATTGATGCCGATATGCCGGTGATTGTCGTTGCGCCAAACAACGAACTGCTGGAAAAACTGAAATCCAACATCGAAGAAGTTCGCGCTCGTGGCGGCGTGCTGTATGTCTTTGCCGATCAGGATGCCGGTTTCACCAGCAACGACAATATGCACATTATCGATATGCCGCATGTAGAAGAGGTGATTGCGCCAATCTTCTATACCGTGCCGCTGCAATTGCTGGCTTACCACGTTGCGCTGATCAAAGGCACCGACGTGGATCAACCACGTAACCTGGCGAAATCGGTTACCGTGGAATAAGGTCTTAAGCTTGTCATAGTGTAGAAAGAGGTTGCCTGATGGCAGCCTCTTTTTTTAAGGATACGCATGAGTTTGTTGGAAAAAATGGCGGGTGCGAAATTGCTTGCACTCATCAATTATTGCCGGGGCGTTGATGCGGGAATCGCGGGTCGCAAGCTGGCGCAGTTGAAGTTGGCGGCAGAGGCATTTAAAGAGATGCCAAAAGCCTATCCTGCAGGCAGAGGCGGGATGACATTTTATGGCAGCGTAACTGTCGTGTTTTATGCCTTGCTACTGAGCTATGTCTGCCTTGCGCTGACGGTGAAAACCGCCATTGGCGGCCTGGGTTTTATAATCGGTGTCGCGGTATTTTTAATCCTGGTCGTGGCGCTCATCTGCATAGAAAAAGGGCGCACGCTCTCCTTAAAATTATTTCTGGCTGTCTGGTTGTTGTTATGTGTTTGCAACGTGCCAGTGGCAGGATGGCTTCTCATTGTTCCGTTTTCCACACTGTCTCTGGTTTTTTGGGGGATTGGTATTGTTCTGTTATGGCTTACACGAAAAGTGATGAACGGACCGGAACTTACGAAATTAGTGCAGTGGCGTATATCGCTAAAAATCGCTCAATTCCGGCGTCAGGCGTTGACGCAATCTAAGCGTAAATAAAGTGATAAGCGGTGGCTTTTTCTCGCGTTTCGTTAGGACTTCTTGTCAGATTCAGCTACGTTTTTAATGTCATAAAACTAAAATTTTTCTGACATCTTATCGTCATCAGCTTTTTTATCTCGCTGATAAATCATCCGACATTCGTTAAATCTGACCGTAATTCGTTGCTGTCATCAAACCGTAACAATCATTGCATATAACTGTCATCAAAGTGTCCTATTTTGCTCATCGTAGCCACTAAACAACGATTTACGATTCTTGCAGGAGACATTATGAACGTTATGCGTACCACTGTCGCAACTGTTGTCGCCGCGACCTTTTCTCTGAGTGCATTTGCTGTAAACGCAGCTGCCAGTCTGACAGGCGCGGGCGCAACTTTCCCTGCGCCGGTGTATGCCAAGTGGGCTGATACCTACCAGAAAGAAACAGGTAACAAGATTAACTACCAGGGTATTGGGTCTTCTGGTGGTATTAAACAAATTACTGCTAAAACTGTTGATTTCGGTGCGTCAGATGCCCCGCTGTCTGACGACAAACTGGCTCAGGAAGGCCTGTTCCAGTTCCCGACCGTGATTGGCGGTATCGTGCTGGCAATCAACGTCCCGGGTGTTAAATCCGGCGAACTGGTGCTGGATGGCAAAACACTGGGTGATATCTACCTGGGTAATATCAAAAAATGGGATGACGCGGCTATCGCCAAACTCAACCCAGGCCTGAAACTGCCTTCACAGAACATCGCTGTGGTTCGCCGCGCTGATGGCTCCGGCACCTCCTTCGTTTTCACCAGCTACCTGGCGAAAGTGAACGAAGAGTGGAAATCTAAAGTCGGTTCTGGTTCTACCGTTAACTGGCCAACCGGCCTGGGCGGTAAAGGTAACGACGGTATCGCCGCGTTCGTTCAGCGTCTGCCGGGTTCTATCGGTTACGTTGAATATGCTTACGCTAAGCAGAACAACCTGACCTATACCAAGCTGCTCTCTGCCGATGGTAAAGCGGTTAGCCCGACGGAAACCAGCTTCTCCAACGCGGCTAAAGATATCGACTGGAGCAAGTCTTTCGCGCAGGATCTGACTAACCAGAAAGGTGCGGATGTGTGGCCAATCACCTCCACCACGTTCATTCTGGTACATAAAGAGCAGGCTAAACCTGAACAAGGCGCTGAAGTGCTGAAGTTCTTTGACTGGGCTTACAAAAAAGGCGGCAAACAAGCTAACGAACTCGACTACGCAACCCTGCCGGATGGCGTTGTTGAACAAGTTCGCGCTGCCTGGAAAGCCAACGTGAAAGATAGCAGCGGTAAAGCACTGTACTAAGCACACGTTTTTGAAGAACATGGCGGATGGCGCTTACACCATCCGCCTTACAGATCTTCTGTAGGCCGGCAAGCGCAAGCGCCTGCTGGCAATTCGTAAGACGTTAAACTGAAGAGTAATTTATGGCTGCAACCAAGCCGGCATTTAATCCCCCGGGTAAAAAAGGCGACATGTTATTCAGCGCACTGGTAAGACTGGCTGCGCTGATTGTGTTATTGCTGCTCAGCGGCATTATCGTGTCTCTGATTTTCTCCTCATGGCCAAGCATTCAGAAGTTTGGTTTTTCTTTCCTGTGGACCAAAGAGTGGGATGCGCCAAATGACGTCTACGGGGCGCTGGTACCGATTTACGGCACCATTGTTACCTCGGTCATTGCGCTGCTTATCGCGGTTCCGGTGAGTTTTGGTATCGCACTGTTTCTGACAGAGCTGTCGCCAAACTGGCTGAAACGTCCGCTGGGCATTGCTATTGAGCTGCTGGCGGCGATCCCGAGTATTGTTTACGGCATGTGGGGGCTGTTTATTTTTGCTCCGCTGTTCGCGACTTACTTCCAGGAACCGGTGGGCAATGTCCTTTCCAACATTCCTTTTGTCGGCGCGCTGTTTTCCGGCCCCGCATTTGGTATCGGCATTCTGGCTGCCGGAGTTATCCTCGCCATTATGATTATTCCGTACATTGCGGCGGTAATGCGCGATGTATTCGAACAAACACCAGTGATGATGAAAGAGTCGGCCTACGGCATTGGCTGCACCACCTGGGAGGTTATCTGGCGTATCGTGCTGCCATTTACCAAAAATGGGGTGATTGGCGGCGTGATGCTGGGTCTGGGGCGCGCACTGGGTGAAACCATGGCAGTGACCTTTATCATCGGTAACACCTACCAGCTCGACAGTGCTTCGCTGTTTATGCCCGGCAACAGTATTACTTCCGCGCTGGCGAACGAGTTCGCCGAAGCCGAATCGGGCTTGCATGTCGCGGCATTGATGGAACTGGGGCTTATCCTGTTCGTGATCACCTTTATCGTATTGGCCATTTCTAAATTTATGATCATGCGCCTGGCGAAAAACGAGGGGGCACGCTAATGGCTACGCTTGAAATGCAAAGCACCGCACAGCTGGCTGAATCGCGCCGTAAAATGCAGGCGCGCCGCCGTCTGAAAAACCGTATTGCCCTGACATTGTCGATGGCGACCATGGCTTTTGGTCTGTTCTGGTTGATCTGGATCCTGCTGTCGACGGTTACGCGCGGTTTTGACGGGATGTCAGTGGCGATGTTTACCGAAATGACGCCACCGCCAAATACGGCGGGCGGTGGCCTGGCTAACGCCCTGGCGGGCAGTGGCCTGTTAATTCTCTGGGCGACGGTTGTCGGTACCCCACTGGGCATTATGGCCGGGATTTATCTGGCGGAGTATGGTCGCAAATCCTGGCTTGCTGAAATTATTCGTTTTATCAACGACATTCTGCTTTCAGCGCCTTCGATCGTGGTCGGACTGTTCGTTTACACCATTGTCGTCGCGCAGATGCAGCACTTCTCTGGTTGGGCTGGTGTGATTGCGCTGGCGCTGTTGCAAGTGCCGATTGTCATCCGTACCACGGAAAACATGCTGAAACTGGTGCCGGACAGCTTGCGTGAAGCAGCTTACGCGCTGGGAACGCCGAAATGGAAGATGATTTCCGCGATTACCCTGAAAGCCTCGGTTTCCGGGATTATGACCGGCGTGCTGCTGGCTGTCGCGCGTATTGCGGGTGAAACGGCGCCGCTGCTGTTTACTGCGCTCTCCAACCAGTTCTGGAGCACCGATATGATGCAGCCTATCGCTAACTTGCCGGTGACGATTTTCAAATTCGCTATGAGCCCGTTTGCCGAGTGGCAGCAGCTGGCCTGGGCCGGGGTGCTGATCATCACTCTTTGCGTACTGTTGTTAAATATTCTGGCGCGCGTCATTTTCGCGAAGAGTAAACACGGTTAATTTTTGCGACGCGGCGAAAGCGGCGTCGAGTTGAGGAAAGAGATAAATGAGTATGGTTGAAACAACGCCGGGCAAGATTCAGGTTCGCGATTTGAACTTCTATTACGGCAAATTCCATGCATTGAAAAACATCAGCCTGGATATTGCCAAAAATCAGGTGACGGCATTTATCGGGCCGTCGGGCTGCGGTAAATCCACGCTGCTGCGTACGTTTAACAAAATGTTTGAGCTTTATCCTGAGCAGCGCGCGGAAGGCGAGATCCTGCTGGATGGCGACAACATTCTGACTAACACGCAGGATATTGCGCTGCTGCGCGCAAAAGTGGGAATGGTGTTTCAGAAGCCAACGCCGTTTCCAATGTCGATTTACGACAATATCGCGTTCGGTGTGCGCCTGTTTGAGAAGCTTTCACGCCCGGATATGGACGAGCGTGTACAGTGGGCTTTGACTAAGGCCGCATTATGGAACGAAACCAAGGATAAACTGCACCAGAGCGGGTACTCTCTTTCCGGTGGTCAGCAGCAGCGTCTGTGCATCGCTCGCGGCATCGCGATCCGCCCGGAAGTGCTGTTGCTTGATGAACCCTGTTCCGCGCTCGACCCGATCTCAACCGGTCGTATTGAAGAGCTGATTACGGAACTGAAACAGGATTACACCGTTGTTATCGTAACGCACAACATGCAGCAGGCGGCGCGCTGTTCCGATCACACGGCATTTATGTATCTCGGTGAGTTGATTGAGTTCAGCAATACAGATGATCTGTTCACGAAGCCGAAGAAGAAGCAAACGGAAGACTACATTACCGGGCGCTATGGTTGATTTGCCGGGCCGTAAAGGTCTCAGCAACCCTGTTACAACGTGAAATCTGTCGGGCATTTGGAGTGCACCATGGACAATCTCAACCTTAACAAACACATTTCCGGGCAGTTCAACGCTGAGCTGGAAAGCATTCGCACTCAGGTAATGACCATGGGTGGAATGGTGGAGCAGCAGCTTTCTGATGCGATCACCGCCATGCACAACCAGGACAGCGAGCTGGCAAAGCGCGTTGTTGAGGGCGACAAACAGGTCAATATGATGGAAGTCGCCATCGATGAAGCCTGTGTGCGTATCATCGCTAAGCGTCAGCCGACGGCGAGCGATTTACGTCTGGTGATGGCAATTATCAAAACCATCGCTGAGCTGGAACGTATTGGCGACGTGGCGGATAAAATCTGCCGTACCGCGCTGGAAAAGTTCTCCCAGCAACACCAACCCCTGCTGGTAAGCCTTGAATCGCTGGGCCGTCACACTGTGCAGATGCTGCATGACGTGCTGGACGCTTTCGCCCGAATGGATCTGGATGAAGCGGTACGTATCTACCGCGAAGATAAAAAAGTGGATCAGGAATATGAAGGCATTGTGCGTCAGTTAATGACCTACATGATGGAAGATTCCCGCACCATTCCAAGCGTACTGACCGCGTTGTTCTGCGCCCGTTCCATCGAGCGAATCGGCGACCGTTGCCAGAATATCTGTGAATATATCTTCTACTTCGTGAAGGGGCAGGATTTCCGTCACGTTGGCGGCGATGAACTGGATAAGCTGCTGGCTGGAAAAGATCCTAAAGAGTGATAAGAAAACCCCCTCTGCGATGAGGGGGTTTTTGTTTCAGGCCGATTTTGCCAGCAGCTTTCTTGCCAGCGTATCGATATCTTCGTACTGCCAGAGTTTGTCGCGCCACGTTTGCGGAATGCCGTTTACCCCGTAAAACGCGCCAGCCAGTTGCCCGGCAATGGCAGCGGTGGTATCCGCATCATCGCCAAGGTTGGTTGCCAGCAGGATGGTTTCTTCAAAATCGTTACCTTTGGCGAAACACCACAGCGCAGCTTCCAGGCTCTGCACGCAGTAACCGGTACCAAAAATCTCCGCCCGCGTTTTTTGCAGATAGCGACCTTCCGCAATATGGCGCAGGTTTTCCTGCTCCGGTAACTGCGCGATATCGGTCAGCGTTTCCCGTTTACTTTTGCCCTGTAAGGCATTCATAAGCTGTTGCGCGAACAGACGGCAACTGGCGAGCGCTTCCGGCGCGGCGTGCGTAGTGCGTGAAGAGGCTTCCGCATACTCCAGCACTTGCGCTTGATCCGGAAAGAACCATAGCACGACAGGTGCCAGACGCATCAGCGAGCCGTTACCGGCCGTTCGCGGATTGCTGGAACCGGCAAACGGTTCGCCATCATTGGCGAACTTCTGCAGCGCGCTGGCAACGGTCATGCCGATATCAAAACAGTGACCCGTAGCGCTTAAATAGCCCCACTTCCACCAGTTCAGATAACGGTTCATCTGATCCTTTGCGTCAAACCCGTTACAGGTGACCAGGCTTTCCGCAAGGCACAGCGCCATTGACGTATCGTCAGTCCACTGCCCGGCCTGTAAATGAAACGGGCCGCCGCCGACCATCCCGGTCACGGGTGGAAAGGAGTCCTTCGCGCTGAACTCCACTGTGGTACCAACCGCATCTCCTGCGGCCAGCCCAAGCAGGCAACCCTGATAACGTGCAAGTAATTCAGACATCTGTTGTGCTCCTGTCGCTCTCCATCAGGAGAAATCGGCCCACAGCCGAAGTTTCCCACAATGCAGACAGCGGAAGAGATAACCCTGGCAATCACCGCCGTCGAGCAGGTATTCGGGTAGTTTCTCGTAATCAATGCCGAAAGCATCGCAGTCGGCCTGCAGATCGGCAAATTGGTCCAGTTTGTCGGCAATCTCTTTCCAGCCCACGTACCCTTCGAAGGCGCAGAAATCATTACAGTGCGCCAGCCAGAACTCCTGCTGCCAGCCACAATATCCCGGCGTTCTTTCGGTCAATTCAATCACGCTGGCTTCCGGCCAGGGATTTTTAAAGCCGGTAAATTCGCCTTCGTCGTCGAACTCGCTTTCTATGCCCTCCAGAGAGGATTCATCCTGAAAGCTGCCGCCAAATTTCTCTGCGGCTGCACCATCTGCAATACACCATGGGCAGAGATAATCGACATCTTGCTGGGTATAGAACGGATTGGTGTAGTAGACATTGGTCGGCTGCTGACAGCAGGCGCAGGTGACCGTTTTGTCTTCAGAGAACACTCCGGTTTCCAGAGGCTGCGGGTGATACTTAAATACCGGTAGAGGGCGATGTGTCTGGGCCATAAAAACATCCTGTTTAGTGGTTTAGATTAACGCGTAACATGCCACCCGCGAGCGCGCCACAGCTCTGGCAACTGCGCCAAATCAGTGAACGTAGTCACTTTTGGGTGGTCGATGGGTTTGTTATGCGGATCGGCGCAGAAGTAAAATACTTCCATCCCTGCCGCGATACCAGATTGCGCCCCGGCGGTGGAATCATCCACCAGAATACAGTTTGCCGGATCGACATTAAGCGCTTTAGCTGCATGGTACATTATCGCCGGATCGGGCTTCCAGCGTTGGATGTCATAGCCGCTAAACAGTTTTTCAGGAAAGTGATGTAGCATCCCAAGTTTGCCCAAAGAGTGTTGCATTTTGCTGACGGGGCCGTTAGAAACGACGCACATCGGAATCGCCACCGCATCCAGCAATGCATTCGCACCGGCAATCACGTCCAGCTCGCTGTCAAACAGACGCGCCACTTCCGCGCGGTACACCGGTACCAGCGCGCTTTGATCCAGCGGTTTACCGTACTCCTCGCCGATAACATCGATGATTTCATACAGTTTCATGCCCTTAAATCGTTTAAAAACCTCGTCCAGATCGAGCGAAATACCAAACGCTTCAAACATATGCACGTACGCGCGGGAACAAATTACTTCACTGTCGACCAGGGTACCGTCACAGTCGAAAAATACCGCTTCAATGTGGGACATGCCGTTTCCTGTTTTATTGCAAGTTTAACGTTTACTTAACGCAGATTACGGGACGCAATCGTTGCCGTATAAGCAAATTCAATGAAAAAAAGTGTGTGATAACCGTCAACATTGTCTCATTTTGGTATAGGATAGCGACGAATTTTCCCTCCTATTCCGGAAATTGATAATGAGCCAACAACACACTACCCAGGCTTCACGCCAGGGGTTGCTTGACCGCGTGTTTAAACTGCGCGAGCACGGTACTTCGGCACGCACCGAAGTGATCGCCGGTTTCACGACGTTTTTGACGATGGTGTATATCGTTTTTGTTAACCCCCAGATTCTGGGCGTCGCCGGAATGGATACCAGCGCAGTATTTGTGACAACTTGCCTGATTGCCGCTTTTGGCAGCATTCTGATGGGGCTGGTGGCGAATTTGCCGGTCGCACTGGCTCCAGCCATGGGTCTGAATGCTTTCTTTGCGTTCGTGGTGGTTGGCGCGATGGGCCTCTCCTGGCAGATTGGCATGGGGGCGATTTTCTGGGGCGCGGTCGGTCTGCTGCTGTTGACCATTTTCCGCGTCCGTTACTGGATGATTGCCAATATCCCGGTGAGCCTGCGTGTTGGTATTACCAGCGGTATTGGTTTGTTTATTGGCATGATGGGGCTGAAAAACGCCGGTGTTATCGTCGCCAACAAAGACACGCTGGTGAGCATTGGCAACCTGACATCTCACAGTGTTCTGCTGGGTGTGCTCGGTTTCTTTATCATCGCCATTCTGGCGTCGCGCAACATTCACGCCGCGGTGCTGATTTCTATTGTTGTGACAACGCTGCTGGGCTGGCTGATGGGTGATGTGCAGTACCACGGCATCGTTTCCGCACCGCCGAGCGTGGCGTCTGTTGTCGGCAACGTTGACCTGGCAGGTTCGTTTAATATCGGTCTGGCTGGCGTGATTTTCTCGTTTATGCTGGTTAACCTGTTCGACTCTTCCGGTACGCTGATTGGCGTGACGGATAAAGCCGGGCTGGTGGATGAGAGCGGCAAATTTCCGCGCATGAAGCAGGCGCTGTATGTAGACAGCATATCTTCGGTTGCCGGTTCGTTTATCGGAACCTCTTCGGTGACGGCGTATATCGAATCGTCTTCTGGTGTCTCTGTTGGTGGGCGTACCGGCTTGACCGCGGTGGTGGTTGGTCTGCTGTTCTTGCTGGTTATCTTCCTGTCGCCGCTGGCGGGCATGGTTCCGGCGTATGCCGCTGCAGGTGCGCTGATTTATGTTGGTGTGCTGATGACATCCAGCCTCGCGCGCGTGAAGTGGGAAGATATGACAGAAGCCGTACCCGCGTTTATCACTGCGGTGATGATGCCGTTTAGCTTCTCGATTACCGAAGGTATCGCGCTCGGCTTTATCTCTTACTGTGTGATGAAGATTGGCACCGGTCGTTTGCGCGATCTGAGCCCGTGTGTGCTGGTGGTTGCGGTGCTGTTTCTGCTGAAAATCATCTTTATTGACGCGCATTAATCTTTCTCCCTCTCCCGCAAGGGAGAGGGATTTACTACTACCGCCTAACGCGCTGAATATAATCACCAAAAGCCGTTAGCTGCCCGGTCAAATGGTCGAGCGTGCTTTGATCGACCACTTCTCCCGTTTGCTGATCCACCTTGTTCTGGATCACGCCGCCCATAAACTCCGGCTTGTTCATCACCATTGCATCCAGGAACACCAGGATCTGGCGTAAGTGATACTGGCAGCGAGCGCCACCAATCGCGCCCATTGAACTGGTCTGGATCAAAACCGGTTTTCCGGCCAGCGGTTGCTCAGGCAGACGCGATAGCCAGTCGATGGCGTTCTTCAGGCCGCCTGGCACGGAGTAGTTATACTCCGGAGTCACAATGACCACGCCATCCGCTGCGCGGATTTGTGCCGCAATCGCTTCCACACTTTGCGGGAAACCCTCTTCTTGCTGGATATCCGCGTCATACAGTGGGATATCAGCAATGGAAGGCAACGGCGTCACTTCCATTCCTGCCGGAGCGAGTTTTGGTAACGTGCGTGCAACCATGGCATTAAATGAGCCTTTGCGCAGGCTCCCGAGAAGTGTCACAACCTTGAGTTCAGCAGACATGAGGACTCCTGTGTAGGGATTAATTAAGGATCAGGGCTTTTTCCGCAGGCAGGCTGGTGAATCGCATTAAGCGGGATGCGGGATCGTTAGCGCGTGTTTGCACATCTGAAAGGTAACGCCACCCTTTTTGACTGTCGAATTCCCAGATCTTCAGGCTTTCGATTGCCGGACTCACCGCGACCGACCAAATCAGCACATCTTCCGCGTCACACATCACTTCCACCTGCGACAGCTGCGCGGCGCGAAGACGCCCGGATCCCGGCAATAACTGTAGCTGGCCCGGCTCATCCTGCATCTGGTGCAGTAGCTTCATTACGCTCTGGCGTATGGTCAAAAGCTGGGTTTGCGCTTCGTTCGCATCGTTTTGGTTGTTGATCCACAACTGTTCATTATTGGTGAACGTGTGTTTATGCCCATGCGGGCTATGAAAACTCCGCGTTGCGCGCTGTAGCTCCATATCCAGCCCGCATTCACCTTCGGTGGTGATAGCCACACCGACCATGTTCCCGGCATACGCCAGTGAGAAGTGCGGCAGGCTGTTGTCGACAAACCTCGGTCTTCCGCTTGGCTCAACTTCTATTTCCGGCAGTTCACTCGCGCCGTAAAGCATAAACAGCATTTCGGCGAGTAACGCGCGGGAAGCGAGAAAGCGTGAGCGGCGATGTTCAGGAAGCTGGCGCGCCGTATCATGGCAGGCTAGTGGTAACCGGGTAGAGATGAGATTCCCTTCTGACAGGATCCCTCTTGCAAAGTGCGTCGCCATTTTTCTCTCCGTGATAATGGTCTGAGTTGATCGAATCGATAATCAATATTATCGCCCATACTGCATAGGTTTTAATGCGGAAATTCGCATCTGAAAAGTCCTAATGGGGATATTTACACTTTCTTTCGCTGATCCGAAACACTTTAGGAAAATCCACCGTAGTAACACAAACGGCCGTTAAAACGGCCGCCATGTCATTACTTACCAATACAGAAACTTGAGAAAATTCGCCCCAGCAAATCGTCTGAGGTAAATTCGCCAGTGATTTCACTTAAGTTTTGTTGTGCAAGGCGTAGCTCTTCGGCAAGCAGTTCACCCGCCCACGCCCCTAACAGCTGCGCTTTGCCCTGTTGCAGATGCTCTGCGGCCGTTTCCAGCGCTTGTAAATGACGACGACGCGCGAGGAAGCCGCCCTCCATGCTGGTGTCAAAGCCCATACTCTGTTTAAGATGCTGACGTAACACATCCACACCTTCACCGGTTCGTGCCGATAGACGAACAAGTGAGTGATTATTCACTTCACTAAGACCCAGCGGTTCGCCAGTCACGTCGGCTTTATTGCGCACCACGGTAATCGGTAGTTTCGCTGGTAAACGGGCAATAAAATCAGGCCAGATCGCCGCCGGGTCAACGGCATCGGTAGTGGTGCCATCCACCATAAACAGCACACGGTCGGCTTGCTCGATCTCCTGCCAGGCGCGTTCGATACCAATGCGTTCCACTTCGTCGCTGGCTTCGCGCAGCCCGGCGGTATCAATGATATGCAGCGGCATACCATCAATATGAATATGTTCGCGCAGCACGTCGCGAGTGGTGCCGGCGATATCGGTGACGATTGCCGCTTCGCGCCCGGCCAGCGCGTTCAGCAGGCTCGATTTCCCGGCATTTGGACGTCCGGCAATGACGACCTTCATCCCTTCGCGCAGCAGGCTACCCTGACGCGCTTCGGCGCGTACGGCGTCCAGATCGGCGATAACGTTATTCAGTTGCGCTTCGATTTTGCCATCGGAGAGGAAATCGATCTCCTCATCCGGAAAATCAATCGCCGCTTCGACGTAGATGCGCAGGTGAGTGAGTGCTTCCACCAGGTGATTCACGCGCGCGGAAAACGCGCCCTGTAATGAGTTGACCGCCGAACGTGCCGCTTGCTCAGAACTGGCATCAATCAGGTCAGCAATCGCCTCCGCCTGCGCCAGGTCGAGCTTGTCATTAAGGAATGCGCGCTCTGAGAACTCCCCAGGATTGGCGATACGCAGCCCAGGCAGCGTCAGGATACGTTTTAACAGCAGATCGAGGATCACCGGGCCGCCGTGGCCTTGCAGCTCCAGCACGTCTTCACCAGTGAAAGAATTCGGGCCGGGGAACCACAGCGCAATGCCCTGGTCCAGCGCGGTGCCGTCGGCATCCATAAACGGCAGATAGTCGGCATAACGCGGTTTCGGGAGCTTGCCCAGCACCGCTTGCGCTACATCGCGTGCCTTGCTGCCTGAAATACGCAGGATGCCCACGCCACCGCGTCCCGGTGGGGTTGCCTGGGCGACAATCGTGTCGTTGTGGTTCATGGTTTATTTTCCGAAATCTCAAAATAAGAAAGGCGGTCAGTTGACCGCCTTCCGTAGAGCTATGACTTTCTGTCAGGAGCTTTTCTTCTCGCGGCTATGCAAACCACGTTTCTCCAGACCACGGTAAATCAGCTGCTGCTGAATAATGGTCACCAGGTTGCTGACGATATAGTACAGCACCAGACCTGACGGGAACCACAGGAAGAACACCGTGAAGATGACCGGCATAAAGGTCATGATCTTCTGCTGCATCGGGTCGGTCACGGTGGTCGGCGACATCTTCTGAATGAAGAACATCGTTACGCCCATCAGGATCGGCAGGATGTAGTACGGGTCTTGCGCGGACAAGTCGTGGATCCACAGGGCGAACGGCGCGTGGCGCAACTCAACGGAACCCATCAGCATGTAGTACAGCGCGAGGAAGATTGGCATCTGAATCAGCAGCGGGAAACAGCCACCCAACGGGTTCACTTTTTCCGCTTTGTACATCGCCATCATTTCCTGGCTCATACGCTGCTTGTCATCGCCTAAACGCTCACGCATCGCCTGAATTTTCGGCTGCAGCATGCGCATTTTCGCCATGGAGGTGTACTGCGCTTTCGTCAGCGGGTACATGATGCCACGTACGATAAAGGTGATGGCGATGATGGCGAAGCCCCAGTTGCCGAGGAAGCTATGGATCCATTTCAGCAGTTTGAACAGCGGCTGAGAGATGAACCATAACCAGCCGTAATCCACGGTCAGATCCAGGTGAGGTGCCGCAGCAGCCATTTTGTCCTGAATCTCCGGGCCAACCCACAGGGTGCTGTTCAGCGCGGTAGTCTGGCCCGGCTGAACAATCACCGGCTGGGATTTGTAGCCGATAGCGGCCACGCCATTACCCAGATTGCTGGTGTAGAAGTTATTGGCACTGTTGCTGTTCGGGATCCACGCGGTAGCGAAATACTGTTGCAGCATCGCAACCCAGCCGCCATTGGAGCTGACGTTCAGGTTTTCGTTATCGGCGATGGTGTCGAATTTGTATTTCTCATACTTCGCGTCTGGCGTGGAGTACGCCGCGCCACGGAAAGTATGCAACGCAAAGTTGCTGCTGCCGGTATCACGATGAGTCGGTAAATTGATGGATTGCTTCAGCTGACCGAAGGCTGCTACTTCCAGCGGTTTTTCGCTGGCGTTCTGCACGTTATAGCCGACGTTCACCGTGTATTCACCGCGTTTCAGGGTGAAGACTTTGGTGAAGGTATTGCCAGCCGCATCGGTGTAGGTCAGCGGGATAGCCAGCTCGTTCTGACCATCAGCCAGCACAAACGCATCTTTTTCCACGTTATACAGCGGACGTGGACCGTTCGCCGGGTTATCCGGGCCATCACGACCTGTCAGGCCGCTTTGCGCCTGATAGATAAACTGCGGGGTTGTTTCCAACAGCTGGAACGGCTCGCTGGAACCCAGTTCTTTCGGGTAAGCCGGAAGCAGTGCCTGCTCAACATCACCACCACGGGTGTTGATGGTCAGCTCGAGCACATCGGTTTTAACCGTAATCAGTTTCCCCTGGCCACTGGCCGGAACGCCCTGGTCGGCTGCGTTACCCGCTGCGGTGGTCGTAGTCTGCGTGGTCTGCTGCTGCGCAGGAGGAGGATTTTTATCCTTCTCCCACGTTTGCCAGATCATGAAAGACACGAACAACAAAGCGATGATAAAAAGATTGCGTTGCGAATCCATCGTTAGTGTTCTCTGGTTTTAGAAGGTCCTGGCGGGACGGGATCGTCTCCACCCGGGTGTAAAGGGTGGCATTTTAATACGCGTTTCACTGTCAACCAACTGCCTTTTATCACTCCAAACCTGCGCAATGCCTCAATTCCATAGTGAGAGCAGGTTGGAGTGAAACGGCAGTGCGGCCCGAGTAGCGGACTAATCAGGCGTTGATAGACCCGAATGAGGGCTATCAGGACCCTTGAGCCTGGCGACAATGGCGGCGCCATAATTTTTCCAACGCTTCCGAGAGAGCACGGTTATCGAGGTCGGCAACCCCTTTCTTCGCCACCACCACAAAATCCATTGCCGGCAGTTCATGCTGGCGTAAACGGAAACTTTCACGCGTCAGACGTTTAATCCGATTGCGTTCATGGGCGCGTTTGACGTTTTTTTTGGCGACGGTAAGACCGATACGGGGATGCCCCAGCGAATTCAGGCGGCCGAGGATGGTGATTTGCGGCGTGCCAGCCCGTTGTGGCTGCTGGAAGACGAAAGTGAAATGAGTGGGAGTTAACAAACGTAACTCCCTGGGAAAAGCGAGCTTAACCACTCAGGGGTTAGCTTTATTACTTGGAAACGGTCAGACGTGCGCGGCCTTTAGCGCGACGACGAGCCAGAACCTGGCGACCATTTTTAGTAGCCATACGAGCACGGAAGCCGTGAGAACGGTTGCGCTTCAGTACAGACGGTTGAAAAGTGCGTTTCATGGCGGTTTCTACCTAAACTTGAATAAATTCACTGACTTTTGCGTATGCCTGAACGGATATCGAACGACTGGCGCGCAAGCCATGGGTAATTAAAGAGGCCGGATTGTAATAATTGTACACTCCGGAGTCAATTCTCTTTCCTTATTGCGCTCCTATTTTTGCACAGATCCGCACAAAAAATAAGCAGCATTCGACGCCCGAAGAAGAGCAAGACGCGCCGGGGGCAGAATTATACGGAGCCAACAGCAAAGCGCAAGGATCCTCCAGGATCTTCATTAGATCGTTTAAGCAATAAATCGGCGTTACTCATTAAATTTTCCAATATGCGGCGTAAATCGTCTCGCACGTCTGGTCGGATCGTTTACACTTACCCGATTCCGAATCGCCCTGTGGATAAATAGTGAAGAATCTGTGAGAAACACAAGATCTCTGCCTCGGTTTACGCTATGATCCGCGGTCCCGATCGCGATCCAGGATCGTGAGCAGGGCAAAAAACCGTAAATAGCGGTTCGCACGTCACCCGGTTGGGTCTTATCGACGTGTGTCAAAAAACATTAATGTTTCTGTCTTTACTATTTATCGATTTTCGTTCGAGTGGAGTCCGCCGTGTCACTTTCGCTTTGGCAGCAGTGTCTTGCCCGATTGCAGGATGAGTTACCAGCCACAGAATTTAGTATGTGGATACGCCCGTTGCAGGCGGAACTGAGCGATAACACGCTGGCTTTGTATGCGCCAAACCGTTTTGTCCTCGACTGGGTTAGGGACAAATACCTTAATAATATCAACGGGCTGCTGAATGACTTCTGCGGCACGGATGTTCCGCAGCTGCGTTTTGAAGTGGGCACCCGCCCGGTTAGCCAGACCCTGAAAGAACCTGCTGTTGTCGCTGCGCCCGCGCAGGCGGCGCAAGTGGTTGTGCAGCGTGCGGCACCTGCAGCTCGCCCTGGCTGGGATAATGTCCCGGCGCCGGCAGAACCGACCTACCGCTCAAACGTTAACGTGAAACATACCTTTGATAACTTCGTTGAAGGTAAGTCTAACCAGCTTGCTCGTGCGGCGGCTCGCCAGGTCGCGGATAACCCCGGCGGTGCGTATAACCCGTTGTTTTTATATGGCGGAACCGGTCTCGGTAAAACGCACTTGTTGCATGCGGTGGGTAACGGCATTGTGGCGCGAAAGCCCAACGCTAAAGTGGTGTATATGCACTCCGAGCGTTTTGTCCAGGACATGGTAAAAGCCCTGCAAAACAATGCGATCGAAGAGTTTAAACGCTACTACCGCTCCGTTGACGCCCTGCTGATCGACGATATTCAATTCTTTGCCAATAAAGAACGATCCCAGGAGGAGTTTTTCCACACCTTTAATGCCTTACTTGAAGGCAATCAGCAGATCATTTTGACGTCGGATCGTTATCCAAAAGAGATCAACGGCGTTGAGGATCGTCTAAAATCTCGCTTCGGCTGGGGGTTAACGGTGGCGATCGAGCCGCCGGAGCTGGAAACTCGCGTCGCGATCCTGATGAAAAAGGCCGACGAAAACGATATTCGTCTGCCGGGTGAAGTGGCCTTCTTTATTGCTAAGCGTCTGCGCTCTAACGTGCGTGAGCTGGAAGGGGCGCTGAACCGCGTTATCGCCAACGCCAATTTTACTGGTCGTGCGATTACTATCGATTTTGTCCGTGAGGCGCTGCGCGATTTGCTGGCGTTGCAGGAAAAACTGGTCACCATCGACAATATTCAAAAGACGGTGGCGGAGTATTACAAGATCAAGGTAGCGGATCTGCTGTCGAAGCGTCGATCCCGTTCGGTAGCCCGCCCGCGTCAGATGGCGATGGCGCTGGCGAAGGAGCTGACCAACCACAGTCTGCCGGAAATCGGCGATGCATTTGGTGGTCGCGACCATACTACCGTGCTGCACGCCTGCCGTAAGATTGAGCAGTTGCGTGAAGAAAGCCATGATATCAAAGAAGATTTTTCCAATTTAATCAGAACATTATCTTCGTGACGCTATGAAATTTACCGTTGAACGTGAACACTTATTAAAGCCGCTGCAACAGGTTAGCGGCCCGCTAGGCGGACGTCCGACGTTGCCTATCCTCGGTAATCTGCTGCTGCAGGTTACTGAAGGCGCGTTGTCGCTGACCGGCACCGATCTCGAAATGGAGATGGTGGCGCGTCTTGCATTAGTCCAGCCGCATGAACAGGGAGCGACCACCGTACCGGCGCGTAAATTCTTCGACATCTGTCGCGGTCTGCCGGAAGGCGCTGAAATCGCTGTGCAGCTGGAAGGCGAGCGTATGTTGATCCGTTCCGGGCGCAGTCGTTTCTCTCTTTCCACTCTGCCTGCTGCAGATTTCCCGAATCTGGACGACTGGCAAAGCGAAGTGGAGTTCACGCTCCCGCAGGCCACTATGAAACGCCTGATCGAAGCGACACAGTTTTCGATGGCGCATCAGGATGTACGTTACTACTTAAACGGCATGCTGTTTGAAACCGAAGGCGAAGAGTTGCGCACGGTTGCCACTGACGGCCACCGTCTGGCGGTCTGCTCGATGCCGATTGGTCAGGCGTTGCCGAACCATTCGGTGATCGTGCCGCGTAAAGGGGTGATTGAGCTGATGCGCATGCTCGACGGCGGTGATACGCCGCTGCGCGTGCAGATTGGCAGCAATAACATCCGTGCGCACGTTGGCGATTTCATTTTTACCTCCAAGCTTGTTGACGGCCGTTTCCCGGATTATCGCCGCGTATTGCCGAAAAACCCGGATAAAACTCTCGAAGCGGGCTGCGATTCGCTGAAACAGGCATTTGCTCGCGCAGCGATCCTCTCTAACGAGAAATTCCGCGGCGTGCGTCTGTATGTCAGTGAGAACCAGATTAAAATCACCGCCAACAACCCGGAGCAGGAAGAAGCGGAAGAGTTTCTCGATGTCACCTACGGCGGGAGCGAAATGGAGATCGGCTTTAACGTCAGCTATGTGCTGGACGTACTGAATGCGCTGAAATGTGAAAATGTGCGCATTCTGCTGACGGATTCGGTTTCGAGTGTGCAGATTGAGGATGCGGCGAGTCAAAGCGCAGCCTATGTTGTTATGCCAATGCGTTTGTAGTGATTAAAAGGGGCTGGTTTACTTGCCATTTCGCCTTCCGGCAGTGCTCGAAATGCTCACGTACTTCGTGTACGCTCCGCTTTCTGTGCGCTGGCGGTAAACGAACTGGCTGTGACACTCACGCCCCTGGACTGATGCTCTGAACTATGTCACTGACCCGCCTTCTTATTAAAGACTTCCGTAACATCGAGAATGCGGATCTCGCGCTCTCCCCTGGTTTTAATTTTCTGGTTGGTGCTAACGGCAGCGGCAAAACCAGCGTGCTGGAAGCGATCTATACGCTCGGACATGGGCGGGCGTTTCGCAGTTTGCAAATCGGTCGTGTGATACGCCATGAGCAGGAATCTTTTGTGCTGCACGGGCGTTTACAGGGCGAAGAGCGGGAAACGGCGATTGGCCTGACCAAAGACAAGCTCGGCGACAGCAAAGTGCGCATTGATGGCACCGACGGCCACAAAGTCGCGGAGCTGGCGCTGCTGATGCCGATGCAGCTGATCACGCCTGAGGGGTTTACTTTACTCAACGGCGGCCCCAAATACCGAAGAGCGTTCCTTGACTGGGGATGCTTTCACAACGAAACCGGTTTTTTCACCGCCTGGAGCAATCTCAAGCGTTTGCTGAAACAGCGTAACGCCGCGTTGCGCCAGGTGAGCCACTACGCGCAGCTTCGTCCGTGGGACAAAGAACTTATCCCGCTGGCCGAGCAAATCAGCCGCTGGCGTGCGGAATACAGCACCGCTATCGCTGAAGATATGGCGGATACCTGCCAACAATTTTTGCCGGAGTTCTCTCTCACCTTCTCTTTTCAGCGTGGCTGGGAGAAAGAGACGGACTATGGCGACGTGCTGGAGCGCAATTTTGAGCGCGATCGCATGCTGACCTACACCGCGCACGGCCCGCACAAGGCGGATTTCCGCATTCGTGCGGACGGCGCGCCGGTAGAAGATACGCTGTCGCGCGGGCAGCTAAAACTCCTCATGTGCGCGCTGCGTCTGGCGCAGGGCGAGTTTTTAACGCGCGAGAGCGGACGACGCTGTTTATACCTGATAGATGATTTTGCCTCAGAACTTGATGACGCGAAGCGCGGGCTGTTAGCCAGCCGCTTAAAAGCGACGCAGTCGCAGGTTTTCGTCAGCGCTATCAGCGCTGATCACGTGATGGACATGTCGGACAAAAATTCGAAGATGTTCACCGTGGAAAAGGGTAAAATAACGGATTAACCCAAGATTAAATGAGCGAGAAACGTTGATGTCGAATTCTTATGACTCCTCCAGTATCAAAGTCCTGAAAGGGCTGGATGCGGTACGTAAGCGCCCGGGCATGTATATCGGCGATACGGATGACGGCACCGGTCTGCACCACATGGTATTCGAGGTGGTAGATAACGCTATCGACGAAGCGCTCGCAGGGTACTGTAAAGATATTATCGTCACTATTCATAGCGATAACTCCGTCTCCGTACAGGATGATGGCCGTGGTATTCCGACCGGTATTCACCCGGAAGAGGGTGTTTCCGCGGCGGAAGTGATCATGACCGTTCTGCACGCAGGCGGTAAGTTCGACGATAACTCCTATAAAGTTTCCGGTGGCCTGCACGGCGTGGGTGTTTCCGTGGTTAACGCCCTGTCGCAGAAACTGGAGCTGGTTATCCAGCGCGATAACAAAATTCACCGCCAGATTTATGAGCATGGCGTTCCGCAGGCACCGCTGGCGGTTACCGGCGATACCGAAAAAACCGGGACGATGGTGCGTTTCTGGCCGAGCTATGAAACGTTTACCAACGTTATTGAATTCGAATATGAGATTCTGGCGAAGCGCCTGCGTGAACTGTCATTCCTGAACTCTGGTGTGTCTATTCGCCTGCGTGACAAGCGCGATGGCAAAGAAGATCACTTCCATTACGAAGGCGGCATCAAGGCGTTTGTTGAATACCTCAACAAGAACAAAACGCCGATCCACCCGAATATCTTCTATTTCTCCACCGAAAAAGACGGTATCGGCGTCGAAGTTGCGCTGCAATGGAACGATGGTTTCCAGGAAAACATCTACTGCTTTACCAACAACATTCCGCAGCGCGATGGCGGCACTCACCTTGCAGGCTTCCGCGCGGCGATGACCCGTACGCTGAATGCCTATATGGATAAAGAGGGCTACAGCAAGAAAGCCAAAGTCAGCGCCACCGGCGACGATGCCCGTGAAGGCCTGATTGCGGTGGTGTCTGTGAAAGTGCCGGACCCGAAATTCTCCTCGCAGACCAAAGATAAACTGGTTTCTTCCGAGGTGAAAACAGCGGTAGAACAGCAGATGAACGAACTGCTCAATGAATACCTGCTGGAAAACCCGTCCGACGCGAAAATCGTGGTAGGCAAAATTATCGACGCAGCACGTGCGCGTGAAGCGGCACGTAAAGCGCGTGAAATGACCCGCCGTAAAGGCGCGCTGGATCTTGCCGGCTTGCCAGGCAAACTGGCAGATTGCCAGGAGCGCGACCCGGCGTTGTCCGAACTCTACCTGGTGGAAGGGGACTCCGCGGGCGGTTCTGCGAAGCAGGGCCGTAACCGTAAAAACCAGGCGATTCTGCCGCTGAAAGGCAAAATCCTGAACGTTGAGAAAGCGCGTTTCGACAAGATGCTCTCTTCGCAGGAAGTGGCGACGCTTATTACGGCGCTGGGCTGCGGCATCGGTCGTGATGAGTACAACCCGGATAAACTGCGTTATCACAGCATCATCATCATGACCGATGCGGACGTCGATGGTTCGCACATCCGTACGCTGCTGCTGACATTCTTCTACCGTCAGATGCCGGAAATCGTTGAGCGCGGCCATGTCTACATTGCGCAGCCGCCGCTGTACAAAGTGAAGAAAGGCAAGCAGGAGCAGTACATCAAAGATGATGAAGCGATGGATCAATACCAGATCGCTATCGCGCTTGATGGCGCAACCCTGCATACCAACGCCAGCGCGCCTGCGTTAGCCGGTGAGCCGCTGGAAAAACTCGTCTCTGAGTACAACGCGGTGCAGAAAATGATTGGTCGCATGGAGCGCCGTTTCCCGCGCGCGCTGCTGAAAGAGCTGGTGTATCAGCCGACGCTGGCCGAAGCCGACCTTTCCGACGAACAGAAAGTGACTCGCTGGGTCAATGCCCTGGTTACTGAGCTTAACGAAAAAGAGCAGCACGGTAGCCAGTGGAAGTACGATGTGCGTGTTAATAGCGAGCTGAACCACTTCGAGCCGATTATTCGTGTACGTACTCACGGCGTCGACACGGATTATCCGCTGGATAACGAGTTTGTTGTCGGTGGCGAATACCGTCGTCTCTGCGCGTTGGGTGAAAAGCTGCGTGGTCTGATCGAAGAAGACGCCTTTATCGAACGCGGCGAGCGCCGTCAGCCGGTTGCCAGCTTCGAGCAGGCGCTGGACTGGCTGGTGAAAGAGTCCCGCCGTGGTCTCGCTATCCAGCGTTATAAAGGTCTGGGCGAAATGAACCCGGATCAGCTGTGGGAAACCACGATGGATCCGGACAGCCGCCGTATGCTGCGCGTGACCGTTAAAGACGCGATTGCTGCAGACCAGCTGTTCACCACGCTGATGGGCGATGCGGTTGAACCGCGCCGTGCCTTTATCGAAGAAAACGCCCTGAAAGCGGCGAATATCGATATCTGATCCGCTGTTTCCCCTCTCCATCCGGAGAGGGGAAAATCGAAAAGAGGCACTTCCCGCCCCGTTTCTATCCCCCTTTTCCCACCATCTCCGTGCTGTTTTTTGAGCGGAATCGCGTTAGCATGAGCCTGGAAATATCTCATCTGGGGATCTCATGGCTATCAAACTTATTGCAATCGATATGGACGGCACGCTGCTGCTGCCGGACCACACCATCTCTCCCGCAGTTAAAAACGCGATCGCCGCTGCGCGCGAACGCGGTATTAACGTGGTGCTGACCACCGGCCGGCCTTACGCGGGCGTACACAGCTACATGAAAGAGCTGCATATGGAACGGGAAGGGGATTATTGCATTACCTATAACGGCGCACTGGTACAGAATGCCAGCGATGGCAGCACCGTCGCGCAAACTGCGCTGAGCTATGATGATTATCGCTATCTGGAAAAACTCTCCCGCGAAGTGGGCTCCCACTTTCACGCGCTGGATCGCAACACACTCTACACTGCTAACCGCGACATCAGTTATTACACCGTGCATGAATCTTACGTCGCCACCATTCCATTGGTGTTCTGTGAAGCGGAAAAAATGGATCCGGCAATCCAGTTGCTGAAAGTGATGATGATTGATGAGCCAACCATTCTCGATCAGGCCATTGCCCGTATTCCGCAGGAAGTGAAAGAGAAATATACCGTGCTGAAAAGCGCGCCGTACTTCCTCGAAATCCTCGATAAACGCGTAAACAAAGGCACCGGCGTTAAATCGCTGGCCGATGCGCTGAATATCAAACAAGAGGAGATTATGGCGATTGGCGATCAGGAAAATGACATCGCGATGATTGAATACGCCGGCGTTGGCGTGGCAATGGATAACGCCATTCCCTCGGTGAAAGAGGCGGCGAATTTTGTCACCAAATCGAACCTGGAAGACGGCGTTGCCTACGCGATTGAGAAATTTGCGCTGAACTAAGCCGTAACATGCGCAAGGGCGCTACGCCCTTGCTGCGGTTGTCGGTTTTTCTGCGGTCAGTGGGATATGCGCAACACCGCTTTTCATGATCCATTTGCGTAACCATGGTGTGGTCAGAATGCGATTTTTGATGATTTTTCCCAGCAGTTTTACGCGTAATCCTCGCGTTTTTCGGCGATAGACGGTATTCGCATTGTCCGGCGTACTACAAAGCACGCCGCTGAGTATTTCGGCGCTATCCAGCGCATAACTGATGCCTTCGAGCGAGCTGGCGCTGATAAAACCAGCCGCTTCACCAATCAAAAAGGCATTATCTTCTCCACAGACAAAATCACCCCAGCGCGACGGGCATAACACCGTACATTTCTCGCTTTTCACCACTTCGCCGAAGCGGAAATCAAACGCTTCCAGCCGCGTTTTCAGCGCCTCAAAATTTTCACGGCTGTTTTTCAACGCAAACGCGCAGCCGAAAATAAAGTAGCCCTCCTTGCTGATGCTCCACGCGTAACAATCGGTGGTCGCGTTATCAAAAACGCAGGAGTAGAACGGCTGTGGATGTCGGTCTTTAAGCCACTGTTGCAGCGCGACATATTTACGAATTTCATGCGCCGGATAGATAACCCGCCTCACCATCGAATTTGCGCCGTCTGCACCCACCAGATGGCGGCATGACACAGTGGATTCCGCACCTTCGGCGCAAAATGTCAGATGCCAGAGATCGTTTTCGCGCCAGATTTTTCGGCACAGCGCATCGTGGTAAACGTTGACCGAGGGTGGAATCAACGATTTCATCCATAAATCAAACGCATGGCGATCGATATTCAGATAGCTGCGCTGATAGTTTCGCGTAATGCCACTTTGCACATCGACCGTACGCACGCTAAAAATCTGCGGATCGGCCATCACCTGCACCGGAAGCGTAATACCTGCACGGATAAACGCCCGCTGCGCATCGGGTGCCAGCAGCCCACCGCAAGGTTTTTTAAAGCCGCGATTGCCCTGCTGCTGCTTTTTATCCAGTGCGATAACGCTCAGGTTCCCGGCTAACTGCCGCGCCAGCGCTGCGCCTGCTGGCCCCAGACCGATTATTGCCACGTCAAAATGCTGCATTTTTTCCTCCTGTGTTGAGCGAGGAAGGCTAAACCGAGTCTGTGAAGTGACCGTGAAGTGCAGAGTAGGCGGATCCCGCGCATTGCGATACCCTGAGGCGACATTATGGCTTTAGGGTCTTTCCATGAAACAGCTCACCTTTGCCCCACGCAATCATCAACTTACCAATATCAACACCTGGACGGCGGACAGCCAGTGGCTGGTTTTTGATGTTCGTCCTTCTGGCGCATCGTTTACCGGTAAAACCATTGAGCGGGTCAATGTGCGCAACGGTGATGTTGAGGTGCTGTATACCGCAACACACGATGCGCATGTCGGGGTGGTGACGGTGAACCCTCGGGCGCAAGAGTATGTTTTTATCCACGGCCCGGAAAACCCGGATGCCAGCTGGCAGTATGATTTTCACCATCGGCGCGGCGTGGTATTGGCAAACGGTATTGCCCGTAATCTTGATGCGCTGGACATTACCGCGCCTTACACGCCCGGTGCGTTGCGCGGCGGCACACATGTGCATGTGTTCAGCCCGAATGGCGAGTTTGTGAGCTTCACATATAACGACCATGTATTGCACGCGCGCGATCCGGCCCTGGATTTACGCAATGTCGGCGTTGCGGTGCCGTTTGGCCCGGTAACGCCGCCTTGTACGCATCCACGCGAATATGGCGGAAGCCACTGGAGTGTTTTGGTCAGCCGCACGACGCCCGTGCCGCAACCGGGCAGCGATGAGATCAATCGCGCCTATGAAGAGGGTTGGGTGGGTAACCTGCGTCTGGCGTTTATCGGCGATACCTTATCGCTCAGCGGTGAAAAAGTGCCGGAGTTGTTTATTGTTGCGCTTCCCGGCGATGAGCTGGGCTGGAAAACACCGGGTGATACGCCGCTGGCGGGCAGCGAACAAACCCTTCCTGCGCCGCCAAAAGGTGTGATGCAAAAACGCCTGACGTTTACCCATCACCGCTGCTACCCAGGATTAGTGAATGTGCCGCGTCACTGGGTGCGCAGCAATCCGCAGGCCACGGCAATCGCCTTTCTGATGCGTGACGACAATGGCACTGTGCAATTGTGGCTGATAAGCCCGGACGGCGGTGAACCGCGCCAGTTAACGCATACCACACACGGAATTCAGTCAGCCTTTAACTGGCATCCTTCCGGCGAGGCGCTGGGGTTTGTGCTGGAAAATCGCCTCGCTATATGCGATGCGCAGCATGGCGATATCACCTTTTTGAGCGCCGATCATGCAAACCCGCCGTCGGCTGATGCGGTCGTGTTTTCACCGGATGGTAAGCAGATTGCCTGGATGGAAGAGGTGGACGGTTTCCGCCAGCTATGGATGACGGAAACCGGCTGGTAATTTAATGCGCCGGCATGGGCGCGGGTGGGATCACCGAATCGGTCGCCAGCGCGGCTTTCTCGCTCTGCTCCACCCGCGATTTAAGAGAATTATCGCGGCGGAAAAGATCCCACGGCAGCAACAGCGTATCCAGGATGGCGGTAAAGGGCATATCCAGCACCACCAGCGATTTCGTGCCTATGCCGGTGTCATCATCAGACAGCATCGCCGAACTGGCGCGTGTGCCGGGGTAGGTCCCCTCTTTGCCGCCAGTATGCGACATCACGCTTGAACATCCCGACAACACCATCCCGCTGAGCAATGCAGAAACTATCAGAATCGTTTTCATTTTCGATTTGTCATCGTTGTTTATTGTTTGAATGCTATCCGGGGGGTTATAGCCCCCCGAACGAGAAAGCGACAGCATTCGAGCTCCGCTCTGTGGCGGCATTCGCACTTTAACCATTTGTGCTGCAACCCCAGTCTATGCGTTGTGCCAGAAAGTGCAAAAAAAAGTCCAAATTGTGGGCTTGAAAACCTCTCCTTCAGCCACATTTTAGGAATGTAGCCCGGGAACATGCCGGAAGGGTGTTCGGCTACGTTAGTTGCCTGTCCATTGTGGAAGGCATAAAAATCTCGCTGATTTCAGGAGCTTTAACTATGCGTAACTTCGATCTTTCCCCGCTTTATCGTTCAGCCATTGGTTTTGACCGTCTGTTTAACCTGCTGGAAAACAACCAGAACCAGAGCAATGGCGGTTACCCTCCGTACAACGTCGAGTTAGTGGATGAAAACCACTATCGCATCGCTATTGCTGTGGCCGGTTTCGCTGAAAGCGAGCTGGAAATCACCGCCCAGGACAACCTGCTGGTGGTGAAAGGTTCCCATACCGACGAACAAAAAGAGCGCACTTATCTCTATCAGGGCATCGCCGAACGCAACTTCGAGCGCAAATTCCAGTTGGCGGAAAATATCCACGTGAAAGGCGCCAATCTGGTCAACGGCCTGCTGTATGTCGATTTAGAACGCGTGATCCCGGAAGAGAAAAAACCGCGTCGTATCGAAATTAACTAATTATGCAGGGTCGCGACTGGCGGCCCGTCCCAAACATGCTCGCCGACAGGGAGCATATGTGAGCTTACGCGCTCGCAGGTATTCACTCGCTTCTTAGAAGGAGAAACACAATGCGTAACTACGATTTATCCCCGCTGCTGCGTCAATGGATCGGCTTCGACAAACTGGCTAACGCCCTGCAAACCACCAGTGAGCAACAGGCATTTCCGCCCTACAACATTGAGAAGGGTGATGACAATCACTACCGCATTACCCTCGCGCTGGCGGGTTTTCGCCAGGAAGAACTGGATATCCAGCTGGAAAATGGGCGCTTAACCGTTAAAGGTACGCCGGAAAAACCGGCTAACGAGCCGAAATGGCTGCATCAGGGGCTGGTGATCCAGCCGTTTAGCCTGAGCTTTACGCTGGCCGACTATATGGAAGTCTCCGGCGCGACCTTCACCAACGGCCTGCTGCATATCGATCTGTTGCGTAACGTACCGGAAAGCGCCGCGCCACAGCGTATTGCCATCAGCAATCGCCCGGCGTTAAACAGCTAACGGTCAATAACGAAAAGGCTCCGCATGCGGAGCCTTTTTTGTTTATGCCCGCACGCTCTGCAAGAAGCGGTGACGCCAGGGTTTCAGCACAAAAAACGCCAACAGCGCGCAGAGAATATCCAGCGTAATGGCGCAGCCAAACACCAGATCCCAGCTACCGGTTTTCTGGTACAGCAGCGCCGCCAGCGGGCCGCCGAAAATCGAACCAATTCCCTGAGAAATATAGAGCCAGCCGTAATTCGCGGTGGCATGCTGCGTGCCAAAGGTGTCGGTGAGCGTGGCGGGAAACAGGGAGAAAATCTCGCCCCAGCCGAAAAATACCACCCCGGAAAGCAGCACAAACAGCAGCGGATCGTCTTTGCACAGCAACCACAGCGCCATTGCGCAGCCTTCCAGACCAAAGGCGATAAACATCATGTTTTCCCGGCCAATCCGGTCAGAAATATAACCGCACACCGGGCGCGTTAGCCCATTCATAAAACGGTCAATAGTCATTGCCAGCGGCAACGCTGCCATGCCCATTACCGTTACGGCGGTGATGCCGAAATCCTCAGCGAAAATGGCCATCTGCGACGTCACCATCAGTCCTGAGGTAGACATCATGGTCATCATCGCAAACATCAACCAGAACAGCGGCTTGCGCAGCATCTCTTTCGGCGCAAAACTTCTGTCGCTCATCTTCAGGTTACTGGTGACGTCTTCTGTTCGGCTGCTGTACGGTGCCCGCAGCCCCTGGCTGGCGAGAAACCCGATGACCGCCATCAGTAGACCAAATTGCCACAGCGTATTCTCCAGCCCTTTGGCGGCCAGCGATTGCGTCACCGGGAAAGTCGTCAGAATTGCGCCCATACCGTAGCCCGCCGCCACCATCCCTGTGGCAAATCCGCGTTTTTCCGGGAACCATCGCACCATCAGGCCAACCACGCCGATATAAACAATGCCGGTGCCAAGGCCGCCCAGTACGCCGTAATAGAGATAGAGTTCCGTCAGGCTGCTGATGGTGGCGGTCAGCATCCAGCTAACGCCGCTGAACACCGTGCCGATGGCAATTAGCCGGCGTGGGCCAAACTTATCAATTAATCGCCCCTGAAAGGGGGAGAAGAAGGTTTGCAGAATAATCAGCAGCGAAAAGGTGAGCTGTATTTCCGCCAGGGGTACGTGTAGTTTTTCCATAAACGGTCGCGTCAGCAGTGCCCAGACATACTGCGGGCTGGAAATGGAAACCATGCACACCAGGCCCAGCGCCAGTTGCATCCACTTTTTCGGGCTTGCTACCACCACGTTGGTCAATGTTGTATTTGTCATTCTGCCACCCTGTTGTTAACAAAAGTGGTCTTTTGCATTAACTATGCCATAACCTATTGTTGCGGTTGGGATTGCGCCGATGCTTAGCAGGCATAGGGTTTGAGCCCATCAAGAAGCGGTCAGACAGGTGAATAGCACTGCTTTGATTCGGGGCAACCGTCGTTTGCTGGTGCAATTTTCGCCACATCACGAAGCAGAGAAAATCCCTGCACTTTGTGCAGCATCACCCATACAGTTATTACAGCTTCTGCCAATATTCCTGTAGTCATCATGTACAGGGAAAAGATCATGAGTGATATCGCGTTAACCGTAAGCGTTCTGGCACTCGTTGCTGTCGTCGGGTTATGGATAGGTAACCTGAAGATTCGCGGCGTCGGGTTTGGCATCGGTGGTGTGCTGTTCGGTGGGATAATCGTCGGCCACTTTGTGGATCAACTGGGCATTCCGTTGAGTAGCCCAATGTTGTTGTTTGTGCAGGAGTTCGGCCTGATCCTGTTTGTTTATACCATCGGCATTCAGGTGGGGCCTGGCTTCTTCGCCTCGTTACGCGTCTCCGGCCTGCGGCTGAATCTGTTCGCTATTCTGATCGTGCTTCTCGGCGGCCTTGTCACCGCCATTTTGTATAAGCTGTTCGCCATTCCGTTGCCGGTGGTGCTGGGGATTTTCTCCGGCGCGGTCACCAACACCCCGGCGCTCGGCGCAGGGCAACAAATCCTGCGTGATTTGGGCATTGCAGGCCCGGTGCTGGATCAGATGGGCATGAGTTACGCGATGGCGTATCCGTTCGGTATCTGCGGGATTTTGCTCAGCATGTGGTTACTGCGCGTGCTGTTCCGCATCAATGTGGATGAGGAAGCACGTAAGCACGATGCCACGCTCAGTAACGGTACATCGCTGATTCGCACCATTAATATTCGCGTGGAAAACCCGAATCTCAACAAGATGGCGATTCAGGACGTGCCCATCCTCAACAGCGATAAAATCATCTGCTCGCGCCTAAAACGCGGTGAGTTGTTGATGGTGCCTGCGCCGGGCACGCTGATTGAAGCCGGAGACTTACTGCATCTGGTGGGGTTACCGAAAGATCTGCATAACGCTCAACTGGTTATCGGTCAGGAAGTTGATGTCTCGTTATCCACGCGCGGTACGGATTTGCGGGTAGAGCGCGTGGTGGTCACCAACGAAAAGGTGCTGGGGAAGAAAATCCGCGATCTGCACTTTAAAGAGCGCTACGACGTCGTAATCTCGCGCCTTAACCGCGCCGGGGTTGAGCTGGTGGCCAGCAGCGATGCCAGCCTGCAGTTCGGCGATATTCTCAACCTCGTAGGGCGACCATCGGCGATTGACGCCGTCGCTAATGAAGTTGGCAATGCGCAGCATAAACTGCAACAAGTGCAGATGCTGCCGGTGTTTATCGGTATTGGCCTCGGTGTGTTACTGGGATCGGTACCGGTGTTTATCCCCGGTTTTCCTGCGGCGCTAAAACTGGGTCTGGCCGGTGGGCCGCTGATTATGGCGCTGATCCTTGGGCGTATCGGCAGTATCGGCAAGTTGTACTGGTTTATGCCGCCCAGCGCCAACCTGGCGCTGCGGGAACTGGGCATTGTGCTGTTTCTGGCGGTGGTTGGGCTGAAATCGGGCGGGGATTTTATCGCCACGCTGACCCACGGCGATGGCGTGAAATGGATGTGTTACGGCATTTTCATTACTGCCGTTCCGCTAATAACCGTCGGTTTGCTGGCGCGGATGTTGGCGAAGATGAACTACCTGACCTTATGCGGCATGTTGGCCGGGTCGATGACCGATCCGCCCGCGCTGGCCTTCGCTAACGCGCTGCACCCTACCAGCGGCGCGGCGGCACTCGCCTATGCGACGGTCTATCCATTGGTGATGTTTTTGCGCATTATCACGCCGCAATTACTGGCGGTGATCTTCTGGGGAATGGGGTAACAGCGTTTCCGGGTGGATACGCCGCAAATGGTAATCCACCTGGTAATCGCGGGTGTTACGAAACATCACCGAGTAGTTAAGAAACTCGCCGCTGTCGCTGTAGGAAAGGGAGGTGATGCGCAGCAGCGGCGTTTGCTCCTGGATGTTCAATGTTTGCGCCAGTTGCTTATCCGCCAGCACCGGTGTCAGGCTTTCGTAGTTGCCACTAATCGTTATGCCGCACTCTTTTTCAATGTAATCAAACTTTGACCCTTCAAGGTGCGCCAATGAGAGCGTGCGGAACAGTTTCACCGGCATATAACTATCTTCCAGCATCAACGGCTTGCCCTCGACATAGCGAACCCGGCGCGAAAAGTAGATGCGTTCATTGATTTGGATGCGTAACTGGCTGGCTATCGCTGGTGGCGCAGGCATTACTTCAAACAGCAGCACTTTGCTGTACACCTCTTTGCCTTGTTGGCGCAGCACCTCTACCAGCCCGGTAAGATTGGTGGTTTCATGGTGCACATCCTTGCGCGCAACAAAAGTACCGCTGCCGTGACGGCGCACCACCAACCCCCACACCACCAGCAGATCAATGGCTTTTCGGATAGTCATTCGCGCTACGCCAAACTCCTGCGCCAGCGTTTTTTCACCCGGCAAGGGACTACCAACGTTGTAATCCGATGAATTGAGCCGCAGACGTAGCCGCTCGGCTATCGATTTGTAGATCACCTGTAGACCTCTTTACGCCTCTTTATCAGAACAGCCATCACTGACATGCCTATTTTTAATTCAAAAAGTAGACCTGAAGGGGCGAAATAAAACCATGAAAGGGATCACGGAACGCAGCGGCGTGTCCTGCCTGCAAGAAGGTGAATTCTTATGCTCATTTCAGGCCACTAAAACAAAACAAGGCCTCTCCCCCTACAGGTTGTTTCATGAGGATTTAACTATGCTCAGTCAAATACAACGTTTCGGCGGCGCAATGTTTACCCCGGTGCTGCTTTTTCCCTTCGCGGGCATGGTGGTGGGCATCGCCATTATGCTGCGCAACCCGCTTTTCGTCGGTGAAGCATTAACCGCGCCCGATAACCTTTTCGCGCAGATTGTGCACATTATCGAAGAGGGCGGCTGGACCGTGTTTCGTAATATGCCGCTGCTGTTTGCCGTTGGTTTACCGATTGGCCTGGCAAAGCAAGCGCAGGGGCGCGCCTGCCTGGCTGTGCTGATCAGCTTTTTGACCTGGAACTACTTTATCAACGCGATGGGAATGACCTGGGGTCACTTCTTTGGCGTGGATTTCTCCGCAGAACCGACGGCAGGCAGTGGCTTAACGCTGATTGCCGGGATTAAAACGCTCGATACCAGCATTATTGGCGCGATTGTGATTTCCGGCATTGTGACCGCCATTCATAACCGTTTTTTTGAAAAGCCATTACCGGTCTTTCTGGGGATTTTCCAGGGCACTTCGTTTGTGGTGATTATCGCGTTTCTGGTGATGATCCCCTGCGCGTGGTTAACCCTGCTCGGCTGGCCGAAAGTGCAATTGGGCATTGAATCCTTACAGGCCTTTTTACGCTCTGCCGGTGCGTTGGGCGTGTGGGTGTATACCTTCCTCGAACGCATTCTGATCCCGACCGGGTTGCATCATTTTGTCTATGGTCCGTTTATCTTCGGCCCGGCGGCAGTGGAAGGTGGCATCCAGGTTTACTGGGCGCAGCACTTACAAGAATTCAGCCAGAGCACTGAGCCGCTGAAAGCCTTGTTCCCGGAAGGCGGATTTGCGCTGCACGGGAATTCCAAAGTGTTCGGTTCTGTCGGTATCGCGCTGGCATTGTGGTACACCGCCGCGCCGGAAAACCGCGTCAAAGTTGCCGGCCTGCTGATCCCCGCCACGCTCACTGCTGTACTGGTGGGGATCACCGAACCGCTGGAGTTCACTTTTCTGTTTATCTCGCCGCTGCTGTTCGCCGTTCACGCCGTACTCGCCGCGTCCATGGCGACGGTGATGTACAGCTTCGGCGTAGTCGGCAACATGGGCGGCGGGCTGCTCGACCAGTTCCTGCCGCAAAACTGGATCCCGATGTTCCATAACCATGCGGCGATGGTGTTCACCCAAATCGCCATTGGTCTGTGCTTTACCGCGCTCTACTTCGTGGTTTTCCGCACATTGATTGTGCGCTTTAACCTGAAAACCCCGGGCCGGGAAGAGAGCGAAATCAAGCTCTACAGCAAAGCCGACTACAAAGCCGCGCGCGGGCAAACCACGGCGGCAGCGAATACCCAACTCGGTCAGGCCGCCGGTTTCCTGCAGGCACTGGGTGGCAGCGCAAATATAGAAAGCGTAAATAACTGCGCCACAAGGCTGCGTATCGCGCTGATCGATATGGCGAAAACGCAAAGTGATGACGTCTTTAAAGCACTGGGTGCGCACGGTGTGGTACGTCGCGGCAACGGCATCCAGGTGATTGTCGGGCTGCATGTCCCGCAGGTGCGCGACCAAATCGAATCGTTAATGAAAACCCCTTTAACCCCCGAACCATCTACCATGACAGAGGCTGTATCATGAAAAAATTCTCCGTTGTTATTGCCGGTGGCGGCAGCACCTTTACGCCGGGTATTGTTTTAATGCTGCTGGCTAATCGCGAGCGTTTTCCGCTGCGGGCGCTGAAGTTCTATGACAATGACGGCGCGCGCCAGGAAACCATCGCCGAAGCCTGCAAAGTCATCCTGCGGGAGCAGGCACCGGATATCGAATTTAGCTACACCACCGATCCGAAAACGGCCTTTACCGATGTCGACTTTGTGATGGCGCACATCCGCGTAGGCAAATATCCGATGCGCGAACAGGATGAAAAAATCCCGTTGCGCCACGGCGTTGTCGGGCAGGAAACCTGTGGGCCTGGCGGCATTGCTTACGGCATGCGCTCGATTGGCGGTGTGCTGGAGCTGGTGGACTATATGGAAAAATACTCCCCGAATGCCTGGATGCTGAACTACTCCAACCCGGCGGCAATCGTGGCAGAAGCGACGCGCCGCCTACGTCCGCAGGCCAAAATCCTCAATATCTGCGATATGCCGATCGGGATAGAAGGGCGCATGGCGCAGATTGTGGGCCTGCAAGATCGCAAACAGATGCGGGTGCGCTATTACGGGCTCAACCACTTTGGCTGGTGGACATCGATTGAAGATTTGGACGGCAACGATTTAATGCCGAAATTACGCGAATATGTGGCGAAAAATGGCTATGTACCACCTGCAAAAGATGAGCATACCGAAGCAAGCTGGAACGACACGTTCGCCAAAGCGAAAGATGTGCAGGCGCTTGATCCGGATACGATGCCGAACACCTATCTGAAGTATTACCTCTTCCCGGATTATGTGGTGGCGCACTCCAACCCTGAACGTACGCGTGCCAATGAAGTGATGGATCACCGTGAAAAACAGGTGTTTGGTTCCTGTCGCGCCATTATCGAAGCGGGTAAATCATCGGCAGGGGAGCTGGAAATTGACGAACATGCGTCGTATATCGTCGATCTGGCAACCGCCATTGCCTTTAACACCCAGGAGCGCATGTTGCTGATTGTGCCGAACAACGGCGCGATCCATAACTTTGATGCCGACGCGATGGTGGAAATCCCCTGCCTGGTGGGTAAAAACGGCCCGCAACCGCTCACGGTGGGCGATATCCCGCATTTCCAGAAGGGGCTGATGAGCCAGCAGGTCGCCGTGGAAAAACTGGTGGTCGATGCCTGGGAGCAGCGCTCGTATCAGAAGTTGTGGCAGGCGATAACCTTGTCCAAAACGGTTCCGAGCGCTTCTGTCGCCAAAGCCATTCTGGATGATTTAGTCGAAGCCAATAAAGCGTTCTGGCCTGAGCTGCATTAATCCCCGCGACCGGCATCGTCAGGATGCCGGTCCAAATATGAAACGTGTCGAAAAAATTCACAGTATCCGCTACTTTGTTGACCAGTACACCAACAAGGAGCACTGATGAAAATTTCTCGCGTTGGCCAGGCGCCGGACTACCGTTTCTCACTGGCGAACGAACGTACTTTTCTTGCGTGGATCCGCACGGCGCTTGGTTTTCTGGCGGCCGGAGTCGGTCTGGACCAGTTAGCACCGGAATTTGCCACGCCGTTGATTCGTGAAGTGCTGGCGCTGCTACTGTGTCTCTTCGCAGGCGGGCTGGCGTTGTATGGCTATCTGCGCTGGCTGGGCAATGAAAAAGCGATGCGCCTGAAAGAGGATTTGCCCTACACCCGTGCGTTACTGGTGATAAGCGTTATTTTGCTGGCGGTTGCACTGGTGGTGATGGGGCTGGTTTTCTATGGCGGATAACCGTAAAGCACGCCGCGAAAAAGATCCCGGCTTGCAGCCGGAACGCACGTCGCTGGCGTGGCTGCGCACGTTGTTCGGCTACGGCGCGCTGATGGCGCTGGCGGTCAGGCATAACTGGCAGCATTCGGGGCTGCCGTTTTGGATCTCGCTGGGGGTGCTGCTGTGCGTGGCGCTTCTGCTTTGGCGTTACACACATAAACGTATCTTAACGGATGTGAATAAAAGTGATTTCGTCTTATCCGGCGCGGTACGTGACAAATTATTGATCTCCCTCGCGGTGCTCTCCCTCGCATTACTGTTTGCTGTAACGCATATTCGTCAATTACTCCTGATTTTCTGAGGAACACCGCATGCCAGGCTGCCACGTTATGGCCAAGCCCGCCAGTTCTCGCTGCAATCTTAACTGCCGCTACTGCTTTTACATTGAAAAGCCGCAACAAAAGATCATGGATGATGCCACGCTGCAGGCGTTTATTCGCCAGCAGATCGACGCCCAACCGGGCAATGTCGTGCCGTTTGCCTGGCAAGGTGGTGAACCCACACTCAGCGGGCTGGATTTCTTTCGTCGGGTCGCCGCGCTTCAGACGCAGTTCGCCAACGGCAAACGAATCGAAAATGCCTTTCAAACTAACGGGATTTTGCTGAACGATGCCTGGTGTCGCTTCTTTCGCGAGCACGGCTGGTTAGTCGGTATCTCTATTGATGGCCCGGCAGAAATGCATAACGCTTACCGTGTTAACCGTAGCGGCAAGCCGTCACACCATAAAGTGATCGACGCCATTCAACGGCTGGCGAAACACAGTGTGGAATACAACGTGCTCTGCGTCGTCAACAACCTCAATAGCCAGCAGCCACAGCGCTTATACCAGTACCTGCGCTCTCTCGGTACGCCTTTTTTGCAGTTTATCCCGCTGGTGGAACAGGATGAGCAGGGAAATTTAACGGCGGAATCGGTGAGCGGCGAGGCGTGGGGGCATTTCCTGACCACGGTTTTTGATTGCTGGGTGCGCGAGGATATTGGCCGGGTTTATGTTCAGCTATTTGATTCAACGCTGGGCGTATGGAGCGGTTACCCGTCGCAAATGTGTACCTTTGGCGAAACCTGCGGTCACGCCTTCGCGCTGGAGGCGAACGGCGATATATATCAATGCGATCACTACGTTTATCCGGCCTACCGGCTTGGCAACCTGCACCATATTCCGATCAAAGAGATTAATCTCAGCCACGAGGTTATCGCTTTTGGGCAAAACAAAAAGAGTACCCTGCACGCTGCCTGCCGCCGCTGCGACGTACTGCGCTTTTGCCAGGGCGATTGCCCGAAGCACCGCTTTGTGCAGGGAAAAAGCGCGTTATGCCACGGCTACCTTCACTTTTTCAGCCATACCGCGCCGCATATGCGCGTTATGCGTGACCTGCTTAAACAGCGGCGTTCACCGATGGAGTTAATGTCTTTTATGCGCAACCACCGCTGAATCAGCGCGCGTTCGCCAGATATTGCGCCATCTCTTCTGCCGGAACCATACCGCCGCCCGTCGCCCACACCAGATGGGTGGCCTGCGCCAGTTGCGCCTGGCTAAAGCCGTGAAGCTGATGGTAAGAACTCTCTTCACAGATCTGTTTCGGTCCCGGCATGCCTGCCAGCGCCGACGGTTCCAGTAAAATGTTCTCTTCCTGCGCCAGTAATCCCAGCAGGTTATAAAGTGTTTGGTCATCGACGGTGTAAAAGCCGTCCAGCAGGCGTTCCATCGCGCGGCCAACAAAACCCGACGCGCGTCCGACGGCCAGCCCATCGGCGGCGGTTTGGTTATCAATGCCTAAATCCTGCACCGCGATGCCATCATGCAGACCGGTGTACACGCCAAGCAGCATGCACGGTGAATGCGTCGGTTCGGCAAAAATACAGTGGACATCATCGCCAAACGCCAGCTTCAGGCCGAACGCCACGCCGCCAGGGCCGCCGCCAACGCCGCAGGGAAGATAAACAAACAGCGGATGGTCTTTATCGACCACTTTACCGATGCGGGCAAACTGTTCTTTTAGCTGTTGCCCGGCGACGGCATAGCCGAGGAATAGCGTGCGCGAGTTTTCATCATCAATAAAAAAGCAGTTCGCGTCCGCTTGCGCCGCGCGGCGCCCTTGCTCAACGGCGACACCGTAATCTTCGGCATACTCCACCACGTTCACTCCGTGGCTGCGTAACAGCGCTTTTTTCCAGGCGCGGGCATCAGCAGACATATGTACTGTTACGCGAAAACCGAGGCGCGCGCTGATAATGCCGATCGACAGCCCGAGGTTACCGGTCGAACCGACGGCGATACTGTACTGGCTAAAAAAGCGGGTGAATTCCGGCGAGAGCAGGCGGCTGTAATCGTCTTGCGGCGTCAGCAACCCGGCGGCGAAAGCGAGTTTTTCCGCGTGGGTCAGCACTTCATAAATGCCGCCGCGCGCTTTGATAGAGCCGGAAATCGGCAAGTGGCTGTCTTTTTTCAGCCACAGCTCACCGGTGATGGTTTGTCCCAGACGGCGCTGCATTGCCGGGATCGGTATCACGTCGGATTCAATGATGCCGCCGTTGGCGGCGGTTTCCGGAAACGCCTTCGCAATAAAAGGCGCAAAGCGCGCCAGGCGGGCGTGCGCGTCGCTCACATCTTGCTGTGTCAGACCAACATGCGGCAAAGCCTCGGCAACCGGGGTAGTATTAGGGTTAAACCAGCGCGTTTCTTGCAAATCAATAAGGCGTTGCACTAGCGGGTCGTGCTGGATGAGCTTCTGGAGGTCGGCGTTTTTCATCGGTTCTTCATCATCGAAAGCGGATGGTTAAAGAAAACAGGAATACGCCGTCGGTGCAAGTGTGCAGACGTGGTGAGAATTTATTACGTTTTGCCGCTACACGTTGTGGCGTAAAGCATGCTAAATACATGTATTCGCCCCCAATTTTCACAAGGTTAACTGTGTTAAAGCCACTGATTGCTGTTGCTATGCTGCTGGCGGGAACCTCTGCGTTTGCCGCTGATACTCCGCTGACAGCGGCGCATTATGCGCAGCAGTTGGGTGTGGGGATGGATGTCGACTGGGCGCGTACCGACAGGGGAATTCGTGAGTTTGATCCGCTGGTGGTGCGTGATTTCTACGAGGCGGGCATTCGCCATGTGCGTATTCGCGTTGCCGATAACATGACCGAAGCGCGTCTGATCCATCTGCGAAAACTGGTGGAAGCCTGCGAAGCGTATGGCGTAATTCCGATTATTGCTTACCAGGCGGATAGCTTTAAAGCCGATCCCGACGCCAAAAATGAAGCGCAACTGGTGGTGTGGTGGAAAACCGTCGGCACCTTTTTTGGCACTGATCACCCTACGCTCGGTTTTGATGTGATTTATGAACCGGCCGATAAACTTAACCACGACCTTTCTGCGCTGAATCGCGCCTATGAAAACGTTGTCAGAACGCTGCATGATATCGATCCGCAGCGCATGATTTTTATCGCACCCCGGATGCGCGCCGCTCCTGAAGATCTGCCCTCGCTGAAGCTGCCGCCGCATAGCCAGAATTTCCTGCTCGCCGAATGGCACATTTTTCCCTGGGGACCGCTAAAAGCGAACGGCAAATACCCCTGGACCTCCGGCACGCCGGCAGAGAAAGCCGCTATTCGCGCGCGTATCAACACCGCTGTACGCTGGCAGCAGAAAACGGGCCATACCAGTTGGGTTGGCGGTTGGGCAGTCGGCGAGTCCATGAAAAGCGCGCCAACCGAGTCGCAGCTGGCGTTTGCCCGTTTTATGGCTTGCGAGCTGAACAAGGTGAAAATCCCTTACGCGATTAACACCGATACGCAATTTTATGACGGTGAAGAGGGCGCATGGCGACCCGCACCGGAGCCATTACTGAAGGTGATGATCGCGCCAGATTGCTGCAAGCCCGACGCGAAGCCGGGCCATCATGAGGTTAAATCGCCGGTTCGTGGCGAGCAAAACGCGACGCCAGCGGCAGCCAACACAGCAGGATCAAAAGCCCGGCCAGCGTCATCAGCATCCCAAGGCTAAACTGGCTGGTCTGCGGCAGTTGTGACGAAAGCCATGCCAGCCCGCCGGAGCCAATATTCTGCAAACCACCGACCAGCGCCCCCGCCGTTCCGGCGAGAAACGGGAACGGCTCCATCGCGCCGCTGGTTGCCAGCGGGAACAACATCCCGGCACCAAAGAAGAACAACGCGGCGGGAACCACCAGCGTCCAGATATTCATTACGCCCAGCAAACCGGGGATCCACATCAGAATACCGGCTGCCAGGCAGCTAATCACCGACTGCCACATCAGCGTGGTGAAGCGCTTATTCTGCCGCCCGGCAAACCATGCGCCGAAAAACGCCGCCGGAATCGGCAGGATAAACAGCACGCTGACCGTCATGCTGTTGAGGCCAAGAACACCGCCCATCAGCACGCCGGAACAAGCTTCAAACACCGCAATTCCCGCCAGACCGCCAATCAACATCAGCAGATAGCAGTTAAACGCGCCGCTACCGAATAGCGTTTTATAGCTGGCGATAAGCCGGATACGCGGCGCGTCCGTTGGGCGGGTTTCCGGCATCCAGCGCGCCATGCTGTAGGTGACAAACGCACAGAGTGCCAGCAGGAAAATAAAACAGGCGCGCCAGTTAACCAGCGTGTTCAGCACGCCGCCAATTAGCGGAGCCAGTAACGGGCTGACCAGAATCCCCATATTCAGAAGGCTGTTGGCGTGGCGCAGCTCCGTACCGGCGTAAAGGTCACGCGGCAGGGTTCGCGCCATCACGCCGCCGACGCCGGTACCAATGCCCTGTAAAGCGCTGGCCAGAATGAGCACCGTCAGGCTGTGCGTGGAGATAGCAATCAGCGTCGCCAGCATAAAAATGCTCATCCCGGCGAGGATCACCGGCCGGCGCCCAATTCTGTCCGCCAGCGGGCCATAAAACAGCTGCGAGACGCCATAAGTCAGCAGATAAGCCGCCATCACGCTCTGCACCGCGCCTTCACGCACATTAAGATCGCGCGCCATATCGGCGATGGCTGGAATGTAGATTGTCTGCGCCATCTGCCCGACAGCGACCAGCAGTACCAGCATCAACAACAAATTGACGTTTCTTTGCCTTTTCATCTCGATGATTACTTTAAGAAATTGAGGAATTAAAGAATATATGGCTGCAATTAAGCCTTAATGCGGGAGGAATCTATCACAGTCAGATGACAGAACCACTATGCGGCACAGCAAAGGCGATGCTGCGCCAGGCAGGTTTTGTAAACGATTTTCGGCAACTTTTGTTGCCAGTTTGTCTTATGAAAGACGCAGTAAAATTGCCCCAACGGCAATGCCGCAGGCAGCGATGATTCGCAGTCCGGCGACTTTCTCATTGAGCAATAAAAATGCCAGCAGCGCGCCGAAGAGAATCGAGGTTTCGCGCAGTGCCGCCACTACCGCCAGCGGCGCTTGTGTCATGGCCCACAGTGCCAGCCCATAGGAGCCCATCGTGCCGATACCGCCGGGCAATCCCTTTTTCCAGTTTGCCGCCAGATAACGCGTCACTTCTTGTCGGCGCGCCAGCATTGCCCACACCAGCAGGCAGAAGCCGTTCATAAAGAATGTCCACAGCGTGTAGCCGAGCGCCGAACCGGCGAGGCGCACACCAGTACCATCTACCAGCGTGTAACCGGCGATAAAGCAGGAGTTGAGTAATGCCAGCCAGATGCCTTTACGCGACTGGCTGCGGCCGTTGAACGCCATGCCGAGAATCGACAGACAGATCACCGCAATCCCGCCCCATGCCACGCTTGAGAGGGAATCGCCAAGCCACAGCACGCTGATTATCGCCACCAGCAACGGCGCGGTGCCGCGCATCAGCGGGTAGGTCTGGCTCATATCCGCTACTTGATAGGTTTTGGCGACCAGCACCGTGTAGATCACCTGTAAGGCGCAACTGGCAATGAGATAAGGCGCGCTGGCAAGCGTTGGCTGCGGAGAAAAAGGCAGCAAAACCAGCGCGATTAATGCGGCGGAACCACTGACGGCAATGGCCGAATAGAGCTTATCGCTGCCCGCTTTTACTATCGCGTTCCAGCTGGCATGCAGCAGCGCGGCGAACAACAGAATGAAAAACACAGAGAGGGTCATAGCGGCACACATGGGTGGAATGTCACCAAAATGTAACATGATGAACGTAATGGAAGCCAGCTAACCAGACCCGCGCAAATGGCGCGCTAAACAGTTAAAAACGTCCTGCGAAAAGTGAACAGTTTTATAAAAAAGCGCCACCAATAAATCGTAGCAACCCCAAGTCACTACTCATCAATAAGGAGAAAACGTTATGGCCGGAGGAGCTTCAATGGGAGCGTCTTTAGCTTCCATGGGACAACTGGATATGGTTTCCGCCGCAACAACCATGATGAATGCCCAGGCGCAGTCAGCCAAAATGATCACCGATACCATTAACGGTATTACCAGTTCGTTCATCGATTCATCAACGAAAGCGCAAAACTCAATGCAACAGGCGGGTAAAGCCATTCAATATTAAATGGCATCAACAAAATAACACTGTGCGATAAAGGAGTATTCTATGTGTTTTATTACCAGAGCAGCTTTAAGTATGGTAAGCAACCCACAGGTTGTTTTTCAGCAAAATAACAACAACACCAACAACGTGTTAACGCGCTGCGGTTCCACCCCTAAACCGCCTGAAAATAATAATAACTGCTGTAAACCAGACGATGGCAAAAACTGTAATAAACCCAATAATGACTGGAATCATTGCAACAAGCCAAACAACGACTGGAATAACTGCAATAAACCTAATAACAACTGTCATAAACCAAATAATAACTGGGATGGTTGCAACCGCCCTGATAATAATTGGAATGGTTGCAATCGACCTGGCAATAACGGGAATAACTGCTCCGGTTCAAATAATCACCATCGGCCGGGCAATGACCGAAATGATTGTAATACCGATACGAAGTCTATCCTGCGCCAGTTATCTGATATGTTAGAAAAGCTGTCCAGGCAGGCGGGACGGGATTTAAAAGCGGCTTCCGGTAGCAATGATCCTTATGATGTGCTGAAAGCCAACCGTTCGATGTCAAACTATTATTTAAATAATCAGTTTGTCTCGAAAATGATTAGCAAAATGACAAACAGCGTGGAGCGAATGACAAACCTCCAATAACGATAAAAATCCATTATGTTAATAAGAGCAATTAACGCCATCATCCTGTTATTCCTGGTCATCTTTCTCTCCGGTTGTCAGGGTGAGCTGGCGTTATATCAGGGGCTTGCTGAGCCAGCGGCTAACGCCATCGTTGCAGAACTCAAGGACAAAGGTATTGAAGCCGCGAAGCATTCGGATAAAACGGGTTATTCCGTTTCGATAGCTATGTCCGATCTTCCTGAAGCTGTGAAAATATTACATTCCGCAGGATTGCCCTCCCAGAGCTATGTTAGCCTGGGAGATGTTTTTCGTAAGGAAGGTATGATTTCATCACCGCTTGAAGAACGTGTTCGCTATATTTATGCCTTGTCTCAGGAACTTGAGTTTACGTTATCGCAAATAGATGGCGTCATTATGGCAAGGGTGCATATTGTTCTTCCGGAACGTATCTCAGTGGGCGAGCCAATACAACCCGCATCCGCGGCGGTATTTATTAAATATAATCGGGATATTGATGTGGGAAAATTACAGCCTGTTATTAGGCGTATGGCACTCAGCAGTATTCCGGGAATGGTTAATGCCGATGATAAAAAGCTCTCTATTTCCTTTATCCCCACTGCGGAATATAAAACACAAGGTATTGCGCCGGAAAATAAAAAACCAAACACCATGATATTGTATTTTCTCGGTTGTCTCTGCTTACTTGCATCGTTTTATTTCTTTATACAGAAAAAATAAAGCCAACTTTATTAAAGGGATTTTCATGCTGCGATGGATTCACTGGTGGCGCGATGGCTGGCGCCATAAACGTCATCACAGTTGGCCGTTGCCGGAAGAGTTGCACATTATCCATGCGGTTATCACTCATGCTGAAGCACATCAAAGACACTGGATCGACAGCCTTTTTGGCGTCAAACCTACGGCAATTCCTGAGCCAACAGAGGCGTTTATTAACGTCATTGAGCTCTTACAACACCAGCGCGTTTTATTATTTGAAGTCCTCTTTTGTGTCTGCGTGGATCATCCACAATCGGCCTATCGTTTTATGTCTTCAGGTGCTTTGCAATGGTGCCGCCGGTTGGCTATGGGGTTAAAACCTGGGCTGTGGACACCGCCTCTCTCTCCTGATCCGGAAATTACCGGAATCATCCTGCTTCGTGGCTGGGTGGGTGAGCCTGTCTGGTCGCGGATGCGTTTTTCTCTGCCGAAAGAAAAAGTCGAAGAGGTCGAGCGCCAGCCAGCCATCACTATCACAGCGCATAAGATCTCCACGCTGTGGATGGCGGTTATCGCCTGGATGCAGCGCAAACGCCAACGGGAAAACGGTCATGTTAACGGTACATAAAATTAATCTGCTCGCCGGGAATTCTCTTGTGCAACAACCGGTGCTGCGTAGGGAAGAGATAGCGAATTTTTTTGTCGCGCAACAGGCGTGCGACATTGCCAATCTGCGCGCCAGCGAGACGATAAAACATGCGCAATTAGCGGCAGAGCGGATTCGCCATCAGGCGTATGAAGAGGTGTCGAAGACGCTATGGAAACAGGCACAGGTATTACTGGATGACTGGCAAAAAGAGCGGGAAGAGATGCGTAAGCAGGCGGTCGAGTGCGCAAAACAGTTGCTTACCCAGGCGCTGCGCCTTGCTCTTGCCAAAGAGCCCGCCAAAGCACGTATAAACTTACTTTTCAAACAGTTGCAAAAGCATCCTGATGCTAACCATGCGGCAATGCTAATTGTTAATCCGCAGCAATATGAACAGGTCGAACAATTTTTAGGCGCGCAAGGCGATACGCCCTGGACGCTGGTGAGCGATCCTCAGCAGGCCAAAGACGAATTGTGTCTGAAAAGCCCTCACGGGAAATATACGATCGGCTGGCAGACATTAACCGACACTTTTCTTTCTGCCATCACGGAAAGCGCGGTGAACGCCAGCGGGGAAAATGAAACCGAAGGGGGAGAGTAAAGTCATTGCGGAGCCATTACGCGGCGGTAATAGCTCCGTTTATTTTGCGGGCGTTAATAGATTTTGGTTATTTTATCCGGCGTCACCTGGTCATTGGCCAGATGAACCTCATCGAATGACCAGGCGTAATCGCCAAATCTTTCCAGCTGATTGACGCTGCGCAGGCCGGCGACATATCCGGGCTGCATGGTGTTTGCCAGCTCCATATATTGCTCATTGTGTTCAATATTTTCCCGAAGTGAGACGCCGGGTATGCCCTGCGCATCAATTTCATACAGATGAAAACCGTTTATTAGCTCGCCACGGCCAAAACGTTCTGCGCCCTCACGGGTTCGCGCAACGAATACCACCGGCCTGGACATCATCTTCTCTACACCGGCAAAGTAATTGCCGTCCCTGAAGCCAACGTTCTGTGGATCGCCACGTCGGTCGACCCGATCTGCCTGTTCAACGCGGTACAACTTATTAAAATCCCTTCTCTCAATGTAGCCGCGATCGTTCAGATAGCTTCCTGGTGGCAACTGAACGTTATCCGCCCAGGGGTTGAAATTAATTGCATCGTCGGCGTAAGGCGTGTACCCGGCGCCGGAGGTTGCGACGGATGATGGGGTGCTCCTCCCAGAATTGTTTGGTGATCGCATTTCGACGGCCGATGACTCACTTTCCGCGCCTGGTGTTAACGGCCTGGAAAGGGGAGAACTTCTACCCTCTGAGCCAAACAGGGATGCGCCAGGTGTGCGCGGGAGACCCGTTGCGGAATAGCTTTCTGACATTGCTGGTGAGAAGGGGGTAACAGGTGTTGGCGCACGGCTGCTCGCCGGTGTGAATATAGGCGTGCCGGGCGTGGGTGGCAGGCTGTTTTCCGGCGATCGACTATCCGGTAAGCGGCGCGGCATACTCAGATCAAGAGGGCGTTCTGTTTCTGCTGTGTCGCGCGCTGTCGAAGGGCCTGGCTGTGAATCAACGTCCATCGGCGATGGACGCGAGGTTGATGCTGGCCGGGAGATCCTGAGGTCGAGTGGCTGCTCGGGAAGGTCTGCGCGTGGATTGCCATACATTTTACCTGCTGGCGCATTACCCGGGTTGACCCCACCGGGCAATGCGCTGCGCTGCCATTCGCCGTTGCCCGACTGCACTGTCAGTACCGGCTGGCGGGTTTGCGGGTCGATAATCCGCGCCCGCCCTTCGCCTGGCCGGAAATCCTGTCCCACTTCGTACACCCTGCTGTCACCTGTTCCCTCGCGGTAGCGCAGCAGCCAGCGGTCATTTCCGGCGGCGTCCTTCACCTGATGAATGCCCCCGGCGCTGGCGCGGCTCTCCTTAAGCAGCGCCTCGCCATCTTTTACCGCGTACTGGCTGATATCGCCCGCCAGTGAAGGACGCAGCCGGTTTACTGCTGCCGTTCCGGTTTCCCCGGCCGCTGCACTCGCTGCCGCCGTGGTTTCCCCTGCCAGTGCCCCTTTAGCGGCTCCGGCGGTGGCTGCCCTGGCTTCGCCGGCCATCGCCATTTCTGCCGCTGCGGTACCGGCTTCGCTGGTTATCGCCACACCGGCTTCCCCGGCTGCCGCCTGCTCAGAGGTGTTGCGCAGCGTGGCCAGCGCGCTCCGGCCTTCCGTGGTCACCGCTTTTTCAGTGAAGAACTCCGCCATGGCGCCCACTTCTGCAGCAATACCGTCGAGCATCAGCAGCGCGCCGATATCTTTCATCACCCGCTCAGCGTTGGTGGGCTCATTCTGTTCGGTGCGCAGCGGCTGCCCGGCAAAATGGCGCAGTGACTGCACTTTATCGCGGTCGCTGTACTGCGCCAGTGCCCTGCCTTCAAGGCCGGGTATGTCGTCGTGAGTATTGGTTTTGTACTGCGCGCCGGTATTGATCTGCTGGTCGAAAAAATCCCGCGCTGCCGCCACCAGAAGGGAAGGCGTGCGCGTGTTGCCCTGGGCGTCATAATGCGCCTGCGGAGAGGTGGCATACTGCTCGCGGACTTTATCCAGCAGCGCTGTCGTCTGTGTGCCCCCGCCTTCGGACAGGCTGGCCGGATCGTGAATGCCCGCCGCCGACAGGCCATAAGCGAGGAGGGATTTTCGCGCCTCGTAAGGCGCGCCGTAGGAGGCAGTAAAGCCGGATTCGCTGGTCTGCCCTTCGCGCTGGCGGATCATCTGCCCGGCAATCTGTTTCTCAAGGGAGGGATACCCTTCACCACGCGGATCGGGAGTAAAGACCAGCGAGCGGGCATCCGGGCGGACAGGGCGGTCGTCGTTATTGTTCTGCGGGCCGGTGTATAACGAGCCGGTGGGAATATCACGTTTGTTTTTGGCGGAGGTTTCCTCGCGAAGTATCGGCTGGGGAAATACAGGAACGGATAGAGAATCGATTTTCATAACCACCTCTTTTGCACAAATAAAAAAGATGTCGTACTTCAGGTCGTCAAATTAATGACGGATACCAAATTTTTTCAGGAATGGCACTTCGACGGCGGGTAATTCAATATTTCCGGAAAAAATATTCTTAATATCATGCCTGAAAGGGTGTTCTGCATCTTTCAATCTGACAATGGTTATGGGATCGCGTGATGCATTTCCTTCGATGGCGTGAATCTCTTTAACTTTTAATGGCGTGTTGGGATTAATTAAAATATGGTCCGGGAGCATTCCTCCGGCAGCCATTTTTTTTGGCGTAGTGTGGTCTAAAATGAAAAGCACTTTGTCAGTAGATTGCTTTTCAAATTGTCCAGTCCAGGTTTCAAGCCAGTTTATTGAATTCTGCGGTAATGCAGATGCCGACATAAATCCTGCGTCGGTCACCACATCGTTGACTTTTATTTTATTACCGTATGTACCCGAGGGAACTGTCGCCGCCCGGTATGCCGGTGCGTCATAATCCTTTAATTTTGATACAACTGCTTTTAGTTCTGTTGCCAGCGTTTCCCCTTCGGCTGAGGGACTAATATGCCGCAGATGGTTATTTATCGTGCGGTAAGTCCCATCTCCCCCTTCAATATATTCCGCAAGAATAGCTGACTCTTGCCTGTTTTTAACCGAATTCAAATCCAGAAGGATTTTTTCATCGGCTGCTTTCTCTTTGGGTGTTCTGGCCCGGTATTGCCCCTCATCAGGCCTCATATAAAGTTCGCGAAGCTCTTCGCTGACCGGTGAAAACTTTTCCTGGCGGGCAGAGGAGAGCGCACTGCCGCCGGATGTTCCGGCGCTCGCTGCAAAGCTGGTTTGCGGTTCGGTGTTGGTGCGCGGCTTGACCCCGCCGGGTAATGCGCTGCGCTGCCACTCGCCGTTGCCCGACTGCACGGTCAGCACCGGCTGGCGGGTCTGCGGGTCGATAATGCGCGCCCGCCCTTCGCCTGGGCGGAAATCCTGCCCGACTTCGTACACCCTGCTGTCACCTGTTCCATCGCGGTAGCGCAGCAGCCAGCGGTCATTTCCGGCGGCGTCCTTCACCTGATGAATGCCCCCGGCGCTGGCGCGGCTCCCGTTGAGCAGCGCCTCGCCATCCTTCACGGCGTACTGGCTGATATTGCCCGCCTGCGAAGGACGCAGGCGGTTTACTGCTGCCATTCCGGTTTCTCCGGCTGCTGCCGCCGTGGTTTCCCCTGTCATTACTCCCTTAGCGGCTCCGGCGGCGGCTGCCCTGGCTTCACCGGCCACTGCCATCTCCGCTGCTGCGGTACCGGCTTCGCTGGTTATCGCCACACCGGCTTCCCCGGCGGTCGCCTGCTCAGAGGTGTTGCGCAGCGTGGCCAGCGCGCTCCGGCCTTCCGTGGTCACCGCTTTTTCAGTGAAGAACTCCGCCATGGCGCCCGCTTCTGCGGCAATGCCGTCGAGCATCAGCAGCGCGCCGATATCTTTCATCACCAGTTCAGTGTTAGTGGGTTCATTCTGTTCGGTACGCAGCGGCTGTCCGGCAAAATGGCGCAGCGACTGCACTTTATCGCGGTCGCTGTACTGCGCCAGCGGTTTGCCTTCCAGACCCGGAACGTCATCGTGAGTGTTGGTTTTGTACTGTGCGCCGGTATTGATCTGCTGGTCGAAAAAATCCCGCGCCGCCGCCACCAGAAGGGAAGGCGTGCGCGTGTTGCCCTGCGCGTCATAATGCGCCTGCGGGGAGGCGGCATACTGCCCGCGCACTTTGTCCAGCAGCGCTGTCGTCCGGGTATGCCCGCTATCGGGCAGGCTGGCCGGATCGTGAATGCCCGCCGCCGCCAGGCCATAAGCGAGGAGGGATTTTCTTGCCTCGTAAGGTGCGCCGTAGGAGGCGGTAAAGCCGGATTCGCTGGTCTGCCCTTCGCGCTGGCGGATCATCTGCCCGGCAATCTGTTTCTCAATGGAGGGATACCCTTCGCCACGCGGATCGGGAGTAAAAATCAGCGAGCGGGCATCGGGGCGGACAGGTCGGTCGTCATTGTTGTTCTGCGGGCCGTCGTATAACGAGCCGGTGGGAATATCCCGCCGGTCCCGTTTCTCAATGCCAGGATCTTGTTTGTTCTCAACCGGTGTATTAGTAATAGCAGGGGTTAATGGGTTAATTTTCATTGTAGGGCTCCTTCACGAACTTCGGACGAGGTTATTTCTGTGCTTCGATCTTTCTGGCAATATAAACTTCGATATAAGCACCGGGTGATATAGGCGCATTGGGGTAAGGGATAATCATGACATTTTCATCGTTATCACAATCTGCATCATGAAATAAAACGGACTGTTGCCCTGCGTTTTTTATTAATGATGAAGAAATAGTATATTCCTGCGTTGCCAGCGATTTAACGTTTCCAGCCAGAACGGTCAGTGGCCAGTTAATATCGCAGATATCCTCGATGGTTATATCATCGTTAGTTGGCGACGTACCGGGTGGAATAGTGCCGCTGGATAGTCTGGTAATATCATCGAAAATCTGTTTGTACATCTTTTTAGAAAACGAGCCGCCATATTCTGATGCGTTTTTTCTTGCCCTGGTTTTTTCTTTATTAGCATCTTTTTGGATTATCTTCGGCGTAATGATAATAAACCGTTGCCGATTTTCACTTTCCCGCAAGTTGAAGGTAGTGTTCTTTTTTTCATGGACAGATAAACCGCCAATAATTAACGAATCACCCTCATCGACCGTTACCAGCGTGCTGAGATTGCCCGTCTTGTTGTTATCTTCAGGCGCTGGCGTTGTCCCTTTGTTATACATATTGACTTTTATCTGCAGCGCTTCCTGTTTGTCACTGGTAATAACACGAGGCGTGATTTGCAGCACCGCACCGTTGGATGCAGTAGAGAGCGGGTCATCTTTTGTCGCTTGTCGATTTTGATGACTAAAATTAAAGACTGCCGGAAAATTCTCCATTGTTGTCAGTGAAGGGCGAGCGGTTAACGACGCGCCGCCTTGCTCGACAATTTTTTGAATTTCAGCCTGGAATTTTTTCATCTCCTGGGCGTTAAGGACAGATTTGTTGCCGTTAATAACCTCATCGTAAACGCTGCCTCTGCGGCTTAAACGTTTTTCCTGCATGCCGGTGTTAAGAACCTGGCGGTTATCCACGTCGATAACCAGGGTGTCGATGGCGACCGATCTCAGTGGCACATCGAGTTTTTCAATGAGCTGCGCATATTCACTCCTTTTGGCGGGATTGTCCTGAATGAGGATGGCATTGCTGCGTGTACTGACCACGATTTTCGGTTTGTCCTCGCTGGACGCGGGCAGTGCGGGTGCTAGTGAAACGCGGTCAGTCAGGGCTGAAAACGAAGCGCCTAATCGGTTATTAAACGGGGTTTTGCCATCACCCGCATCGAGCGCAACTGGGTAATTGTACCGCTGAAGCTGTGGCGAGGATTTCTTTGCATCTAATAACTCGGATAATATTGTGCCAACACCCGGAATGGTGATCAGCTCATTCTGATATTCAACCCGGATATCGGCCGCTTCTGCGAAACGCAAAGGAAAGAACATGGTTTCAAAAGCGCCCTCTTTGTTTTTACTGGCATCAGGCTGCTCGGCAAACATCTTTATTAAATTGACATATTCGGTTGGGCCGCTTACCAATATTTCGGCGCTCTCCGGCAGCTCTCCCCAGCCAAATCGCTTTTCCAACAGACCTATATCCGTTAATGCCTTTTTAAGGCTGTCAATCGACTCGCCAGAAACTTTTATTTTGAGAGATTGCTGATCCGTTTTACTGCTAACGTATAATTTATCTTCAAAAATAAACCACTGTAAACTATATTCGAGCGCCAGACGTTCAATAAATTGCTGAGCCGTAGTAGCGCGTAGTTTATTCTTTACCTCTGCCGATATCTTTGGGTCTATAACCAAACGTAGCGAAAATGCATGGGCAAAATCCTCCAACACTTTATTTAACGGTGCTGGAGTATTTTGATAAGAAAACTCACCACTGTTTAATATGGCAGGCACCGCCGCCACGGCATGTTGATGTATCAGAACTGTTAAGAATATCAGGGCTAGCGTTGCGCATCGTTTATATTGCCTGGCGCAATGCGAAATTGGTGAATAAAAGACACGCCAGTATAATTTCATACATGCCACCTGTTAGTTTATCGGCCATCGTTGATAATTGAACGTGCCAGATTGTGATTGAGCGTCACTTCCTGGTTAGCAGCCCAGGTGGCTGAAGAATATTTTTTCATCTGCTGATGAAACGTGAGCCAGTCGCCCATTGACATGCCATTCATATTTTTTGCAGAGGTCTGAAAATCACTGCTGGCTTGTTTGAATTTACTATCTAACTGGCTACGCACAGATTCCATTTTTAGCATTACAATTATTCCTGTTTTATTTATAAAGACGCAGATCTGGCCGGAAACCAAAAAGCATAACGCTGGCGCGTTGTTCACCAAAACGGGCAATTCTGGGTAAGAAAGCCCATTGTTCTCCACCGAGATATTTAGCAATTCGTTGGCTGGCAAGGTTAGAAGCCATAATCCAGGCGACCATGGTTTCAAACCCATATTCACGGCCAAGCAGCAATGCCGCCAGCCCAAGATGCACGCCAAGGCCGCTGCCGCAGCGATCCGCGCGGACGTATAAGGCAATTTCCCCGGTTTGCCGGCAAGCTAACGTTCCCCAGCTAAAGCGGTTTATTGACAGCCAGGCGACGATTTCGCCTTCGCGTTCCAGCACATACACCGGCAATTTATCTTCTTGATAAAGCTCGATATAAAACCCCAGTTCTTTAACGGTGATCAGCCTTGTTACGGGAGAATTAGCGCCGGTATTTGCTGTCTCATTAAAAATCATGGTCATGGCTTCAATATCGCTTTTTTGCGCTACCCTCAGCCCGTGAGGCAGTCTTTTTAAGACGCGTTCATCTAATTTCATTTCCATTAATTACCTTTCTTGTTGATTATTTTTCAGTATTTTTCGAACTCTGGAGAGTCTGGAACGTATTGTTCCAATGGGAATACCTAATTGCTCGGCGGCGTCGTTATAACTGGTGTCTGAATCCATAATATGGTAAATGACGCTTTGCATTTTGAGCGGCAATTTATCGACCATGGCAATGGTTTCAGAAAGTTGTATTTTGTGTTCATTGATATAATCAGGATTGAATATCTGATCGGAAATTAAAAAGTTGACATCATCCAGCGCTACCACCTCAGGTTTACTAAATGTCTTTTTAAAATGATTTCGTACCAAGTTAGAAGCAATACCAAATAACCAGGTTTCTTTACTCGACGCGCCAATAAACTTATGTTGATTGCGAAACGCTTCAAGGTAAGTCATTTGCACAAGGTCATCAACATCGCTCTGGTTGTAAACCCGGCGGCTGATAAAGCTTTTGAGCCGAGTCATTGTCTTTGCAACTAACTCATCGATATCGAACGCGTCTTTATTCGCTGATTCATTCTTAACCCTGATGGGCAACTTCCCCATAAAACTTCCTTTTTCTTATCGATTTATTCCTTGTTCATTTATGAGTGGCAATTAAATGCAAATCTGCCTGGTTAGCATGAAGATTATTTTGAATGTGCCTCACCCGAGGCTGTGTGTTTTTATTTTTCGTGCTGCAGGAAAGTGTTAATCCTTTTTCCATAATGCCTGGTGAGCTTTTAGGCATTTTCTTTTGTACAGTTTTACACTTTATGCCCACTAACGTTGAGGTGTTGCCTTTTGATTGATTTGAAAAATGTCAATTTCTGATGCGTTATCTAATACTGAGATGATTATCGATGGTTAATAAAAATTACTTATTCGAACAATATGAAAATATGTGGTTTTCATGAGAATGCTTTTCACGAAACTGGCCGTTCGAATGGTTAACCAGACGGAACTCATTGGTGCGGTTATTGTCATGACGATTGTCTTTATGATGGTTTTACCGCTGCCAGTTTTTATTATTGATACCGCCCTCTCTCTGAATATCTGTATTGCCACGTTGCTGGCCATCCAGGCATTATTTATGCCCCATCCGCTGGCATTTTCGACGTTCCCGGCCGTTTTATTGCTGACAACCATGTTTCGCCTCGCGTTATCTGTCGCCACGACGCGCATGATTTTATTGCAGCATGATGCTGGTCATGTTGTTGAAACTTTTGGTAATTTTGTCGCCGGCGGCAACCTGGCTGTGGGGTTGGTTATCTTTTTGATCCTGACGCTTGTTAACTTTCTGGTCATTACGAAAGGGGCTGAGCGCGTTGCAGAGGTGTCTGCACGTTTTAATCTGGATGCAATGCCCGGTAAGCAGATGGCCATTGATAGCGATTTACGCTCGGGCCTGATTGATACGGCAGACGCGAGAGTTCGCCGCGAACAACTGACGAAAGAGAGCCAGCTTTTTGGCGCCATGGACGGGGCGATGAAATTCGTCAAAGGTGACGCCATTTCCGGGATTATCATCGTCTTTATTAACTTAATCGGTGGCTTTTCCGTCGGCATTTTGCAGCACGGCATGCCCGCCGCCGACGCCATGCATATCTACTCGATTTTAAGCATTGGTGATGGTCTGGTGGCGCAGATCCCGGCGCTGCTGATCTCGCTCGCGGCGGGCATTATTATTACGCGCGTCAATTCTGATAATGCAGCGTCCAGCGTCAATATTGGCGGTGAGATCATCTGGCAGTTAACGCGCCACCCGAAAGCCTGGATCTATTGCGGCATCATTATGGCGCTGTTTGCGGTGGTGCCTGGCATGCCAGCAATGCTTTTCACCACCCTGAGTTTGCTCTGCCTGACGTTAGCCTTCCTGCTCACCCGGCAGGAAAAGCACCGGCTTGAAGTGGCTGGGCAATCTAACCCATCGATTGTCGGCGCTGAGCAAGATAATTCAGCAGAACTAATGGGTTATGAAAATGTTCGCCGCTTTTTTCCGCTGCGCCCCTACCTGATGCAATTTCACCCACAGCATCAGCAACAGCCAGCGTTTGAACAACTGCTCCAGCGCATGTATGCCCTACGCAACGACACGGTTTTTGAATATGGCCTCACGCTGCCCTCTTTCGAGCTTGAGGGTAATGAGCAGCTGGCGCCCGATGAATTTCGTTTCTGCGTGTATGAAGTGCCGGTTATTCGCGCAACGTATGATCCTGATAAGTGCGCCGTCAACGCCAGACTGGTCGCAGAAGATGACGGTACGCCCGGGCTTGAAGAGCGCGAAGAGCAAGGCTTGCGATGGTTTGACGTTGACGATCACCGCTTATCTCAGTACGGGGACGAAAAGCGCACGTCTGGCGATCTGATCCTCGCCAGGATGCAGCGGACTATTCTGTCAACGGGGTGGAAATTTGTCGGCTTACAAGAGAGCAAATCGCTGGTCGACTGGCTACGAAGCGAGCAGCCTGAGCTGGCCGATGAACTCGAAAGGTGCTTGCCCATCGCGTGGTTTTCGGCTGTTTTGCAGCGGCTAGCCGCAGAACGTGTCACCCTGCGACCGCTGCGCCTGATTGCCGAAACATTGATTAAAAACAGCCGCCATGAATCCAACCTGATGGTGTTAACCGAGCAGGTTCGCCACGCGCTGAGAGAGCAGATTTGTTACCAGTACAGCCAAAATGAAACGCTGAATAGCTGGTTACTGGCACCCGCCACGGAAGCGGTGTTCCGCCAGGCATTAAACGCGGCGGATGCGCAGCCGATGACGCTCTCTTCAGTGATGCATGAGGCGTTACTTTCCCGTTTAGCGCAGTGCTTTCCCGCTGATGAAGAGTCCCCTTGCGTGCTGCTTGTCGAGCCAGAGTTGCGTGGCCCGCTTGCCGGTCTGCTACGGGAGTCGTCCACGTCTGTTCCGGTACTCACCTTTTCGGAGCTAATTCCATCGATAAAAGTCCAGATCCAGGGGCGGATCGATCTTGAAGCAGAAACCCACGAACCCGCAGAACATGCAGCAGATTGAGGGAAAATATCGTGCTCTATGAACTGAGAGTGCTTAGCGGTCTGAATAGCGGCGCACTGTTACCTTTAACCGGTACGCAGTGGTTAATTGGATCATCGCCCGATGCGGACATGGTGTTATACGACGCGGCGATTGCGCAAAACCATTGCCGGCTGCGTGCGACGGACAACGGCTGGCAGGTGGAAGCTTTGCAAGGCGCGGTGCTGACCAATGAAGGGCGGCGGGTCGAACAAATCGACAGCCTTGAACCCGGTACGCCATTCTCGCTGGCGGGGATTTGGTTATGTGTGGCGCAGTCCGACACGCCGTGGGAAACGGAAAGCGCTCCCACGGCGCAAGCAGACAGCCAGGCGGGTTCGCACGCGCCTGTAGCTGAAAGACCGCGCCGCCGACTGAATAAAGCCGTGGCTGCAGTTTGTTTTTTCCTTGCGATAGGCGCGTTCGGGCTGGGCGGTTTTTCCGGCAAGGACGAGCAACCGACAGCGATTTCAACGCCGGTGCCGAAACCGCAGAAAACGTTTCTTGAATCTGCCGCGCAAACCCGCGAAATGCTGGCCTCGCTGCTTCAGCAGGCCGGCTTAGGGCAACGCGTCGATCTGGAGATAACCGGCAATGACGACATCATTTTGCATCTTGTCGGCGATGATAAGTTACAGGCTGAAACGCAGGCGTTACTGCAACAGTTTGCCCGGCAGTACCAGAGTGCTGCGCAAATCTCAGTGGATATTGTCCAGCCGCCGCCACCGCTGCCTTTTCGCATTGCCCTTGTGGTAAAGGGAGCATCCCCGTATATCGTGACCGACCAGGGGCTGCGGGTGTTTATCAATGATGAGATTAATGGCATCAAACTTCTCGCCATTAACGAAGAAAAGCTGATCTTTCAGGGCGAAACGCGGTTCGAGGTGCCCTGGTGAGCGACTACTGGCAAGAGGAATTTGCCCGCTGGCAGCAGGCCACACAACGCCAGCTTGAGCAGACAGAGCCGGTAAACATTATCGGCTCGGTGACCGGGATTAGCGGCATCGTTTTGCAGTGTCATCTGCCGGGCGCGCGATTAGGAGACTTATGTCTTTTGCCACGCACGACGGGCGCCCCGATTTTGGCTGAAGTGATTGGCTTTGATGCGCAAGAGGTTTCACTTGCCGCGCTGGATACGCTGGAGGGAATTAAGCCAGGTTCAGCAGTCCACCCTTTAGGCTTGCCGCACAGTATTCACGTCTCGCCCGCGCTGAAAGGGGGCGTATTCGATGGGTTTGGTCGCGCCCTTGATGGGCAAGGCCGGGCTGCTTTCGTCGACACCTTAACTGCACAAGCCGTGCCCGTCATGCATAACGCCACGCTGGCGACCGATCGCCTGTGTATTGAGGCGCCGCTCTACACCGGGCTAAGCAGTATCGACGGTTTGCTGACGCTGGGCGCAGGCCAGCGGGCGGGGATTTTTGCCGGGGCGGGATGCGGTAAAACAACGCTGCTGGCGGAGCTGGCGCGAAACATCCCTTGCGACACTATCGTGTTTTGTCTGACGGGTGAGCGCGGGCGCGAGCTGCGTGAGTTTATGGACAGGGAGCTTGATGAAGCGCTACGCCAGCGCACCGTGCTGGTTTGTGCCACCTCGGATCGCAGCAGCATGGAGCGTGTGCGCGCCGCGTTTACTGCCACCGCCATCGCTGAAGGGTTTCGCCAGCAAGGGGAATCCACATTGCTCATTGTTGATTCGCTGACACGTCTTGCCCGCGCACAGCGCGAAATCGGGCTTGCCAGTGGCGAACCGCCGGGGCGTAATGGTTTTCCTCCTTCGGTTTACAACTTGCTCTCGCGGCTGGTTGAACGCAGTGGGCGTACCCGGCAAGGCGCCATCACCGCGCTGTATTCGGTGCTGGTTGAACAAGATTCGATGCAAGACCCGATAGCCGATGAAGTGCGCTCTTTAGTGGACGGGCATATTATCCTTTCGCGCAAACTGGCCGATCAGGGGCATTATCCCGCAATTGATGTTGCCGCCAGTCTGAGCCGGGTGATGAATACGATTACGGGAACTGAACAGCAAACTATTGCCACACATATAAGGCAATTAATGACGGCCTATGCCGATATCGAAATGTTAATTCGCCTGGGAGAATACCAGACCGGTAGCGATCCTTTTACCGATTACGCGGTTGCGGTTAATCCGGCACTGGATAATATTCTCAAACAATCATTACGCGCGCCGCGAGCGCCTGAAATAACCTTAAATCAATTACGGGAGGTCGTGGCGAATGCTCCGGATCCGCAAGGTGTTTTATAACGAAGAGGATGAAAATGCCGCAGATAAGTCATTAAGATTAACTTCGCTGCTGCGCCAGTTATTATCGCTTTATCATTACCGGACGGTAAAAACGGAATTGGCGTGGTTAAAGCAACAGCGCGAAATGGTAAAAATGGCGCAACAACTTGATGCGCTTAATCGCCATTCACAACATATCGCCCAATATAATCGTGATTACTTTTGTTCGATGAGCGACCGTAATACACAGCGCGCGTTATCGTTAATGGATATGCGAAAATGGCTTGAAAAAGAACAGGCAATGGTGCAGCAACAGCAAGATGCCGTGTCGCGGGTTAAAGAGCAAGAAACTGATTACCTGCGCCAGTGCGATAAAGTCGCCGCGCATTTCCAGCAGGTTATCGGGAAAAGAAAACGGCAGGAAAAGTTTCGTTTTATCCTTGAACATCTGCATGCCATTTAGTGTTGGGCAAAGAGCTATTATTGATGAATAAAGCTGCGCTGTTTTTTCCTCCTGTCAGCAAAGATGAGGTCATTGCTCGGCAATATCTGGATCGACAACCGATATTGAATTTTCAACTTAACGACCAGCAAGGCCAGTTACGGCTCTTTCCGTTGCAGGCGGGAGAACGACTGCCGAATAAACCGATATGTTTTGCCAGCCAATACGGGAAATTACGCCTTTATAATGCGGAACCTTTGCTGAACCTGTTATCGCTTTGTCCGTTATTAGCCGAAAATAATAATTCCTCGGCACATTGGTACTGGGATGTATATAACTCCGCGCTCAGTCAGGAAATTAAAAATATAGTGGGTTACTTGCAGCCTGCTGAGGAAAACCATGAACCGGAAATTTATTGTTGGATTGAAATAAAAAACAGCGAGCAATATGAAAGAGGGTTAATGGCGCTGTCGCCGTTAACATTAATTCGCCTGCTTCAGCATCCGGCATGGCACTTTTCCCCGACGCAGCAAAATAAGCATTTTTTACTCTCTTTCCCGTTGATCCTGGCCTCAACGGAGCTTGCGGCGTCGGCATTACGGCATTTGCGCGTTGGCGATATTGTGCTGCCAGAAAACCGGCTTTTTAACCCGGCAGGATCAGGGCAACTGCAAATCGGCGCACAGTGCTTCTCTTTACAACAATGCGCCCCGCTGGCGCACAGCTTTACGATTGTTTCCCATAAGGAGATTGAAATGGAATTCACCCCTGTTGATACGGCATTTCCGCACCCGGACGCGACGATTCCCCCGGTGCCTTTGTCGCGCGAGATCCCGTCACAACCTCATGAAATGCCGGATCTTTCATCTGTCCCCCTACGGATAACGCTGCGTGCCGGAACGCTAACGTTAACCCTCGACGCGCTGCAGTCGCTGCGGGCGGGTTCGATATTGACATTCACGGATTTTACCCCCGGTCAGGCGGCGATTTATTATGGCGAGCGCCCGCTGGCGCAGGGCACTTTGGTGGATGTTGAAGGCGTGCTGGGGCTGCAAATTATCCGCATGGAGCATTTCTGATGGATATTCAGCAGATCAATCCCGCGGCGCTGGCGCTGTTTATCGCGGCGCTGACGTTGTTGCCCTTGCTGATGATTATCTCCACCTCGTTTCTTAAAATTTCCGTTGTCTTGCTGATTGTACGCAACGCGTTGGGCATACAGCAGGTGCCCGGCAATATGGTGATCTACAGCATCTCGCTTGCCGCGACGCTGTTTATTATGGGACCGGTGTTTAATGATATAACCCAGCGCGTGCGACAAATCTCACCGGACAAAATAGATGTCGCCGCGATTTATGCTCACTACCCGACGGTAATTGCGCCGCTGCAAAATTTTTTACAGCGCAATATTGATGCAGATACCCATGTTCGTTTGACGGAAGCGGCAAAAAAGCTGTGGAAAGATCAGGCGAGTAACCCAATAACGCGCGATAACCCGGCGCTGATATTAAGCGCGTTTGTTCTTTCGGAATTACAGTCTGGCTTTAAAATTGGCTTTTTAATCTATATTCCTTTTTTAGTGATAGACCTCGTTGTATCGACAGTGCTGATGGCATTGGGAATGCAAATGGTGGCACCCATGTTTATTGCTATTCCGCTTAAGTTACTGCTTTTTGTTTTAATAGAAGGGTGGAGCCGTTTACTCGAAGGATTATTTTACAGCTACATTTAGCGATGAGAATAAATATGTATATTGTCGAACTGCTCAAGCAGGGATTAGTGCTGGCAATGTTGATATCGGTTCCTCCGGTGGTGACCGCTGTGGTAGCGGGTATTATCATTGCGCTGCTGCAATCGGTGATGCAATTACAGGATGCAACATTACCTTTTGCCATAAAAATGGTAGCTGTTGGCGTCATTCTGGCTTTTTCCGGCCACTGGATGCTGCAAAAAATAGTGCAATTAAGTATTAACTGTTTTGACTTAATCAGCCAAATAAGAGCCTGGCAATGACGTTTGTCTCTTTCGACTGGTTAGGTGAGGCGTTAATGGCACTGGTGAGTGCCTGTGCGCGCATTTATCCCTGCATGGCTATTATTATTGCTTTTTCTTTCAAGGAGATCAGAGGTGCGGTGCTCTACAGTATCGCGCTGGTGTTTACTTTGATTCCCGCAACCACCTTTTATGCGCAACCCGATTTTGGCAATGTCAAAGGCGTCATGTTTATTATCATGATGATAAAAGAGTCGCTGCTGGGTATTTTTTTAGGCTTTCTGTTAGTTGTACCTTTCTGGTTATTCGAAAGCGTCGGAGTTCTGTTTGATAATCAGAGCGGCGGTCAAATGGGTGAGCAAATAAACCCGGCGATAACCAACAGCGGATCATTTTTTGGCTATGTCTTTAAAAGTATTTTCCTGTTAATTTTTATTCATTTTCACGGTTTCGCTTATCTTATCGATATTCTCTGGCGCAGCTACACCTTCTGGCCGATAGATAAGCTCTTCTTCACTGACACAGCGGCAACCTTTAAACAGTGGTTATCTTTTATTGCAGAAATATTCTCTTTTATTGTTATTTACAGCGCACCTTTTGCGGTGCTGATGCTGATGATCGAATTTAGCGTGGCGATCCTGAGCCTTTACAGCCCGAAAATGCAGGTCACCACCGTGACCATCCCGTTAAAAATTATTATCGGTTTGTCCTTCCTGGTGGTGTATATCCCGACATTACTGCATCTCGCTGAGCAACAATTATTGCAGCCTGAGCGCGTCATCCCGATGATTTTTTCCACGCTTAACCTAAAAGCGGATTAAGCGATGGCGGAAAAAAACGAGCAACCCACACCGAAAAAAATCCGTGATGAGCGTAAGAAAGGGAATGTTTTTAAAAATGAAGGTGTGCCGTTGCTGCTGCTGATCACGCTGGCGATGGAATTCATTTTTATGATGATGGAGCGCGGAATTGCTCGCCTGCAGCAGCTCTTTACTGTGGCGCTGAGTTTCATGACGCTGCCGTTTATTACAGCGGCAAAGCGGTTAACACAATTGCTGGCAGTGGAGTTGAGTATCTTCCTGGCGCCTGTTCTGGGTGTGGCGATAGGGGCAAGGTTATTAGGAAACTGGCTGCAATTTGGCTTTCTCATCGCGCCCGAATCGGCGATGCCAAAATTTGAACGCCTGAACCCGCTACAAAAAATTCAGCAAATGTTCTCCTCCAGGGAGCTTGCAGAGTTGGTGAGCAGCCTGCTGAAATTCTTAACAATTGTCTATGCCAGCTACAGCGCGGTTTATCCGCATATCAACGAAATCGTCTTCCTGGCGGCAAGCCCGCTGATGCGCTTACCGCAGGTGCTGCGTAACCTGGTTAGCGACATCTTTCACCACATGTTGATATTGCTTGCGGTCTGGACGGCGCTCGATTTCGGCCTGCAAAAATATCTGTTTATCAAGACGCAAAGGATGAGCCTTGAGGAGGTTCGCCGGGAAAACAAAGATACCGAAGGCGATCCGCATATTAAATCGTACCGCAGAAGCCTGATGATGAGCCCGCCGCCGGTGCCCGTCGACGTGCCGCAGCCCGGGGAGATGTTAAAGCTGGCGGATGTGGTGCTGAATGATGCCGCATCACGGGCGGTTCTCCTGCGTTACGAACAGCAGAACATCGCGTTGCCGCATATTCTTTTTAAACAGCAGGGTAAAGACGCGGTATCCGGGCTTCTCGATAGCGCCCGCGCGTTGAACATTCCGGTTATCGACGCGCCGCAGTTAGTTCATCTGCTGATGCAATATGAGAGTGGGCAGGCCATTCCACGCCAGGCGATTGCCCACACGGCGTATATTTACAACCAGCTGCAGCAAATGAAAAATCGCGAGCCAGAGCCAGCCTGATAAGCGTAAAAGAGGGGCGGTTTCCCGCCCCTCTTTGGTGCGACTTGAACCTGAATTACCGCAAAAACTTCAGGACAGCTTCAAGCAGTTGCAACAAGGCAACAATGAGTTTCAGGATCAGAATAAACATCTCCATTCCGCCCATACGCTTCTCCTCTGGTCAAGGAGCACCGGCTGGCGTACCTTTCCGCTACCTGTTGCCAGCCTTGTTGTTGGCGTAACGCAGTGTGCTCTTGAGGGGTTAAGGCACTGACGGCACCACCCGTTTCAGCCAGGAATTCTTGCGCCGTAGAACGCGGCCCCTCACGCTGGTTCGCAAGGTCATTATATATTAACACTGTTTATATATACAGTATTTATTGGCGGAATTTTCGACATTGATCCATACTCAATGCGGGAAAAACCGCCTGAAAATTGCGCATCCGCAGGATTCGTCGTATAGTTGCTTGGTTGACGTAACGCAGTGTGTTTTGCGGTCACCAACCGCGAAAATGCTGACAAAAACCTCGCTCCGGCGAGGTTTTTTGTTTTCAGACGCCAGGCAAATAAACGTGATCGGCTGCGCAGTTTTCTGCGGGTGCGTAAAAAGCAGTTGTCGGCGAATGATTCCTGTGCTTGTATAAATCTCGTAAATAACACAACAGACAGGCCCCTAATGAACGCTTCCACCAATCCGATGAACCTACTAAAAACCGCGCATAACGCCGCGGTGGTCGTCGTGCGTGTGGTGGTGGTCGTCGGCAATGCGCCGTAGGGTCCGGAACAACACACGATTCCAAAACCCCGCCGGCGCAAACCGGGCGGGGTTTTTCGTTTAAGCCCCTCCAGGAAAGCCGGCTCAGAAGAAAAGGACTGGAGCATGGCAAGTTCGGGCAACACATCGCAATCCACGCGCTACACAGGCGCGCAGCTGATTGTTCATTTACTGGAGCGTCAAGGCATCACCACCGTGACCGGCATCCCCGGCGGCACCGTTTTGCCGTTATACGACGCGCTAAGCCAAAGCAAACAGATTCGCCATGTGCTGGCGCGCCACGAGCAGGGCGCGGGCTTCATCGCACAGGGTATGGCGCGTACGCAGGGCAAACCGGCGGTTTGTCTGGCATGTAGCGGGCCGGGGGCGACCAATCTGGTGACCGCCATTGCTGACGCGCGTCTTGATTCCATCCCGCTGATTTGCATTACCGGCCAGGTTCCGGCCTCGATGATTGGCACCGATGCATTCCAGGAAGTGGACACTTACGGCATCTCTATCCCCATCACAAAACACAACTATCTGGTTCGCGATATCAGCGAACTGCCACAGGTGATTTGCGATGCGTTTCGCATTGCGCAGTCAGGTCGCCCTGGCCCGGTGTGGATAGATATTCCTAAAGATGTGCAGACGGCGGAAATCACCCTCAGCGAGCTGCCGGAACCGGGTCATAAAGCGCCAGCGCCCGCCTGGAACGCCCAGGATGTTCACGCCGCCGCAGAGATGATCAATGCCGCCGAGCGCCCGGTGCTGTACCTGGGGGGCGGGGTGATTAACGCACCGCAGCAAATCCGCCACCTGGCAGAAAAAGCCAACCTGCCCACCACCATGACGCTGATGGCGCTCGGCATGTTACCGAAACAGCACCCGCTGTCGCTCGGGATGCTGGGAATGCACGGCGCGCGCAGCACCAACTACATTTTGCAGGAAGCGGATCTGCTGGTAGTGCTTGGCGCACGTTTTGATGACCGGGCGATTGGCAAAACTGAACAGTTCTGCCCGAATGCCAAAATTATTCATGTGGATATCGACCGTGCGGAGTTAGGCAAAGTGAAGCAGGCGCATGTGGCAATTCAGGGCGACGTTGGTGAAGTGCTCGATGCGCTGATCCCGCAAGTCGAAGCCCATTCCCGCCACGCCTGGCGCAACACCGTGGAGCAGCTGCAAAAAGAGTTTCCCGGCGCGATCCCGCAAGCGGGCGACCCGCTCACCCATTACGGTTTGATCAATGCGGTCGCTGCCTGCGTGGATGACAGTGCGATTATCACCACCGATGTCGGCCAGCATCAAATGTGGACGGCACAGGCTTACCCGCTGAACCGCCCGCGCCAGTGGCTGACTTCTGGCGGGCTGGGCACCATGGGCTTTGGCCTGCCCGCGGCGATTGGCGCGGCGCTGGCGAATCCGGAGCGTAAAATCATCTGCTTTTCCGGTGATGGCAGTTTGATGATGAACATCCAGGAGATGGCCACCGCTGCGGAAAATAATCTGGATGTGAAAATCATCCTGATGAATAACGAAGCGCTGGGGCTGGTGCATCAGCAGCAAAGCCTGTTCTACAAGTCCGGCGTCTTTGCCGCAACCTATCCCGGTATGATCAACTTTATGCAGATTGCCGCTGGCTTTGGCCTGCACGCCTGCGATTTAAACGCCGAGTCCAACCCGCAGGCCGCGTTGCAGGAGATAATCTCCCGTCCGGGCCCGGCGCTGGTGCATGTGCGTATCGACCCGCAAGAAAAAGTTTACCCGATGGTGCCGCCGGGCGCGGCGAATACAGAAATGGTGGGGGAATAAGCCATGCAAACAACTGATAACGTCATTCTCGAACTCACCGTGCGCAACCATCCGGGCGTGATGACGCATGTGTGTGGGCTGTTTGCCCGCCGCGCGTTCAACGTCGAAGGCATCCTTTGTCTGCCGCTACAAAGCGGCGAGCAGAGCCGCATTTGGCTCCAGGTGGCGAACGACCAGCGGCTGGAACAGATGATTAGTCAGATCGATAAGCTGGAAGATGTGGTGCAGATTATCCGCCACCAGACCGATCCCGGCGTGTTCAACAAACTCGGTCTGTTCTTTGAGTAATCGCCGCGCTTAACGCTGGCTGATGTCGAACAGCAGGTTGCGTAGCCACTGATGTGCCGGATCGCGGTGGCTGCGTTCGTGCCAGGCCAGGGTTTTGGTAAACCCCGGTATCGGCAAAGGCGCTTCACGTATACACATGCCCGGCGTCAGGCTGGCAAGGCGTTGCGGCACCACGGCAATCATATCGCTGACGGTTAACATCTCTGGCAGGATCAGGAAGTTATTCACCGACACGCCCACGCGGCGGCTTTTGCCGATTGCGGCCAGCGCGTTATCCGCCACACCGCGAAAGCGCTCGCCATCCCACGACACCAGCGCATGCTCCAGCGCGCAGAAGCGTTCAAGTGTCAGCGTTCCTTGCGCCGCATCCGGATGGTCAGCGCGCATCATACAGACAAAACGCTCATCAAACAGCGCCCGGCTGTGCAGCGCTTCCGGCGTGCTGTGCGGGGTCATTAACGCCGCATCCACTTCGCCGCGCTCAAGCTGGCTCACCAGCCGCTGCGGCTCCACGGGTTCAACGCGGATGCGGATCCCCGGCGCGTGCTTTTTCAGCTCCGCAATAAACGGCACGATCACCACTTTCAGCGCGTAGTCAGTGGCCGCCAGCGTCCAGATAAACGTGGCGCTGAGCGGGTCAAAGGCGGTGGGTTTCAGCAAGCGGTCGATATCCGCCAGAATCTGTTTAACCGGTGCCGCCAGGGCCTGCGCACGAGGCGTGGGCACCATGCCATGCGGCGCGCGGATAAACAGCGGGTCGGCAAAATAATCACGCAGGCGCGTCAACATGCCACTTACCGCCGGTTGCGTCAGCGAAAGGCGAGCGGCAGCGCGCGTGACATTGCGTTCATCAAGCAGGGCATCGAGCGTTTTCAACAGGTTAAGATCGAGGTTTCTGATATCGTTATTCATGATAGTGACCAGCCAGAGCGATAATAAAGATTATCGCATTTACGGCTGTCCGTAGCGGGTAATTTCCCCGTATGATGAGCCTCTTTTGCGCCTCGGGAGCGGTTATGATTTGGTTGATGCTGGCAACGCTGGTGGTGGTTTTTGTTATTGGTTTCAGGGTATTAACCTCTGATTCTCGCCGTGCGATTCGCCGCCTCACCGACCGAATCAACATCCAGCCCGTGCCGGTGGAATCGATGATCGACCAGATGGGAAAAAGCGCGGGTAACGAATATTTAAGCTACCTGACGCGCCCGGACGAAGCGCACCTGCAAAACGCCGCCCAGGTGTTACTGATCTGGCAGGTGTCTATTGTCGATAGCAGCGAGCAGAACCTGGTTTACTGGCACCGGTTGCTGCAAAAAGCGCGGCTGGCAACGCCTGTCACCGATGCACAAGTCCGCCTGGCGCAAGGGTTTCTTCGCGAACTGGAACCGGACAGAGCCGATCTCATCAATTTCCAGATGCGCTATAACACTTTGTTTATGCCCGAAGAAGGTGTTCACTGGTTGCACTGATATCACGCAGCGTGATGATGCTCATCAAAGATAGTCATTAGATTTATAACACCGCGCGGCGCAAAGTGGCTTCGTTCATCCATGACGAGGTACACCATGACTCAATCTCTGACGCAAAGCGCCATTGTCTGGCCGCAAGATTACCTGCCCGGCACCACCGATAATTTTGCCTCTAACGAAATCATTGTCGCCGGGCTAACGGCACACGACATTTGGGCGCAACTGAACGACACCCGCCTGTGGCCGACTTACTACAGCAACGCGCAAGATATCCGTTTCCATGATGGCAGCGGCCCGTTATTAAGCGCCAGTGCCCGTTTTTGTTTCACCACTTTTGGTTTTCCGGTCGAGGCGCAGGTGTGTGAATATGTGCCGCCGGTTGAAGGACAGGCCGCGCGTATCGCCTGGTACGGCTGGGTGGAAGGGGATGCGCAATCGCGCCTGGATGTGATTCACGCCTGGCTATTTGAGGATTTACCCGGTAACCGCGTGCGCATCCTGACCCAGGAATCGCAAACCGGTGTTCCGGCGCAGCAACTGGCGAGTGCGGTGCCAAACCCGATGATCAATGCTCACCAGGAGTGGATTGTTGGCCTGGCAACGGCGGCGCGTAACGCACAGGTTAAATAGCTCCTGGTGCTGGTGACGCGGCATAAAACCCGCCGCCGTTATGCCGCGACACCACGGTGGCGTATGCGCACTGGCGGACACGGCTTTGTGCCTGGCGGTTGAATTCATCGCCGCCACAGAGTTGCCAAATTGTTAATTGCGTCACACATTTTGAATGTTACACTGCGCGACTTTCACGAATAAAAACTAAGCAGGTAACTAATGAGTGAGCAATCTGTTACGCCCTCTTCAACGGATGCGGTAAGCCGCCCGAACTGGTCGGCGGTTTTCGCCGTGGCGTTTTGCGTGGCCTGCCTGATTACCGTGGAGTTTTTGCCGGTAAGCCTGCTCACGCCAATGGCGCTGGACTTGGGCGTTTCGGAAGGTCTGGCCGGGCAAACCGTCACCGTGACGGCGTTTGTCGCCATGTTCGCAAGCCTGTTTATCACCACGGTTATTCGCGCGGCCGACCGTCGTTATGTGGTGATCGCGTTCGCGGTGCTGCTTACGCTTTCCTGCCTGCTGGTGTCGTTTGCCACTAATTTCACCCTGCTGCTGCTGGGTCGGGCCTGCCTTGGTCTGGCGTTAGGCGGTTTCTGGGCGATGTCGGCGTCGCTGACCATGCGGCTGGTGCCGATGCGCGTCGTACCAAAAGCGCTGTCGGTGATTTTTGGCGCGGTGTCGATTGCGCTGGTGATCGCCGCCCCGCTCGGCAGTTTTCTTGGTGGCATCATCGGCTGGCGCAATGTGTTTAACGGCGCGGCGCTGATGGGTGCGGTCTGTATCATCTGGGTGTGGCGGGCATTGCCATCGCTGCCGGGGAAAACCGAGCACCACGAGAACATGTTCGGCCTGCTCAAGCGCCCTGGCGTACTGGCCGGGATGATCGCCATTTTTATGGTCTTCGCCGGGCAGTTTTCGTTCTTCACGTATATTCGCCCGGTTTATATGAATCTCGCCGGGTTTGACGTCGACGGGCTGACGTTAGTGCTGCTGAGCTTCGGTATCGCCAGCTTTGTCGGTACATCATTCTCCTCGGTGGTAATGAAGCGCTCGGTGAAACTGGCGTTAGCGCTTGCGCCATTAACCCTGGCAATTAGCGCGCTGGTGCTGATTCTGTGGGGCAGCGATAAGGTTGTCGCGGCGGGCATCGCCATTATCTGGGGGCTGGGTTTTGCGCTGATCCCGGTGGGATGGTCAACGTGGATCACCCGCACGCTTGCCGATCAGGCAGAAAAAGCCGGTTCCATTCAGGTGGCGGTGATCCAGCTTGCCAACACCTGCGGCGCGGCGATTGGCGGCTTTGCGCTGGATCACTACGGTTTACTCTCGCCGCTGGTGCTTTCCGGTAGCCTGATGTTGTTAACGGCGCTGCTGGTGGCCGCGAAAGTGCGGGTAAAAGCGTAAACCCGGCGGATCAGGCGGCGCGTATTTTGCGCCGCGAATCCCAGGAAATCAGCAAGACCGACGAGACAATCAGCAGCGTGCCGAGCCAGTCCGGCAGCGAAAACGCCACGCCGAGGAGCGCCACTGACAGCAGGGCGCTGCTCAGCGGTTCAGCGCAACTCAGAATGCTGGCTTTCGACCCGCCAATCATCTGCGCGCCTTTCAGATAGAGGCTAAACGTCAGCGCGGTGCCAATCACCACCAGGTAGAAAAAGGCCATCAGCAGGCGGCCATTCACCACAACATCATTTCCCTGCCCGCCAAAGAACGGCGTCAGCATCAATCCCGCCAGCAACATACTCCAGCCGACAATCGGCAACGTGCCGTAACGGGCGATCAGCTGCGAAGGGTAGGTAGTGTAAAACGCGGCGGCAAACGCCGAGACAATGCCCCACAGCAGCGCTTCAGGCGAGATAGAGAGCGACGTCAGATTGCCGTGCGTCACCAGTAAAAATGTACCGATAAGCGAAGTGACAATTGCCGACGCTACGGGGAAGGTGGGGCGCGCTTTGCGCACCAGGGCGAACCACGCCACGATAATGGTCGGGGAGAGAAATTGCAGCACCGTCGCGGTGGCGGCGTTGGATTTTTCAATTGTCAGCAGGAAAGTGAGCTGCACGGTCAGCGCGCCAAACAGCGAGAAGAACAGCAGGCTAAAGGCGTCTTTGCGGTTTTTCAGGATGGCGAAAATTTTGTCACCGTGGACAAACGACAGCGTTAACAAAATCACCCCGGTGAACAGCAGTCGCGTCATGGTCAGCCACGGCGAGGCGATATGACTTTTCTGCATGATGTACTGCGCGCAAACCCCGGAACTGCCCCATAAAACGGCGGCGGCCAGGACGTAAAACATCCCTTTCTTGCTCGAACCCATGTGCTAACCCAACTCTGTGATGCTGATGACTTATCGTGAGGCCGCGCATCATAACACATGTACAGAGTTTAACCGGAGGCGGCATGAGGGGGGACCGCCTCCGGTTTTGTTACCTTACCACCAGGCTTCCCACATCGCGCCGATGTTAAACGAATCGAGCGTCGAGTCGTTGGTGCCGTTCACGCGTGCGGTGCGTTTGTTATCCACTTCGCCGCCGGTCACGTAGAAGCGCAGCATCGGGCGGAACTCCGGTCCCATCGCGATAGAGATGTTCTGCGACAGGGTTGCTTTCCAGCCGTGGTTATCACCGCCGTCATCATAATCTACGCGTTGATAACCCAGTTCCAGCCAGGTGGAGTGCACATCGTTCCACCAGTGCATCGGGCGGACAATCGCGCCATAGTTGCGGCGGTTATCCGCTTTGTTGGCGCTGTTGTCGTAGTCGTGGTACGCGAGCAGGTAGTCCACCTGTGTCTGCCGGGAGAATTTGTAGCTGCCTTCGAAGCTGGCGTAAATCGCGGTCAGATCGTCGGTTTTGTTAAATACGCTGTTATCCGCGTTATCGGAGTAGCGCGCGATCAGTTTGTTAATGCCGTGGTCGTAGGTGTGGCTCAACACCGCACCACCTTGCCAGGCTTTCAGACGGGCATCGCTTTCAATCGCTTTCGAGTCAAAACCGTAGTTAGCGTAGATTTCCAGATCCAGCGGGCCGACTTTCATACCGTGGATTTTGGAGGTCACCGCATAGTTACCTTTATCGCCGACGTTGGAGCCGCCAGTACAGGTGATGCGCGACGGGTTGGCTTCATCTTCCAGTACTTCCGGGCTACAGGATGCGACCGAACCGACAGCCGCAACGTCAAACTGCACGCCGCCGATATCGAAGTTTTTCACCCCGGCGCCCTGGCCGTCGTGGTTCATCCAGAAGTAATCGTTGATGCCCTGTTGTGGACGCTGGTGGAAATCACGTCCCGCCCAGAAGTAGGCGTTCGGGTTGGACGCCAGAAGGTTGGTCACCCCGGCATAGGCTTTTTTCAGGTTAACTTCGTCGCCCCAGTGATCGAACATCACGTTGACGTCCCAGATAGCGCCGTTGTCGCCTTTAAAGGCTTTGGAGAGCTGGAATTCACCGCCGTTGCCTTCGTTGCCCAGACGACCAATCGCCGACGCGCCGTTATAGGAGCCATCAACGCCAACATATTTCTGATCGCCAGACTGGAAGTGCGCGCCGTAGCGGGCGTAACCGCTAAATTTCACGCCGTAAGGCACCGCCAAATCCGGGGTTTGCGCCGCGCTTTGCGGTTCCACCACCACATCCGCTTTTTTATCAATCGCGGCGTCCATTTTCGCCTGGCGTTCCGCCAGCGCTTTATCCACCGCCTTGGCGACGATGGCATCGATTTGCTCTTGGGTAAACTCTTGTGCGAAGACGGAGCCAGAGCAAAGGGTGGCCGCAACCGCCAGCGCCACTGGAAGTTTTTTATTAATTCTCATGGTTATCTCAATTTAGTAAGTTATTCTCAGACAATAACCATCCCGGGTGACCGGGCAGAGATTATTGCCATCACCATTACGAACTGCTTTTATTTTATAAATGCGGGTACAGCTTAATTAAGATTTACCGTAATCAATTTCTCCGTTAATTATTGCCGATATAAAGTGTGAAGCTGAATTATCTCTTCAGATAACTCACGCGCTAATAATGACGTCATTAAATGATCCTGCGCGTGTACCATAATTAATGTCATCGGTTGTCGGGCTTCGCCCGCATCCTGTTCGATTAATTTGGTTTGCATGTGATGCGCCTGGCGCGAGTAGCCATCCGCCTCCTTCAGCAACTGGCGCGCTTCGTCAAGATTGCCTGCCCTTGCCGCGCGCAGCGCTTCAAAGCACAGGCTGCGTGACTGTCCGGCATTGACGATAATTTCCATTACCGCTTCTTCGAGTTCAATCATTGTCATTTAATCCTGAGTAAAACCATTATTTTCAGCGGTGGCGGCAAACCACTCTCCACTTTTCTTAATGGTACGTTTTTGCGTTGCCAGATCTAATTGCACAAAACCGTAGCGGTTTTTATAGGCATTACACCATGACCAGTTATCAATAAATGTCCACATATGGTAGCCAAGGCAATGACACCCTTCGCTAATTCCTTTATGCAGCCAGATAAGATGATCGCGAACAAACGTAATACGATAGCTATCGTTTATTTGCCCATCTTCAATAAAACGCTGTTCGTTCTCGACGCCCATACCGTTTTCGGAAATAAAACAGCGTGGGTTACCGTAATTGACGCGTAAGTTAGTGAGAATATCGTAAATACCCGGCTCATAAATTTCCCACCCGCGGTACGGGTTCATTTTGCGCCCTGGCATTTCGTAATAATCAAACAACCACTCCGGCATAAACGGCGCATCGGGATTGACCGCGCTGTCCCGGCACTTTACCCGCCGTGGCTGGTAATAGTTAATGCCGAGCAGATCGATTTTCCCTTCTGCAATCAGCGCGATATCGTCCGGCTGGCAGGTGGGCAACTGGTCATACTCTTTCAGCAGCGCCACCAGGTCAGCGGGATACTCGCCGCGCAGTACCGGGTCGAGAAAACTGCGATTAAACAGCAAATCGGCATAGTGCGCCGCTTTCACATCCGCCGGGTGCTGCGAACGTGGATAGGACGGCGTCAGGTTCAACACAATGCCAATCTCACCGGCGTAAAACCCGGCGCGAAACGCTCTCACCGCGCTGGCATGCGCCAGTACCGTGTGGTACGCCACCGTGGCCGCACGTTTAAAATCCACCACGTTCGGGTAATGGAAATCGTACAGATAACCGCCTTCTACCGGCACAATCGGCTCGTTAAAGGTGAACCAGTGATGCACCCGATCACCAAACAGCTCGAAACAGATTTGCGCATAGCGGCTGAAAGCCTGTACCACTTCCCGGCTTTCCCAGCCGCCTTTTTCCTGCATCACCATCGGCATATCAAAGTGAAACAGCGTGATAAACGGCGTAATACCCTGCGCCAGCAGCTCGTCGATGACCTCGTTGTAGAACGCCACCGCCTGCGGGTTCACTTCACCGTCGCCATCCGGGATCAGCCGTGACCAGCTGATAGAGGTGCGAAAGCTGTTGTGCTTGAGCTGCTTTAATAGCGCGATGTCCTGCCGCCAGTGGCGATAAAACGTCGAGGTCGCTTGCGGCCCAATTTGCTGGTGAAAGCGCCACGGTTGGCTGGCATGCCAGGCATCCCATGTGGTCGCGCTTTTACCGCCTTGCTGGCTTTCCCCTTCGGTTTGCAGCGCAGAGCAGGCGCTGCCCCACCAGAAGTTTGCGGGAAATACGTATTTCATTACCGACTCCTTTTCGTTACTGCTAATGCATTACGGCTTAGTTACTGCGGACGGTTTCCGTCATCGGCGCGCTGCTCTGCGCTTTTTCTTCTTCTGCTTTCATTAATGAATGCTCGTAAGCACGCAGGAACGGCAGATACATCAGGGCGGACATCACCATACAAATCAGGCACATCACCACCGGGCTAAAGGCCCAGTTCGCCGCCCAGGACGCACCGATAGGCGCAGGCGTTGTCCACGGTGTCAGGGAGACGACTTGCGCCAGCAGGCCCATTTTGGTGGCGGTGTAAGCCAGCACGGCGTTAACCAACGGCACGCAGACAAACGGCACAAACAGCATCGGGTTCATGATGATCGGCGCGCCGAACAGAATCGGTTCGTTGATGTTAAAGAAGCTCGGTACGACGCCCATTTTGCCGATAGTGCGCAGATGTGCGACGCGGCTACGCAGCAGCAGGAACGCCAGCGGCAGGGTGGAACCGACGCCGCCAATCAGCAGGTAGTGATCCCAGAAACCTTGCAGATAAACGTGCGGCAGCGCAGCGCCCGCAGCCAGTGCAGCCTGGTTGGCGGAGAGGTTTGCCATCCAGAACGGGTTCATGATGCCGGTGACAATCAGCGAACCGTGGATACCGGCGAACCAGAAGATCTGGCACAGCAGCACGGAAAGCAGAATGGCAGGCAGGGAATCGGACGCGGAAACCAGCGGTTCCAGCACGTGCATAATCGCCTGCGGCAGGATCATGCCGGTTTGCGCTTCAATAAACAGGTTCAGCGGGTGCAGCGTACCAATGATCACCAGCACCGGAATGAGGATTTCAAACGAACGGGCAACGCCGGTCGGCACCTCTTTTGGCAGGCGAATGGTGATGTTGTGCTGCTTAAGCCAGGCGTAAACGCGGGTGGAGTAAATCGATGTCAGCAACGCGGTGAAAATGCCCTGGCCGGAGAGATACTGTGTAGAAATTTTGCCATCGGCATACGGTGCGGCAACCAGCAAAAACGCCATAAACGCCAGCAGACCGGTCATCACCGGATCGAGGTTAAACTGGCGACCCAGGCTCGCGCCGATCCCGACAGAGATAAAAAAGGTCATTACCCCCATGCTGAGGTTAAACGGCAGCATCAGCTGCGCGCGGTATTCGGTGGAGAAATCGAGCCACGCGCGGGCGAAACCAACGGTGGTGTCGGCGGAAAACGGCGGGAAGATAAACACCAGCATAAACGAGCCGATGATCATAAACGGCAGTGCGGCGGTAAAACCGTCGCGAATAGCGATAACGTACTTCTGTTGCCCGAGGCGACCGGCCAGCGGCGTAATACTTTGCTCAATAACCGTAATCATTGATTGATATAAGGAACTCATAAGAACACCTTTTTAATGCGCCGCTTCTATGAGCGACAGTGCATAGTCCAGTACCTCATTGCCACGTTGCATTCCGTAGTCCATCGGGTTGATGGGTTGGACCGGAATGCCCTGAGCGGCGGCCTTTTCTGACAGCGTGTTTAACATGTATTTGACTTGCGGTCCGAGAAGCACGACCTGGTAACGCGGAAATTGCGTGTCGAACTCCGCGACGCCATACGCGTCGATCTCTACCGGTATATCGCGCTCCTTCGCGGCTTCCAGCATTTTCCTCACCAGTAAGCTGGTGGACATACCGGCTGAACAGCACAACATAATCCTGAACATCGTTAACCATCCTCGAAGTGTAAAAAGTTATTGCGGGGTCGATTGGATATCATATGGAAACCGGTTTCCATTTGTTCGCCGCAGAAGTGTGATAGCTGTCAATGTCTATGAATTATCTGATGCCGTAATTGGATTTGCGTCACGGAATTTGGCACTCTGTTGAGAACAAAAAGCGCAAAACGGAAAATCGGTTTCCATCAAAAAGCGAAACCGTTATACTGCGTGTGGTTATATATTAGCCGTTGAAGTATTTAGATTTTGCGGGCGCAATGTGCGTCTGTCAGGGGAGAAAGATGTCTACAATCAACGATGTATCACGTTTAGCTGGGGTGTCGAAAGCCACAGTCTCACGGGTGTTGAGCGGTTCGCGCGGCGTTAAGGAAGCCAGTCGCCTCGCGGTGCTGAAAGCGGTCGAAGAGCTGAATTATCGGCCCAATGTTATCGCGCAGTCATTGCTCAGCCAGTCGACAGGCTGCATCGGTGTTATCTGCGCCCAGGACAATATCAACCAAACCACCGGCTACCTCTACGCGCTGGAAAAGCATTTAAGCCAGAGCCAGAAACATCTGCTGCTGCGCTTCGCCAATACCAAAGCGGAAGTGATGAGTGCGCTGGATGAGCTGACCTGCGGGCTGTGTGACGATGTGCTGATCATCGGCGCGCGTTTTCCGCTCAAAATTGACGATGAAAACGTCATCCTGGTGGATTGCGTTGAGTCTGCCGACGCCACGCCCAACTGTATTCAATTTGATCACGCCTTCGCCGCCGAAACGGCCTGTAACTACCTGATTAGCCAGAGCCGCCGACAAATTGCGCTTATTCACCCGCGTACCGCCGCAGCCGATCAAGTGCTGCACGGCTATAAGCTGGCGCTGGAAAATAATTTCCTGCCGTTTAACCGCAACCTGGTGTTTATGGATGACACCACGTCCTCTGTTGCGTTGCAGGTGCTGCTCAATAACGCCACCACCCTGAATTTCAACGCGTTGCTGGTGGCGGACGAGCAGGAAGCCCAGCGCGTGATCCCGCAATTGCAGGCGTTTAATAAATCGGTGCCGGGCGACATTATGGTCTTCAGCCTCGCCGGTTCACTGCATTTGCCAGGCATTCCTACCATTCCGGCTATCGAATATTCGATGGACGCGATGGCAGCGCGCATTGTCGCCTGGCTAAATGAAAAAACGCAGAGCGTGCTGGGTGCTTACCGGGTGCGCGGGGATTTAATTATTCCCGATGTCAGCAAACGCTAATCGCTTTTTTGAAAGCCTCCGGTCGGGGGCTTTTTTATTGATGTATAGAGTCTATCCTTTTCGACGTTAGCTGTTGTTAAGTGGATATATCTTTGTCTAATCCTAAATTTTAATTCGGATATAATATTTACGCCGAAGGATGGTGCTTTGTAATTTCTTTGATAGGATTATACTCAAAACGGATAATTAAATGAAATTTAACCTAAATTGACATTTTTTAGTTGGGTATTCTCTCAAGGATTCTGATCCGCCCCGCAGGCTGGAGAAAAGTTAAAAATAGGTGCAGGGAACAGACCGATCTCAGGTGTATACAACATTAAAAGGAAGTGAAAAATGGAGAGATATGTATTAGATATAACAGATAGTTATGAACGATTTATCTGTATGGATAGTGATGTTGGATTACATAATTACATTACCTTTCCTGAAATATCTTCATGGGGGAATGAGCAATTTGTTATAATCCTGGAAAATATCGAAATAAATATGTATGAAGATATTTGGTTTTCTCCAATTTTAAATCAGAATCCAAATAGCATAATAGCTACATTGTTAAAAGAAGTGGATATTAATCAGCCAGAATGCATATTCACTGTGGTATTAAAACGGGCAAGAGTGCTGATGGATAAAAGAAGTGTCTTTATGGTGTTGGAAAAAGGAGGAGAAAATCATTATCACTCTGATGATTGTGGTTTTGATATTGGTGATAAATACATTTTTCTTGCTGGAAGAAGTGCAGACTACCATAACACCATGGTATGGTTAACAATTATTGCTACAGGAAAATTATTCCTGGAATTCGATGAGTTCGATATAATTTCTCAATCCATCGAACTTGAGAACAACATAACTATTGAGTCTGCGAAAGCATTAAATAAAGCACAGGAGTTATTTATTGATCTCAAAAAAAGAGATTTTGATGCGTTGCATTTAAATAATATTCAAAGTCCTTTTCATGATCATTCATACCTTTCTCGCTATTTTAGTTATAGCGAAAATAATAATATAGCGATTAAAAGTCACGTTATTGATCATAAAATAAGATTTGTTCCTTTTTAATATTTATAAAGGCGACTACAACGCATTATTGAAGATGCTATTTTTTGCTTTCGCTTATTCAGCATCATACTATCGTAGCGCTAGTATTTATTCTCAGTAACTTATTTTGCATTGTTAAGTTAAATTTGCAAATTGATCACAAAAATGACCAAATTTTGTTGTGAAAGGAATTGCTTTAGTATCAAACTCGCACTCTGTTAGATAGAATAATACCAATCAATAGTGAAATATCTTCAGGTGTATTTCTTCAAAGTAAGGGGGCAGTAATGAATTACAAAATCAATATCACCGAGGGGTATCCGTCTTTGCTTAACCTGGATAATTCTTCTGGGTTGTATTCTTACTTTGCGATAGATCCCTGTGGTGAGACTGACAAAATCGTTGTGAGTGTAGAAAACCTTGAAATAAACGCTGATAAAAATCTTTGGTGTTGTCATGCCATTGCTGAAAATCCTGAAGGAGTAATTGCTAAATTTGCTGACAGGTATGATAGTGAGGATTCAGTAGCATCATTCTTGTTGAGAAAGGCAAAAATAGTTGCCGAAGGGGATGTCACATATTGTATGTGTCTCGATAATGGGTCAGGAAAAATTTATCACACACTTCCCGTATCTTTTTCTACCGGAAGTAAATATGTTTGGCTTTCTGGAAAGAGTTTAGATTACACGGATTCCAACATAGGATTGTATATATTTTTCTCGGGTAGTTTAAGTATTCAGTTCGAAGACCGAGACGTTCTATTGCAAATGCAAGATTTTAAAAATACTTTTAATATGGAAGAGGTTAAAATAATTAATAAAACACAAGAGATACTCAATAAACAAAGAGATGCGTTCATTGAGCATGATGTCTTTAATAATATAAAATCGCCTTTCTTTGATTTCGATTTTCTTATGAGCTATTTTGAGCATACAGAATATATCAATATAGCATTGAGAGATTTTTCAGGGCGACTTTAATTAACCAAGGCTTCTATGTGAGCATAATGTCTGGTTTTTATAATTAAACATAGAATTAATTTAAGATTGCACTTTTTAAATAACTATTCTGCTTTAGATGGGGTTGAAGGTTTATATTTTTTAGTAATGACTTGCAGGGGGAATGTTAAGAGATATTTGTTGTTATGCACTGCATTTCCTTAATAGTGCTAATGAACGTTCCTTTATGATGCTCACTTTACGGTGTTGTCCTCATTATTATGATTCCTCATCCAATAGCATTCGCATACGCAGGTGGGCTTGTAAGCCAGAAAACACGCTACTTAGCTAAATCCCACCAATCGTTAGCCATAAGTTTGCTAAGGACGTTTAGCTATAAGCCATACGTTTTCGTTGTTAGACAGGGTGCGGTGCGGCTCTTATCGTTCGTCATTATTTGTAAATTCCACGCAATCATTTGATGAGGGAGCAATTTTGGCCAGCTTTGTGAATAGCTTAAAAACGAAACCCACGCGCTTCACCCTCGCGCTGAAAATCGCGCTACTCAGCAGTGTGGTGGCTTTCTCGTCTGCCTCGTTCGCCGACGAAACCTTAAAAGAAGGCATCACACCGGCGACAGATGCCAGCCAGATCCCGGCGGCGGCGAAGCTGCGCAAAGACACGGTGGTCGCCGGTATTTCGGAGCCGCAGGGGATTTTTAACCCCTACTTCTTCGTCAATGGTTGGGATGAAAACGTCACCAACGTCATCTTCTCGCGCCTGATCGACTGGGACAGCCATGGCAAACTGGTACCGGGCCTGGCCGAAAGCTGGACGGTTAGCCCGGATAACAAGGTCTACACCATCAAGCTGCGCCCGAATCTGACTTTCAGCGACGGCTCGCCGCTGACCGCCGAAGACGTGGCTTTTACCCTGACGGTGCTTTACGACCCGAAATATGATGGCGACACGGATATCACGCTGGCGAATATCGCGGGTGGCGCGGAATACAAAGCCGGGAAAGCGGACAGCGTCAGCGGCCTGAAAGTGATTGATCCGTTAACGCTGCAAGTCACCACCACCCAGCCAGGTGCCACAACGCTGGCGAAAATCGGCGGGCCGGTGCTGTCCAAAGCCTATTACGGCAAGGATTATCAGCGCGGCAACCTGGATTACCTGCGCACACTGCACGGCAAACCGCTGGGCAACGGGCCGTATGTCTATGAGAAATACATTCCAGGTCAGGAGATCCGTTTCCACGCCAACACCCATTTCTACCGTGGCACACCGCCAACGCCGCGCTTTATCTACCGCGTGACCAATCCGTCCACCAATTTCCAGCTGTTCCAGACCGGCGAGACGGACTACGATGCGTTCACCTCGCGCCCGGATGATATTGAACAGCTGAAAATGCTCGGCTTCGCCAATATCAACCTGTACGGTTCCAGCGATTACAGTAAAGTGGAATTCAACGTGCGTCGCCCGGCGTTGCAGGACGTGAAAGTACGCCAGGCGCTGATTTACGGCCTTGATCGCCAGAAGCTGATTGATGTGGTGTATCAGGGGTACGGCAAAGTGGCGATTGAGCCAATTGCGCCGATCTCCTGGGCCTATAACACTGACGGGGTTAACCCGTACAAATTCGACCCGGCGCAAGCGAAAAAACTGCTGGATGAAGCGGGCTGGAAACCGGGGCCGGACGGCATCCGTGTGAAAGACGGCAAACGCCTGGAACTGACCTTGCTGGTGAGCAAGAAAGTGCTGAACGACGCGCTGATCCCGATTGCCAAAGAGAACTGGCAACAGATTGGCGTGCTGCTGAAACCGCAGGTTGTCGACTTCAACGCCCTGATGGCGCAGCGTAAAGCCGGCAATTATGACCTCGCCTCCTTTAGCACCAGCACGTTAAACGATCCGCATGACGGCGTGTGGGATTACTACAGCACGGAAGCGAAAGAGTCCGGCTATAACAATCCGCAGGTCGATAAGCTGATTAACGAAGGTAACGCGGTGCTGGATGTGGAAAAACGTAAACCGATTTACCACCAGCTGTATAAAGTGCTGGCAGATGATCCGCCGGTGATCCTGCTGGGCAACCGCGAGATTTTGTCGGCCAGCAGCGCCCGCGTCACCGGTTTTAAACCGGATATCTACAACGGCCTGACCGGCAGCCTGCCGGATGTGAAAATCGTTAAGTAACACCATCACAACTGCCGGGGCGTCCCGGCAGTTGCCATGAGAGCACTATGCGAAATTTTATCCTGAGGCGGCTGCTGCAAACTATTCCCATGCTGCTGCTGGCTTCGCTGATTATCTTCATGCTGTTTGCCAAAACGCCGGGCGACTTTATCGACGGCAACGTCACGCTGACCGCCGCCCGCGCCGCTGAACTGAAAGCCATTTATGGCCTCGATCAACCACTATTCACCCGCTATCTGCACTGGCTCGGCCAGTTATTACGCGGTGATTTAGGCTTCTCGTTGCAATACCAAATTCCGGTGAGCCAGTTGCTTAACCAGTACATCTGGAACTCGTTCCTGCTGGCAAGTGTGGCGCTGGTGTTTTACTGGGGCATCGGCCTGGCGGTGGGTATCGCCTCGGCGCTGAAACCCAACTCGCTGTTCGATCACCTGGTGAGCGTGGTGGTGTTTGCCGCCATGTCTTTTCCGACCTTTTTCCTCTGCCTGTTGCTGATTAAGTGGTTTGCGGTGGATCTGCACTGGCTGCCGGTCGGCGGTATGACCAATACCGGCAGCGACGAAGGCGGCTGGGCGTGGGTGATGCAGGTGGCGGCGCACCTGGTGCTGCCGGTACTGGCACTGGTGATGTTGCAGGCGGGCAGTCTGACACGCTATTTCCGCGCCAGTATGCTGGATGTGGTGAAGATGGATTTTATCCGCACCGCGCGCGCCAAAGGGCTGCGCGAACGGACGGTGATTTTTAAACACGCGCTGCGTAATGCGTTGCTGCCAATTATTACCCTGCTCGGGTTTGAGCTGCCGGGGCTGTTTTCGGGCGCGATCATTACCGAAAAAGTGTTTAACTGGCCGGGCGCGGGACATATTCATATCGATTCGCTGGCGGCGCGCGATTACCCGGTGCTGATGGGTTTTACCCTGTTCCTGGCGGTGCTAACCATTCTTGGCAACCTGATTGCCGATGTGCTTTACGCGTGGGCTGATCCACGTATTCGGGTGAGGTCGTGATGTTCGGTTCGCTTTTTTCAACCAATCGTCGCCTTCGTAAAGCGGAAATCCCGGCGCTGGCACAGGCCACACCTTCACCGTGGCGGCAAGCCTGGAAAGCGCTGCGCCATAATCATTTAGCCATGTTGTGCCTGTTTTTGCTGGTGGTAATGACAATCTGGTGCGTGATTGGGCCGCTCTGGTCGCCGTGGAAAAACGACGCCACCGACGCGCTGATGATCAACAAGCCCCCCGGTGCGGAGCACTGGCTGGGCACTGATTTTCTGGGCCGCGATGTCTATACCCGCCTGCTGCTGGCGGGGCGCATTTCGTTGATTATTGGTCTGCTGACCATGCTGCTCTCCGTGGCGCTCGGCTATCTGCTGGGCGCGGTCTCCGGTTATGCGGGCGGCTGGACAGACAAACTGATTATGCGGCTGGCGGACTTGGTGATGACCATTCCGAGTTTACCGCTGCTGATTGTCGCCGGTGCGATGCTGTCGGAACTCGATTTCTCCGCTGAATCACGCATCTACATGGTGGTTGTCATGCTCAGTTTGCTGGAGTGGCCGAAACTGGCGCGGCTGGTGCGCGGGCAAATTCTCTCCCTGCGCGAGCGCGATTTTATGCTGGCGACGCAGGTGCTGGGCTTGTCGTCGCGTCGCCGTCTGTTTGGTCACTTATTGCCGAATACCATCCCGATTCTGGTGGTGATGGCGACGATGGCGGTGGCGAACGCTATTCTGATGGAGTCCGCGCTAAGCTATCTCGGTCTTGGCGTGGTGCCGCCCACGCCATCGTGGGGCAACATGATGGACGCCGCCAACAGCCTGATTGATTTTCAGCGCCGCCCGTGGCTGTGGATGCCGCCGGGTATTGCCATTTTTATTACCGTGATTGCGATTAACGTGTTGGGTGACGGCCTGCGTGATGCGCTGGATCCGAAGATGAAACGGAGCGTGAAATGAGCGAACCGCTGGTCACCTTTAATCAATTGTCCCTCTCTTTTGCCGGCGATCAGGGGCGCGTGCGCGCCGTGCAGGACGTGTCGTTCACCATCAACGCCGGGCAAACTATCGGCGTGGTGGGCGAGTCCGGCTGCGGTAAAAGCGTCACCGCCATGTCGCTGATGGGGTTGTTACCACCGCAAGCGGCACGCATCGACGGCGGGCAAATCCTGTTTCAGGGCACCGATCTGCTGCGCCTGAAGCCGTCAAAAATGGCGGGTCTGCGCGGCAACCAACTGGCGATGATTTTCCAGGAGCCGATGACCGCGCTTAATCCGGTGCTGACCATTGGCGAGCAGCTTTGCGAACCGCTGATTCGCCATCGCGGTGAAACGCCCAAAGCGGCGTGGGCGCATGCCACGCAGTTAATCACCGAGGTGGGGCTTGCGCGGGCGGAGAGCCTGATGAGCAGCTACCCGCATCAGCTCTCCGGCGGCATGTTGCAACGCATCATGATTGCCATGGCGCTGAGCTGCCAGCCAAAACTGCTGATCGCCGACGAACCGACCACCGCGCTGGATGTTACCGTACAGGCGCAAATCTTGCGGCTGCTGCGCGACCAGGCGCGGGCGCATGAGATGGCGCTGATGCTCATTACCCATGATTTAGGCGTGATCGCGCAAATGGCGGAGCACGTGGTGGTGATGTACGCCGGGCGCATTGTTGAACAAGGCCCGACGGCCGATGTGCTGCGTAACCCGCTGCATCCGTACACCAAAGGGCTGATCGCGGCACGTCCTGTTCCGGGCGAGCGCAGGCGTCGGCTCTACTCCATTCCCGGCCAGGTGCCGGATCTCGCTGCGCTGCCGCCGTACTGCGCCTTTTACGATCGCTGCGAGCGGGCGACCGACGCATGCCGGGCGGGGATCCCGCCGCTTATCGGCCAGACGCGGCAAGCCGCGTGTATTCACAGTACGCTTCTGGAGCCAACCGCATGAGTGAGCAATATGTCATTGAAGTGGAAGGGCTGAAAAAGCACTTCCCGCTGCGTGACGGGCTGTTTGGCCAGCAAACCGGAGAGCTACGCGCCGTGGACGGCGTCAGCTTTAAGATTCGCCAGGGGACGATTTTCGGGCTGGTGGGCGAGTCCGGCAGCGGTAAAACCACCGTTGGCCGCACCTTGCTTGGGCTGTACGACAAAACCGCAGGCAGCGTGAAGTATCGCGGCCAGGAGCTGCAGGATCTGAGCGCGAAACAGATGCGCGCGCTGCGCCCGAAAATCCAGCTGGTGTTTCAGGACCCGTACAGTTCCCTGAACCCGCGTATTCGCGTGGGCGATGCGATTGGCGAAGCGATGCTTGAGCATAAGCTGTGCAGCCGGGCAGAGCTTATGCTCAAGGTGCTGGACGTGATGAAGATTTGCGGGCTGGCGCCGCAGCACTACAACCGTTTCCCGCACGAGTTTTCCGGCGGGCAGCGCCAGCGTATTGGCATTGCGCGCGCGCTGATCCTCAATCCGGATTTCATCATTGCCGATGAGCCGATTTCGGCGCTGGATGTATCCATTCAGGCACAAATCATTAATCTCTTTGCCGACCTTCGCGACGATCGCGGCGTGACATTCCTGTTTATCTCCCATGATTTGGGCGTGGTGGAACACCTGTGCGATGACGTCGCGGTGATGTACCTCGGGCAACTGGTGGAAACCGCCAGCCGCGACACGTTGTTTAACCGGCCGCTGCACCCTTACACCCAGGCATTGCTGGCGGCGGTGCCAACGCTCGACCCGGATAGCGAACCCGTCGCTGTGGTGCAGGGGGAAATTCCCGATCCGTCGCGCCCGCCGTCCGGCTGCCGTTTCTCGTCGCGCTGCCCGCTGGCGACCGCCCAATGCCGCGCTGAAATCCCGGTGCTGCGTGAAGTGGAACCAGGGCATCATGTGGCGTGTCATTTGGTAGGAATGGCAGAATAAATAATGGTCTTTTTATTTCTGGCTGGCGTTACGGCTCCAGCCAGAAATAGAGAAAAATAATCTCTCTATTACTGCCGAATAATTAATATTCATCTTTTTAATCAGCGAAGCGGTAATTTAACAAGCAATGTTGTTGTGACCAAAAATAACCGTTTCGCTGACATTAAGAATTACTGCTTATTTTATTTCTCTGCTCTGGTCTGTTCTATGCTTATCAGTTCTGTCTGAACCTTATAAGGAACAGGATATATGAGAGCACTGACTTATCACGGCGCGCATAAAGTTAGCGTTGATAACCGCCCCGATCCGGTTATTGAATCTTCAGACGATATTATTCTTCGCGTTACCGCAACGGCAATTTGTGGTTCCGATCTGCATCTTTATCACGGGAAAATACCGGGCACCAATCACGGCGATATATTCGGTCATGAATTTATGGGCGAAGTGGTGGAAACCGGGCCGGGCGTCCATGCTGTCAGCAAAGGCGACCGGGTAGTGATCCCTTTTGTCATTGCCTGCGGGGAGTGCTTTTTCTGCAAACTTCACCAGTACTCGGCCTGTGAACAAACCAATTCCGGCAAAGGCGCGGCGCTGAACCGCAAGGGCATCACGCCGCCTGCGGCGCTGTTCGGTTACAGCGATTTATACGGCGGTATTCCCGGCGGCCAGGCCGAATATGTGCGCGTGCCGAAAGCGAACACCGGGCCGTTTAAAGTGCCGGACAAACTGGCTGATGAGAAAGTGCTGTTTCTCTCCGATATTCTGCCTACCGCCTGGCAGGCGGTGAAAAACGCCGAGGTGAAACCCGGCTCCAGCGTGGCGATTTACGGTGCCGGGCCAGTCGGTTTACTCACGGCGGCCTGCGCGCGTCTGGAGGGAGCCGAACAGATCTTTATGATTGATGACAGCGACTACCGGCTGGCTTTTGCCCGCGATCGCTATGGCGTGATACCGATTAACTTCGATAACAATGACGATCCTGCGGCCTGGATTATTGAAAACACGGCGGGTCACCGTGGCGTTGACGCCGTTATCGATGCCGTGGGATTCGAAGCCAAAGGTAGCACCACCGAAACGGTGCTCAGTACGCTGAAAATCGAAGGCAGTAGCGGGAAAGTGCTCCGCCAGGCGATCGCCGCTACGCGACGCGGCGGGATTGTCAGCGTGCCGGGCGTATATGCTGGTTTTATCCATGCGTTTATGTTTGGCGATGCTTTCGACAAAGGGCTGACGTTCAAAATGGGCCAGACGCATGTGCATGCGTATCTGCCGGATTTGTTACCGCTGATTGAGTCTGGCCATTTGAAACCGGAAGAAATCGTTACGCACCACCTGCCGCTGGAAGAGGCCGCTCGCGGCTATGACATCTTCGATAAACATGCCGAAGATTGCCGCAAAGTGATCCTCGTACCGGGCCTGAATGCACAAAAAGCGACGATTTGACCTGTCGCTTTTTGGCTAACACCCGCGGGAATTGCTAGGACGTGCCATGCCTCTCCCGGCGAGGAGAGGCATACCGAAGCGCTGGAGCTTAAATAAAGGTGAAAATCTCGTCGCGCGACAGGCGCGATTTTGGCAGCGCGGCGTTGAAATCGTTGTCGCTGCGAACACCGAGCGACGCCAGCACCACGCTGGTCAGCCCTTTCTCACGCAGGCCGAGGGAGAGATCCAGTTCGCGCTGGTCGAAACCTTCCATCGGTGTGGCATCAATCCCCAGCATTGCCGCACCCAGCAGCAGGCCGCCAAGCGCCAGATAAACCTGTTTTTCCATCCACTGCGGCAGATCGCGCTGCTCATAACGGTGAATCGCTACGTACGAACGGCGGCCTTTATCCTGACCCGCTTTTGCCGCTTCGTCTTTAAAGCGACCATCTTTCTGCTCTTGTTCCAGTACATTTTGCAGGTGCTGCTCATCAAGATCGCTGCGGATGCACAAGGCGATAACGTGAGACGCATTGACGATTTTCGGCTCGTTATAGATGAACGCCGCAGTGGCGGATTTCGCCATTGCCGCGCGGCCTTCCGGCGTGGAGGCGACCACAAAGTGCCACGGTTGCGAGTTCACTGAAGAGGGGCTGTTTTGCAGCACGTTGAGCAAGGTGTCGATTTTATCCTGCGGCAGCGTTTTGCCGGGTTCAAAGGCTTTCACGGTATGGCGGGCAATTACCGCATCATCAAGTGTCATTGTCGTTCTCCTGCGCAATAGATGAAAAATTCGGGGCGAACCGTCCCGTAGAGTGTGACGAGAATAAACACAAAGCGGCACAAGATAAATCGGTGTAAAAAGGCAGCACTTTCACTCGGCGAGTGAAAATGGTGTTTGCCAGGACGCTGTTTTCTGGCAAAACAGAGAAGCCACTCGCCTGTTATTCATCCTGCGGAGAAACCATGATTCGGCTGGAAGATGTCACGCTGTTCGTCCGTTCAGCGCTACTGGGAAGTTTTTCAAACGCGGCGCGCGAAGCCGGGCTGTTGCCAGGCCAGGTGAGCGCGGCGGTACACCGGCTGGAGCGCGATCTGGATAAACGGCTGTTTGTCCGATCCACGCGCAGTTTGCGCCTCACCGCCGAAGGGGAAAAATATCTCCCTTTCGCCCAGGAGATGCTGGCGGTTGTCGCGGCCGGTGCGGAGAGTCTGCACAGCGGCGATAAAGAGATTCAGGGCGAACTGCGCGTGGCGGTGCCTTCCGATATTGGCCGCAATGTGCTGCTGCCGCTGATTACGCGCTTTTGCGAGCAGCACCCCAAAGTGTCGCTGCGGCTTTCGCTGTCCGATCAAATCAGCGATGTCTTTCGCGATCCGGTCGATATCGCCATTCGTTACGGCGTGCTGGACAACAACAGCTATGTCGCCTTGCCGCTGGCGGAGGATAACCGTCGTGTGCTGGCGGCGTCACCGGCTTACCTGGCGCAGCACGGACGCCCGCAAACGCTCGATGACGTGGTCAATCACCACTGTTTACTCTTCACCATGAACAGCCAGGTGTATGACAAATGGAGCTTTCCGGAAAACGGCATGCGCCGCCAGTTGATCGTCAAAAGCCGGATGCTGTGCGACGACGCTGATGTTGCCCGGCGTTGGGCGCTGGAAGGCATGGGGATTATTTATAAATCGTGGATCGATATCAGCGCCGATGTGCTGGCAGGGCGACTGGAAGTACTGTTGCCACAACACCCCGGCGAAGCCACGCCGCTGAATCTGATTTGCCCGCATCGCAAACAGTTTTCCCCGGCAATTCGCCATCTGCATAGCGTGCTGCGCGAACATCTGCGGCCGATCACCGCGTTGCTGCACACTCACCCGGCTTTTAAACCGCACGGATGACCAAAAAATGTACGCCACTGCGCGCCAGGATTAACCTCTTTGCACAGGATATTACGCACTCTTACGGAGGTATCAGCACATGGCTTTACGTTCACTGGGTACAACAGGATTACAGATCCCGACACTGGTTTTCGGCGGCAACGTTTTTGGCTGGACGGTCGATGAAAAGCAGAGCTTCAGCTTGCTGGATGCGCTGCTGGAAAGGGGTTTTAGCGCTATCGATACCGCCGATGTTTACTCGCGCTGGGCGCCGGGCAATAAAGGCGGCGAATCGGAAACCATTATTGGCAACTGGCTGGCGGCGCATCCTGGCGCGCGCGACAAAGTCACGCTGTTTACCAAAGTCGGCGCCGATATGGGCGAAGCGGGTAAAAAAGGCCTTTCCGCGCGCTGGATCACCCAGGCGGTGGAAGATTCGTTACGCCGCCTGCAAACGGACTATATCGATCTCTATTTCTCACACTGGCCAGACAGCGAAACCGCTTATGACGAAACGCTCGGCGCGTATGAAAAACTGCTGAAAGCCGGGAAAATCCGCGCCATTGGCGCATCCAACCTGAACGCCGAACAACTGGGCGAATCGCTAAAAGTGGCAGACGCCAAAGGCCTGCCTCGCTACCAGGTGCTGCAACCGGAATACAATCTTTATGACCGTTCCAGCTTTGAAGGCGCATTGCAGGATTTAACGATACGGGAAAATATTGGCGTGGTGACCTATTACAGCCTCGCGTCCGGTTTCTTGTCCGGCAAATACCGCAGCGAAAAAGATCTGAGCCAAAGCCAGCGCGGGCAGGGCATCGCCAAATATCTGAACCCGCGAGGTTTCGCCATTGTTGAGGCGCTGGAAAGCGTGGCGGCCAGCCACAATGTGAAACCCGCCGAAGTGGCGCTGGCGTGGCTGATTCAGCAACCGGGCGTTACCGCACCGATTGCCAGTGCCACCAAACTGGCGCATATCGACAGCTTTGTCACCGCCGTGTCGTTAAACCTCTCCACCGATGAAATCGCCGCGCTGAATAACGCAGGCGCGTAACCCCCATTGCCCGGCGGCACCCGCAGCCGGGCTGCATAACCTTATGCGCAATTGAGATAGAACCGCGCACCGATCCAGGCTTCAATACCTTCTTTGAAAACAAAGAGAAGCAGGCAATGACGCAACTTAACTACGCCATAATTGGCGGCACGTCGGGCATTGGATTCGCGCTGGCGAGTAAGCTAGTCGCGCGCGGCAACCGCGTGCTGATTGGCGGGCGCAGCGAGCAGAAGCTTCACACCGCGCTGGAACAGCTGGGCAAGAATGCCACCGGAGGCATCGTTGATATTACCGATCGTGTCTCGCTGCGTACCTTCTTCGACGGGGTTGAGCCGCTGTCGGGGCTGTTTACGCCCGCGGCATCCTATTCGACCGGTCACTTTCGTGATGGTGATGTTGCAACATCGGAAGGGTTGTTCGATGCCAAATTCTGGGCGCAGTACTGGGCAGTGTTCGAAGCACTGCCGTATCTGGACAAATCCGCCTCTGTGGTGTTGATGTCTGGCGCAGCATCGGCCAGACCGATTGGCGCACCGGCCTACGCCGCGTGTAACGCCGCGCTGGAAGGGCTGGCACGCGGACTCGCGGTGGAGTTGCGACCCATCAGGGTTAATTGCCTGTCGCCGGGAACCACCGATAGCGAACTGTGGCGCAACCGCGAAGCCAGCCAGCGGGAAGCGGCATACGATTACTGGAACAGTGTGACGCTGGTACAACGCCCCGGTACGGTGGAAGAGCAGGCCGATTCTGCACTGTTCTTGCTGGACAATAAAAACATGACCGGCAGTACGCTCTACTGCGACGGCGGTTATACGCTGCGCTAGGTCTCACGGTTGATTGATTTGCGCCCGCTTGCCCAGCGCCATACAGATCATCGGCAGCGGCAGGGTGACGACCAGCAGTAACCACAGCAGGGTATACACCGAAGCCACACCGTCGTTTTGCAGATTCGTGTACAGCTTGACCGGAATACCCTGCGGAAAATAGGCGAAGATCATTACGATGCCGAACTCGCCCACTGCCCGCACCCATGCCAGCGCAACGGCGGAGGCAAGCCCCGGCAGCGCCAGCGGCAGAGCCAGGTAACGAAACCGCTGCCAGCTGCCTGCGCCAAGGGTTTGACCCGCTTCGAGGATCGCTTTCGGCACGGTGCTAAATGCGCTGCGTGCCACCACGATAAAATAAGGCAGTGCGCCATAGATTTGCGCCAGCACAAACGCTGCGGGATTGTTGACCAGCGTCAGGCCTGCCTCTGTCAGCCAGTGACCGAAAACGCCGTAAGGACCCCATGCGGATACCAGCAGAATGCCCATCGACAGCGGCGGCGTCAGCAGTGGGATCATCACCAGCAACTCGGTGATGACACGTCTGCGCCCGCGTGCTTGCGCCAACCACCATGCCACCGGCAGCCCAATGACGATAATCAGGCACAGCGCCAGCAGCCCGAGGCCAAGCGACACGGCAATCGCATTCTCATCCCGCCAGGCAAGCCTGAAATGACCCCACGGCGTTTCATGCAGCAGGGTAACAAACGGAATACTGAGCAGCAGCAATGCGGGGAGTGACAGCCAGCCCGCCACTCGCCTGGTCGCGCGCATCAACGATACAGCGCATCGCCTTTCGGCGCGGCGTAACCATACTGATTAAGGATTTTCTGGCCTTGCGCGCTTTGCATAAATGCGACGAATTTTTTCGCCTGATCGGTGCCATTTGGCGCATTCTTCAGCACGGCGGCGTAGAAAACCATCGGTTGGGTATGCAGCACTTGATCGTTACCCGCGCTGTCTTTGATGGTGAAGCTCACGGTGTCATACCACTGTTTCGCCAGCGCCGGGTTGCTGAGGTTGATCTCATCTGGCAGTGCCACATACGGCAGGTGCGCGGAGCGAACTTCGCTCTCGTATCCGGCAGCGGCATCAATTTGCCCGCTTTCCAGGCGCGCCAGCAAACCGCCTTCCTGATGAGTCTGTTCCGGGTTTTGCAACTCTCCCAGCACTTTTTCCGCCATACCTGGCTGGTTATAATATTTTTCCGCCAGCAGCAGCGTAAAGACGATGTTCTGCCCTTTCGGGTCAACATACGGATCGGTACGACCAAAATGGACATCTTTTTGCGCCAGCAGTGTCAGCCAGGAAGCGTCATGTTTTTCATTGGCCTTTGCAAATTGCGCAGCGTACTTCCCTTGCGGGCTGTAGGCCACCACCATGCTAGTGCTGGCGACCGGTACGGCATCGTCGATTAAGCCCGCGTCTTTCAGGATCTGCATCGGGCCTGGGTTAATCGAAACAAACACATCCGCCGTTAGCTTATGGCTCGCCAGCAGACGCGCCATACCGTACGCACCTTGTCCTTGCCCCTGATAATCGCCATTCTGCGCTTTTGCGAACACCGGCCCTAAGCCTTGATCCATTACTTTGCCCATCGAACCGGCGTACGTTACGCGGATATCTTTTGCCATCGCGGGCGCAACGGTAAACACCACCAGAGCCATAACCACTGCCCATTTTCCTGTCAATACACGCTTCATTGCTCTCTCGTTATATACATAAGTAAATAGCGATTATCGGTATCACGCCGGAAAGGAACAATGTAAGCGGCGGACTTGTTGATACTTTGTTGAAGTAAACGCAGCGGTAACGTGCAAAAAACACCTGAGTGACACGCCCTGTCAGGGCGATCGTTTATCTTTCCCTGAGCGAAATCATGGCATTGTGTAATTGTTGCGCTTTGGGCAGAAATTTCATTTTAGTTTTTCGCATTACTGCCGTTAACCACTATGAAAAAACAAGGTTTTACCTGGATAGCAGGGCCGTGGCGCAAGGGTCAGGCCGTAACCGTTAACGTCTTCTGAGACTTAGTATTCCGGAACCCGTCACAATGAAGGAAAGTCACGACAGAAAACACGACCCGTTGATTGAGCGGCTGTGCGAGATCTTCGCGGCGTTGTATCAGGGAAAGATCATTGATAAGGCGTGGCTGTGCGAAAAATTCGGTATCACTGAACGTACGGCTTATCGCGATCTGGCACGGCTTGGGCATATTCTCGATCAGGTTTCGCCGGGGCGGTATAAACTCAGCGTCCATCTTCTTCCTGCCTTGCATAACGGCCATTTGGCGGAGTTCGCCGATTTTACCGGCGTGGCGCACCTTTTTCCGCGTAATGATGGTCAGTCACTGCGTAACAGTATGCAGCACCGCAGCAATATTACCTTTCACGCGCCGAGTAGCCGGGAGAACCGGCAAATTGAAGATGTCCTTAATCAGCTTAATCGCGCCATCACCGGGCATTGCGAAGTGGAATATCACTATCGCGATAAACCCCGGTGCGCACAGCCCTATCGGCTGATTAACCAGTACGGTCTCTGGTATCTGGCGGCGGTGGAAAATGGGCGGCTGAAAGCGTTTGAAGTGGCGCGAATAGAAAACCTGAAAAGCACGACTCTCCGTTTTGAACCCCATACCGAGGTGCTGGCGGAGCTGGAAAACAGCGTCGGCATCCGCTTTGGCTCACGAGTAGAAGCGCTGTTGCGCGTCTCAGCCCACGCCGCCGAATATGTCACCCGTCGGACGCTGTTTCCGGCACAACGCATTGTTGAACAGCATGATGACGGCAGCTTAACGCTCGCCACCGCCATCACCGATCCGCACACGCTGTTCCGCTGGTTGCGCTACTGGTTGCCGGATATCGGCATTCTTTCTCCGGCGTCGCTGCGCGAACAGTTCGAGCAGGATCTGCACCTGCGCTACGCCCACGGCGTGGCGCACAGATAGTGCTTGCGTTTATCGCGCTTACTGACCTAAACCTTACACTGTTCGGCCAGTGAGACCGGGCTACGCCGCGAATATGCTATTAAGCGGACGCTGTTCAGGCGGTTAGCCGTGATACTGCTCGTCGGTCACATGTTCAAGCCAGGTAACCGGGCTGCCGTTTAGTGATTCGGCAATGGCGATATGAGTCATTGCGTTTGTGGCTGTTGCGCCATGCCAGTGTTTCACGTCTTCCGGGATCCAGACGATATCGCCCTGGTTCATCTCCTGGACGGCTTCGCCTTCGCACTGAATCCACCCTTTACCGTGGGTAATAATCAGCGTTTGGCCCAGCGGATGGGTGTGCCACGCGGTACGTGCGCCGGGTTCAAACGTGACCGTCGCACCGCCAACGCGTGCGGGTTCGTCAGCTTTAAATGGCGCGTCGATACGTACGCGCCCGGTGAAATAATCTTGCGGCCCTTGCGCAGAGGGAACCGATGCGCTGCGGATGATTTTCATGTTGTTCTCCCGTGTTTGAATACGTTTTAAAGCGTAGTTGGCAGGCGAGAAATTGTTGCAGGCAGACCGCGCCAGTTCGCGACCAGAACCGCGACTAACGCCGGTAATAAACTCGATTTTCTGCGCCCTATTCGCTCCAAAAGGAAAAGTGACAGGGCGATCATAATCCTCACCGACTACCGGCACTATTGGGGGAAATCGGCATGAGCTTATGAGTAAAACTCATCAATGGCGGCGTGGCGCCATCATCGCGCTGGCAAGAGTAAACAGCGCCATGATCCACGCCATCGTCCACGGCGTTCCGTCGCGAAACCACGTCAGCAGCAGGGACGAGATAATACCGCTGCCATATTGCAGCGAGCCAATCAGCGCCGAGGCAGAACCGGCGATAGAGGGAACAGTGTCGAGCGCGGCGGCGGTTGAGGTGGCGGCGATAATGCCGTTCATCGAAAAGAACAGAAACACCGGAATGATCACCGCCGCAATACCGCCGAACTGCAACTTCACCGCCAGCGCCAGAGTTACCATTGCCAGCGCGGCAATGGTAACGGCAATTTTCAGTAACTTATCTAACGGATGGCGCTGCACCAGCCGCCGGTTCAGAAAGCTCACCCCCATTAAGCCGACAATATTGACGGCAAACAGCCAGCCGTAATATTGCGGATCAATACCGTAATAGCGGATGTAAACGAACGGCGAACCGGTAATAAAGGCATAGGCAGAGACGTAGAAAAAGGTCACACATAGCGTGTAACGCATAAACGCGCGGTTACGCAGCAACGCGAGATAGTTACGAAACACGCCCGGCAGCGAGGCTTTGGTGCGCTTTTCGGCGGGTAAGGTTTCCGGCAGGAAATAGAGCGAAAGAAACATCAGCGCGCCAATTCCCGCCAGCAGCCAAAAAATGGCGTGCCAGCTGGTGATTTGAATAATTTGCCCGCCCGCCAACGGCCCAACGATCGGCGCAATCGCCATAATGATGGTTAACGTTGAGAGCATTTGCGCCGCGCGGGTGCGGGCAAACAGATCGCGGATCATCGCCCGCGCCAGCATCGGCCCGGTACAGGCACCGAAAGCCTGAAACACGCGCCAGAACACCATCTGATGGATTTCTGTGGAGAGCGCGCAGCCGGCAGAACCGATGACAAACAACAGCATGCCAATAAACAGCGGCGTGCGGCGACCAACCGCGTCGCTAATTGGCCCCCAAACCAGCTGCGCCAGCGCGAAGCCGACCAAAAAACCGGTGATGGTCAGTTCGATATCGCCCTGTAACTCTTTTGCCATCAAAGGCATCGCGGGCAGATAAATATCCGTCGACAGGGAGGTAAAGGCCATCAGCGCGCTGAGGATCGCGAGAAATAGCGGCCCGTGGAGCTTGTTGTTCATAAGATCCTGATTAAGTCATGAAGGGAACGCCGGAAAAGGCGGAACGGTATCTTAATCAGTGCGGCACAAATGATAACGCCATTAAATCATAATGGCGTTATGAGCCAGATTCATGAATGGCGTTCACTGACTGTCATGGTGAAAATAACGGGTTGGCTGCTTTCATTGGCGTAATGGTGCGCGGTGTCGGTTTGCGCCACGGCAGAGCAGCCTTCGTCAATAATGAGCGCCGTTTGCCCAACCTGAATATGCAGCGTGCCGTGCTCAACATGCAGAAGCTCAACGGTGCCGGAAGGGTGACCAGGCGAGGCAAACCGTTCACCGGGGAACATCTCCCAGCGCCACATCTCCAGCATATCCGGCCCGCTGGTACCTGCCAGCAACCGCGCAGTGCCGCCGTTTTCGCCCTGCCACAACGTGGGAATGTCTTCTTTGTCTATCAGATGTGCGGTCGGTTTACTGGCGACGTCGACAATATCCGCCACGGAAACGCCCATCGCGGCGGCGATTTTGCACAGCAAAGCGATGCTCGGGTTGGCGAGACATTTTTCAATCTCAACCAGCATGCCTTTGCTGACGCCCGCGCGGCGCGAAAGCTCATCCAGCGAGAGTTTTTGTTGCTTACGAAACGCTTTAATACGCGTTGCCACCGCTTCACTGACGCGATGAACATCGGCGCCTGAATCGGTCGGTTTATTGACTTTTTTGGTCATCGGTCGATACTGTGCAATAAAATGGTCACTAAAAAGGATTATCCGATGCTTTCCGTTCAGCCGTCAATTGATGCTCGTCTTGCCGTCATCGCCCCTGGTTTTCGCGCGCTCAGCGTTTATGTTGATGCCGCGCCGCTACTAAACCCGCAAGTGGGCGAAGCGGCACTGGCAAGTGCGTGTGAATTTGTCGCGGCGGGCGGCCTGGCCTGGGCGGATGCGCATCTGGCAGCATGGGATGAGGTCTTTAAGCGCTTCGGCGCGAAGCCAAAACGCACGCCCTGCTCGGCGCAGGCGCTGCGAAAACGTGTGCAGCGCGACGGTGTGGTACCTGCAATTGACCCGGTGGTGGATCTCTATAATGCCATCAGCCTGCGCTACGCTATTCCGGTCGGTGGCGAGAATATTGCGGCCTATCACGGCGCGCCGCGTTTGACGCTCGCCGAAGGTACGGAGCTGTTCGACATGATGAAAGAGGGCGAGCTGGCGCACGAAACACCAGAGCCGGGGGAAGTTATCTGGCGCGATGACACGGGCGTAACGTGCCGCCGCTGGAACTGGCGACAGGGCGTGCGTACCCGCCTGAGTGCTGCCGACAGCCAGATGTGGTTTATCCTCGAAAGTCTGCCGGAAATGCCGCTGGACGCATTATGTGAGGCAGGCGACGAACTGATCGCCGGATTGCAACGTATGATGCCGGGCTGTCGTGTTGAAAAAACCAGGCTCGGGTTTGATCTCTGAAGGGGGAAGAATGGATTTCACAGGATTGAGCGCCTTTCCGCTGTCGCCGCTGCGCGACGAACGGCTGGATGAAGCGGCTTACGTGAAGTTGATTGAACGGCTGCGTGTTGCCGGAGTCGATTCGATTGGCGCACTGGGCTCGACGGGGTGCTACCCCTATTTCAGCCGTACCGAGCGGGCCAATGCGCTGCGCCTGGCGACGGAGCATTCCGGCGCGGTTCCGGTGATTGCCGGGATTGGCGCGTTGCGCACGCGCGATGTGCTGTGGCTGGCGGAAGATGCGCAGAAAGCGGGCGTTAGCGCTGTGCTGCTGGCACCGGTCTCCTACCACGCCTTAACCGAAGAGGAAGTGTTCAGCCTGTTTGCTGCTGTTACGCGCGAACTCTCTGTGCCGCTCTGCGTGTACGATAACCCCGGCACCACCCATTTCACTTTTAGCGACGAGTTGCTGCTTCGTATTGCCCAGTTGCCCAATATTGGTTCAATCAAAATCCCGCCGATTTCCGCACCCGAGCGGGCTGCGCGCCTGCGCCCGCAAATTCCGCAGAGCATTACGTTGGGTATCAGCGGTGATGCCGTCGCGGTTGACGGTCTTAGCGCCGGATGCGGTGTCTGGTATTCGGTGCTGGGCGGCCTGTTCCCGCAAGCGGCGCTGGCCATTTCCCGCGCGGCGCAGGCCGGTGATTTAACGCAGGCGCGCACCCACTCTGATGCGTTGCAACCCTTGTGGGATCTCTTTAAACGCTATGGCGGCAGCTTGCGGGTGATGGCTACCGCGGCGGAACTGCTGGGCTTAGCGGGTGCATCGTGTTTGCCTGCACCATTGCGGACGCTCACCGGCGATGCGCGCCGCGAGGTGGCGGAAGTGATTGAGCAACTGCGGTTAGCCTGATGATTACTCTTTGAACGTTTCTTTTTGGTTCGTTGCATGGGGTATTTTGTATATCCCATTGACATATCCCATTGGTAAATTATCCTGTCTTTCAGTGTGAAATTTCACCAATGGAGGCGCATGTGGAAAAAACGACACTTTTCAAAAGCAACCGTAGTCAGGCCGTGCGTTTGCCAAAGGCAGTCGCGCTGCCGGAGGACGTGAAACAAGTCGATATCATTGCTGTAGGAAGAACACGCATCATTACCCCCTCCGGGGAGGCCTGGGATAGCTGGTTTGATGGTGAAAGTGTGTCACCAGACTTTATGGCTGCGCGGGAGCAGCCAGGGGATCAGGACAGGGAAGACTTTTGATGCTCAAATTTATGCTGGATACGAATATTTGCATTTTCACTATCAAGAACAAACCTGAGATCGTCAGGCAGGCTTTTAATCAGCACAACGGGCAGATGTGTATCAGCTCTGTCACGTTGATGGAGCTGATTTATGGCGCCGAGAAATCAGCCATCCCCGAAAAAAATTTGCGTGTTGTGGAAGGGTTTATGGCGCGCCTGGAAGTGCTGCCATATGGTGTAGATGCTGCTGTTCATACAGGTCAGTTGCGTGCGGAGTTAGCCAGAGCTGGTACTCCAGTCGGACCATATGATGCCATGATTGGCGCACATGCTCGCTCACTGGGACTGGTACTTGTCAGCAATAACACTCGTGAGTTTGCCCGTATACCAGGCTTGCGTTTGCAAGACTGGACCTCGCATTAAGCTGGAGATTAAGCCCCAAGCCGTTTCGCCACAAAGCGGGAAATCGCCGGGCCGGTTATCAGCACCAGGATAAACCGCCCGGTCTGCATTGCCATTACAAACGAGATATCAACCTGGCTTGACGAGGCGATAATCGCCACTGTATCTGCCCCGCCGGGGCTGGTGGCGAGGTAGGCAGTGAGCGGATCGATCCCCGCAAACTGCACCAGTAACCAGGCAAAACCGCAGCACACCGCGACAAGCGTCAGCACCGACAGCAGCACGCGCGGTAACGCGCGGGCGGCGTAGCAAACAATCTCCCGCGTAAAACGCAAACCGATACTCCAACCAATCAGCGCGTAAGAAAGTGCCAGTAACCACGGCGGCAATTCCAGCGTCAGCAAACCGGTATCTTCCACCATTATTCCCAGCGCCAACGTTATCAGCATTGGCCCGGAGGGAATTTTGACGCAGCGGGCAATCAGGAAACCTGCGGCAATCACCAGTAATGTTCCGGCGAACGGCAGCCAGCGCACAGGGCCAAACAGGGTAAAGGTGGCGACCGCGTGATCCGCGCTCTCAGTTCCCATCCACATACGGGTCACCAGTACCGCGACCAGCGCCACGATCATCACCCGCAAATACTGCATAAACGCCACCAGGCGAACGTCCGCACCAAAGCTCTCGGCCATAATCGTCATGGCCGCCGCCGCGCCTGGCGACGATCCCCAAATCGCTGTTGAACCGGGGAAAACCTGCAATTTCGCCATGATCCAACCCAGGATTGCACTGGCGAAAATAACGGAGAAAATACAGCTGATAAACAGTGGCCAGTCGGCGGCGATGCGGCCAAATACGGACGGCGGGATCGCATGTGCAATCATCGCGCCGACTACCGCTTGCGCAGCGGCGAAGCATTTTTTACTGACGGTAACAGGCCGGTTGAAGATGGCGAGAAGAATGCCGGAAAACATCGGGCCCAACAGAAGCGCTGCGGGCAGATGAATCAGTTCCATCACAGCAACGAAGAGCAATGAAAGGCCGATTAGCTGTAACCAGTTGCGAAACCAGGGCGCATGTGTCGCCATCAGCGGCACTCCCTGCACGCTACAGCAGCGGCGGCAAGATCAATCAACAGCATAACGCTTCCCGAAAATAACGTGTTGAAAAGCAAGGTTGGGTCTTTGAATGTAAGTGTTCTTCTTCGTCCCTGCAAACGCACTTTCCCTCTCGGCACTGCTATTTGACCGATATTACCTATAATCCCAAGGGGGATTAGCCCTATTTTTGCTTAGTCAGCATATTTACAATCGTGAACTAACAAATAAGCGCTGCGGCAGGCGATCTTTTGCCAACGAATATTTTTTGGAAAATATATTTTTTCTAATTCAACTATTTTCAACTTCCGTAATAATTTGATTGGTATAGGCTATTATATCCATAGGTGTTGATGTTTGTGAAAATTCCTAATCTCATGTTGGCTTCCTTGCGTTATGTAACCATAGTGACTAATTTTTTATTACTCTATGTTTCTGTTGTTCTTTTAAAAGCATTAACTTATTAAAATTTAATGTTTTTTTCGATTCAACTTACGTTAATATTTATTTCTACGTTTTTATTTAAGTTAAAATAATACTTTCGGGCGATTGCCTCATAAAATTTCGTTCTTTCCTAAGTGAAATTCATCTCCAGGCACCCATGATTTCATTATGGATTAAACGGCTTTTTTTATGGATTTTAAGGCTATCGCTAAGAGCGCTCGTTTCAGCATTCTTTGGTGAAAGCCAGGGGCGGTAGCATTTTTTTTTGTTTTATTTATACGTTTGTTTCCAGGTTAATAATGGTATTTTTTGCCAAACGCGATATAACATTCACAATTAATGGAAACATAAATTTGCTTTCGCTAAAATTCGCTGGCAAATAATATTTCCCGGAGGTTGGATATGTATATCATCTCTCAGGATAGCTATTTTGTCATGGGCATGGATAAGCTGCTTAAAGCCATTAATCCGCATGCAACACATACGGTGGTTGCATTTGATCGGGGCGATGGGAAAATATTATTTTTTAGCATGAACTCATTGCTTTATATTTTAAGTGAAGAAAAAGGGTTTAATTCATTTATTTGCACTCGATTTATCTCTATTGATAAATCTTCATCTGTATCCTTGCTGCGGCATGAGATCAGAAAGATACTTAATTTCCTTTAAGGGTCATGAGGATATATATTCCTTTCGCGAAGTCCATTTTAGCGCGACGGAGTATAAAATTATGTTGCGGTTTCTTGAGTACCAATCCAGCGACACGATTTCGCAAGCATTGGGCATCGATAAAAAAATCGTCAGCAATTATAAAAACGCAATACTGCGTAAACTCGGTTTAAACAGTATGGCGGAGCTTATTCATATTTATAATAACTGGAACGACTGTTTTTGCTGCTTCGAAGGTACAGTCATGGAGGATGCGATATTTCTTCCCCGCATCGGGACGAATGAGCTAAAGATGATAAGACGTGGGAATAAGCATGTTTCAGAACCTGCGTTTTCACCTCTCTATTCTGGCACTTTCAGCCATATACCTGCGATAAGGGCAGGCCAGCGTTATTTATTGACAACATAGCAATAGTTTATTGCTTTTATTGCTGTTTATTCAAAACTCTAGTGCGCCTATCCTGCTTCGCATCAGGTTGTTAACCGCAACCACATTGACCGAATCAAGAAAGGATAAGCCACCATGTTATTCGATAAATACGCCCTGAATGCACTCGCATTGACTAACCGTATCGTTATGCCACCGATGACCCGCTCCCGCGCCGGAACGGGTGATGTGGCAACCGATATGATGGCGGATTACTACGCACAGCGCGCCAGTGCCGGGCTGATTATCAGCGAAGGCACACAAATCAGCCAGCAGGGTCAGGGCTACGCCTGGACACCGGGTATTTACAGCGATGCGCAAATTGCGGGCTGGAAAAAAGTGACCGATGCGGTGCATCACGCGGGCGGCACAATCTTTGCTCAACTGTGGCATGTGGGCCGCGTTTCCCACACCGTGTTGCAGCCGGGTAACGCAGCGCCGGTTTCTTCGTCGGCGATTCAGGCCGAAGGCGTAAAAGTGTTTGTTGATGTGGAAGGGCGCGGGCCGGAAAACGGCGTGGGCGATATGGTGCAGCACTCTATGCCGCGTGCGCTGGCTGTGGATGAAATCCCGGCTATCATCAACGATTACGCACAAGCGGCGCGTAACGCGATTGCCGCCGGTTTCGATGGCATCGAACTACACGGTGCGAACGGTTACCTGATTAACCAGTTTATTGATTCGCAGTCTAACCTGCGCGACGACGAATACGGCGGTTCGCTGCAAAACCGCCTGCGCTTTATGAAAGAGGTGGTGGAAGCCGTTTCTGCGGCGATTGGTAAAGAGCGTGTCGGCATTCGCCTGGCACCGCTCACCACGCTGATGGGCTCGCGCGACGATACGCCAGAAGCCACTTATCTCGCGGCGGCCAGCGTTCTGAATGCGATTGGCATTGCTTACATTCACATTGCCGAAGCGGACTGGGACGACGCGCCGGTCATGCCTGCGGCGTTTAAAGAAGCGCTGCGCATTATTTTCCACGGCACGCTGATTTACTCGGGCAAATACACGCCGGAACGCGCCGAAGAGGCGCTGGCGAAAGGCTGGGCGGATTTAATTGGTTTTGGCCGACCGTTTATCGCCAACCCGGATTTGCCGTACCGCCTGCAACATAACCTGCCGCTTAACGAACCGATCAGAGAGAAATTCTTTGGCGGCGGCGCAGAAGGCTACCTGGATTATCCATTACAGAAAGCGTAATAACGAACGGGGGCAAAAGCCCCCGTTTTTACGTGCTGCAAACCGCCGTCAGAAATCATAGGCATTAATAACTTTCATTAATGCCGCGTCATTCTTGTATTTTTCCCGCAGCGTTTTAAGCTGCACCACCGCTTTGCCACAGGTGGCTTGCAGGCTGGCGTCCAGCTCTTTCTGGCGCTGCTCGTCAAGATCCGAATCCTGCTCGCCGGCGAAATGCTCGCACTCTTCGGCAAGGTTGCGGAAATCCTGAACGTCTTTCGGCAACGGGGCGGCGGCAAAACTGCTGTTGAAAATAAAGGCGGTGGAGAGAATAAAAAGGAAGCGCTTCATCGGTGGTTGTCTGTGGAATTTCGAGGCGCTTATCTTACTCCTTAATAATGGTGATGCAGAGAGGGAAACGAACGACTTTTTACGCGTTTTTTTGCGTGCAATATTGAACCGATGCTGCCGATTTCACCGCGTTCTTCCCGCCGTAAAACACCTTCCAGGTTGGTCTTTTCATTTCCTTCTGCCCCGGCAAATACAGCCCGCCCACAGGCACGCTATATTTGTCATGCTGCAAATCGGCCGAATTCAGTCTGGTCGTGATTGCAGATACGCGTTTTTCATAACCTCCTTCACTTCCCTGAGCTGCTTACGCGTTTTATCCAGCGCCGTCGCCAGCCACTCCTCTTTATCACTGTATTTCACCAGCACGATGCAGCCCTGCATCACTTTCACCAGAATATGTTGCCCGGTATTAAACCCGGCATCGCGCAGCCACTTGCCGGAAAGCGTGATGCTCGGCGTGCTTGCGTCGCCCTGATTCGGGCGATATCGCACAATTACGTTGTGCTCGGTTCCGGCAATGGTGAAGTCTGAGGTAGAATGCGGATCAGCCATTATCAACTCCTTGATAGTTGGGGATGGTTAGCTCTCGTCTGGTATTGCGAGTACCTGGCGAGAGCGTTTAAGCATCAGGACGACTTATTGTTGGGTACGTACCTGAGTGATTAAATCTTACGCTTTAGGTACGTACATGACAACCACCAAACGCGATACGAATAAGTCAAAATGCGGCAAAGCTCCCACATTTCAAATGAGGATTACGCCGGAGTTAAAAGCACAGTTTGAGGCGGCGGCAGCCGAAGAAGGGGTGAGCTTAGGTCAATGGCTTAAGAACTTAGCTCGTAACGAGCTTCGTAATAAAGGAATCGAGCCAAATGGGTAAGACATATATTAAGATTATTTTTAAATTTTTACTTAGCATCTGTTTCAACAACATCATTAAAGGTGTTTTTTAAATTAAAAATCCTTTCAGAATAAACTTTCTCTCTCTCGCTCATAACTTGATTAATCTGTTTTATTTCATTGATGTATTGGTTTCTTGTGCTTTCAATAACGCTGTAATTATACTTTTCTACTGCCCCCTCCAGTGCTGAATTTAATGGGCGCATTGATTGTAAATGTTCTGAGTTAAGTTGGTTGATTTGTTTGCTAAGAATAGATGCTGTAGTTTCTTTTTTATCGGCAATCTCAAGTTCTTTTGATGCCCAAATAAAACCAACTATTCCACTAAGAAGGCAAAATATAGAAAAGAATGCCAGGAAAGGCCATGCGCTCTTTATTGATTGCTGCGATTTAATACTGTTATTAATAATTCTAAAAAACAGCATTACCGACAAAGCTAATAAACCTAGGTAACCATATTTTAAGAATTCAGGGAACATTAATAACTGTCCTTGTAAAGATAAAGAATGGAAGGGTTTAAATACTTCTGGAAATATCATAATGAAGTGCAATTCTAACTTTTGGCGGAAGATCACAGGAGTCGAACCTGCCCGGGACCGCTGGCGGCCCCAACTGGATTTGAAGTCCAGCCACCTCACCGGAGATGACGATCTTCCGCGCCTGCATTGCTACATGGAGGCGGGGCGCATTATAGCTACTTTCAGGCATTTACCACATACCTCCGTCATAAATTTTCGCATTGTGCTTCCGCCGCAAACGGTTGTTTAAGATAAATCTTCATCTTTTCCATGGCTTAGGTATTTTTCAACCGCTAAAGGAACCGCGATCACAGAAAAGAATAAACGTAATCAGATAACAAAAATTCGCAATACCCGGCTGAAATCCAATCGTTTACAACGTCTGAAACCGCTTCTTGCGTATTTTTCATGCGTAAAGGAAACAAAAATGGACAGTCAGATTATTTCTGTGAAAGAAAAGATTGGCTACGGCATGGGTGACGCCGCCAGCCATATCGTCTTTGATAACGTAATGCTGTACATGATGTTCTTTTATACCGATATCTTTGGCATTCCCGCCGGGTTTGTCGGCACCATGTTTCTGCTGGCGCGTGCATTAGACGCCGTTTCGGACCCGTGCATGGGGCTGCTCGCCGACCGAACCCGCAGCCGCTGGGGCAAGTTCCGTCCGTGGATAATTTTTGGCGCGTTGCCGTTCGGCATTGTGTGCGTTCTGGCCTACAGCACGCCGGATCTCAGCCTTAGCGGCAAGATGATCTACGCCGCTGTCACTTATACGTTACTCACCCTGCTTTACACCGTGGTCAACATTCCTTATTGCGCCCTCGGCGGTGTGATCACCAACGACCCGCAGCAGCGCATCTCGCTGCAATCCTGGCGCTTCGTGCTGGCGACGGCGGGCGGCATGCTCTCTACCGTGCTGATGATGCCGCTGGTGAAACTGATTGGCGGCGATGACAAAGTTTTCGGTTTTCAGGGCGGTATCGCGGTGCTCTCCGTGGTCGCCTTTATGATGCTGGCGTTCTGCTTCTTCACCACCAAAGAGCGTATTCAGGCACCGCCGAGCACCACCGGCATGCGTGAAGACCTGCGCGATATCTGGCAAAACGACCAGTGGCGCATCGTGGGTCTGCTAACCATTCTGAATATTCTCGCGGTCTGCGTGCGCGGCGGCGCGATGATGTATTACGTCACCTGGATCATGGGCGATGCCGCCATTTTCACCGCGTTTCTCACTACCTACTGCGTCGGCAACCTGATCGGCAGCGCACTGGCTAAGCCGCTCACCGACTGGAAATGCAAAGTCACCATCTTCTGGTGGACCAACGCGGCGCTTACCGTGCTCAGTATCGCCATGTTCTTCGTGCCGATTCAGGCCAGCGTCACCATGTTCATCTTTATCTTCGTCATCGGCGTGCTGCATCAGCTCGTCACGCCGATCCAGTGGGTGATGATGTCCGACACCGTAGATTACGGCGAATGGTGCAACGGTAAACGTCTCACCGGCATCAGCTTCGCAGGTACGTTGTTCGTGTTGAAACTTGGCCTCGCTTTCGGCGGTGCACTGATTGGCTGGGCGCTGGCGGGCGGTGGTTACAATGCCGCGGCGCAGAGCCAGAACAGCGCCACTATCAGCATCATCATTGCGCTGTTTACGCTGGTTCCGGCGACCTGTTACTTGCTGAGCGCTTTTATCGCCAAACGCTACTACACCCTGAAAACACCGTTCCTCAAAACGATCATGGAACAGCTGGCGCGCGGCGAGCACCGCAGCCAGCAACGGTTTGGGCATGTTTCACCACGGGAAGAGTGACTGTAAGGAGTCATGCATGAAAATCAGTGATGGCAACTGGCTTATCCAGCCGGGTCTGACATTGATCCAGCCGGTGCAGGTGTTTGAAGTCGAACAACAGGGTAATGAGATGGCGGTCTATGCCGCCCCGCGCGATGTGCGCGAGCGCACCTGGCAACTGGATACGCCGCTCTTCACCCTGCGTTTTTTCTCGCCGCAGGAAGGGATTATTGGCGTGCGTATCGAACATTTTCAGGGAGCAATAGATAACGGCCCGCACTTCCCGCTTAATGTTGCGCAAGACGTCCACGTGGAAATGCGCAATACCGACGATTTTGCCGAGCTGCAAAGCGGTGCGCTCAGTGTGCGCATAGCTAAAGGTGAAAACTGGGCGCTCGATTTCCTGCGAGATGGCGTGCGTATTACCGGTAGCCAGTTAAAAAACAACGGTTACGTGCAGGATGGCAACAGTGGCCGCAATTACCTGTTTGAGCGGCTGGATTTGGGCGTGGGTGAAACGGTCTATGGCCTCGGCGAGCGCTTTACCGCGCTGGTTCGCAACGGGCAAATGGTGGAAACCTGGAACCGCGATGGCGGCACCAGCACCGAACAATCGTATAAAAATATCCCCTTTTATCTCACCAATCGTGGCTACGGCGTGCTGGTAAACCATCCGCAAGCGGTGGAGTTTGAAGTGGGTTCGGAGAAAGTATCGAAAGTGCAGTTCAGCGTTGAAGGAGAATATCTCGAATATTTCGTGATCGATGGCCCAACGCCGCAGGACGTGCTGAACCGTTATACGCAATTGACCGGTCGTCCGGCGTTGCCGCCAGCCTGGTCGTTCGGTTTGTGGCTCACCACCTCGTTTACCACCAACTACGACGAAGCGACGGTGAACAGCTTTATTGACGGCATGGCGGAGCGTCAGTTGCCGCTGCACGTTTTCCACTTCGACTGTTTCTGGATGAAAGCCTTCCAGTGGTGCGATTTTGAGTGGGACCCGGTGACCTTCCCGGATCCGGCCGGGATGATCAAACGCCTGAAAGCGCGCGGGCTGAAAATCTGCGTCTGGATAAACCCTTATATCGGCCAGAAATCCCCGGTTTTTCGTGAGCTGAAAGAGAAGGGCTACCTGCTGAAACGCGCGGACGGTTCGCTGTGGCAGTGGGATAAATGGCAGCCGGGGCTGGCGATTTATGATTTCACCAACCCGGAAGCCTGCCAGTGGTACGCAAATAAACTCAAAGCGTTAGTGGCGATGGGCGTGGACTGCTTCAAAACCGACTTTGGCGAGCGCATCCCGACTGATGTGGTGTGGCATAACGGCGCATGTCCGCAGAAAATGCACAACCATTACGCGTACATCTACAACGAGCTGGTGTGGAACGTGCTGAAAGAAACCGTTGGCGAGCAGGACGCGGTGCTGTTTGCCCGCTCGGCATCCGTTGGTGCGCAACAGTTCCCGGTACACTGGGGCGGCGACTGCTACGCCAACTATGAATCGATGGCGGAAAGCCTGCGCGGCGGGCTATCAATTGGCCTGTCTGGTTTTGGTTTCTGGAGCCATGATATTGGCGGCTTTGAAAACACCGCTCCCGCGCATGTTTACAAACGCTGGTGTGCGTTTGGCTTGCTCTCCAGCCACAGCCGCTTACATGGCAGCAAATCTTACCGTGTGCCGTGGGCGTACGATGACGAGTCCTGCGATGTGGTGCGCCACTTCACGCAGCTAAAATGCCGTTTGATGCCGTACCTTTACCGCCAGGCTGCGCTGGCACACGAATTGGGTTTGCCGATGATGCGTGCCATGATGCTCTCCTTCCCGGACGATCCGGCTTGTGACTATCTCGACCGCCAGTACATGCTGGGCGATGCGCTGCTGGTCGCGCCGGTGTTCAGTGAAGCGGGTGACGTGCAGTTTTACCTGCCGGAAGGACGCTGGACGCATCTGTGGCACAACGACACATTAACCGGCAACCGCTGGCATAAACAGCGCCACGACTTTATGAGCCTGCCGGTGTACGTGCGGGATAACACCCTGCTGGCGCTCGGCAGCAACGACCAGCGTCCGGATTATACCTGGCATGACGGTACCGCTTTCCAGTTGTTTGCGCTGGAAGAGGGACGCGAAGCGTTGTGCGACGTGCCGGATGCCAGCGGTGCGGTGATCTTCCGTTTACGGGCCAAACGCGATGCGGGTGTGATTACCGTACGTAGCGAAGGAGAGTGTCACAACTGGACGCTGTGCCTGCGCAATATCGCGCAGATTGCGGGTGTACAAGGCGCCACGCAATCCGGTAGTGAGTCAGGCGTGGTGATTACGCCGCAAGACGGGGAGATACGGATTACGCTGTGAGTTTTTGCTTCGCGATATTCCTCTCCCGTGAGGGAGAGGGCATATCATGTTCAGGGAGCCGGCTGAGGTGAAGGCGTTGATGTGGATTCCGCCGGAGGCGCAACGACGCCGCCGGAAACCACACCGCCATGCATATTCTGTTTGATTTGCTGTTTCTGCACGTTAATAGCGGAAAGCTCGGCGTTCACCGACGGTTTAAGCGGCGCATCGGCGCGCACACTGCCGCTGGCGGTGAGCTGGAGATTACCGTCGCCGCTGATGGGCAGCGCCGGCCAGCCCCACTCCTGCAATACATTCACCGGCACGCCGCGACCGTTCAGGTTGAGGTTCACGCTACGATCCGGCGTTTGCGCAACCACCGCTTTGGCTTCCAGCAACCCTTGCCCGGTAAAGGCGCTTAGCTCGCTGATGGTGACGACATTGCTGTTGGCGTTCAGCGCCAGCGACGGGCGGCGCACGTCAACGCGATTAAACGTTGCGGCAGCGGCATTCAGCTTCGCCGTGCCACCCCATACGCCCCATTTGCGCTCGCGCACCAGTTGCAGGTTATCGCCGTAACCGTCCAGCGCCGTTATCTGCCACGGGAAAGCCGGATCGATATCAATCACCAGATTGCGGCTGGCGCTGAATTTTTTCAGCGTCACGGTGTTCAGCCACGCGGGCAAATCATCCATCCATAGCTGCTTCCAGTTTTCCGGCAGCGTATATTCCAGCCCGGCAAAGGCGGTGTCGTCCAGCACCAGCGCGTGACCTGCGCGATACCAGTTGCCGGATGTGCGCACCATACCGTTTTCCCAGCGCGAGGTGAACTGTTGCAGCGCGATGCCCTGCGGTGAGAAGTTAGCATTGAGGATCGGGTCGAACAGATGCAGCGAGCCGTAAATAAACTCGCTGGCGTTCATCGACAGCCTGCCGTCTTCGCTTTTCCAGTCGCCATTCATCAGCGTCAGATTGCGCAAACTCAAATCGAGATCGGTGACCGCCCAGCCAGGCCCTTGCAAACGGGCATCGGTCACTTCAACGCGGCCAATTTGCAGCGACGGCAATGTCGTCAATGGGTTAAAGAAATCGAGCAGCGATTTATCGCTTTGCAGGCGGATATCATTCAGCCGAAGATTATTCACTACCCAGCTTCCATTGGCGGCGCGCTGCGCGTCTCCGGTCAGAGAACCGCGCGCCATATCCGCACCGATGGTGGTCAGCGTAACAACATCTTTATCAATACTGCCCTGAATCAGCACGTTACTGGCGGGAACGCCGTTTAACGTCAGCGAACCGGCGCTCATCTGAATTTGCGCCTTGCTGCCCAGTACACTTCCCGCGACAGGCTGCCACGGTGCGACACCGCCAGTAACGCGCTGGGCGCTCAGATCCCAGCCGGTGGTCGGGCTGTTAAATGCCATATTGCTTAATTGCAGACGGTCGGCCTGGAACGGCAGCGGTGCGGCCGCCGGGGATAGATTCAGCGTGCCGTCCTGCAACAAAATGGTATCGACATGCAGAGGATCGGTAATTTGGCGGCTGCTCAGACCGATATCCACCGTTTTGGCGACCAGCGTAGCCGGCTTGCCTTTACGGCCAAAATTCACGCCTTTCAGCAACACATGGGAAGGAGAGGAGAAGCGGTGATCCATCGCTTCGAAAGTGAGGTGATAGTCACTGTTGTCGTTTACCCACTTGCTGACCTGTGTTGCACCCCAGCGGGTTTGCAGCAGGAAATAGCAAGCGATGACCGCCACAAGCAGGGCGATAACAACGACAAGGAGCAGCTTTCCAAGAAATTTCATGATCTTCCATCTCCAGTTGCCAGTCTGGCAGTTATGCACGATTTATGCGCAATGCTCAAGGGCGGAATGATGAAAGGGCGTTACGGCGGCAACGGTTTTCACCCCGTTGCCGCGGGGTTTATCAGTTTTTCTCTGGCGGAAAAATCAGATTCAGTACAATCGCGGTGATCCCGCCTGCGGCGATACCGGAAGAGAGCAGGTTTTTCAGCCAGTCCGGGGCGAATTGCAGGATTTGCGGCTGCTGGGAAACGCCCAGACCAACGGCCAGCGACAGCGCGATAATCAGGATCGCACGGCGGTTCAGCGGTTCGCGGGAAACAATGCGCACGCCGGATGCGGCAATCGTACCGAACATCACCAGCGTTGCACCGCCCAGTACCGGCTCAGGCAGTTGCTGTACAAAAGCGCTGACCGCCGGGAACAGGCCGAGCACCATCAGCATCACCGCAATGAAGAAACCGATATAGCGACTGGCAACGCCAGTCAGTTGAATAACACCGTTGTTCTGGCCGAAGCAGGAGTTCGGGAAAGTATTGAAAACAGCGGAAACAAATGAGTTGAGGCCGTTTGCCAGTACGCCGCCTTTCAGGCGTTTCATATACAGCGGGCCGGCAACAGGCTGCTCGGAAACGTCAGACGTGGCGGTGATGTCACCGATGGTTTCAAGCGAGGTGATCATAAATACCAGCATTAGCGGCAGCAGCAGGGTCCAGTCAATGCTCAGGCCGTAGTAAAGCGGCGTCGGCACCATAAAGGAAGTTGCCGGTGCGCTATAGGCCGGCAGCATGCCCATAAACATCGCCAGCACATAGCCAACGGCCATGGCGATCACCAGCGACGCAATGCGTAAATAGGGATTGCGCTGACGGTTAAGCAGAATAATCAGCCCCAGCACCACGCCTGCCAGCAGCAGGTTTTTCGGCGCGCCGAAGGTGTGGTTGCCCATCGCAGCAAAACCGCCGCCTACGGATGTCAGACCCACCTGAATCAGCGACAGGCCGATAATCATCACCACCACGCCGGAAACCAGCGGAGTAATAATGCGACGCGCAAACGGCAGGATGCGGGAGACAACCATTTCGGTGCAGCTGGCCAGCATCAGGGTGCCGAACAGCGCAGCCATCATCGTGGGCACATCCGCACCGCCAGTTTTCAGCGCGGTTCCACCCATAATCAGTGGCGCAACAAAGTTAAAGCTGGTGCCCTGAATCGAGAGCAGCCCGGAGCCGACCGGTCCCCAGGCTTTGATCTGGATAATAGAGGCGACGCCAGAGGCGAACAGCGACATGCTGATAATGTGCTGAGTGTCCTGAGCCGGTAAACCCAGCGCCTGGCAGATAAGCAGCGCGGGCGTGATAACGCCAACAAACATTGCCAGCAGATGCTGGAGCGCGGCAAACAGGGTCTGCGGCAGCGGCGGGCGATCTTCAAGGCGGTAGATCAGTTCGCTGGGTTGAGTCTGCGCAACCGGTTGCGCACTTTCTGACTCGATGGTGTTTACGGACATCTCAAGCAATCCCCTGATGGAAAAGCGCTGATTTTATCGGACTGTTTGGTAAAAGCAAACGGTTGCTATGCTAAAAACATACTTTTCTAAGGGGTGTTCGTTTTACGGGATAAGGTTCTAAAACTCAGGCGTTGGAGTAGCGTTCTGTTTCCGGCATCCAGCGGTCGATCAACGCTTCGGCAAGCTGCGGATAACGCTCATGAATATGGCGGGCAACGCGTTGTACTTCCGGGATCATCGCCTGGTCTCGCAGCAGGTCGGCGACTTTAAATTCCGCGTTGCCGGTCTGGCGGGTACCAAGCAGTTCGCCGGGGCCGCGAATTTCCAGATCTTTTTGCGCAATAACAAAGCCATCGTTGCTGTCGCGCAGCACTTGCAGACGTTTTTGCGCGGTTTTTGACAATGGGGATTTGTAGAGCAGTACGCAGTGGGAGGCTACCGCACCGCGTCCAACGCGGCCACGTAGCTGGTGGAGCTGCGCAAGGCCGAGACGCTCCGGGTTTTCGATAATCATCAGGCTGGAATTTGGCACATCCACGCCCACTTCAATCACCGTGGTGGCGACCAGCAGATGCAACTCGCCCTGTTTGAACGCCTGCATCACCGCCTGTTTTTCTGCCGGTTTCATGCGGCCATGCACCAGGCCAACATTCAGCTCCGGCAACGCCAGTTTTAGCTCTTCCCAGGTCGCTTCCGCCGCCTGTGCTTCCAGCAGATCGGACTCTTCGATCAATGTACAAACCCAGTAGGCCTGGCGGCCTTCGCTGGTACAGGCGCTACGTACACGGTCGATAATCTCGCTGCGGCGCGTATCCGGAATAGCGACGGTAGTGACCGGCGTACGGCCCGGTGGCAGCTCGTCGATCACCGAGGTGTCGAGATCGGCGTAGGCGGTCATCGCAAGCGTGCGCGGGATCGGTGTTGCCGTCATGATCAACTGATGCGGGTGAAAACCCTGCTGCTGGCCTTTTTCCCACAGCGCCAGCCGCTGGTGAACGCCAAAGCGGTGCTGTTCGTCGATAATTACCAGCGCAAGGCCGTTAAACTGCACCTGTTCCTGGAAAATGGCATGGGTGCCCACCACCATTTGCACCTGACCGCTGGCAATCGCTTCTTGCTGTGCCTGGCGCGCTTTGCCTTTTTGCTTGCCCGCCAGCCAGCCCACTTCCACGCCGAGCGGTGCGAACCAGTTGCGGAAATTGTTGGCGTGCTGCTCTGCCAGCAGTTCGGTGGGCGCCATCATCGCCACTTGTTTGCCATTGGCAATCGCCCGCAGGGCTGCCAACGCGGCGACCAGCGTTTTACCGGAGCCCACATCGCCCTGCACCAGGCGCATCATCGGCATATCCAGCGCCATATCGCGCTCAATCTCCGCGACCACGCGCGTTTGGGCGCCGGTTGGTTTAAACGGCAATGACGCCAGCAGGCGGTTTTTCAGTTCATCTCTGGTGCCGAGTGGTTGCGCATGATAACGCTGCGCGCCGGCGCGCAACGCCAGCATGCTGAGGTTGTGCGCCAGTAATTCTTCAAGGATCAAACGGCGCTGCGCCGGGTGCTGCCCGCTTTCCAGATCGCTTAGTTGCAGTGATGGCGGCGGGCGATGCAGCGTATGCAGCGCCTCTGGCAGGCTCATCATGCCTTGTGCCAGCTCCGGCGGCAGCAGTTCGCTGATGGCGCACGTCGCCAGTAATTCCAGCGCCTGGTCGGTGAGCTTGCGCAGTGTCGCTTGTTTGATGCCTTCGGTGGTGGGGTAAACCGGTGTCAGGGTTTCCTGCAATTCCGGGGTGCTGAGATCGCCCTGCACGCGGTATTCGGGATGGATCATCTCCGCGCCATACTTCCCGCGTTTCGCTTCCCCATAGGCCAGCACACGGCGACCGGTGGCGAGGCTGTTTTTCATCGCCGCGTTGAAGTTGAAAAAGCGTATGGTGAGAATGCCGGAACCGTCGCTAATCTGGCAGGTCATCATCCGGCGACCGCCGAACGTGATATTGCAGTTCAACACCTCGCCTTCCACCGTGGCGTAAACGCCAGGCAGCAGGTCGGCAATTGGGTAAAGCTGAGTGCGATCTTCGTAGCGTAGCGGGAGATGAAGCAGGAGATCCTGAACGGTATGCAGGCCGATTTTCGCCAGCTTGCTGCTCTGCGCCGCGCCGACACCGGTCAGCGAACTTAAAGGCACCGCATCGAGCAGCTTACCTTTCATTGGTTATCCCGCCGCCTGCATCGTTGCCCACCACGTTGGGTCGGCTTCGATTTGGCCTTCCGTATTTACGTGGGGGTAAGGCAGGCCTTTGCGTTTCGCGACTCTTGCCAGCACCGGATAGCCACCCTCAAACAGCAGGCGTTGCTGAACTTCATCCGGCAACATGCTGTTTTCACGTTCATACATACCGGCGTTTTGCCGCTGGCGCTGCGCTTCGTAAAGAATCAACGCTGACGCCACGGAAACATTCAGCGACTGCACCATGCCAGTCATCGGGATGATGATGTCCCGATCCGCCAGATCCAGCGCTTCCTGCGTGATCCCGGTTTTCTCCTGGCCCATCAGAATGCAGGTCGGGCGGGTGTAATCGATCTCGCGGAAATCAACGGCGTTATCAGATAAGTGGGTCGCGAGGATCTGCATGCCGCGCGCTTTCAGCACGCCGACAGCATCACCAATGGTACGGTGGGTTTTCACTTCCACCCAACTGTTGCTGCCCGCAGCAGATGAGGCCATGGTGCGCATGCGGTTGCCCGGCCAGACGGCGTGAACTTCATGCACGCCGACGGCGTCCGCAGTGCGGATAATGGCGGAGACGTTATGAGGTTTGTGAACCTGCTCCATGCAGACCGTCAGATCCGGCTGACGCCTGGCGAGCATCTCGCGGATACGCGCATAACGTTTAGAATTCATAAAGTTAGTTTCGGTTGCGGGTGACTTTTATCACATCCGGCATCACGCGGATTTTGCGCATGATATTCGCCAGATGGACGCGATCGCGCGCCGTTAGACGGATGAACGCGCTGTAGACGCGGCCATCTTTTTCTTCGGTATTCAGGCTTTGAATGTTCGACGAGGCCGTATTAATCGCTGCCGTCAGGTTCGCCAGTGCGCCCTGATGGTTGAACATATCCACCTTGATCTCGGTGATAAATTCCTGCGCGGTCTCTTTGTCCCACTCAACAGCCATGAACTTCTCTGGCTCTTTCTGGTAGCCACGAATGTTGCGGCAGGACTCATGGTGAATAACCAGCCCTTTGCCGGGACTGACGTGCGCGACAATCGGGTCGCCTGGAATGGGGCGACAGCATTTGGCAAAGGTGATCAGTACGCCGTCTGCACCTTTAATCGGCAGATGACCACCGTTTGCGCCAGCCGGTGTTTGCGTGCTCTGCACGGCTTCCCCTTGCTGCAGGTTTTTCGCAACCACGACGCTCATGGCGTTGCCGAGGCCGATTTCTGCCAGCAAATCGTCGAGCGAAGCGAGCTTCATGCGATCCAGCTCGCGCTGCACATGTTCCTGCGGGATTTCGGCCAGTTTACGGCTTCCGCCCAGCGCGTGATTCAGCAGACGGCGGCCGAGGCTCACCGAGTCGTCACGCTTGAGGTTTTTCAACATCTGGCGGATTTTGGCGCGTGCTTTCGAGCTGACGACAAAGTTCAGCCATGCGGCATTCGGGCGTGCGCCCGGTGCGGTGATAATTTCTACCGTCTGGCCGCTGGAGAGCGACTGCGACAGCGGATACGGCTGGCGGTCGACACGTGCGCCAACACAGGCATGGCCGATATCCGTATGCACCGCATAGGCGAAATCCACCGGCGTGGCGCCAGCGGGCAGCTCGACAATACGGCCTTCCGGGGTGAAAACATAAATCTCATCGGGGAAGAGATCAGATTTAACGCTCTCGATAAATTCAAACGAACTACCGGCGCTCTGCTGCAGTTCCAGCAGGCTTTGCATCCATCGCTGAGCGCGGATTTGCGCGGTGGTACTGCTCTCGCCATGCTCTTTATACGCCCAGTGCGCGGCAACCCCCATCTCTGCCATCTGATCCATATCTTCGGTACGGATCTGCACCTCGACCGGCACGCCATGCGGGCCAATCATCGAAGTGTGCAGAGATTGATAGCCGTTCGCCTTGGGGATGGCGATATAGTCTTTCACGCGGCCAGGACGTGGTTTGTACAAGCTGTGCATCTGGCCCAGAACGCGATAACAGGTATCCAGATCGTGAACAATCACGCGAAAGGCGTAGATATCCATAATCGAGTGGAAACGCTGCTCTTTCAGCACCATTTTGCAGTAGATCGAGTACAGGTGCTTTTCGCGACCGCTAACGCGGCAGGGAATACCCGCTTCCTGTAAACGCCCTTCGATTTCCGAGAGGATTTTTTGAATCATCTCTTTGCGGTTGCCACGCGCGGCTTTGACCACTTCTTTGATGACGCGATAGCGGTTTGGATATAGCGCTTCAAAGCCCAGCTCTTCGAGCTCGGTTTTGATGTGATGAATACCTAAACGGTGCGCCAGCGGGCTATAGATTTCGAGGGTTTCACGGGCGATGCGACGGCGTTTGTCCGGGCGAAGAGAACCCAGCGTGCGCATATTGTGGGTGCGGTCGGCGAGCTTGATAAGAATGACGCGGATGTCCTGCACCATCGCCATAATCATCTTGCGAAAGTTTTCAGCCTGCGCTTCTTTCTTATCCTGAAACTTGAGCTTATCAAGCTTCGACACTCCTTCCACCAGCTCGGCAACGCTTTTGCCAAACAGCTGTTCCATATCCTGGTAGGTGGCGGGGGTATCTTCAATCACGTCATGCAGTAGCGCAGCCATCAGCGTTTCGTGGTCGAGTTTCATCTCGGCCAGAATGCAGGCTACCGCTACCGGGTGCGTGATATAAGGTTCACCGCTTGAACGTGTCTGGCCCTCGTGAGCGTCACGTGCAACGAGATACGCCTGCCTGAGACGTTTGATTTGATCTTCAGGCAGATAGTGTTGAATCAGCTGATTCAGGCTTTCAAACAGATACAAGGGTGACCTGCAGGTTAATTAACGACGACCTTCAGCAATGGCGGTTACGGCCTGCAGTTCTGCGGCTTCCTGCTCTTGCTGTTCCTGGCGCTCACGGACATCGAGGATCTGGTTGTTGATCAGACCTTCTTCGATTTCGCGCAGCGCGATAACGGTGGTTTTATCGTTTTCTTCCGGGACTAACGGATCTTTACCGCCAACCTGCATCTGACGAGCGCGACGCGCGGCGACCAGCACCAGGTCAAAACGGTTACCAACTTTCTCTACAGCGTCCTGAACAGTTACGCGTGCCATACTTAAAATGCTCCACAGGTGAAGAAATGACTGGGCATGATACTGAAACCAGGCTCAGTCTGCCAATAGTTTGCTGATTAAAGCGTCATGTCGCTGCTTTTGGCGGCTCATGCGCAGACGTTCGGCGCGAATAATGGTTTTCAGATCACCCAACGCGGTATCGAAATCATCATTCACAATCAGGTAATCATATTCCGCGTAATGGCTCATTTCCGCAACTGCCTGCGCCATACGTTTCGCAATGACCTCTTCGCTATCCTGGCCGCGCCCGCGCAAGCGGCGATCGAGCTCCAGTTTAGAAGGCGGCAGAATAAAGATGCTGCGCGCCTGCGGCATACGGGCGCGAATTTGCTGCGCACCCTGCCAGTCGATATCAAGAAACACATCTACACCGGTTGCCAGCACTTGCTCAATGGCTGCGCGCGAGGTGCCGTAATAATTACCAAAGACTTCTGCATGCTCAAGAAACGCGTCCTCGCCAATCATGGATTTAAATTCATCATGATTAACAAAGAAATAGTGTTCACCGTGCACTTCACCCGGACGCGGAGCGCGCGTGGTATGCGAAACAGAAACCTGCGTATCGTATAACGGTTGGGTTTTTAGCAAAGCCTGAATGAGGCTTGATTTACCCGCGCCGCTAGGGGCGGAAACAATATAGAGCGTGCCTTGAGCCATGAGAGTCTTTTGTATGTGAATTGCGAAAGGAAACTTACATACGTGCCTATTATACACATCGGCGCTATGTGACGTAGCCTTTGTCACACTTTTTCCCGCTGAGTTTGACATTTTGAGGCCTGCTTTCCTGTTTTATTTGCAAATTTTCACAGCGGCAGTGAATTGCCGGAATCCTCCTCGCAATCTCTCTCTTTCCATGTCGTCAGCACAGCGTTGGCCACGCTATAAGAGCGGCGCTATCACAAGGAGAAGGGATGATGTGGAAAAGAACCGGATTCGCGGTGTGTTTGTTGCTATGGAGCCTGTCCAGCCAGGCGGTGTGTCCAGTCTGGTCACCATCTAGAGCGCAAGATGAGGTTAACCGCCTTCAGCAGCAACTTGCCCAGTGGAATGAGCACTACTGGAAGCAGGGCGCAAGTGAGGTAAGTGACGCTGTTTACGACCAACTCAGCGCACGGCTGGCGGCGTGGCAGCGCTGTTTTGCGCTTGAACCTGCAAATTCAACACCTGTCTTACCCAGCGGCAGTGTGAAACATCCTGTCGCTCATACTGGTGTACAAAAGCTGGCGGGTAAGCAAGCACTACAGCGCTGGATGACAGGAAAAACCGATCTATGGGCGCAACCAAAAGTGGATGGTGTCGCTGTGACGTTAATCTATCGTAATGGTGAACTGACACAGGCAATCAGTCGCGGCGATGGACTGGCTGGTGAAGACTGGACGGCAAAAATACGTGCTATCCCATCGATTCCTGAAAAAGTGAGTGGTGCGCTGGCGAATAGCGTATTGCAGGGTGAACTGTTTTTACGCACGGAAAACCATATTCAGAAACAGGCCGGTGGGCTTAACGCCCGCGCAAAAGTTGCGGGTACAATGATGCGCCGCGACGAGCCCGCCATTCTCAATGATCTGGCGTTTTTCGTCTGGGCTTGGCCAGACGGCCCGGCAACGCTGGCGCAAAAGTTAGCGGAACTCAGCAAAGCGGGGTTTAGTGACGAAGTGCAATATAGCGTGCCAGTGAGCACTGCAGAAGACGTGGAAAAGCTTCGCAGCCTTTGGTTTACCTCGGAATTGCCTTTCGTCACCGATGGTGTTGTGGTGCGCTCTGGAACCGAACCGGCGGGAAATACCTGGCTGCCGGGGCAGGGTAATTGGGTGGTGGCATGGAAATATGAACCGCCCGAGGAAATTGCAACGGTAAAAGATATTCAGTTTGCCATTGGGCGTACCGGTAAAATCTCCGTGGTGGCTCTGCTGGAACCGGTTCGACTCGATGATAAGCGCGTTCAGCGGGTCAATTTGGGTTCTGTCAGACGCTGGCAGGAGCTGGATGTTGCGCCTGGCGATCAAATCGCTATCAGCCTTGCCGGTCAAGGGATCCCACGCATCGACAGTGTGGCGTGGCGTTCACTTGTTCGCGATAAACCTGTTCCGCCTGCGCCACGTTTTACCCCGTTGACCTGTTTTTATGCTTCTGCGGAATGTCAGGAGCAATTTATTGCTCGCCTGGTATGGCTCAGCTCGGCAAAAGCGCTGGGGATTGAGGGGCTTGGCGAAAGTGGCTGGAGGGGATTGAATCAGGCGCATCACTTCGAACATCTTTTTTCCTGGCTGGCGCTGACAAAAGAGCAATTACAGTCGACGCCTGGCATTTCGCCGGAACGCGGTTTACAGCTCTGGCATCGCTTTTCGCTGGTACGAGAAAAACCGTTTATTCGCTGGCTTATTGCACTGGGAACACCGCTACCGCAGTCTGCCCTGAAAGTCACTGGCGACACAACATGGCAGCAAATGCGCACACGTAACGAAAAGGAGTGGCAACGTTTCCCGGCAATTGGTGCTGAAAAGGCCCGGCAGATCGTTGCCTTTATGCATGCTCCCGAGATTGAACAACTTTCGGCTTGGTTAGGCGAACAAGGAATAAAAGCGTTTCAGTGAGTGCTGTGCTTGTAGTGGAACACGGGCAAGCCGAGCCTCCAGCGGATAGCCAGTAACCGCGTAATGAAGCCAAACAGCAACGTTGCAATTACCACCATATCGTGGCTGGGAATCATATGACCAAGAACGATATAGAGCACGGCAGAGGCAAAGGCGATCCCAGCGTACAGCTCTTTCTGGAACACCAGCGGGATACGCTTACAAAACATATCCCGCAACACACCGCCGAACACTCCGGTGACCACAGCGGCAATCACGGCGATAACCGGGCCTTCACCCATGTCGAGGGCAATCTGCGCCCCGATAATGGAAAACACCACCAGCCCCAGGGCATCAAGCACCAGAAATAGACGGCGCAGATGCGGCATCACTGGCGCGAAGATAGTCGTTAATACTGCCGCGACGGCAACGATAACGACATATTCCGGGTGCTTTACCCAGCCGAGCGGGTAGTGACCAAGCAGAATATCGCGTACCGATCCGCCGCCCAGCGCTGTTGCTGTGGCGATAATTATCACGCCAAAGGTATCCATTCTGCGACGGCCTGCAGCCAGAGCGCCAGTCATTGCCTCGGCTGTAATGCCAATCAGATAGAGAATATGTAACAGCATGCCCGCCCCCGTAAATCAGAAGCGGCAGGGTAGCGATTTATACACAGGCATACGATTGAGATTTTCTAAGGAGCGATATTTTGGATAAGTTTCACTAATGCGATATGCAGGATATTAATAGGCTTATCTATATGATTTAAAAATTTAAAATAATTGGAAAATGGCTGATAAACGGCAGCGATTAATAAAATTGAGCATAAGTAAATTACAGGCGGCATGATAAATAAAAAGGCCCCGTCGGGCCTTTTCAACATGTTGCAGAGAGATTACTCAATATTCTGGATCTGCTCGCGCATTTGCTCAATCAGTACCTTGAGCTCGATAGCGGAGTTAGTTACCTCTGCGTTAATCGACTTGGATGCCAGCGTGTTCGACTCACGGTTGAACTCCTGCATCATAAAGTCGAGACGGCGGCCAACTGCTTCTTTTTTCTTCAGAATGTTGTAAGTTTCTTTAACGTGCGCTTCGAGGCGATCCAGCTCTTCGGCGACATCGATGCGCTGTGCCATCAATACCAGTTCTTGCTCAAGGCGGTTATTCTCAAGCTGCACCTGCGCCTCTTCCAGCTTGGCGACCAGGCGCTCGCGCTGCCATTGCAGGATTTCTGGCATATGAGCGCGGACTTTGCTGACTTCGGTGCTCACGCCTTCCAGACGCTGTTCAATCAGCCCTTTCAGCGCCTGACCTTCGGTTTCACGGGCAACGATAAAATCATCCAGCGCGCCGTCAAGTGCGGCGAGGATCTGCGCTGCGATGGCGTCCAGATCCTGCTCTTGCGCAGCCATTACGCCTGGCCAGCGCAGAATATCAACCGGGTTAATTTCTCCTTCATCGCTCTGCATTTTGACCCAGTTCGCCGCATTCACCAGCTGTTTAGCCAGTTTTTCGTTCAGGATCAGTTCGCCTTGCGCACTGGCATCTGGCTCAAAACGGAGATTACACTCCACTTTACCGCGCGTCAGACGGCTACGGAGACGTTCACGGACAACCGGTTCGAGGCTGCGAAATTGCTCCGGCAGGCGGAAGTAAGTTTCCAGATAACGCTGGTTAACCGAGCGCAGTTCCCAGGAGGCAGAGCCCCATTCACCCTTGATTTCACGCCGGGCATAGGCGGTCATACTGCGGATCATAGACGTTCCCGTTTTCAAAGAGAGATGCGGGGATTATAGCTTTCGTGGCCTTATCAGGATAGGAATAACCTTGGTAAGCCAGTATAATGCGCAGCCACATTCGATAAGCCGGAGAAATTATCATGCGTCCAGCAGGCCGTAGCGCCAACCAGGTGCGCCCCGTCACCCTGACCCGTAATTACACAAAACACGCAGAAGGCTCCGTGCTGGTTGAATTTGGTGATACCAAAGTACTGTGCACTGCGTCCATCGAAGAGGGCGTTCCGCGCTTTCTGAAAGGCCAGGGCCAGGGCTGGATCACCGCCGAATATGGCATGCTGCCGCGCTCCACCCACACCCGTAACGCGCGTGAAGCCGCAAAAGGCAAACAGGGCGGGCGTACCATGGAAATCCAGCGTCTTATCGCGCGTGCGCTGCGTGCAGCGGTTGATTTGAACGCGCTGGGCGAATTTACCATTACGCTTGACTGCGACGTCATTCAGGCCGATGGCGGCACGCGTACCGCATCAATTACCGGCGCGTGTGTCGCGCTGGCGGACGCGCTGAACAAACTGGTCGCTGCCGGGAAGCTGAAAACCAATCCGATGAAAGGCATGGTTGCTGCGGTCTCCGTGGGTATTGTTAATGGCGAAGCCGTTTGTGATCTTGAATATGTGGAAGACTCCGCAGCTGAAACCGACATGAACGTGGTGATGACTGAAGACGGTCGCATGATTGAAGTTCAGGGTACGGCGGAAGGCGAGCCCTTCTCCCATGAAGAGTTACTCACCCTGCTGGCGCTGGCCAGAGGGGGGATCGAATCGATTATCGCGACGCAGAAGGCGGCGCTAGAAAATTAATTTTAAGGGCGACTGATGAGTCGCCCTTTTTTTTGCGCTTTATACTTCACGCGGTTTCTTTGTCGGCTGCCGCGACTCATACCTGCGCTATTCTCCAGGTATGATTTACGTGGTCTGCACGAGGTCGCGCGACGTATTTTGCGTAATCTGTAAATAATGAAAAGTGAGATGAGGAGCGGATCCATGAAAGCGTATCAGCGTCAGTTTATTGAATTTGCGCTTAACAAGCAGGTACTGAAGTTCGGCGAATTCACGCTGAAATCCGGGCGTAAAAGCCCCTATTTCTTCAACGCCGGGCTGTTTAATACCGGGCGCGATCTGGCTCTGTTAGGGCGTTTTTACGCCGAAGCGCTGGTGGATTCCGGTATTGATTTTGATCTGCTGTTTGGCCCGGCTTACAAAGGTATTCCTATCGCGACCACCACGGCTGTGGCGCTGGCGGAACACCACGAGCGCGATGTGCCTTATTGCTTTAACCGTAAAGAAGCCAAAACCCACGGCGAAGGCGGCAATCTGGTGGGCAGCGCGTTGCAGGGTCGTGTCATGCTGGTGGATGACGTAATCACCGCCGGAACGGCGATTCGCGAATCGATGGAGATTATCCAGGCGAACGGCGCAACGCTTGCTGGCGTGCTGATTTCTCTGGATCGCCAGGAGCGTGGTCGCGGTGATATTTCGGCGATTCAGGAAGTGGAACGCGATTATGGCTGCAACGTGATTTCGATTGTTACGCTCAAAGAATTGATTGCCTACCTGGAAGAGAAACCGGAGATGGCCGATCACCTGGCCGCTGTGCGTGCCTACCGCGAACAGTACGGCGTTTAAATGTGTTCCCGGCAGACGACTGCCGGGTCCGTTTTACAGCAGCTTTGCGCCCTGAGTGTTTACATAAAGTGAATAGACCGAGGTGCTGGAAGCCATAAACAGGCGATTGCGTTGTTCGCCGCCAAAGCACAAGTTAGCGCAGCGCTCCGGCAGGTGGATCATTCCAATCGCTTTGCCTTGCGGATTGAACACGCGCACGCCGTCCAGCTCTTCTGTACCCATTCCCCAACCGCACCACAGATTGCCATGCACATCAATGGCAATGCCATCTGCCGTGCCGTTACCGCAATCGATATGTACCCGCCGGTTTTTTAGCTGATTACCTTCGATATCCCACGCCAGAATTAAGCGATTGGGCGTCGCGCGGCTTTCCACCACAAACAGCGTTTTTTCATCCGGCGAGAAGCAGATGCCGTTTGGCCCTTTAACATCGCCCAGCACCACTTCCAGCTTGCGGGTTTCAGGATCCAGGCGGTAAACGTTTTGCGGCAACTGCGGTGTGGCTTTGTGCCCTTCATAAAAACCAGCAATGCCAAATGGCGGATCGGTAAACCAGATGGAGCCGTCGGATTTCACGGCAATATCGTTCGGCGAATTCAGCGGCTTGCCATCGTAGCTGTCTGCCAGCACCGTGATCGTACCGTCATACTCTGTGCGCGTAATGCGTCGGGTATCGTGCTCACAGCTGATTAAACGCCCTTGTCTGTCGCGGGCGTGGCCGTTGGCGTTATTGGATGGCTGGCGAAAAATGCTGGTTGCGCCGGTAGCTTCATCCCAGCGCATGACCGCGTTGTTGGGAATATCGCTCCACAACAGCATGCGGGTATCGCCAAACCAGACGGGCCCTTCTGCCCAGCGGCATCCGGTTGCTATCTGTTCTACTTTGGCGCTGGAAACCATATAGTCGCGAAAGCTGTCATCCAGCGCGACGATGCTGGGATCGGGATAGCGGGCCGAGGGTGCCCAGGCGGCGATACTCTTTTGGCTTAGAAGTAACGATGCGGTGGCAATACCGCTGAGTTTAAGCAGTTCCCGACGTGATGTTGCCATCAAGCGTCTCCTTATTTGTAGGGTATTTATGAGGATATTTCGCTTAAGTGGAAAGATACTGCCAGAGGGAGGGTAGGGGATCCACGACGCCACAACATCTGGCATCTTAACGAATTACGTTGGGCTTTTTCACAGAGTGCGGGGAAATGAGAATGCAGCCGCAAGGGCTGCATGAGGTATTACTGTAATTGTGCGGCCAACAGCGGCCAGCGGGCGTCGAAATCTTCGGTCGGGCTGTATTTAAACTCGCTGCGCACAAAGCGCGACAGCATCCCTTCGCAAAACGCCAGCAGCTGGCTTGCCAGTAACGTTTCATCCGTCACGTAGGCTTCGCCTTCACGCATCTTGCGTTCGCGCAGCACCTGGCGCAGCTGCGCTTCAATGCGTTCGAACAGCTGGCTAATGCGCCCTTGCAGGCGGTCTTGTTCGAACATCAGCGCATGGCCGGTCATGATGCGTGTCAAACCCGGATTACGTTCACCAAAGCCCAGAATCAGCAGCACAATCAAACGCAGACGCGCAGTGGTGTCTTTCTCGTCTTTTAAAATCAGGTTGATACGGGTAATCAGGCTATCTTCGATAAATTCAATCAGACTGTCGAACATGCGCGTTTTACTGGGGAAGTGGCGATACAGCGCCGCTTCAGAAACGCCAACGGACGCCGCCAGTTTTGCCGTCGTAATACGCTGGCTTCCATCGCTGGATTCCAGCATCAACGCCAGAGATTGAAGTATTTCCTCGCGACGATTCCTTTTCGCAGTTTGTTTTTCTGCCATGTTCCAAAATACCCCTGAAAATAAGCACTTGTCAGGCGAGCAACCACAGGGCGACCGCAAACGGAGTGCGTTTGCGGTGATGTTATCGCGTTATTTCGCCGTGTGATGCGTTAAATAGGGCTGCTTATTGGCGCCCTGAATGGCCGAAGCCGCCTTCGCCGCGCTCGGTCGCGTCAAAGGATTCCACCAGGTTAAACTCTGCCTGAACGACCGGCACAAAGACCATTTGCGCGATGCGTTCACCCGGCACGATGGTAAAGCTGTCCTGGCCGCGGTTCCAGACGGAAACCATCAATTGACCCTGGTAATCCGAGTCAATCAGCCCCACCAGGTTGCCCAGCACGACGCCATGTTTATGGCCCAGACCGGAACGCGGCAGAATGACCGCAGCCAGTGATGGATCGGCAATATGGATTGCCAGACCGGTCGGCAGCAATGTCGTTGCGCCAGGCGCCAGCTCTACGGCGTCGTCGAGACAGGCGCGCAGGTCAAGTCCGGCGGAACCGGAGGTGGCATATGTCGGCAGCGGGAATTCCTTGCCAACGCGCGGGTCCAGAATCTTAACGTCGATTTTTTTCATCATAACGGGTAACGATCTCGTCCAGTAATAGGTGTCCCAGAAGCTCTTTGCGCTCCAGCGGCAAGCGTTTGTCGCCATCCTGCCAGAAAAGGTGTAATGCGTTGTTGTCGCTATTAAATCCCTGATTCGATTGCGAAACATCGTTGGCGCAAATCAGATCAAGGTTTTTGCGGGCGCGTTTTTGCCGGGCATATTCTTCCACATTATTTGTTTCGGCAGCAAACCCAACAACATAAGGGCGATGAGCAGAAAGTGCGGCAACGCCGGCGACGATATCCGGGTTTTTCACCATTTTTATCGTGATTTCATCGCCTTGCTTTTTGATTTTTTCTTCAGCGACGCTGGCGGCGCGATAATCCGCAACGGCGGCGCAGCCGATAAAAATATTCTGCTGCTGAACGCGGCTCTGAACCGCGGCCTCCATCTCCAGCGCAGTGGTCACATCCACACGTTGCACCAGCGGCGGCGTTGCCAGCGAAACAGGGCCGGAGACCAGCGTGACATTCGCACCGCGGCTTGCCGCGGCGGCGGCAATAGCGAAGCCCATCTTACCGGAACTGAGATTGGTGATGTAACGCACCGGATCTAACGGTTCACGCGTCGGACCGGCGGTAATCATGATGTTCAGATGTTGCAGATCTTTGACCGGCGAGAAATGCGCGGCGGCCATATCCACAATGGTCAGCGGATCGAGCATTCTTCCTGGACCCATATCGCCACAGGCCTGGCTACCGCTGTCCGGGCCCCACAGCAACAGCCCGCGCGAGGCCAGCACCTGCAAATTATGCTGGGTGGCGGCGGCGCGGTACATCTGCTGATTCATCGCGGGAACAACGGCGACAGGCGACGGTGTGGCAAGGCAAATAGTGGAGACCAGGTCGTTTGCCATACCGGCGGCGACGCGGGCGATTAAATCTGCGGTGGCGGGGGCGAGAATCACTAAATCAGCCCATTTGCCCAACTCAATATGGCCCATTGCCGCTTCGGCGGCGGGATCGAGCAAGCTGTCGGAAACCGGATAACCGGAAACGGCCTGCAGGCTCATCGGCGTAATAAAGGCTTTGGCTGCCTCGGTCATTGCCACACGGACTTCCGCTCCGCGATCGCGCAGACGGCGTACCAGTTCGGGCGCTTTATAGGCCGCGATACCGCCGCTCACGCCAAGGACAATCTTTTTACCCGCCAGACTGATCATGATTCTTTCCTGTTGGATTTCACCAGAAGCTGGGCATTTTATCACAATCCTGGTGTTGTCGTGCTGTTGCCCACAAACCACTTTGCGAGGCGCTACGCAGAGATATGACTCCCTGGTCGAAGCGAAACGGCAGGTATGGCAGCATTGGCAAGAGTGAAGGAGAAATGTATATGGATATTGTTTTTACGCCCCAGAAACCGCGTGAAAAGATGATGAAGTTCGGTATTGAGTCACTGACTGACGTGGAACTTCTGGCGCTTTTTTTGCGCACCGGAACACAGGGTAAGAGCGTGCTCACCGTGGCGCGTGAAATGCTCAAGCAATTTGGTTCGTTGTATACGCTGCTCTCCGCCGATCTCGATGATTTTAAGGAGGTGCATGGCATTGGCCTTGCCAAATATGCCCAATTACGGGGCATCGGTGAACTGGCGCGGCGCTACTATAATGCGCGCCTGCTGGAAGAGAACTCATTGCTGAGCCCGGAAATGACGCGCGAGTTTTTACAAAGCCAGCTGGCGGGCGAAGAGCGCGAGATCTTTATGGTGATCCTGATGGATAACCAGAACCGGATACTTAAACACTGTCGGCTTTTTACCGGCACGATTAACCAGGTTGAGGTGCATCCGCGAGAAATTTTGCGTGAAGCGTTAAAAGTCAATGCGGCCGCCGTGATCCTCGCGCATAATCACCCCTCTGGTAACGCTGAGCCGAGCAAAGCGGACAGGCAGATCACCGAACGGGTAATAAAATGCTGCCAGTTCATGGACATCCGGGTGCTCGATCATCTGGTTATTGGCCGCGGTGAGTACGTTTCTTTTGCCGAACGTGGTTGGATTTAGACCACTTTGCGCGATCCATCGGGATCTTTGTCTGTTCGGGACTTGAGCACACCGCCGACTCAGCGTATACTACGCCACCTTTGAGAATCTCGGGTTTGGCATTTGGGCCTGGCAATCGAGAGTTCACATAGAACTGCGATGACCGGGCTGTAAAGCCTGACGAGGCGCCGATACCCCATACGAAGCTCGAGCTAATTTGATTTTTGGAGAATAGACATGTCCCGAGTCTGCCAAGTTACTGGCAAGCGTCCGGTGACCGGTAACAACCGTTCCCACGCACTGAACGCGACTAAACGCCGTTTCCTGCCGAACCTGCACTCTCACCGTTTCTGGGTTGAGAGCGAAAAGCGTTTTGTCACCCTGCGTGTATCTGCTAAAGGTATGCGTGTAATCGATAAGAAAGGCATTGATACAGTTCTGTCTGAACTGCGTGCCCGTGGCGAAAAGTACTAAGTACTTAGAGGATATAAATCATGGCTAAAGGTATTCGTGAGAAAATCAAGCTGGTTTCTTCCGCTGGTACTGGTCACTTCTACACCACCACGAAGAACAAACGTACTAAGCCGGAAAAACTGGAACTGAAAAAATTCGATCCAGTTGTCCGTCAGCACGTGCTGTACAAAGAAGCTAAAATCAAATAATTTTAGTTTTCTTGCACAAAAACCCCGCTCTGTCGGGGTTTTTGCATTTCTGACCACCCATAAACCGGAGACGAGATGCCTGAATTACCCGAAGTCGAAACCAGCCGCAGAGGTATTGAACCGCACCTTGTTGGCGAAACCATTCTTCACGCGGTGGTGCGCAACGGGCGATTGCGCTGGCCGGTTTCCGAAGAGATCCACAGCCTGAGCGATAAACCGGTACTGAGCGTTCAGCGCCGCGCCAAATATTTACTGCTCGAATTGCCCGACGGCTGGATCATTATTCACCTTGGCATGTCCGGTAGCCTGCGCATTCTTCCCCATGAGTTGCCTGCTGAAAAACACGACCACGTCGATTTGGTGATGAGCAACGGCAAAGTGCTGCGCTACACCGATCCACGTCGTTTTGGCGCGTGGCTGTGGACGAAAGAGCTGGAAGGTCACAATGTGCTGGCGCATCTCGGCCCGGAACCGCTCAGCGACGCTTTCAACACTGACTATTTCCAGCAGAAATGCGCGAAGAAGAAAACCGCCATTAAACCCTGGCTCATGGATAACAAGCTGGTGGTCGGCGTGGGGAATATCTACGCCAGCGAGTCGCTGTTTGCCGCCGGGATCCATCCCGATCGGCTGGCGTCGTCGCTCTCAGCACAGGAGTGCGAAATTCTGGTGCGGGTTATCAAAGCGGTGCTGCTGCGCTCTATCGAACAGGGCGGAACCACGCTAAAAGACTTTTTGCAAAGCGACGGCAAACCGGGCTATTTCGCTCAGGAGTTGCAGGTATATGGTCGGGAAGGGGAACCTTGTCGCGTCTGCGGCACACCGATTGTTGCCGCAAAACATGCACAGCGCTCAACGTTTTACTGCCGACGCTGCCAGAAATAAGAGCCAGAAAGCTTACTTAAGCTTCTCTAACAGCGCCTGGTGAACGTGAGATGGCAGAAAGTGGGTGACATCGCCCTGATGGCGCGCCACTTCTTTGACCAGCGTAGAAGAGATAAACGACCACTCTTTTGACGGCATAAGAAACACGCTTTCCAGCTCCGGCATCAGGTGGCGGTTCATATGCGCCAACTGCATCTCATATTCGAAATCCGCTACCGCCCGCAAGCCGCGAATAAGGATATTTGCCTGCTGGGCGCGGGCAAAATTGGCCATCAAATCACTAAACCCCACCACCGAAACATTCGGCAGATGCGCCGTCGCGGCTTGCGCCAGCGCCACGCGCTCTGGCAGGTCAAATAGCGGTTTTTTGCTTGGGCTGGCAGCGATCGCTAACACCACCTCATCAAACATCGTGGCGGCGCGGGTCACAATATCAATATGCCCGTTAGTAATGGGGTCAAAGGTGCCGGGATAAATCGCTTTTGTGCTCATCGCTTATTCTTTCTCTGAATAACCGTGGTTCAGCGCCCACAGCTCGGTGTATTTATTGAAAGTATACTGCGCATTAACCACCGCCAGCAGCCAGCCCTGTTTCCCATCCAGCACGCCGCCGCGCAGTAATAATGTTTTGGCGAATGCGCCCAAAGTATGCGCGAAAATACCCGGTAGTGACGTTTTTTTACCGTGCTGATGGCGTTCCTGCGCCCACGCGGTGGCGTAATTGAACTGTTTACGCTGAAAACTGGCGAAATCCCGGCATGTCAGATGCAGCAAATCACCACTGAGCGCAATGACCGGTGCTTGCGGTGCATCCAGTGATTCATGCACCAGATTACCGTTGTACTGATAGCGCTCGCGCTCGTACAGGCGAGTAACGCGATCCGGATACCAACCGCTGTGGCGCATAAAGCGACCAAGGAAATAGTTACGGCGGGAAATGCTGTAAACGGCGCCCGGCTGCGGTGCGGTGAGCGTCGCGCGAATATGCTCTGCGAGTTCCGGGGTGACGCGCTCGTCGGTATCAAGCATCAGGATGTAATCGCCGCTGGCGTAGCGCTGTGCCAGCTGGCGCTGTACGCCGTAACCCGACCAGTCGGTATGGGTGAAGACTTTGGCACCTGCGCGGCTGGCAATGCCTACCGTGTCGTCGCTGCTGCCGGAATCCAGCAGCACAATTTCATCCGCCCAGGCAATGGATGCCAGACAATCGGGCAGCAGATCCGCCGCGTTTTTGGCGATCATCACCACCGACAAACGTTTGGACATTAATGGCTCCGCTGAGGCAAATACGGTTGCAGAAGTTGCAGCAGACGCGCCAGCGCGCCCTGGTTCTGGTGCAGCACTTCCACCGCGTGGCGGCCGTACCATAAACGGTAATCTTCATCCGTCAGCAGGGTCGAAACTTCTTTCACCAGCGAATCCGCATCGATAATGGTGATCAACCCTTCCGCTTCCTGCAGGCGTGCACAGATATCTTTGAAATTAAACGTATGTGGCCCCATCAGCACGGGAATAGCGTGCGCGGCGGGCTCCAGCGGGTTGTGGCCGCCACGTTCAACCAGGCTGCCGCCGACAAACGCCAGATCGGCGATACCGTACAGCAGCATCAGTTCACCCATCGTGTCGCCGATCACCACCTGGGTACTGCTGGAGGGGATTTCGCCCGAGCTGCGCAAGGTGTAGCTGAAGCCGGCTTTCTGCGTCAAATTGCGCGCATCCGGGAAGCGTTCCGGGTGGCGAGGCACCAGGATCAACAGTAAATCAGGGAAGGTTTCCAGCAGCTTGCGGTGCGCCTGTAAAATAATCGCCTCTTCGCCGTCGTGCGTGCTGGTGGCAATCCACACCTGGCGTCGTGGTGCCCACTGGCGGCGCAGCGTTATTGCGCGGGCAGCGAGTTCAGGCGTCACGGAGATATCAAATTTCAGGCTGCCGGTCACGGTCAACTGGTTGCGCTTCAAGCCTAATTGCAGAAAGCGGTCGGCATCTTCCTGGTTTTGCGCGGCAATCAACGTGATTTTGCTCAGCAGGCGGCGCATGAATTTGCCCAACTTGCCATAACCTTTTGCCGAGCGTTCTGACAGCCGTGCGTTAGCGATAACCAGGGGAATTTGGCGCGCTTTCAGCGCGGAGATCATGTTCGGCCACAGTTCGGTTTCCATCACGATCACCAGCTTCGGGCGAACATTGTTGAGGAAACGGTTCATGGCGCAGGGCAGATCGTACGGGAGATAAACATGATGTACGTCTTTGCCGAACGCCGACATCACCCGTTCCGAGCCGGTTGGCGTCATGGTGGTCACGGTGATGGGCAGCGAAGGGTAGCGATGGCGCAGCGCGCGTACCAGCGGGATCGCCGCCAGCGTTTCTCCCACGGAGACGGAATGCAGCAGAATACCGTCCGGCTTCACTTTGTTACGACAAAAACCATAGCGTTCAGCCCAGCGTTTGCGGTAAGCAGGGGCTTTGCGGCTGCGAAGTAATAATCGCAACCACACCAGAGGCTGAATTAAGTAAAGCAGGGTGGTATACAACAATTCCAAGCGACTATCCGTTTTTTTAAGATTCGGCGGGCAAATTCTAAGCATTTAGGGCGGCTAAAGCTATACCTTTGGCGCGCAAGCCACTTCTTTTGAGGGCGTAACGTCCTGTAGGGAAATGATTCTGGTGGGAAATTAAGAAAAGGCGGGCATTTCTGCCCGCCTAACGCGGTGATTATGGTTTAACGTCCGAAAGGGAATCCAGATGATAAGTCACCTTTTCGGAAAGGCCGCGGATATCGCCCCCGGTGATGTAGTAGCTGTCATCTTTTTGATTGGGGTTGCTCACATCAAAACCGATCATTTTGTTTATCAGAGTTGCCAGTTGGTAATGGTTGCGTGGCGCTTGTGGTGAAATAGCGCTTAGCGACATTGTGGGGTCGTTACTGAAATAGATAAACGGCACCTCTGCGATCGGCATTTCAACGACCGAATGTCCAAATAAACCGCCTTCTCCAACCCGCTCGCCGTGGTCGGAAGTAATAAAGACCAGCACTGGTAGTTTCGATTTCGCCATAACGGTACGGATGGCGGATGCCAACTCTTTGTCATAAAAGCGCACAGCGTCGTCATATTCATTTTTCTTCTGCGCCACGGTGTCGCTGAGCGCAGGCGTTGAGAATTTAGCAAACCCTTGCGGGATATTACTATCGTAAGGAATATGTGGTGCACGGCTGTTTAAAACCATCAGGAATGGCTTATCCCAGTTCATTCCCGCATCTTCAACCGACGGAGTTAACACTTGATCCGCACCGATGTCGGGTGCCGGGCGAATCTGCGTGTCTTCCCAGAGATCGATATCGTGGATACCAATCCAGTTACTCAAGCCTTCAAGCCCTTGCGCCGAAATGAACGCAGTCTCAAACCCCTGTTTGTTCGCGTTAGCGAAAATATTGGTCGCTTTTGACTTGTACGCAAAATAGTTGTCTGGCTCACGCAAATTATTCACCAGCATCGGGATCGCGACACGGGTAGAAACGGCGTTGGAGACGATCAGTTTGCTACTGCCATGATATTGCTCCATCAATGCCTTCAGCTCCGGCGTCGTATCGCGCTCATAGCCAAGAGCGCTGATACGGCGCGGATTCAGGCTTTCGCCAATCGCCAGAATGATTGAGTATTTACCAAACTGGAAATCACTTCTTGGTGTCACCTGATAAGGCTCGTAACGCGCTATATTCTGATTCTCACCGGATATGGCTTCAGGGATCAGGCGCATGGCGCTGAAGCTTACCGCAGACAAACCATTACGTAGCAATGAGTGGCGCAGATCCGGGTTGAATTTATACATCTGCCCATCTTTGGCCTTATAAAACTGACCGACAAACATTACCGTGATGGCTAACAGGCACGGTACCGCCAGGGAATTTCGCCACTGCGGCGCAAGGCGGCGAGTAAAACCGAGAATGAAGACAAGCGCGATCGCCAGAATAGAAAAGAAAATCCCCAGTGAACCCAGGCTGTCAAGCATGCCTCTGGCGATATCTTTTGTTTCAACGAAAGCCAGCCAGACTTCGCTTGGCCCATAGAACTGACCATAAAATTGATAGTAAATGGCCTCTGTAACCTGAATGATGAAGGTCACGGACAGCAATAAACGCGTAATGATGAAACGCGCACTGATAGCGGCCAGCAGAGCAATAATGAGATAAAGCGCAATATCATCACTTTTGGGGCGATAGACATGATCCTTCGCGATAACAATGAGTTCAGAAAAAGAAAAAAGCACTACAAAAGATAACGTCAGGAGCAGAGTCCGTACGCTATCACGCCCCAATTTTCCGTGGGCCGATAAAGACTTACTTAACATTTAATTACCTGGTTTTTTTATTAAAACTTCCTGGTAAGCGGACGAATCGCCTTACTCAATACGAAGCGCAAAGCGCGCCCGGCGGTAGTGCGGTTGTGTAGCCCTTTTTTCCAGATACTTTCAAACAAGGCATTCCAGTTAGCTGCAACAGCTTCATGGGAATGCGCAAGTCGCCGTTTTTCTCCTTGTTCACGCATGCAAGCAAACAAGTCAGGAGAATTTTTCAACTTCATAATGGCGGCAAAGGTTTCATCGGGCGTTTTGGCGATCAAATAATCCAGTTCACTTTCGCGTATAGCCCGAAAAGAGGGTTCGTCATCGCAGATCATGACGGTTTTGCCCAGCCAACTATTAATTAATTTACTGGCCGGTTTACGTGCCAGCCGGTGATCGTGGTTTTTGCGAAAACTCAGACATATGTCCACATCGCGGTAATCTGTCCAGTTATCAAACGAGATGCGCAGCGTAATACCTTGATCCGCCAGCCGCTGTTTAAATTCTTCGGTCTGGTATGCCTCCGGAAGGCTGTCTTTACTGCCGAAGTAGGCGACGGTATGCACGGTGTTATCGTCACGTTCACGCGGTTGCAAACCTGGTTGAGGCCAATGCGGGATGAATATTCGTCCTGGTGTCGATAAGACCGCCGGATTTTGTTCAACCACATAATCTGCGCCGAGCACGGGCGGGCGATCGGTCCGGGCGACAACAGTAAGACCATTCCACGGTTTTATCCGATAGCCGAAATGATCGTTATGCAGCAAATTAATGGCGTCTGCACGGCACTCAGTGCCCCATGAAAAAGCCATTTCGCCAGGGTAGTAATAATTCAGGCTGAGCATGGTTTGAAATGTCCATACACCCCGGCCCCCGCAATAAAACCGTTGGGGAATATCATCCGGATTGACGCTTTCATCCATCAGGGTCTGAAAATCGGCAAAATGCGTCGCGATAAAGTCGTCATGTGAGACGATATGTAACCTAAATTTGGTCATGGTTTAGTTATTTAATAAGTTTTTTAAGCCGAAAATAGCGACGCCCAAGCCGCCAGCGCTGGCGGAATCCACGTGCGTTCTGCCAAATCATTGACCAAATCCCACGGTCAAAAAGCTCCTGCGTGATCTCACGTTTTTTTGCCAGATCATCAATGTTATTAATTTCATGCAGAATGCCCAACCCCTCTTTGGCGATTTGCCACTGACAAGCCGGAACACGTTTGACTTGTTCCGGATATCGACGGTTAATCGCGTCGAGCATTTCGAGAATTTTCATATAATGACGCGCTGAACGCATGCGAGTGTCATTGGTACCTGGAATATGTGATACCGATGCAGAATGGATCAAATAGTCGTAAAACGTTTCATCCACATATTGAACACGCTTCGCGGTAAGTAATACTTCCGTTGTCCAGGGGATATCCTGATGGCGCAAACCGTGTTCGAACGTAAAACCGTGCTCTTTGATAAACGCATGACGATAAATATTCAGCCAGGTGACGTGCAGAAATTTGCGCGACGAGAGCGCCATTTGCAACCAAACCGGCCCTTCCAGTACGCCTGTCGAAGAGAGTTTATCGGACGGAAAAATTTTTTTTGCCGGACGACCGTCATCATAGATGTAAGTGCCATTACAGGTTGCGACATCCAAATTACCTTGCGTCGCCATCTCCAGCAGACGCGGATACATGCCGGGATAGATCACATCGTCGATGTCGGGGAAAGCCAGATAGTCACCGCGCGCGACGGCAAGGCCGGTATTTCGCGCTGCTGAAACGCCCTGGTTAGCCTGGTTGATCACCTGAAAGTGAGCAAACTCACTGGCGTAACACGCGATCACTTCAGCAGAACTATCGGTTGAACCGTCGTTAACAACAATCATCTCGAGGCTTTCAAGCTGTTGAGCCTTGATACTGTCAAAGAATGCGCTGAGGAATTTTTCGCCATTATAAACAGCAATAACGAGGCTCAGTTGCGGTGTATCGGACATGCTTTCTCCGTTAAAAGCGGGCTGTGCGAGGGATTACCCTGATAGTTGATGGCCTCTTAAAGACCATCGAAGCGGCAGATTTGTTCCGTGGTGGTTGCGCCAGCGGTGCTCATTATCTACGAAGTGATAAAGAAAGCTACTGGCGCACGGGGAGACTGTTAGATTTTGGGGGGATCAGCGCGCAGCTGCTGTAAAGCACACATGCCAATCAATAGACCAGTTAGAAACATGTATTGCTCAAGATAGTGATCCAGCAAGTTATGATCAACCAACGTGCGTGAGAAGAAGCCAATGGTAAATAGCAGCAAAAACATACCAATCATCGTGTTACCATGACGAAAATGCCGCCAGCCGATATACCAACATCCCGCCAACAGAATTAACCAACCCGCGATACCTGCGAAACCATTTTGCAGACCGAATTCAATCAAACCGTAATGGCTATGTGGGATGGTAATGCGATCGGTATGTAAATCACGATTCAAAATATAGTTGAAAGCTTCTTTGTGGGGGCCCATCCCTGCAGGGTACTTGAAGACCAATTTCCATCCCTGATGGAAAAAGCTGGCCCGGCAGCCATTAGAGTGGTTCATCGGCGTATCCATGTCGTTTATGGGGGCGGCTGCGCTCTTGATATAGCAGAAACTGTCAAAAGGGGCATTCCAGCCGGTAATCGCATCGCTTTCCAGACTTTGCCAGCGTGGGTCTGTTTTCCACGAAGCGTAGCCCAGCGCCGCAGATGCCGCGATAATTGCCACTAAAATGCCACAGGTCAGCACGACCCGGCTGCGTTGCATATTATGCAGCGTGATAAGGATGAAGGCGGAAAACAGGCCGCCAACCAGGCCGATAGTCCCCCAGCGTGTGTCCACTAATGCGGTACAGACGAGGTTAGACAGCAGTAACAAGCCAAGCACCGGTGTGCTCAGACGCAGAAAACGCTGGTGCATTAAACCGCGCGCTAACAGCTCTGCGAGAATAAAACCGGTGATCATATTGATCTGGAAACTCATGCGCGTGCGGTTAAACACAATGCGCGTCTCACCCCAATGGATTATCCCATCACGCCAGTAAAGCCAAACCGTATCCAGCAAGTGAATAAGAATGACGCCCCAGAAAGAGAGCACAATCAACGTAAATAGCCGGGCAGCGGAAAAATTGGGGAAAGCCGTTTGTACGGCTGGCAACAACACGATACCCGCACAGAAAAGTAGTGCGGGACGCACCCATTGCCCATCCCAGGTACCGATCATCTCTTTCAAATCTGGTGCGACAAACAAGCCGTTGATCAGCAGGAACAGTGTTAACGCACCAAGCGTATAAAGGACAAAGCGCAACTGTTTACCGTGCAACTGAGCGCGAGCTTGTGGAGAAGTGAAAAACAGGCCGAGTGACAGCGCGATAACCGGATAGATGAATCCATTTCTGTGGAAAGGTAATTGACCGTTAGGCATTGGCCAGACAAAACACAAAGCGAGGGTAAACAGGACCAGGATCCCTGCCAAAAAAGTGCGAGTTTTAGTCATAATTCTCAGGCTGATTAATAAATTTGTGGCCTTATCGGCAAATTAACGTTCCAGAATGCATTCCCCAGGATCGCCAGGGCAGTGTGATGAAGCCCGGGGAAAACTACCACAGAAAAATTATGTTAAGAAGTGGCTTCTTTGTAACCAGGGCTTTCTCCTGGAAATAGCTCGCCGTGCACTTCGGCGCTACCGATGTATATAATGCCCCCACTTATGGCGTCTGTAAGCCAGGTCACAGGAAATCTATGCATATTGTTCACACCGAAGCAGATGGCGGGAAAGGCGGGCAGCCGCTGCGGATTATCAATGAGTCGTTAGGCATGCTGGAGCGCGGCCATCAGGTGACTATCCTGTGTCCGGAAACGGCGCCGCTGCACCAGATGGCGAGCGATGCCGGACTAACGGTGGTGACCATGCCGCTGAAACGCAAAAATATCAGTAACCTGCGTGCGCTGCGCCGCTGGTTGCGCGCGAACCGCGACAGCATTGATGTGATTAATAGCCATAATTCCGCCGATACCTGGCTGGTGGCGCTGGCGAACCTTACGCTGTCGCGCCCGGTGCCGCTGGTGCGTACCCGCCACGCTTCCGGTACACCGCGCAATAACTGGACTACGCGCTGGCTGTTCCGCCGCGCCTGCGCGCATATTGTCAGTACCGGAGAAGCGCTGCGCTATCAGATGGTCGATATCGGTGTGCCGCTGGAACAAACCACCTCGGTGCCAAGCGGCGTCGATACCCGGCGTTTTCATCCTGCTGATAAAACGGCTGCGCGTGAACAGTGCGGGTTAGCGCAGGATGCCCTGTGGCTGGGTGTGGTGTCCCATTTGCGCCCGAACAAAGGGCATAGCGTGCTGCTAAAAGCGCTGGCGCAAATTAACGACCCGGCGATCAAACTGGCGATTGTCGGTGAAGGGCCACATCGGGCGACGCTGGAACAGGAACTCGTTCAGCTAGGTTTGCAGGATCGCGTGCTGATGGCGGGCCATCAAAGCAATCCTTCGCAGTGGTTTCCGGCGTTCGATATTGCGTTAAGTCCATCGCACGATATGGAAGGTGTACCGCAAGGCGTACTGCAATCGCTGGCTTGCCGCATCGCGACTATCGCTACAGATGCGGGGGGCACGGCGGATGCCATTATCAATGAACAAACCGGTTTGCTGGTGGCACAGCGCGATGTGAAAGCCCTGTGCGGTGCGATTGTTCGCCTGGTTGACGATGCCGAGCTACGCGATACGCTGGCGCAACAGGGTTATGATTACCTGTGCGCCCACTTAACGCGTGAATGTATGCTGGCGGCGATGGAAAAGGTGTTTGCCGACGCCGCTCAGCGCAGCAGGTCGCGGTAAAGCGCCTGCAACTCCTGGGCCATCCGGTCCAGCGTCCAGGGTTCTGCGGTGGCGCGCGCCACCGCCGCATAATCCACGCCGCGCGTACGGCCAGTAAGCCACTCACCGACAGACGCACTGTAACCCTCGCTATCCAGCGCATCGCGCACCCAGCCGTTTTCCCCTTCGACCACCCATTCGGCAGCACCGCAGCCTGGGCTGGTGAACAACGGCAGCCCGCAAGCCAGCGCTTCAACGCAGACGTTCGGGAACGGATCGTAGAGCGTTGGCAGGATCAGCGCATCCGCTGAACCGTAGACCTGGCGAATATCCGCCACCGGGCCAAGAAAACGCACACGCTTTGCCACGCCTAACTGCCGCGCCAGCTTTTCAAACTTACGGGCGTGTTTATCGCGTCCGGCAACCAGCAGCCACACGGACGGATGCGCGACAATTGCACGCAGCGCCGTCGCGACGCCTTTACGGGTAAAACCGGAACCGACATACGCCAGCACCGGCGCATCGGCGGGAATGCCCAGCGCTGTTCGCAGAGACAGTTCACGCACGCTGGGGTGGAAATGGGCGGTATCGACGCCGTTATAAATTACCGTTAACTGGTCGTCGCGCAGTTGAAAACGGCGGGCGATATCATCGCGCACCATCCGCGAATTACAGATAACCGTGCGCAGCGCAGGATGGGCGAACATCTGGCGCTCCGCCTGCAAAATGTAGTGGTGATAGGGACTGAAATTCTGCGACCAGCGTTTTAGCGGTGACAAAATACGGCTGTACTGCTCAAGCCAGGTGGCGTGTACACCGTCTCCGGCGCGGAAAATGGTCGCACCGGGAATGCGCTCATGGCTCTGCACAATGTCGAAATCGGCAAAGTGCGCCGCTGCGGCGTCAGCAAAACCCGCTTCGCGCATTTTGCGGTTACGAAATGGCGGATTGACCGTCAGAGTGTGCCAGCCAGCAGCGTTTTCCCATTCACGGGCGATCAGCGTGACATCGAGCGATGTGTCCTGCGCCAGCACATTCAGCGCGCGGGAAACGAAACGTTCTGCGCCGCCGTTCGGATTATAGGTTTGTCTGACGATAGCCAGCTTCATGCGGGATTTTCCAGCAGTAAAGTATCAATCGCGCCGAGCACCTGCGCAGGCGTAATGGCGGTAATGCAATCAGAAACCTGGCTGTCACCGCAGCCCGCTTTGCCGCAAGGCTGGCAGGTGAAACCGGCGGTAATAACCCGGTAAGTGACCCCCCAGGGTGCCCATTTTATCGCGCCTGTCGGGCCGAAAATGGCGACGGTGGGCGTACCCACGGCGCTGGCCAGGTGCATTGGCATGGAATCCACGCCGAAGAAGAGCCGCGCGTGTTTCATCAACGCGCCCAGTTCTTTCAGATTCAGTTGCCCGCTTAAATCAAACACTGGTTGTGTCAGTGCGGCGCGCAGCTTATCCATATAGTCGCTCTCTTCTTTCGACGGCGCGGCCGAGAGAATGATCGGTAAGCCACGGGCTGCCAGCGTGTCGATGGTCGCCGCCAGCTTGTCGATTTGCCAGGCTTTGAACATCCAGCGCGATGTCGGGTGCACCAGAATGTAGGATTTGCTGGCGAGACCAAAGCCCGCCAGTTTTTGCAAAATGGTGTTTTCCGCTTCCTCGCCTGGCGTAAACAACGTGCGTTTGTCCTCGGCGCTGGCCGGGTGGATGCCAATACGGCGCAGGGCGTCCAGGTTCACTTCCACCATATGGCGGCTGTTATCCTGAATTGCCGGGTAGAGCGTGGTGAAGGATTTCACCCAGCGCCAGCGGGCGAGACCGCCGCGCTTATCTGGTTTGAAGCCGACAGAGACGCGGGGTTTCAGCTTGCGCGCCAGACGCGCACCGTGCCAGTGTTCGGTGAGGTTTATCAGCACATCGTAATTGCGCGCCTTTAGCCGGTTGCGCAGGCCGCGATAGAGGCTTAACTGCTTCAGCCAGCCTTGTTTGCGCCATTTGCGCCCGATGGTATGCACCTGATCGATATACGGATGGTTGGTTAACATCGCCTGAGTATCGTCGTACACCAACGCATCCACTTCGACGCCGGGCCAGTTTTTCTTCAGTACGGTAAACATCGGCGAGGTCAGCAAGACATCACCGTGGTGACGCAACTTGATAATCAGCACCCGTTTCGGCGGGCGTTCGGGTGAGAAGAAATCAGACATGGACACGCTCAGCTGTCAGCAAAGGCTGTAATTGGCGATAAACCGCAGCGGCAGAAAGGTTGCTCAACTGCGAAGAGTTTTCCGGGCGGCAAATGGTTTGGTTTTTCCCGTAGCCACCGATAAGACCGGGATCCGTTGGCCCATAAAGCGTGACGTTCGGCCTGTCCAGCGCAGCGGTAAGATGGCTTAAACCGGTATCAACCGAGACGACGAACCGCGCACCTGCCAGTTCCCGCGCCACATTTTCAAGGCTCATCCGTGGCAAGACGTCAACAAAATTCAGCCCTTGCGCCAGCCGTTTCGCGCGGGCTTCTTCATGCGGCGCGCCCCACGGTAACTTTATGCGTAAGCCGCTATTCGCCAGCAGATTAAGTAGCTCGCGCCAGTGCGCTTCCGGCCAGTGCTTATCATCGCGGGTGGTGGCGTGTAAGAACACGGCATAGGGCGAATGCGCCGCGTCCGCGACAGCAAAATGGCGGGCGATGGCGTAATCGCCCTGCGTTTGCGGTTTGGTATAACCGAGGCTTTTGGCGAATAATTCGCGGGTGCGCTCAACCGCATGTTGCTGTTTAGCAATGTGGTGGCGGCGATTGTAAAACAGGCTCGCTAAGGGCTCGCGCGCGGTGCGCCAGTCCATACCGTGTTTCACGCCGTGCGCCAGCCGGGTGACCAGCGCGGCGCTTTTCACCAGCCCTTGCGCATCAATAATCGCGTCGTACCGCTCAGCCTGTACCGCCTGGCGAAAGGCTTTACGCTCGGCGGCAATGGGGGCGGAAAACCAGGCTTTGCGCCAGCGGCGGATCGCCACCGGAATAACGCGCTCAACGGCGGCGTGCCAGGAGGGGATCTGGGCGAAACCCTCTTCCACTACCCAGTCAAAACGGATGCCGGGAATCGCCTGCGCGGCGTCGGTGAGCGCGGGCAATGTATGCAGCACATCGCCCATCGACGAGGTTTTAACGATCAATACCCGCATCGGTTATCCTTCCGCGTCCAGCAACAGCGCGTTCAACTCTTCCAGTACGCGCTGTGGGGTAATGTCGATCAGGCTCTGGTGATAGCCTTCAGCGGCGTCGCCTTTGCGCACTTTGTGGTAGCCGGAAATCAGGCGGATCACGCGGGCTTTGTGCGACAGCGGCGGGGTGAAATCCGGGCTGCTTGGCCCGTAAAGCGCCACCAGCGGGCGATTAAGCGCGGCGGCGACATGCATCAAACCGGAATCATTGGTAACAACCGCTTTACAGGCGGCAATCAGCACAACGGCTTGCTCCAGCTGCGTTTCACCGGCCAGATTACGGCACCAGGCTTGCTGCTCTGTGCTCAGCGAAGCCAGAATCTCGTTGCCCGCTTCGTGATCTTTCGCCGAACCAAACAGCAGCACCTGGTAGCCTTCGTCAATCAGTTGCTTTGCCAGCTCTGCGTAATGGTAGTGCGGCCAGCGTTTGGCCGGGCCGAACTCTGCGCCTGGGCAAAAACCAATCATCGGGCGTTCTGCAGAAATAGCAAATGCCGCGCAAACTTGTAATTTCTCGCTGTCGTTAACCTGCAACTGCGGCCACAGCAGCGGCTGCGGTAGATCCTGCGCCGAGCGCATCACGCCTTTGTCATAGGCCAGCGCCACATAGCGCTCCACCATTAACGGCCAGGCTTGTTTATCCAGTACGCGAGCGTCATTGAGCAGACCGTAACGCATTTCACCGCGCCAGCCGGTACGGTGCGGCACGTTGGCAAAGAACGGTACCAGCGCGGATTTAAACGAGTTGGGCAGCACGTAGGCGCGGTCATAACGGCGCTCGCGCAGGCTGCGGCCCAGCTTACGGCGTGCGCCAATTTCCAGCGCGCCGTGGCCGAGCGGCATCGGGATCGCTTCGTTGACTTCCGGCATGCGTGATAAAAGTGGACGGCACCACGCGGGTGCCATCACATCGATTATCGCCTGGGGAAAGCGCGCTTTAAGCGTGCGGTAAAGACTCTGCGACATCATCATGTCGCCGACCCAGGACGGGCCAATGACCAAAATTTTCATACTTACGCGTCGCGGTTCAGCCAGGCCATATACTCGGTTACGCCTTCGGCGACGGTTTTAAACGGTTTATCGTAACCCGCCGCGCGCAGGTTGGTCAGATCCGCCTGGGTAAACGCCTGGTAGCGGCCTTTCAGTTTGTCCGGGAACGGAATGTATTCGATGCTGCCTTTTTTGTGGAAAGCCAGCGTCGCATCGGCAACGGCCTGGAAAGATTCCGCGCGACCGGTGCCCAGGTTGTAGATACCGGAAACTCCATTTTCCCAGAACCACAGGTTTACCGCCGCCACGTCGCCAACATAGACGAAATCGCGTTTGAAGTTATCGCTGCCTTCGAACAGTTTCGGGCTTTCGCCGTTGTTCAACTGGGTATTGAGGTGGAAAGCCACGCTCGCCATGCTGCCTTTGTGCCCTTCGCGCGGGCCATAAACGTTAAAGTAGCGGAAGCCGACGATCGGTGAGTTCGCTTCCGGCAGGATGCTGCGCACATACTCGTCGAACAGCATTTTTGAGTAGCCGTAAACGTTAAGCGGCTTTTCGTATTCGCGGGATTCAATAAAGTCCGAAGTGCGGCCGCCGTATGTCGCGGCAGAAGAGGCGTACAGGAACGGGATTTCGCGCTCCAGGCAGTAGTGCAGCAGCTCTTTGGAGTACTGATAGTTGTTATCCATCATGTACTTGCCATCCCACTCTGTGGTGGATGAACACGCACCTTCGTGGAATACGGCTTCAATATCACCGAACTCTTCGCCAGACATAATCTGGATCAGGAAATCTTCTTTATCCATGTAGTCGGCAATGTGCAGGTCGACCAGATTGACGAATTTGGTGCCGTCTTTCAGGTTGTCCACCACCAGAATATCGGTGATACCTTTATCATTCAGGGCCTTAACGATGTTGCTGCCGATAAAACCCGCGCCGCCGGTCACGATGATCATAACTGTACCTTTGAAAATTGGAGCGTTGAGACGATCTCAGACACTAATGTCTCTTATCATATCATCACATTGACGACCCTTCAGCCATTCACCCAGTGAACGATATGGCTATGCGTGATTTATGCTACAAAATGAAGAATGGATGCTGTGTCATCTCGTATCACCGTATACCTTTCGGTAATATGTGCCGAAATTTGCCCAGTCTGGAGAATTGCTATGCGTGGGGATTTTTATAAACAGTTAACGAACGACCTGGAAACCGCGCGTGCGGAAGGGTTGTTTAAAGAAGAACGTATTATCACGTCGGCCCAGCAGGCTGATATCACCGTGGCCAATGGTGACCATGTCATTAATTTCTGTGCCAATAACTATCTTGGCCTCGCCAACCACCCCGATTTGATTGCTGCCGCGAAAGCCGGCATGGACAGCCACGGCTTCGGTATGGCCTCAGTGCGCTTTATCTGCGGCACGCAGGACAGCCACAAAGCGCTGGAGAAGAAGCTGGCCGATTTCCTCGGCATGGAAGATTCCATTCTTTACTCCTCTTGCTTCGATGCGAACGGCGGCCTGTTTGAAACGCTGCTCGGCGCGGAAGACGCCATTATTTCCGACGCGCTGAACCATGCTTCTATCATCGACGGTGTGCGTCTGTGTAAGGCGAAGCGCTATCGCTACGCCAATAACGACATGCAGGAGCTGGAAGCCCGCCTGAAAGAGGCGCGTGAAGCGGGTGCGCGTCATGTACTGATTGCGACTGACGGCGTGTTTTCGATGGATGGCGTGATCGCTAACCTGCAAGGCGTGTGCGATCTGGCGGATAAATATGACGCGCTGGTGATGGTTGATGACTCTCACGCGGTCGGTTTTGTGGGCGCCAATGGTCGCGGTACGCATGAATATTGCGACGTGATGGGGCGCGTGGACATCATCACCGGCACGCTGGGCAAAGCGCTTGGCGGCGCGTCCGGCGGTTATACCGCTGCGCGTAAAGAGGTGGTGGAGTGGCTGCGTCAGCGTTCCCGCCCGTATCTTTTCTCCAACTCACTGGCGCCAGCCATTGTTGCAGCGTCCATTAAAGTGCTGGAAATGCTTGAGTCCGGCGCTGAGCTGCGCGATCGCCTGTGGGCCAATGCCCGCTTGTTCCGCGAAAGAATGACCGCCGCAGGTTTCACACTGGCAGGTGCAGATCACGCGATTATCCCGGTGATGCTCGGCGATGCGGTGGTGGCGCAAAACTTTGCCCGCGAACTGCAAAAAGAGGGGATTTACGTCACCGGTTTCTTCTTCCCGGTGGTGCCGAAAGGTCAGGCGCGCATTCGCACACAGATGTCTGCGGCGCATACGCCTGAACAAATTGAGCGTGCGGTTGCTGCCTTTACCCGCATTGGTAAACAACTGGGTGTGATTGCCTGAGGGCGTGAAATGAAAGCGTTATCCAAACTGAAAGCGGAAGAAGGCATCTGGATGACCGACGTACCGGAGCCGGATGTTGGTCATAACGATCTGCTGATTAAAATTCGCAAAACCGCGATTTGCGGCACTGACGTGCATATCTACAACTGGGACGACTGGTCACAAAAAACCATTCCTGTGCCGATGGTGGTCGGGCATGAATATGTCGGCGAAGTAGTGGGCATCGGCCAGGAAGTGAAAGGTTTTAAAATTGGCGATCGCGTTTCCGGGGAAGGCCATATTACCTGCGGCCACTGCCGTAACTGCCGCGCCGGGCGTACGCATCTGTGCCGTAACACCACGGGTGTGGGTGTCAACCGTCCGGGCTGTTTTGCCGAATACCTGGTGATCCCGGCGTTCAATGCTTTCAAAATCCCCGACAATATTTCTGATGATTTAGCGTCGATTTTCGATCCGTTTGGTAACGCGGTGCACACAGCGCTCTCCTTTGATTTAGTCGGAGAAGATGTGCTGGTCTCCGGCGCAGGCCCGATTGGTATTATGGCCGCGGCGGTGGCAAAACACGTTGGTGCACGCCATGTGGTTATCACCGATGTGAATGAGTACCGCCTCGATCTGGCGCGCAAAATGGGTGTTACCCGCGCGGTTAACGTCGCCAAAGAGAATCTGGCGGATGTGATGGCAGAACTGGGCATGACCGAAGGGTTCGACGTGGGCCTGGAAATGTCCGGCGCGCCGCCGGCATTTCGCACGATGCTCGACACCATGAACCACGGTGGTCGTATTGCGATGCTGGGGATTCCGCCGTCCGATATGTCTATCGACTGGACTAAAGTCATCTTCAAAGGGCTGTTTATCAAAGGGATTTACGGCCGTGAGATGTTTGAAACCTGGTATAAGATGGCGGCGTTAATCCAGTCTGGTCTGGATCTTTCCCCGATCATTACCCACCGTTTCAGCATAGATGAGTTCCAGCAGGGCTTCGACGCGATGCGCTCGGGACAGTCCGGCAAAGTGATTCTGAGCTGGGATTAATGACGAAAAAGGCGCCTGTGGGCGCCTTTTTAATGCTTAAGGGTGGGTTGTTTTCCACCCTTGCCACTGATTCTGCATATAACGCACCAGCGTACTTTCCCCAACACTTTCACTGATTACACCAAAGAAGCGGCTGGCATAAACCGGTTCAGGTTTGTGCTTCGCTTTACACAGTTTTGCGCCGCGAAACGGATTACGCGGTGGCTGAACGGTACCGCCTGGCGGTGTGGCGTTGGGCGTTGAGGTATCTGTCTGCGGTTCATTGAGCAGATCGCTCGGGCGCACCAGCGTAATATCGGCCGGCAGGCTGGGGAGCACTTGCTGTAACACGCGAACGGTAGTGGGATGCGGGTGACCAATTGCAATGGCGGAACCATTGCGACGCGCTAACTGTACGGCGCGGTCAAACTGACGGCGGATATCGCCTTCGTTTTGCGTATCGTCGAGGAACACCTTGCGCTTAATGACTTTCACTCCGGTGCCGGAAGCGGCGCGCAGTGCCTGACTATTGCCGATAGTCATGCTATCGAGGAAATAAAGGTTGTAGCGCTCCAGCGCCTGCATCACTTTCTGCATGCCAAACAGACTTGATGTCATGGCGCTGCCCATATGGTTATTCAGCCCGACGGCATACGGCACTTTGTTGACGGCATCGCTGATGATGCGCTCAATCTCTGCGCTACTCATTTCCGGGCGCAGCGTGTCTTTTTCCAGCGGCTGTTTACTCAAAGGTGCCATTGGAAGATGGATCAACACTTCATGGCCACTGTTGTGCGCTTTGGTCGCCATTTCGCGCGCATGCGTTGCATTGGGCAGCACTGCGACGGAAACCGCCTGCGGCATGGCCAGCACCTGATTTTCAGTTTGTGGACGGTAGCCGAAATCGTCGATCACGATGGCCAGTTTCCCGGCGAATACCGGAGCGGAAAACGCCAGCGCAGTGGCGAGCGTCAAAACAATACGACGAAATTGAAGCAAACCTTATCTTCCCAACCACGGCTGTGGATTGACCGCCTGACCCTGACGGCGAATTTCGAAATAGAGTGAAGGCCGGCCCTGACCGCCACTGCTCCCTACGAGGGCTATCGGCTGACCGGCGCGAACCTGAGTGCCTACGCTTACCAGCGCGCTCTGGTTGTAGCCGTAAAGACTCATGTCGCTCTTGCCGTGTTCAACCACCACCACCAGGCCATAGCCTTGCAGCCAGTCGGCGAGGATCACGCGCCCGTCGGCGATAGCTTTCACTTCGCTGCCTTCCGACGCGCCGATAACAATCCCTTTCCAACGTAGCTCACCCTGCAGTTGTTCGCCATAACGATGCAGCAACGGGCCGCGAACCGGCCAGACGGCCTGACCTGACGGCGAACCTAAACCGCCGGTGCGGGACATCAGCGAGCGTTCGCTCTCGGTGGGTTTATACGTGGTGCCTTTGCGGCTGGCTTCATTCTGGCGGTCACGCACGGCTTGCGCTTCGCGGGCTTCACGTTCGGCACGGGCTTTAGCTGCCGCTTCCGCGCGGGCGAGGCGATCGCGCAAGCGAGATTCGTTGGCGCGCATTTCGCTTAGCTGTTGTTGCCCTTCCTGAATGGAGGATTCCAGACCAGAAAGGGTTTTCTGCCGCTCGCTGCGTGCTTGTTCAAGTTTGGCCTGCTGCGCTTTTTGCTCATACAGCAGCGTTTGTTGCTGGCTCTGCTTCTCTTCCAGCTCGGATTTTTGCGTGGCGACTTCTTCACGCGTCTGTTTCAACTGAGCGATGGTTTCCTGTCGCGCCTGGTTGAGATAACCAAAATAGGCCTGCAAACGCTGGCCGCGCTGGCTCTCTTCACCGCTCAGAATCAGCTGGATCCCGGTGTGTGGCCCCTGGCGGAACGCCGCATCAAGCTGCGCCGCAAGGTTGTGTTCCTGCGTGGTGCGCTGACGTTCCAGTTTGGCAATCGAGGCGTTCATTTCGGCAATCTGCTTATTGAGCTGAGCGAGGGTATTTTGCGTTTCCCGTAGCTGGCGAGTGGCGGCGGAGATGGCTTCTTCTTGTGCCTTTAACTGGGCAAGAAGGCCCGCGCGTTGCTGTTGTTGCTGGCGTACCGCGCGCTCTTTTTCAGCGATATCGGCCTGAATCGATTTGAGCTGATCGCGGTCATCCGCATGGGCGGAAACGGCGCACAGCAATGCGCCAGCGCTGAGTGCGCTGGCGCAAAGAAAGGGCCGGATCCCGACCCATGTAATTGAAAAAATCGCCTTTCCCCTCATGGGGAGCGATTATTCCACGATGAACAGCGGCTTACCAGTCATCTCTTGCGGGATTTCCATGCCCATCAGCGTCAGCATAGTCGGCGCGATGTCGGAAAGTTTGCCACCGGAAACGGCTTTTAGCGCTTTATCGCCAACGTAGATCAGCGGCACCGGCAGGTTGGTATGCGCCGTGTGCGCCTGACCGGTTGACGGGTCGCGCATCTGCTCTGCGTTACCGTGGTCGGCGGTGATCAGCATCTGGCCGCCGACGGATTCCACCGCTTTGCTCACTTCGGCAACGCAGTGATCCAGCGCTTCAACAGCGGCGACAGCCGCTTCAAACACGCCGGTATGACCGACCATATCGCCGTTCGGGTAGTTACAAATAATGGTGTCGTACTTCCCGCTGGTGATCGCGACTACCAGTTTCTCGGTTAGCTCTGCGGAGCTCATTTCCGGTTGCAGGTCGTAAGTCGCCACTTTTGGCGAGTTGATCAGAATGCGGTCTTCGCCCGGGAACGGCTCTTCTACGCCGCCGTTAAAGAAGAAGGTGACGTGGGCATATTTTTCCGTTTCGGAAATACGCAATTGAGTTTTGTTGTGCTTCGCCATCCACTCACCGAGCGTATTCGCCAGAGAAGCCGGTGGATAGGCGACGGCGGTTTTGATATCGGCGGCATATTCGGTCAGCATGACGAAATCGCCAAGCTTAACGACTTTCTTACGCGCGAAACCGTCGAAGTCTGCGTTGACGAACGCGCGGGTGATTTCGCGTGCGCGGTCGGCGCGGAAGTTCATGAAAATCAGCGCATCGCCATCTTCCATTGCCGCATCGGGCTGGCCTGCGGCGCGGATGACCGTCGCTTTTACAAACTCGTCATTTTCGTCGCGAGCGTAAGCCGCTTGCAGACCCGCAACGGCGCTATCAAAGGTGAACTCGCCTTTGGCCTCGGTCATCAGGTTGTAAGCTTGTTCCACGCGATCCCAGCGGTTGTCACGATCCATCGCATAGTAACGACCAATAATGCTCGCAACACGGCCTTTACCCAGCGCGGCGAACTTGTCTTCGAATTTTTTCAGCGAGGATTCTGCGCTACGCGGCGGCGTGTCGCGACCGTCGAGGAAAGCGTGCAGATAGATTTTTTCCGCGCCGCGTTCCGCAGCCAGTTCCACCATCGCCAGAATGTGGTCTTCATGGCTGTGCACGCCGCCTGCGGAGAGCAGACCCATAATGTGCACGGCTTTGCCAGCGGCAACCGCTTTGTCTACCGCACCGGCCAGCACCGGGTTGCTAAAGAACGTACGCTCTTTGATCTCTTTATCCAGGCGAGTGAGATCCTGGTAAACAATACGCCCTGCGCCCAGGTTAACGTGGCCGACTTCGGAGTTGCCCATCTGGCGATCCGGCAGGCCGACTTCGAGGCCTGACGCGTCAATCAGCGTATGCGGGCGGGTTGCCCACAGTTTGTCCATTACCGGGGTTTTGGCGTTGAAAATAGCGTTATCCTGCTGGTCTTCACGGTAGCCGTAGCCATCCAGAATCACCAGTACCATAGGTTTTTTAGAAACCGACATTGCGACAACCTCATGCTCAGAAGACAAAAAATTTGCGTAATTTTACTACAGCTGAATCGATAAAATAGCCGCAGAAGATCAAAGAAAGCGGCTGACCAGCCCCTTGTTTGCGCCGCGAGTCTTTATTTTTTCTGTAACACTCCGCAGAAAATGCATTCCGTCGCGCTCGCTGGCTGTATTTGCCCCACTGCGCAGGTATACTCCTTGCTGGTTTTTAATCACTAAGTCCGGAGTTGTAACCCCAGATGCAAGAAATTATGCAATTTATTGGCCGCAACCCAATCCTGTGTATCGCCTGGATTGCGTTGTTCGGTGCTGTGCTGTTTACCACTTTCAAGGGCATTGCGTCTAAAGTGAAAGTGATTTCTCGCGGCGAAGCTACGCGCCTCATTAATAAAGAAGATGCCGTGGTAGTGGACTTACGCCAGCGTGATGATTTCCGTAAAGGTCACATCGCAGGCGCGGTGAATTTGCTGCCAAACGAGATCAAAGCCAATAATGTAGGTGAGCTTGAAAAACACAAAAGCGCGCCGATTATCGTTGTTGATGGTACCGGCATGCAGGCCCAGACGCCGGCGAACGAGCTGGTGAAAGCCGGTTTCGAGAAGGTCTTTGTACTGAAAGACGGTATCTCTGGCTGGATGGGCGAAAACCTGCCGTTAGTTCGCGGTAAATAATTTACCCACGGGTAAACATCGGAGAAGAGATATGGCCAATATTGAGATCTACACGAAAGCGACTTGCCCGTTTTGCCACCGCGCAAAAGCGCTGCTGAACAGCAAAGGTGTCGCGTTTGCTGAGCTGCCGATCGACGGCGACATGGTAAAACGTGAAGAGATGATTCAACGTAGTGGCCGTACGACGGTTCCGCAGATTTTTATTGATGCGCAGCACATTGGCGGCTGCGACGATTTATATGCGCTGGACGCGCGTGGCGGGCTGGGTCCGCTGTTGCGTTAATGCTTTTAGAGCACTACAACACTAAAGGGTTATTCACTCATGTCTGAACAAAACAACACCGAAATGACTTTCCAGATTCAGCGTATCTACACGAAAGATATCTCTTTCGAAGCGCCGAATGCGCCACACATCTTCCAGAAAGAGTGGCAGCCGGAAGTGAAACTGGATCTCGACACTGCCTCCACTCAGCTGGCGGAAGGTGTTTATGAAGTGGTTCTGCGCGTTACCGTGACCGCTTCCCTGGGCGAAGAAACTGGTTTCCTGTGCGAAGTACAGCAGGGCGGTATCTTCTCTATCGACGGTATCGAAGGAACGCAGATGGCGCACTGCCTGGGTGCATACTGCCCGAACATTCTGTTCCCGTATGCCCGCGAGTGCATCACCAGCCTGGTTTCCCGCGGTACTTTCCCGCAACTGAACCTTGCGCCAGTGAACTTTGATGCGTTGTTCATGAACTACCTGCAACAGCAGACTGGCGAAGGTGCCGAACAACATCAGGATGCCTGATGAACGCACTTAATGCTGCAATGACTGTGATCGGTGCCGGCTCTTACGGCACCGCTCTTGCCATCACGCTGGCAAGAAATGGCCACCCGGTTGTGCTGTGGGGCCATGACCCAAAACATATCGCGACCTTGCAACACGACCGTTGCAACGCCGCGTTCCTCCCCGATGTGCCTTTCCCCGACACGCTGCAATTAGAGAGCGATCTTGCCCGCGCGCTTTCCGCCAGCCGTAATATTCTGGTAGTGGTGCCAAGCCACGTCTTTGGCGATGTGCTGGCGCAAATCAAGCCGCTTATGCGCGATGACGCGCGTATCGTCTGGGCGACAAAAGGGCTGGAAGCCGAAACCGGGCGTCTGCTCGAAGAGGTGGCGCGCGAGGTGTTAGGCCCGGATATTCCGCTGGCGGTAATTTCCGGCCCGACCTTTGCCAAAGAGCTGGCGGCAGGTCTGCCAACGGCAATTTCCCTCGCTTCTGCTGATCCTCAGTTCGCCGAGGATTTACAGCAGCTCCTTCACTGCGGCAAAAGTTTCCGCGTCTACAGCAACCCGGATTTCATCGGCGTGCAACTGGGCGGCGCGGTGAAAAACGTCATTGCGATTGGCGCGGGCATGTCCGACGGTATTGGCTTTGGTGCCAATGCGCGTACGGCGCTGATCACCCGTGGTTTGACTGAAATGTCGCGTCTCGGTGCCGCGCTCGGTGCCGACCCTGCCACCTTTATGGGCATGGCGGGTTTAGGCGATTTGGTGCTGACCTGTACCGACAACCAGTCGCGCAACCGCCGTTTTGGCATGATGCTTGGTCAGGGCATGGACGTGCAAAGCGCCCAGGACAAGATTGGCCAGGTGGTCGAAGGTTACCGCAATACCAAAGAAGTGCGCGCGCTGGCGCATCGGTTTGGCGTCGAAATGCCAATAACCGAGGAAATTTATCAGGTATTGTATTGCGGAAAAAATGCGCGCGAGGCAGCATTGACCCTATTAGGTCGTGCCCGCAAGGAAGAGCACTAACCCCTTAGTCGCAGGGACTCATTTTGAACTCACGATAAGGCTGGCGTAGACCAGCCTGTCGTCTTATCACGTCTGGAGTAAGCAATGCCGTGTGAAGAACTGGATCTGGTCTGGAAAAATATCAAAGCCGAAGCCCGGGCACTGGCGGAGTGCGAACCAATGCTGGCCAGTTTTTACCACGCGACATTACTCAAGCATGAAAACCTGGGCAGCGCGCTGAGCTATATGCTGGCGAACAAACTGGCCTCGCCGATTATGCCCGCGATCGCCATTCGTGAAGTCGTCGAAGAGGCCTACGCCGCCGACCCGGAAATGATCGCCTCTGCCGCCTGTGATATCCAGGCCGTGCGCACGCGCGACCCGGCGGTGGATAAATACTCTACGCCACTGCTCTATCTGAAAGGTTTCCACGCGCTACAGGCATACCGCATTGGGCACTGGCTCTGGACGCAGGGGCGCGAGGCGCTGGCGATTTTCCTGCAAAATCAGGTGTCGGTCAGTTTCCAGGTCGATATTCACCCGGCGGCACGCATTGGTCGCGGTATTATGCTCGACCACGCAACCGGCATCGTGGTGGGCGAAACGGCAGTCATTGAAGATGACGTGTCGATCCTGCAATCGGTCACGCTCGGCGGGACCGGCAAAACCAGCGGCGATCGCCATCCGAAAATCCGCGAAGGGGTGATGATTGGCGCGGGTGCCAAAATTCTCGGCAACATCGAAGTGGGCCGTGGGGCGAAAATTGGCGCGGGTTCGGTGGTATTGCAACCGGTGCCGCCACATACCACGGCTGCAGGCGTTCCGGCGCGCATTGTCGGTAAGCCGGAAAGCGATAAACCGTCAATGGATATGGATCAGCATTTCAACGGGATAAACCACGGGTTCGAGTACGGCGACGGGATTTAATTGCCTGGTTATTTTGCTCGCCAGTCTGAGTCAGGGCTGCGAGCAAGACGCGACAGCATGTTGAGCACCTGCTGGAGGCGCGAAGCGAAAGTCCTTGTAGATTTTGTGTTCGCGCCGGTTTACCGCGCCGCTCGTGTTTTACTGCCTTCGCCAGTTAGCGCAGAAAAATAGATGCGTCAGTCATGACGGACATCGTTATCCGCAGGGCGGATTAACGTGTCGCTGTCATCCGCCCATTCCCCTTCAGCTACGCAGCACCGCGCCCGGGTAACCAAGCTGGCGCCAGGCTTCATACACCACCACTGACACTGCATTTGACAGGTTCATGCTGCGGCTGTCCGGCATCATCGGAATGCGGATTTTCTGCTCCGGCGGCAGCACGTCAAGGATAGCCGCTGGCAGACCGCGCGTTTCCGGGCCAAACATCAAATAATCACCATCCTGGTAGCTCACCGCGCTGTGCGCTGGCGTGCCTTTGGTGGTGAGGGCAAATAAGCGTTGCGGCTGCTCGGCGTCGACAAAGGCGGCGTAATCATGATGGCGCTTTACCGCGGCGAACTCATGGTAATCCAGCCCTGCGCGACGCAGGCGCTTGTCGTCCCAGGTGAAGCCCATCGGTTCAATAATATGCAGACGAAAACCGGTATTGGCGCATAAGCGGATGATATTCCCGGTATTTGGTGGGATTTCAGGTTCGAATAAAACGATGTTTAACATACTGCCCCCTTAATAGCGGGGGCAGGATAGCACTCTCTAGGCGGCGTCGCCATGCGACAACGGTGCCAGCGCGGCAGGTAACTGGTTCAGCCCCTGTACCAGCGAATCTTTGCTGATGTCGCGAATCGATTTCGCGCTGGTCAGCGTCATCGCCACGCGCATCTCTTTCTCAATCAGATCGAGCAAATTCGCCACACCCTGGCGGCCATGCGTCGCCAGCGCATACAGATAAGCGCGGCCCAACAGGACAGAATCTGCGCCAAGCGCCAGCATGCGCACCACATCCAGCCCGTTACGGATGCCGCTGTCGGCCAGGATCGTGATATCGCCTTTCACTGCATCGGCAATCGCCGGAAGCGCGCGGGCGGAAGAGAGCACGCCATCAAGCTGGCGGCCGCCGTGGTTGGAAACCACAATACCGTCTGCGCCAAAGCGCACCGCGTCGCGGGCATCTTCCGGGTCGAGGATCCCTTTGATCACCATCGGGCCATCCCAGAATTCACGGATCCACTCCAGGTCTTTCCACGAAATCGACGGATCAAAATTCTTCGCCAGCCAGCCAATGTAATCCTCCAGCCCGGTCGGCTTGCCGAGATAGGCGGAGATATTCCCCAGATCGTGCGGGCGGCCATTAACGCCGACATCCCACGCCCACTGCGGATGCAGCACCGATTGCAGATAACGGCGCAGCGCCGCATTCGGGCCGCTCATGCCGGAATGAGCATCGCGATAACGCGCGCCTGGGGTAGGCATATCCACGGTGAATACCAGCGTTGAGCAGCCGGCGGCTTTCGCCCGCTCCAGCGCGTTACGCATAAAGCCGCGATCGCGCAGCACATATAACTGGAACCACATCGGGCGTTTAATCGTCGGCGCAACCTCTTCAATCGGGCAGACGGAAACTGTCGAGAGCGTAAAAGGAATGCCTTTCGCATCTGCCGCGCCCGCCGCCTGCACTTCACCGCGCCGGGCGTACATGCCGCACAAGCCAACCGGAGCAAGCGCCACCGGCATCGATAACTTTTCATTAAACAATGTGGTTTCGAGGCTCAGTTCAGACATGTCTTTCAGCACCCGCTGGCGCAGCGCCACCTGAGACAGGTCTTCAACGTTACGGCGCAGGGTGTATTCGGCATACGCGCCGCCATCGATATAGTGAAACAAGAACGGCGGCAAAATGCGTTTAGCCGCCGCGCGATAGTCGCTGGCTGCGGAAATAATCATGCTTTTTTCTCCCTGGAGTGAGTGTGCTGCTCGTCGGGCAGGCGGGTGATGCGTGCCTGACGGGCCTGATCTTCATCGAATTTGCGAATAGTGGTATGCACGAAACTGAGGTGCGCCATCATCGCCTGGCGCGCGCCATCGGCGTCGCCGGCAAGAATGGCGTTCATCACCGCCTGGTGCTGTTCGGTCAGCTGTGAAAAAACGGGGGGAACGAGGTACATACGCTGGCGGCTCTGTTTAACCGAGGATTGCAGCAGGTCGAAGAACCCGCGCATGGTTTGCAATAACACCACGTTATGCGAGGCCTCAGCGATGGCGAGATGGAAACGCACATCGGCCTGCGAAGCGAGATCCGGGTCGTCGGATTGGGTGGCTTCAAAGCACAGCACAATTTTCTCTTTATCGGCCTCGGTGGCGCGCATCGCCGCGTGCCAGGCGGTGCTGGCTTCAATGGCGTGGCGCGCTTCGAGAATATCGAAACTGTAATCCGGATCATCATGCAGCAGCGTTTTCAGCGGCTGGACGATGTTTTGCTCCGACCAGTCATCATGCTGCCAGCGCACAAACGTACCGCCGCCGCGACGGCTGAGCAGCAGGCCTTCGCTGACCAGTTTTGATAACGCTTCACGCAACGAGTTGCGCGACACGCCAAGCTGTACGGCGAGCTGGCGCTCTGCGGGCAATTTCATGCCCGCTTCCAGTTGTTGCTCGGCAATCAGCGCCCGCACACGATCGGCAACCTCGTCTGTCAGGCGTCTGGGTAACACTTTCATGGGATCATCCAGGTCAGTACATAGGCCTGAAGTGTGGTAATCACCCCCACCATGCAGGTGAAAATCAGGCTGTGTTTAACAGTAAAACGGAACAGGTCGGACTCTTTCCCCACCAGACCCACCGCCGCACAGGCAATGGCGATTGACTGCGGCGAAATCATCTTGCCGGTAACGCCGCCGGTGGTATTCGCCGCCACCATCAGCACATCCGACACGCCAATTTGCTGCGCCGCCGTGGCTTGCAGCGCGGCGAACAGCGCATTGGATGAGGTATCTGAACCGGTCAGGAAAACACCCAGCCAGCCGAGAAACGGCGAGAAGAAGGGGAAGGCGCTGCCGGTGTGCGCCAGCGCCAGTGCCAGTGTTGATGACAGCCCGGAATAGTTAGAGATAAAGGCGAACGCCAGCACCATACCAATCGAGTAAATCGGTAGCGCCAGATCACGCAGCGTGCTGGTAAACGTCGTGACGGCATCCTTCGGCTTCATGCGCAGCCAGATAATCGACAAAATGGCGGCAAACAGAATGGCGGTGCCGGTGGCGGAGAACCAGTCAAATTTATACACCGCAGCATAAGGCGTTGCGGCGCTCACCACCGGCGGCATCCGCGCGACCAGCTTGTCGAGGTGCGGTACAGAAATGGTGAATACCCAGTCATACAGCGCACCGCCAGGGGCAAACAGCGCCTTAAATGGCGGCACGCTCCACAGCGTCACGGTGGCGGTCAAAAACAGAAATGGCGACCAGGCGCGCAGGATCTGCCCGCCGCTGTATTGCGTACGTTTTAAATCGAGATCCACCTGCGATGCGCCCATATCGCCGAAGCGGAAGATGCGCACCGGACGCCAGCGCTTGAGGAACAGCGTCAGGCAGACCAGCGAAACCAGCGACGAGATGATGTCCGGCAGTTCCGGGCCGATAAAGTTGGAGCTCAGATATTGGGCGATAGCAAACGAGCCGCCCGCGACAATCACCGCTGGCCAGGTCTCTTTTATGCCGCGCCAGCCGTCCATAATCGCCATGATCCAGAACAGCACGATAATGGTCAGGAACGGTAACTGGCGGCCAACCATCTGGCCGATTTCAAAGCTATCCAGCCCGGTGACCTGTCCGGCAACCAGAATCGGAATACCCATTGCGCCAAAGGCGACCGGCGCGGTGTTGACGATCAGACACAGGCCTGCGGCATAGAGCGGGTTAAACCCTAAGCCCACCAGCAACGCGGCGGTAATGGCGACCGGCGCGCCAAATCCGGCGGCTCCTTCCAGAAACGCGCCGAAAGAGAAGCCGACAATCAGCATTTGCAGGCGCTGGTCTGGCGTTATCGACAAAATCGAAGAGCGGATAATGTCGAACTGCCCGGTTTTGACCGAGATTTTGTAGACAAAAACGGCGGCGATAATGATCCACGCAATCGGCCACAATCCGTAGAAGAAACCATAAACCACCGAGGCCAGCGCATGATCGAGCGGCATACGGTAAAACAGCAGCGCCACGCCAAGGGCAATGACGACAGTCCAACTGGCAGCCACATAGCCTTTCAGTTTGAGCTTTATCAGCGCAAAAAAGAAAAACAGGATCGGTAGCGATGCAATTAAGCTGGAAAGCCAAAGGTTGCCAGCCGGGTCGTAATTCTGTTGCCAGAGATTCATGCAGGTCTCCTGAGAACCACAACAAAACCGGTGAGCGGCAAGTCTGCGCTTAGCTCTGCGTCACATTTTTTGTAAAAGTGGTCCTGCCAGTTGGGTTGTGTAGGGGTTGTGATAACGAATGGTTATCCAGATGTTGCTGGCAGGCAATATATCTGTGACGGGATTTGATGGATTTGTGAACCAGGGAGAGGAACAGCAGGAATTGGTAGGGCCAATTAAACAACCCTGGCGTTAACGTATGGCCAGGGCTGTTAAAGAAGGATCAGAACTCGCTGTTGGCGAAGCCGGTCATTGCATCAAGACCCATTTCTCGGCCCAGCGCGGTCATCGGGTGGACAACCACCAGACCACGGACGCTTTTTTTCAGCTTACCGAGATCGGCCTGCTCTTTTTTGGTGATGGCGCGGCGAAACGGCATTTTCGTCAACTTCTGCGCTTCTTTGCTCAGCTTTTGCGAGTACTGCTCACGCAGACGGGCGATTTCGCTTTCCAGCGTGATTTTCTCTTTTTCCAGCTCCGCGTATTTTTCTGCTGCATCAACTAAGGAGAGATCCGCCTGCTGGTGGCGAATCGCGTCGAGGCGGTCGCTCAGACGCTTGATTTCGTTTTTTTCGACTTCTTTCATGGGGCTCAATTCGTTGGGGAGTAAAACGATAAGGATACAGTATTTATGGCGCAGGTTATTTCTGGAATGCTTTTTTTAAGCTGATACGGGAAATAAGCTCGGTCAGAGAGAGCACCATGGTTGAACGCACCACTTGCTGGTAGCGCTGTTTTTGCATGGCCAAAAGCCTTGCGTCACTGGTATCAAACACCGGCGTTGGCGGCAGTGCGGCAACACAGTGCAGCTCGCCAAACGGCCCGAGGATCTCATCATCGGTAAACGCGTACTCTGTGCCATCGTGGTTGAGCTCTTCACGCAGCGCCATCAACAGCTCGGCGTCTTCGTATTCCGGGCGGGAAATGACACCCAGACCGTAAATCAGCTTTAAACGCACCGACAAATTGCCCAGCGGTCCATCTCCGTCAAGCAGCGGCTCTACAGCGTATTTCACCGCGTAGTCATCTTTGCGAAATACCTGCAACACCAGAATATTGATAGCTTCGTTGAGCAACTCAACGGCGGCGATCAAAAAGCTTCGCACGGTTTTGCCAGCATTCAGACGCTCGAGAACACGGTTTTCGAAAGCCTGCGTTTTTTCCATTATTGCCTGCATATCTGACAATTTCGTTAACTGGCGCGGGATCTCCCGCGCCATCGTCGGCATCATGCCCTGGCGTTATAGGCGCTGACGGCTTCGTTAACGACCGGGCTGTTAGCATCCAGGCCGGAAACCTGCGCCAGCGCGGCTTGCGGGCCTTTCTCTTCGATAAGCTGAGCCAGCTCCTGCGCCTGCGGATCCTGCTCGCTGCGGTAATGCATAGCAGCGGCAATGCCTTTTACCAGGTTGGCGTGCGGCAGGTTGTACTCCAGCGTGCCGAGCAGCGGTTTGATCAGGCGATCGCCCGCGCTCAGCTTACGCAGCGGTTGACGACCTACGCGCTCAACATCGTCTTTCAGATAGGGGTTTTCAAAACGGCCCAGGATTTTCTGAATATACGCAGCATGCTTGTCGGCATCGAAGCCATAACGTTTGATCAGCACCGCGCCGCTCTCTTCCATTGCGCCTTTCACAACCGCACGGATATTGGCATCCAGAATTCCGTCGCGAATGGTTTGATGGCCGGTCTGTTTTCCAAGGTACGCGGTTATAGCATGCCCGGTATTCAGCGTGAAGAGCTTACGTTCAACAAATGCCATCAGGTTATCAGTTAATTCCATACCCGGAATGTTCGGCAGCGTGCCTTTGAACTGGGTTTTGTCGACAATCCACTCGCTGAAGGTTTCCACCGTCACTTCCAGCGGATCGTTAGTGGCGGATGCAGACGGCGGAACAATACGGTCAACGGCGGAATCCACGAAGCCAACGTGTTCTTCAACCCAGGCTTTGTCGGCGTCCGCTAACGCGGCAATAACATGGCCTTTCAACTGCGTGGTGCCGCGCACCATGTTTTCACAAGCGATAATGTTCAGCGGTGTGTTAACGCCCTGCGCTTTACGTTTTGCCAGACCTTTAGCGATAGCCGGAGCGATACGTTCCAGCACCACCGGGCCGACCGCCGTGGTCACCAGATCAACGTGCGCAATCAGGTCGACAACCTCGTCGCCAATGCTGCTCACGGCGTTAACGCCGGAGACGGTATCGACCTGCTCTTTTTCACCAACCACATGCACCTGATAGCTATGACGGGCATTAAGGGCGTCGAGCACCACCTGGTTCACATCGGCGAACGTCAGTTCAATCCCCGCGTCGGCGAGCAACTTGCCGATAAAGCCACGTCCGATATTACCTGCGCCAAAATGTAATGCTTTCATAGTCTTAACCTTTATCAATGTTTTTACCCGAGAGGGCTGGGGTGAGGAACCGCAAATATTTCCCCTCACCCTAGCCCTCTCCCCGTGGGGAGAGGGAGGAAAACCGATTACTTGCCGAGCAGTGCCAGCACTTCTTCAACGCTGGTGGTGTGCGCCAGACGCTGAATCACGGTCTCGTCATCCAGCGCATTGGTGAGGCTGGTGATGACCTGGATGTGCTCATTGTTACGTGCCGCGATGCCAATCACCAGACGAGCGATGTCATCTTCGTCTTCACCGAAGCGAACACCTTCCGGGTACTGGCAGAACACCACGCCGGTTTTCAGCACGCGATCTTTCGCTTCCACAGTGCCGTGCGGTACCGCGATGGACTCACCCAGATAGGTCGGGGTCAGTTTTTCGCGTTCCAGCATGGCATCCACATATTCCGGCTGAACGTAGCCGCCTTTGACCAGCTGTTCACCGGCAAAACGGATGGCTTCTTCTTTGTTGCTCGCCGTGCGGCCAAGGAAGATATTCTCTGCGCCCAACTTGAACAGGTTACTGTTCGTGGCATCGAAACTATCTTGCAAGCTGCTGGTGACTTTGGCTTCGTTGTCAGTATGGCGCTGTGCGGCGACCAGACGTTCGGTCAGGTTGGTGTACAGGCCGCTGTCGAGGAAGTTTGTCAGCGAAATATGTTGCGCCTGCGGTGCCTGGCGCATGGCGCGCTCGGTCAGATCGCGGTGCGTAATCACCAGGTCAACATCAGACGGCAGGCTGTTAATGGCGCTGTTGGTGACAGAGATATTGCTCAGACCCGCATCCTGCACTTTCTTACGCAGCACGCCTGCGCCCATAGCGCTGGAACCCATACCAGCGTCACATGCGACGATGATTTTACGCACATGGCTCAGATCGTTGGTCACGTCGCCCGCCGCCAGCGGGGTTGCGCCTTTAGATTCGGCTTTCATTTCGTGAATACGACGGGTCGCTTCTTGCAGGTCTTCGTCGTCTTTCACTTTGCTGGTTTTCAGCAGGATGGAAGAGATAACGAAAGAGACAATCAGCGCAGCGAAGATCGCCGCCAGGTTCGCGAAGTACGCGCCTTTTGGTGTCATGGCCAGCACCGCCAGGATGGAACCCGGAGAAGCCGGAGAGACCAGGCCGCCGTTCAGCACGCTCAGGGTGAACACGCCAGTCATACCGCCGAGGATAACGGCAAGCAGCAGACGCGGGTTCATCAGTACATACGGGAAGTAAATTTCGTGGATACCACCCAGGAAGTGGATGATAGCCGCGCCGCCAGCAGACTGTTTAGCGCTGCCGCGACCAAAGAACATGTACGCCAGCAGCACGCCCATACCCGGACCCGGGTTCGCTTCGATCAGGAAGAAGATGGACTTGCCGAGATCATGCGATTGCTGGATACCCAACGGTGAGAAGATACCGTGGTTGATGGCGTTGTTGAGGAACAGGATTTTCGCCGGTTCCACAAAAATAGACGCCAGCGGCAGCATTTCGTGCGCAACCATGAAGTTAACGCCCGCCGCCAGAACTTTGGACAGCACTTCAACCGCAGGACCAATGCCGAGGAACGCCAGGATGGCGAGGATCATACCGATGATGCCAGCGGAGAAGTTGTTCACCAGCATTTCGAAACCGGATTTGATCTTACCGTCGACCCAGTTATCAAAGTGTTTAATCGCCCAGCCGCCAAGCGGACCCGCGATCATTGCACCGAGGAACATCGGCATATCCGCACCGACGATAACCCCCATAGTGGTGATCGCGCCGACTACGCCGCCACGATCGCCGCCTACCAGACGACCGCCGGTGTAACCGATGAGCAGCGGCAGCAGATAAGTAATCATTGGGCCAACGAGTTTCGCCAGCGTCTCGTTAGGCAACCACCCTGTAGGAATAAACAATGCGGTGATGATCCCCCACGCGATAAACGCGCCGATATTCGGCATCACCATATTGCTGAGAAAACGACCAAAGCTTTGCACCTTGATCTTGATATCGGATGACATAAAACACCCCTTCTTATGTTTGCTATCGCACAGGCCGGAAGCCCGAGGTTTTTTGTTAACGTGGCGGCAGAGGTAGCCGGACCTGGGTTATCTGTGAGGCGAAATCTCGCACCGAATCGTGTAGCTGTCCAGATGGCGCGCTTTTGTGTGATTCAGATCACACTAACGTAGGGGGTATGCCACCTATTAGTGTGATGTTAGTCACAAAAAATACGTGTAAAAAAAGAACAAAGCGCAAAAACCACGCGTTATGAGCCTGTAAGTGTGATGTTATTCACATTTTATGCGCGATGGTTTGTTATGTATTTGTGATATAGATCACAAGATATTTTCGTCAGGACTTTTCCGAATGTGATCGTCAGCAAACTGTATTTTTGACGACCTGCAGAACCTGTAACTTCCTTTCACTGCCTGCTGCGATATGCACAGTAGCGCCAGAAGTTTTCATCTTGATGAAACAATCTGCGCACGCTCGTTCATACTTAGGTTTTTGTTGGCGGAAACGGAGAAGGCAATGAAACTGATCGGCAGCTATACCAGTCCTTTTGTACGCAAAATTTCGGTGATCCTGCTGGAAAAGGGCATCACCTTCGAATTTATCAACGAACAGCCTTATAACGCCGTTAATAGCGTGGCGCAGTACAACCCGCTCGGCAAAGTGCCAGCGCTGATAACTGATGATGGCGACGTGTGGTATGACTCGCCGATCATTGCGGAATACATTGATTTGCTCAATATCGCTCCAGCCATGCTGCCAACCGATCGCAAAGCAGCATTGAAAATTCGCCAACTCGAAGCGCTGGCCGATGGCATTATGGATGCGGCGCTGGTTTCGGTTCGCGAGCTGGCGCGCCCGGTCGAACAGCAATCGGAAACTGAACTGTTGCGCCAACGGGAAAAGGTTTCGCGCGGTCTGGATGCGCTGGAAAGCTATCTTAAAGACGGCACGCTGAGCGTGGATGACTTGAATCTGGCGACGGTAGCAATCGCCTGCGCTATTAGTTACCTGAATTTCCGCCATGTTTCGCCCGGCTGGTGTGTTGATCGCCCCTTGTTGGTAAAACTGGTGGAAAATCTGTTCCAGCGCGAGAGTTTCGCCCGCACCGAACCGCCGAAGGCTTGATAAGCATGATGTCCGCCTGAGCAAGTCACTGTACAATCCCCTCACGTCAAACCCCCTGACGGGAGGGGGCAACTCATAGCCAGGCCTTTTCATGACAACTCTTTACAGCCAGATCCCTTCGACCGATCGCCTGTTACGTGACGAGGCGTTCGCCACTTTATTAACCACTTTCGGCCACAGTCGCGTGGCGCAAACGCTGCGTCAGCTGCAGGACGAGGCGCGCGCGCAGATCCGTGAAGCACAAACCCTACCCGCCTGGTGCTCCGACTGGGCAGCGGCGGCGCAACAGCGGCTGGAACAAAGCGACAGCAGCGCGCTGCGCCCGGTGTTTAACCTGAGCGGTACGGTGCTGCACACGAATTTAGGCCGCGCGGTACAAGCGCAGGCCGCTATTGATGCCGTCGCGCAGGTAATGGGCTCGCCGGTGACGCTTGAATACGATCTCGACGGCGCGGGGCGTGGTCATCGCGATCGCGCCCTGGCCGATCTTCTCTGTCAGCTTACCGGCGCGGAAGATGCCTGCATCGTTAATAACAATGCCGCAGCGGTGTTGCTGATGCTGGCGGCCACGGCGGCTGGCCGCGAAGTGGTGGTGTCGCGTGGTGAGCTGGTAGAAATTGGCGGCGCATTTCGCATTCCGGACGTGATGCGCCAGGCGGGCTGTGAGCTGCACGAAGTCGGCACCACTAACCGTACGCATGCGAAAGATTTTCGCCAGGCGATTAACGACAGCACCGCGTTGCTGATGAAAGTCCACACCAGTAATTACCACATTGAAGGCTTTACCAAAGCGGTGGATGAAGCGGAACTGGTAGCGCTGGGCGAAGAGCATGCGCTACCGGTGATTGTCGATCTCGGTAGCGGTTCGCTGGTTGATTTAAGCCGCTACGGTTTGCCGCAGGAACCAATGCCGCAGACGCTGATTGCCGCTGGTGTGAGTCTGGTGAGTTTCTCCGGCGATAAGCTGCTCGGCGGCCCGCAGGCGGGCATTATCGTGGGTAAAAAAGCGCTGATTGAACAGCTGCAACAGCACCCGCTGAAACGCGCGTTGCGGGCGGATAAAATGACCCTTGCGGCGCTGGAGGCGACGTTACGCCTCTATCTGCACCCGGAAAAACTCACTGAGAGCCTGCCGACGCTGCGTTACTTAACGCGCCCGGAGGCAGAAATTCGCGAGCAGGCGCAGCGCTTATGCGCGGCGTTGACGGCGCGTTATCACGAATTTGAGCTGCGCGTGGAAACCTGCCTGTCACAAATTGGTAGCGGTTCGCTGCCGGTCGACAGGCTGCCTGGCGCGGCGCTGACGTTTACCCCGCGCGATGGCAGTGGCCGTCGCCTGGAGATGCTGGCCGCGCAGTGGCGGGCGTTGCCGCAGCCGGTGATTGGCCGTATTTACGATGGTCGCCTGTGGCTGGACTGTCGCTGTGTTGATGATGAATCCCGCTTGCTGGAGATGTTGCTGAAATGATTATTGCCACTGCCGGGCACGTCGACCACGGCAAAACCACCCTGATTGAAGCCATTACTGGCGTGAATGCCGATCGCCTGCCGGAAGAGAAAAAACGTGGCATGACCATCGATCTCGGTTATGCCTACTGGCCGCAGCCGGATGGCCGCGTGCCGGGTTTTATTGATGTGCCAGGGCATGAAAAGTTCCTTTCAAATATGCTGGCGGGCGTTGGTGGCATTGACCATGCGCTGCTGGTGGTGGCGTGTGACGATGGCGTCATGGCGCAGACGCGCGAGCATCTGGCAATTTTGCAATTGACCGGTAACCCGGCGCTGACGGTAGCGCTAACAAAGGCTGACCGCGTGGATGATACACGCATTGCCGACGTGCGCGCGGAAGTCCAAAACACGCTCCAGGCCTTTGGTTACCCGCAGGCGACGCTGTTTGTTACCGCTGCCACGGAACAGCGCGGTATTGCTGAATTGCGCGAACACCTGTTGCAGTTGCCAGAACGCGCGCACCCGGAGCATCAGCGTTTCCGCCTGGCGCTCGATCGCGCTTTCACGGTAAAAGGTGCCGGGCTGGTGGTAACGGGAACGGCGCTTTCCGGCGATGTCCGCGTAGGCGATACGCTGTGGCTGACCGGGGCGAATACACCGATGCGCGTGCGCGGGTTGCATGCGCAGAATCAACCTGTCGAGCACGCTCATGCCGGGCAGCGTATTGCGCTGAACATTGCCGGTGATGCGGAAAAAGAGGCGCTCAGTCGTGGTGACTGGCTGTTGTCGCAGCAGCCCGACGAACCCACCGAGCGGTTAATCGTCGCCCTGCAAACTCACGTTCCGCTGACGCAATGGCAGCCGTTGCATATTCACCATGCCGCCAGCCACGTTACCGGGCGCGTGTCGCTGCTGGAAAATGGCCTTGCCGAACTGGTGCTTGATTCGCCGCTGTGGCTGGCGGATAACGATCTGCTGGTGCTGCGCGATATTTCTGCGCGCACGACGCTTGCGGGCGCGCGCGTGGTGACGCTGAACTCACCGCGTCGCGGCAAGCGCAAGGCAGATTACCTGGCGTGGATTGGTGAGCTGGCGCAGGCCAAAGATGATGCCCAGGCGCTGGCCGTGCATTTGTCGCGCGGGGCGGTGGATTTGCGTGCATTTGGCTGGGCGCGCCAGTTAAGTGGCAGCGGCCTTGCGGCGTTACTCGATAACCCCGGTTTTATCCGGGCGGGTGATAACCTGCTCAATGCGCCGGTGGCGGCGCGCTGGCAGCGTAAGTTGCTGGACACGCTGTCGACTTACCATGAGCAGCACCGCGAAGAGCCGGGTCCAGGGCGCGAACGTCTGCGACGCATGGCGCTGCCGATGGAAGATGAAGCGCTGGTATTAACGCTGATTGAACGCATGCGTGAGAGCGGCGATATCCACAGCCACCACGGCTGGCTGCACTTGCCGGAGCATAAAGCCGGTTTCAGCGACGAACAGGCTCAGCTCTGGCAAAAAGTCTCACCATTGTTTGGCGACGAACCCTGGTGGGTGCGGGATTTAGCCCGGGAAATCGGCGTCGATGAACAGGTGATGCGCGGCCTGCTGCGGCAGGCGGCGCAGCAGGGGCTGATTACGGCGATCGTTAAAGATCGTTATTACCGTAACGATCGTATTGTGACCTTTGCCAGCATGATCCGCGATCTTGATGAAGCGCGCGGCTCGACCAGCGCGGCGGATTTTCGCGATACGCTGAACGTCGGGCGCAAACTGGCGATTCAGATCCTTGAGTATTTTGACCGCATTGGTTTTACCCGCCGCCGTGGCAATGACCACATCCTGCGCGACAAAGCGTTATTCCTCAAAGAGTGATCAACTCTCAGGCTGGCGATTTTTCGCCAGCCGCATCACCCCTCGCAAAAACCTTCTTACCGCAAGGAAGCGCTGGTCATCGCCTGCAATAACGTCCAGAACTCAACGGAAAACCTGCCGTTAAGCGCAAAAAAACCGGCAACGGGTGTGAATTATCTGGAACGTGATAAGCAGGCACAACACGCGCTGGCGAACGGCTCCTGCACACCTTTAGCGGCATTTTGAACGCGTGCTACAGATTGCCGGAAATGTTCAGGCAAATGACAAAACTGGCGGCTTTCCCGGTTGCGATCAAAGCATTGCGGCGCTTTTTTCTGGCACCCTTGTCGTTTTCGTGTCCGGTGGAGTGGGGAATGAACCGTTTTATTATCGCTGATCCGGCCAAATGCATTGGCTGTCGCACCTGCGAAGTGGCGTGTGTGGTGTCGCATGAAGATAATCAGGACTGCTCGGGTGTGAAACCCGCAACTTTTTCCGCACGCATCCGCGTGGTGAAAACAGGCGATTTTTCCACTGCCGTCACTTGTCATCATTGCGAAGACGCACCCTGTGCCAATGTCTGCCCGGTCGGCGCGATCGGTCGGGCCAACGGTGTGGTGCTGGTGGAGCAATCGCGCTGTATCGGCTGTAAAAGCTGTATGATTGCCTGCCCGTTTGGTGCCATGCAGGTGATGCGCGTTGAGAATCGGGCGCAGGCGCTGAAGTGCGATCTGTGCCAGCATCGCGAAAACGGCCCGGCCTGTGTCGACGCTTGCCCGACCAACGCGCTGCGTTGCATAAACCCGGTGCAGCTTCGTGAGAATCGGCTACAAAGCCAGCGGCTCTAGCCAGCAAATCGGCATGAATGGCGCAAAGCAGCGGAAAACCCGCCAACCTTAAAGAAAAGCTGCTGCCAGTTCTGCGCGCGTTAAATCCGCAGACGTCAGGCAGAGCAAACTCGGTACTGATGCACCCGTTTTCGTGAGTGATAAAAAAGCCCTCGACAGAGGGCTTAATTCAGCGTGTTCGCTTTAGTTTTCCTGCCAGGCTTTCTCAATCTCTTCGGCGAGGATTTTCACGCCCGCTTCGATAAGCTCCGGCTCCGGCACATAGTTCATGCGCATGCACTGATGCGTGTGCGGCCAGGGTTTATCCAGGCCCGGGAAGAAGTAGTCGCCAGGCACCATCAGCACGCCACGTTTTTTCAGGCGCTGGTAGAGCAGCTCAGTGCTGATTGGCAGATCTTTAAACCACAGCCAGAGGAAAATCGCCCCTTCCGGTTTGTGAATAAGGCAGCGTTCTTCCGGCAAATAACGGCGCAGCGTGGCGATCGTTTCCTGTACCCGCTGGTAGTAAAACGGCTTGATCACCTCTTCAGAAAGGCGCAGCAAATCTTTGCGTTTAATCATTTCGCACATCATCGCCGGGCCAATGCCGCCCGGCGCGAGGCTGATAATGCCGTTCATATTGCGGATCGCGGAGATGATTTTTTCGCTGGCGATAATAATGCCGCAGCGGCTGCCCGGCAGGCCCAGCTTCGACAGGCTCATGCACAGAATAATGTTCGGATTCCACAGCGGGCGCGCTTCGCTAAAGATAATGCCCGGGAAAGGGACGCCGTAAGCGTTATCAATTACCAGCGGAATGTTGTGCTGATTCGCCAGCACATCCAGCTTCATCAGCTCTTCGTCGGTGATCACGTTGCCGGTCGGGTTGGTCGGGCGTGAGACGCAGATCATGCCGGTCTCTTCGCCAATATGCAGGTGTTCAAAATCGACGTGGTACTTAAACTGCCCGTCCGGCAGCAGTTCAATATTGGGGCGCGCGGAGACAAACAGATCTTCTTCCAGCCCGGAATCGGCATAGCCGATGTACTCCGGCGCCAGCGGGAAAAGCACTTTCCTGGTGCTTCCATCGGCGCGACGGCCAGCAAACAGGTTGAACAAGTAGAAAAACGCGCTCTGGCTGCCATTTGTTAGTGCAATATTCTGTGGCTCAATATCCCAACCTAACTCTTCACGCAGCATACTTGCCAGCGCCGTCAGTAGCTCCGTTTTACCCTGCGGGCCGTCATAATTGCACAGCGCATCAGTCGCTTTGCCGTTTTCCACCATGTCTGCAAGCAGGTTGTGGAAGTAATCGGTCATCGCCGGGATTTGTGCCGGGTTACCGCCGCCGAGCATGATAGCGCCAGGGGTGCGTAAACCGTCGTTGAGATCCTCCATCAGGCGCGTAATGCCTGCGTGGCGGGTAAATTTGTCGCCGAAAAGTGAAAATGTCATCGCTACTGCTCTGTCGGGCTGCGGATCAAAGTGGCTAACCATAGCGCTCCGGACGACGAGGTGCAAATCGCCGCCGGCGCGCCTTTTCCACGCTTAATTCTTATCGATGGCAGTTGAGCGATATATTGTGCTGATATTTGTCTTATGGCTCAGTGGCGAACCGCGCCCGCCCAGACCACCATCACTTTGTCCTCACCTTGTTCACGAACAAAACCGTAGCCCTGCGGTAGCGTAAGCGTGGTCTGTTTTCCCATGCCCAGCGCCGAGTGGCGAGCACGGAACTGTCCCAGTGTTTGCCAGTGCCGCAGGCTGGCGGCGCTTTTGCCGTTGAGATCCTGCCAGTTCATATCCGATCGCGTCCCTTGTAGTGGATCCGATCCTGTCGGGCCAAACGGCCGCGCGCTTTCATCACCGTAAAAGATCTGCACTGCGCCGGGGGCGAGCAGCAAAAGCTCTGCGGCTTGCTGGCCGCCCTCGCGGAACAACCGGGTATCGTGCGAGGAGAGATAGCTCAGCACATTAAAGCCTTGCAGTTTGTCGGCCATCTGTTGCCAGACGGTATCCATATTCGCCAGACACGATACTGCGTCGGCGGCCTGTTGCTGATAGTCAAAATTGATCATCGCATCAAAACCATGGCGGTAATAATCACTCTGCATCACACCGTGACCCCAGGATTCGCCGGTCATCCAGAAAGGGGCGTCATCGATTTTTTTCTGCGGATTGGCCTTTTTCCATTCGGCGAGCGCCGCCGTGGCCTGCGTTTTTAATTGTTGCCAGGCCGCCAGCTCGACATGTTTGGCGGTATCAACGCGAAAGCCGTCAATGCCGTACTCGCGCACCCATTCACTGAGCCAATGGGTGAGGTAATCGCGCGGCGTAAACCCTGCGATTTCACGTGCGTGCGTATCCGGTTTGTGGCGATAAAATACCGGCAGCCCGGAAGGCGTGGTGGATTCGGTTTTCAGATCCGGCAAAAATGCCAGCGACATGGTGAGGTCGTCAAAACCGGGGTTGTCATAATCGCCGATATCGGTGCGGATCCAGTTCTTACCCCACCAGTTTTGCCAGGCGCTTTTATCGCTAAAGTTGATGTAATCGTTGAAGCTGTGCCAGCTTTGCCCGGCGGCGGGGCGCCAGTCTGTCCAGTGCTCGCCGAGGATTTTTTTACGCTCTTCTTCTTTCAAATACAGCGCGCCGAACTGGAAGGTTTGCATATCGGCCAGCGTCGCATAGCCGGTGTGATTCATTACCACGTCAAACAGTACGCGGATGCCGCGTCGGTGTGCTTCATCAACCAGTTTACGCAAATCGTCTTCGCTGCCCATGTTGGCATCGAGGCGCGTCCAGTCCTGCGTGTAATAACCGTGGTAGGCATAGTGGGGGAAATCGCCTTTCGTACCGCCGCCAACCCAGCCGTGGATCTGCTCCAGCGGCGAACTTATCCATAACGCGTTTACACCAAGTTGCTGTAAGTAATCCAGTTTGCTGGTCAGCCCTTGCAGGTCGCCCCCGTGAAAGGTGCCAATCTCCTGCATGCCATCTTTGTGCCGCCCGTAGCTGTTGTCATTGGCGGGATTACCATTCACGAAGCGGTCGGTAAGGACAAAATAGACCGTGGCGTTATGCCACTGAAAGGGGGCTGCGCCCTGCGTCTGTGCTTTTTCCAGCAGGAGAAGACCGTCACTTTCCGGTGCAGGTTGCAGGGTGATTTTCCCGTCGCGTACCGTGGCGGTTTGCTGGCTGTAAAAATCACGTACCAGGCTGCCTTCCGGGAAGGTGTTGCCAACAGGCACGGTCAGCGGCTTATCGTCACGTACCGGACACTGGCGCGCAACGTTAACCGGCGTTTCGCTGGCCTCGCTTTTGACACTTAGCAGCAATGTTGGCGTGCCGGAACGAGTATCGAGTTGTATCTGGTAATCGCCATCACGGAATATCCGCCACTGCGGCGTACGCCCGCTGCAAGGCTTCAACGAAAGCATTTGGTTCAGCTTGATGTCGCTGGCGGGCTGCCAGCATTGCTGACCCTGCTGTAACGCGATCGGATGCTCGCCTTTTTTCAGCGCGGCCTGGCTGCGCCAGAGACCGGTGCCGTCGTCAGTTAAAGGGGGAAAACCGGCGGCGGACCAGTCGGCGAGAGCGATGCCGGGAAGCAACAGCAGTAACAGTGCGGAGTGTTTCATCGGATGTCCCAGTGATGGCGATTTTACCCAGTTTGCCACTCCGCCTGGCGGGGAAACTCCTCCCTGGTCGTAATCGCCAGGGAGGAGGGCGCAGGGTGAGCGATCGCGCACATATCGTTGATGTGGATTTGCGATAACCGCCACATTTATAAGAGATTGTCCGTTTTGTGTGCAGTTTCCTGGTGACATGATTTCAGAATTGGATTATTTCTGTACGTGCTCTTGCAGGCTATTTTTGGTATGATTTGAGATTCAGCTCTCAAAATCATGCAAAAAAGAAGGTGTTGGAATGTTCATATCCGACCAGGAGACCTAATGATATCGATACCCATGCGACGACTTGGGGCCACGATACTCATGTTTTCCACCTTGATATTTTCAGGTGGGGTGCTGGCAAAGACGCACACAGAAACAGCGAGTCACAAAGCCCACGTCACTAAGGCAAGCGTAAAAAAACAGGCAAGCAGTAAACAAGAGTATTCTCGCAATAGTGTAAAAAGTAGTTCACTTCCTGATTTGCGAAAATACCCTTCCGGAACACCAAGGAAAAAAGCGTTTCTCCGGACGGTAATGCCTTATATCACCAGTAAAAACTCTGCGATTACCGCCGAGCGTAACTGGTTGCTGTCAAAACAGTACAACAGCCAATGGTCGCCTGCCGAGCGCGCGCGTCTGAAGGATATTACTCAACGCTACAAAATCAGCTGGAACGGGAATACGCGCCGTATTCCATGGAACGCCCTGCTGGAGCGTGTAGACATTATCCCGGACAGCATGGTTGCTACCATGGCGGCGGCGGAAAGTGGTTGGGGCACGTCAAAACTGGCGCGTACCAACAACAATCTGTTTGGCATGAAATGTGCGAAAGGTGCCTGTAAAAACGGGGCTGGCAAAGTGAAAGGTTACTCTCACTTCAACTCCCTGCAGGAATCGGTTGATGCTTACGTCACCAACCTGAATACGCACACGGCCTATGCGTCATTCCGTAAATCCCGTGCGCAATTGCGTAAAGCGGACCAGGAAGTGACCGCAACCAACATGATTCACAAGCTGAAGGGTTACTCAACCCGTGGCGAGAGTTACAACAACTACCTGTTTGCCATGTATCAGGACAATCAGCAGTTAATCGCCGCCCATATGTAATATCAGCTCTGTAAACGCCTTCCAGCCGGAAGGCGTTTTTCTTTGTGCTAGATAAGGATTTCGCTATAGCGGTCGCGATAGTCTTTTGGTGTGCTGTCGTACTCTTTACGAAACACCGAATAGAAATATTGCAGTGACGGGTAGCCGCACATCTGTGAGATTTCATTGATCGAGAGCGATGTCGATATCAGCAGGCTACGCGCCTTTTCCAGTTTCTCCGCATGAATTACCGCGTGAATGGTCTCTCCGACCTCTTCTTTAAAGCGCTTTTCCAGGTTGGAACGCGAGATGCCAACGGCATCCAGCACCTGATCCACTTTGATGCCTTTACAGGCGTGATTGCGAATGTAATGCATCGCCTGAATCACCGCCGGGTCATTCAGCGAGCGGTAATCCGTGGAGCGCCGCGCCACCACGCGCACCGGTGGCACCAGTAATCGCTGTAACGGCATGGTTTCGTTATCCAGCAGACGATGCAGCAGCTTTGCCGCCTGGTAACCCATTTGCCGGGTTCCCTGCGCCACGGAAGAGAGCGCAACGCGTGAAAGATAGCGGGTGAGTTCTTCGTTATCGATGCCGATCACGCACAGTTTTTCCGGCACCGGAATATGCAAATGGTCACACACTTGCAGAACATGGCGCGCGCGGGCGTCGGTCACGGCGATAATGCCGGTCTGCGGCGGCAGCGTTTGCAGCCAGTCCGCCAGCCGGTTTTGCGCATGTTGCCAGTTCTCTGGCGCGGTGGTCAGCCCCTGGTAAACCACACCGCGGTACTTCTCTTGCGCCACTAACTGGCAGAAGGCGTGCTCACGTTCTGCCGCCCAGCGTTTGCCGCTGGAGGCCGGCAGGCCGTAGAACGCAAAACGGTGCACGCCTTTCTCTTTCAGATGCAAAAACGCGCTCTCCACCAGCGCGTAGTTGTCGGTTGCGATGTAATGCACCGGCGGGTAGTGCTCTGGGGTGTGATACGAGCCGCCCACGCCGACAATCGGCACGTCGACATCCGCCAGCAGCCGCTCAATGTCCCGATCGTCATAATCGGCGATCACGCCATCGCCCAGCCACTCTTTGATATTTTCAATGCGGGCGCGAAAATCCTCTTCTATGAAAATATCCCACTCGGATTGCGAGGCCTGCAAATACTCGCCAACCCCTTCGACAACCTGGCGGTCGTAGGCTTTATTGGCATTAAATAACAACGTGATGCGATGGCGCTTCTCAAACATGTTGGTTTGCTTCCTGACTTTCCATCCGATCTCATTATCATATTCATCAAACCGATGAATAAAAAAGATCCGGCCGTGTGATCGCGCCTTAATTCACAACTTTCAGGCCCGCCGTTTGGTGGCGGAATCCATCCACACAGCCAGCAGCAAAATGGCTCCTTTGACGATGTATTGCCAGAACGTCGGCACATCCATCATGCTCATGCCGTTATCCAGCGACGCCATAATAAACGCGCCCATTACCGCACCCGCGACGCTACCAATACCGCCTGCAAGGCTGGTGCCGCCAATCACACAAGCGGCAATGGCGTCCAGTTCGGCGATATTTCCGGCGGAAGGTGAGCCTGCCCCGAGGCGCGAACTGAGGATCAAACCGGCAATCGCCACCATCAATCCGTTAATCGCGAATACCGCAAGTTTGGTGCGCTCGACGTTAATGCCGGAAAGCCGTGCCGCTTCCAGGTTGCCGCCAATAGCGTAAATACGGCGGCCAAACGCGGTGCGTGTCGCCATAAACATGCCCGCCAACAATAAAAACGCCAGCAGCAGTACCGGCGTGGGGACACCTCGGTAATCATTCAGCAGCCAAATGGCTCCCAGCACGATCACTGCGATAATTGCCTGACGTCCAACCGCCGTTGATGCGGGTGACGTTGCCAGCCCCAGCGTCTGCCGGCGCATACGCCCGCGCCACTGCCAGAGTACAAAAGCCACCAGGCCCAGCAGACCCACGCCGAAACCGACGCCGTCTGGTAAGTAGCTTTGGCCAATCTGCGACATTGCCGCGCTGGTGGGGGAAACCGTGGTGCCGTTAGTAATGCCGATCAGTACGCCGCGAAAAGCCAGCATTCCCGCCAGCGTGACGATAAATGAAGGGACTTTGCGATACGCCACCCACCAGCCATTCCAGGCGCCGAGTAGCAGGCCGAGCACCAGTGTTACCGCCACGGTCAGCGGTAGTGGCCAACCCAGCCAGACATCGAAAATCGCCGCCGCGCCACCGAGCAGCCCCATCATGGAGCCGACGGAAAGGTCGATTTCGGCGGAGATAATCACAAACACCATTCCCACCGCCAGGATGCCGGTGATCGCGGTCTGGCGCAGCAGGTTGGAGATATTACGCGCGCTCAGGTAGGCGCCATCGGTCATGCCGGTGAAAAACAGCATAATCACCACAATGGCGGCAATCATTACAAACACTTGTAAATTAAGGGACTTTAGCCCGGAAAAAGCCCCTGGTGAGGCGGTAGTTAACTTGATTTCAGACTGGTTGCTTTTCGACATGATGTTCGCTCCTCAGCGCCGCTTCCATGACCTGCTCCTGGGTCAGATTACGATTGATGAGATCGGCTTTTAGCTTGCCTTCATGCATCACCAGCACCCGATCGCTTAATCCCAGCACTTCGGGGAGCTCAGATGAGATAACGATGACGGCGATCCCCTGCTGCACTAATTGGTTAATCAGTTTGTAGATTTCGTATTTCGCGCCGATATCGATACCGCGCGTGGGTTCATCGAGGATCAGGATGCGCGGGTTGAGTAACAGGCAGCGGGCGAGAATCGCCTTTTGCTGGTTGCCCCCGCTCAGGCGGCCGATCGCCAGCTCCGGGGAAGACGTTTTCACTTTTAGCCGCTGGAGCGACTGTAAAATGCACGCCTGTTCGGCGGCGTCGTCCAGGCTGCTTAACGCGCCGGTAAACTGGTTAAGCGCCGCCAGCGTGATGTTCTTACCCACCGCCATCACCGGCACGATGCCGTCTTTTTTGCGATCTTCCGGCACCATGGCAATGCCAAAGTCGATAGCCTGCTGGCAGTTGTGAATCTGTACCGCTTTGCCATCAAGGAAAATTTGCCCTTCCCAGCGCCCCGGCCAGACGCCAAACAGGCACTGCACCGCTTCGGTCCGCCCTGCGCCGACCAGCCCGGCGATGCCAAGGATCTCGCCGCGCTTCAGGCTGAATGAAATATCGTTCACCCGTTTGATATGGCGGTTTACTGGATGCCAGGCGGTAAGATGTTCAACGCGCAGGATCTCGTCGCCTGTCGCATGCGGTTCATTGGGGTAGAGCGCGGTCAGTTCGCGACCTACCATCATCGTGATGATGTCGTCTTCGCTCATGCCAGCGGCATCACGCGTACCGATATGCTTGCCATCACGGATAACGCAGATGGTGTCCGATATCGCTTTGACTTCATTCAGCTTGTGAGAAATGTAAACGCAGGCGATATCGTGGTTGCGCAGGTCGCGGATGATATCCAGCAACACGGCGGTTTCCTGCTCGGTCAGCGAAGCGGTGGGTTCATCAAGGATAAGCAGCCGCACCTGTTTGTTCAGCGCTTTGGCGATTTCGACCAGTTGCTGTTGCCCGAGCCCTAAATCGCCCACGCGAGTATCCGGTGAAATCGACAGGCTCACCTGTTTAAGCAGCTTTTCGCAGCGCAGCGTCATTTGGTCATAATCCATCACGCCGTGACGGGTGATTTCCGTACCGAGGAAAATGTTTTCCAGCACGGTTAAATGTTTTACCAGCGCCAGCTCCTGGTGAATGATGGCAATACCTTTTCGCTCGGTATCGCGGATATGGCTGGCTTGCAGGGTTTCGCCCGCAAAAATGATTTCTCCCTCGTAACTGCCAGCCGGGTAAATCCCACACAGCACTTTCATCAGCGTGGATTTACCCGAACCGTTCTCACCGCACAGCGAGAGCACCTCACCCGCGTTAAGGTGCAGGCTGACGTTATCTATCGCCTTTACGACACCAAAAGTTTTGGTGATATTTTTCATTTCAAGTAAGTAAGGCATGGCTGCTCCACGTCATTCGCTGATATACAGCGCCTGAAAGAGATGGCAGCCGACGCGCCCGTAGGCGCGCCGACGGTTTTAGAGCTGGTTTTTCTGATGGAAGCCGTCTTTGATGACAGTAGCGTCGATGTTGTCTTTGGTGACTTCAATTGGTGTCAACAGGCGGGCAGGGACATCTTTCAGGCCATTATTCAGTGAAGCGTCCGCTTTTGGCGTTTTGCCGTTGCCTAGCTCGACGGCGATTTCCGCAGCCGTATTCGCCAGTTGGGTGATTGGCTTATAGACCGTCATGGTCTGGCTGCCGTTAATCAACCGTTTCACGCCTGCGAGGTCGGCATCCTGTCCCGAAATCGCCACTTTTCCGGCCAGTCCCTGGGCGCTCAGCGCCTGAATTGCGCCGCCAGCGGTCGCATCGTTGGAAGCTACCACCGCATCAATTTTGTTATTGTTGGCGGTGAGGGCGTTTTCCATAATCTTCAGCGCGTTTTCCGGTAACCAGCCATCGACCCATTGATCGCCGACAATTTTAATTTTCCCGCTATCAATATAGGGTTTTAATACCTTCATTTGCCCGGCGCGGAATAACTTGGCGTTATTATCAACCGGCGATCCGCCCATTAAAAAGTAATTTCCCTGCGGGACTTTGCTTACCAGGCTTTGCGCCTGTAATTCCCCGACTTTTTCATTATCGAAAGAGATATAGAAATCGATGTCGGCATTATTAATCATGCGGTCATAAGCCAAGACTTTAATTCCTTCCTGTTTGGCTTCTTTTATTACGTTACTTAATACCTGGCCGTTGTAAGGAATAATAACCAGCACATCGACACCACGGTTTATCATATTTTCAATTTGCGACATCTGCGTTTCTTCATTCCCGTTTGCGGATTGAACAAACACGTTAGCGCCGAGCGACTCGGCTTTTTTCACAAAAATATCGCGGTCTTTTTGCCAACGTTCAAGGCGCAAATCGTCAATCGCCATGCCGATTTTCACCTCTTTGGCATGGCCGAAAGCGCTTACCAGCAGCAGGGAGGCGCAGAGTGTAAGGCAAAGGTTCTTTATCTTCATAATAGTAATACCTTTTGTAGGGTGAAGGGCGAGATAAAAGAAACATGCACTGCTATAGACGAGCAAATTCTTAACGCAGAATTCCTCGCTGGCAATTACAGATTTTTATCCGGGCGTTACGTTTTTTGGTTTATTTGCTGATTTATGACCGCGATCTTATTTTAAAAAAAGCAAAACCGATTTTGCATAAAAAAGAGGAATGCACCTCGCAGCGGCAGATAGCATTATTTTGCGAGCCAGCGCACGTTTGTGCATTCTCTTAATAGCAGTGTGAAATAACGTAATTGAGCGAGTCAGAGAGAGAATCCAGTATTAACGTCAGATTTGTACACTCGCCAATGGAGCTCATTATGCAAGCTTATTTCGACCAGCTGTATCGGGTTCGTTTTGAAGGTCCAAAAACCACGAATCCTTTAGCGTTTCGTCATTACAATCCGGATGAGCTAGTGCTCGGTAAGCGCATGGAAGATCACCTGCGTTTTGCTGCCTGCTACTGGCACACCTTCTGCTGGAACGGCGCAGATATGTTTGGTGTGGGCTCCTTCGATCGCCCATGGCAACAGCCTGGCGAAGCCATCGCGATGGCGAAGCGTAAAGCCGATGTCGCGTTTGAGTTTTTTCATAAACTCAATGTGCCCTATTACTGCTTCCACGATGTGGACGTTTCGCCAGAAGGTGCGTCGCTGAAAGAGTATCTGAACAATTTTGCGCAGATGGTGGATGTGCTGGCGGAAAAACAACAGCAGAGCGGCGTGAAGCTGTTATGGGGCACGGCGAACTGCTTTACCAACCCGCGCTATGGTGCGGGCGCGGCGACCAACCCGGACCCGGAAGTGTTCAGCTGGGCGGCGACGCAGGTGGTGACCGCCATGAACGCCACTCACAAACTTGGTGGTGAAAACTATGTGCTGTGGGGCGGTCGCGAGGGCTATGAAACCCTGCTCAATACCGATCTGCGCCAGGAGCGTGAACAGATTGGCCGCTTCATGAATATGGTGGTTGAGCACAAACACAAAATCGGTTTTCGCGGCACGTTGCTTATCGAACCGAAACCGCAGGAACCGACCAAGCACCAGTACGATTATGACGCCGCCACCGTTTATGGCTTCCTGAAACAGTTTGGTCTGGAGAAAGAGATTAAACTGAACATCGAAGCCAACCACGCAACACTTGCTGGTCACTCTTTCCATCATGAAATCGCCACGGCCATCGCGCTGGGGCTGTTTGGTTCGGTGGATGCGAACCGCGGCGACCCGCAGCTCGGCTGGGATACCGACCAGTTCCCGAACAGCGTCGAAGAGAACGCGCTGGTGATGTATGAAATCCTCAAAGCGGGCGGTTTCACCACTGGCGGCCTGAACTTTGACGCCAAAGTGCGCCGTCAAAGCACTGATAAATACGATCTCTTCTATGGTCATATTGGTGCGATGGACACTATGGCGCTGGCGCTGAAAGTGGCGGCTCGCATGGTGGAAGAGGGCGAGCTGGATAAACGCGTGGCGAAACGATATGCGGGCTGGAATGGTGAGCTGGGCCAGCAAATTTTGCAGGGGCAGCTTAGCCTCGCAGAGCTGGCGAAGTACGCTGAACAGCAGAACATCGCGCCGCGCCACCAGAGCGGTCACCAGGAGCAACTGGAAAACCTGGTTAACTACTACCTGTTTGATAAGTAAACCGTTCTGCGCCGCCGATAACGCGGCGCACTAAAAAGGAGTGGTCACTATGTATATCGGGATCGATCTTGGCACCTCTGGCGTGAAGGTGATTCTGCTCGGTGAGCAGGGCGAGGTGTTGGCCTCGCATACGGAAAAACTCAGCGTGTCGCGACCGCACCCGCTGTGGTCGGAGCAAGATCCCGAAGCGTGGTGGCAGGCGACGGACCGGGCCATTCTGGCATTGGGCGAGGCGCACTCGTTACAGCAGGTGAAAGCGATGGGCCTCGCCGGGCAGATGCACGGCGCGACGCTGCTTGATAAGGATAACCAGGTGTTGCGTCCGGCCATTCTGTGGAATGACGGTCGCTGTGGCGAAGAGTGCGCGCTGCTGGAAGAGAAGGTCAAAAATTCCCGTGCGATTACCGGCAACCTGATGATGCCCGGTTTTACCGCGCCGAAACTGCTGTGGGTGCAGCGTCATGAGCCAGAAATATTTGCTCGTGTGGCGAAGGTCTTGCTGCCTAAAGATTTTCTGCGCCTGAAAATGTCTGGCGTATTCGCCAGCGACATGTCCGACGCGGCGGGAACCATGTGGCTGGATGTGGCGAAACGCGACTGGAGTGATGACATGCTGGCTGCCTGCTCGCTTTCACGTGCGCATATGCCTGCGCTGTTTGAAGGCAGCGAAATCACCGGTGAATTGCTGCCCGAGATCGCCCGGCGCTGGGCGATGCCCGTCGTTCCGGTTGTCGCGGGCGGCGGAGATAACGCCGCCGGTGCAGTCGGCGTCGGTATGGTAGACGCAGGCCAGGCGATGCTGTCGCTGGGCACATCCGGGGTCTATTTTGCCGTCAGCGAAGGGTTCCTCAGTAAACCCGAAAGCGCGGTACACAGTTTTTGTCACGCGCTGCCTGGCCGCTGGCATTTGATGTCGGTGATGCTTAGCGCAGCGTCGTGTCTGGACTGGGCGGCGAAGCTTACGGGGCTGGAGTCAGTTCCTGCATTGATTAACGCCGCGCAGCAGGCGGACGATAACGCCGGGGATCTGTGGTTTTTACCCTACCTTTCCGGCGAGCGTACACCGCATAACAACCCGCAGGCGAAAGGCGTGTTCTTTGGTCTGACGCATCAGCATGGCCGCGAAGAACTTGCCCGCGCCGTGCTGGAAGGTGTCGGTTTCGCGCTGGCGGATGGTATGGATGTCGTCCACGCCTGTGGCGTCACGCCGCAGAGCATTACGCTTATCGGTGGTGGTGCGCGTAGCGCATGGTGGCGACAAATGCTGGCGGATATCAGCGGATTGCAGCTCGATTACCGCACCGGCGGCGATGTTGGGCCAGCGCTTGGCGCGGCGCGGCTGGCGCAAATTGCCGTCAATCCGCAAACGCCTCTGGCGACACTGTTGCCGCAACTGCCGGTTGAGCAACAGCATGCGCCGGATGCTGCCCGACATGCTCATTATGCGCCATGCCGCGAAACGTTCCGCCGTATCTATCAGCAGCTACTGCCGTTGATGTCCTGATTTTTCCTGCTTATCCGGCCCGCTGTTCAGGTGGGCTGGAATCACCCTGATGTTGTCCTTTTTTGGTCTTAGCAGGCGCAAAACTCCTTGCCACAATAGCGTTAACCCTACTGAGCAAGGAGTCCTGAAATGTCCCGCACCGCGCTGATTAACATCGACACACAGCAATCTTTTTTCCATCGTGACTACTGGCAAGATACGGATTTCGCCGCGTTTCAGCAGGCCATCTCCACGCTTATCGCTGGCTGTGAAGCACGTGGCGTACCGGTAGTCGATATCTTTCATGTCGCCGACAGCGGGCCGTTTTCGCTGGAGAGCGGTTTTGTCGCGCCGATGCCCTTCCTGCAACACCGCGCCGCCGTAACGTTTTATAAGCATGTGCACAATGCGTTTACCGATACCGGGCTCGATCACTGGCTGCGCAGCCGCGACATCAACCATCTGATTATTTGCGGTATTCGCACCGAGCAGTGCTGTGAAACCACCGCGCGCGTCGCATCGGATCTGGGGTATCGTGTGACCTTTGTCAGCGAAGCGACACTGACCTTCCCGATGACGCATAAAGGGGTTACGCTGGATTGCAGCGCGCTGCGCCACCGCACTGAAACCGTGCTGGAAGGCCGCTTCGCTGCCATTAAAACCGTCCACGAAATCCTGGAACTGTAATGACCACAGATGTCTGGTTTGTGATGTTGCCCGGCGTTCTGGCGCTGGATATGACCGGCCCGGCGGAAACCTTCGCGCTGGCAGGCAACGCCTTTCGCCTGCATTACGTTGGGCCGGAAGCCAATGTGTCGACCTCGATTGGCCTGACGATGGGCAACATTGCACCGTTACCGGACACCTTGCCGGAAGGCAGCCTGCTGGTGCTGCCTGGTGTGTCAGATTCCTCACGGTTATTCGACACACCACAGGCGAACGCGGTACGGCACTGGCTGATGCGCTTGCAACCGCTGATCCACAGCCAGAGTATTACGTTGATGTGTGTCTGTTCCGGTGCGGTGCTGGCGGCGAAAGCGGGTCTGATGAACGGCATTCAGTGCACCACTCACCATGATGTTATTGCGCGTTTACGCGCGGTGGCACCTGCGGCGCTGGTAAAAGAGAACCGTATTTTCATTGAGGATCGCAGCATCTGGACCAGTGCGGGCATCACCTCCGGTATCGATCTGGCGCTGCATCTGATTAACCGCTTTTGCGGGCCAGAGACGGCGCTGGCGGTCGCGCGGGAGATGGTGGTCTGGTTCCGCCGTTCCGGGGAAGATCCGCAAATTTCACCGTGGCTGCGCTACCGTAACCACCTGCATCCGGCGGTGCATCGCGCACAAGATGCGTTGACGGCGGAGCCGCAAAAAGCCTGGCAACTGAGCGACATTGCCGAGCGGGCGCACGTCAGCCCTCGACATTTAACGCGTCTGTTCCAGCAACATCTCGGGATCAGCGTGCGTGATTATCTGGAGCAGTTGCGGCTGGTGATTGCCGAACAGTATCTGCTGCAAGGGCGCGGCACCGAGCAGGCTGCGCTTGCCGCCGGGTTCTCCTCACCGCGCCAGCTACAGCGGGCGCGCCAGCGTACGATTAACTGACGAAACGGCGTTTGTCGAGGCGTTGTACCAGCATCGACAGCGCCAGGCTTGCCAGCAGCGTGGCGGTGAAAATCCACACGATATCGAGCAGCGGTGACGCGTGGATTTCAACGCCGCGCGTGCGCAGGGCGTGAATAATCAGCGCGTGGAAACCGTAAATACCCAGCGAGTGGTGAGAAATGAGTGTCAGCCCCGGCAGCGTGCGGCTATTCAGCGTGTTTTTGATGAGCGTAAACAGCGCAATGGCACACAGAAAGACCATCGGTCCGCAGTAGAGATACCAGGTATCGGCGAAATTGCCGCGCCATTTCAGCTCATTGAGCGTACCGCGTGAAATCACCAATACCGCGGCTAAAAACAGGGCGGCGCAGGCCCAGCTTAATGCCCGTTTTTGCGTCTCCATCATGCCGATAGCGCGCCCCAGCATACCGTACAGAATGTAGTAAAACGTATCCCCGCCAATATAAAGATTGACCGGCAGCCACTCAAAACCGCCGATTTTCTGCGGCACTGTATTCGGGTTGGCCACAATGCCAATCACCACCACTAATGCCAGCAACATTTTGCTGCTGAGCGCTTTCACCTGAATCAACGGTGACACCAGGTAAATGACGATAATGGCGAAGAAAAACCACAGGTGATAGAACACCGGCTTTTGCAGCAGATTTTTCAACGACAGCTCGCTGTTAATCGAGGTGAACAGCACGATATAGAGCAGGGCGATAAGGCTGTAGAACACCAGACAAAGCGCGATGCGCAAGAAGTGGCGCGGCTGTGCGCTGCGTTCGCCAAAAAAGAGGTAGCCGGAAATCATAAAAAACAGCGGCACGCTCACGCGGGAAGCGGAGTTGAGGATATTGGCGATATTCCAGTCGAAAGTGGTAATACTGGCAGGATTGGTGATGTACCAGGTAGTGGTGTGGATCATCACTACCATTAAACAGGCTATCCCTCGCAGATTATCTATCCAGTAAATTTTCGACTGCATCAGTTCCTCTGTGTTCACGTTAAAGACAACTCCCTCAGACTGTAAGATTATCTACCTGTCTCATTAGATAATTCTGAGTTTTACCGCTCTTGCTTGTGCGTTTTGCGCAGATTTGCAAAATTTGCGTCCCCCGCCTTTAAAAATAACAGCCCGCGAGCAGGCAGTGATAAAAATGATGAAGTGTATTGCCCCCGCGCTGGTGCTGCTATTAGCAGGCTGCAGCGCCTCTGCAGATATTCCCGCGCAGCAAGCGCAAAAAGCCAGACCCGGCCCCGAACATTCGCTGGATATGGAAAATTTATGCAGACAAAACGCCGCACGCCGTTACAACACCGGCGTACAGCAAATTGATGTCACCGGCTTTGAGCAATTTCAGGGCAGCTATGAAATGCGAGGCATGACGCCGCGCCGGGAAGCCTTTGTCTGCACTTTTGACGCGGAAGGCCAATTTTTACACCTTTCGATGCGCTAAACCGCCAGATTTCCGCCCGGTGGCGCGTGCTTTCCCCAATTTTCCTTAAACAAACCCGTTTCGTACTGTATATCTTGCAGCCAGCGGGTATACTGGGCGCTTCCTTTAAATCCACACGTATCCAGCACGAAAGAATATGCAAAAGTTTGATACCAGGACCTTTCAGGGTCTGATCCTGACCTTACAGGATTATTGGGCTCGTCAGGGCTGTACCATTGTTCAACCTCTGGACATGGAAGTGGGCGCCGGTACATCGCACCCGATGACCAGCCTGCGCGCGCTGGGGCCAGAACCGATGGCAACCGCGTATGTGCAACCTTCCCGTCGTCCGACCGATGGACGCTATGGCGAAAACCCGAACCGTTTACAGCACTATTATCAGTTCCAGGTGGTGATTAAGCCGTCTCCGGATAACATTCAGGAGCTGTACCTCGGGTCACTGAAAGAGCTGGGTATGGATCCGACCATTCACGATATTCGTTTCGTGGAAGACAACTGGGAAAACCCGACGCTGGGTGCCTGGGGTCTGGGCTGGGAAGTGTGGCTGAACGGCATGGAAGTGACGCAGTTTACCTACTTCCAGCAAGTTGGCGGTCTGGAGTGTAAACCGGTTACCGGTGAAATCACCTACGGTCTGGAACGTCTGGCGATGTACATTCAGGGCGTGGACAGCGTTTACGACCTGGTCTGGAGCGATGGCCCGCTGGGTAAAACCACTTACGGCGACGTGTTCCATCAGAACGAAGTGGAGCAATCCACCTACAACTTCGAATACGCGGATGTCGACTTCCTGTTCAGCTGCTTCGAGCAGTATGAAAAAGAAGCTCAGCAGCTGCTGGCGCTGGAAAACCCGCTGCCGCTGCCTGCCTACGAGCGCATTCTGAAGGCCGCCCATAGCTTCAACCTGCTGGATGCGCGTAAAGCCATCTCCGTGACGGAACGTCAGCGCTATATTCTGCGCATCCGCACGCTGACCAAAGCAGTGGCTGAAGCGTATTACGCTTCCCGTGAAGCCCTTGGCTTCCCGATGTGTAACAGAAATAAATAAGAGGCGGCCATGTCTGAGAAAACTTTCCTGGTGGAAATCGGCACCGAAGAGCTGCCACCAAAAGCCCTGCGCAGCCTGGCCGAGTCCTTCGCTGCCAACGTTACCGCTGAGCTGGATGCGGCGGGTGTCACCCATGGCGACGTGCAGTGGTTTGCTGCGCCGCGCCGTCTGGCGGTAAAAGTCGCGAAACTCGCTGCTTCCCAGCCGGATCGCGAAGTTGAAAAACGCGGCCCGGCGATTGCCCAGGCGTTTGACGCTGAAGGCAAACCGAGCAAAGCGGCTGAAGGCTGGGCGCGTGGTTGCGGTATCACCGTCGATCAGGCCGAGCGTCTGACCACCGACAAAGGTGAATGGCTGCTCTATCGTGCGCATGTCAAAGGCGAAAGCGTGGAAACGCTGCTGCCGAACATGATTGCTAACTCGCTTGGCAAGCTGCCGATCCCGAAACTGATGCGCTGGGGCGCGTCGGACGTGACTTTTGTCCGTCCGGTTCACACCGTCACGCTGCTGCTGGGCGACACCGTGATTCCGGCAACCATTCTGGGTATTGCGTCCGATCGCGTGATCCGCGGCCACCGCTTTATGGGCGAGCCGGAGTTCACCATCGACAACGCCGATCAGTACCCACAAATCCTGCTGGAACGCGGCAAAGTGATTGCCGATTACGACGCGCGTAAAGCGAAAATCAAAGCGGATGCTGAAGAAGCGGCGCGCAAGATTGGCGGCAATGCCGATCTGAGCGACAGCCTGCTGGAAGAAGTGACGTCGCTGGTGGAATGGCCGGTAGTGCTGACCGCGAAGTTCGAAGAAAAATTCCTCGCCGTTCCGGCGGAAGCGCTGGTTTACACCATGAAGGGTGACCAGAAGTACTTCCCGGTGTATGGCAACGACGGCAAACTGCTGCCGAACTTTATCTTCGTCGCTAACATCGAATCGAAAGATCCGCAGCAGATTATCTCCGGTAACGAAAAAGTAGTGCGCCCGCGTCTGGCGGATGCCGAGTTCTTCTTCAATACCGACCGCAAAAAACGCCTCGAAGATCATCTGCCGCGTCTGCAAACCGTGCTGTTCCAGCAACAGCTGGGTACGCTGCGCGACAAGACCGATCGTATTCAGGCGCTGGCGGGCTGGATTGCCGGGCAGATTGGCGCGGATGTAAATCACGCCACGCGCGCGGGCCTGCTCTCCAAATGCGACCTGATGACCAACATGGTGTTCGAATTCACCGACACCCAGGGCGTGATGGGCATGCACTATGCGCGTCACGACGGCGAAGCAGAAGACGTTGCGGTGGCGCTGAACGAGCAGTATCAGCCGCGTTTTGCCGGTGATGAACTGCCGTCGAACCCGATTGCCTGCGCACTGGCGATTGCCGATAAGATGGACACCCTCGCGGGCATCTTCGGTATCGGCCAGCATCCAAAAGGCGATAAAGACCCGTTCGCACTGCGCCGCGCTGCGCTGGGCGTGCTGCGTATTATCGTTGAGAAGAACCTGGCGCTGGATCTGCAAACCCTGACCGAAGAAGCGGTGCGTCTGTACGGCGACAAGCTGACCAACGCGAAAGTGGTCGATGATGTGATCGACTTTATGCTGGGTCGTTTCCGTGCCTGGTATCAGGACGAAGGTTACAGCGTGGATACCATCCAGGCGGTGCTGGCGCGTCGTCCGACCAAACCGGCAGATTTCGATGCGCGTATGAAGGCGGTTTCGCACTTCCGTACGCTCGACGAAGCGGCGGCGTTGGCGGCAGCGAACAAGCGCGTTTCCAATATCCTGGCGAAATCCGACGAGACACTGAACGATATCGTTCACGCCTCGGTGCTGAAAGAAGCGGCGGAAATCAAGCTGGCGGGCAACCTGGTGGTGCTGCGCGATAAACTGCAGCCGTACTTTGCCGAAGGCCGTTACCAGGACGCATTAATCGAACTGGCGCAGCTGCGCGAGCCGGTGGATGAGTTCTTTGAGAACGTGATGGTGAATGCCGACGACAAAGACGTGCGTATCAACCGTCTGACATTGCTGTCTAAACTGCGTGAACTGTTCCTGCAGGTGGCGGATATCTCTCTGCTGCAGTAATCGTCATGGCAACAAAAAACCCGCTGCGGCGGGTTTTTTTATGTCTGGCGTCAGGGCTACGGCGTGTTTTGCTCGCCGGGATAAGGGACGAAAGGCGTAAATGTGGCGTTGACGCGAACGTTGTTACGGCCTGCGCGCTTGGCTTCATACAACGCATTATCAGCGCTCTGGATAAGCTGCCCGTACTCAGTGTGGTTTTTCTGGCAAAGACTGGCGACGCCAATACTGACGCTGACGATACCGCCAGGGGAACTGGCGTGGGGCAAATCCAGCAGTTGTACGCTGGTGCGGAGTGTCTCGGCGAGCTCAACGGCATCGGCACAGCGGGTTTCCGGTAACAGGGCGCAAAACTCCTCGCCGCCGTAACGGAACAGGACATCGGCAGGGTTTTTCAGCGCGCCGCGCATCGCGGTGGCGATTTGCTGCAAGCACTCATCGCCGCGCTGGTGACCATTGCAGTCGTTATAAAGCTTGAAGTAATCCACATCAATCAACAGCAGTGACAGCGGCTTGTTATTGCGCTTGCTGGCGCGCCATTCACGCTCAATGCAAAGGTCGAAATAACGGCGGTTACCCACACCGGTCAGCCCATCTGACAGCGATTGTGACAGCAGCTCATGCGCCTGGTCACGCAGTAGGGATTCGCGGCGCACGGCGGCGGTAACATCGACTATCTGAATCAGGCAATAACGTTCCGCATCGCCTAACGGCACAATGGTGACCGCCTGGCTCAGGCGCGCGCCAGGGCGTGAAGGTTCGGCGTAGAGCGGGAAGGGCGAACGGTGCAAAGATTGCGAAAGCAGGGCAGATAAATTGTGGCCAATAGCCTGACGAATCGCATCGCCGACACGGTGATACGCCAGGTCGGGGAATACGCTAAAAAAATCCTCGCCAACCGTATCGCAGGCCGCACGCCCGGTGTGCGTTTCTAACCACGCGTTCCACAGGGCGATACGGTAGCGTGCATCAACAATGATCACACCGAGGCTTAAGGATGAAAAGGCATCAAACAACAACTTATCTTTCATTTTCAATGCATTCCGTCTGGAACACTGCCGGTTTCTACCCGGCTGATATAAAGCCGGATCTGCTCGCGTAAATCACGCAGCGCGGACATATCAAGGATAAAGGCGAGATATCCCTGAATCTGCTGGCGCTCAAGCGCAAAATCGATGCGCAGCATCATCACCAGCGGGTCGTTGTCATCTTTATTCGGGTTGAGGATCTGCTTGCTGCTGCCCACGCGAACGACGGGCAGCGAACCTTGCAGCTCTTTCTGGAACATATTGGCCAGCGTCCCGACACAGGCGTTGAGCACAATATTGCCAATTTCGCTCATCGCTTCGCGTTCCATCTCGCCCAACTCATGCGCGGGGATCAGGTCACCCACCATCATGCGCACAATTTCAAAGCTGGCGGCTTCAGGAAACATCAAAATCGCTTCGGTGGCATACGCGCCCTGATAGTGCTGGCTAATGCCGAATAACGACATGCCCGCTCCCAGCTCATCAGCAGCTTCAGAGCGCGGCGTAAAGCGGATCGTCGGCACCGACATCCGCACTTCTTCATTGACAATATTACTCATCGCGGCGGCGGCCTGGCCGACACCGATGTTGAAAATCTCCATCAAGCTGTCGGTTTCAATTTCGCTGATATCCGGCAATTCACTCATGGATGTGCCTCCAGGCTGTTCAACAACGCGTGGAGTTGCGGCTCTTTCAGCGGTTTTGGCAGAAAGCCAAGACCGAGCGTTTGCGCAGCGGTTTGGATGGAGTTCTGAACGTTGGCGGTGAGCAGAATGATATGCGTGCCAGGGTGCGTCTGGCGGATGCGCGAAGCGGTTTCCATGCCGCCAATACCCGGCATGTTTACATCCAGCAAAATCGCATAAGGTGTGTGCGCCGATGCCAGTTCGATCGCCTCTTCGCCCGTTCCGGCTTCGTCGATTTTCCAGTCCTTGTGCAGGCTGAGCACATACTGGCGTGAAATCATGCGTGACAGGCGGCTGTCATCGACAATCAAGATATATTTCGACATCATTCATTCTCGTCTGGTTATTCATTGCCTGAAAAGGACAATGCAAAGCGCCCGGGGTGGCTCTCTTCCCTGATGAATGCGGCTTAACGTCTCAACATCGTTGTGTTTTCACATAACGCGCTGTTTCGTTGTTTCCTTTGTGAAATTCTCTTCCCGGTTTACACGCACGGCCTGCTACTTTTAGTTAAGTCACCCTATTCATCGGCAAAAACATGCAAATGATTAGCCTCTTTATGACGAGATGGTGAAAATTTAATCTTGAAGAGGGGAGATGATGCGACTATTCTTTGCGCCGACGAACCTCTCGTCTCACCGGAGCGCTTTCTGAAAATGAACAAACACGACTGATGAACTCGGATCCTTGCTAAACGCGCAGGCGTCAGCAGGGGATGTATTGATTTCATTCAGGAGTGCTTATGACTCATTGCGCCCAGATCCCCGCTTTTATTTTGCATCAGCTCACCTGTCAGTTTGCGACGGGCGAGACGCTTTTTGGCCCGCTTACCCTCTCCCTTGAACCGTCGCTGTGCGGCCTGGTGGGGCGCAATGGCGTGGGCAAAACGCAATTACTCCGTCTGCTTGCCGGGCTAGCCACACCTGCCGGCGGGCATATCGAACGCTTCGGCACGCATACGTATGTTGCACAGCAGCACGCGGTTTCTGCGTATACCACGCTTGCGGAACTGCTGGGTTACACAGACATTTTCGCGGCCCGCGAGCGCGTCGAACAGGGCGCATACCAGCCCGACGATCTCGACAAACTTGAAGGGTACTGGGATCTGCCGGAACGCCTGGCAGTGGCTTTTTCTGACGCTAGACTTCCCGCTTTCGACCCGAATAGACCTGCCATTACGCTGAGCGGCGGCGAGCGCGTGCAGGCACTGTTATGCAGTGCGTTTATCGCCAGTGCGGATTATCTGCTGCTGGATGAACCGACCAACCACCTCGACAGGCCGGGACGCGAGTGGTTTTATGCACAGCTGGCGCAGCGAAACGGCGGTGCGTTGGTGGCGACTCACGATCGCGAACTGCTGGCGCTGATGCCGCGCATTCTTGAACTCACGCCCGCCGGGTTGCGCAGTTATGGCGGTAATTATGACGACTACCAGCGCCAGCGTGATGCGGAGCAGCAAGCCGCGCGGGCAATGCTTGAACACGCCGTCAACGAGCGTCGCCGTACCCGCAGCAGAATGCAGAAAGAGCATGATGCCAGCCAGCGGCGCTCGGCGCAGACGCTGCGAACCGTCGATTCGTTAAATATCGCCTCGTTTGAGCGCGTGAAATACAAAAACGCGGCGAAAGAGCGGCCCGATAGCTGGCGCAAGCAGCACCGCGACCAGAATGAGGCGCTTAACACCGCCGTTAACCAGGCGCGCGAGCGGGTGGAAGAGGAGATGCCGGTCCTGTTTACGCTGCCTGGCAGCCATCTTCCCGACGGTAAGCAGGTGCTGGTCATGGAGGATTTGCTGCTGCCGCACGTAGCGCTTGCTCCGCTTAACTGGCGTATGGATGGCCCAATGCGCGTGGCGGTGCGTGGGCCGAATGGTTGCGGTAAATCGACGCTACTGAAAGTGATCCTCGGCGAGCTGGCTCCCCGCGCCGGTCTGTGTCAGCGCTCGGTCACCTGCGCGTACCTTGATCAGCACTTATCGCAGCTCGATCTCTCGCTGTCGGTGCTGGCACATCTCAACGCTGGCGATACGCAGATAGAGGAGGGCGTGCTGCGCACCCGTCTGGCGCAACTGCAACTGGGGGCAGATAAAGTGGGGCTACCGCTGGCGGCGCTGAGCGGCGGCGAGCGGTTAAAAGCGGCGCTGGCGTGCGTACTGTGGCGGCGCGATGCCACGCAGTTGCTGCTGCTGGATGAACCAACAAACCACCTCGATCTGGCATCAACGCAGGCGATTGAAGCGGCGCTGGCGACATTTCCTGGCGCGATGCTGGTGGTGTCTCATGATGCGTCATTTCTTCAGGGATTAACGCTTACGCACAGTCTGGTATGGCGGGAAGAGGGCTGGTACTGCGAAGCGGAGTAAGGTGGACATTAACCCCCGGATTATCGGGGGTTCTACCATCACTATTTAATCAATTAACTGCTTACTGAGCGTTGGGTTCGCATGAATCAGACGCATCAGTTTCATCTCGGTGGCAGTGGGTTTTATTCGTTGTGATTCCCATTCATGAACCATCGATACTGAGACTCCCATGGCACGAGCGAAGTCATCAATTTTAAGCCCGGTTCCACGTCGCAATTGTTCAAAGTCACTAAAGAAATTCGGCTTTTTGCTCAGGGTTACCGGCTGCGTTAGGTCTTTTTTAAAAACAATTTGTTCCAGGCTGCTTAGCAGCTCAAATTCTGGATCTTTATATTCCATCGAGCACTCCTCGTAAAATCACACAGCGGGATCGTGATACAGCTCATTAAGAATAGTCGTGAAAATTCCTGGTGTGGTGGTTGCGCCAGTGATTATTTATGCGTCGAAACGTTTTGATGCTGTTGAAATACACGTTTACGCACTGTGTGATCGCTTAATTGCTTGATTACTCTCAAGCTGTATTTATTCAGTATATTTTTGTAAACCTTCAGCAGAATTTTCGATTAAGAATTATCTGTACCGATTCGCGGAAAATTTCATGCCAGGTCGGTTTCGCGCGTTTAAGAATGCATTGAAGGGGTATCTTGCGAAGCAGACCTGGACTATCCTTGTAAGCCTTCAGGCACGCGTGTGCCGGTATGCGCTTTTATGGGTGAAAGGAGTAACAAAATGGCGACAGGAAAGTCCTGCTCTCGCTGGTTCGCGCCTCTTGCGGCGTTATTAATGGTAGTTAGCCTGAGTGGGTGTTTCGACAAGGAAGGCGATCAGCGCAAGGCGTTTATCGATTTCCTGCAAAATACGGCCATGCGCAGCAGCGAACGACTGCCCGCGCTGACGGCGGATCAGAAAAAACAGTTTGGCCCGTTTGTCTCTGATTATGCCGTGATTTATGGCTATTCCCAGCAGGTTAACCAGGCGATGGACTCCGGTCTGCGTCCGGTGGTGGACAGCGTTAATGCTATCCGCGTGCCGCAGGATTATATGACGCAGCGTGAACCGCTTCGCCAGGCCAACGGTTCGCTGGGCGTGCTGAGCCAGCAACTGCAAAACGCAAAAATGCAGGCCGATGCGTCGCATGCCGCGTTAAAACAGGCTGACGATCTGAAACCGGTTTATGACCAGGTGTTTACCAAAGTGGTCACTAATCCGGCAAATGCGTTGCAACCGCTGATCCCGGCGGCGCAGGTATTCACTCAGCAACTGGTTCAGGTGGGTGATTTTATTGCTCAACAGGAGACGCAGGTGAGCTTTGTTGCCAACGGTATTCAGTTCCCGACGTCGCAACAGGCCAGCCAGTATAACGCGCTGATTGCGCCGCTGGCGGCGCAGCATCAGGCGTTCAATCAGGCCTGGACGGCAACCGTTGCTGCCACACAGCAGTAATCCAGCACAGGCAAAAAAAGAGGCGACATGTTCGCCTCTTTTTTATTGCGCCTGGCGTTAGCTCGCCACTTGCGGGTTGACGCAGTTTTTCTCAACCTTGCCGTTCAGCGCGTCGATCAGGTTATCTACCGCGCACTCCGCCATGTTGTAGCGTGTTTCATGTGTTGCAGAACCGATGTGCGGCAGCGCCACTACATTGGGCAGCGACAGCAACGGCGAATCAACCGGCAGCGGCTCTTGCTCAAAGACATCCAGCCCGGCGGCGTGGATCTCGCCGTTTTTCAGCGCATCGATCAGCGCCGCTTCATCAACCACCGGGCCGCGCCCGGCGTTGATAAAGATGGCCGATTTTTTCATCATCTCAAACTGCGCCTTGCCGATCAGGTGATACGTCTCATCCGTCAGCGGCAGCACCAGGCAGACGAAATCGGACTCTTTCAGCAGCGTCTCTAAATCACAATAGCGAGCCTGAAAGCGCTCTTCCGCCTCGGTGTGGTGGCGACGTGCGTTGTAAAGGATTGGCATGCCGAAACCGAAGTGCGCGCGCTGTGCCAGCGCAAGCCCGATGCGCCCCATGCCGATAATGCCCAGCGTTTTATGGTGTACATCAATGCCAAACCAGTCAGCGCCAATGCCGGATGTCCATTCGCCCACTTTCACCCGCTCGGCCACTTCAACCACGCGGCGCGCGCTGCTCAGCACCAGCGCCATGATGGTATCGGCGACCGTTTCCGTCAGCACGGTCGGAGTGTGCATCAGCAGGATTTTACGCGCGTTCAGCGCATCCACATCAAAGTTGTCATAGCCTACCGAGATAGTCGACGTGGCGCGTAGCTGCGGCATTTTTTCCAGCAGTTCGCTGTCCACTTTTTCGCTGGAACCCAGCAACCCTTGCGCGCTGGCGAAGGCATCGGCGTGTTGCGCCACCGTTTCCGGTTTCAGGTTCGCCACGCGGGTCACGGTGAAATGCGTTTCCAGACGTTGCAGTAAATCATCGGGCAAGGCTTTGTACAGGATGATGGATGGCTTCATGCGGTTCTCCCTTGTGATGGTGCGCCTGCCGGAATCTGCTTATTGTTAGCAGGCTTAACAATTAAAGTAAGCCACACGGAGGCGAAAAGCGCCACCCCCATGAAAATGTACGAGGCCGCCGGGCTGCCGGTGGCGCCGTTGAGATAACCCACCACCCAGGAGCCGCAGAAAGAGCCCAGCGCGCCCATACTGTTGATGAGCGCCATCGCCCCACCGGCGACGTTGCGCGGCAGCATTTCAGGAATAATGGCGAAGAAAGGTCCATAAGGGGCGTACATCGCCGCGCCAGCAACTACCAGTAATGAGTAAGAAACCCAGAAATGATTTGCCCCAACCGCCCACGAGCCGATAAAGGCAAACGCGCCAATCAGCAGCAGCGGCCAGACGAACAGTTTACGGTTTTGCAGCTTGTCCGATGCCCACGAGGCGAGGAGCATCGCCAGCGTCGCCGCCAGATACGGCACAGCGGAGAGCCAGCCGACTTCCACCATGCCCAGGTTTTCACCACCGCTGCGAATAATCGATGGCAGCCACAGGACAAAACCATAGACACCAATACTCCAGGCGAAATATTGCAGGCACAGCAGCACCACATTGCGTGAGCGGAAGGCTTCGCTGTAATTACGCACCGCTTTAATGCCCTGCTGTTCTTTATCAAGCTGGGTTTGCAGCGCGGTTTTTTCATCACTCGACAGCCAGTTCACCTGCGCCGGTTTATCTTTTACCAGCACCCACCAGCAGAACGCCCAAATCACCGCCGGAATACCTTCGATAATGAACATTTCGCGCCAGCCGAAGGACTGGATCAAATAACCGGACACCACCGACATCCACAGCACGGTCACCGGGTTACCGAGGATCAGGAACGTGTTCGCGCGTGAACGTTCGGATTTGGTAAACCAGTTGCTGATATAGATAAGCATTGCGGGCATGACGGCGGCTTCCACCACGCCGAGGATAAAGCGGATGGCGGCAAGCATCGGGATATTACTCACCATGCCGGTTAACGATGCGCAACCGCCCCACAGGATCAGGCAGATAAAGATCAGCTTGCGCACGCTGCGGCGTTCGGCGTACACCGCACCGGGGATCTGGAAAAAGAAGTAGCCAAGAAAGAACAGCGCGCCTAACAGCGAGGAAACGCCTTTGGTGATACCTAAATCGTCGTTAATCCCGGCAGCGGAAGCAAAGCTAAAGTTGGCGCGATCGAGATAGGCCAGGCTGTAGGTAATGAACACGATTGGCATGATATACAGCCAGCGTTTTGTTGAATTTGTAGCGTTCATAAGGTTGCCTCTGTGGTTGAGGTGGTAACCGCCTGTTTGTAGGGTACAGAGCGGTGAATCATGTTTTGGCGGCAGGGTGCGTTACAGCGCGCCCAGCTCCGCACGGGTTGGCAATCCTTCGCTGTCGCCCGGCACCTGGATAGCCAGCGCGCCGATGGCGTTACCGCGGCGCACCGCTTCGGGCAAGGTTTTGCCTTCCAGCAGGGCGCTGATTACTCCTACGGCGAAACCGTCACCAGCACCGACCGTATCGACGACGTTCTCCACTTTTACTGGCGCAACGGCACCCTGTTCTCCGCTGGCGGTTTTAAACCATGCGCCATCGCCACCGGTTTTGATCACCACCGCTTTGACGCCGCGTTGCAGGTAGAAATCGGCAATCCCTTCCGGCGTGTTTTCGCCTGTCAGGATGAAGCCCTCTTTCAACCCTGGCAGAACCCAGTCGGCCTGGAAGGCGAGGCGGTTGAGTTTTTCCACCATCTCCGCTTCGCTTTTCCACAGCACCGGTCGCAGGTTAGGGTCAAACGAGATGGTTTTGCCCTGCGCTTTCATGCTCCGCGCCGCATGTTCGAGCAAGGCGTAAGAAGAGACGGACAGCGCTGCCGCCACGCCGCTGAGGTGTAAATGACGGGCTTCGTTAAACAGCGCTGCGTGAAAATCGTCTGTCGAGAGGTGGCTGGCCGCCGAGCCTTTACGGAAGTACTCCACGATGGGATCGGTTCCATTTTCGGCTTTAGATTTCAGTTGAAAGCCGGTGGCATAACGCCCGTCGAGCGTCACGCCAGCGGTACTGATGTTTTCTTTACGCAGCGTATTGAGGATAAAGCGCCCGAAGCTATCATCGCCGACGCGGCTTACCCAACTGACCTGCAAACCCAGGCGCGCCAGCCCGGTGGCGACATTCAGCTCCGCGCCAGCCGCCCGCTTGATAAACTGCCCGGCATCGGCCAGATCGCCGGTTTCGGTAGCGACAAACATCGCCATCGCTTCGCCAATCGTGATGACATCCAGCGGCTTATGCATGGTGGGACTCCTCGCGTAACAAATTAACGTAATGACGGGTAACGGCGGTCAGATCCTCGCCCTCGAGCGGGAACTCGATACCGCGCGGCGCATCGGCAGGTAAGTTATTCAGCAGCGCCAGCCAACGGGCATCGGCAGCGTCCGGCGGTACGGCACGGAAACTGTCGCCATGCGTCACGGCGGCTTTGACATGGATATAACTGACCGCTGGCGCTAACTGGCGTGCGGCTTCTTCGGGATGTTCGCCAACCCACAGCCAGTTACCGGTGTCGAAGGTCAGGCTCACCGGCAAGGCAAGCGTGTGACAGGCGGCTTTAAAGCGCAGCATTGGCGCGAGTTTGCCGCAGGCGGTCTGGTCGTTTTCCACCACCAGCGGCACCGGGCTCGTCGCCAGCCAGTCGCGCAGCGTTTCCAGGGCAGCGTTGTGGCGAAAGTGGCCGAGCGAAACTTTCAGCCACTGAGCTTTCAGCGTCTGCGCTTCTGCCAGCAAGGCCGGTAAGCGCGGGTTCAGTGCGCCATCCGCTTCGAACAGCGCTTCCGGTACGGAATAACAGACTTGCAGATTGTGCAGGTCGATGGCGAAAGCCAGCGAGGCCAGATGGGTTAACGCCTCTTCGCTTAACAGCTCGCGGCGGATCTCAACGCCGTCGGCTCCGGCTTCGGCGATAATCGGCAGCAGGGCAATTTGCCCGCCCAGCGCCTCGATTTGCGTGTGGCCGTAAGCGGCGGTGACGACGATAATTTTTCTCTGCATTGTCCGACTCCCGGGCGACTTTCTCGCTTTCGTATGTCTTTAACGCTAGATGGAACCGGTTCCAAAGAAAAGATCGCTGTGCCGGAAGTATGATCGTCATCACGAAGGTTATTTAACGCGCTGTAGAACCGCGAACGATCAGTTCGCCGGAAAAAACCTGTTCACGAACGGTGTCGCTGTGGCCTTCAATGCGCCGCACGACTTGCTCGACGGCAGCAAAGCCAATTTGCCAGGTCGGTTGTTTGAGGGTGGTGATGCCAACGCCTGCCAGCTCGGCCCACTCCAGCTCATCAAAACCGAGCAGACCAATGTCGCTGCCCCAGTTCAGACCGATACGTTTTAGTGAACGCGCCACTTGCAGAGTGAGTGCGCCGTTGGCGGAGATAACGGCTTTGCGCATTCCCCGGTGGCTGGCGTGGAACTGGCGCAGGGTATTATCGAGCTGCGCGGCTTCATGCAGCACAATTTCGGCGTTTTCCGCCACCATGCCGGGATAACGGGCAAGCGTCGAGCGAAACGCGGCCAGCCGTTCTCGGCGGGTATTCACCGAGCCCAGCGGTTCGCTCAGGAACAGCAGCGCTTCAAAACCCTGTTCAATCAGGTGCTCGGTGGCGGTCGTGGCAGCCTGAGTGTTGTCCAGCCCGACCACATCGCAAGCGAAATCGGGGATTTTGCGGTCAATCAGCACCATCGGCAGTGAAGATTGTTGCAGGCGGTTTAGCCCCTCTTCACGCATGCCGACGGCGTTCACCACAATGCCTTCCACCTGGTAACTGCGCAGCAGGTCAAGATAATGCAGCTCCTGATCCACTTCGTTGTTGGTGTTACACACCAGCGGCGTGAACCCTTTTTCGCGACAGGCGGCTTCGATGCCGCTCAGCACATGCACGGAGTAGGGGTTGGTGATATCGGCGATGATCAGGCCAATCAGGCGGGTGCGGCCGCGCTTTAACCCACGAGCCATCAGGCTTGGACGGTAGTCGAGATCGGCCACCGCCTGCTCGATACGTGCCAGCAGCGCGGCGGAAAGCAGATGTTTTTCACCATTCAGATAGCGTGAAATACTGGTTTTTCCCGTTTTTGCCGCTTTCGCGACATCACTGATTGTTGGCCGCGCCGTTTTCGCCATGGTTGCTTCCCTCGCCGTGAATGGTTGCCCACACCTTAGCGCGAAATAGCGCGCAATCAAGCACTAAGCGAGGCTTATCACCCGCAGTGTGAGCGTAATGACGTTTAATTCTTTGCTATCGCGCTGCCGCTGTGGATGATAGAGCGCAAAACAAAATCGACACCACCTGCAATCTATCCAGGAGCGCGCGTTGGCAAACTCTGCAATCAAAACTGTTCTCACGGCTGCCCACTGGGGGCCGATGCTGGTCGACACCGACGGCGAAAAGGTGCTCGCTTCGCGCGGCGCGCTGCCGACGCGTCACCCCAACTCACTGCAAACCGTTGTGCAGGATCAGGTGCACAGCCCAACGCGCGTGCGCTACCCGATGGTGCGTAAAGGTTTTCTCGCTTCGCCTTCCAGCCCGCAGGGTGTGCGCGGGCAGGATGAATTCGTGCGCGTGAGCTGGGATGATGCGCTGACGCTGATTCATCAGCAGCACCAGCGCATCCGTGAAACTTACGGTCCCTCGTCGATTTTCGCCGGTTCTTATGGCTGGCGCTCCAATGGCGTGCTGCACAAAGCGGCGACCTTGTTGCAACGCTATATGAGCCTTGCCGGAGGCTATACCGGACATCTGGGCGATTACTCTACTGGTGCGGCGCAGGCTATCATGCCGCATGTCGTTGGCGGCAACGAAGTCTATCAGCAGCAGACCAGCTGGCCGCTTATTCTTGAGCATAGCGATGTGGTGGTGCTGTGGAGCGCTAACCCACTCAACACGCTGAAAATTGCCTGGAATGCCAGCGACGAGCAGGGCATTCCCTATTTCGACGCGCTGCGCAAAAGCGGCAAGCGGGTGATCTGCATCGATCCGATGCGTTCGGAAACCGTTGATTTCTTTGGCGACAGCATGGAATGGATTGCGCCGCATATGGGAACCGATGTCGCGCTGATGCTCGGTATTGCGCATACGCTGGTGGAAAATGGCTGGCAGGATGCGGATTTCCTCTCCCGTTGCACTGTCGGGTTCGACACGTTCGCTGCCTACCTGACCGGCGAGCGTGACGGTGTGGCAAAAACCGCTGAGTGGGCGGCAGAGATTTGCGGCATTACTGCCAACAAAATCCGCGAATTGGCAGCACTTTTCCACGAAAATACCACTATGCTGATGTCCGGCTGGGGAATGCAGCGCCAGCAGTTCGGCGAGCAAAAACATTGGATGCTGGTAACGCTGGCGGCCATGCTGGGACAAATCGGCACACCCGGCGGCGGTTTTGGTCTCTCTTACCATTTCGCCAACGGTGGCAACCCAACGCGCCGCGCGGCGGTGCTGGCCTCGATGCAGGGCACGGTGAAAGACGGCATTGACGCGGTGGATAAAATCCCCGTTGCGCGCATTGTTGAAGCGCTGGAAAACCCCGGCGCGCCATATCAGCACAACGGTATGGACAGGCACTTCCCGGATATTCGCTTTGTCTGGTGGGCGGGCGGCGCAAACTTTACCCATCACCAGGATACCAACCGGCTGATTCGCGCCTGGCAAAAACCGGAGCTGGTGGTAATTTCTGAATGCTTCTGGACAGCGGCAGCGAAACATGCGGATATCGTGCTGCCAGCAACCACCTCGTTTGAGCGTAACGATCTCACCATGACCGGTGATTACAGCAATCAGCATCTGGTGCCAATGAAGCGCGTGGTCGCGCCGCAATATGAAGCGCGCAATGATTGGGAGGTATTTGCTGAGCTGAGCGAACGCTGGGAACCGGGCGGCCGCGCGCGTTTTACCGAAGGCAAAAACGACCTGCAATGGCTGGAGACGTTTTACAACATCGCTGCCGAGCGCGGTGCCAGCCAACAGGTGACGCTGCCGCCGTTCGCCGAGTTCTGGCAGGCGAACCAGCTTATTGAAATGCCGGAGAGCGAGCAGCATGCGCGCTTCGTTCGTTTTGCGGATTTCCGCCGCGATCCGCAAGTTAACCCGTTGAAAACGCCGAGCGGAAAAATCGAAATTTTTTCCGAGCGGATTAACAGCTTCGGTTATGCCGATTGTCCGCCGCATCCAATGTGGCTGGAGCCGGATGAATGGCACGGTAACGCACAACCGCAGCAGTTACAGGTGTTGTCTGCGCATCCGGCGCATCGTCTGCACAGCCAGCTTAACTATTCCCGCTTACGGGAAACGTATGCCGTTGCTGGTCGCGAACCTGTCACGCTGCATCCTGCCGATGCGAAAGCGCGCGGGATTGTTGCGGGTGATGTGGTGCGCGTGTGGAACCAACGCGGGCAGGTGCTGGCGGGCGCGGTGGTAACCGACGGGATTAAACCCGGCGTGATTTGCATTCACGAAGGCGCGTGGCCGGATCTTGACCCTGCTGCGGGCGGCATCTGTAAAAACGGCGCGGTGAATGTGCTCACCAAAGATTTGCCCAGCTCACGGCTGGGCAATGGTTGCGCCGGGAATACGGCGCTGGCGTGGGTAGAGAAATATCAGGGACCGGCGCTTACGCTGACGGCGTTTGATCCGCCTGCCAGTTCATGATCCACGTCGGGTGGCGGGTTTCTTCCTGCCAGGCGCTATCTTCGATACGAAAGCCCTGAGCATGGTAGAAATTCACTGCCCGCACGTTTTTCTGATACACCTCAAGGCTTAGCCAGCTAAAGCGCTGTTTGGCGTGATCCATCAGCGCTTTGCCAATGCCGCGACCAATGGCGGCGGGGCGCACAAACAGCGCCCCGATAAACTGCGCGTCCATCACACTGATAAAGCCTTGCAGCTCGCCGTTCTCTTCCCAGACCCAGGTTTTTGCCACCGGCAAATAGGCGTCGCGCACCAGCGCTTCGCTGTCCTGCCAGTAGCGCACATCAATAAACGGATGGGCAAAGCTTGTGCTCTCCATCCACAGCGTGAGCAGCGGCGACAGATCCTTGCTACGCCACGCGCGGATCATGCTTTCCTCCGGGGTGACAGAAACAGCCGGTAATATGGTCGTTGACCAGCCCGCACGCCTGCATAAATGAGTAGCAAATGGTGGTGCCGACAAATTTGAAGCCGCGTTTTTTCAGCGCTTTTGATAATGCATCTGACGCCGGAGTGGAGGTGGGGATTTCCGCAAGCGTGGCGGCCTGAGTGAATTGCGGGGTGTTATCAACAAAACCCCAGACAAATTCTGAAAATGGCTCGCCGTTTTGCGCCATCGCCAGGTAAGCGCGGGCGTTGCCGATGATGGCTTCAATCTTGCCGCGATGACGAATAATACCGGCGTCTTGCTGCAGAATTTCTACCTCTTCAGCGGTCATTGCCGCGACGCGTTCAGGATCAAACTGGTGGAAAGCTTTGCGGTAGTTTTCCCTTTTTTTCAAAACGGTAATCCACGATAACCCCGCTTGTTGCCCCTCGAGGCAAATCATCTCGAACAGCTTTTTACCGTCCTTTTGCGCAACACCCCACTCGGTATCATGGTAAGCGAGATAAAGCGGATCCTGAGTAACCCAACCACAACGCTGCATATCCTTACTCCGTCTGTGATATGTAAAATAAACCTCTGCCTGTCTTGACGCGCACCCCAGAAAGACAATATTTATTAAAGGGTCTTGACCCTAACAAACAACGATAACAATTACGCCGAATTCGGCTCTTCTCTGGAGTCGCAACTTGATGAAAATAAACCGCAGTGGCCTTTCGCTGGTGCTACTGCCTGCTTGTCTGCTTTTTTGCCAGACGGCAGCGGCCTGGCAGCAAGAATACAGTGGCAGCGACAAACTGAATGTGACCGCCGAACGCTACACCTGGGATAGCGATCGGCAGCCGCGCTATAACGACATTCTTGAAGAGCGCATCCGCTCGACGCAAAACTTACCCGGCGTGGCGTTTAATCTGCCCGATGAAACCCCGCTGGATTCCATCAGTACCATGAGCATTGGCCTGAATATTCCGCTAGCAAGCCGCGTGACAACCGGCCCGGTTGCGGCGTGGCATTACGATGGCTCAATGACCTCAATGTATAACGAATTTGGCGACAGCGCGACCACCATGCAGTACAGCGATCCGCTGTGGCACGCCAGCGTGAGCTCGCTCGGCTGGCGCGTGGATAGCCGCTTTGGCGATCTTCGCCCGTGGGCGCAAATCAGTTTCAACCAGCAGTTTGGCGAAAATGTCTGGAAGAGCCAGTCCGGGCTTTACCGCTTAACCGCTGCCAACCAATACGGCAACTGGATGGATGTGACACTCGGCGCGGACATGCTGCTGAATCCGCATCTGGCGGCTTACGCGGCAATGTCGCAGTCGGAAAATGCCACCTTTGGGCAAAATTATCTCTACAGCATGGGCGTAAGCGCGCGTTTCTGATCTCTATTTAAAACAAACTTTTTACACTTAAGAAACAATCGTCGCGCCTTTTAGCGCGATAGTATGTACTAACTCACATTTACGATTCGGCGCGGGACGTGTTGCCCGTGCCATTCATTCCCGCTTACGTGCATTTCATTCCTTCTGACGCGCATTTCATGCCTTTTTTAACCAGGCGTGAAATGCGCTTCGTTATTGTTGTCGGCAGTGAATCCCTTCTCTTTCTTTGCAGGACGACTGCCATGAATACACCATCTGCTAATCGCACTCGCTGGCTGACACTGTTCGGCACCATTATTACGCAGTTTGCATTAGGGTCTGTTTATACCTGGAGCCTGTTTAATAGCTCGCTTTCCGAAAAACTGGGCGAGCCGGTAAGCCAGGTGGCTTTCTCGTTTGGCCTGCTGAGCCTTGGTCTGGCGCTCTCTTCTTCTGTCGCCGGGAAATTACAGGAACGTTTTGGAGTAAAACGCGTCACTATCGCTTCCGGTCTGCTGCTGGGGCTGGGCTTCTTCCTGACTGCGCACTCCAGCAACCTGCTGATGCTGTGGCTGAGCGCCGGTGTGTTGGTCGGTCTGGCGGATGGCGCAGGTTACCTGCTGACGCTTTCCAATTGCGTGAAGTGGTTCCCGGAACGCAAAGGGCTGATCTCCGCGTTCTCCATCGGTTCTTATGGCCTTGGCAGCCTGGGTTTTAAATTTATCGACAGCCAGCTGTTAGCCAGCGTCGGCCTGGAAAGTACATTTATGATCTGGGGCGCGATTGTGCTGGTGATGATCGTTTTTGGCGCGATGCTGATGACCGATGCGCCGCTGCAAAAAGTCTCCACGGTTAATGGCGTGGTGGAAAACGACTTCACACTGGCGCAGTCAATGCGTAAACCACAGTACTGGATGCTGGCGGTGATGTTCCTGACCGCCTGCATGAGCGGCCTGTATGTAATTGGTGTAGCAAAAGATATTGCGCAGGGCATGGTGCATCTGGATGTCGCGACCGCGGCAAATGCGGTAACCGTGATTGCCATCGCTAACCTGAGCGGCCGCCTGGTGCTTGGCGTGCTGTCTGACAAAATTGCCCGCATCCGTGTGATTACGCTGGGCCAGGTGATTTCTCTGGTCGGTATGGCGGCGCTGCTTTTCGCACCGCTGAATGCCATGACCTTCTTCATGGCGATTGCCTGCGTTGCCTTTAACTTCGGCGGCACCATTACCGTGTTCCCGTCGCTGGTGAGCGAGTTCTTCGGCCTGAACAATCTGGCGAAAAACTACGGTGTGATTTATCTGGGCTTCGGTATCGGCAGTATCTGCGGGTCGATTATTGCTTCGCTGTTTGGCGGCTTCTATGTCACCTTCTGCGTCATCTTCGCCCTGCTGATTGTTTCTCTGGCGCTCTCTACCACCATTCGCCAGCCACAACGCCGCGTTTACAAAGAAGCGCACGCCTGAAAGTAAAATTGTGCAGAAACCGCCGCAATGTCGGCGGTTTTTCTGTATCTGCCGCACACTCCCGCCAGAGCGACTATCCTTATTGGTCAGGTTCTACCTACTAAAGGAGTCTCAAATGTCTTTAGAAAAAGTGGTTTATCGTGCGAAAGCGAAAGCAACCGGGGGCCGTGATGGTCGTGCAACCTCTTCTGATGGCGTGCTGGATGTGAAGCTGGGTGTGCCAAAAGAGATGGGCGGCGCGGGCGGTGAAGTGACCAACCCCGAGCAGCTTTTTGCCGCAGGTTACTCCGCCTGCTTCCTTGGAGCGCTGAAACATGTTGCGTCGGTAGAGAAAAAGAAAGTGCCGCAAGATGCCTATATTGAAGGGCAGGTAGGCATTGGCCCGTTGCCGACCGGTTTTGGCATTGAAGCGCAGCTGGATATTCACCTGCCAGGCATGGATCACCAGGAAGCGGAAGCGCTGGTGCAGAAAGCACACATCGTTTGCCCGTACTCGAATGCGACCCGCGGCAATATTGATGTGAAGCTCAACGTGATCACCTCCTGATAGCCCATCTCTGTTACGGTTTTCTGACCCCGGCCATATTTTTTTGTAAATATATGGCCGGTTAGCACTTCCTCATGACACTTTTTCCCGCCGCTATGGTCTACTTAGCGCGCTTTAGGAGTTTCCGGGAAAATCTTCCAGCGCGACTTATCACCTTGCGGACGTTAGCGAATAACGCTCGTCAGGTGTTTTTTTCTTCCTTCAGAGTTGCTTGCATGACTTATATCAAAGCGATGACGCAGCAGAAGCTGAGCTTCCTGCTAGCGATTTATATCGGTCTGTTTATGAATAGCGCTGTGTTCTACCGTCGATTCGACGGTTACGCACAAGCGTTCACCGTTTTGAAAGGACTCTCTGCGGTTGTTGAGCTTATTGGTACGGTGTTGGTCACCTTCTTTTTGCTCCGCCTTTTGTCGCTGCTGGGCCGCCGGGTTTGGCGTGTACTGGCGTCGCTGGTGGTTATTTTCTCCGCCGCCGCCAGCTATTACATGACGTTTCTCAACGTGGTGATTGGTTACGGCATTATCGCCTCGGTGATGACCACGGATATCGATCTCTCCAAAGAGGTGGTGGGCTGGCAGCTTATCGTTTGGGTAGTGCTGGTCAGCGCGCTGCCGTTGCTTTCCATCTGGAGTAACCGCTGTCGTGACACATTGCTGCGCCAGTTGAGTACGCCGGGCGCGCGCATTCGCAGCGTGAGCATCGTGCTGCTGGCCGGTTTAATGGTCTGGGGACCGATTCGCCTGCTTGATTTGCAGCAGAAAAACTCGGAGCGGACGTCCGGTGTCGATATGCCGAGCTACGGCGGCGTGGTGGCAAACTCTTATCTGCCGTCGAACTGGCTTTCAGCGCTGGGCTTGTATGCCTGGGCGCAGGTGGATGAATCGTCCGATTACAAATCGCTGATCAACCCGGCGAAAAAATTTACCTATGTCGCGCCGAAAGATATCGATGACACCATGGTGGTGTTTATCATCGGCGAGACCACGCGCTGGGATCATATGGGGATGCTGGGCTACTCCCGCGATACCACGCCGAAACTGGCGCAGGAGAAAAACCTGGTGGCGTTCCGTGGTTACTCCTGTGATACCGCAACCAAGCTATCCCTGCGCTGTATGTTTGTGCGTGAGGGCGGGGCGGATGATAACCCGCAGCGCACGCTGAAAGAGCAAAACGTCTTTGCGGTACTGAAACAGCTCGGCTTTTCCAGCGATTTGTATGCTATGCAGAGCGAGATGTGGTTCTACAGCAACACCATGGCCGACAACATTGCGTACCGCGAGCAGATTGGCGCTGAGCCGCGCAACCGCGGGAAAAACGTCGATGACATGCTGCTGATTAATGAGATGCAGGCTTCTCTGGATAAAGGCACCCCCGGTAAGCGCTTGATTATTATGCATACCAAAGGCTCGCACTTTAACTACACGCAGCGCTATCCGCGCAGCTTTGCGAAATGGACGCCAGAATGTGTGAGCGTGGATGATAAGTGCAGTAAGGAAGAGCTGATTAACTCCTTCGATAACTCGGTGACGTATGTGGATCACTTTATCGATACGGTGATTGATAAGGTGCGCGATCGCAAAGCGATTGTGTTCTATGCGGCCGATCACGGTGAGTCGATCAATGAGAAAGAGCATCTGCACGGTACACCACGCAAAATGGCGCCGCCTGAACAATTCCGCGTGCCGATGATGGTCTGGATGTCGGACAAATATTTGCAGGATCCGCAGAAGGCGCATATGTTCGCGCAGCTCAAGCAGCAGGCGGCATTTAAAACGCCGCGCCGCCATGTTGAGCTGTATGACACCATCATGGGATGTCTGGGTTATACCTCGCCGAACGGCGGGATTAATGAGAACAACAACTGGTGCCATTTGCCGTCGCAGGCGGCGAAATAAGCCGCTTGCTGGCTTTATCACCAGTCAGTTAGCTTTTTTACACGAAGGGATTGACGGGGCATGTCGGCGGCAGTAAGATGCGCCCCGCATTCGGTGATTGGCGCAGCCTGGTAGCGCACTTCGTTCGGGACGAAGGGGTCGGAGGTTCGAATCCTCTATCACCGACCAAATTCAAAAAAGCCCAACCGAAAGGTTGGGTTTTTTGCTTTCTGCATCCGAAAGAGGATGAGAACCTCCGGGGGCAGAGGTTCGACTCGAGCGTAGCGAGAGAACGTTGCTTCAGCAACGGCCCGCAGGGCGAGCCACGCAGTGGTGAGTCATCCTCTATCACCGACCAAATTCAAAAAAGCCCAACCGAAAGGTTGGGTTTTTTGCTTTCTGCGCCCGAAAGAGGATGAGAACCTCCGGGGGCCGAGGTTCGACTCGAGCGTAGCGAGAGAACGTTGCTTCAGCAACGGCCCGCAGGGCGAGCCACGCAGTGGCGAGTCATCCTCTATCACCGACCAAATTCAAAAAAGCCCAACCGAAAGGTTGGGTTTTTTGCTTTCTGCGTCCGAATGCGGATTAGAACCTTCCAAAAAAGAGACTGCGCGAAGAGCGAAACCTGCAATTTCATCCGAAATCTCCCTTATCCCCATTTCCCGCTGCCAGTTCACTGTTTTGTGCGATATTCCATTGTATTTTTTTATATATGTTTGAATCTTTTTTCGCGTTGCTTATGGATAGAGGCAGCATTTTCACCTGTGCGTTTTAACGTTCGCGGCATTAATCGCTCAGATATTCAGCATTTCGCAAGAATTTTTTCATTATATGCATGAATGTTAATCACTGATTACGGCGAATTAATAAGCGCATTATTCTGGCTACTTGCCGCTAGCACAAATTTCCCTGCTGAAAACAGGCGCCTGAAGTTTTTTTAAACTTTGTTTACCGATTCTCACCGTCGTTGTAAATCCCGGTTACCTGTATTGACGTTTTGACATTCTGTTGACAGATTGTAGGGCGTGAGGGGCATTTCAAGGAGAATCTGCACTGCAACTCAGTCAACCTTGTGAAAGGAATCCCCATCTCTCATAACGCCTTCGGGCACAACCGACCAGACCGGGTAAAAATCTAATAAAGGGCTGTCGGATATACCCACTGCATGGGTAACAACACATATCACATTGGAGCAGAATCAATGAGTATTTCCTTGAAGAAGTCAGGGATGCTGAAGCTCGGTCTTAGCCTGGTGGCAATGACCGTCGCGGCAAGCGTGCAGGCTAAAACCCTGGTTTATTGTTCTGAAGGCTCGCCTGAAGGCTTTAACCCACAGCTTTTCACCTCTGGTACCACTTACGATGCCAGCTCCGTGCCAATCTATAACCGCCTGGTAGAATTCAAAACCGGCACCACGGAAGTGATTCCGGGTCTGGCTGAGAAGTGGGATATCAGCGCCGATGGCAAAACCTACACTTTCCACCTGCGTAAAGGCGTGAAGTGGCAGGACAACAAAGATTTCAAACCGACGCGTGAATTCAACGCCGATGACGTCGTCTTCTCCTTCGATCGTCAGAAAAACGATCAGAACCCGTATCACAAAATCTCTGGCGGCAGCTACGAGTACTTTGAAGGCATGGGCCTGCCGGACCTGATTAGCGAAGTGAAGAAAGTCGACGACAACACCGTTCAGTTCGTGCTGACTCGCCCGGAATCACCGTTCCTGGCTGACCTGGCGATGGACTTCGCGTCCATTCTGTCCAAAGAGTACGCCGATAACATGCTGAAAGCGGGCACGCCGGATAAAGTTGACCTGGATCCGATCGGTACTGGTCCGTTCCAGCTGCTGCAATACCAAAAAGACTCCCGCATTCTGTACAAAGCGTTTGAAGGTTTCTGGGGCACCAAGCCGAAAATCGATCGTCTGGTCTTCTCCATCACGCCTGACGCATCCGTACGTTATGCCAAACTGCAGAAAAACGAGTGCCAGGTTATGCCGTACCCGAACCCGGCTGACATCGCGCGTATGAAGCAGGACAAAAACATTAACCTGATGGAGCAGGCTGGCCTGAACGTCGGTTACATGTCCTTCAACACCGAGAAAAAACCGTTTGATGACGTGAAAGTGCGCCAGGCGCTGACTTACGCGGTAAACAAAGAAGCGATCATTAAAGCGGTTTACCAGGGCGCGGGCGTTGCGGCGAAAAACCTGATTCCGCCGACCATGTGGGGCTATAACGACGACGTTAAAGACTACACCTACGATCCTGAGAAGGCGAAACAGCTGCTGAAAGAAGCCGGTCAGGATAAAGGCTTTACCGTTGAGCTGTGGGCAATGCCGGTACAACGTCCGTACAACCCGAACGCTCGCCGTATGGCTGAGATGATTCAGGCTGACTGGGCGAAAGTGGGCGTACAAGCCAAAATTGTTACCTATGAGTGGGGTGAATACCTGAAGCGCGCGAAAGCGGGCGAACACCAGGCGGTAATGATGGGCTGGACCGGCGACAACGGGGATCCGGATAACTTCTTCGCGACCCTGTTCAGCTGCGCAGCGGCTAAAGACGGTTCCAACTACTCTCGCTGGTGCTACAAGCCGTTTGAAGATCTGATTCAACCGGCGCGCGCCACCGACGACCACAACAAGCGTGTTGAACTGTACAAACAGGCTCAGGTGGTGATGCATGACCAGGCTCCGGCGCTGATCGTCGCTCACTCCACCGTTTACGAGCCAGTGCGTAAAGAAGTCAAAGGCTATGTGGTTGATCCGTTAGGTAAACACCACTTCGAAAACGTGTCTGTTGAATAATAAGCACGGTGCCTTTTCCCTCTCCCCTTTGGGGAGGGGGAATTTACATTTGTGAGCAATACAGACGCGCCGTCGCCAGGCGTAGCGTCACTACTGAGAATCCGGGTTATGTTGCAGTTCATTCTCCGACGTTTGGGGCTGGTTATCCCAACGTTTATCGGTATCACCCTTCTCACCTTTGCCTTTGTCCATATGATCCCCGGCGACCCGGTAATGATCATGGCGGGTGAGCGTGGTATCTCTCCTGAGCGTCACGCCCAGTTGCTGGCCGAGCTTGGTCTCGATAAGCCGCTGTGGGAGCAATACGTCAACTATGTGTGGGGCGTGCTGCATGGTGATTTAGGCATGTCGCTGAAAAGCCGTCTTCCGGTGTGGGACGAGTTCGTACCGCGTTTTAAAGCGACGCTGGAACTCGGCATCTGCGCCATGATTTTTGCGGTAGCCGTAGGTATTCCGGTGGGCGTAATGGCCGCTGTGAAGCGCGGTTCCATCTTCGATCACACTGCCGTGAGCCTCGCGCTGACCGGTTATTCCATGCCTATCTTCTGGTGGGGCATGATGCTGATTATGCTGGTCTCGGTACAACTGAATCTGACCCCGGTTTCCGGGCGCGTCAGCGATATGGTGTTCCTCGACGACAGCAACCCATTGACCGGGTTTATGCTGATTGATACCGCCATCTGGGGCGAGGACGGAAACTTCATCGATGCCGTTGCGCACATGATCCTGCCCGCCATCGTGCTCGGTACGATTCCGCTGGCGGTGATTGTGCGTATGACGCGTTCGTCAATGCTGGAAGTGCTGGGTGAAGATTATATCCGCACTGCGCGCGCGAAGGGGCTGACCCGTATGCGCGTGATCATCGTTCACGCGCTGCGCAACGCGATGCTGCCAGTGGTGACGGTGATTGGCTTACAGGTCGGCACGCTGCTGGCGGGCGCGATCCTGACGGAAACCATCTTCTCCTGGCCTGGTCTGGGGCGCTGGTTGATTGATGCACTGCAACGCCGTGACTATCCGGTCGTGCAGGGCGGGGTATTGCTGGTCGCGACGATGATTATCCTCGTCAACCTGCTGGTCGACCTGCTTTACGGCGTGGTGAACCCGCGTATTCGGCATAAGAAGTAAGGGGCCATCATGTCACAAGTCACTGAAAATAAAGTTGTCTCCGCACCGGTGCCGATGACCCCGCTGCAGGAGTTCTGGCACTATTTCAAACGCAACAAAGGCGCGGTGGTCGGGCTGGTTTATGTGGTGATCATGCTGATTATCGCCGTGTTCGCCAACTTCCTCGCCCCGCATAACCCGGCGGATCAGTTCCGCGATGCGCTGCTTGCGCCCCCGGTCTGGCAGGATGGCGGCACCTGGACGCACATCCTCGGTACTGATGACGTTGGCCGCGATACGCTGTCGCGCCTGATGTTCGGCGCACGTTTGTCGCTGTTGGTCGGCTGTTTAGTGGTGGTGTTGTCGCTGATCGCCGGGATTATCCTCGGTCTGGTCGCCGGTTACTTCGGCGGCGTTATCGACAACATCATTATGCGTATCGTCGACATCATGCTGGCGCTGCCGAGCCTGCTGCTGGCGCTGGTGCTGGTGGCTATTTTTGGCCCGTCGATAGTTAACGCCTCGCTGGCGCTCACCTTCGTGGCCCTGCCGCACTATGTGCGTCTGACGCGCGCGGCGGTGCTGGTGGAAGTGAACCGCGATTACGTCACCGCTTCCCGCGTGGCGGGCGCAGGCGCGATGCGCCAGATGTTCGTCAATATTTTCCCTAACTGCCTTGCGCCGCTGATTGTTCAGGCGTCGCTTGGTTTTTCCAACGCCATTCTCGATATGGCCGCCCTTGGCTTCCTTGGCATGGGTGCGCAGCCGCCAACACCGGAGTGGGGCACCATGCTCTCCGACGTGTTGCAGTTCGCACAAAGTGCCTGGTGGGTCGTGACCTTCCCCGGTGTTGCGATCCTGCTGACGGTGCTGGCATTTAACCTGATGGGTGACGGCCTGCGTGATGCGCTCGACCCCAAACTGAAGCAGTAAGAGGCTCGAGATGGCGTTATTAAATGTAGATAAATTATCGGTGCATTTCGGCGATGTTGGCTCCGAATTCCGCGCCGTAGACCGCGTAAGTTATAGCGTAAGCCAGGGCGAAGTGGTCGGCATCGTCGGTGAGTCCGGCTCCGGTAAGTCGGTCAGTTCGCTGGCGATTATGGGGCTGATTGATTTCCCTGGCCGCGTGATGGCGGAAAAACTGGAGTTTAACGGCCAGGATCTGAAACGCATTTCGGAAAAAGAGCGCCGCAGCCTGGTGGGTTCCGAAGTGGCGATGATTTTCCAGGATCCGATGACCAGCCTGAACCCGTGCTACACGGTTGGTTTCCAGATTATGGAAGCCATTAAGGTGCATCAGGGCGGGAATAAGAAAACCCGCCGTCAGCGGGCGATTGACCTGCTGAACCAAGTGGGTATTCCCGATCCGGCTTCGCGTCTGGATGTTTACCCGCATCAGCTTTCCGGCGGTATGAGCCAGCGCGTGATGATTGCGATGGCGATTGCCTGCCAGCCGAAGCTGCTAATTGCAGACGAACCGACAACCGCGCTGGATGTGACCATCCAGGCGCAGATCATCGAGCTTTTGCTGGAATTGCAGCAAAAGGAAAACATGGCGCTGATCCTGATCACGCACGATCTGGCGCTGGTGGCGGAAGCGGCGCACAAAATCATTGTGATGTATGCAGGCCAGGTGGTGGAAACCGGCGAAGCGAAGGATATCTTCCGCGCGCCGCGTCATCCCTACACGCAGGCGCTTTTACGTGCGTTGCCGGAGTTTGCGCAGGATAAAGCGCGTCTGGCCTCGTTGCCGGGCGTGGTGCCGGGCAAATATGACCGCCCGACTGGCTGCCTGCTGAACCCGCGCTGCCCGTATGCCACGGACAAATGCCGCGAGCAGGAGCCGGAACTGAACACCGTCGATGGCGGCCGTCAGTCCAAATGTCACTACCCACTCGATGACGCCGGGAGGCCGACACTATGAGTACGCACGAGGCCACCTCGCAACAACCGCTGTTGCAGGCTATCGACCTGAAAAAACACTACCCGGTGAAGAAGGGGCTGTTTGCCCCGGAACGCCTGGTAAAAGCGCTGGACGGCGTGTCGTTCACCCTTGAGCGCGGCAAAACGCTGGCGGTGGTGGGCGAATCCGGTTGTGGTAAATCCACGCTGGGTCGCCTGCTGACGATGATTGAAACCCCGACCGGCGGTGAACTTTACTACCAGGGGCAGGATTTGCTGAAGCACGATCCGCATGCGCAAAAGCTGCGTCGGCAGAAAATCCAGATCGTCTTTCAGAACCCGTACGGTTCGCTGAACCCGCGTAAAAAAGTCGGGCAGATCCTCGAAGAGCCGCTGCTGATCAACTCGTCTCTCAGCAAAGAGGCGCGTCGGGAAAAAGCGCTGGCGATGATGGCGAAAGTCGGCCTGAAAACCGAACATTATGACCGTTACCCGCATATGTTCTCCGGTGGTCAGCGCCAGCGTATCGCTATCGCCCGTGGTCTGATGTTGGATCCGGATGTGGTGATCGCCGATGAACCGGTTTCCGCGCTGGATGTTTCCGTGCGTGCGCAGGTGCTAAACCTGATGATGGATTTGCAGCAGGATTTGGGGCTCTCTTACGTCTTTATTTCGCACGACTTGTCGGTGGTTGAGCATATTGCCGATGAAGTGATGGTGATGTATCTCGGCCGCTGCGTAGAGAAAGGCACCAAAGAGCAGATCTTCTCGAACCCGCGTCATCCATACACGCAGGCGCTGCTTTCCGCGACGCCGCGCCTGAACCCGGACGAGCGCCGCGAGCGTATCAAACTGACCGGCGAGCTGCCAAGCCCGCTCAACCCGCCGCCGGGCTGCGCCTTTAACGCCCGCTGCAGCCGTCGTTTCGGCCCCTGTACGCAGTTGCAACCGCAGTTGAAAGACTACCGCGGGCAGTTGGTTGCTTGCTTTGCTGTCGACCAGGATGAAAACGGCGAAAAACCGCACGTTTAATCCCCACGTTATGCCTGGTGGCCCAGTGTTTACCGGATCTACGCAGTGTTGTAGGTCCGGTGATGGTGGTGCCATCAGGCATTATCGTTTATGGCCTTCCCTTACAAACATTCCGGTTTTATTTAGAAATTTCCAAAAAATAGTCTGAAACGCCGTGGTGAAATAATTTCAACGGGAATAATGAGTTAGAGAAATACTTCTTTTTAATGCAACTATATATATTTCTAAGTATTTCAGGTGGTAATAAAAAATTAACAATAATTTAAGAGACGCCAGCGTATTTGGCTTTTTATTCATTTAAAAATGATATTTAAAATAAGTAATTTATCTTAAGTGTGAATGTTGCTGGGTGATTTTTGTTTAATCGCGTCATTTACACTTTAATAGATTTCGCGTGAAAAAAAGATGGCGCATCTATAGCCAATGTTTATATATTTGCTGCAATTAAACAGCGTTTTAGCCCTACTAAACTTTGGCACATAAAACCAGGCTGAAAACCATCGCTGAAGCTTTACTTCGTACCCGCGTAAAACCGCACCGCCGCCATTAAAAAAACATCACTTGATGCTATCAGGACACCGATCCTGACGGTGATGGACGCAATTTTATTTTGTAAATCATGAGAATAACTATGGGTCATTACGATGATTTGCAGAGGTTTAAGGACAAGACTCGCAATCAGAAGCACGATTTTAAGGATCTCTCCGCACAGAACCTCGCACAAGACCAGAGCAATTGGGCAATCATTAATCAACTTTCTCCCGCCACGGATGAATCCATGCTGGCGATGGGCGGCCATGTGTCACTGCCTGTCCCGCAATCCGTCGATCCTGAGGTGTTTGCCGCGCAAGAACGTGCTGCGACGGTGGATGACGTTGTGCCTGCACCTGCGCCAACTACCTCTCTGCTAAAAGACGTCGCCAGCCAGCTCGATGCAGTGGCTCCGGCATTCAACACTGTGGCCTACGCGCCTGCGCCTGCAAGCGTAGCACCAGTTATGCAGATGCCATCGCCTGCAAATCCTTCTTCGGCTCCTGTCAGCTATGCGCGCCTGTTCGCAGCGAAAGCGGTGGAAGAGAAGCCCCGCGCGGAAAAAAATCAGCCCTTACACTCGTTGTTAGAAAGGATCGCTTCATGCCGTTGATTTGTGTGTGTTCGCCGAAGGGCGGTGTCGGAAAAACGACCCTGACGGCAAACCTGGCCTACGCCCTTGCCCGCGCAGGCAGCAAAGTGCTGGCGCTTGATTTTGACGTGCAAAACGCGCTGCGTTTGCATTTTGGTGTGCCGCTGTCGGACGGGCGCGGGTATGTGGCGCGCGCGGCGGAGTCCTCTGACTGGAGCCAGTTTGTGCTCACTGCGGGCGGCAATATTTTCGTGCTACCGTATGGTGATGTGACAGAAGAGCAGCGCGTCGCCTTTGATGAGCGTTTAACCAATGACGAGCATTTTCTGACGCGCGGCCTGAATACGCTGCTCAACTATCCGGGCTTAATTATCGTTGCCGACTTTCCTCCGGGCCCGTCTGCGGCGCTGAAAGCGATGTCACGGCTTGCGGATGTGCATTTAGTCACGCTGCTGGCCGATACCGCCTCGCTCTCACTGCTGCCCTATATCGAAAATAACCGCCTTACCGGCGATGTGCTGAACCGCAAAGCGGGTCACTACTTTGTGGTCAACCAAAGCGACAACCGTCGGCAAATCAGCCGCGATGTTACTGCGTTCATGGAACAACGTCTGGGCAATCAACTGCTTGGCGTGTTGCACCGCGATGAAAGCGTCGCCGAAGCCAATGCTTCACAGCAGTCGGTATTTGATTTCAGCCCGGCGTCCGCCGCGGCGTTCGATATCGAATTGATTGCTAAACGGGTCGCCGGAATTTTGGGCGTCAAAATCGGTGATGGCACGGTACACAACTCACCACGCATGTCAGGCTTCTAACGCTTCGGGCAACGTATGAAAAAGTTTCTCTCTCTTTTGCTGGTTCTGGCAGTGCTGCCTGTTGCCCTGTTGGTGGTGATCACGCCCATGGACAGCCAAAAACAGTACATTTTTGGCCTGATCAGCATCGGTATTCTCTGTTTAATGGGCTTGAGCAAAAAGCGCTCTATTTCGGTGATCATGGTGGTGATGTCGGTGCTGCTCTCGACGCGCTATATCTATTTTCGCCTGACACAAACCCTGCACTTTAATTCCGAGATTGAAACCCTCCTCGGCATGGGACTGTTTCTCGCGGAAGTTTATGTCTGGGTAATGCTGCTGCTCAGCTACCTGCAAACGGTCTGGCCGCTGAAACGCGAACTCGTACAGTTGCCGGATGACATGAGCCTGTGGCCGACGGTCGATGTCTATATTCCAACCTATAACGAACCGCTGGATGTAGTGCGCGATACGGTGCTGGCTGCGCAGTGCATGGATTACCCGCGCGATAAGATGAAAATCTATCTGCTCGACGACGGCAAACGCAGTGAATTCGCCGTATTTGCCGCCGATGCCGGCGTCGGCTACATCACCCGCAACGATAACGCGCACGCCAAAGCCGGTAACCTCAACCATGCGATGAAACTCACCAACGGCGAGCTGATTTGCGTTTTTGACTGCGACCACGTCGCGACGCGCATCTTCTTGCAGGCCACGGTCGGTGGTTTCCTGACAGACCCGAAACTGGCGCTGGTGCAGACGCCGCACTACTTCTATTCGCCCGATCCGTTCGAACGTAATCTCTCTGTCGGGCGCAATATCCCCAACGAAGGGGCGCTATTTTACGGCCCAATTCAGCAGGGCAACGATAACTGGAACGCCACCTTCTTCTGCGGCTCGTGCGCGGTGATCCGCCGTAGCGCGCTGGAAGAGATTGGCGGTTTTGCCGTAGAAACGGTCACCGAAGATGCGCATACCGCCCTGAAAATGCAGCGTCTCGGCTGGGGTTCGGCGTTTATTGATATTCCGCTGGCCGCAGGCCTGGCGACCGAGCGTCTGGTGCTGCATGTGATCCAGCGAACCCGCTGGGCGCGCGGTATGACGCAGATTTTTCGTCTCGATAACCCGTTGTTTGGCCGTGGGCTGACCATCCAGCAGCGCCTGTGTTACCTGAGCGCAATGCTTTATTACCAGTTTGCTTTGCCGCGCATTGCCTTTGTCACCGCACCGCTGGCTTACCTGCTGTTTAACCTGAATATTATTCACTCTTCGGCCAGCCTGGTGTTTGCCTATGCGCTGCCGCACCTGTTCCTGGCGGTGTACGTTAACTCACGGCTGAATGGCCGTTTCCGTTACAGCTTCTGGGGCGAGATTTATGACCTGGTGATGGCGTTTCACATTGCGCTACCGACGATGGTAACCATGCTGTTTCCCAAACGCGGCAAGTTTAACGTCACCGACAAAGGCGGGCTGCTGAATGTCGGCTATTTCGACTTCAGCGTGGTGCGCCCGCATTTGATCATTGCCTTGTTGCTGGCGGCGGGCGTGGTCGCCGGGATTGTCCGCGCCTGCGCGCATGACTACTTTGGTGTGGATCCGCGCGTTATTGTGCTGAACGTTGCCTGGGGCTTGTATAGCCTGATTTTCCTGCTGGCGGCGATTGCCGTCGCGCGCGAAACCCGCCAGACGCGCAAAACCATCCGTATTGATGTCGATATCCCGGTGCTTATCCATTACGCCAGCGGGATCACATCGCGCAGCCAGACGGCGGATTTGTCGATGGGCGGCTGTCGTATCGTGGCGCCGGACGATCGTCATCTGACTGATGAAATCGAAGCGATTGAACTGCTGCTGCAATCCGGCGCGATTAGTATTCCGGTGCAAACCGTCGCCAGCGACGAGCAGCATATCCGCCTGATGTTCGACGATATTCCGCTGTCGCGCCGCCGTGAACTGGTGCGCGTGGTGCTTTCCCGCGCCGACGCATGGATCCACCCGCCGAAGCCGCAGGACAACCCGTTCCGCTCCATGTTGACGATTGTGCGTTGTGTCTTTGACCTCTTCTGGCTGACGTGGAAATCACGCCGCGAAAACCGCCGTTTACGCGCGCAGCACGCAGCAAAGGTTGCGCAGGAGGAGAGCGTATGAAACGGCTAACCACGCTTGCGGTACTGCTCGGCGCGCTGTTTATCGCGCCGTTACACAGTGAAGAAACAACGGTTGAATCGCTGCTGCCGCTGGATCTGCCGCCGCCAACGATAGCGCAATCCACGCCGACATTTGTACCTTTGGTGATGAGTAGTGTCAGCATCGCGCAGATGGGCCAGCCGCAAGGGATCACCCTCAGCGGCGGGCAATTCCAGGGCGGCGTTGATTTTACTCTGCCGGTCGACCAGGTGATGACCAGCGCCCGGCTGGCGCTCAACCTGCGCATCTCCCCGGCGCTGGCGGCGCGTAACGCCACCATGCAGTTGATGCTCAACGGCCAACCGCTCGGCACTGTGCCGCTGACGGCGACCGACAGCGACCTGGCCCGTTACCAGCTTGATATTCCCGCCGCGCTGATGGTCTCCAGTAACAGCCTCAGCTTTAAGATTAACGATGGCGATGCCATGCAGTGTCAGCGCGACCTGAGTGACAAATATCGTGTCACTATCCTGCCGGATTCGCGCTTTGAGCTGGAAGGGCAGCAACTGGATATCGGCGCGGATCTGAGCCATTTTCCGCGCCCCTTCTTTGACAGCATGCAGATGTCTCCGGCGGCGATTGCGGTAGCATTCGCGTCAAAGCTGAGCCCGGATACCATTAGCGCCGGGGCGCTGATCGCCTCGTGGCTGGGGATTCAGGCTGATTATCGCGGCGTTTCGTTCGCGGCCTACCACGACCGTCTGCCGGAAAAAAACGGCATTCTGATTGGTCACCCCGGCGAGCAAATTGGCGGTTTAACGCTGCCGCAAACCAGCCAGCCGCTGCTGAAAATTATCGATAACCCGGCGAACCCGGTTTACAAACTGCTGCTGGTGGTGGGGAAAGATGAAAGCGAATTACGCGCGGCGGCCTGGCGCTTAACGCGCGGCAACTTTGCGCTGCAAACCCCGGCGGTGGATGTCGATGCGCAGACGATCCCGTTGAGCAAACCGTACGATGCGCCGCGCTGGATCCCAACCGATCGTCCGGTGAAGTTATCGGAGCTGATCCGTAAAGATCAAAGCCTGACCGCCACCGGGATCTGGCATCCGCCGTTGCAGGTGGCGTTCCGCGCTGCACCCGATCTGTTCTTGTGGGACGGTGAAACCATCCCGCTGCATATTGGTTACCGTTTCCCGACGGAGAACTGGATTGACGAACAACGTTCGTGGCTGAGCATGACACTGAACGACACGTTCCTGCACAACCTGCCGGTCAATAAGCAGGGGGCGCTGGAGACGCTGTGGCACAAGCTCGGTGGCGATGCGCGCCAGGAGCAGTTTGATATGCCGCTGGAGCCGTACATGATTTACGGCGACAACCAGCTTTCGCTCTATTTCAACATCGTGCCGAAAAAGAACGCGCCGTGTAGTACGTTGTTGAATAACAACATTAAAAGCCGCATTGATGATGATTCGTGGATCGATCTTAGCCACACCCGCCACTTTGCGCTGTTGCCGAATCTTTCTTATTTCGTCGGGGCTTCTTTCCCGTTTACCCGCCTGGCAGATTACTCAGAAACGGTCCTGATGCTGCCGGTCAATCCCAGCGAAACGCAGATCGCCACGCTGTTTGATATGGCGGCGCGCTCAGGCAACGCCACCGGAACCGCGCTCGGTCACAACCGCGTGGTGTTTGGTGTACCGACCGGCGGCAGTTTTCTGGAGCTCTTGCGTGACCGTGATGTGCTGGCGGTAAGCGATATGGATCAGCATGACTTTAACCGTGCGCTGCTGGCGCATTCGCCGTTTGTCACCCATGACAGCACGTTGGGTGTGCGTGAGCCTTCCAGCTGGCAGAAAGTGCAGCGCTGGATAGCAGGCGACTGGGCGGCAGAAGGGCTGGAAGCCGATCGCTACTTCTCTTCCAATGAAGCGTGGCGCGGTTTTATCAGCTTTCGCTCGCCGTGGAACGATACCCGGCTGGTGGTGCTGGCGCTTGGCAGCAACGACGAGCAGTTATCGCATCTGCATGGCGATCTGGCTTCTGCAAAAATCAACGCCGGCATTCGCGGCGATGCCGCCATCATCACCAATGAAAACGGTGTGCGCAGCTTCCGCGTCGGCGAGCAGTTCCCCAGCGGCGAAATGCCGCCGCAGATGAAAGTGGTCTGGTACGCCAACCAACACTCTGCGCTGCTGGCGATCCTGAGCCTGCTGGTCGGGTCGCTGGTGGGTGGCATGGTGTATCGCGTGCTTAAAAAACGCGAGCGTAAACGTCTGGATGCGGGGAACAGCAAGTGAAAAGGGTGACAATAATGTCTAAAAAAACCGCCCGTCGGCTGACAACAATTTGCCTCTCCGGCGCGCTGACGCTGGCGACCTCCGGCCTCGCGCAGGCCGCGTCAAATGACGCGGCGCTCAAGGCGCTGTTTGATCAGGCTAACTACTGGCACGAAAAATCCCATGACGACCTGGCGATGGAATCGCTCAAAAAGGTGTTAATGGTCGATGCCAATAACACCCAGGCGATGTACCTGATGGCGCTGTGGGCGCAGCAAAATGGTGATTTACAAACCGCCGCGCAGTGGCGAGCCAGGCTGGCGAAAACCGCGCCGGACGATAGTGGTTTGCAGGCGCTGGATAACGCAAAACAGCTGGCGCAGGTGCCGCAAGGGCAGTTAACGCTTGCTCGCCAGCAGGCGCGTAGCGGCAATGTTCCGGCGGCGCTGGAAACCTGGCGCAGCCTGTTCAATGGCGACACGCCGCCGCCGAGCCTCGCGCCGGAATACTATTTGACGATGGCGGGCGATAAAGCGCTCTACCCGCAGGCGCTGGCGGAAATTCAGCGCTTCATCGCCCAGCATCCACAGGATAATGCCGCCCGCGTGGCGCTGGGCAAGATGTTGACCTGGCGTGAAGCGACGCGTCGCGACGGGATCTTGCTGCTGGAGCCGATGGCCAGCGGCAATAAAGAGGCAGATGAAGGGCTGCGTCAGGCGCTGCTATGGCTTGCGCCGCAGGCTGGCGATGAACGCTTTTACGATACCTGGTTGCAGCGCCATCCGCAGGATAGCGAGATGCAGGCGTACTACCGTAAAAATGTCGGTGGCAGCGCGAAAGGCGCAGGCTTTACCGCGCTGAATAGTGGCGACAGTAATGCCGCAAAACGACAGTTTGAGCAGGTGTTGCAAACCAACCCTGAGGACGCCGATGCGCTGGCAGGCATGGGGTATATTGCCCAGCGCAACGGTGATTACCAGGCGGCGGCACAATATCTGAACCGGGCGGCGAGCCAGGGAGGCGAGGCTTCAGCAGAACGTAAAGCTCAGGCGGAAGACGCCGCATTTTATGGCCAGCTGGCGCAGGCACAGCAAGCGTTAAAAACGGGCAATGTCAGCCAGGCGCTGGCGCTTTCAGCGCCGCTGGCGCAGCAGAGCGGTGAACGCGGCACGGCTGCCAAATTGTTCCGCGCTGATGTGCTCCGCCAGAACAAAGATTACCCACAAGCGGAACAAGCCCTGCGCGAGATCCTGAATGAGCAGCCGCAGAATGCGCCGGCGCGGGAAAATCTCTATTACGTGCTGCGCGATCAAAACAAAGCGGCAGAAGCGCAAAGCCTGCTGCGCACGTTACCGGCGAGTTTGCAGGAAAAACTGCAACCGCGCGTAGTGACGGGTACGCCTGGCGACCCGCTGCGTCGGCAGGCGCAACAACTGGCAGCCAGCGGAAATACCTCGCAGGCCATTGCCGTGTTGCGCCAGGGCGTGGCGCGCCTGCCGGATGACCCGTGGTTGCGCCTTGATTTGGCGCGTTTGCTGCAACAAGCGGGTCAGGAAAATGAAGCCGCGAACGTAATGCTGACCGCGCAAAACCCGCGAGCCGGTGCCAGTTCGCTGTACGCTGCCGCACTGTTCGCCAGTGAAAATGGCGGCTGGCAGCAGGCCAGTTCGCTGCTGTCCCGTATTTCGCCCGCCAGCCAGAACGGCCAGATGCGCGACCTTGCGCAGCGGGTTAATTACAACCTGCAAATGGCGACCGCTGAGCGCTACCTCGCTCAGGGCAATATGACGGCGGCAGCCAATACCCTGAAAGCGCTGGCGGCCACACCGCCGAAAAGCCCGGTCGATGCCGGTAAACTGGCGCGAATGCTGGCGCAGACCGGCGATACCACCACCGCCGTTGCGCTGGTGCGTGAAAGTATGAAACAGGGCGTGCAGGGCAATATTGGCGATTATGCCGATCAGGTTGCGGTGCTGAACCAGGCGGGGCTTAACCAGGAGGCGCAGGCTTTTGTTTCCCGCCCGGACGTGCAGGCGCGCAGCACGCCAGCCCAGCTTGCCGGGGTGCGTAATGGCTATGTGATCAACGAAGCGGATCAACTGCGTGAGCAGGGCAATTATGCCGCCGCCTATGACAAGCTGATCCGCGCGTTGCAAAACGACCCGCAGAACACGGATTTGATGTTCGCGATGGGGCGTTTGTATCAGTCCGGCAAGATGAACAAAGAAGCCGGCGTGCTGTATGACTACCTGATGACGCGCGACAGCGAAGATCAGGCAGCGCGCGTCGGCGCGATTGATGTCGCGCTGGCGGAAAATAACGTCGATAAGGCGCAAACCTTAGCCAGTGGCTTGCGCAGCAATACTTCACCGGATCGCTTGTTACTGCTGGCGCGACTGGAAGAGGCGAAAGGCAATCATCAGCAGGCGATGACCTATCTGCGCAGCGCGCGCGGCAAGCTGGTGGGGCTGGAGTCGAATAACAGCGCGGCAACGCCGACAATCGGCGGTGTGCTGCTGGCGGATAACCCGTTTACCACCACCAGTAAAAGCGCGGCGCCGCAGTCGCTGTATGGGCAAACGCTGCCGTGGCAAGTCGCTCAGGTGGCGCACGAACCGGGCAGTAACTTGCCGGGTACCACGCGTACCGATCTGCCGGTCGAAACGGCGCAAACGCGAACGCTGCGCCAGGTCGACGACATGATGCAACAGATGAACGAGAAAACCGGCATGTGGTTGCAGGGCGGTGTGGAGATCCGTGGTCGCGACGGGGAAACCGGCACCAGCAAGCTGACGGAAGCCAAAGCGCCGCTCACCTGGTCCAGCTCGCCGTTTGGCGATGCACGCTTTGAATTTACCGCGACGCCGGTTTCGCTCAGTTCCGGCAGTGCTAACGGGGATGCCTGGCGGCGTTATGGTGCGAATCCGCTGGCGAATGGGGTGAGTAACATTGCGACCTCAATTAAAAACGCTAACCAATCCACGGCAACCGACGGCAGCGATAAATTTACCGATCTCGCGAGCTATGCCGATGCCAGCAAACTGTCACCGTTTACCGAATCGGGTTACGACAACCTCACCTCGCTGCTGTCATCGAGCCGTTTGAAGAGTTTGAGCGCATCAAACTATAAGACCAACTATAGCGATCCGATTAAGTCCTCCACCGATTCGCAAAACGCCAGCGGCGTTGAGCTGAATATGGCGCTGAGCGGCGACAGCTATAAGCTGGATATCGGCAGCACGCCGCTGGGGCAGGATTTAACCTCGCTGGTCGGCGGCGTGAAATGGTCGCCGAAACTGACCAATTACCTGACGCTTATCCTTACCGGCGAGCGTCGCGCGGTGACTGACAGTTTGCTGTCATATGTTGGGCTGCGGGACGCTTACTCCGGCGAGCGTTGGGGGCAGGTCACCAAAAACGGCGGCAGCGTACAGTTGAGCTACGACGACGGCGACGCCGGGTTCTACATTGGCGGCGGTGGGTATAGCTATATCGGTAAAGATGTGGCGAGCAACACCAGCGTGAACGCCAATGCCGGCGTTTATCTGCGCCCGTGGCACGATGATTTCCGCCAGTTGCAGACGGGGCTGAGCGTTAGCTGGATGAACTACTCGAAAAACCTCAGTTACTTCACTTACGGCCAGGGCGGTTACTTCAGCCCGCAGAATTACGTGAGTGTGTCGCTGCCGGTTGATTTATCACAGAAAATCGATAACTGGAAACTGAGCATTGGCGGCGCGGTGGGCTACCAGTCCTACACGCAGGACAAGAGCAACTACTTCCCGACAGAACCGGAAGCACAGAAGATGCTGCAACAGCTCGCCGATATGGGTTTTGTGAAAGAGGCGCAGTACCAGGGCGGTTCACAGAATGGCATTGGCTATAACTTCCATGCCGGACTCGATTACAACGTGAATAAAAACATGTCGGTAGGTGGAAAAGTCGGTTATGACACCTTCGGCAGTTACAACGAAAGCACCGCCGGGGTTTGGCTCCGGTACATGCTGGGGGATAAATAATGACAACCAACACTGCAAACACGCTGCTGCTTGGCTATTTCCAGCAACAGCAAACGCCGCCGGGCTGGTTTGATTTGCTGAGCGTGATGATTGACGGCATGGTGAGAAACGTCGGCGAAGCGGAAAGCCTGCCGTTTCTGCGCCAGATGGGCGAAGCATTAGCGGACCGTGTACCGCTTCCGGCGTCGGCGACGGTGGGCGAGCTGGAAGCGAATATTAACGCGCAACTGGCGGTGTTCAACTGGGGGTTTATTGATATCGAAACCACTGAACACGGCATGGCGTTTCGCCACCAGGCGCTGCCGGTGGCTCGCGAAGAGGCCTACCAGACCCGCTGGTGCTATGCGTTTTGCGCCATTCTTGAAGGGCTTTATTCGCGCTGGCTGCAAAACCAGGGCGGCGAGGCGAGTCTCGTGTTTACCCGCGAAAGGCTCTATTCTGTGGCGGATGTTCTCTTCCGTTACGCTAACCCACAGTGAGTTTGCCCATGTTGAAGCGCGTTTTCACCGCGATGGTGGTGATGGTGAGTCTGCTATTTGCATCCGTTTCCCAGGCCGCTGGCGCCTGGGAGAGTTATAAAGCGCGGTTTTTGATGCCGGATGGCCGCATTGTCGATACCGGCAACAAAAACGTCTCCCACACCGAAGGCCAGGGTTTCGCCATGCTGATGGCGGTCGCCAGCGACGACAAAGTGGCCTTTGAAAGCATGTGGGGCTGGACTAATAAAACGCTGAAGAACAAAGCTAATGGCCTGTTTTACTGGCGTTATAACCCGGTGGAAGCCGATCCCATCGCTGATAAAAACGACGCTACCGATGGCGATGTGCTGATAGCCTGGGCACTGCTGAAAGCCGGTGAGCGCTGGAATAATGCCGCTTACCTTGCCGCTTCCGATGCGATTACCCAGGCGGTGCTCAAACATGCGGTTATCAGCTTTGCGGGTTACCGCGTGATGTTGCCGGGTGCCAACGGTTTTAACCTCAACACCTATGTAAACCTGAATCCGTCCTATTTTATTTTCCCGGCATGGCAGGCTTTCGCTGAGCGCAGCCATCAGGTGGTGTGGCGCGATTTGATCAAAGACGGGCAAACGCTGCTTGGCAACATGACGTTTGGCAAAGCGCGCTTACCAACGGACTGGGTTTCACTTTCGGCGGATGGCAAGCTGAACCCGGCGAAGGAGTGGCCGCCGCGCATGAGCTACGACGCGATTCGTATTCCGCTGTATGTGAGCTGGCAGGATCCGCATAGCGCGTTATTAACGCCGTGGCGCAACTGGTGGCAGGGTTTTGGCCGCAGCCAGACTCCCGCATGGGTGGATGTGGCGACCAACGATAATGCACCGTACAACATGAACGACGGTTTACTGGCGGTGCGGGATTTAACGTTGGGTGTAACGCCTGTACAACCGCAGATCACCGCGCAGGATGATTACTACTCCGCCAGCCTGAAAATGTTGGTCTGGCTGGCGCAGCAGCGCTAAAGCGATAACCTCTCCCCGCCAGGGGAGAGGTTGGCAGGATCACTGCGGGTAGGGCACCCAGTCACCGCCGTTCAGGCGAACATACGGCTTATTCTGGTACTGCAACACAACGGCGTTGGCGTTTTCGGATACCGGCGCGGTTTGCGGCAGATTACTGGTCAGTTGCTGCCAGTTGACGTTGTCCTCGGTAAAGATTTTGCCATCCAGCACGCGGGTAACAATCTCGGAGATAGCGAGGAAGCTGCTCGGCTGCGTAATGGTTATCGGCGCACCCTGATGCGGGGATTTCATACCAAAGAATTTAATCGCCGTTGGCACGTTGGTAATCGACGGGCTTGGGATATCGCGCAGGCCGGAAACCTGCATTTTATCGCCCTGTAGCGCCGCACCGTGTTCCGGCACCAGCACCACCATTACCTTACGCCCGGATTTATCCAGTTGCGTGAAGAACGCATCCAGCTCATCAAACAACTTCTGCGCGCGCAGTTTGTAATCGGCGGTTTTGCGATTGCCCGGAAAGTGGTTGCCATCGTGCAGCGGCAGCAGGTTGTAGAAGGTCGCGGTGCGCTGGCCTTGTTTAAAGCTGTCGGACTCCATCCAGCGGTTCAGTACCGCGGTGTCGTCATAAATCGGCGAGCCGTCAAACGAGAGCAGCACCGGCGGCAGACCCGCCTGGTTCATCAGCGGCGCTTGCATACCGCCGTTGTCGCGCACTTCTTTGAGGAAACCGCCAAACTCACCGTTGTGGTCCATCATCAACTGTTGAGTGAAGCCAAGTTTAGACAGGTTATCAAACAGGTAGCACTGCGTGTTGGCCTGCTGGTAGAGGTTTTTATGCGACGGCTGACCACAGCTGGCGCGCAGCAGGCGAATCGCCGCCGGGCCGCTGTAGGCGGTGGCCGAGTTGAAGTTTTTGAACTCAATATCAAAGTGTGACCACAGCGGGTGCGACGCCAGACCGGCCGCTTCAATATCGGCCCATGAGAGGGAACAGATATTGATGAACAGCAGATCGAACGGTTGCGCGTCTGCCGGAAGCTGCGCCGGGAAGGTGCTCTGGCGCTTCTCTTCGGCGGCGTAGAAACTTGCCAGCCACGCGTTCAGATTCTCTGAGGTCGGAGGCGCGGTTTGTGCGGGAATATCGCCAACCACCGGCGTATCGCCCGCCGCTGCGACCGTTGCCGCCGCCGAACCGCCAGTGGTGGTGACGGTCGTGGTTGGTTGACCTGCGGGCCACAGATTAAACGCCGGCCCGGTCAGCGTCAGCACGTTTAACCAGATCATAATCGCGACGACAAACACGGTGACGCGGATCCACTGCGACAAAAACAGCCAGGCAATCAGCATCACGAAAATCGCGCCAATCATCTGCCAGTTGATAAAACGCGTCACCAAATCCCACAGGTAATCAGCGCTGAAGCCCGCGACCTGCGAGCCCTGGCTCATCATACTTTCAAGACCCGGCAGCCAGGTGTCGTGCCAGAACAGACCGAAACCGATGGGAATGGCAATCCAGTGACGTAAGCGATGCAGGCGGACACGCGGCAGCGGCATCAGCAGAAAAGCCATAAACACCAGATTCAGCAGCGGGTGAAAGTTAAGGTAGCCCGCCCACAACAGACCGAATTTCACCAGAAAATAGAAATTCCAGCCGGAAAGACCGCGCCAGTATTGCCACAATGGCGAAGGTGTTGAAGTGGTCATAGTATGATTAGTCATGTTTTCGGTCTGCCTTGACGAACGATTCCCGGCGCAGCACGCCCGCCGGTTTTACATAGCGTGGTTTGGTAAACAGTATGCGAAACGCGCTGCGGATAGGGCGTATCCAGTGGCGTGTAAGGTAGCCCAGCGGGAAAAAGATCAGGGCGCAAAGCACCACAAGCTGAATAATATCGCTGACTGACATCATGATGTGCGCTCCGTGGCTTTACTGAATAACCGCAACGGTTCCGGGATCCGACGCCAGCTTGTGCCGTCGTGCTCAGCGTTAATGATTTTCTTCCCGGCGGCGGTAACGGGCAGCGGTTTTGCCCATTTCTCCGGTGACAGCGTGCGCATTTGCACTAACTCTGCGGCAATCTGGTTATCTTCAAACCACACCACGCGATTAGAGAAAATATCTGCCGTGGGCAGCGGGAAAATGTGGTTTAGCGCCGTGTCGAGATCGTTAACCCGGCAGAACGACAAAAACAGCACCAGACGATTATCGCCGAGGCTGACAATATCGCCCACGCGGTTTGGGCGGCACAGCGTGAGTGCTTGTTCAACGCGGATGCCTGGCACCGGGCGCAGCGCGACCAGAACCCCTTTGCCATCGGCGGGCAACAGTGGGTTATTAACCATATTCCCGACGGCGTCGCAGAACACGTTCCACGGCTGAAAACCGCGCAGTTTTAGCGGCTGAGTCATGGACAGCAATGTGGTGATATCTTCCGGCACCAGGCGGTTAAACTGCTGGCCCTGCACGCTTTCAATCAGCGTCAGACAGCGGGAAAGGGGCGCATTCCACGGGATCACCATATTGGCACCACAACCGAGCAACAAACGTTCGTCGGTAGCACGCAGGCTGGCCTGGCTTTCACGAACAATAATTTTCAGCCCGCTGCCGCGCTGGCGGCGCAATGTGTGCACCTGGCGTGCGATATTGTCGATTTGATTGTTTCGCGCAAGGGTGAAAATCAATGTCGCCGCCTGGCTGGATCGCGCTTCTTCAAATAACGCTTCGTTGGTATCAAATAATGTCCAGTGTTCCGACAGCGGCGGTGCGCCTTCCAGCACGGCGACATTACTTAATATACGTTTCTCATCGCTGCGCGGTTGTACCGACGTCTCTTCTTGCTGCGCGAGTTGCCAGCGACCTTGATGATGATTAAGCACTAATTGCTGGCGCGCACTAATCCCTTTTTCATTACACCACCAGGCAACATCATAAAGATACATATCGTTTCGGTAGCGTAAACTCGCCAGCCCAAACAACGAACGATATTCACTCATTAAAATGGAAGATTGTTTGTCGTTATTGTTGCCAGGGTTAATAACCAGTAAGGAACATTTATGATATTTCGCCCAGGTATGAGTTCTTTCTAACCATTGTTGTAAATCAGGCGCCGATATATTCTGCCATGCATTATTTGCGCAGAGCAGAATCAGTAAATAATTTTCAGGTTCAAATGAGCAAAGCAAATCACGGGCGAAAAAGTATAGACCATCTTTCTGATTTGGCATTGTGAAAATTCTGGTTTTATCAGGGCCATGCTTTTTATCTAACTCAATGATTTTCCGTAGGTCATGACCCATACCAATTGCCGCTACCAGCGCGTCTTTATCCTGGGCCGCTAGCGTTTGATTTATCAGGCTTATTGCATCTTTTTCACGATCGGTATTTACCCACCAAACGCCGCCCGCAGGCATATGACGCAATTCGTCCCATAACGACTCAATGCCGATAGAAAATATGGGCTCCACGATGTCCCTCTTGATGCAAAATTGTCTGTATCTCAGTTTACTAGCGAAAGCAGAGAAATAAACCTAACATTGAAATTAAAGAACATCAGATTTAGCATGTAAACGAATTTTCTCGGGTACGATGCCTTGCTACATCTGTACATGTATTTCTATTCAAAGGGATCGGGCCAGAATGCATAACAATGAACCCAAAACGCAGTCAGACCCTACTCTGGGCTATACATTCCAAAATGATTTTCTGGCGTTAAGTAAAGCATTTTCATTGCCTGAAATTGATTACGCCGATATTTCCCAGCGAGAACAGTTGGCGGCGGCATTTAAGCGCTGGCCGCTGCTGGCAGAATTAGCCCGTCAACAATAAGGGATAACCAGGATGGCCATCTTGGGATTACAGGGGATTCGCGGTGGTGTGGGTACAACATCGATCACTGCGGCTCTGGCCTGGTCATTACAAATTTTAGGCGAATCGGTGCTGGTGATTGATGCCTGCCCTGATAATCTTTTGCGCCTGTCATTTAATGTCGACTTTGAATATCAACACGGCTGGGCGCGCGCGGTATTGGATGGGCAAGACTGGCGCGATGCCGGAATGCGCTATACCTCGCAGCTCGATCTCCTGCCTTTTGGCCGTCTGGCGGAAAATGAGTGGGAAAACCTCCATTTATTGCACGAACCGCTTAGTCAACTCACCACCATTTTGCAGGCGCTGAAAACGCAGCAAAGTTATCAGTGGGTATTAATCGATCTCCCGCACGACGCTTCACCGCTGACGCGCCAGTTTGTGGCGCAGTGCGACCATCTGTTTACGGTGGTAAAACCCGACACCAACTGCCATATCCGTTTGCATCAACAACTGTTGCCTGCGGGCGCGCATATTCTGCTTAACGATCTGCGCATCGGCAGCCAGTTGCAGGACGATCTCTGGCAGGTGTGGCTGCAAAGCCAGCGGCAGATCCTCCCGACCCTTATCCACCGCGATGAAGCGATGGCGGAATCGCAGGCATCGAAACAGCCATTGGGCGAATACCGGGCGGATTCGCTGGCGGCGGAAGAGATATTAACGCTGGCGAACTGGTGCCTGCTGCACTGTGCGCACACGCAAGAAGTAACCGGTGAGCAGGAAGGGAGCCCGCAATGAGCCGCCTTTCCGCCTGGTTGCTGATCCCGCCGGTGAGCGCGCGGTTAAGCGAGCGCTACCAGCGTTACCGTGAGCACGGCGCTTCCGGGTTTAGCGCAGCCTCTGGCTGTTTCTGGGCGATCCTCGCATGGATGTTTATTCCGCTGGAGCACCCGCGCTGGCAGCAGCTCCGTGCGCAGCAGCATTTGTGGTTCCCGCATATTGATCCTGATAAACCGCGACCGCTCGATCCGGCGCGTTACCTGCTGCAAACCTTGTGGTTGCTGGTCATGCTCCCCTGGGGCGACAGAAAGTCGCCCCGTCGCCAACGTTTTGCCCGGGCGCGCGTGCTGCGCGGGCGCTGGTATCACTGGCTGGATACGCTGCCGGAGCGCGTAACGCGCCGTACCAGCCATCTGGATGATAAAAAAGAGTTGGCGCATATCAGCCCGCGTGCGCGCCGCTTTATTCTCGGCATCATTGTGGTTTTCTCGCTGATCCTCGCCATTCTGTGCATTACGCAGCCGTTTAACCCACTTTCGCAGTTTGTTTTCCTGATGCTGTTGTGGGGCGTGGCGCTGCTGGTACGCCGAATTCCGGGGCGTTTCTCCGCCCTGATGCTCATCGTCCTCTCGCTCACCGTTTCCTGTCGCTATATCTGGTGGCGCTACACTTCGACGCTGAACTGGGACGACCCGGTGAGCCTGGTGTGCGGCCTGGTGCTGCTGTTCGCCGAAACTTACGCGTGGATTGTGCTGGTGCTTGGCTATTTCCAGGTGGTATGGCCGCTTAATCGCCAGCCGGTGCCGCTGCCGAAAGATATGTCGTTATGGCCTTCTGTCGATATCTTCGTACCGACCTATAACGAAGATTTGAATGTGGTGAAAAACACCATTTATGCCTCGTTGGGCATCGACTGGCCGAAAGACAAGCTGAAGATTTGGATCCTCGATGATGGCGGGCGCGAAGAGTTCCGTCAGTTCGCCAAAAGCGTCGGCGTCGAGTACATCGCGCGAACCACCCATGAGCACGCAAAAGCGGGCAACATCAATAACGCGCTGAAATACGCGAAAGGCGAATTCGTGTCGATTTTCGACTGCGACCACGTGCCGACACGCTCGTTCCTGCAAATGACCATGGGCTGGTTCTTAAAAGAGAAAAAGCTGGCAATGATGCAGACGCCACACCACTTTTTCTCGCCGGATCCGTTTGAACGCAACCTGGGGCGTTTTCGTAAAACCCCGAATGAAGGCACGCTGTTCTACGGGCTGGTGCAGGATGGTAACGACATGTGGGACGCCACCTTTTTCTGCGGTTCTTGTGCGGTGATCCGCCGTGGGCCGCTGGATCAGATTGGCGGTATCGCCGTAGAAACCGTCACCGAAGATGCGCACACCTCGCTGCGTTTACACCGTCTTGGGCATACGTCGGCGTATATGCGCATCCCGCAGGCGGCGGGGCTGGCGACAGAGAGCCTGTCTGCGCATATTGGCCAGCGTATTCGCTGGGCGCGCGGCATGGTGCAGATTTTCCGCCTCGACAATCCGCTGATGGGCAAAGGGCTCAAACTGGCGCAGCGTTTGTGTTACGTCAACGCGATGTTCCATTTCTTATCGGGTATACCGCGGCTTATCTTCCTGACCGCGCCGCTGGCCTTTTTGCTGCTGCATGCCTACATCATTTACGCACCCGCGCTGATGATTGCGCTGTTCGTGCTGCCGCACATGATTCACGCCAGCCTGACTAACTCGAAGATTCAGGGCAAATATCGTCACTCTTTCTGGAGCGAGATCTACGAAACCGTGCTGGCATGGTATATCGCGCCACCGACGCTGGTGGCGCTGTTCAACCCGCACAAAGGGAAGTTTAACGTCACCGCCAAAGGCGGCCTGGTGGAAGAAGAGTATGTGGACTGGGTGATTTCACGTCCTTACATCTACCTTGTGCTGCTCAACCTGGTGGGTGTACTGGTCGGGATTTGGCGTTATTTCTACGGCCCGGAAAACGAAATACTCACCGTCTTCGTCAGTATCGCGTGGGTATTCTACAACATGATTATCCTTGGCGGTGCGGTCGCGGTCTCTGTAGAGAGTAAACAGGTTCGTCGCTCGCATCGCGTTGAAATGTCGATGCCGGCGGTGATTGCCCGCGAAGATGGGCATCTTTTCTCCTGTACCGTACATGATTTCTCCGACGGCGGGCTTGGCATCAAAATTAACGGCCAGGCGCAGGTGCTCGAAGGGCAAAAAGTGAATTTGCTGCTCAAACGCGGCCAGCAGGAGTATGCGTTCCCCACCACCGTGGCGCGTGTTCACGGCAATGAAGTGGGCCTGCAACTGATGCCGTTGACGACCAAACAGCATATCGATTTTGTGCAGTGTACTTTTGCCCGCGCCGACACATGGGCGTTGTGGCAGGACAGCTTCCCGGAAGACAAGCCTCTGGAAAGTCTGATGGATATTTTGAAACTGGGTTTCCGCGGCTATCGCCATCTCGCGGAATTTGCTCCACCGTCTGTCAAAGTGATTTTCCGCTCATTCACCATGATGGTGTCCTGGGTGGTGTCATTTATTCCGCGCCGTCCGGAACGGAATGTAGCGGTACAGCAACCGATGACGTGACTGGCTCAACAATGATGAAAACGCGATGAAAAGAAAACTTTCCTGGATTTGTGCAGTGGCTATGGGGACGAGTGTTTTATCTCCGGTGATGACGTATGCAGCGCCAGCCCCGACGGTTCCGGCTGTTGCGCCCGCCACTGAGCCGGTGGCAACGCCTGCGCCGGGACAAACGGAATCATTGACGCCAACCACGCCGACAGACGGCCAAAATGTCGTCGGACAGGTGATGCCGGGCGTACCGGGGGCGAATGCGCCGGTGGTCGCCGCCAACGCGCCGTCGCGCGATGTGAAACTGACTTTCGCCCAAATCGCGCCGCCACCGGGCAGCATGGTGCTGCGCGGTATCAACCCGGACGGTGGCGTTGAGTTTGGTATGCGCAGCGATGAGCTGGTTTCGAAAGCGGTGCTCAACCTTGAGTACACGCCATCACCCTCTCTGCTGCCCGTACAATCTCAGTTGAAGGTCTATCTGAATGATGAACTGATGGGCGTCTTGCCGGTCACCAAAGAGCAGCTCGGCAAAAAAACGTTGGCGCAGGTGCCGATCAACCCGCTGTTTATCACCGATTTCAACCGTGTGCGGTTGGAATTCGTCGGCCATTATCGCGATGTGTGCGAAAACCCGGCCAGCAGCACGTTATGGCTGGATATTGGTCGCAGCAGCTCGCTGGATTTGACTTACCAGAAGCTGGCGGTGCAAAACGATCTCTCCCACTTCCCGATCCCGTTCTTCGACCCGCGTGACAACAGAGCGCTGACGCTGCCGATGGTTTTCGCCGGCGCACCGGACATTGAACAACAGCAGGCCGCTGCGGTTATTGCCTCCTGGTTTGGCTCCCGCACCGGCTGGCGTGGGCAGAGCTTCCCGGTCACTTACAACGCGTTGCCGGACCGCAACGCGATCGTCTTCGCCACCAATGACAAACGTCCTGATTTCCTGCGTGATGCGCCGGCGGTGAAAGGGCCGACCATCAGCATGATCAACCACCCGAATAACCCGTACGTGAAGCTGCTGGTGGTGTCTGGACGTGATGACAAAGACCTGATGCAAGCGGCGAAAGGTATCGCTCAGGGTAACGTGCTGTTCCGTGGCGATAGCGTTACGGTAGATGAGGTGAAACCGCTGCTGGCGCGCCAGCCTTACGATGCACCGAACTGGATACGTACCGACCGCCCGGTCACCTTTGGCGAACTGAAAACCTATGAAGAGCAGTTGCAGTCAACCGGGCTGGAACCCTCGGCGATTAACGTGTCGCTGAACCTGCCGCCGGATCTCTATCTGCTGCGCAGTACCGGTATCGATATGAACCTGAATTACCGCTATACCGCGCCGCCGACCAAAGACAGCTCGCGCATGGATATCAGCCTGAACAACCAGTTCCTGCAATATTTCAACCTGACCAGCAACCAGGACACCAACCGTCTGCTGCTGCATCTCCCTGTGTTACAAGGGCTGCTGGACAGCAAAACGGATGTCTCTATTCCGGCGCTGAAGCTGGGCGCGGTGAACCAGTTGCGCTTTGATTTCCAGTATATGAACCCGATGCCGGGTGGCACCATTGAGAACTGCGTGACCTTCCAGCAGGTGCCAAACCGCGTGGTGATCGGCGACGACTCGACCATCGACTTCTCGAAGTATTACCACTTTATTGCGATGCCGGACTTACGCGCCTTCGCCAACGCGGGTTTCCCGTTTAGCCGGATGGCCGATTTGTCGCAAACTATCGTCGTCACGCCGCCGCAGCCCACGCCTGCGCAAATGGGCACGCTGCTCGATTCGCTGGGTGCGGTGGGCGCACAGACCGGCTTCCCGGCCATCAATGTGCAACTCACTAACGACGGTAATCAAATCAAGGATAAAGACGCCGACATCATGATCATCGGCACCATTCCACCGGGGTTAAAAGACGATAAGAAAATCGATCTGCTGGTGAATGCGGCGCAAAGCTGGGTGAAAACGCCGCTGCGCCAGACGCCGTTCCCGTCGATTGTGCCGGATGCCGCCGACCGTCAGGCCGATGCGCAAACCGGGATCACGTCCGATGGCCCAATGGCGGCGATTGTCGGCTTCCAGTCGCCATATCACGATCAGCGCAGTGTGGTCGCGCTGCTGGCAGACAGCCCGCGCGGGTATGAATTGCTTAACGGCGCGATGAATGACAGCGGCAAGCGCGCGGCGATTTATGGCTCGGTGACCGTGATTCGTGAATCTGGCGTAAGTGGCCTGCGCGTCGGCGATATTTACTACGTCGGTCACTTGCCGTGGTTTGAGCGCATCTGGTACGCGCTGGCTAACCATCCGGTGCTGCTGGCAGTGCTGGCGGCGGTCAGTGTGGTGTTACTGGCGTGGGTACTGTGGCGTCTGCTGCGGATCATTAGCCGTCGCCGCCTCGACCCGGATCACGAGTAACGAAAATGAGAACGCGACGTTGGTGGGTGATAGTGGCGTTGTTGCTGGTGGCGGTAAATGTGCGCGCCGCCTGCACCTGGCCTGCCTGGGATCACTTCAAACAAGCCTATATCAGCGATGGCGGCCGGGTGGTTGATCCCAGCGATCAACGCAAGATAACCACCTCGGAAGGGCAGAGTTATGCGCTGTTCTTCGCGCTGGCGGCTAACGATCGCGACACCTTTGCCAGGGTGCTGCAATGGACGCAAAACAACCTGGCGCAAGGTTCGCTCAGTACCCATCTTCCCGCCTGGCTGTGGGGCAAAAAAGGGGACGATAGCTGGACGGTGCTCGATACTAATTCAGCGTCTGACTCCGATCTGTGGATTGCCTGGTCGCTACTGGAAGCGGGACGTTTATGGAAAAACGACGAGTACAGCCAATTGGGTAAGGCGCTGTTAGCCCTCGTCGCCAAAGAAGAAGTGGTGACGGTGCCAGGGCTGGGTTCGATGCTGCTGCCGGGCAAAATCGGCTTTGCCGAACCGACCACCTGGCGTTTTAACCCGAGCTATTTACCGCCGCAGCTGGCGAGCTATTTCAGCCGCTTTGGCGCTCCATGGTCGACGTTGCGCGAAACCAATCTTCGCCTGTTGCTGGAAACCGCGCCGAAAGGCTTCGCACCCGATTGGGTACGTTTTCAAAAAGGGAGCGGTTGGCAGCTTAAGTCCGAAAAGACGCTGGTGAGCAGTTATGATGCTATCCGCGTTTATTTGTGGGTCGGCATGATGCACGACCGGGACACGCAGAAAGCGCGCCTGCTGGAAAAATTTAAACCGATGGCCAGCGTGACCGCGAAAAACGGCCGCGTGCCGGAAAAAGTGGACGTGGCGAGCGGAAAAATTCTTGGGGATGGCCCGGTGGGGTTCGCCGCCGCGCTGTTGCCCTTTTTACAGGAGCGCGATGCGCAAGCCGTACAACGGCAACGGGTCGCCGATCATTTCCCCGGCGACGATGCCTACTATAGCTATGTCCTGACCCTGTTTGGCCAGGGGTGGGACCAGCACCGTTTTCGCTTCACCCCTCGCGGTGAGTTACAACCTGACTGGGGCCAGGAATGCGCAACTTCACAGTAAGCTTACTCTGTTTCTCACTCGCCCTTGCGCTGGCTCCCGCCGCGCTTGCGGCCGATACTGGCGCGCAGCAGCAACTGCTTGATCAAGTCCGCCTTGGCGAAAGCACCAAGCGCGAGGATCTGGTGCGCCAGTCGCTCTACCGCCTTGAGCTTATCGCGCCGGATGACCCGGAAGTCATCGCCGCGCGCTTACGTTATTTGCTGCGTCAGGGCGATAACACGGGTGCGCAAAAGCAGCTTGATCGCATGAAACAGCTGGCACCTGATTCCAGCACCTATAAATCAGCGGTGACCACCATGGCACTTTCTACGCCGGAAGGTCGCCAGGCGCTACAACAAGCGCGTTTGCAGGCTACCACTGGCCATACGCAGGAAGCGCTTGCGGCCTACGACGCCTTGTTCAAAGGTAATCCGCCGCAGGGCGATTTGGCGGTGGAGTACTGGATGCTGGTGGCAAAAGTGCCCGCGCGTCATGCGGAAGCGGTTAAACGTTTGCAAGCATTGAATGCCGCGAATCCTGGCAACGATCAGTTGCAGGGCGGGCTGGCGCAACTGTTGTTTGCCGACGGACGCAGCGCGGAAGGGTATGCGGTGCTGGAACAGATGGCGAAAACCAGCAATGGCCGCGCAGCAGCAGCGAGCATCTGGTATCAACAAATTCAGGCGATGCCGACCAGCGACGCGAGCGTGAAAGCCCTTCAGCGTTTTCTGACGCTGTTTAGTTCTGGCGACACGGTAGACAGCGCCCGTACGCTGCTTGCCGCGCAGCAAAAACAGCTAGCTGACCCGGCGTTTCGCGCGAAGGCGACAGGGCTGGCGGCAGTGGATGCCGGGCAGGGGGCAAAAGCGGTGGGCGAGTTGCAGCAAGCTGTCAACGCTAACCGTGCGGACAGCGAAGCGGTTGGGGCGCTGGGGCAAGCCTATTCGCAAAGTGGCGATCGCGCCCGCGCGGTAGCGCAACTGGAAAAAGCTATCGCCATGGATCCGACCAGCGGCAACCGCAGCAAGTGGGATAGCTTGTTGAAAACTAACCGCTACTGGCTGTTGATTCAGCAGGGTGATGCGGCGCTGAAAGCCAACAACGTGCAGCAGGCGGAACGTTATTACCAGCAGGCACGCAACACGGATAACACTGACAGCTACGCGGTGCTGGGTCTTGGTGATGCCGCCGCAGCGCGCAAAGATAATGCGGCGGCTGAAGGTTTCTATCGCCAGGCGCTGCGCATGGATAGCGGCAACAGCAACGCGGTGCGCGGTCTGGCGAATATTTACCGCGCGCAGTCGCCGGAAAAAGCGGAACAGTTTATTCAGTCGCTCTCCGCCAGCCAGCGGCGCAGCATAGATGATATTGAACGCGGGTTGACAAACGACCGCCTCGCGCAGCAGGCAGAAGCGCTGGAAAACAGAGGTGAATGGGCACAAGCGGCAGAGCTGCAACGCAAGCGGCTGGCGCTCGATCCCGGCAGCGTATGGATAACTTACCGGCTGGCCAGCGATCTGCGCCAGGCGGGGCAGCGGGGCGAAGCCGATTCGCAGATGAACCGTCTGGTCACGCTCAAACCACGCGACCCGGAACAGGTCTACGCGTATGGCCTCTATCTTTCCGGCAATAACCAGCAACTGGCGGCGCTGAATCACCTTAATGCGCTGCCGAAAAGCCAGTGGAACAGTAATATTCAGGAGCTCGCCGACAGGCTGCAGGCCAACCAGTTGCTGGACAACGCCAACCGTCTGCGCGATGGCGGTCATGAAGATCAGGCGATAGCATTGCTGGTGCAGCAACCGGCGTCTTCACGAATTGATTTAACACTGGCCGACTGGGCGCAGCAGCGCGGCGACAATAGTGAAGCACAACGTTATTACCAGCGTGTTCTGCAAAGAGAACCCGCCAATGAAGAGGCGTTGCTTGGCCTGGCGGAGCTGTATGCCGCAGATGGCAACCATATGGCCGCGCGTGGCGCGCTGGCGAAACTGCCGGCAGCGACGCCCGCCCAGCCGCCATCAATCAACACCCAGCGTCGGCTGGCGCTGGTACAAACCCAGTTGGGCGATACCGCCAGCGCAAAACGGATCTTCACAGCCATCCTCCCGCAGGCAAAATCTCAGCCGCCATCAATGGAGAGCGCGCTGGTATTGCGTGATGCAGCGCGTTTTGAGGTACAAAATGGCGAGCCACAGCAGGCACTGGACAGTTATAAAGATGCGATGGTGGCGTCTGGCGTCACGACGACGCGCCCGGTGGATAACGACACCTTTACCCGCCTGACACGCAATGATGAAAAAGATGACTGGCTGAAACGCGGCGTGCGCAGCGATGCCGCCGATCTTTACCATCAGCAGGATCTGAATGTCACATTGCAGCATGAGTTTTCGGACTCCAGCGGTACGGGCGGGTATTCGGATTTGAAAGCGCATAACACCATGTTGCAGGTGGATGCGCCGCTGTCGGACGGGCGGATGTTCTTCCGGACTGACGTGATAAATATGGATGTCGGGACCTTCAGTAAACGCGATGACGGCACCTATCGCCCGCGCTTTGGTACCTGTGTTGATGTTCCTTGCGTTGGCGGTAATCGTCACCAGTCTGATAGCGGTGCCAGCGTTGCGGTGGGGTGGCGAAACAATACCTGGTCGATGGATATTGGCACCACGCCGATGGGCTTTAATGTTGTGGATGTGGTGGGCGGGTTAAGTTACAGCAGCGATGTCGGGCCGTTTGGCTATACCGTGGATGTGCATCGCCGCCCCATTTCCAGTTCATTGCTGGCCTTTGGTGGGCAAAAAGATCCGAGCAGCAACACCGGTAAAACCTGGGGTGGCGTACGGGCGAACGGCGGCACGCTGAGCCTCAGTTATGACAAGGGCGAAGCGAACGGCGTGTGGGCGAGCCTCGGGGCGGATACGCTGGAAGGCAAGAACGTGGCAGATAACTGGCGCGTGCGCTGGATGACCGGTTACTACTACAAGCTCATCAATGAGAACAACCGACGCGTAACCGTAGGCCTGAACAATATGATCTGGCACTACGACAAAGATTTGAGCTATTACACCTTAGGCCATGGCGGTTACTACAGCCCGCAGGAGTATCTCTCATTTTCGGTGCCGGTGCTGTGGCGTGAGCGTACGGAGAACTGGTCATGGGAACTTGGCGGTACGGTGTCGTGGTCGCACTCCCGCACCAAAATGATGCCGCGTTACCCTCTGCTTAGCCTGATCCCCGCGGATTTTCGCACCCTGGCAAGCGAGCAGACCGAATCCGGCAGCAGCAGTAATGGCTATGGTTATACCGCGCGTGCGCTGATTGAACGTCGGGTGACTTCCCACTGGTTTGTCGGTGCCGGGATCGATATTCAGCAGGCTAAAGACTACACCCCAAGCCACGCGCTGATTTATGTGCGTTATTCCGGCGCGGGCTGGCAGGGCGATATGGATATGCCGCTCCAGCCGCTGGTGCCGCACGCCGACTGGTAAAAAAGGAGTATTCCTGGCGGGAGATAACGGTATAAAGCGATAGTCGCACCGTTGTTAACCGCCAGAAATTCAACACGTTATCACCTTATTTCCCCGCAGTTTTCCGCGAATTGAGATTCTGCTTAGCGGTTTATCTCAAGCGACGTGCGATAGAGTATACTCTGGCGGCTAAGTACCCTTTTTTTCTGTTCTGCGCTCATTGTGTCTCTGGAGAGTGATTTTGCGTGTCAGCCGTTCTTTAACCATTAAACAAATGGCCATGGTTGCTGTTGTCTCTATGGTGTTTGTTTTTATTTTCTGCGTCATTTTGCTGTTCCATTTCTTACAGCAGAATCGCTATAACACGGCCACACAACTGGAAAGCATTGCCCGCTCCGTACGCGAACCGCTTTCAGCGGCGATTTTAAAAGCCGATATTCCCGAAGCAGAAGCGATTATCAAACAGATTAAACCGGCGGGCGTTGTCAGCCGCGCGGATGTGGTACTGCCGAATCAATTTCAGGCCTTGCGCATGAGTTTTATCCCGGAACGTCCGGTTCCGGTAATGATCACACGGATGTTTGAACTGCCCGTACAGATCTCCTTGCCCATCTATTCGCTGGAGCGTCCGGCAAACCCGCAACCGCTGGCCTACCTGGTGCTGCAGGCGGATTCATATCGGGTTTATAAGTTCGTGATCAGTACCTTATCAACGTTAGTGACGGCTTACTTACTTTTAACGTTAATGCTCACGGTGGCGCTCACCTGGTGTATCAACCGGCTGGTGGTTCACCCGCTGCGAAAAATTTCCCGGGCGCTTAATGATCTTCCGGCGTCGGAACTGGCCGGGCATCAACTGCCGGTGCCTCGCCTCCATCATGATGATGAAATTGGCATTATGGTGCGCAGCTACAACCGCAACCAGCAGTTGCTGCTGCGTCAGCAAGTAGAGCTGAACACCCAGGCGACGCATTTCCCGGTTTCTGAACTGCCGAATAAAGCTTTCCTGATGGCGCTGCTGGAACAAACGGTGACCCGGCAAAACCCGACCGCGCTGCTGGTTGTCGCCTGTGAAACACTGCGTGATACCGCCGGTGTGCTGCAGGAGTCTCAGCGCGAGATGTTGTTGCTGACGCTGGTGGAGAAACTGAAATCGATACTGACGCCGAACATGGTGCTGGCGCAGGTGAGTGCCTATGACTTTGCGATTATCGCTCACGGTGTGAGTGAGCCATGGCACGCCATGACGCTGGGTAAGCAAGTGCTCACTGTAATTAACGAGCGAGTGCCGCTGCACGGCATTCAACTGCGCCCCAATGCCAATATTGGTGTGGCGATGTTTTACGGCAACCTTTCTGCCGGGCAGCTTTACCACCGGGCGGCTTCCGCTGTTGTCAGCGCGCAGCGCAAAGGGAAAAACCAGATCCAGTTCTTCGATCCCGAGCAGATGGAGCAGGCACAGCAATGGCTGGCGCAGGAGAGCGACATTCTTACCGCGCTTGATGAGGGACGTTTCGCGATCTGGTTACAGCCGCAGGTGGATGCGGCGAGCGGCGAACTGGTAAGCGCGGAAGCGTTGCTCCGTTTGCGCCAACCAGATGGCAGCTGGGCATTACCGGAAGGGCTTATCGAACGTATCGAGTCCTGCGGATTGATGGTCAACGTCGGGTATTGGGTGCTGGAAGAGTCTTGCCGTCTGCTGGCGGGCTGGCAATCGCGCGGCATTATGCTGCCGCTCTCGGTGAACCTCTCGGCCTGTCAGTTGACGCATCCCACTATGCTGGCCGATATGCTGGATTTGTTGCAGCGTTACCGTATTGCGCCGCAAACGTTGATTCTCGAAGTGACAGAAAGCCGTCATATTGATGATCCCCAGGCAGCAGTGGCGATTTTGCGCCCGTTGCGTGACGCCGGGGTGCGCATTGCGCTGGATGATTTCGGCATGGGCTATGCCGGGCTGCGCCAGCTGCATCATATGAAGTCGCTGCCGGTGGATGTGTTGAAAATCGACAAAATGTTTGTTGAAGGTTTGCCGGATGAAAACAGCATGGTGGCCGCCATTATCCACCTGGCACGTAGTCTGGATCTGCGCATCGTCGCTGAGGGCGTGGAGAATGAAGCGCAACGGGCATGGCTGGCTGATGCGGGTGTTGATGTGGCACAGGGCTTTTTATTTGGCCGCGCGGCGTCTGCCGAGGCGTTTGAACAGCAGTTTTTTGCCGTATCGGATAAGCCTGAAAACACGTAATTTGTTACGGGCTTGTGCGAGTCAGTTCAAAGTTTTTAACATTGTTGTTTCAGATTTGATGTAAGTTTATTTCTGTCATGTTTGACGGGTGTTATTTTTAAACCGCAGGCTAACTGAAAACCCTACAAAGCCTGAGGTTTAATATCAAGGACACCTTATGAAAACCTCCCTGTTTAAAAGTCTCTACTTTCAGGTTCTGACCGCGATTGCCATCGGTATTCTGCTTGGTCATTACTACCCTGAACTCGGGGCGCAGATGAAACCGCTTGGTGATGGCTTCGTGAAGCTCATCAAGATGATCATTGCCCCGGTGATTTTCTGTACTGTTGTTACTGGTATCGCCGGCATGGAAAGCATGAAGGCGGTGGGTCGTACCGGTGCGGTTGCACTGCTCTACTTCGAAATTGTCAGTACGCTGGCGCTCATTATCGGGCTGGTTATCGTTAACGTGGTGCAACCGGGCGCCGGAATGAACGTCGACCCTGCAACACTTGATGCCAAAGCCGTGGCGGTGTATGCCGAGCAGGCGCAACAGCAGGGGATTGTCGCCTTCTTGCTTGATGTCATACCGGCGAGCGTGATTGGCGCTTTCGCCAGCGGCAATATTCTACAGGTGCTGCTGTTCGCGGTGCTGTTTGGCTTCGCGCTGCATCGCTTAGGCCATAAAGGCCAACTGATTTTTAACGTTATCGAAAGTTTCTCGCAGGTGATCTTCGGCATCATCAATATGATCATGCGCCTGGCGCCGATTGGCGCATTCGGGGCGATGGCGTTTACCATCGGCAAATATGGTGTCGGTACGCTGGTGCAACTCGGCCAGTTGATTATCTGCTTTTATGCCACCTGTATTCTGTTTGTGGTGGTGGTGCTGGGTACAATCGCCCGTGTTACAGGCTTCAGCATCTTCAAATTTATCCGCTATATCCGTGAGGAACTGCTGATCGTTCTGGGCACCTCTTCGTCTGAATCGGCACTGCCGCGCATGCTGGAGAAGATGGAGCGCCTGGGCTGCCGTAAATCGGTAGTTGGGCTGGTTATCCCAACCGGCTACTCCTTCAACCTGGATGGCACCTCCATTTATCTGACGATGGCGGCGGTGTTTATCGCCCAGGCAACCAACAGCCATATGGATATTTTCCATCAGATAACGCTGCTGGTCGTGCTGCTGCTGTCGTCAAAAGGCGCCGCCGGGGTGACGGGCAGCGGGTTTATTGTGCTGGCCGCCACGCTTTCCGCCGTCGGGCACTTGCCGGTGGCGGGGCTGGCGCTGATTCTGGGCATCGACCGCTTTATGTCCGAAGCACGCGCGCTGACCAACCTGGTGGGCAACGGCGTCGCGACTATCGTGGTGGCGAAGTGGGTAAAAGAGCTGGATCAAAAACAGCTGGTCGACACGCTGGATAACCGTTCCAGCGCGGCGAAAACCCCCGGAATTTCTTCATAATTTCGTGACTTATGGCCGCAGTCCCTTGTCGGGCTGCGGGTACCTGCGCATAATTACCTCCTGGAACCGTCACAATTTACGATGAAATTTCGTGATAATTCACGTCGCGATGTGACGTTTTGCATTTCCCGCGGTCTAAAAGCGAAGTGTTTTAACACGCTTTTAGCCCCTTTGTGCGGGCATACTTTTTAACCAGGAATGTTGATTAGGGGTTCACATGCAGGGCACAAAAATTCGACTGTTAACGGGCGGTTTGCTGATGCTGGCGGCTGTCGGTTATGTGCAGGCAGATGCGCTCCAGCCTGACCCGGCCTGGCAACAAGGGACGCTGACAAATGGTTTTCAGTGGCAAGTTCTGGCCACGCCCCAGCGCCCCAGCGATCGCATTGAGATTCGCCTGTCTATTGATACCGGTTCGCTCACCGAAGGCAGCCAACAGAGCGGTTTCAGCCACTTTATCCCCCGCGTTGCGTTGACCCATAGCGGTCGGCTTGAACCTTCCCAGGTGCGCTCGCTGTGGCAACAAGGTATTGACCCGAAGCGCCCGCTGCCACCGGCGCTGGTCTCCTACGAATACACGCAATATAACCTCAGCATACCGAACAACCGCAGCGACCTGCTGAAAGAGGCGATGGTCTATCTGGCGGATGCCGCCGGGAATCTCACCATCACGCCGGAAACGGTCAATCACGCCCTCGCCAGCAACGATATGGTTGCTACCTGGCCGCCCGATACCAAAGATAGCTGGTGGCGCTACCGCCTGAAAGGTTCGCCGTTGCTGGGACACGATCCCGCCGGAACGCTGAAAGAGCCGGTTGATGCGGCGCAACTGAAAGGTTTCTACGAAAAATGGTACACGCCGGACGCTATGACGCTGATTGTGGTCGGCAACGTAGATAGCCGCGCCATCGCCGAGCAGATTGGTAAAACCTTCGGCGAGCTGAAAGGAAAACGCCAGACGCCTGCGCCGGTCGCGACGCTGTCGCCGTTACCGCGCCAGCCGGTTAGCCTGATGACCGAGGGTGTCACCCAGGATCGTTTGTCGATTATGTGGGATTCCGCCTGGCAACCGATTCGCGAGTCTGCCGCGCTTGAGCGTTACTGGCGTGCGGATTTGGCACGTGAAGCTCTGTTCTGGCATATCCAGCAGAACCTGAGCAAAAACAACGCCAAAGAGATTGGTCTCGGTTTTGACTGCCGGGTGCTGTTCCAGCGGGCGCAATGCGCCATTAACGTTGATTCACCTAATGACAAGCTCAATACCAACGTCGGCGTGATAGCGCGTGAGCTGGCGAAAGTGCGTGAGAAAGGGCTGCCGGAAGAGGAATTTAAAGCGCTTATCGCGCAGAAAAACCTTGAGCTGCAAAAGCTGTTCGCCACCTATGCGCGCGCCAGTACCGATATTCTGATCAGCCAGCGGATGCGTTCTTTGCAAAACCAGGTGGTGGATATTGCGCCGGAGCAGTATCAAAAGCTGCGCCAGAGCTTCCTGAACAACCTGACGCCGCAGATGCTGAACCAGGATCTGCATCAGCAGCTTTCACAGGATATGGCGCTGGTGTTGCTGCAGCCGAAAGGCGAGCCGGAGTTCAACATGAAGGATTTGCAGGCAACGTGGGATGAAGTGATGGCACCACCAGCGGATAACGCCGCAGCGCCTGCTGCCAGTGGTGACGAAAGCCATTCTGACGTCTCGGACATTCCTCCGCAGCAGTAATGCTTAATTGCCCCTCTCCGGTAAAGGAGAGGGGTGAACTCCGTTATTGCGGCATGGCATCGCGCGGAATAATCGCGCCGCGATACTGAATGACCGTACTTGCGGTTAAATGCCCGCGTTTTGCCGCTTCTGTCGCGTCGCCACCGGTCAGACGTACCGACAGGTAACCCGCGCTGAAGGAATCCCCTGCTGCTGTGGTATCAACCACTTTTTCTTTCGGCAGTTTCACTGCCGGAACTTCCACCAGTGCTTCACCGGCAATCGCCACCAGGCAGGAGTCTGCGCCGCGCTTGATAACCACTTCTTTTACGCCCGCGCGCTGCGTGCGTTCGATAACTTCTTCTACCGGTTTCTCGCCCCACAGCAGATCTTCGTCATCCAGCGTCAGGAACGCGATATCCGTGCAAGCCAGCATTTGTTGATAAACCAGACGCGTCTCTTCTTTGCTGGCCCACAGGCGCGGACGGTAGTTGTTATCAAAAATCACTTTGCCGCCATTTGCACGGCATGCCTGCAATAACGACAACAGTTTGTTGCGACTTGTCGGGCTAAGAATGGCAAGGCTGATGCCGCTCAGGTAGAGATAATCGAAGGTCGCAAGCTGTTCGCAGATAGCCGCAGACTGCTCGCTCTCCAGCCAGAATTTGGCGGCCGCTTCGTTACGCCAGTAGTAGAACGTGCGTTCGCCGGTGCTGTCGGTTTCGATGTAATAGAGACCAGGCAGGCGATTTTCCATACGTTGTGTCAGGCTGGTGTCGACATCCTCGCTTTGCCAGGCATCCAGCATCTGCTGGCTGAAATTGTCGGTGCCAAGCGCGGTAACATAGTGCACGGAAAGCGCCGCAGGATTGACCTGGCGGGCGATATAAACAGACGTGTTAAGCGTATCGCCACCAAAGCCACGGTTCACTTCCGTGCCTTTTTGTGACAGTTCAATCATGCATTCGCCAATGACGGCAATTTTCCTGGACATAGTCATCAACCTGGATCAGATAAATTAACGGTAGTGTGCGTTAGTGGGTGATTCGTGGTCAACTATATTAAAACAACGTTCCAGTATTTTTTTGAGCTAAAGCCTGTTCCTGGCAGATTTCCCGTCGGCGGTTTTTAAATTTGCCCGCAGACGGAGCGTAAAGTTATCGACACGCCCGCCGATAACTCATTGACGAATTCCTCCCGGTCATCGCCTTCGACAGGACAGCAGAAATGAAGTTAAAGCAGGTCATCCAGCAGCTAAACATTCCGGAAGCAAGCATTGAAAGCTTGCAGGAGCGTCGTTATTGGCTGCAATGCGAACGTGCTTATACTTATCAGCCCATCTATAAAACCGATGGTCGTCTGATGGCTGTTGAAGTATTGACCATTGTTACCCATCCGTCGCAGCCGGAAACGCGAATTGCGCCGGATCGCTACTTTTCCGAAGTGGCGGTGCGCCAGCGTGTTGATGTGGTGCATGAGCAAGTGGCGCTGCTGGCGGAACAAAAAGCGTTTTTCCTCAGCAATGTTGTGCTGGCCTCGGTGAATGTTGACGGCCCAACACTGCTGGCGATGCGCCAGGATACCGATCTGATGACGCTGGTTAATTCGCTGCCGTGGATCCGCTTTGAATTGGTGGAACATATCCGTCTACCGCAGGATTCAACGTTCGCCTCGATCAGCGAAATCGGCCCGCTGTGGCTGGACGACTTTGGCACCGGCATGGCGAATTTCTCTGCGTTAAGCGAAGTGCGTTACGACTACATCAAAGTGGCGCGCGATCTGTTCATCATGCTGCGTAAAACGCCGGAAGGGCAAAATCTGTTCACCATGCTGTTGCAGTTGATGAACCGCTATTGCCAGGGCGTGATTGTCGAAGGCGTGGAAACGCTGGAAGAGTGGCGCGATGTTCAGGATTCACCAGCTTATGCGGCACAAGGCTATTTTCTCTCCCGTCCGGTTCCTTTAGCCAAACTTGAACACGTGATACTCGAACTGTAACCGCAGCCCTTTCCGCGAGCCTCTACTATCTTTATGACAGGTAAGGCTTTAAAGGAAAGGCAGAACGATGACAAAAACGAGTAAAGCGATTATTGCCGTCCTCGCGACGTTGCTGGTGCTGATTGTGGCCGCCATTATCATCATCGCCACATTCGACTGGAACCGCCTCAAACCCACCATTAACGAAAAAGTCTCCATGGAGCTTAACCGTCCGTTCGCTATTCGCGGCGATTTGGGCGTGGTGTGGGAGCGGCAAAAAGAGGAAACCGGCTGGCGCAGTTGGGTTCCATGGCCGCATGTTCACGCCGACGATATTATCCTGGGCAACCCGCCGGGCATCGACGAAGTGACGATGGTGCATTTACCCCGCGTTGAAGCGACGCTCGCGCCGCTGGCGCTATTCACCAAAACCGTTTACCTGCCATGGATCAAGCTGCAACAACCCGATGCCAGGCTGATTCGTCGCTCGGAAAAGCTCAATAACTGGACCTTCACGCTTGCCAGTGACGCCAACAAAGACGCCAACGCGCAGCCTTCCAGTTGGTCATTCCGGCTGGATAATATTCTTTTTGATCGCGGGCGTATCGCGATTAACGATGCGCTTAACCGCGCTGATATCGAGATTCTGATAAACCCCTTAGGCAAGCCGCTGCCGTTTAGCGAAGTGACCGGCAAAAGCGACAGCAAAGTCAAAGCCGGGGATTACGTCTTTGGTTTGACGGCGAAAGGGCATTACAACGACCAGCCGCTCTCCGGCAATGGCAAAATCGGCGGCATGCTGGCGCTGCGCAGCGAAGGGACACCTTTCCCGGTGCAGGCTGATTTCCGCTCCGGTAACACACGCGTGGCGTTTGTCGGCACCATCAACGACCCGATGAACATGGGTGGCGCCGACTTACAACTCAAGTTCGGCGGCAACTCCCTTGGCGAACTGTATGACTTAACCGGCGTGCTGCTGCCGGATACGCCGCCGTTTGAAACCGATGGTCATCTCATCGCGAAGCTCAGCAACGAAAAAGGTTCGGTGTTTGACTATCGCGACTTTAATGGTCATATCGGCGAGAGCGATATTCACGGCACGCTGCGCTACACCACCGGCAAACCGCGACCAAAACTGGAAGGCGACGTTGAATCGCGCCAGTTACGGCTGGCGGATTTGGGGCCGCTGATTGGTGTCGATTCCGGCAAAGGCGCTGAGCAGTCAAAACGCACCGAGCAGCAAAAGGGCGAGAAAGCGGGGCAACCAGCGGGCAAGGTGCTGCCGTATGACCGTTTTGAAACTGACAAATGGGACGTAATGGATGCCGATGTGCGTTTTAAAGGCCGCCGGATTGAGCATGGCTCAACGCTACCCATCAGCGACTTGTCGACCCACATTCTGCTGAAAAATGCCGACCTGCGCCTGCAACCGCTGAAGTTTGGTCTTGCGGGCGGCACCATCTCATCGAATATCCATCTCGAAGGGGATAAAAAACCGATGCAAGGGCGGGCGGAGATTCAGGCGCGGCGGCTGAAGCTCAAAGAACTGATGCCTGATGTTGAACTGATGCAGAAAACCCTCGGTGAGATGAACGGTGACGCAGAGCTTCGCGGCGTGGGCAACTCCGTGGCGGCGCTGCTGGGCACCAGCAACGGCAACCTGAAACTGTTGATGAACGACGGTGTGGTCAGCCGTAACCTGATGGAAATTCTCGGCCTTAACGTCGGCAACTATATTGTCGGTCAGCTGTTTGGTGATGACGAAGTACGGATGAATTGCGCCGCAGCGAACCTCGATTTAGTCAACGGTGTCGCGCGTCCGCAAATCTTCGCTTTTGATACGGAAAACGCGCTGATTAACATAACCGGCACCGCCAGCATGGCGTCGGAACAGCTCGACTTAACCATTGATCCTGAAAGCAAAGGCGTGCGTATTGTCACGCTGCGTTCACCGCTTTACGTGCGTGGCAGTTTTAAAAATCCGCAGGCGGGCGTTAAACCCGGGCCGTTGATTGCGCGCGGTGCGGTGGCGGCAGCGCTGGCAACCTTAGTCACCCCGGCGGCGGCACTGCTGGCGTTGATCTCGCCATCAGAAGGCGAGCAGAATCAGTGCCAGACCATTTTGTCACAGATGAAACACTAAGCAGCTCGACGGGAAGTGGCCCTCTCTTCAGCGAAGAGAGGGCAAAAAGGTTACAGCGACTGGTGTTTGGTTTCGTGAGTCAGCAGCAGCGCGATAAGCGTTAATGTTGCCATCGCGGCCAGGTAAATCCCGACGTACATCAGACCATAATTCGCCTGCAGCCAGGTGGCGATATAAGGTGCCACCGATGCGCCGAGGATCGACGACACGTTGTAAGAGAATGACGCGCCGGTATAACGCACTTCCGTCGGGAACAACTCCGGCAGCAGCGCGCCCATCGGTCCGAAGGTCAGCCCCATCAGGCTCAGACCAATCAGCAGGTAGGCCATCACCAGCGCCGGGCTACCGGAACCGAGCAGCGGCGGGAAAACAAACAGTGCGAACAGAATAATCAGCGACGTGATAACAATCATGCTCTTACGGCGGCCAAACGCGTCCGCCAGCAGGCCAGCGACTGGCACCATCACACCAAAACCGATCACCGCCATCATCAGCATCCACAGCACTTCGTTACGCGGCAGACCCAGGCCCTGCGGCGAGGTACTGAAGGTCATGGAGTAGACCGTCATAATGTAGAACAGCGTGTAGGTCGCCAGCATGATAAAGGTGCCCAGCACGGTGACGCGCATATGTTTGGTCAGCAGCGTGCCCAGCGGCACTTTCACCTGTTTCTTTGCGGCGGCGACTTTGGCGAACACCGGTGTTTCATGCAGCGAAACGCGAACGTACAGACCAATCAGCACCAGCACGGCAGAGAAGATAAACGGCACTCGCCAGCCCCACGCCATAAACTGCTCATCGGTCAGTAACCAGGAGAGCAGCAGGAAGGTGCCGTTCGCAAAGAAGAAGCCAATTGGCGCGCCCAATTGCGGGAAAGAGCCGTACAGCGCGCGCTTGCGCGGTGGGGCGTTTTCCGTGGCCAGCAGCGCCGCGCCGCCCCATTCACCGCCCAGCCCCAGACCCTGGCCGAAACGCGCCAGTGCCAGCAGCAACGGTGCCATTACGCCGATGGTTTCGTACCCCGGCAGCAGGCCGATCAGCACGGTTGAAATCCCCATTGTCAGCAGCGATGCCACCAGCGTCACTTTACGGCCAACGCGGTCGCCAAAGTGTCCAAACACAGCGGAACCAATCGGGCGCGCAATAAAAGCAATGGCAAAGGTCGCCAGCGACTGTAGCGTGGCGGCCGTCGGGTCGCCCTGCGGGAAGAAGATATGCGGGAACACAATCACCGCGGCGGTGGCGTAAATATAGAAATCGAAGAACTCGATGGCGGTGCCAATCAGAGACGCAACGACGACTTTATTACGTGAATTTACCGGCGGATTTTCCTGCTCGTTGTCGAAAGTTGTAGCTGTAGCTTGCATAGAATTTTCTTATTTTTGCGCGAACGAACGACCATATTAGCCACAGCAAAAGCGACATTTCAATCTGTAACAAACCGGGTTTTAGCGCAAAAAACAGGCAAAAAGCGAATAATTTTCAGACTCACGATTTACCTTCTATGAAATGCTTCACAGTTTTTAATAATTAGAGAATAAAACTAGTTTTTGGTTAAATAAAAGTTACGGACTGGATTTTCATGCTGAAATCGCCGAGCGGGCTGAAATATTCCATTTCCCTCAGCCCGATAGCAGGATTAGCGGTGGGTTTTGTCCGGCATGCGCGGGTCACCTTTGTACTGCGCGGTGGCGATCCACGCGGCGCAAAATAGCGTCAGACGAGCAAAGAAGTAGAAGAATGCCATCAGCCCGAGCACAGAACCAAACGCCGCGCCGGAGGGCGATTTCACCAGCGATGGCAGCGTCCAGGTCATGATGATTTTGATCACTTCAAACCCAATTGCGGCGAGAAATGTACCGCGTATCAGCGCCTTCTTGCGCGGACGGTGGCGCGGCAAGCGCCAGAAGATCCAGAAGAAGAGCAAATAGTTCGCGAAAATCGAAATGGCCAGGCCAATCAGCCGCCAGGCTGGTTTCAGCCATTCAATGTAATTGAGATGCAGCACGTTGATGATCAACTGCTGCGCGGAGCCCGCCACCGACGTTATTGAAAGCGTGACGATCAGCGCGACTAACAAGCCAATCAGCGAAATGAAGTCGCGGAAATACTTTACCCAGATTTTTTCTTCATCCTGCGCGTTACGCTCCCAGACATCTCGCGACTGGGCGCGGATCGCCTCACGCAGGTTGCCGGTCCAGTTCACGCCGGAATAGAGGGCGATAGCCAGCCCGACAATCCCTACCGTCGTGCGCTGCTGCACGGCAATATTGAGGGTGTTTTGCAGTGTCGAAGCCATCGTCGGGTCGCTCACGCTCATCAGGATTTTATTGAAGATGTCCTGCAATAGCGTTGGGTGCGAGGCGAGTACAAAACCGGCGGCGGCAAACGACACCATCATGATGGGTATCATCGACAGAAACGAGAAGTAGGTGATAGCCGCGCCAAACTGGTTACCCATGCGGTCGTTAAAACGTTCCGTTGCGCGGATCAGGTGTGCAACCACAGGCCAGCGCTGGATCTTTTGCACCATGTCGGTGAGGGATGCCAGCGTTGTACTGGCGGCTGTGGGGGCAGAATGTTTCTTTTCGGTGGGCTGCTCAGCCATCTTCCTGACGGGTTCGTAGTCGAGGTCTTGCGTCGGGCGTTTTTCATGATTTTCCGGCGTCATCAGGTCTGTTTTCCTTCTCCTGAATGTGTTGTAACTGAAATTATAGCTGCTAGTGGTCGATGTAATCCTTCAGCACGGTTGCCAGCCACTCCATAAACAGATGCACGCGGCGCGACAAATTACGGCGGTGCGGGTAAATCAGCGAAACCGGCATCGGTTCCGCACGATATTGCGGCAGGATCTCTACCAGTTTCCCCGTCCGCAGCGCTTCGCGTACACCCACGCGCGGAACCTGAATAATCCCTAATCCGGCCAGACAAGCAGCGTGGTATGTTTCGGTGCTGTTTACCGTCAGTATTCCACCCGTTTTCACCCAGTGTGTCTGCTTATCCTGCCAGACCTCAAAGCCCGGCGGGCGCGTACCGAGGTTAACGGCGTAATGCACCAGTGCGTGGGAGGATAAGTCGTCGAGGGTTTCGGGGTAGCCAAAACGCGCCAGATAATCGGGGCTGGCGCAGTTAATGACCGACAGCCGACCGAGCTGGCGGGCGATCAGGCCGGAATCTTTGAGCGTGCCGACGCGCACGACGCAGTCGAACCCTTCGCGAATAATATCCACCAGCCTGTCGCTGCTGCTGAGCTCCAGTTCAATGCCGGGATATTGTTGCAGGAAAGCGGGCAAGCGCGGGATCACAAGGTTTTTCGCCACCCCGACCGGCATATCGACGCGCAAACGACCGCTGATGCTCGATGGATCATGCAGGAACATGCCGTCGAGCTCATCCATATTCGCCAGCAGATCTTTCGCCCGCTCGTAGTAAACCATGCCGTCCTGCGTAAGCTGGACGCGGCGCGTGGTGCGGTGCAACAACTGGGTGCCGAGGTGCGTCTCCAGCGCCTGAATCTGGCGCGATACGCTACCTTTAGGCAGCCCCATCGAATCCGCCGCGCGGGAAAAACTCTCCAGTTCCGCCACGCGGATAAACAGTTGCATTGCGTAAATTTTATCCATCATCACTCTCGATTGTTGCCTGTAATGAAACAGTGAAGCGTAATTTAGCACCTTTATTGTTTATTCGTCAGCTAATAAGCTTTTTCCACAGTCTCACATCAGCGAAAACGAGGTTTCTTATGACACAACATATTGCTTTAGTGACAGGTGGCAGCCGCGGTTTGGGTAAGAACGCGGCGCTGAAGCTGGCGGCGAAGGGAACGGGTATTATCCTGACCTACAACAATAACGCCGAAGAAGCGCAGAATGTGGTGCGTGAAATTGAACAAAAAGGCGTGAAAGCGGTGGCATTGCAGCTTAACGTCGGCGATATCACCGGGTTTGATGCTTTTTTGCGTAATGTGCAGGAACAGTTGAAATCGGTATGGCAGCGCGAGACATTTGATTATTTATTGAACAATGCTGGCGTCGGTATCAGCGCAACTTTCGCTGAAACCAGCGAAGAGCAATTCGACCAGATGGTAAACATCCACTTTAAAGGACCGTTCTTTCTGACGCAGTTGCTGTTGCCGCTGATTAAAGAGGGCGGGCGCATTCTGAATGTTTCGACTGGCTTAACGCGTTTCTGCCAGCCGGGTCGCGCCAGCTACGCCGCAGTAAAAGGGGCGATGGAAGTGTTGACCCGCTATCAGGCAAAAGAGTTAGGCGAGCGCGGTATTTCCGTCAACATCATCGCGCCGGGCGCGATTGCCACCGATTTCAGCGGCGGTGTGGTGCGGGATAATGAGCAGGTTCACCAGTACATTGCCTCGCAAACTGCGCTGGGCCGCGTCGGACAGCCGGATGATATTGGCGATGCGATTGCCGCGCTGCTGAGCGACGATTTGGCCTGGATGACGGCGCAGCGCGTGGAAGTGTCGGGCGGGATGTTCCTGTAAAACCGGTCACGCCCGGCGGCGTTTTCGCCCCGGGCGTGCAGTATTACTGTTTCTGAAAATGCGTTACCCGGACGCGCGCCGGTTGCTGTTTTTTATCCAGCGAACCGCTGATGCCGACCAGTTCATCCGGCGACACGGATTTACCATCAAATATCGCCGTTGGGATATAGACCTGAATTTGATCGGTTTTGTCGCGGAACAGGTAGATATCACCGCTCTCCTTCTCAACCAGGTTACCGCGCAGCGAGACGGACGCGCCATCATGCAGGGCTTTTGCCTGTTTGACGGTCATGGTGCGCGCATCTTCCATGCCGCGATAGCCGTCATCCATTTTATGCGGCGGTGGCGGCGCTTTGTCCGCTTTCAGACCGGGTGCATCTTCTGCGAATGCCGTCATGGAGAACAGCGCCACCAGACCGGCGGCAAGCACAATTTTCTTCATAACCTCTCCTGAATATTGCCAGAACACGTCCTTAAGCCTGGCAGAGCATAGCGAAGTATGCTGATGAATTATCATTTTTCGTCATATTCGTGGCGCAGTAAGCCAAACAGCCAGTCGTTATGCCAGCGTCCTCCCAGCCAGTAGGACTCGCGCAGTTCGCCTTCGAGGATAAATCCTGTTTTTTCCAGTAAATGCCGGGATGCGCCATTACCCGCCGTTACGGTGGCGGTAAGTTTGCGGATACCCCCTTCGTTAAAGGCAAAGTCGCACAGCGCTTTTAGCGATTCCTGGCCATAGCCTTTGCCCTGCGCGGCAGTCGCGAACAGGAAGCCGACTTCGGCGCAATCATCCTCGCGGTGAATATAACCGGTGACGCCCAGCGGTTCGTTTGTCGCCGTGTCGCGTACCAGCAGGCAGAGCCAGTGTCGGCTGCCGGGGGACCAGGGAGCAAGCCGGGTGTCGAATGCTTCACGGATCTCATGTTCACTCCGGGCATCGGCAACATAGCGCATTACCTGCGGATCTTGTTGCAGCGAAATAAAGAATGGCCATGCCTCTTCTGTTATTGGCGAGCAGGTTAGTCTTGGGGTAAAAAGTATTAACACAGTGAATATCTCCTGCTGTTTTTTTTTCGGCTTGAAACCACTATCACTGATAATAATCGTCAACTGAGCTATCTTTTAGCTACTCATAAATAAAGAAAAAATTAAGCGCTCAGGTTGGCCAGTTAATTGTTTCTTCAGTTGTACTTAAAGGAAAATAATGACTCTTTCTGCCCCCTTGAATACGGGTGAACAGTTTGAAAAATGCATTGCTATTATTCGCGAGGCGTCTGTTGAAATCTTATTGCTGCTGAATGTGCATTTTGATGAAGGCAAAGACCCGCGCTGGTTTTTGGAACAACTGGATGTTGCTCGCCTGAGTTTGGGTGGCTGGGGCGCGGTGGCTAAACGACTCAAACTCAACGATGCGGAATTAACACAGTTCACTTTACAGCTTCGTCACTTGCAGCAGCTCGTTCCGCGTTATGAAAACGGGCAGAATGTGACGGAAAATCAGCTTATTGCGGCGCTGCGATTTATTAGCGCGCTGGAAAACCTGCGTAATAAGCAGAAGTTGCTGAGCTACAACACCGCCTTGCCGTCGGATGAGGCGCAGCAGCGGCAAGGGCTACAGCAGCTACGCGCCATGGAAACGATGATTAAATCGCTGGTGATGCAGGTATGGCCGGATAGCGAAAAGCTGCGTAATCACCTGAAAACCCAGTTTGGTGCCGATCGTGTTCGGCGCTGGTTACGGCTTGGCGATCACAACGATGTACTGAGCGGTATGCGGTTTAGCGAGCTGGCGCTGTTACTGATAGATAAAAAAGAGTTTAGCCAGCGTTATGCCCGGCTGTTTAATGACGCCTCGGAATTGAACCTGCTACTGGAACCGCGCAAAACGTTGCAAACCTTTCTGGATGACATTCGCCAGATGCGCGCAAGCGTGGTGTCAGGACAGCCGCTCACCTCTAATCAGTTGCTCTTATTGAACAGCTATTATCCGCAAATTACCGGACCGGTTCAGCGCGCGTTTGACGAGGGGCGCACGCAAACCAATCCCGCTGAAATACTGCGTGAGGCCGGCGGGGATTTAGACGCTTACTGGGAGCAGACGCGGAAAAAAGATCGCGCTGCCGGAGGTGATGCGATGCCGATGCGTGACAGTATTGATAAACCTGCAAAACGGTCGGTGCGCAGCCGCGAAGAGCGCGACCAGATGCTCTCTGGCGTGCTGTGGAGCGCGGTTGGTGTGATGGTGTTGCTGATGGTGATTGGCGCCTTCTGGATGTTTACCAGCGGGATGTCTGGACCAGTGGCGCGCCAGGCCCGGGTTACTGTGCCGATTGCCGAGGATCGCGAACGCCCCTCACCAAAAGAGGAACTCAGCCGCCTGGGGCTGCCGCGTGACGAAAATAACTTCCGCGCGGCGATTGATCGCAACGATACGCGCGTGGTGTCGCTGTTTTTACGTACCGGGATGAACTGGAAACTCTCCTGGACGGAAAACGCGGTGATAGCGGATTACAATGATGTGCTGGATCTGTTGCTTCGTTACCGCCTGCAAATGGATGAAAATCGCCCATGCCGACGTTTTATCACCACGCTGACGCACGAAATGGCGGCCAATAACAAAAAGCTGACCTCGATTACACGCGACTATTTACGCGCGTTTTGTACCGTCAAGCCGGTAGTTGATCGCCAGCGGTATGAGATGGAGCAAGCGCAGTTACGTTTCGAGGCCGATCCGTCGGATGAAAATCGCAAGTGGTCGGATATTCAAACCTCGATTTATGACGTGATTGATTAATTTTCTCAGGCAGATGCTTTGGCGTTACGAACAGCAAACTGGCACATCCTGGTCGCTTACATTTGTAAGCGCCAGGATGTGCCAGCGTAGCCAATCAAGTGATAGCGCGCCGCTGAAGCGGCAGCTTACGGTTCGCCGTACAAACCGATAAGGCGGCGCACCACACCGTTCGTCCAGCCAAAACCATCCTGTAACGGGTATTCACCCCCGCCACCTTCTCGCGGCGTACTGCTGGCGATGTGGTACTTCTCAATCAGCTTGTGGTGCTGCTGATAGTAGTGATTCACCGTCTGCAACCAGCTATGGGCGATTTCATTGCCCAGCGAGTCGTTACCGTACATTTTGAAGCCCTGAATCGCCATCCATTGCAGCGGTGCCCAGCCGTTGGGTTTATCCCACTGTTCGCTGGTTTCGTACTCTGTTGCCAGAATACCGCCAGGCGTGAGCAGGCGTGCTTTTACGGCGTCCGCCAGACGTTCTGCCTGCTCATGAGTTGCCATCCCAACATACAGCGGGACAATACTGGCTGCGGAAAACAGCGCCATCTGCTCACGACGCCAGTCGTAGTCGCGATAACAGCCATTCTCGTCATCCCACAGATAGCGGTTCACGGCCGCGCGGCGATCGCTCGCTTTCTGGCGGAACAGCGCTTCACGCTCTCTGTCGCCTTTCAGCCCGGAAATATTAGCGATAGCGCTTTCCAGTTTGAACAGAAACGCGTTCAAATCAATCGGGATAAACTGCGTGGTGCGAATGCTCGCCAGCCGTTGCGCATCGCGCAGCCAGCGTGAAGAGTAGTCCCAGCCGGAAGCCGCGCCCGCGCGCAAATCGCGATAGACTTCACTTGCCGGTCGCCCGGAATGGCGCGCGGTTTCAACGTCCTCAAGCCAGGATTCGTCGCGCGGCGTGTCGCGATCGTCCCAGTAGCGGTTGAGCAGCGAACCGTCTGGCATACGCACTGCGTGGCGGTACGCCTGGTTCAGCGCCAGCGATTCAGCGCCATCCATCCAGAACGCGTACTCCATTAACAGGTGATCAAGATAGCGCCGCGCACCGCGTACGCCGTCCTCTTCAAATAGCTCGACCATCAGTGCGAAAACCGGCGGCTGCGAGCGGCTCAGATAATAGGTGCGGTTGCCGTTCGGAATATGACCGTAACGCTCAATCATCCACGCGAAGTTATCCGCCATACAGCGCAGCAAATCGTCGCGACCGCTCTCTGCCAGCCCCAGCATAGTGAAGTAGGAATCCCAGTAGTAGGTCTCGCGGAATCGCCCGCCGGGCACAATGTAAGCCTGCGGCAGCGCCAGCAGAGAGGACCACGGAATGTGATCCTGCGGCTCGCGGGTGAGTATCGGCCACAACTGGTCGATATGCTCTTTTAACGAGTTCTCCGGGTTGGAGACGTACGCTTTGGAATAGTCCTCTGGCATCCAGAAATGCGCTTTCACGAATTGGCGCAGATCGAACTCCGGTTTACGTTTGATTTTGCGATAGCGAATCAGAATATCGAGCGGATCCATTTTCGGCGCGCAGTCGGGAAAGGTTTTGCTGTCGGCAAAAATGCGCGACGACTGCACGTGTTCAAACAGTTCAAGGTAACGATCGGCAGGGGTTAGCGCGTCGGACGCCGGTAACCCTTCGATCATTTCCGGCTCCGGCTCCGCCTCGATCATTTCATCCAGTTTTAACTCGCACGGATCGGTTTCGTAAACGATCTCTTCCTCAATCACGAACTCGACGGATTCTGCGCTTTGTAGTTTCTGGTTGAACATAAGGATTATGGCCTCCGGATGTCGTCGTAAAAAATTACGGGTGTTGCCCGGCTATCTATTAAGCGTAGACATTCGCTTCGATCCGTGAAGGACGAAGTGTGCGGTCGATCACATTTTAGCGCAGTAAGAAATGAACGCTAAAACACACAACCTACTGATTAATAGTGTATAAAACGTACTGAAGCTTATTTAACGCAGCGGCGAAATTAGGAGCATTCGTTTTGCAACGATTTGTGAATAATCGCCCGCAGAACCTAATCATGGGGTGTAGCCGGTCAGTACCCCCGCAATGACTGAGGAAAAGCCTTTGCAGCTCGTCTCTATTACGTTAGAGCAATGTCTCGATATCCGCCATACGGTACTGTGGCCGCATTTTCCCCGCAATGCTTCGCGCGTAGAAGGTGATGACGATGCCCGCCATTTTGGTGTGCTTGAAACCGGGCAAATTGTCAGTTGCTTATCGGTTTTTATGCTTGGTGAACGGCAGTGCCAAATCCGTAAATTCGCCACCTTGCAAACGTATCAGCAGCAAGGTTATGGCCGCTTTCTGTTGCAAGGCGTGCTGGAAAAGTTAGTCCAGGCGGGCGTTGAGTTTGTGCAGCTCGATGCCAGAATAGCGGCGGTGGCGTTTTACACACGTTTTGACTTTATTGCGCAAGGCGAGCCGTTTTACAAAAAAGAAGTGCAATACATTCGTATGTCGCGCACGTTGTAAAACCCGGCGACGAACGCCGCCGGGGTAAGGATCAACGCGGGATTTGCTGCGTAATGCAGTGGATGTTGCCACCGCCGAGCAAAATCTCACGCGCCGGAACGCCAGTAATGACGAAATCCGGGAACATCTCTTCGAACAGCGCTTGCGCTGCGCCATCGGTCGCCGGATCCAGCAGCGGGTAAATAATCTGCTGGTTACTGACCAGGTAGTTAACGTAGGAACCTGCCAGGCGGTTGCCTTCGTGGCGCTCAATCGCTGTGCCTTTTTCGACATCGCTGGTCTCTTCAGCGCTGGCGAACAGCGGCAGCGGAGATGGTACTTTCCACACTTTCAGCGTGCGCCCTTGGGCATCTTTAGTGTTTTCCAGCACCTCAAGTGCGGCAACGGAGCGCGCGTACTGCGGGTCGTCTTGATCATCTGTCCAGTGCAGCGCCACTTCCCCAGGACGAACGAAACAGCACATGTTATCGATATGACCGTCGGTTTCGTCATTGAACACCCCTTCCGGCAACCAGATAATCTGCGACACGCCCAGGTAGTCGCGCAGTTGCTGTTCGATCTGCGCTTTGCTCAGATGCGGGTTACGGTTCGGGTTCAGTAAACACTCTGCGGTGGTCAACAATGTGCCTTCGCCATCGACATGAATGGAGCCGCCTTCCAGCACCAAATCGGTGTTATAGCATGGCATCTGGTGGTAAGCCGCAACCTGCTTGGCCACCAACTGATCGCGATCCCAGCTTGCATACAAACCGCCATTCAGCCCGCCCCAGGCGTTAAATGTCCAGCTAATACCACGTTTTTCACCCGCGTTATTCATTACCACGGTTGGGCCGGTATCGCGCATCCAGGCATCATCGCTTTCCATTTCTACCAGCGTCACTTCCGCTGGCATGGTGGCGCGCGCTTTGGCCATTTCGGCGGCAGGCACACCCATGATCACTGGCGTGTTGCGCGAAATCGCTTTGGCGACCGCAGAAAACGCCTGCTGCGCCGGCGCGGCGTCGGCACGCCAGTTATCGGTGCGGTAGGGCCAAATCATCCACACTGCCTGATGCGGCGCCCATTCTGCCGGCATGGCGAAACCGTCTTTCACGGGCGTGGTCAGCTGTACCATCGCTTAGCTCCTTACGCTGCCATCGGAGGTGGCAATCGCGCTGTACATATTCGGGCGGCGATCGCGGAACAGCCCCCACGCGGCGCGCTGTGCGGCAATGGCGTCGAGATCGAAGGTGTGCACCAGCACCGCTTCGTCAGTTTTGTTTGCCTGCTCAACCAGTTCACCGGTTTGATCGGCGATGAAGGAGGAGCCATAGAAAGTCATTTCCAGACCTTCGATGTATTTGCTGGTTTCGGTGCCAATACGGTTAGACGCAATCACCGGAATGACGTTTGCGGCGGCGTGGCCCTGCTGAACGCGCGTCCAGTGCGGCTGGCTGTCGATATCCGGATAAGCCGGTTCTGAACCAATCGCGGTCGGGTAGAAAATCACTTCCGCGCCTTGCAAGGCGAGAACGCGAGCGGTTTCCGGGAACCACTGATCCCAGCAGATGCCGACGCCGATTTTCGCATAGCGGGTGTTCCACACTTTGAAACCCGTGTCACCAGGGATAAAGAACTGTTTCTCCTGGTACGCCGGCCCGTTTGGAATATGGGTTTTACGGTAGGTATCCAGCACGCTGCCGTCGGCGTCAATCATCACCAGCGAGTTGTAATAGGCGTTGTTGCTCTTTTCAAACAGGCTCAGCGGCAGTACCACTTCCAGCTCTTTGGCCAGCGCAGAGAAGTGTTTGATCAATGGGCTATTCGCTACTTCCTGCGCCAGTGCGTAGTGTTCCGGGCTTTGATCGATGCAGAAGTAAGGCGCGGCGAACAGCTCCTGAATCAGGATCACCTGCGCGCCTTTGCTGTGCGCTTCACGCACCAGACGTTCAGCGTTTTGAATGTTCTTATCCAGATCCCAGCTACACGCCATTTGCGTTGCGGCGACGGTTACATTTCTCATAAAAAACTCTCCCGTTGTTCTCGGTTCAGGCAGTGCAAATCGTCAGCACTTATTTTGCTGCAAACTATAGCAACGAAATACGTTATGCATAAAATGTATTGTTATCATGAAAACATGAACAGGATGCATAGTAGTGATCGACCTGAATTTGCTGCGGCTGGTGCCGATTCTGGCGAAAGAGAAGAGCGTGACCCGTGCGGCGCTGAAAGCGAATCTGTCGCAATCTGCTTTTAGCCATGCCCTGAATCGCCTGCGTGAGCAGCTCAACGATGAGATGTTTATCCGCACGCGCAACGGCATGGAACCGACGCCCTACGCCGCGATGATGATCCCGGTGATCGAGAGCGCGCTGAGCAAGCTGGATACCGCCACGCGTGGACCAAGCCATTTCGACCCGCTGCGCGACGCACACACGTTTTACATTGGCGCGGTGGACTATTTCGAGTTCATGTTTATGCCGGTTCTGACCGCGCGGTTTAAAACTATTGCGCCAAATGTCCGGCTGTCGGTCGATATTCTTTCAGAAACCATTAAGGTTGAGCGGGTGGAGCAGGGGCAACTGGATGCGTTTATCGGTGTCGATAACGTTCAGCATATCCCGCATTATTTTAATAAACATAAGCTTATCTCCGACCACTTTGTCGCTATCGCTTCCGTCGAACGCACCGATTTGCCGGAACAGCTCACCATGAGACATCTGGTAAGTGAAGCGCAAATCCATTTACCGGCGGTCAGCTCCGGCGCGGATCATATTGACGGCTGGCTGCTCGAACAGCACCTCTACCGGCCGCTGGCGACGGTGGTACAAAGTTACGCCGTTGGCGGGCGCGTGGCCGTAGCGACTGGCTATTTGATGTGCGTGCCGTTTCGCATTGCCAGGGAACTGGCAACAATGTTGCCGCTGCGCATTATGCAACTGCCGGAGGGCGCGCCATCGTATGATTTGCTGCTGCTGACCCATCGATTATTCGACTACCAGCCAGCGGTGCAGTGGCTGATTACGGAGCTCAAAGCGGCGAGGATTTAGATGAAAGTGATTTTAATACGCCATCCTCAAACTGAGTGGAACCGGGCGGGGATTATCCAGGGGCAGCTCGATAGCCCGCTAACGACACGCGGGCGCGAAGAGAGCCTCGCTTTGATTCGCGGGCTGCGGGATGCGGGGTTTCACCCTGACGTCGTTTTTTCATCCCCGCTCGGCAGGGCGCAACAGATGGCTTTGTTAATCGCGGAACAATACCACTGTGATATCCGCCTCGACGAGGCGTTACAGGAACAGAATTTCGGTGAGTTTGATGGTCGGCTGCTGAGCGATATTCGCCGGGAATATCCCCGTTTCGCGGATGATGAGGCTTTTCAACCGCCGCAGGGGGAATCGCTGGTGCAGGCCGCGCAGCGATTGCTCGGATTTTTACACCGCTTACCGGACATCTGCCCACATCACACGGTAGCACTGGTGTCGCACGGACAAATTATGCAGGCGGCGATAGCGCAGTTGTTGGAAACTTCTCTTGAAAATGTGGCGCGTTACCACCATCCCAACTCCAGTTATTCGCTGCTGGAGATTAACGACGACACCTGCCGGGTAGTGCGCTGGGGAGTGGCCAGCCATTTGCTGGGGTTAAAAAGCGGCTAATTGTCGCGCCTGATGGTCACTTCTTAAAAAAGCCGGTAATTTTTTGCATCAACGACGGTTTCCCCTCTGGTATTGCCCACGACGGATTTAATAAATCGCCCGGCAGCAGATAGAGGCGGTCATCATCGTCCCGCACTTGCGCCTTCAGGACTGCAGCGATTTCCAGCATTTTGCAGTAGAGCGGTTCTGCGGGCGATTTGGCGGTGATTGCGCCATCATTCCACTCCAGCCAGCAGGTTTCTTGCCCTTTCCATAGCGCGTAAAATTCACCGTTGCGCCGATCAAAAGCGAGCTCTTCATCATGATTCACCAGTTGAACCCACTCTTCGCTGCCGATCGGCTGCGTTTCACTTTCCGACCAACATTCCGCCCGGGTGATATGCATTTCCCAGCCCATCTGTTACGCCTTTTCTGTCGTTAAATAGGTTCGCTATCGTGCCAGAAAAGAGGGGCGGAATAACGTTTCTGGCTGCATTAAGCAAAAAAAGAAGCCCGTACTGGGCTCCTTTGTTGTTTCGCTTACCGGGAACTTGATGTTGCGCCCGGTTTTACACTCAGTTGTGCTTGTTATTCAGTTCAAAGCGCGGCGATACCAGGCCATACAGCGTCCAGCCGAGGAAAGTCACAATGGAGCCGTACAGCATCGCTTCTTCACCCGAAGAGTAAAGTGCGTAGAAGCTATACAGCGCACCGATGAACGCGACAGCGTTCGCGGCTTTCGCTTTTGTCGGGTTGACGTTGGCCATTTTTTGGATGATCACCAACGCGGCCATCGACAGGATATACGGGATGATATTGGTCACCACCGCCAGGTTAACCAGCACGTTAAACTGGCTATTCAGCGACGGGCTAATAGTCATCAGCGATAACCCACTCTGGATAATCACGATAGCGAGCATCCCTTGTACCGGGGCATCCACTTTAGTGACGCGCGAGAAGATTTTCGGAAAATAACCCTCATCGGCTGAAGATTTAAACACCTGAGCAATGGTGAACTGCCAGCCCAGCAGCGAGCCGCAACAGGACATGATCATCAGCGCCATGATCACTTTCCCCACCGCCGGCGTAAACATCTGCGCAAAGGCCAGACCGAACGGCGCAGTTGAGTTCGCCAGATCCATATTCGGCACGATCCCGGCAATAACGTTGGTAGAGATGATGTAGATCACCGCCGCGCCCAGCGTGCCGCCGAGTACGGCAATCGGTACGTTACGTTCCGGGTTTTCCACCACTTCCGCATTCGCACAGGCGGATTCCAGGCCAAGGAATGCCCACAATGTCATGGCGATGGAAGAACCGACCGCCCCGAAGAAGGGAACGTGATGCGGGTTCCACGCCTCAACATACATGGTGGGGCTAAACCAGAACCAGCCGATGATGCACAGACCCACCACCGGGATTATCACACCCCAGACGGTAATACCACTGATCTGCCCGGTGACGCGCGCACCGCCAAAGTTCGCTACGGTACACAGCCACAGCACGCCGATAGTCGCAAGGCCGATTTGCACCGGCGAAAGCGTGACACCAAACAGCTCAGTGCCATAACCCACCGCGGAAATCGCGATAGCGACGTTAGCAATCAGCAGCGAAACACCGTAGGTGTAGTTCGCCATAAAGTTGCCGGATTTGCCAAATGCATACTCGGCATAGCCACCCATGCCGCCGGATTTACGGCTGAACATTCCGCACTTGGCGAAAGCCCAGGCCAGCGCCATTGACCCAACAGCTGTCACCAGCCATGAAATAATCGAGATAGTGCCGACTTCAGATAATTTAGTGGGCAGCATAATTATCCCGGAGCCCATCATATTGACCATGGTCAGAACGGTGAGCTGGACGACGCCCATTTTATTGGATTTGGTGGAACTCATAATTTTTCCCCTTTCAGCAGCGCGCGTTGTTCCTCGCGTGGCTTAACGACGTAGCACCACACTTGTTTACGGCCGTCGTGTTCTTCGAGATAGACACCCTGAAGCTCCGGCGCAAAGCCCGGCAGCAGGTTGATCCCCTCTTCCAGTGCGCTGAAGTAACGCAGTACCGCACCGCCCCAGACTTCGCCCGGAACCACGCACAGCACGCCCGGCGGGTAAGGAAGCGCGCCTTCTGCCGCAATGCGGCCTTCGGCTTGTGGCAAGCGAACCAGTTCCACTTCACCACGCAGATAGGCGTAATTCGCTTCCTGCGGGTTCATACTGACGCGCGGGAAATGTGATTTACGGAACATCTCTTTCTGCAACTGCTTCACATCATGCTGGGCGTACAGGTCATGCATTTCCTGGCACAGCTGACGCAGGGTGTAACCGGCGTAACGCGCTTCGTACTGCTTGTAGATAGACGGCAGTACGTCAGCCAGCGGCGCATCGGACTCAAGCAGTTTTTCGAAACGTACCAGCAGGGCGACAAGCTGTTGCAGCTTGGCCATGTCTTCCGCTGGCGTCAGCAGGAACAGGATGGAGTTGAGATCGCATTTTTCCGGTACCACGCCGTTTTCGCGCAGGAAGTTGGCAAGGATGGTTGCCGGTACGCCAAAAGCGTCATATTCACCGGTGCGCGCATTAATGCCCGGTGTGGTGAGCAGCAACTTGCAAGGATCAACGAAGTATTGATGTTCAGCGTAACCTTCAAAGGCGTGCCAGCGTTCGCCCGGAATAAAGTGGAAGAAACGCAGATCGTTGGCGATCTCGGCTGTTGGGTAAGATTGCCACGGTTTGCCATCGACCATTTCCGGTACAAACGGGCGGATATGCTGGCAGTTATCGAGGATCAGTTTGCGTGCATCAATGCCGTTGGCGACACAATCCATCCACATATTGCGACCGCTCACGCCTTCATGCATTTTGGCGTTAATGTCCAGCGCGGCGAACAGCGGGTAAAACGGGCTGGTGGAGGCGTGCATCATAAAGGCGTTATTCATGCGCTTATGCGGCACATAGCGTGACTGACCTTTGATATGGCTGTCTTTTTTGTGGATCTGCGAGGTCTGAGAAAAACCGGCCTGCTGTTTGTGCACGGATTGCGTGACCAGAATGCCCGGATCGTTTTCATTCAGCTCCAGCAGCAGCGGCGAACAATCCGCCATCATCGGAATAAACTGCTCGTAGCCCACCCAGGCAGAATCAAACAGGATGTAGTCGCACAGGTGGCCAATTTTATCCACCACCTGACGAGCGTTGTAGATAGTGCCGTCATAGGTGCCAAGCTGAATCACCGCCAGGCGGAACGGACGCGCATCTTTCGCACGCTGCGGTGCCGCTTCGTTAATCAACTCACGCAGATAATCCTCTTCGAAACAGTGCGCATCGATACCGCCGATAAAACCGTACGGGTTACGCGCCGTTTCCAAATAGATTGGCGTTGCGCCAGCCTGCAGCAGCGCGCCGTGGTGGTTGGATTTGTGGTTATTGCGATCAAACAGCACCAGATCGCCCGGCGTCAGCAGCGCATTAAGCACCACTTTGTTGGAAGACGATGTACCGTTCAGCACGAAGTAGGTTTTATCGGCGTTGTAGACTTTGGCCGCATGTTGCTGAGCAGTGCAGGGGGCGCCTTCGTGGATCAGCAGATCGCCCATGGCGACATCTGCGTTGCACAGGTCAGAACGAAAAAGCGTTTCGCCAAAATATTCCACGAACTGATTGCCCGCCGGATGGCGACGGAAAAATTCACCGCCCTGATGCCCAGGACAATCAAACGCGCTATTGCCCTGCGCGACATAGTCAACCATGGCGCGGAAAAACGGCGGGCGCAGCTCTGTTTCATAATGGCTGGCAGCTGTTTCCAACTGGCGACCATAAAATTCGGTGCGGGCTTCGTTACCTTCAAACGCCCCTGAAATGCGCGGCAAATGCTCTGCCGGGACGCGTTCATCATTTTGCGTGGCGACAAAAACAGGAATGCCATATCCCGTGGCATCAATTTCATCAAGTTTACCTCGTTCAATATCATTGACAGATAACACGATGGCAGCCACATCAATGAAACGAGTTTCATCAATATTGACAATATTGCGCAGGGTGGAAAAACAATCAGGGCATGAACGGCTTACAGCAATTTTTAAATCAGACATTTTCGGTTTCTTTATTTGCAGATAATAGCAGGTCCTCAATTTCTCAATCGAGAAATTGATATTTCCGGAAAAATAAAAGTTCTGCACCAATTAATAAATTAGTACTTTGCTTTTTATTGGATGTAATAAACCCTAACCTGTCCGGTCACAGAAAATACAAAGGCTTATTTGGTTGAGTACCACGGGATACAGGCGTTTAGCCTGTACGACAACGGATCAGGAGGACCTGTATACTGGAGTGCCCCGAGTCGAAAGACTACTGGGCATTAAAGAAATGGAAGTCGAAGCTATTGCGGTTGGCAAACATCATAATATGCGTAGTACGCCTGATATGAGGCATTGTACGGCTATTATTTTCCATTTTATTTACCTCTCCTGGGTAGATGTAAGGTGAAGGGTATTTTATCCAGGAAATGGCTATTATGTGTGATAAGGATCAATAAAAAACGATCGCTGTAGAAATATTTAATCGCGTTTTATGCATATTTCAGGATAACGGCGCTGTTTGTTTATTAAATGTTATATTTGTATTAATTATATTAAATCCCCAAACAAGAAAAATGCTGTAATAAATGATTTCTTTTCCATGAATTAATAAAAATTAATTTTATGGTTATTTAAAAAATATGAATAATAATTCCCTAAATGATCTGACAACCGCATGGATTCATTGGTTTAGTGAATATAAATGACATTTGAGTCGCGAAAGCGGCAGAGGAAGGCGCCTGATGAGCCGAACCTGATGAGCCGAATATGAAGAGACAATAAAAAAGAGAAGCCTGTTGCGGCTTCTCTTCTGGGTTATCGCGATGCAAGGGGAAGGCGCTGCTTAACGCATGGTAACGAATTCTTCCGCTGCTGTCGGGTGAATGGCAACCGTGTTATCGAAGTCTTTTTTGGTCGCGCCCATTTTCAGTGCCACCGCGAAGCCTTGCAGCATCTCGTCCATGCCGGAGCCGATACCATGAATGCCGACAATTTTCTCCTCCGGGCCAACGCACACCAGCTTCATACGACACGGCTGGCGGTGGGTGGTCACAGCGGTATACATCGCGGTGAAGGATGATTTATAGATTTTCACCTGGTCATCGCCGTACTGCTCACGTGCTTGCGGTTCGGTCAGGCCAACGGTGCCAATCGGCGGATGGCTGAACACCACGGTCGGGATGTTGCTGTAGTCCAGATGCTCATCCGGCTTGTTGTTAAACAGGCGTTCGGAGAGGCGGCGACCGGCAGCCACGGCGACCGGCGTCAGTTCTACCGCACCGGTGTTATCGCCCACCGCGTAAATGCCCGGCACGCTGGTGTTCTGGAACTTATCGACTTCGATATACCCTTTGTCGTTGGTTTTCACGCCGGTGACCGCAAGGTTGAAATTATCGGTTGCCGGTTCGCGGCCAATCGCCCAAATCAGGCTGTCCACGGTTTGTGAACGGCCATCTTCCAGCGTCAGCGTCAGGCTGCCGTCGGCGTTTTTCACCACCTCTTTCGGCACCGCGTGGGTGTGCAGCGTCGGGCCTTCTGCCGCCATCACTTCAACCAGCGTTTCAGTGATTAACGGATCAAAGCTGCGCAGCGGCGCGTGTTTACGCACGAACAGGTGCGTTTCGGCACCCAGACCGTTGATCACGCCCGCCAGTTCCACGGCGATATAACCTGCGCCAACCACCGCCACGCGTTTTGGCAGCGCGGGCAGTGCGAAGAAACCGTCGGAATCAATACCGTATTCCACGCCCGGAATATTCGGGTGGCTTGGACGGCCGCCGGTGGCGATCAGGATATGGTCGGCAGTGATCGTTTCGCCGTTCACTTCCACGGTTTTGGCATCGACAAAGCGCGCGAAACCCCGGATCACATCGACATTGTTTTTACCCAGCACGTTATCGTACGAGGTATGAATGCGGTCAATGTAGGCGCTACGGCTGGCAACCAGTTTGCTCCAGTCGAAATGGTTTACGGTAGTATCGAAGCCGTAATCCGGGCCGTACAGATGAATCGCTTCAGAAATCTGTGCCGCGTGCCACATCACTTTTTTCGGCACGCAACCGACGTTCACGCAGGTGCCGCCAAGTTCTTTTGCTTCGATCAGCGCGCATTTTTGACCGTACATAGCCGCACGGTTAATCGATGCGATACCGCCGCTGCCGCCGCCAATAGCGATGTAGTCGTAATGTTTGCTCATGGTTGTTTCCTTAATCCTGAACGAAGTCGAAAATATTCGCGATTGTAGCGCGCAGCCGAAAAGGTTCCACCAATGGCTGCGATTACTCCGGCACCACCTGGTGAATCAGCGTATGCCCGGTACCGGCTGGCACCAGTTTGCTGTGCAGCCACGGCAGCACGCTGTTCATTTGCGCTTCGAGTTTCCACGGTGGGTTAATCACAATCATGCCGGAAGCCGTCATGCCGCGCTGATCGCTGTCAGGGCGCACGCCCAGCTCGATTTGCAGGATGTTGCGAATGCCGGTGGCTTCCAGATCGCGCAACATACGTTTGATTTGCTGGCGCAGCACCACCGGATACCACAGTGCGTAAACGCCGGTGGCAAAACGTTTGTAACCTTCGTGGATACCGCTGACTACCGCCTGATAGTCGGTTTTCATTTCGTAGGGCGGATCGATAAGGATCAAACCACGACGGGAAACCGGCGGCAGCTTGGCTTTTAACTGCTGATAGCCGTCGCCGCGCGCGACGCGAGTGCGGCTATCTTTCTGGAACTCCTGGCGCAGCAGCGGGTAGTCGCTCGGGTGCAGTTCAGTCAACAGCAGGCTGTCCTGCTCGCGCAGTAGTTCGCGGGCAATCAGCGGAGAACCCGGGTAGTAACGCAACTGCTCGCTACGGTTGAAATGACGCACCACGTTCATGTACGGCTCCAGCTCAGCCGGTAAATCATCCTGCTGCCAGATACGGGCAATGCCTTCCAGATATTCGCCAGTGCGTTCTGCATGTTCGCCGGAAAGCTGATAGCGCCCGGCACCTGCGTGGGTGTCGAGATAGAGAAACGGTTTCTCTTTTTCTTTCAGCGCTTCGATTATCAGGCTCTGAACGGTGTGTTTAAGGACGTCGGCATGGTTGCCTGCGTGGAAGCTGTGGCGATAACTGAGCATGGATACTGAGATTCCGGAAAATAAACGAGATTTCGCACAGTTTACCGCAGATTGGCGCAGATTACCGTAGCCCGCGCCCGCTTGTTTCAGCGGGGCGCAAAAAGTTTCAAAACATAACTGTGTCATGAAAATGTCAAACTGCGGGGCTAGCGTCGCTTTCAGGCAAGGCAATTGTTTGAATAAAAGGATAAAAAATGAAAATTCGTCTCACGCTTTTAACTGCCGCGCTGCTACTGGCTCATCAGGCGAGCGCGAAAGATATTTCCGTTATGCAAGCGCGCGATATCGCGAATACGACGACGCCTGCGTCAGAAAGCCAGGCGTATGTTGTACTGGAAGCGCAGTCGCTGGCGGGCTTGCGCCAGGCGTTGCAGGGAAGTGCCTCCTCGTTGACGCGCGATCAACTTGAGCACTCAGCCCAGCATCAACAAGCGGACAACGCGTGGCTAAAAGCGCGGGGTTATGACTTCCAGGTCAAAGCCAATCAGCAAGCCGGGATTGCACTACTTTCCGCATTTAGTTCGCTGCCAAAAACGACGCTGGATGCCAACCTGCAAACTGCCGAGGAAATTAACCTCAACGCGACAAAAGGTTTACGTCGCCAGGCGCTGGCCGATGCCGAAGGCATCAGCTATCTCTACTTTATTGCCGATGCGCTGGGACCAAAGCTGGGCAAAGCGTTTCTCACCGCCTATGACAAAGGCGAGTTGGGTAAAGCCGCGGCGCTGATCAAAGCTACGGAGATCAGCACCAGCGCGGCGAAAAAGCACTTTGATTACAAGCGTCCATTCCTGATTGCGGGCAACACCATTCACCTGGTGGCGGACGATGTGGTGGTGAAAGACAATAAAGCCTACACCGCAGACGGCGGCTCTTTCCCGAGCGGCCACACCAATACCGGCTATACCGATGCGCTGCTGATGGCGGAAATGCTCCCGGAACGTTTTGATGCGTTGATGACGCGCGGTGCGCGCTACGGCTACTCGCGCGTGGTGTTAGGCGTGCATTATCCGCTGGATGTTATGGGGTCGCGCATGGTGGCGCAGCGCAATGTGGCGCATTACCTCAACGATGCGGCTTACCGTGCGATGTTTAACGAAGCCCGCGATCAGTTGCGTGCCGCGCTGGAAAAAGAGTGCGGTACGACGCTGGCGCAATGCGCGCAGACCGCCGGTAAAGACGATCCTTATCGTGACCCGGCAATGCGCGATTTCTACCGCTTTACAATGACCTACGATCTGCCACAACAGAAAGGGGCAGCGAAAGCGGTGACTGTACCGCAAGGCGCAGAAGTGCTGCTGGAAGCGGCGCTGCCGAACCTTTCTGCCAGTCAGCGCCGTGCGTTGATGGTCAAAACGGCCTTACCGGCGGGTTACCCGCTTTCCGGCACGACAGATGAGCAAAATTTCTGGCAGCGTTTGAACTTGTCCGCCGCCTTCGAAATGGCGCATAAAGCGCGTTGAGTTATCCGCATAACGACGCCCGGCTGGTGCAATGTCGCCGGGCTTTTTCTTCGCTGCTGCTTATTGCAGCGATACCCAGCTAAGCGCAACGTCCGGGATTGAAATCTCCTACACTTAACCCCATGCTAGAAAACATTGCCAAGCGCCTGAGCGCTTTATTCACCTCATTCCAAGGACTGCGCATATGACCAACCCTTTATTGACGCCTTTCGTGCTGCCACCGTTTTCTCAAATCCTTCCTGAGCATGTTGTTCCCGCCGTGACCAAAGCGCTGGACGATTGCCGGAACGCGGTGGAAAGCGTTGTCGCGCAGGGCGGCCCGTATACCTGGGCGAATCTTTGCCAGCCGCTGGCGGAAGTGGATGACCGTCTTGGTCGCCTCTTCTCGCCGGTCAGCCACCTGAACTCGGTGAAAAACAGCCCGGAACTTCGCGAGGCTTACGAACAAACGCTGCCGCTGCTCTCTGAATACAGCACCTGGGTTGGGCAGAACGAAGGGTTATACAACGCCTACCGCGATCTGCGCGACGGGGAGCATTACGCTTCGCTGAGCATCGCTGAGAAGAAATCGGTCGATAACGCGCTGCGTGATTTCAAATTGTCGGGCATCGGCTTGCCGAAGGAGAAACAGAAACGTTACGGCGAAATCGCCGCGCGTCTCTCTGAGCTCGGCAACATCTACAGCAACAACGTGCTGGACGCCACCATGGGCTGGAGCAAGCTGGTGACGGACGAAGCGGAGCTGGCCGGTATGCCGGAAAGCGCGCTGGCGGCGGCGAAAGCGCAAGCGGAAGCCAAAGAGCAAGAAGGCTGGCTGCTGACGCTGGATATCCCGAGCTATCTGCCGGTGATGACCTACTGCGATAACCAGGCGCTGCGTGAAGAGATGTATCGCGCTTACAGCACCCGCGCTTCCGATCAAGGCCCGAACGCCGGGAAATGGGACAACAGCCCGGTGATGGCAGAGATCCTCGCGCTGCGCCACGAGCTGGCGCAACTGCTGGGCTTTGAAAGCTACGCCTTTAAATCGCTGGCCACCAAAATGGCGGAAAACCCGTCGCAGGTGCTGGAGTTTTTAACCGATCTCGCCAAACGTGCGCGTCCGCAGGGCGAAAAAGAGCTGGCGCAGTTGCGCGCTTTCGCTAAAGCCGAGTTCGGTGTGGATGAGCTGCAACCGTGGGATATTGGCTACTACAGCGAAAAACAGAAACAACATCTTTATAGCATCAGCGACGAACAGCTGCGCCCGTACTTCCCGGAAGAGCGCGCAGTGAACGGTCTGTTCGAAGTGGTGAAACGCATTTATGGCATCACCGCCAAAGAGCGCAAAGATATCGACGTTTGGCACCCGGATGTACGCTTCTTCGAACTGTATGACGAGAGCAACGAGCTGCGCGGTAGCTTCTACCTGGATCTCTATGCTCGCGAGAACAAACGCGGCGGCGCCTGGATGGACGACTGCGTGGGTCAGTTGCGCAGAGCCGATGGTTCGCTGCAAAAACCGGTGGCTTATCTCACCTGTAACTTTAACCGCCCGGTGAATGGCAAACCGGCGCTGTTTACCCATGATGAAGTGATCACCCTGTTCCATGAGTTTGGTCATGGCCTGCATCATATGCTGACGCGCATTGAAACCGCCGGCGTGGCGGGTATCAGCGGTGTGCCGTGGGATGCAGTCGAACTGCCGAGCCAGTTTATGGAAAACTGGTGCTGGGAGCCGGAAGCGCTGGCGTTTATCTCCGGTCATTACGAAACCGGCGAGCCGCTGCCGCAGGAGCTGCTGGATAAAATGCTGGCAGCGAAGAACTATCAGGCGGCGATGTTTATTCTGCGTCAGCTGGAATTCGGCCTGTTCGACTTCCGCCTGCATGCCGAGTTCAGTCCGGAGCAAGGGGCGAAAATCCTCGAAACGCTGGCAGAAATCAAACGCCAGGTTGCGGTAGTGCCGGGGCCGTCGTGGGGGCGCTTCCCGCATGCGTTCAGCCATATTTTCGCCGGTGGTTACGCGGCAGGTTACTACAGCTACCTGTGGGCCGATGTGCTGGCGGCAGATGCGTTCTCCCGCTTCGAAGAAGAGGGGATTTTCAACCGCGAGACCGGGCAGTCGTTCCTCGATAACATCCTGACTCGTGGTGGTTCGGAAGAGCCCATGGATCTGTTCAAACGCTTCCGTGGCCGCGAGCCGCAGATTGACGCGATGCTTGAGCATTACGGTATCGAAGGCTAATGCATTGAAAATCTGTTTGCTGGATGAAACAGGCGCCGGAGACGGCGCCTTATCTGTTCTTGCGGCCCGCTTTGGGCTGGAGCAGGACAACGACAACCTGATGGCGCTGGTGCTCACGCCGACGCATCTGGAGCTACGTAAGCGCGACGAACCGAAGCTCGGTGGGATTTTTGTCGACTTTGTCGCCGGCGGCATGGCGCACCGGCGCAAGTTTGGCGGCGGGCGCGGTGAAGCGGTGGCGAAAGCGGTTGGCATCAAAGGCAGCTATCTGCCGGAGGTGGTGGATGCGACCGCCGGGCTTGGGCGCGATGCGTTTGTGCTGGCATCGGTGGGCTGTCGGGTACGGATGCTGGAGCGCAATCCGGTTGTCGCCGCATTGCTGGAAGATGGTCTTAATCGCGGCTATGCCGATGCGGAGATTGGCCCGTGGCTGCGTGAACGGTTGCAGTTGATTCACGCCTCAAGCCTGACCGGCCTTGCGGATATTACACCGCGCCCGCAGGTGGTTTACCTCGACCCGATGTTCCCGCATAAGCAGAAAAGCGCGCTGGTGAAAAAGGAGATGCGGGTGTTTCAGTCGCTGGTTGGCCCGGATCTGGATGCCGACGGTTTACTTGAGCCCGCGCGCCAGCTCGCTATTAAACGCGTGGTGGTTAAACGCCCGGATTATGCACCGCCGCTGGCAGGGTGCGCGACCCAATCGGCGGTCGTCACGAAAAGTCATCGCTTCGATATTTACCCCGGTTCCGGCGAGTAATCATCCGCGGTCACAGAAGACAGCATGGATTGCGCCCCGGAAAGGTGTACTAAAAACGTGCCATTTCTGTGAGATTAAAATCTCCGGACAACGCGAAGCTAAAACCTGTTGATGACAACGCTCACCGCATGGGGTTTTCCGTAAGCAATAAAAAGCCCGGCCGCATTGCGCGAGCCGGGCGGTATTTAGCCTAACGTTTAGCCGTTAGCGAAATATCAATCTTCTTCTTCATCCCGTAGCGGGACAATCAGCATATCGACGTGCACGGTGTTAATAAGCTGACGCGCGGAAGACATTAGTTTGCTCCAGAAGTCCTGATGGTGGCCGCACACCACCAGATCCATATCGTATTTCTTAATAGCATCCACCAGTACTTGCCCCAGATCGCCGCTGCCGCTCAGGGTTTCAGTGATCGGGTAACCTGCGTTGGTGGAAAGCTCGGTCAGTGCCTGATGCGTTTCGTCGGAGATTCGTTTTTGCATATCGCCGAGGTTAACGTCGATAAGGCCTGTATAAAGATCGGAGTAGTTTACATCGACATGAATCAGGGAAATTTTCGCGTTGTACGGTCGCGCCATGGATACCGCTTTCTCAACCAGCAATTTGCTTTCGGGGGAGAGATCGACTGCGATAAGGATATGTTTGTAAGCCATAGTGTTACTCCTTCCATAAGTTGTCGATGACCATCGGGGTTAAAACCCCCTGATGCTGTTGCACTGCGCCCGCATCCTGCGTTTCACGTGAGCGTAGCGCCCGGCCTTAAAGATCTCATTGTGAAGATATTTCTACCTTATAACGCTCTTTTAGCACCGTCAATCAACCTGGATCACGATTCACTTAAGCCAGATTTACAGCCAGATGCGTTGATGACGGTGATGCTGGTGGCAAAAAAATAAACTGATCTCCTACACTATAAATAAACCGTACGGAAAACAGACGGTGTCCCTCAGTTGTCTGGCGCATGGAAGCGAAGTCAATTGCGGGACACCGCCTGTGTTGTCATCCCGTACGGCGATTAATACTCTTCGTTGTTTGGCTTGGTTGGGTATCCGGGAGCGAGGGTCCAGGAGCGAATCTCTGTGGGCGGTCGCCGGGGAGGGGATATGGTAATCAGCACTGTTGCGCTGTTTTGGGCTTTGTGTGTCGTATGTGTGGTTAACATGGCGCGTTATTACTCATCGCTGCGCGCGCTGTTAGTAGTACTTCGCGGATGCGATCCTCTACTTTATCAATACGTGGACGGTGGCGGCTTTTTCACTTCCCACGGTCAACCGAGCAAACAGATGCGGCTGGTGTGGTATATCTACGCCCAGCGCTATCGCGACCATCATGATGATGAATTTATTCGCCGCTGCGAGCGTGTGCGCCGTCTGTTCATTTTAACCAGTTCGCTCTGCGGTCTGGTGGTCGTAAGCCTGATCGCGCTGCTGATTTGGCACTGAATTGAAATCATAAAAAAACGGGCCAGCAAGCTGACCCGTTTTTGTCGTGCGCGAAAAACGCGTTAAATCAGATGCAGCGACAGCCAGTAGAGCACGCCGGACAGAATAATCGATGCTGGCAGGGTGAAGACCCAGGCCATCAAAATATTGGTCACGGTTTTGCGCTGCAGGCCACCGCCGTCGACGATCATCGTCCCGGCAACGGAAGACGACAGTACATGCGTAGTGGAAACCGGCATCCCGGTATAACTCGCCAGACCAATAGAAACGGCGGCCGTCATCTGCGCGGACATGCCCTGCGCATACGTCATGCCTTTCTTACCGATCTTCTCACCGATGGTTGTCGCCACGCGACGCCAGCCAATCATCGTACCTAAGCCTAACGCCAGCGCGACGGCCATGATTATCCAGATTGGCGCGTACTCGATGGTGCTCAGCATATCGCCTTTCAGCTTCTTCAGCAGACGCTGGTCGTCAGCGCTGACTTCCGGCTGCTTCGCCACCTGATCGGTGATATCAGACAGGCAGAGCATAATGCGACGCAGCTGGCTGCGTTGTTCCACTGGCAGTTTGTCGTAGCTTTCAACGTTGGTCAGCATCGTTTTCGCGCGATCCAGCGCCATAATGGCGCGGCCCGGATGGCAATGGAACTCACCCGGTTGGGTGGCCACTTCTTCCGGCGTTGGAATGAGCGGATCGACACCGGTCGCTTTTTGCAGCAGCGCCGGATGTTGCTGGAAGTACGTTTCCACGTTGTTGACGGCATCACGCGTACGGGTGATGTCGTAACCAGAGGCATTCATATTGACCACGAAGCCCGCAGGCGCAACGCCAATCAGCACCAGCATAATCAAGCCGATACCTTTCTGACCGTCGTTCGCACCGTGCGAGAAACTCACGCCAATCGCGGAGAGGATCAGCGCGATACGCGTCCAGAACGGCGGCTTTTTCTTGCCGTCGATTTTCTCGCGTTCAGCGGGGGTCATATGGATGCGCGCACGTTTTTTCGTGTTGCTCCAGTAACGACGCAGGATAAACACCAAACCGCCAGCGAAGACCAGGCCTACGATCGGTGAAACGATCAGCGAAGCGAAGATATTCAGCACTTTCGGGATGTTTAACGCGTCCACCACTGAGGTACCGGTCATCAATGCATTGGTTAAACCAATACCGATAATCGCGCCAATCAGGGTGTGGGAGCTGGAAGCAGGCAGGCCCAAATACCAGGTGCCAAGGTTCCAGATAATAGCGGCCAGCAGCATGGAAAAGACCATCGCCAGACCATGCGCAGAGCTAACATTCAGCAGCAGATCGGTCGGCAACATATGCACGATCGCATACGCGACGCTCAACCCACCCAGCAAGACGCCGAAGAAGTTAAACACCGCTGCCATCACGACCGCCAGCTGAGAACGCATAGCGCGTGTATAAATGACGGTTGCTACGGCGTTGGCTGTGTCATGGAAGCCGTTAATAGCTTCATAGAACAGAACAAAAACCAGAGCAAGCAAGAGTAATAGCCCGGTATGAAGATCCAGGCCGGCAAACAAATGTACCATAGGTCGTTAAGCCATTTTGAGGACATGAACGCGGCGCATTATCAGGGACATTGGCAGCGTCGGCAAAGTGAATTATGGATTTTTTTTGACATTATTTCTTAAATTAAACTGGGATTTTAAAATTAATTTATATTTTTCAATGCCCTGTTACCTTTCGCGCGTATTCACGCTGGTGCGACCAGCGTGAACTCTTTACAATCCGCCACGATTTATCAATGAGGGTGAAGTTGTGGAAAAGTTTGATGCCATTGTTATCGGCGCCGGTGCGGCGGGCATGTTCTGCGCGGCGCTGGCCGGGCAGGCGGGCCGTCGGGTGTTATTGCTGGATAATGGCAAAAAACCCGGCCGCAAGATTTTGATGTCCGGCGGCGGACGCTGCAACTTTACTAACCTTTATGTCGAGCCTGCGGCATATTTGAGCCAAAACCCGCATTTTTGCAAATCTGCGCTGGCGCGCTACACCCAGTGGGACTTTATCGATCTGGTCGGTAAATACGGCATCGCCTGGCATGAAAAGACGCTGGGGCAGCTTTTTTGCGATGATTCGGCGCAGCAAATTGTCGATTTGCTGGTGGCCGAATGCGAAAAGGGCAACGTTATCCAGCGCCTGCGTACGGAAGTGCTTAGCGTTGAGCACAACGACGATGGCTACACTTTGCAACTCAACGGCGAAAGCGTGCAGGCGAAAAATCTGGTCATTGCTTCCGGCGGTTTGTCGATGCCGGGGCTGGGAGCCTCGCCGTTTGGTTATAAAATCGCTGAGCAGTTCGGTTTAAAGGTGCTGCCAACGCGCGCCGGGTTAGTACCGTTTACCCTGCATAAGCCACTGCTGGAGCAGATGCAGACGCTTTCCGGCGTCTCGGTGCCATCGGTGATTACCGCCGAGGACGGCACGGTTTTCCGCGAAAATTTGCTGTTTACCCATCGGGGATTGTCCGGCCCGGCCATTTTGCAAATTTCCAGCTACTGGCAGCCGGGTGAATTTGTCAGCATCAACTTGCTGCCCGATGTCGATCTGGACGGCTTCCTTAATCAGCAGCGCGATGCGCACCCGAATCAGAGCCTGAAAAACACGCTGGCTTTGCAGTTGCCAAAACGGCTGGTGGAGTGTCTGCAACAGCTTGGACAGATCCCGGATGTCACCTTGAAACAGCTCAATAGCCGCGAGCAGGAGAATCTGGTTGCGCTGCTGACGAACTGGCGCGTGCAGCCGAATGGTACCGAAGGGTATCGCACGGCGGAAGTGACGCTCGGCGGCGTCGATACTCATGAGTTGTCGTCGCGCACCATGGAAGCCCGCAATGTGCCGGGGCTGTACTTTATTGGTGAAGTGATGGATGTCACCGGCTGGCTTGGCGGGTACAACTTCCAGTGGGCGTGGTCGAGTGCCTGGGCCTGCGCACAAGCCTTAGCGGCGGATCCTTCTGCCTGAGTCCGCGCTGCGATGAATAAAAAGCCCTGCCCGGGCTTTTTTATCGCCGGTGAATCGCTCATGTTTCTTTTGTTACAGCGGTACGCTTGAGCCGGTGGAGACGAGAACGCTTTCAGGAAACGTGCGGTGTTTGCTGAGGTTGTACTGGTCCACGGTTTCGAACATCTGGGCGAAAAGGGCATCGTCTTTTTTCGCCCAGAATGTCTCTAAATCATCCCCGCCCCATATCTCGTGGGTATGACATACAAATTCCAGCAAACCGCTTTCATGCGGCGTGAAGTCGATACGTTTGGCGCTATTTGCCGCAATAATGTATTGATAGAAAAGCACGATCTTACAGTCGCAGCCTTGCGCGTTGTACAACGACAGAAATGCGTTGAGATGTTCCCGTAAAAGGGAGAGATCCGAATGCTCGGTGATTCTGTGATGATAGAGAAACACAAAATCTTTTTTGCCCCGGTATTGTAGCTGGCGGGAAATGCGGCGTTGAAATGCGCGGCTGTCTTCTTTAATTCTTAGCGGGTCATGATGGGTGAATTCAAAGCCCAGCATATGTCTTTCGCTGTATTGTCCCACGCATTTTTCGTAAAACGTTGAACGCACAACAGTATGCTCACCATCCGGGAAATGTTGTAAATGCTCTTTTTCCAGCAAATGGCGATAATCGTCTTTTTCCATTTGCAGAATATATTCAATATTCGAGCGGCCAGATGAAAAAACGGAACTGAAGGATTTTCGGTTATGTCGGCGAAGAATATCATCGGGAAGGCAATTCTCACCCAATGAAACCCAAAGTACTTGCGAAGTGAAATTATTGCGATATTTCCATTTTTTATGCAGGTTGCGCATCGTTCTTTTCAGCGATTTGAGGTTATCTCTCACGCGTTGTTTAATGGCTTCGCCTTTCATCAGGGGCACCTCATGTTGTTATTACACCATTCCAGATAAAGCGATGAGTGACCTTATCGCTGCAGATTTTATCTATTCCGCTGCCTCTAAATGTATGTGCAGCGTTAAGGCAAGTTATTGTTATATTTATTCTTGTCTGACGCAGGGTTGCTATTCTGCGTAGGCGTTGTGAAATAAAGAAATTCGCTTTATTACCCGTGGTAAGTAAATGACGGACGAATGTGTGACATCCGCTATTACTTCTCTTTGCGGATTTTAAAATAAGAAATTTTTGTTGATGGCCTGGTGGTGATTATTTCTTTGGCAGAAGAAATAAATTATGCCAGCCATAATAATAAAGTTAGATCATATACATGATATATCCTAAGTTATGCTCTTCATTAAGAAATTCCTCGCGGCACGTTGCATTAGCGCCATGAACAGGAGATAAATTTGATATAAAGACTCACACGCCGTTACATATTTTACACTTTGTCTTGCCTTTACCCCTCATCAGGAAAATCTCAAAATCGTCCGTCCGGCTTGATGCAGGTCGCGGAATTAAAATAAAGCCGCGTCAATTTTTCGTGGAGCCGATTGTTTTTACGCCTTTAATATTTGCCGTCCTCTGCCGATAACCTCAGCACGCCCTCTGTTGCGCAATGACTGAAAAATATCTCTGACAAGGAATGAGAATGAAAACCGGCACGTTACTTCTGCCTGCACTGCTTGCCACCGCTATTAGCGCTCAAGCCACTGATTACCCTGAAATCCAGGGCAAAAAAATCGTTAGCAACACAGTAAACCCGTTGTTAATGCTGCGTGTGAACGACCGCATTTCCGCCATGAATCAGGTGGTGTTTGACGACGGGCAACACATTAACCGCTGGGATGGTTTTGATTGCACCACCAACAAAGCGGTGAAGCTGTACTGGGAAATGCTGGATGATAAAGACGCGGTGGTTCGCCGCTTCTACGGCGACAGCTACGACCGTTACGCAGAGCCACAACCCCAAAGCGCGCTGGATGATATTGCTAAAAATCTTTGCCAGGCTTCCCGACTGAAAAACCCAGGCTGGGTCTATATCGAGAAAATGTCGAAATACGACACGCCAATCCTGCTGGATACGGCTTCTGTGTTGCGGGTTAATGAGTTAGTGATCGCTAAAATTGGCTTTGAATACAGCGAGATCACTTTCGATCCGCCGTATGACGCGCCCTACGATTTGAAACTTGAAGTACATGGTTATAACTGTGAAACCCAGCATGACAATGTGATTGCCGGGCTGGATATCACGCCCGAAGGTTATGTCTCGGACAGCCTGACCGGTAAAGCGGCACAGCGTCGCGCGGACACATTTGTCAACACACCTGCCACCGCCGCTGCGTTCAAACAGCTTTGCGCCATGAGCACGCCAGCTGCGTTTAAAGGGGAAGGGGTGTATGTTCCGTCAACGAAGAAAAAAAGCGTTTCCTCCACGTCTGGCCCGGGTCTGCCAGACTTCACCAACAATTCACCGCAATGGATGGCCCAGTTCCCGCTGCACGCAGATATCGAAAAACAGGCTCTGCAAATCGTTAATCCGTGGGCCACACCGCGCTTTAAAAAGCTGACATGGAACATGCAGTGGAGCGATAACGATGTCGTACCGATGCAACTCGATGTGCAACCCAACGGGCTTATGCTGCTGCTGGAAAACTACAAAATGTTCAAGGCGCAGCGCCTGACGATGGGCAACCTTGGGCAGTTAAAAGGAGCCATCAGCCTGAGTTACACCCCAACGGTAACCCGTGAACTTCACACCAATCTGCGCTTCCCGCTGCACCAGGGGCAGACATTCACCTTTGATACGGTGGCACCGAAAACGGGCAAAGATGAGAAGAATACGGTGATCAATCGTCGTTGCGAAGTGACCGGCAGTGATGACGCGCACCAGGTAAGCAGTGTGCTCAGCGGACGTTACTGGAAAGTCGCCTGCGAGATTGAAAGCGATGGCGACACGCGAAAAGAGACGCTGGCCTGGCTGTCTGATTTGAACGTCTTTATGCCATTAACCCAGTGGGTAAAAGGCAAAGAGGTACCGGTGAAAGTGACCAATATTGAAGTCACACGCTAGTCAAACGTAAACCTGAGCCGGCTGGCTCAGGTTTACTCCTCAATTCTGGCCGTGTTGTAGCGGCTTTTTGGGTTCTCCATATTCTCTTCCGTTTTTCTTCATAATTTCCCGACATTTCACACCCATAATCCCCGATCGCGCGCTTTGCTCGCAAAGCCATTTTCGTTAATAACTCTATTAATTTCGGTAAGTTACGTTCAATTATCACGTTAATTATTGCCGCTATTCTCCTCATTGCCTGTCAGTGTTTTGTAGCAACATAAGTTATATGCACAGCACAAACAGGAACTATAACAATGTCTTTAACTTCAGAATCAGACGTTTCGTCTGAACGATTTCTTGGAATGGCGCCTTTTTTGCGCATGAGTATCGCCGGCGTTGATTTTTCCGCCATTACGCAGCAGATGATTGCACAGGCAGAAAATAACCCCGACAACGCTGTCCTGTGGATGAATCTCGCCACCGCCATGATGAGTCTCAGGCATGAAGCGCTGGGCTTACAAATTCAGGAACAAGCGCTGGCAATGCAGCGTGTCTATTACTGGCCAGCGCGCCAGCCCGCGACATTACGGCTGTTGATGCTCATGGTGCCCGGTAACCTCTCTGCCAACATCCCGCTTGATTGCCTGCTGGAAGAGAGCGACATCGATTTGATCTACTACTTTGTTGATCCGAACGCTGAAAACCCGCTTACGTCGCCGCTACCTGAACATGATCTGGTGATGGTGGCAATCGGAGCCAGCGATGAGCAGGAGAGCGTGCTATTGCGCCTCGAATATGCCCTGCGCGGCTGGTCGAAACCGGTACTTAACCCGCCGAAAAACGTCCCTACTTCCGAGCGGCATAACGCCAGCTTGCTGCTGCAAAATGTGCCTGGTTTGGTTATCTGCCCGGCGCTGCATGCCACCCGGTCAGGGCTGCAGGCGGTGGCATGCGGACAAGAAACATTGCCGCACATTGTCGAAAACCATGACTTTCCGATAATCGTGCGCCCGGTGGGCAGCCATGGTGGACACGGGCTGCAAAAAATCGATGCGGCGGATGAACTGGAGTCTTATCTGGCGCAAACCGCAGGCGATGATTTTTTTGTTTCGCGCTTCGTTGATTACCGCGGCGCTGATGGGATGTTTCGCAAAATGCGGTTGGTGTTGATCGGCGGTAAGCCGTTTGCCTGTCATATGGGTGTTTCCGCGCACTGGATGATCCACTACGTCAACGCCGGGATGTATGAAGATGCGGATAAACGTGCGCAGGAAGCGCGTTTTTTTAATACCTTCGCCAATTTCGCCGGACGTCATCATGCCGCACTGGCCGCCATCAGCCAGCGCACCGGGCTTGAATATATCGGTATCGACTGCGCGGAAACCGCAGATGGCGAGCTGCTGATCTTCGAAATTGATCCGGCCATGGTGGTCCACGCCATGGACGATGAAGCCATGTTCCCCAATAAGCAAATTCATATGCATAAAGTCAAAACCGCGATGCGCGAGATGTTATTTCAGCGCGCTGGCGTTTCGTTTTAACCTTTTTTCAGGCAGGGAAAATATGTCACTTAATCCAAATAATGCCCTCAACTTTTCCGGCGGGCCGGGCGCGCTGCCGGACATTGTCTTACACCAGGTTCAACAGGCAATCATTAATGTCCCGGAAGCCGGTTTATCGATCCTTGGCATTAGCCACCGTTCAGAATGGTTTGAGAATGTGGTGCGGGAAACCGAAAACAACATTCGCACGCTGCTCGGTTTGCCCGCCGATTTCCATATTCTTTTTTTGCAGGGCGGCGCAACACAGCAATTCTCCATGGTGCCAATGACGATGTTGCGCGGCAAAAAACACCCGGCGGAGTATTTCGACACCGGCTACTGGAGCCGCAAAGTGATCACCGAAGCGATGCGCGAAGGCCCGGTTCGCGTTATCTGGAGCGGTGAAAAGGAGGGCTATCGCCGCCTGCCTGGCGATGATGAGCTCGACTTCTCGCCCGATGCGCCCTACATCCATTACGTCTCGAATGAAACGGTAGAAGGTCTGCAATTTAACCGCATTCTGGGGGGCGATGACGTGCCGCGCGTCTGCGACATGTCCTCAGATTTTTTATCTAAACCGTGCGACGCCGGAAAATTTTCACTGATCTACGCCCATGCGCAGAAAAACATTGGCCCGGCGGGTGTGACGATTGTGCTGGTGCGCGACAGCGTGGTGCAAAACGCGCCGCACAACCTGCCAGCCTTTCTGGACTATCGCCGCCAGGTGGAATCCCACTCCAATCTGAATACGCCGCCGGTGTTCGCCATTTACGTTGTGTTGCTGGTCACCCGCTGGCTGCTTAATGATGTTGGTGGGCTGGAAAACATGGCGCAAATAAACCAACAAAAAGCGCGGCTGCTCTACAGCCTGATTGACGACAGCAACGGGTTTTACCGCAACTGGGGCGATGCCGCTTTCCGCTCCGATATGAACGCCGCATTCACGCTGCCGACGCCGGCGCTGGAAGATAAATTCCTGCACGACGCGGCAGCAGCGGGCTTCTCCGGCCTTGGCGGCCACCGGGCGATCGGCGGCGTGCGCGCTTCCATCTATAACGCGCTAACGCTCGGTGCGGTGGAAAAACTGGGCGAATTTATGGAGGACTTCCGCTTTAAACAACAGGCAAAAGCGTAATTTTCCAGAGCCATGCGTTGAGGTATGAATCAACGCATGGCGCTATCAGTAGCGGCGGAATGAAGAGAGTTTATGCAACTGGCGGCCGCGACCGTCAAAGTTGTCCTCGTTCAGCCAGCCATTCATCATTGAGGAGAGACCCGACCATTCGCGCACGGTAATCGAGAACACCGTAATATCGCTAAGCCGCCCTTTACGAATTTTCTTCTCCCGCAAAATTCCTTCTTTCACAAAACCAATACGTTCCGCCGAATGAATCGCGTCCGCATTATAACTGCCGGTGCGCCATTCACATCTGCGATACTTCAACTGATCGAAAAAGTAAGACAAAACAAGGTAAAGACTTTCGGTACTCATGCGGGTTCTTTTCATTAATGGCGTCCAGTTAACGTCACCAATATCGAAAGAACCATTTTCCTGATCGAATTTCCCGGTATAGAAAATGCCTTTTATTTGTTTATCGGCTTTATCTTGTACCGCGAAATAGATCCTGTCAGGGCGTGATGCGAGATTTCTGAGATAGGCATAACATGCGGTCATATCTTTCGGCCGGGGATCTTCAAGGTAGGTCCAGTCCCGGTCATCATCAATGCTTTGCCATTCCGGGAAGAGATCTTCCGCGTGATCCACGACAAGCGGTACAACGTCGCAGTAACGGCCTTTAAGCGAAATTTTTTCTGGCAGCGGGCGTTTTGTCCAGTCCTGGATCTCCTGACCAATGCGCTGTCCATACTGATTAAAAAATTCCATTATCCCCTCCTGATTATTACGAATTTAATCCTGCTTAACTCTTATTTAATGGGTGTTAAATGGCAATGACATATAGAGCTATATTTTATCGGCATATAATTATGAGACTTTATATAATCACGCAAATAATATAACGGCGGGTGTTTTAAAAACTTATACTGCTTTTCATCTGGCGTGTCTGCGCTTTCGCGTGAAAGTGGGATAATAATCGCGAAACATGTATTGCATAATTTAACTTAGCGCTTTTGAATAACACGGTTGCAACAGCGCAATAGCAATTTAGCGGTATGAGATTTGGCCTAAGCGTCATTTTTTAACGATTGTTCCCGTCTGCTTGTAAAAAAATGACTCTTTTTTTAGTAGGTTAATCGCGGATTAGGATAATTCCTGGCATTTCTTGCCGTGAAAAACCAGACAATATTGATCTTTTTGTTTACAGCAATCGTGCGGTAGCTTTTTCTCAAACCCGTAACGTTAAACTTCTGGACAGCACCCGGAATCGTGCATGTCCCTACGTCAGGATCCGATTTATGAGTAATCGAATTACTGTTCAGTTACCCGTCGATGGACTGCTTTTCTGGAAAATCTCCGGACGGGAAGCGCTGTCCGAAGCCTTCACCTTTAACCTGCAGTTGCTGGGCACCGACGCGCGAATGGACCGCAGCACGCTGCTGGGTAAATCGGTGACTGTCGCTATTCCAACCCAAACGCTGACCGGTGCGCCGCGCTACCTGAACGGCAAAATCACCCGCGTGGCGGTGAGCGCTATTGAACTTTCCGGCACCCGCTACGCGGTGTATCAACTTACCGTGGAACCGGATCTGTGGCCGATGAAGCGCGACCGCAATCTGCGCATCTTCCAGGGTCAGACAGTACCGCAAATCGTTAAAACCCTGCTCGGCGAATACCAGGTCAACATTGAAGACAAACTGACCGGCAGCTATCGTACCTGGGACTACTGCGTGCAGTACCAGGAGAGCAGCTTTGATTTCATCAGCCGTCTGATGGAGCTGGAAGGCATTGCTTACCACTTCCGCCACGAAGCGGACAAACACATGCTGGTGCTGACGGATGCGGCGACTCAGCATGATCCCTTCAGCGGTTACGAAACGATCCCTTATCACCAGACCCCTTCCGGTGGCAGTACCGACGAAGAGGGCATCAGCCAGTGGGCGCTGGAAGATAGCGTAACGCCGGGGCTTTATAGTCTTGATGACTACGATTTCCGCAAACCCAACGCGTGGCTGTTCCAGGCGCGGCAAAATCCGAGTTCACCCTCGCCGGGTACCATCGATGTTTATGACTGGCCAGGCCGCTTTGTCGAACACGGTCACGGCGAGTTTTACGCCCGTATCCGCCAGGAACGCTGGCAGGTGGAGCATCAGCAAATTGAAGGCACGGCAACAGCAATTGGCATTGTGCCGGGCAGCACGTTCCAGTTGACCAATGCGGCGTTCTTTAACGATAACGGCGAATATCTGGTGACGGCGGCGAACTACTTTTTTGAAGAGAACCGCTATGCCAGCGGTGCTGACAGCGAAACCATTCACCGCATTGATTTCAGCGTTATCCCCTCATCGGTGGTGTTCCGCCCGGCGCAGCAAACCGCATGGCCGCGCACCTACGGCCCGCAAACTGCGCGCGTCGTTGGCCCGCAGGGTGAAAGCATCTGGACGGATAAATATGGCCGCGTGAAGGTGAAATTCCACTGGGACCGGCTGGCAAAAGGCGATGACACCAGCTCCTGCTGGGTGCGCGTCTCCAGCGCATGGGCCGGGCAGGGCTTCGGCGGCGTGCAGATCCCGCGCGTGGGTGACGAAGTGGTGATCGACTTTATCAACGGCGACCCGGACCGGCCGATTATTACCGGACGTGTCTATAACGAAGCCAGTATGCCGCCGTGGGCGCTGCCCGCTGCCGCCACGCAGATGGGCTTCCTCAGCCGCTCAAAAGATGGCTCGGTCGATAACGCCAACGCCCTGCGTTTTGAAGATAAAGCGGGCGAAGAACAGGTGTGGATCCAGGCGGAACGTAACATGGATACGCACGTCAAAAACGACGAGACGCACAGCGTTGGCGGTTCACAAAGCGTGAGCGTCACCCGTGATTACACCGGTTCGGTGGCGGGCAAACATACCCAGGCAACACAGCTCTCGCACGAACAACTGGTTGGTGGCGGCTTTACACAGATGGTGCAAGGGCCGCTGGTGCAGGCTTCTGACAACAGCATTCAGCTGGTGGCGGGTCAATCGGTGCTGACGCTGGGCGCAAACGGCACCGTCACGCTGAAATGCGTGGATTTTCAGATCGATGCGATCGGCTCAGGTGCTATCAACACTGCGGGCTTGCTGGATTTAAACCTGACAAAACCGACAAAAGGTGAAGATGCGCAACCCACCATTGCGCAGATCCAGGCGGCGGTAAAAGCGGCATTTAATCAAGGGACGGATAAATAATGGCGACGGCGCAATTTGTACTTTCCGAAGGCGAACTCACGCTGCCGGATGCTTACCAGGATCGCAGCATTAACGTGCTGAAATTCAAAGAGAACAACGCCACGCTGGTGATCACCCGTGCGTGGGATATCAAACCCGGCGACGAAGAGAGTTTCCTTAACCAGCAACTGGCGAAAGTGAAGCGCAGCATGCGCAAAGTGGTGACCGGGGAAACGCAGGACAGCACGGTTGCCGGGCAGCCCGCCCGCGAAGTGTCGCTGCGTTTCGAAAACCAGGGCGCAGTGATCTATGAAAAACTCGCCGTGACCCGCATTGACGACCATCTGCTGGTGCTGACGCTCAGCCGTACTATGCCGTTTGATACGGACGCCGATGCGTTCTGGACATCAATCCGTACAGGTTTACAGCTGAGGGCGTAAGGATGACGGATTACATCGCGGCCCGCATTGAAGACCCGCTGGTTCATAGCTCTGCGCTGGCGGATATGGTCAGTGGGTTGGTAGAAGGGGCGATTGTCCTGGGGATTGTGTTCGTCGCCGGAACGGGCATTGGCGCCGTGGTGGGCGCCGTGGCGATTGGCGCGCTGATGGTCAGCGGTACGCTGGGCAAAATTGGTGATGCGGCCGGGAAAATGGTGGATGCGCTCATCGACCCCGGACCGCCGGATGCGCATATCGTATCCGGCTCGGACGATGTCTTTATCATGAAAAAAAAGGCGGCGCGCGCCGCCGCGACGGTGGACAGGGACTACTTACAAAACCTTGCCGCCGCGCCTGCCGATGAGAGCATCGACTGGGCGGCTATCGGCATGTTAGCCCTTGCTGGTGCAGCCGCGGTGATGAAAACCGCCCTCAACCCGAGTGCAGCGCTGCTGGCGGTGGCCGAACGCGCCAGCCATCTTACGCTCGACGACATGAAAAAGTGGGGCTCTAACCTGTGGGATGACTTGACGCAGCCGATGGTAGAGAGCGCCGATCCGCATGCCACCCCGATGCCGAAAGATAATGTCGACTGCAAAAAAGGGCACATGGTTACCAGCAGTAATTTTGTCGCCCAGGGCTCCAGAACCGTTTTAATCAATAACCAGCCTGCCGCGCGCAACGGCGAGAAAAGTACCTGCGAAGCCGAAATCAAAGTCAAAGAAGATCCGCGCGTGCGCATCGGGGGCGAAACCATTACCGTGCGCGATATCCGCAGCGGCAAAAACCAGCTGGCTTACCTGATTGGTAACCTGCTGGGGAGCCTGGGTATTGGCGCGCTGTCGCGCCTGATCAAAATGGCCTGTGAGCGCCAGCTTATTCGCGGCCTGCTCAAAGAGATCATCTGCCCGCTCGGCGGAATGGCCATTTCACAGGTTCTTACCGCCGCAGCCATCAGCGCGGTGAATACCGCCTTCCCGGTGAACATTCCTACCGGCGCAAAAGTCCTCGCCAAAGAAGAGGATCTCGATTTTGTGCTGCCAGACCGTATGCCGCTTTACTGGCAGCGTATCTATCACAGCCGCAACCGCGCCACCGGCATGCTCGGCACCGGCTGGATGCTGCCGTTTGAAACACGATTGCTGCGCCTGGCCGATAACCAGTTGATCTTCCGTGATATGAGCGGGCGCGAGCTGGGTCTGGGCGAAGTGCTCAGCGGCGATATGATCTCCTACCCGGAAGACGGCCTGAAGCTGTTTTGCAGCCCGAACGGCGCAATGGTTATTCAAACCGGCGACGGCGAGCAGCAGATTTATGAGCCGGATCCAACACGGCCCGGCGAGTGGCGTATGCACCGTCTGTATGACCGCCACGAAAACGCCCACTATTTTAGCTGGAACGAACAAGGCCAACTGGCGCGTATCTCCAGCGATAACGAAGCGCTGGACGTGGAGCTGGAGTACGAAGCAACGTTCGGACGACTGCGTGCGGTTTACCAGGTTTACGGCGGCGCGCGCCATCTGCTGGTGTCCTATCGCTATAACGAACAAGGACAACTGATTGCCGTTACCGACGCTGATGATATCGTTACTCGCCAGTTTGGCTGGGATCGCGCCAGCGATATGCTGGCCTGGCACGGCTTTTCGACCGGCTTAACCGTCCATTACCAGTGGCGACCCGCAGCCGATTCCTGCCACTGGCGCGTGAGCGCCTATCAGGTGCATGACGAGCAAGGCGCGGTGCTGGAAAACTGGCGTATCGACGCCGATGAAACCAAACGCTATGCCCGCGTCAGCAACGATGAAGGCGTGGTGAGTGAGCACCACTGGGATGCGCTGTACCGCATCACGGACTACACCGATGTGCACGGCGGCAACTGGCAATTTAGCTGGTCGGGGAAATCCGAGCAGCCGCTTGCGGTGATTCAGCCGGACGGCGGTCGCTGGGAATATGCGTGGGACGATCGCGGCAACATGACGCTGGAGCGCGATCCGCTCGATCGCGCGACGCTGAAAACCTGGCACCCGCTGTACGATTTCCCGCTGACCGAGGTGTTACCGGACGGCGCAAGCTGGCGCTATGAGTACAACTTGGCGGGCGATGTGGTGTCGTTGACCGACCCGGAAGGTGGTGTGACCCGCTTTGAGTGGAACGACCAGGGCGATTTACTCCGCCGCATCGATGCGCTGGAAAACAGTCACCGCTTCTGGTGGGATGCGCTGGGGCAGTTGATCCGCGAAGAGGATTGTTCCGGCAATCTGAGCCGCCGCCAGTATGACGATGCCGGTCGGCTTGCGCTGACCACCGATCCGATGGGCAACACCGAACGCTATATCTGGAGCCCGGCTGGTCGCCTCAAAACGTTCATCCGCGCCGATGGCCGCGAAACCCTCTTCCGATACAACAAAGCCGGGCTGTTATGCGGCCAAAGCGTAGATGGCGTCAGCGAGCGCAAAGTGACGCTTAACGCGCGCGGGCAAGTGACCGAAGCCATCGATCCCGCCGGGCATGTGACCCGTTTCCACTTTAACCGCGCGGGTCGCCTGGTGACGCTGACCAACCCCAACAACCAGCAATGGCGCTTTGATTACACTGCCACCGGTTTGCTGACGCGCCAGTATGATTACGCCGGACGGCAAACCGAATATCAGTACAACGCCCTGCAACAAGTCGCCACGCTGGTGCGCCACCCTGTTAGCGGCAGCAACCTGCCGCCGCAGGTGATGAATTACGAATATGACGCGCTTGGGCGCATGATCGCACGGGAAACCGAGCAGCACCGCACCGAGTACCGCTATAGCGAACTGGCAACGGAAGTGCGCCGCTATGTCTACAGGGAGTGGCGTCAGGCGGCGATTGATATGCGCGAACCGGAAAATGCAGAAGTGATTGTTTTCCAGCGCAATAAACTTGGCGACCTGGTGAGCGAGGAGAACCACGCTGGCAAATTCGAACACCAGTACGACGCATTAAGTAACCTCAGCGCCACCACGTTCCCGGACGGGCGGCAGATGCAGTACCTGCGCTACGGCACCGGGCATTTGCTGGAGATGCAGCTCGTGTTCGGCGGCAAAACGCTGCCTATCACTGGCTATCAGCGCGACAAACTGCACCGCGAAACCCATCGCACGTTGGGCGCACTGGAACTGGAGACGCAGTACGATATCGCCGGGCGCATCACGCAGCGCCGCTGCATGGACAATGTGCGTGACCGGCTGGTCTTCGAACGCCGCTACCAGTGGGATCGCGCCGACCAGATTATCCGCCAGATGTATACCGACGGCGCGCCGCCAACTCCTGCGGAGAAATACCGTCAGTCGCTGTGGGGCTACGACGCGGCTGGTCGCATGACGCAGAGTATTCAGCCAACCGGCGAGGAGCGTTTCTGGTATGACGCGGCGGACAACCGCACCACGCCGGATTTACTGCCGGTGTGGGACAACCTGCTGAAACGCCTGGAGGGCGTACGCTGGGAGTATGACGGTTTTGGGCGCATGACCGAACGCCACGACAGCCATCGCGGCACGGTGCAGCGCTTCAGCTATGACGATGAACATCGCATCAGCCAGGTGATAATTGAGGGCGACGCGGAGTTCACCCGGGCCGAATACCGCTATGACGCGCTCGGTCGCCGCACGGAAAAACAGGTGTGGCGACGCCATACCCGTAACGCGGAACGCACGCAGTACGCATGGTCGGGTTTGCAGATGGTCGGCGAATGCAGCGACAGCAACCCGGACGCGGCCGTGCAGTATATCTACACGGAAAACAGCTACGAACCGCTGGCCCGCGTCGACAGCCGCGGCGAGCACGCGGAAGTTTACTGGTATCACACGGAGCTGAACGGTCTGCCGGAAAAAGTGACCGACAGCAGCGGTGATATCGTCTGGCAGGGCGTTTCCACCACCTGGGGACGCAGCGAGCGGGAAAACAGCAACGCGGACTGGGATGTGCCGCAGAACCTGCGCTTCCAGGGCCAGTACCTCGACCGCGAAACCGGACTGCAATACAACACCTTCCGCTACTACGACCCCTGCGGCGGACGTTACACCCAGATGGACCCGATAGGGTTACTGGGTGGGCTGAATACCTATACGTATGTGGTGGATCCGCTGGGATGGGTGGATCCGCTGGGGCTGAGCAGTTGTGTGTTAGGTCGTAACATGGGAGCACGGAGTGGCGATGGCATGGCGAACCATCACCTTATTCCGGAAGAACTGATAAAGGATAAAAACTTCAAGCCAATCTTTGAAAGACTTCAAAAAATTGGCTGGAATGGCGACGGTGCTTCAAATGGAATTTTCTTACCTGGATCTCAAGATTTGGCAGGGAAAATTGGCCTCCCTGGCCACTGGTCTAATCATAATCAGTATACCGCTGCCGTCAGAGGCCGATTAACTCAACTTGCAAGTCAGGCAAACAGGATGAGTGATACTCAACTGGCTCTGGGTGTAAAAAATATTCAGGATTGGGCAAGCAAAGGTCTTGAGTCTGGTATGTTTAAAATTGATCCGAATACTGGGAGATTGTTATGAATAATACAACTGAACAATTTTACGTTATGGAGTATTTGCCAGATGATGCGGGCTCTCCGTACTTTATGGATAAGGAGTGGTCCCCTGAATTGCCGGACTATGATATCTTTACTGCTCCGCCAAGTGCCACTGACTTTTCTCCTGCATATCGTCTAAGAGCGAGTACCACACAACTTGATAGTGATTTTCTGGTTAATGATAACCTCGTTTCATTTGATTTTTTGAAACTCTGTGAAGAATCTCTGGTACGTAGCATTCATATTCCCGTTGAGGTCTCCCTCCTTAAAAAGAAACAACCTAAGAAAGAATATTATTTGTTTTTTTTACTGGATTATATTGAGATTCTTGATAAAGAAAAATCTAACTATACGATTTCTCAGGACATTGAATCAGGTTTGCTGAACACGCCAGAAGCTCGAGGGCTTGATAAAACATATTATGACACGATTGATTTATTTGTAGTGAGAAAAGGATTAAAAAATAATCTCTTTTTCTGTCAGGAGTTATCAAAGCCGGTATGCTCAAAATATTTTAAAGAACAGTTTGAGACGTTCAATTTAAAAGGAGTTGAATTCAAGCCTATTGATGAGGATTTTAAATATGATGCTTGGGCTGGTTGGTGATTATTAAATAACAATATCTCAACTGCTTTTAGTATTACAAATGGTCGTTTTGAAAATTTATTAAAAGCGACCTAACTAACAGAACAGTGGATTACCCGATTACACTGAAGAGAGCAGTGTAGTGGCATATTGCAGAGTTGTGCTGTCACATGGATGAAAAGGTGTTGCGGGGCCACTGTCTCGCTCTTGCGGGTAAAATAAATAAAGTATGGAACGCTAACGTTCAATGGTCTGTCATTTTATGGAATATCACAACAGGGACTATCAGCTAACTCTGCACCCGACGTTAAGTATGTAACCTTAGAAGCAAGGAAAGCAGGTGATATAGATCATAATATGGTGAAGGTATTATCTTCAGGTTATGGTCCTTCATTTTTTATAGATACCTCCATTAAAAATGAAAATGGAGAGTTTGCCGTAATAGAAACAGAATTATCATTTAAAAGAGATGGAAGTAAGAAAATTGTTGCTTATAGTTTCGCAGAATTTTTACTGCAAGAAATAGAGGCGTCTTTAGGAGAATAAATCTGCTATATGCAGGGCGGGAGAAATAATTTATTGCTCCCGTTTTTCATTAATTTATCTCCGCTAAATCCTTATTTTCAGTCCAGCGGCGCTTACTTACAGCCACGGATAACCGCTACCAGTGGGATCGCGCCGACCAGATTATCCGCCAGATGTATACCGACGGCGCGCCGCCAAGCCCTGCGGAGAAATATCGTCAGTCACTCTGGGGCTACGACGCCGCAGGGCGCATGACGCAGAGCATTCAGCCAACCGGCGAAGAACGTTTCTGGTATGACGCGGCGGACAACCGCACCACGCCGGATTTACCGCCGGTGTGGGACAACCTGCTGAAACGCCTGGAGGGCGTGCGCTGGGAGTATGACGGTTTCGGGCGCATGACCGAACGCCACGACAGCCATCGCGGCACGGTGCAGCGCTTCAGCTATGACGATGAACACCGCATCAGCCAGGTAATTATTGAGGGCGACGCAGAGTTCACCCGGGCCGAATACCGTTATGACGCGCTGGGTCGCCGCACGGAAAAACAGGTGTGGCGACGCCATACCCGCAACGCGGAACGCACGCAGTACGTGTGGTCGGGACTGCAGATGGTCGGCGAATGCAGCGACAGCAATCCGGACGCGGCCGTGCAGTATACCTACACGGAAAACAGCTACGAACCGCTGGCCCGCGTCGACAGCCGGGGCGAACACGCAGAGGTTTACTGGTATCACATGGAGCTGAATGGTCTGCCGGAAAAAGTGACCGACAGCAGCGGCGATGTCGTCTGGCAGGGCGTTTCCACCACCTGGGGACGCAGCGAGCGGGAAAACAGCAACGCGAACTGGGATGTGCCGCAGAACCTGCGCTTCCAGGGCCAGTACCTCGACCGCGAAACCGGACTGCACTACAACACCTTCCGCTACTACGACCCCTGCGGCGGACGTTACACCCAGATGGACCCGATAGGGTTACTGGGTGGGCTGAATACTTATGACTATGTGCCGAACACATTAAGATTTATCGATCCGCTTGGGTTGGCAGCATGTGGTGTGGGTTCCGGTGGTAAAGGGTTAGGAGGTCACCAGGCAGTCGATCGTGCCGCTGCTGAATTAGATACAGCTGCGCAACGTGCGTCACGATTACTCGACCGAGGGGGCCATATGAATACAGCATGGGGAAAAATTTATCAGCGGTGGGCTAATAATCAATATGTACCTCAATGGCTTAAAAACGTTTCCCGAGGCAATGCTATTCAACAAATAACTGACAGACTGACATTAAACAATAGATATTTAACTGATATAGACATAAAGCGGAATGTAACGGGTTCATGGTGGGGTAATCTCCGTCCTGACTATCATGCAACTTTACCTAATGGAAAAGTTGCTGTGTTTGATATAACAACGCCTGGTCAGGCTCCTAAAATTATGAAATATAATGTTGACGGCGTAACGGATTTTTTGATCAACATTCTTTATTGAGGCATTTTATGAGTAAGAAACTGAAAAAAGAATTAGTTGAGAGATGGAACCATGAATTGGATTTTGGTATCAATCATAGTCTTAAAAAAGAAAACTGGAAGGATAAGAATACGCCTAATTCTCGCTGGGGCGAGCATCCTTTTGGCATAACTGAAGAAGGCAAAATTGATTTTAGAGGTTTTCCGTTTAGAGAGCCTCTTAAATTTCATTACCTACAAAACATAGATTTTTCTTATTCCTTATCACTTAATGAGATGACTAAAGGGTATGGGATGTCTCGTGGTGGGAGCATAATTTCATCTATAGTTGAATGTTGCTCTTTTGTTGAGTCTTTAATGCCTGCGAATTTATCTGAAAAGTTCGTTGGATGTAATTTTGATAATGCTCTTTTTGACTCGACAAGAATAAATGCATTGTTCGAATCATGTACTTTCATTAAATGCAAAATAAAAAATGTTCTTGGTGAAATGAGGTTCATTAATTGTAACTTTGTGGGGGCTAATCTGAAAAAATCTAATTTTTATTCCTGTTATTTTGAAAACTGTCAGTTTGATGAAGCAAATTTCTCTGGGTGCAATATTTCAGGGTCAACGTTCGTTGGTACAAAACCGTCAGAAGCTCAGATAGCAAGCTGTGCCGTGGCAGATAAGTTGAAATTTATGTGAATATAAATTCCTCAGGAGATGTTTTTGGGCTGATTTAATTATTTGAGTTCGATCACGCCCAAGCTTTTTCGTTTGGAAATCATCGGCGCATAGATATTTAAGTTTATGCGGTATGCGGATTTTTTATAGCTAAGTATATTTAAATGAAAGCTAGTAAGAAGGGGCTTGTTGCTGCTTCTTTTTCTGAATTAGGTTATGTTACAGTTACTGGTAAATTATCTTTCTTAAGTTATATGATAAGACGGCAGTATATACATTCGTAAACACTAATACGTCAGGAATCCTCTTTATGTTCTTTTTGGGGTAAAAATGAATGATGATTTCTCGATTTTAAATGAATTAATTATGGAAGTGGCCGTAAAGATCAGAAATGCAGATACACCTGGCGAGGGAGAGATAAATGCATTGTATCGGGAGTTAGACGGTTTTTTTGATACGTATAAAGATGAAGACCTTGTTCCTAAAAAATAATTTATGTGCTTTTTATCCTTCACGATAATCTTGAAGGTATGTTTCAATATTCATCAAAGGGAAACTCTGCTTATTTCTCCGAAGTTAATGCCAGGGGCAATGAATATATTGAGAGGTTTTTTAGGTTAAAAATAATTTTTATATGCTTAAAGCTGTGTCTGGGAATGAATGATAATATTAAAAAAACTACCATGAGCATCTCGATAATACATCCAGTCTTCATGGCTGACTGTATTGTTTCGACGGTTAAACTCTATTTCTTACATAACCCATGTTAATTAAATATCATAAATCCGCTCTTCCGGTAACAATTCAAGCGCTTCGCTGATGCGGTCATTTTCCACCAATTCATGAATTTTTGCGGCAAGCTCCGTAACATCGCTAATGTTCACAATCCATTTCTGGCAGTAATCGGCGACCGCCTGATTGCGCAATCCTATCTGAATCGTGCGGTGATCCAGTTTGTTCAAACGGATATCACGCTCCGGATCCCACTGGATCACCACATCTGACGCTTTTATTTGGCTTTGCCACTCAGCTTCTTCTGCGCCTGAGTACCGGTGATGGCTCAAAATTCCCTGATTAAGGATTTGCTTAAACCCGTCATGGGTAAGATCAATCGCCAGAATCCGGCGCTGATTTGGATCTTTCTTTCCCCAGCCGGAGCGGTACATCATCCACAGAAAAGAGGGTTTAATCCACGTCATGCGGGTCATACTGAAAGGCGGCGAGACGAAGGTGCCATGCGCAAGCGCGCTGTCTGCGATGGTGTCGGAATAAGCCTGGTAAACGCGGATAAAATCGTTGTTGTAGAATGCTCTTAATTGCTTTTCGGCAGTTAATTCATCTGCCTGGTTTTTTTTCATTATTCGTGTACTCATCCTAAGTGAACATATTGCCTGGTCATTCTAGCACAGCGCTTAACATTGAGGATAAGCACGATTCCGAAGCATAAGAATTATTAGTGTTCGAATAATCTCATTCATACGCGAACCGCATTCCTAATCTGCCGATGTAACAAATTACATTCACCATAAAAAATATTAATCGACAATCTCTGGCAACGGAAAATGTTGTCGCTCTTAATTATGCCGCTAACTGTTTTGCATTCGATGTGATTGATAGCATAAGCAATGCATACGCCTTTCGGAAATTCCTTATCAGACTTGAAACGCATACCAGTGATAAAATGTGTTCGAAACGTGACGGGTAGACCTACCAATAACCGTAGTTTTTATAATGAAAATATAACGTATACGATTTGTCGTACATTATTTTATGGACATAACAGCCGTTATTCGATGAAAAAATATTTATAAAAGAAAAGCTAATGCATGCGCTACACTGCATAGAAAAGCGCATCCTTTCAAGGAACTGATAAAAGAAATTACTCGCATTTAGTATTGGTTTATTCTGGGTTTACTTAATTTTATATATCGTGCATCAGAGATGGTTTAATAGTTACGGAAGGATGTTTATGGTTGACTTTAACGCGGATATTGTGAGCTTTATATCATTAGGGAATGTTCTTCTTGGCGATTCCATTGACCTTTACCTGGAAGACATTTTTAATAATTATACTGTGGAAATTAAAGAGTATTCTCTGCCTGCACCGTCCAGTGAAATCCGGTATGCTTATTCGATACAAAATGGCACGCTAATAATAGTAACCACCACGGATGATATTATTGTTTCAGTCGGCTGCAATGAAAAATATGCCGGGAAATATAAAAATAGATTGTATGCCGGTATAACCATGCAAGAACTTTCTCAGCGTAGCAAAGACCTGCGTATCCTGAACGGTGCGCTGATTGTTGACCAGGACTACGGTCTCTCATTTTCGTTGCCGCCACCATACGATGAGATTGCCGATTCCCTTGGGCAAATCCCACATGATTTATCGCTTAATGAAATTTATGTGTGCGATCATTCTGGCTGGATAAACAAATAATAAGCCTCCTTTTGAAAACTCTGTTGATAATGATGTCTGATGCAATATTTTTGTACTAAAGGCAAACTCAACAGAGTTTTTATATCGATATTAACAACGCCATCGTACCCAGCTAATTCACAATACTATTGACCATTAATCGCTGCTGCTTGACCAGGCGACAATCCCCTGCAGGCGCATGAATGCATCAGGCGTTAACGCCAGTGCTGTGAGCGTTGGGTTATACGACATGCTTTTTTCAGCTAAAACCTCAAAGCGGGCGTCAGGCACGCTGACGTTGGTGATACCTTCCCCTATACTGCGGAAAACAAAAGAAAATAACCGCTCGCTACATTTACAGGGTAAAGAATGGATACGGCTGAATTCTTCGCGCAGCTCGCGCAACAACTGCTGCTCTCTGCACCACTTTTTTTATTGATTGCGCTGGGATATTGCCTCGGGCGCTTCGCCGGTTGGCCTGAATCGGTCAACGAAGGGCTCAACCGCTTCTGCTTTAACGTGGCCATTCCATGCATGTTGTTTAAAGTGATGAGCAAGTTCTTCGAAAGCCCGCCGGTGGATATGCGGCTGCTGATTGCCTACTTCGGCACCTGTTTTGTCATCTATGTGATTGGGCGCATCGCGGCGAAAAGCCTGTTCCGTATGGACGCGGTTTCGGCCTCGGTGTTCGGTCTGGCGGGTATTTTCTCCAATAACGTGATGCTGGGTATTCCGGTTGCCATTATTTTACTTGGTGCATCGAGCCTCTCATCGGTGGCACTGGTGCTGGTGTTTAACAGCCTGATTTTATGGACACTGGTGACCGTGTCGGTGGAATGGGCGCAAAACGGCAGTTTCTCAGCGCGGGGAATTGGCAAAACGCTGGTGAGCGTGCTGCGCAACCCAATTATCATCGGTATCTTCAGCGGGTTCGCCTGGAGTTTTTTGATTCATCGCCCGCTGCCGCCGTTCCTCGATAGCCCGGTAAGCATGGTGGCGCAGGTCGCCGCGCCATTAACGCTCATTACCCTCGGCATGAGCTTGTCCCGCTACCAGATCCGCAAAGGACTAGCGGAAAGTTTGACCATCTGCCTGCTGAAACTGATTTTGATGCCTGCTTTGATTTGGCTGATTGCCTGGTTGCTGCATCTGCCGCGCGAAGAGAGCCAGGTGGTGGTGCTGTTGGGGTCAATGGCGGTGGGGATTAACGTCTATCTGATGGCGCAAAAATTCCAGGTGCTACAGGGCGCGACGGCGACCAGCATGCTGCTTTCCACGCTTCTGTCGACCGTGACCACGCCGCTGTTTATGATCCTGATGACGCATTTCTATCCGAACTGGCCCTGAGGCCAGCCGGAAAACCGTTAAACGATATCATCCACCACGCCGCCGTCCACGCGCAGCGCCGCGCCAGAGGTTGCCGAAGCCTGTTTCGAACAGACATAGACCACCATGTTCGCCACCTCTTCCACGGTGGCGGCGCGCTGGATAACTGAACTTGGGCGATTCGCCATCACAAACTCTTTTGCCAGCGTTTCCAGCGATTTCCCGGTCTTTTCCATCTCTTCTTTCATCATGCCGGCAAAACCGTCTGACATTGTTGGTCCGGGCAGTACGCTGTTAACAGTGACGCCGCTGCCAGCGACTAATTTCGCCAGCCCGCGTGCCAGCGAAAGCTGCGCGGTTTTCGTCACGCCGTAGTGGATCATATCCGCCGGGATATTCAGCGCCGATTCAGAAGAGATAAACACCACACGTCCCCAGCCCTTTTTCACCATTGCGGGCAGCAGCGCACGCGAGAGGCGTACGCCAGACATCACGTTGGTTTGCCAGTAATTTTCCCAGGTCGCATCGTCGGTGGCGTAAAAATCCTGCGGGCCGTAAATCCCGGCGTTATTCACCAGAATATCGACCTCACCGCTGGCTTTCAGCAGTGTTTCCACGCCCTGCGCCGTGCCGAGATCGGCAATCGCGGTACGCAATTTCACACCCGGCACCTGTTTTTCCAGCGCCGCTTTTGCCTTATTCACCGAATCTTCGCTGCGCCCGTTAAGGATCACTTCCGCGCCGCTTTCTGTCAGCCCTTTGGCAATCGCAAAACCAATACCGCCCGTCGAAGCGCTGACCAGCGCAACTTTCCCGTCGAGTGAGATTTTCATTGTCTGCCCCTTATCCAGTGGATTTCACAAATGTATTAAGGCTAGCAGTTGAGGCCCGGAGCGCGTTGCCAATTGTTGCTCATAAAATGTGCGCGTCGGGTTAATACCCGCCGCAATATGACGGCGGCAACGTTACTCTTCGGCGGCGAGACACTGTAAATGACCATGACGCACGCCGCGCTGGGCAATAACGTCGTCGGCGAAGTGTTGCACATCGCCCATCTTGCCTTTCAGCACGGCGATCTCAAGGCAGTCGTCGTGGCTGATATGCACGTGCAGCGTGGCGACAGATAAGTCGTGGTGATGGTGTTGCGTGGCGACGATGCGGCTCGCCAGGTCGCGCTTCTCATGTTCATAAACATACGACAGCACCGCGTAACCCTGCTGTTCATTGTTCTGCACAGACTCCTGTGCCAGCGCGCCGCGCAAAATATCCCGCAGCGCTTCCGAACGGTTGTGGTAACCACGCCGCGCGCTAAGGTTGTCCAGCGTATCGAGCAGGTCATCATCCAGAGTTATGGTTACGCGTTGCATGGTTGTGTCCTTTGTAATGAGAGCGGGAAGGCGGGCAGCACCGCCTGTTGCAGCGCCTGGCCTGCCGGTGAACGCAAGCGCAGCGGTGAAGTAACGTCGAGCGTTTCCACCAGCGCGCCGCTCTCCATCACCAGCACGCGCTGGCAAAAACGTTCCACCAGCCGCAAATCATGGGTGATAAACAGACAAGCGACGCCGGAACGCTGTTGTAGCCGCTGTAAGAGCCGGATAACGCCCGCTTGCAGCACTAAATCCAGGCTGGAAACCGCTTCATCCAGAATCAATAGCGTGGGTTCCACCGCCAGCGCGCGCGCCAGGCAAACGCGCTGCAACTGCCCACCGCTCAATTGCGGAGGGCGTTTATCAAGCAGGGAGGTATCCAGCTCGACATCTTCCAGCAATTGTTGGATGCGTGCCTGCTGCTCTGCTTTGGGCAGTTTCAACAGATGGCGCAGCGGTTCACGCAGAATGTCGCGCACGGTTTTACGCGGGTTCACTGCGCTGACCGGATCCTGAAACACCATCTGAATATCACGGCGAAATGCCTGGCGGGCGCGGGCGTTAAGCTGTTTTAGCGGTGTGCCCTGCCAGCGCACTTCGCCTTCGTCTGGTGATTCCAGCCCTACCAGCAGCCGCGCCAGCGTGCTTTTCCCGCAGCCGCTGCGCCCGAGCAGCGCCACGGTTTCCCCGCTTTTTAACTGAAAAGAGATATTGTTCAGCACCGGTCGCTGGTGGTAGGTGTGCGAGACACCGTTCACATCAAGAAGGTTCATTGCGCCAGCTCCAGTCCATACAGCGCCAGGTGGGCCGCCACTAATTCGCGGGTCACTGCCTGTTGTGGCGCGCTGAACAGGGTTTCCACCGCGCCTTGTTCAATAATGCGCCCGTTATCCATTACCGCGACATCATCTGCCAGCCGTGCCACCACGCCCATATCGTGTGTAACCAGCAGCATGCCGGGCTGACGCTCGCGCATAATCTGCGCCAGCAAATCGAGAATGCGCGCCTGCGCCACCACATCGAGATCGGTCGTGGGTTCATCGGCTACGATAAATGGCGCATCGCTCAGCAGCGCCATGGCGATCATTATGCGTTGCAACATGCCGCCGCTCATCTCGAACGGGTAAAGCGTGAGCACACGTTCGGCATCCTCCAGCCCGACATCCTGCAATGCCGCCAGCAGTGTGGCGTTATCGGCGGGTTTACCGAGCGCCAGGCAGGTTTCCCGTGCATGGCCGGCCATGGTGCGCAGCGGGTTAAAGGCGCTGCGCGGGTTTTGCATAATCGTGGCAACTGTCGTCCCGCGCAGTGTTTGCGGTGTGACGGGCTGACTATCTGCCATCAGCTGACCTGCCGTTTGCCGCACGCCTGCAGGCAGCACGCCAAGCGCTGCCGCGCAGGTTAATGATTTGCCGCTGCCGCTGCCGCCCACCAGCGCCAGTACGCGTCCGCGTTGCAGGGTTAACGACACCTCCTGCACCAGCGGTCGTTCCGCGTGCAGGGTGATATTTTGCAGGCTCAGTTGTGCAGGCATCAGTGGGCGTGCTCCGTTTCCAGGTGAGGATCGAGATGGTCGCGCAGCGCGTCGCCCACCAGGTTAAACGCCATCACGCTGATGAACAGCGCCAGCCCTGGCCACACCATTTGCAGTGGCTGCGTCCAGATATATTGCCTGGCATCGTTGATCATCACGCCCCACTCTGGCGTAGGTGCTGTGACGCCAAGCCCGAGGAACGACATCCCGGCGACGTGCAGCATCATATGTCCAATATCCAGCGTCGCCAGCACCAGCAGCGAAGGCACTACCGCACCCGCCAGATGATCGCGAAACACATGCAGATAACTCGCGCCACTTAAACGCGCCGCCAGTACGTACTCACGGCTGCGCAGTGAAATCACCAGACTGCGCACCATGCGCGCATACCAGGCCCAGTGCGAAAGCGCGATAGCGATAATCACGTTGGTCAGCCCTGTCCCAAGCACGCCGACCATAAAAAAGGACAGGATCGACGTGGGAAAGGTCATAAAGATATCCGCCACGCGCATGATGGCCTGGTCGACGCGCCCGCCGAGCAGCCCGGCGCAGCCGCCCGCGCTTAAACCAAGCGCCAGCACCAGCAGCAGACACATCATCACCGACCCCAGCGATACCCGCGTGGCCGCCATTAAGCGAGAGAAAATATCGCGCCCTAGGTGATCGGTGCCAAGCCAGTGTTGGCTGCCCGGCGGCAACAGGCGCGCGGGTAAATCGATGGCTTGCGGATCGTAAGGCGTCCACCACTGGCAGGTCAGCGCAATCACCAGCAGCAACAGTAGGATCAGCAGCGCGAAACGCATCGGCCAGTGGGCCGTTTTCACAAAGTGCATCAGTGCGCTCCTTCATGGTGGCGAATACGGGGATCGAGCGCCGCGCTCAGCAGATCGACTGCCAGATTGCACAGCACAAAAACCATCACCATCACCAGCGTAAAGCACTGGATCACCGGATAGTCGCGATTGAAGATGGCCGACACGGCGTAGCGACCAATACCGGGCCAGGCGAAGATGCTTTCGATGATCATCGTGCCGCCAATCAGCTCGCCAATATGCATGCCCAGCGCGGTGATCACCGGCAGTGAAGCATTACGCAAAATATGTCGCCGTTCGGTCTGCTTGTCACTTAACCCGCGCAGCCGCGCCCACGTCACGTGGCGTTGCCCTGCGGCTTCCAGCATGCTGGCGCGCAGCAGACGGGCGTTAATGGCCAGCGACATAAAGGCAATCGACACCGCAGGCAGGATCAGGTGCTGCCAGCCGCCGTAGCCCATCGCGGGCAGCCACTGCAAATGCACAGAAAAAAACATCACCAGCAGGAAGGCCAGCCAGAAGTTCGGCATCGACACGCCAAGAAACGCCACTGCGCGTACCAGAAAATCCGGCAAACCATCGCGGTGGCGCGCTGCCCAGATACCAAGCGGTACAGAGGTGAGCAGGATCAGTACCAGCGCCGCGCCTGCGAGTTGCAATGTCGCGGGCAGAAAATGCAGTACATCGTCGAGCACTGATCGCTGCGTGGCATAAGAAATGCCGAAATCAAGATGCAGCGCGCGCCACAGCCAGTGAAGATATTGACTGGCGAGCGGCTGATCCAGCCCCAACTGAATGCGGGTGGCGGCAATCATTTCCGGTGTTGGCGGCAGGTTTGACAGGCGCAGGTAATCCATCGCCGGATCCCCCGCACCGAGACGCAGCAGCAGGAAAATCACCACCGAGGCGGCTACGATCATCGGGATCAACAACAGCAGACGGTGCAATAAAAAGCGGCTCATTGCGCGGCGTCCGGGGTTATCTGATCAAACGGGATCTCCGAGGCGATCGGAGCAAACGGAATGGTGCCGAGCTGCGGTTTTGCCACCACCATCATCGAGATATAACTGATGGGCAGGTAAACCGCGTCGTTGTGCAAACGGGTGAGAATATCCCGGTACAGCGCCTGGCGCGCGCTGTCATCGCTGGTGGTCAGCACCTCGCCAATTTCTTTGTCGATAATCGCTTTGTCCGGCAGGCCTAACTGCGCCTGGTAATCGGCATGCGACGGCACGCGCATTGAACTCATAAACGCATGTGGATCGTACGGTGCGCCCCAGGTGCGGTTGAAAATCATGCCGAAACGGCCATCGCGCTGACGGGCATAAATACTGCTCTCTTCCTCGCCGATCAGGGCCACATCGACGCCAATTTGGCGCAAGTTGGCCTGAATGATTTCGGCCATCGACTTACTCAGCGCATCCGTGCCGATATAAGCCAGTTCAATATGCAGCGGTTGCCCCGCTTTTTCGCGGATGCTTTTCCCGGCGGGCAGCAGCCAGCCCGCTTTATCCAGCAGCGCGCGCGCCTGCGCCGGATCGTACTGGCGCGGTTTCAGGCCGATATTGGCATACGGCACGGAAGGGGCGAACAGCGTGTCGGCAACCTGCTGCGTGCCATACAGCGCGCCATCGACCAGCGTTTTCTTATCTACCGCGTAGTTCAGCGCTTCGCGTACGGCTAACTCATTGGTTGGCGCATGCGTGGAGTTCAGCGCCAGCATTACCGTCTCCATTGGCGCAGAAAGCTGGGTGCGCCAGGCGGGGTTCTGGCTGAAACGGGCAAACGTATCCAGTGGCAGCAAACCTTCGTTGCCGTAGAGCAGGTCGATATCGCCGGTTTCAAATGCCACCGCGCGGCTGGTCGGGTCAGGGATCACTTTGACAATAATTTTGCTAAGTGCCGGTTTTGCGCCCCAATAGTGTTCATTTCGTACCAGCACGTCGTACTGGTTCAGCTTTGATTCCTGTAATACCCACGGTCCGGTGCCAATGGGTGCTTTAATCCCGTTCAACGTTTCATGGTTTTTAAATTGCGACGGGGCGATAAAGCGGAACGGGCGGGGCAGGGCGAGTTCTTGCAGGAAAGGGTAGTAGGCGCTTTTCAGGGTGATTTGTAACTGGTTGGGGCTAAGAGCTTTGACGTCGGTGATTTGGTTGGCAAGCTCAAGCCAGGCGTGGCGCTGGCGGTTATCCAGCACGGCACGGAAGTTCTCCGCAGCGGCGGTGGCGTTAAACGGCTCTCCGTTGGAGAACGTCACCCCGTCGCGCAGGGTAAAGACCCATGTTTTGCCATCCTCCGAGTGCGTCCAGCTTGTCGCCAGCCACGGTTTCACGCTGCCGTCAGCCTGGTATTTCACCAATGGTTCATAAACCATGCTTTGCGCGAACATCTGGTTTGGTGTGTAAAGATGCGGGTTCAGCGGGCCAACATTCACCGGCCAGGCGGTGGTTAGCGTGTTTTGTGCCGCGAAAACGGCAAAGGATGCGCAGAGCAGAAGCAGAGCGCCAGCCTGACGATAGAAAGACACGTTCGGTTTCCTGACGAAAAGTCGGTGGCGAGAAAAGTATGACGATTTTAGTAATTCATCATACGAATAGTATGTTCTGGATCAAAGGCCCTGTTTTTAACAGGGATTTATCGCATTTCGCGTGATGTGGATTGCTTGCTGGTGGGCGGAACACCTGAAGCGCGCAAGGCAATTTATTCGTCTGGATTATCGCTTTGTCTGGCGCAGGCATTGAGCGAGACGTAAAAATCCGTTTGCAGAAATTCAGGGGTAGAGCGCTACCCCTTAAACAGTTGCAGCAGCATTTCTACCTGCTCATCGAGCGGCGCGAGGTCTTTTTTCACAATCAGGTGCAGCGGTGTGGCGCGGCGCGTACCGTGGCTGAGTGGCAGCGTTTTAAGCACACCGCTGTCGAGCAAAGGCTGAATGCGCTCCTCCGGCAGCCAGCCGTAACCCACCTGGTACAGCACGGCTTCCACCGCCGCATCGATGGTGGAGAACGTCCACGACTCCTGCGCCACCGGGCTTTGGCGATGGTCGCTTTCGGCAATGCGAATCAGCGGCCAGCCGGCGAGCATCGCTTCGCTTACCTGTTCCGCCGCGCACAGTGGGTGATCGCGATGCGCTACGGCGACAAAATCAATGTTCATCAACCATTCGCCGCGCCCGGTCATATCCTGACGGCGAGTCAGTATCATGACATCGGCTTGCGCATGCACCGGCAACTCGCTGGAGGCGGTTTCCAGCACTTCGGTCAGCCGCACCTGCGTTTGCGGATAACGCTGCTGAAACCGGCGCAAAATGGCAAACAGCCGCGCGCGGGGGAAAATGCTGTCGACCACTAAATCCAGCCGCGTGCGCATGCCATTGCGCAGCGTGGCCGCGCGGGTTTCTACCCAGTCGAATGCCTTGAGCAACGGTTTTACCTGGTTGAGCAGCAACTCGCCCGCCGGGGTAAGTACCGCGCGCCGCCCTTCCTGTACCAGCAGAGCAACGCCGAGCCGCTCCTGCAACAGCGCCAGGTTGTAACTGACCGATGACTGGCTGCGGTGCGTCTCTTCCGCCGCTTTCGCAAAGCTCCCCAGCTCCACCACTTTATGCAGTAGCGTCCATTGTTCCAGCGTCGTCTTGTGCATAACTAATCTAAAAAATGAATCAATTTGATGCAAATATAGCGTTATTTAATCGATTTTTGCAGGCGTACGATCATTTAAAACACCAGAGGAGATAAAAAATGAGTACCTTTGATAAACATGATTTGAGCGGTTTCGTCGGCAAACATCTGGTTTATACCTACGATAATGGCTGGAACTACGAGATTTATGTGAAAAACGCCACGACGCTCGATTATCGGATCCACAGCGGTATCGTGGCGAACCGTTGGGTGAAAAATCAGCAGGCCTACATTGTTCGCGTTGGCGAAAGTATCTATAAAATTTCCTGGACTGAACCGACCGGCACCGATGTCAGTCTGATTGTGAACCTTGGCGATCGCCTGTTCCACGGCACCATTTTCTTCCCGCGTTGGGTTATCAATAACCCGGAAAAAACGGTTTGCTTCCAGAATGATCACATTCCGCTGATGGAGTCTTATCGCGCGGCTGGCCCGGCTTATCCCACCGAAGTGATCGATGAGTTCGCGACCATCACGTTTGTGCGTGATTGCGGCGAAAATAATGACAGCGTGATTGACCGTGCCGCCAGTGAATTACCAGCCAGTTTTCCGCAGAATTTGTCATAAAAATTTCACGCTATTTAATATATTTTGGTTGTAACGAATGAAATAATTCATTGCATAATGATATTAATTTTCGTGCATTCGTTGATGTACCGTTTAAATAACTACGCTAACGCCTTTGTATACATTGCAAGGGCGTTAAATATTTCAGTTTTTTGACATTCATCACGTTAGGATTTTGCTGTTTTCATTTTTAACGCATTGTTTTAAGTAAATTATTTTATATTTATTAAGCTTAGAATTTATCCCTTTTCTTAATCTTGCCCTAATATTCAATTGGTAGCATTCTCCGACTAACCGTAATGAATAATAAATGCAGGAAACGCGCATTCATTATATTTTGGTTTAACTTTCATCCGCCATTTTACTCACTAGCCGCAGCGTGTCTTTGTGGCGGTTCGTTAACGCGTCAGTGACGCCAAGGAAAAACGATGAGTGATTTTTTACCGTTCTCACGCCCGTCAATGGGGGATGAAGAGTTCGCCGCCATTCAGCAAGTGCTGGCATCTGGCTGGATCACGACAGGCCCAAAAAATCAGGCGCTTGAAGAGGCTTTTTGCACACTGACGGGCAACCGCCACGCCATTGCCGTTAGCTCGGCGACGGGGGGCATGCACGTCACCCTGATGGCGCTGGGGATTGGTGCCGGGGATGAAGTGATTACCCCGTCGCTGACCTGGGTTTCCACCCTCAATATGATTGTGCTGCTCGGTGCGACGCCGGTGATGATCGATGTCGATAAAGAGACACTGATGGTCACGCCGGAAGCTATCGAAGCGGCCATCACGCCGCGTACCAAAGCGATTATCCCGGTGCATTACGCCGGTGCGCCGGTGGATATCGACGCCATCCGCGCGATTGGCGAGAAGCACGGCATTACTGTGATTGAAGATGCCGCTCACGCCGCCGGAACGTACTACAAAGGCCGGCATGTTGGTTCACGCGGCACCGCTATTTTCTCCTTCCACGCCATTAAAAATATGACCTGCGCGGAAGGTGGGCTGGTGGTGACGGACGACGAACAACTGGCAAACCGTATTCGCAGCCTGAAATTCCACGGGCTGGGCGTCGATGCCTACGACCGTCAAACGCATGGTCGTGCCCCGCAGGCAGAAGTGATCTCCCCCGGTTTTAAATACAACCTCGCTGATATCAACGCGGCAATTGCGCTGGTGCAACTGGGAAAACTGCCCGCCGCTAATGCCCGCCGCCAGGAGATTGCGCAACGGTATTTGCAGGAACTGGCGGATACGCCGTTTCAGCCGCTGGCCTTGCCGTCATGGCCGCACCAGCACGCCTGGCACCTGTTTATTATTCGCGTCGATGAGCAACGTTGCGGTATCTCCCGCGACGCATTGATGGAAACCCTGAAAGCGCAAGGCATTGGCATTGGCCTGCATTTTCGCGCGGCACATACGCAAAAGTATTACCGCGAACACTTCCCCCTCTCTTTACCCAACACGGAGTGGAACAGTGCGCGCATCTGTTCGCTACCGCTTTTCCCGGATATGACCCATGACGACACAACCCGCGTCATTCACGCGCTCCGCAACATTGCAGGGCGCTGATATGTTTAATTTACCGCCTGTAGAGAAAGTTTCTGTGGTGATCCCGGTCTACAACGAGCAAGAGAGTTTGCCGGAGTTGATTCGCCGCACCACGGAAAGCTGCGATGTACTGGGCATTGATTACGAAATTTTGCTGGTGGATGACGGCAGTAGCGATAACTCCGCGCTGATGTTGAGTGAAGCGGCAGAACAACCCGGCAGCCACGTAGTCGCGGTGCTGCTGAACCGCAACTACGGCCAGCACTCGGCGATTATGGCCGGATTCAGCCATGTCACCGGTGATTTGATCATCACGCTGGACGCCGATTTGCAAAACCCGCCGGAGGAGATCCCGCGTCTGGTGGCGAAAGCCAATGAGGGTTATGACGTGGTGGGCACCGTGCGGCAAAACCGCCAGGACAGCCTGTTTCGTAAAATGGCCTCGCGTACCATCAACCGTCTGATCCAGCGTACCACCGGTAAAGCAATGGGGGATTATGGCTGCATGTTGCGTGCATATCGCCGCCATATTGTTGATGCCATGCTGCATTGCCATGAACGCAGCACTTTTATCCCGATCCTTGCTAATACCTTTGCCCGTCGCGCGGTGGAAATCCCCGTGCACCACGCGGAGCGCGAGTTTGGCGATTCCAAATACAGCTTTATGCGCCTGATTAACCTGATGTACGACCTGGTGACCTGCCTGACCACCACGCCGCTGCGCTTGCTCAGCGTGTTTGGCAGCGTGATTGCCGTGCTGGGCTTTTCGCTCGCCGTGCTGCTGGTGGTGCTGCGTCTGGCGTTTGGCCCGCAGTGGGCGGGAGAAGGGGTGTTTATGCTCTTCGCCATTCTCTTCACCTTTATCGGCGCTCAGTTTATCGGCATGGGGCTACTTGGGGAGTATATCGGGCGCATCTATAACGATGTTCGCGCGCGTCCCCGCTACTTTATTCAACGTGTTGTTCGTCAGGAAAATGACGTTTCGCAAGAGGAAAAAAATCAATGAAAGCCGTTGTCTTTGCTTACCACGATATGGGATGTGTCGGTACACAGGCGTTACTGGATGCAGGTTTCGAGATTGCGGCGATTTTTACCCATCCCGACAGTGCCAATGAAAACCATTTTTTCGGCTCGGTGGCGCGTATTGCCGCTGAGCGCGGCATTCCGGTTTATGCCCCGGAAGATGTCAACCATCCGCTGTGGGTCGACCGTATTCGCGATCTGAACGCGGATGTTATTTTCTCTTTCTATTACCGCAACTTGCTGTGCGACAACATTCTCAATACCGCGCGGATCGGTGCATTTAACCTGCACGGCTCGCTGCTGCCTGCCTACCGTGGTCGTGCGCCGCTGAACTGGGTGCTGGTAAATGGCGAAAGCGAAACCGGCGTCACGCTGCACCGCATGGTTTCCCGCGCAGATGCGGGCGCGATTATCGCGCAACAGCGCGTCGCCATTGCTGACAACGATGAAGCTTTGTCGCTGCATCGCAAATTAGCGGAAGCCGCAAAAGGCATGCTGGCCAGCGTGCTGCCGACGATTAAAACGCAAACCTTCAGCGAAACGGCGCAGGACGACAGCAAAGCCAGCTACTACGGTCGCCGCACGCCGGAAGATGGCCGTCTGGACTGGGAAAAACCTGCCCAAACGCTGCAAAATCTGGTGCGCGCGGTTTCTGACCCGTGGCCGGGCGCGTACAGCTTTGCCGGTACGCATAAATTTATCGTCTGGAAATCCCGCGTACGCACCGAGGTGGCTCCGGCTCGCGCGGGCACTGTGCTCTCTGTTTCGCCGCTGCTGGTGGCCTGTGGCGATGGCGCGCTGGAGATCCTCACCGGACAGATGGACAACGGCGTCTACATGCAGGGCGCACAGCTGGCGCAATCGCTCGGCCTGGTTGCCGGAGCGTTGCTCACCAGCAAACCGGTAGTGGCGGTAAAACGCCGCACCCGCGTGCTCATCCTCGGCGTGAACGGTTTTATCGGTAACCATTTGACCGAACGCCTGCTGCGTGACGATAACTACGAGATCTTCGGTCTGGATATTGGATCGGATGCGATCAGCCGTTTCCTCGGCAATCCGCGTTTCCACTTTGTGGAAGGCGATATCAGCATTCACTCCGAGTGGATCGAATACCACATTAAGAAATGTGACGTGGTGCTGCCGCTGGTGGCGATTGCCACACCTATCGAATACACCCGCAACCCGCTGCGCGTGTTCGAGCTGGATTTCGAAGAGAACCTGAAAATCATCCGTGACTGCGTGAAGTACAACAAGCGCATCATTTTCCCGTCGACCTCGGAAGTGTACGGTATGTGCACCGACAACAATTTCGATGAAGACAACTCGAATCTGGTCGTTGGGCCTATCAACAAACAGCGCTGGATTTACTCGGTTTCGAAACAGTTGCTCGACCGTGTGATCTGGGCCTATGGCGACAAACACGGCCTGAAGTTCACCCTGTTCCGTCCGTTTAACTGGATGGGGCCGCGGCTGGATAACCTGAATGCTGCGCGTATCGGTAGCTCGCGCGCCATCACCCAGTTGATCCTCAACCTGGTAGAAGGTTCGCCGATCAAGCTGATCGAAGGCGGCAAACAGAAACGCTGCTTTACCGATATCAGCGATGGTATCGAAGCCCTGTTCCGCATTATCGAAAACAAAGATGGGCGCTGCGACGGGCAGATCATCAACATTGGTAACCCGGACAACGAAGCGAGCATTAAAGAGCTGGCGGAGATGCTGCTGGCAAGCTTTGAAAAACACCCGCTGCGCGACCGCTTCCCGCCGTTCGCTGGTTTCCGCGAAGTGGAGAGTAGCAGCTACTACGGCAAAGGCTACCAGGATGTGGAACACCGCAAACCGAGTATCCGTAACGCCAAACGTTGCCTGCACTGGGAACCGACTGTGGATATGCGCCAGACCATTGACGAAACGCTGGATTTCTTCCTGCGTACCGTTGAACTGACGGATGAGAAATAAGCATGAAATACGTCGGCTTACGTATTGATGTCGATACCTTTCGCGGCACGCGTGACGGCGTTCCGCGCCTGCTGGAGCTACTGAAAAAGCACAACATTCAGGCGAGCTTTTTCTTTAGCGTTGGGCCGGACAACATGGGGCGCCACATCTGGCGCCTGCTTAAGCCGAAATTTCTGTGGAAGATGCTGCGCTCGCGCGCGGCATCGCTCTACGGCTGGGATATTTTACTGGCGGGCACCGCGTGGCCCGGCAGGCTTATCGGTGAAGGCAACGCGGACGTTATCCGCAAAACCGCGCAGGCGCACGAAGTGGGGCTGCATGCCTGGGATCACCATGGCTGGCAGCGCTGGAGCGGCGTGTGGGATCAGGCGCATCTCGAAGCGGAAATTGAGCGCGGATTACTGGCGCTGGAGCTGATTATAGGCCGGTCTGTGAGTTGTTCCGCCGTGGCGGGCTGGCGCGCCGATCAGCGAGTGGTGAAAGCCAAAGCGAATTTTAATTTCCGCTATAACAGCGACTGCCGGGGCACACAGCCGTTTCGCCCGCTCATCGCCGAGAACACCTATGCAGCACCGCAGATCCCGGTCACGCTACCCACCTGGGATGAAGCCGTTGGCATTTCGGTGGCGGCGGAGCACTACAACCGTTTCATTCTTGACGCGATGAAGCAGGATAGCGGTACGCCGGTTTATACCATCCACGCCGAGGTGGAAGGCATTATCGGCGCGGAAGGTTTCGATGAACTGCTGAGCATGGCGGCGCGCGAAGGCATCGCTTTTTGCCCGTTAAGCCAGCTGTTACCGGAATCGTTAGAGACGCTACCGGCAGGCAAAGTGGTACGCGGAGAAGTGGCTGGCCGGGAAGGCTGGCTGGGTTGCCAACAACTGTTGAGTCCTGGGTTATGAAATCCATTCACTATGGTCTGGCGCTGGTTGCGCTGTTCGCCCTCTACTATGTTGTTCCCCTGGAATATCGTCTGCTCTGGCAGCCGGATGAGACCCGCTATGCGGAGATCAGCCGTGAAATGCTTACCAGCGGCGACTGGATTGTGCCGCATTTCCTTGGCCTGCGTTATTTTGAAAAACCCATCGCCGGTTACTGGATCAATAGCATTGCGCAGTGGCTGTTTGGCCATAATAACGTCTCCGTGCGCCTGGGCTCTGTTTTCTCCATCACCATGTCGGCGCTGCTTGTGGGCGCGCTGGCATGGAAAATGTGGCGCGACAAACGTACTGCCGTGCTCTCGGCGGTGATCTTCCTGACCGCGTTTCTGGTGTATGGCATTGGCACTTATGCTGTGCTCGATCCGATGATCACGCTGTGGATGACGCTGGCGATGTTCAGCTTCTGGCTGGCTGCGCAGGCGAACACCTTACGCGGTAAGTTTGGCGGCTATGCGCTGCTTGGCGTGGCGTGCGGCATGGGCGTGATGACCAAAGGTTTTCTCGCGCTGGCGGTGCCGGTGATTGGCGTGCTGCCGTGGGTGATTGTGCACAAACGCTGGAAAGAGGTGCTGCTCTGGGGCTGGCTGGCCGTGATCTGCTGCGTGCTGACGGTGCTGCCGTGGGGGCTGGCGATTGCGGCGCGCGAACCCGATTTCTGGCGCTACTTCTTCTGGGTTGAACATATCCAACGTTTTGCGCAGCAGGACGCACAACATAAAGCGCCGTTCTGGTATTACATACCGTTCCTGATTCTAGGTTCTTTGCCGTGGCTGGCGCTGCTGCCCGGTGCGCTGAAAACGGGCTGGCTGGCGCGTAAAGAGGGCGTGCGGGAAGCGTTTTATCTGCTGGGCTGGGTGGTGATGCCGCTGCTGTTTTTCAGCATCGCTAAAGGGAAGCTGCCGACTTACATTCTGCCCTGCTTCGCGCCGCTGGCGATATTGATGGCGCGTTATGCCATGCAGATGGCGCAAACCAATGGGCGCGCGCTGCGCGTCAATGCGTGGATCAATATCGGTTTTGGCCTGGTTGGCGTGATTGCCGCGCTGGTGGTGTCGCCTTTGGGCTTCATGAAACATCCGGTGTGGACGCAAATTGAGATCTACAAAGCGGCGCTGGCGGCGTTTGCTTTCCTGGCGTGGGCGCTGGTTGGGGTGTTTACCTTGCGCGCCAGTGCCGATCGTTGGTCATACGCGGCGCTGTGCCCGCTGGCAATTGCGCTACTGGTGGGGATTGTTATCCCGGACAAGGTGATGGATTCCAAGCAGCCGCAATTTTTGATTAACTTTGTTAACGAGCCGCTGACGCCGAGCCGCTACGTGCTGGCCGATAACGTCGGGGTTGCCGCAGGTCTGGCCTGGGAGCTGAAACGTTCAGATATTATGCTGTTTGGCACGCGCGGTGAGTTAACGTACGGTATGTCGTATCCTGACGGCGAAGGGCGGTTTGTGCGCGAAGACGATTTCACCGACTGGCTGTCACAACATCGTCAGGAAGGGGTGATTTCACTGGTGCTGCACCAGTCGAAAAAAGATGACTTTACCCGCATGCCGATACCGAAACCGGACAACGTTTATGTACAGGGGCGTATGGTCTTTATTCAGTACTTTCCGCAATGATGAGTAAGCCGCAATGACAAGCTGGCTCTGGCTCGCGCTGGCAAGCCTGCTCAGTTGCGCAGGCCAACTGTGCCAGAAGCAGGCGACGCGTCCGGTGCCGATTGCCAGGCGGAGTAAGCATCTCGGTCTGTGGCTGGGGCTTGCGCTGATGGCGCTCGGTGCGGGCATGGCGCTGTGGCTGCTGGTTTTGCAACGCATTCCTGTTGGCGTGGCGTATCCGATGTTGAGCCTTAATTTTGTCTGGGTGACGCTGGCGGCGCGTTTTTTCTGGTGTGAGCCTGTGAGCCTTCGCCATGCGTTCGGCGTGGCGCTGATTATCATCGGCATTGTGCTGCTGGGGAGCTCGCTATGAAGGGGCTGCACTGGGCGTTACTCAGTGTGTTGCTGGTAAGCGGCGCACAACTGATGTTGCGCTATGCGATGGTGTCGCTACCGCCGGTGACATTCTCCTGGTCTTTTGTTTCGGCGCTGCTGCAACCGCAAAAAGGGACGCTGGCGCTGATGTTGGGCCTGTTTGGGTATCTGGCATCAATGGGCTGCTGGTACTTTGCGCTGCACCGTTTGCCGCTCAGTAAGGCTTATGCCTTGCTGAGCCTGAGCTACATTCTGGTGTGGGCGGCGGCCATCTGGCTTCCCGGATGGCACGAGCCGTTTTCCCTGCGCGGCGCTTTAGGCGTACTGGTAATTGTGGCGGGCGTGCTGGTTATTTTTCTTCCCCGACGCTCTCGATCTGGTCGGCAGCGAGAGTAAAAGGCGTAGGAGTGCAGACCGCGAGACTTAGCCCCGCACGGTGAGAATGGCTAAGGTGCAGATTGAGAGGGTTGCAACTGTCTACGCTGACGATCTCCCAGGCGCTGCCGCCACGCTGTTTGATAATGGCCTCTTTACGTGTCCAGATGCGCCAGAACGCGTCCAGTTGCTGCGCGGGATGCTCCTGCTCGATTTCACAGTGTTCCGCCTGGCTAAACACCGCATTCGCCAGGCTACGCCAGTTGTTACGCGGGCGTATCACTTCGATATCGCAGCCGACTTCTCCTTCATCGCTCACCAGCAGAGCAATATGATCGCCGCTGTGGCTCAGGCTAAACCATAACGGTAGATCGCCAGCAAATGCGGGCTTACCCTGATCCCCATAAACTATCTCCGGCAACGGGGAGATCACGCGGTTAAGCAAAAGCCGCCCGGCAAGCCAACTATTATGACGAACGCCGGATGGCGCCGCTGATTTTAGCTCGGGTGGGATCTCCTGCGCGCATAGTTCAGAAAGAGTAGCCAGTAAAACGCGATACATTGTTACGCCCAACGTTTGATGATAATTGAGGTATTTATTCCGCCAAACGCAAAGTTATTGCTTTGCAGGAATTCACAATCAATATGCCTTGCTTCACCGCGGATATAATCCAGTTCGCCGCAATTTTCATCCGGAGTCGTCAGGTTTAGCGTTGGCGCAAACCAGCCTTCGCGCATCATTTGTAGGCTCATCCACGCTTCAAGCGCACCACAGGCGCCAAGCGTATGACCGAAGTAGCTTTTTAATGAGGAGATGGGCACCGTATTGCCGAAGATAGCGGCGGTTGCCTGGCTTTCTGCAATATCACCCCGATCGGTAGCGGTGCCGTGTGCGGAAATGTAGCCGATATCCTGCGGGCTGAGCCCAGCGATGTTAAGTGCCTGCTCCATACAAATTTGCATTGTCTCACGCTGGGGCTGAGTGATATGCGCGGCATCGCAGTTGGTGGCAAACCCGACAATCTCGCCATAAATGGTGGCACCGCGCGCTTTCGCATGTTCCAGTTCTTCCAGAATCAGCGTTCCTGCGCCTTCACCAATCACCAGACCATCACGACGGGCATCAAATGGAGACGGAGTGGTTTTCGGCTCATCATTGCGTTGACTGGTGGCGAAAAGCGTATCAAAAACGGCGGCTTCCGATGGACATAACTCTTCCGCACCGCCCGCGACCATCACATCCTGATAACCGTGGCGAATGGCTTCCCAGGCGTAGCCTATCGCCTGGCTACCGGAAGTGCAGGCGCTGGATGTAGGGATCACCCGACCACGCAACCCGAAAAACAGGCCGGTATTAACCGCGGTGGTGTGCGGCATCATCTGCACATAGGTCGTGCCAGTGATGTTATTGGTGTGCTTTTCGGTCAGCATGGTCGCAAATTCACTTACCGGACCAGTGCTGCCAGTCGACGAACCATACGCAATGCCGGTTCGGCCCTGGGTGAGAACAGGATCATCGATTAACCCTGCCTGTTCCAGCGCCAGTTCGCTGGCTCTGGTGGAGAGCAACGAGACGCGTCCCATCGCGCGGATGCGTTTGCGGGTGTAATTTTCCGGCAGCACAAAATCATCAATGGGCGCACCCAGCAGAGTATGCAGACCATCATAAATTTGCCATTCCGGCATTTTCCGTACGGCATTCTCGTAAGCCAGTAACCGCTTCGCAACTTCCTGCCAGTTTTGACCAAAGGCGGTAACGCCGCCCATACCGGTAATAACTACGCGACGCGTCATAGCATGCCTCCGTTAATCGAAATGACCTGGCGGGTAACATAACCCGCAATATTGGACATTAAATAGCTGGCGAGTCCGGCCACTTCTTGCGTTTGGCCCATACGTTTCATCGGGATCAGGGACATCGCTTCTTTCAGTGCCGCCTCTTCCATCTCAATCATGCCGGTGTCAATCAGGCCCGGAGCAATACAATTCACGGTGATTTTGCGTTTCGCCAGTTCGATAGCCAGCGCTTTTGTCGCGCCAATGATCCCCGCTTTAGCTGCGCTGTAGTTGACCTGGCCACGGTTGCCCATTACGCCGGAAACCGATGAAAGCGTAATGATGCGTCCGCCGTTGCGAGCAGAGATCATGGGCATAATGCAGGGTTGGATCACATTGTAAAAGCTGTCGAGGTTGGTATGGATGACCATGTCCCAGTCCTCTTCGCTCAGCGCCGGGAAGGCTGCGTCGCGTGCAATCCCGGCATTACTGACCACTCCGTACCAGGCGCCGTGGCGGTCAATTTCGCTCTCCAGCACCTCACGACATTGCTCGCGGTTGCCAACATCGAAACTGAGCAGACGTCCGTTTCCCCCTGCCTGTTCAATCGTGTGCAGCGTTTGCTGCGCGCCTTGCTCATCACGATGGTAATGCACGCCGATCGTAAAACCGTCTGCGGCAAGTTGTTGGGCGATGGCGCGGCCGATGCCTTTGCTGGCACCAGTGACCAATACGGAACGATTCATGCCGTTTTTCCTTGAATAAAAAGTGACGTTAACTCTTCCTTTGTCGGCTGGAAGGTATTGACTCGGCCCGAAGCCAGCGTGTCGGTTTGAGCCTTAATGGTGCAGTCGAAGCTGCCGAAACGTTCATCCTGCATCAGGAGCCTGACGTGGATATCCAGCACGGCATTCGCTGGCAGCGAATTCGCCGCACAGGTTAATTCTCTGGCACCCAACACCATACCGAGGGCGATATTTTCCTCACCGCGTTGCTGGCGATGCCAGCCCGACCAGACGCCAATACTTTGCGCCATCAGTTCGAGAGCATACCAGCCAGGCAAGTGGCCTTCGGCATCAATAAACGGTGCAAGGACGCCTTGCTTGTTAACGGTCACGCGGCAATGGGCGCAATCGGCGCCGACAGCGATGACCTCTTCCAGCAGGATCATCGGTGCCTCATGAGGTAAATAGGCACCGGGTGCAAGGTAATGGCTCATGACACTCTCCCCAGCAAAATGCTGGCGTTGTTTCCGCCGAAGGCGAAGGAGTTCGACAAAATCACCGGGCGTGAAAGCGGCTGGGGGACGCTTAGCAGGCCGCACTCTGGCAAGGTTATGTCCCGCGGATAATGGCTGAAATTCTGCGGTGGCAATGGCAAATCGCGCAGCAGAATCAGTGCGCTCAGTGCTGCTTCAGTGATACCCGCCGCGCCAAGAGTATGACCGGTCAAATGTTTAGTAGAACTACAGGGGATACGATCGCCAAACAGCGTATGCACGACCTGCGATTCAATTTGATCGTTAAGGATCGTGGCGGTGCCGTGCAGATTGATATAACCAACGTCGTCTGGCGTCAGGCCCGCCTGGGCGAGCGCCATGTTTATTGCGCGGATCGCGCCTTCGCCTTGAGGATGCGGTGCAGAAATATGCCAGGCATCGCTGGATTCTCCACAGCCTAACAGCGCCAGCGGCTGCGGTTCCCGGGTCAGAACCATTAACGCGGCAGCTTCACCAATAGTGATGCCGCAACGGTCACGACCAAATGGCTGGCATAATGTCGGCGAGAAGGATTCAAGACTATTAAAGCCGTTGATCGGCATCTGACTAAGGGTGTCTGCGCCGCCAACGATGGCCACATCCGCGAGCCCCGCATTAATCAGGCGCTGACCATTAATGATCGCTCTGGCACTGGAGGAACAAGCGGTAGAAACCGTAAATGCCGGGCCGTCGAGGGCCAGCCAGCGGCTTAAAAAGCGCGACGGATCGCCTAGCTCCTGTTGCGAATAGCGCCATTCCAGACTCTCTTCGCCGTTATGCAGGTAATTAACGTGTCTACCCCCTTCTTCCAGACCCGATGTGCTGGTGCCCAAAACGACGGCAACGCGATCGCGGCCATAGCGGGAAATCGCCTCATCCACCGTAGGCTGGATCTGTTCCAGCGCGACCAACAAAAGCTGGTTGTTGCGGCTGCGATGCGCCTGCCACTCCTCGGGCATCGGCGGAAGTTCTGTATCCACGCCGCCGAGCATGACTTCACCATCGCCCTGTAACCAGCCTTTTCGGTTGATCATGCCCGGCGCGACGCCACGGCTCAGATTGGCAGCAATTTCATCGCAGGTGTTTCCCAGCGCGTTAATCATGCCAATCGCGGAAATGTAGATCATCTCAGTCACCCAGATATTGAATGGTGATGTGGTATTTAAAGACGTGCTGCTCAATGCTAATTGGCTCGCGTTTGCCTTTGCGCTGTAGGTAGGTGATTTCCGTCACCAGCTTTCCGCGCGCATTGCGCAGCTCGCGCTTGTCGCCTGTGTCGGTGAGCGTCCAGCCTTTCGGTAACTGCGGTTGCCAGACGGCGACAGGCCAGTGGCTGATCATTACATCGGCCAATACCTGGCTTGCCGGTGGTAACTGCGGTACGACAACAGATTGCTCAGTATGAATACCGTTTTCGTCGTAGGTGACGAGGAACAGGCGAATCCCTACGGAGGAGAGGCCGGCGAGCGTGATTTTTTTCTCGTCGGCGGTCATCATCACCAGCAGCGACTGCGTTTTCCCGTTAAAGCTCCCGGTGAGTAGCTGCTGGGAATTGACCGCCGGGCTAATTCCCGGTGCCGGTAACGTCACGCGCGTGCCGGGCTCCAGCCATGCTTGCGGGCGGGCGCTGTCGGAGGAGTGCGTGGTGGAACTGCATCCGGTGAGCAGTAGGGCAGTGGCCAGCGCCATGCCGGTCCAGAGGGTGCGGATCATCGTTTTCTCTCTTTTTTACCCGGCATTGCGAGTGGTGAAAGTAAAAAGGCGGTAAAAATGCCGCTTACCAGCACGATGCCAAAACAGCTAATCGCCTGGGTATCGCTGAATACCAGCATGCCCAGCGTGAGGAGCGTTGTTACCATCGCCAGCGAGATCGCCAGTAGCGAGGTGAGCGGTGTGCCGCGCGGGTTACTGAAAAACAGCGTGTAATTAATGCCAATCCCTAACACCAGTACCAGCGCCAGCAGGGAGAAGAGGTTGACCGAATGGCCGCTTAGCGATAATGCTGCCAGCCCGCAACCGAGTGACAACACAGAAGGGACAAGGCTGATAAGCCCCTTTTTCCAGCCAAGACGAAGTATGGCGCCCGCCGCGATCACTGCCAGCGCAACACACAACAGGCCGGTTAACACCAGACGATAGAGCGCGAAAAGCTCGTCGAAAGCGCTTTTTCGATCCACCCAGGCAATACCTGATTGCGCCTGTGCCAGCGCACTTAACGCTGCGCTATCTTTTACGCCATCAACGGGCACCAGAACGCCGCTCTGTCCGTCTGGTATGGTCAGCCACAGCAAACGCCAGCCTTCACTGGCCGGACTGGCAAGCCACTCATCAACCGTGACCGTCATTGGGCTGAGATCGGGGGTAACCGCCTGCAAACCAGCGTTCTGCAAGGTATGAGCAACGGTGGGCGCGGCATTTTTGAGTAACGCCAGATCCTGCTGCTGGCGTGAGATCGAGTTGATCGGCACATAACGAAAACCCGAAAATGCGCCGTTCTCACGCGCTTGTTCCAGACGTGGAATAAACGCTTCCAGACGTTCCAGTGTCAGTTGGGGATTTTCGCCATAAACCACAAACCATTTCTGATCGACGCTCTGTCCGGTGAGTGCAGTGATGGCTTTTTCCTGCGCAAGGATGTTCTGCGGTAATGCCTGTAACTGGCTGATATCGTCATTGATGCGCAGTGTCGACAACCCGGCAAGAGAGACCGCCGCCATTATCAGCGGCAATCCCACCGACAGTTTTTTATTGCGCCTCCAGGCTGCCAGCCAGCGCAGTAACAGTACCATCGCAGGCACGGGACGTACCGGTAAACCACGGCACAGCCAGGGGTGCCAGAAGACAACCGTCAGGCAAGAGGCGCTGAGTCCGGTAGCGGCGAAAATCGCCATCTGGCGAATACCAGGGAAGGGCGCCAGCATCATGATCAGATACGCCACGACGGTCGTCGCCAGTGCCAGCAACAGCGCATTTCGTACTTTTGCCAGGCTTTGCCATGGCGATGACTCTGCGCCATGCACCATACGTTCGGTGAGATAGTAAAGTGTATAGTCCGCAGAGATCCCGATGATGCTCATGCTCATCACCAGCGTCATCAGGTGCAACTCGCCGAAGACCAGCAGTGTCACTACCGTACCGGCCAGCGCGCCAACGGCGATTGAAAGCAGGCATAACAGCAATGGGCGCAAGGAGCGGAACACGGCAATAATCAACAGCATGACGCCGACGATAGTTGCGATCCCCAACGTTGAAATGTCGCGCTTTGCCTGCTGGCTGGCGTAGTCGCTATAGAATACCGTGCCGCGTGATAGCAATTGCGCCTGTGGAAACTGCTTCTTGAGTTGTGTTTCCAGCGAGCCGAGCGTGGCGACAAACTGGTGTGTTTGCTGCATATCGAAGGAGGAGCCTGCCAGCTCGCCGTGGAGCAGATACCAGTAGTTGCCGTCGTTGTCCTGGGTGACTAACCACCCATCCATTAACCGCAGTCGCTGCGTATTTTGCGCCATCGCCAATTGTGCGCCGCGCATCAACATTAGCGGATCGTTTTGCAGCTCTTTACCCGATACGCCGGAAAAGGCCGAGTAGAGCTGAGTCAGCACCCATTGTGCCTGCGCTTCGCCGCCGTTTTGCAGACGCGCGCGGGTTGCGCTATCAAGCAGAGCGTTACGGTGCTGCCAGAAAAATGCGCCCCACGCTTGCTGACTCTTTGCATCCATTGCGCCTTTCAGGTGATTAACCGCCTGCGATTGACCTAACAGCGTCAGCCAATATTGCGCCACCTCGGGATTGGCCTGTTTACCAGGGCTGACCAACCAGACGAGTTGCTTATCGAGGCGTTGCATAAAGCCGTCATTCAATGCCGCAGGCAGCGCGCCCATGGTCTGTGCCGGGAGCATCGCCAGTACGCTGCTGTTCATTCGCGCTTTGGGAAGCAGCACGAGCAGCATACCCAGCATCACCAGGCATACTGCGCCCCACAGTAGTGCCGGGCGTGGGGAATTAGTGCGTTGCAAAACGTTGGCGTTCGTCATCAGTCAGCGTCGTGGGCGTGAGTCGGTGTTGGGAAAAAGCGATATCGGTGAGATCGCCCTGTTTATCATTCAGGCGGATGCTGTCGAGATAGTGATCCCCGGCCAGGTCGATGGAGGTGAATATTTTATCCAGCGGCGTGGTGATTGGGGTCAACTTCAGGGTCCAGCGGCCTTTCCCGGCATCGTTAAAGTCAATGCGGAAGTTCTGTTCCAGCACGGCGCGATCGGCCTGAAACAGGGCGCGCAGAAGATGATTAAACTGGAACATTTGCGGGTTGTTCTGCGCAGTGATCACCTGCGGTGGCTGACCGTTAATGATTTGCACCATCCGCGAATCATCAAGCATTAGCATCATCGGGAACGGCGCGGTCTGATCCCACAATAATCCTTGCTCACGAGCGATAAGCATTTCGCCCTGCGAGCGCAGTGGCTGCGGCAAGTCTTTAATGGTGCGGGTCTGGGTGAAATGCGCACGTACCACCGGTTGTTGGGTAAAGCGCTGCTGTAATTCCTCCAGCGTCACTGCATTGACGAAGGGAGCGAACAGTAGAACCAGCAGGGGCCAATATCTCATGGTGTGACCCCCATACGTTCAAACAGAATAGCCGGGCTGACGAAGCACATCTCCCGGCTTTTCTCCTCCACCGCCACCTGAATGGTGTAACCGGTGGTGGTCCGTTTGCCGCTGGCGGCGTCGATGATTTCATACGCGATTTTCAGCCGGTTTTCGAACTCTTCGATTCGGGCGCGTACGCGAAAATGCTGTTCGAATGTCAGTACATCACGGTATTTCACCCGCGTATCCACGACCGGCCACAAATACCCCGATACTTTCATCTGGCGGTAGCCGTAATCAAACTGATTCAGTAGCGCCTCGCGCGCTATCTCAAAGTAGCGAAAATAGTTGCCGTGCCAGACAACGCCCATCATATCGACGTCGTGAAAGGGAACGCTTAGCGCAACCTCGGCTGTGAAACGGGGATCGTTTAACACCTGTTACTCCTTATCCGTGGCTTGCGGTGCGTGGTCAGGCAACCGCCAGAAATCAAAAAAATTAAACCAGTCGAGTGGTGATTGCAGTGCGTAGTGTTCAAGGCGTGCAGCGTAGTTGTCGACAGCCGCTTGCAGCGCTGCTTGTCGATTTGCGCGAGGCATGGGCAGCGGATCGGCAAAAGGTTCGCAGTGCAGGCGCAATTTGCCGTTTTGGCGCAAAGCAAACATTAACAGCACCGGGCAGCGTAGCGCCGCCGCCAGAATAAATGGCCCTTGCGGGAAGGGGGCGGCGTGACCCATAAACGTGCTCCAGCACACCCGCCAGTCGCCGCCGCGCTGTGGGTTAACCGCAATACGATCGCCGACAATGGCCACCCACTCGCCCCGATCGAGCTTATCTTTCAGCAACATGGCGGTATCCGGGCCAATATGCGTTACCGGGATAAGGTGTACTCCGGCTTCGGGAGCCATCTCTTGCATGATCTGTTTAAAACGCTGTGCGTTTTCATGAAACACCAGCGCATTGATCACTTTGCTGTTATGTAATTGCGCCAGCGCACGACAGGCTTCAACATCGCCCAGATGGGATGCCAGCAAGAGCTTGCCGTTGTTATCGTCCAGCCCCATTGCGGCTTCAGCGCCGGGTGCGAATTCAACGTCACGGCCTAACTGGAGTTCGCCGCGCCAGCCTGCCACTTTATCCAGCATGGCTTCGGCAAAACGCAGAAAGTGGCGATAGCTACTGAGCTTTGCTGGTGACGGCAGCCCGCCCAGCGCCAGGCTGGTGCGCACACGCGCCAGCCAGAGCTGCGATGCCCGCCGCGCGTTACCGGCGCTAAGCCAGTAGACGGCGACAACAGGATAGAGCAGCAGCGAGAATGCTCGGCGTCCAAGCACTCTCCAGACCAGTAACATAAAGCGCATACCCCATAATCCCTTCCGCTCGTGCTGCTGCGCCCAGTGCGTATCAGCGCGGCGAAACAGCAGGGAAGGAATGCGCGGCAGCATGCCGAAGAATAAGCGGGTATGCATCAGCGAGATGCGAACATTGTCTTTCAGCGCATCAAAGTGAGAAAGACCGTCCTGCGGATACGTTACGCGTGTCGGGACAAAGTAGCTGGGAGTTCCCTGCCAGTAGAGGCGAACCATCACTTCTGTGTCGAAATCCATACGCCTGCCCAGCGTGACACGTTCAGCAAGCCGCAGCGTGGAGGCGATGGGATAGACGCGAAAACCGCACATGCTGTCTTTCAGTTGCAAAGACAATGTTTCTATCCACACCCATACGTGTGTGACCCAGCGGCCATATCGCCGCGAACGGGGAATGGAGTCATCATAAACAGGCTGGCCTGAAATCAGCGCTTGCGGATGTTGCCTCGCCAGATCCAGTAATTTGGGAATATCTTCGATGGCATGCTGCCCGTCAGCATCGACCTGCACGGCGTGAGTAAAACCCGCGCGTAAGGCGTTTTGCAAACCCTGGATCACTGCCTCGCCTTTACCGGCGTTTTGCGCAAGCCGCGTCAGGGTAAGCATTTCATTTCCTGCGGCCAGTGTTTCCAGCACCCGCTGCGTTGCCTCATCACTGCCATCATCAACGATAAAACAGTGCAGGCCTGTCGGTTGCAGGCGTTCAACCACGCGCGCCATCATTGCACCGTGGTTATAGCAAGGGATGACCACACAAGGGTTAAACGTTACTGACATAAGCGAATTTTCCCACTGCTACAGGTATGGCGTTCTTCGCCCGCATGGCGCAGGTAGCTGAAACTCAGTTGCTGCTTCTGTTCCTGCCAGTCGAGTCGCAGCGTGACTCTGTTTCCCGGCAGGAGTGGAGCCTGGAATTTAACGTTTTGAATGCTGTGGAAACGATAGCCCGGGGTGAGCATTAACGTGGCGTAATGCATCACCCAGTCGAGTTGCGCTACGCCTGGCAGCAACGGCTGAACCGCAAAATGACCGCGGAACCAGAACAGGTCCGTCTCCAGTTGGATATCGATTTCAGCGTGCGTCGGTGACACCTGACGGTGTGCAATTTCATGAGGTTTCATGAAATAACTCCTGTAGTTGAGCATAAACACGCTTGTTCATACTATTAACGGGGATCTCTTCCAGGATGCGCCAGTAACGTGGCACCGCCACCGGTTCCAGCCACGGAATCAGCGCTCTTCGCCAGGCAAGCTCCATTGCTTTGCTGTCACAATGAAGCCACTGGCGATGTGCCTCTTCTTCCAGCACCAGCAGTACGCCAACGCCCTGGCGCCCGCCACGGGATACAGGGAGAGCTGCGGCATCCCGAATACCCTCAAGCGCTAACACGCGTCTCTCTATTTCACTCAGCGAGATGCGTTTCTCTTCGATTTTAACAACGCGGCCACGACGCCCGGCGATGTGGAAAGTCCCGCCGTCATTAAAGAGCAGGATATCATCGAGCAACAGGCCGTCTGGTTCGGGAATAATCGGCGAATGCGCGCGAAATGCCTCACCTTCCGGCACGATCGAAACCCCCGGAAAAAGTTTCCACGGGATGCTATCGTGCTGGCGATGCCGCCAGGCCAGAATGCCTGTTTCGGTGCTGCCATATATTTCATCTGGTTGAACACCGCACCAGTCAGCGGTTCCCTGAACATCTGTCCACGGCAGCATTCCACCAGCCGAGAGAATGATCGCCATCGGCGGTGGTGCGAGCCGGGGATCAAGGCGTTTTAAGAACGCGGGACTGCTGATAAACGCATAGCGATGGTGGCTTTCCAGCGCGGCCAACTGCTCGGCGTAATAGAGCATTGCGGCGTGAAGCGGCAGTCCGAGCGACATTGGCAGAAAGATGCGGAAGGTTAGTCCGTATAAATGTTGCGGCACGACCGAAGCCACGACGCGACAGCCCGCCAGTTGGTCACTAAAACGCGCGGCGAGCAGCGTCGCTTCACGATCGAGACAGGCTATCGGTTTGATAACCCGGCGCGGCTGCCCGGTTGAACCGGAGGTAAAAAGTTCGATAAACGCCCCTTCGCGAAGGGGCGGAAACACGGGGTCTTTCGCGGCGTGTGGTGCGTTTGCCTTTACCACACAATGCGGGCCTTCCCAGCGTAAAGGCTGATCGCTGAGTACTCCCTGAAAGAGCGTTTTTTGCTCGGCCAGCAATGATTCCCGGCAGTGCCCTGGAATTACAGGTGTTTTCCCGGCATGCAGCGTAGCCAGCAGCGCGACAATAAAAAGGTAGCTATTTTCAAAGCACAGCGCCCAGCGTTCATCGTCCTGCGTCTGTAGCCAGGTCATAAGCTGGGCGACATCGCTGCGCAGGTCTTCCAGCGTCCACGTCCGAACACCAAGCCAGGCGATGGGAGTATCATTGGCCCGCGAATGGCTGAGCCAGTCGGCGAAAGGAAGGGTTTTCATTGCATCTCTCGTTTTATCATCTGGCGGCGTATCAGCCATTCACCTGCCATCAGCAAACCCATCAGCAGGTAGGAGATCATGCCGTTCCAGAGCGTCCATAGACGCATATCGCCATACAGCGCTGTAAATAGCGCAGTCCCGCCATTCAACACGAAAAAAACACACCAGACTTGCGTCACGCGGCGGGTATAGCGTACGGCTTCCTCAGGAAGGTCGGGGCTGCGCAGGCGAGCCAGACGCTCGACCAGCGGCATTGCGCTCCACAGTGAACTGCCAAATACCAGTAACATGATGAAACTGACGGCGACCGGGTAATAGAGCAGTAGCTGATGCGTTTTTAACAGCCAGCTTGCCGCGCACAGCGCGATACCGGTCAGGGCAACGCTGCGCGTGACAAAGCGCATCGGCGCAAGCCCCTGGTGGGCTTGCCGCAAACGGAAAAGCAGCATGACGGCCATCAAAGGGAGCAGCCAGTGCAGACTGTTATGCGCAAGGCCGAACCAGATCACAAAAGGCCAACAGAGCATCAATAGCGCGGCGAGCAGCTTCAGGCCCGTTTCCAGGCGAGGTCCGTACACGGTGGATTATTCTTCCCGCAGCAGATGTGCTACCGCATCGACAACATCCTGTACGGTGCGCACCGCTTTAAACTCTTCCGGTTTGATTTTCTTACCGGTCTTTTTCTGAAGATGCACAATCATGTCGACAGCATCAATGCTGTCTAGCTCCAGATCTTCGTACAGACGAGATTCGGGAGTAATATCCTGCGGATCGATTTCAAAAAGTTTGATAAGAAGAGCGGAAACTTCCTGATAAATTTCGTTTTTCTCGGTCATAGCGTATCCGTTTTTATGCGCGTTGGGCCTGAATAAAAGATGCCAGCGTGGCGACAGAGTAGAAATGCTGGCGCATCTCTTCGCTTTCCGCTGAAAGCACCACCGCGTATTGATTTTTGATCGCCAGACCAAGTTCGAGCGCATCGATAGAATCCAGCCCCAACCCATCCCCGAAGAGCGCGCTCTCGGTTTCGATGTCGTCGGCGCTGAGTTCATCCAGATTTAAGGTGCTGATAATAAGATTTTTAATTTCAAGATAGAGCTGTTGCATCATCCGTTCCTAAAAAGGTGCAAAACCTGATGTTAATTGATGCAGAAGATGCCGGTTGAGCTGTCTTGCCGCCAGTGCCGGTTCTTGCGATTCCGCATCATAAAATTGTTTTATCGCCACGCGCTCCCGCACCTTAACGGTAAAAAGAGGTTTGCATGGCGGGACGTCATACCATCGGCTGTGTTTGTCCAGCAGATGTTCACTACAGTGGATAACCACGATGCGTAAATCACAACCGCAGCGCACGGCAATATTCGCCGCGCCGCGTTGCAGTGTCATTTTTTCGCCGGGACGCGTACGCGTTCCTTCCGGGAAAATTAAAATGGTTTCGCCGTGCCGAAGGCGCTCTTCACAGGCGGAGAGCAGCGTATCCGCCTGGCTGTTGATCAAATAGTCTGCCGCTCTAATCACCCCGCTAACGAAGGGATTATTGAGCAGTGCGCCTTTGACCAGACAGTCTGTTTCGGGCATCACAGAGGCCAGCAGAACGTAATCTATCAAGGTGGGATGATTGGCAATGACCAGGCAACCGCGCTCGCCGCGCAGCGCGTCAATCCCTTCTATTCGGTAATCCAGCGCGCCAGTCAACTTTGCGGTGTTTAAAAACAGGCGAAAGCTGGCAGCAATGCTGCGGCGCGCCAACATGCGTCGCTTTGCTTTGTTACGTACCACGAGGATCAGCAGGTTAAACCACACCAGTGACAGCAACAAACCACCAATGCCGAACAGTGCAAAACACAACCCGGTCATGAGTAAACGCCATAGCCAGTTAATGCGGCTCATGCACGGCTCCAGCGCCAGTTGAGACGCTCGCCGGCAATGCTGAATTCAGACTCATTAAGCAGATAATGCTGCAAAAACTGCATACTTTGCGGCAAATGGGGTTCACCGTTACATATCGCGGATTCGCTGACGCACTGTAGGGTATCGCCCGCTTCGATAACGAGCGCAACCGCATAGGCCCAGGTGGGCATATCCGGATGCAACCCCGGGTGATAAAACGCCGGAAGAGTGCCGTCGAAATCCACCATCAATACGCGTTTATAGCCCGCCTGTAAGAAACAGATCGCTTCACACAGCCCCTGCTGGAATGTGTCAAGCCCGGCTGAAACAGAGGAGGATGCAATCGGCTGTTGCATGGCGATAGTGAGGTTACCCACCGCGGAGTTATGCACCGACATAGCAAAATCGGTAGGGGAGATATCCTGGTCTGCCGCCAGCGCCTGAAGAATGCGATAGTTGCGTTCCAGTTCACCATGACGGCTGCTAAACACAACGGCATCCACCGTATGCTGGCGCATCAGCGTTATGCCACATTCAACAGCCAGTCGGCTGCCTGAACTGAGGCGACGCGCGGTCATCATCGGCAGCGCGGCGAGTTTCGCCTGCGCAAGCGCAGGATCAATAGCACCACTACCCAGCGACCATTGCTGCCACTGTGTCGTTTCGCTCAGACCTGGCGCTCTGGCCAACCAATCCGTAATGTTTAGTGCAAATTTCATCAACGCGTATCCGCGAAAAACGGTTTTTCCAATGATGCCGGTAAGGCATCATGGCGGCACAGTCGCCGCCCTGTCTTATTTTTTATGACATATCAATAAGGTATGTCCCACCCCGAGATTATCGAGGCGTTTTTCAATGCTGAAACCGGCCATTTCCAGGTAGCGTAGAAAGTTCTCCGCGCTATAGAAACGGCTGTTACCGTTCGCCATGCAGGTAAAATAGAGTGACGTTGCATTCAAGCTAAAGGCGGCAGCATCAAATTTTTGTGCGTCCCAGAAAAGCTCCATAACACAGAGTCTGGCACCCGGTTTCATGACCCCGGCTATTTTACTTAAGATGCCAACAATTTGTTCTGGTGAAAAGCAATCCAGGAATTGACTCATCCACCAAATATCCGCTTCACCAGGCAGCGGTGCTTCGCTAAGCATATCGACCGGATGGAAGTGAATCCGTGATGAGAAGCCTGCGGCATCGACATTTTTCTGCGCCAGTGCAATTTGTTCAGGCAAATCTAATAGGGTTACCGCGACATTTGCATCATATTTGCAACAAGTCATCGCCCATTTTCCGGTATTGCCGCCGACATCGTACAGGCTTACAGGCTGGCTTGCGAATATATGTGGCAGAGCCGCCGTAAATGCCGCATCGGAATAATAGTGATCAAAAGCGAACCAACTATCCCGTGCCGGGTTAGGCAATTGTGATAAAGCTGGATAAATCGTTGGCCAGTCACCAAATACGCGCAACCCCGCGGGTTTGCCTTCTTTTAAGGCATCCTCCAGGAAATACAGTCCCTGGTAACAAACATCCTGCGAGAAATCCATATTGACTCGCGTCATCGGATCGTGCAGAAGGAAATGCCCTATCTTCGCGATATAAAAACGCTCTTCACTGCGGGTGACAATCCGTCCACTCAGCGCCATATCAAGCAATACACTGGCGGCGTAGGCATCAGCTTCGCAACCTTCGACAATCTCATCGAGCGTTGCGCCCTGCTTGCCTTGCTTATCCAGAAATTCCAGCAACCCGAATTTACGCAGACAAACCGCGGTCTGAAATAACATGGGGGCAAAAGCAATACGCTGCGCTTCAGCTATCGCTTCCAGCGCGCTGAAGGGATCTTGTTCATACATGGTGTGCACAACCTTAATTAAGAGCACATTGATTATCGGACCGTTCCCGGTCCGACTTTAGGCTGGATGACAATTAAAGCGCAGCACCTGATGATAAATTCAGCTGAATATCTTTGTCGAGGTTGTTAACCCAGCGGTTGTAATTCTTATGAATCTTCCCGTCTGAGGCTTTCAGATTCATGCTGTTTTCATAGTTAATTGAATAGCTGTTTGCAGAGTAGTTAATACGAATTTCTGCAGTATGGTCGCGGCTTTGCATGCGACCTTTGATAACGCCCGGACCTGCATCTGTCATGATCCACTGGCGTTGTTGGCCGGCTTTCAGAATGGCAGCACGTACCTGCGCCTGAGAATGGCCCGCACTGACCGGGGTGTTAATATTATGAATACTGGCAGTACGCGCGCAACCCGTTAGCGCACCTACGACAGCAATGGCAGTCAGTAACTGAACAATCTTTTTCATGAGAACTCCGTATCAAATAAATATAAGATTGGTGACACATTTAATAACGCAAACTTAGGCGAAATAATGATGCTGTTCTGAAAATAAATGGTACCACCTTGATTTTTATGCTGGAATCATAAGTATTTACAGAACGAGAATGAATGCGCGGACGATAAAATACCATTATGCTTTGCGCAACGGTAGCTTTTATTAGGAAACTGATAACCAAATTGATGCGTGGATAAGATAACCGCCAAGCTCCTTGATTAATAATTGGCTATTTAACCGCGTTATATATTTGTTATGTTTATTATCTCATCTTAAGGTAAATTTCCGCGATTTATCTCATTCGGGATTTAAAAATAAAAACGCCCATAATCTTATGGGCGTTTTTATTTTCTTAATATTAGCAGTTGTGATTACGGATATAAAACTACCCTGGTTGGTAGGTACTTTACCCAGGAAGACGACTTTTCGGTCTGCCTGGCCCCAGTAAAATTGCCAGTTTGCTGCCGCCGGTGGTGGTTTCCATCCAGATTTTACACACGCTGGTTAACGGCACTGACAACAACATTCCCACAGGGCCAAGCAGCCATCCCCAAATCAACAACGATAAAAACACCACCAGCGTCGACATCCCCAGGCGGTGGCCCATCATGCGGGGTTCCAGGATGTTGCCAAGTAACATGTGCACCACAAGGAACAGCCCGCCCACCAGCAAACATTCGTAAGTGCCGTTAAACAGCAGCGCCTGGATCATGGGCGGGATAGCGGAGATCACCGAGCCGATATTGGGTACGTAATTGAGCAGGAACGCCAGCACCCCCCACATCAGCGCAAATTGCACATCCAGAAACACCAGCCCGACCCAGACAATCAGGCCTGTCCACACGCTCAGCAGAGTTTTCAGCGCCAGGTAGTGGGAAACGCCTTTCAGCGCGCGGTGCAGTCCGGCGATATGAATTTGCGGGTTATGCAGTGCAAAGCGCAGCTTATAAGGTACATGGCGCACTTCAAACAGCATAAACACCACGGTCATCACCAGCAGGACAATGCTGGCCATCGCGTTCGAGAGCTGGGTCGCCATGGTGGTGGCAAAGCCCATTAGCCGCTCGGAGTCCATCCGTTGCAACATACGTTCTGGCGACATGTGCAAACGAAGAAACGGCATCGCATCCTGCAACTGCATAAATTTCCTGGTGAATTCGCGGTTGTACTTCGGCAGCAGCGTCATAAAGTCGTTGACCGACGCGGCAAGCACGCCGAAAAGCGCAGTGAGAAAAACCAGCATCACAAGCACCACAATACCGATCGCCACCGGGCGCGAAATGCCGCGCCGGAGAAACCAGGTAACCAGCGGATTGAGAACAATCGCGAAAAACAGCGCCAGAAGAAGCTGCACAATAATGTCGGCCGCAGCATGAATGCCGGCCAAAATGATCACCAGCGAAGCCAGCTTTAACAGAATATGTAAACCCGCCCGATCGGGTTGAGGATGTGTCATGGTTAATTCCTTTTGTTATCGGCCCGTTAAGTGTAGTGCCCCGCCACACCTTCGCTCGCGAGAGATATTCTTAAAGTGAATGCTGCTTTCTGTTTCATCACGTGGTAATAGTGAAACACTGTTGTGAAAAGCTGAGTAAAACTCCATGCCTGAAAACGCCGCCGAACCGGCGCTAAGCGGATTGCGCCTCAATCTGCGGATTTTGTCCGTCGTTATGTTTAACTTCGCCAGTTATCTCACTATTGGCCTGCCGCTCGCGGTGCTCCCCGGCTATGTCCATGATGTGATGGGTTATAGCGCGTTTTGGGCCGGTCTGGTGATTAGCCTGCAATACTTCGCAACGCTGCTGAGCCGACCGCATGCCGGGCGCTATGCTGATTTGCTGGGGCCGAAAAAAGTGGTGATCTTCGGTTTGTGCGGCGCGTTTCTCAGCGGGTTGAGCTATTTGCTGGCGGGCGTTGGCGGCAGTGTTGGCGTGTTAGGCTTGATATTGCTTTGTCTGGGGCGCGTCATTTTAGGTATCGGCCAGAGTTTCGCCGGAACCGGCGCGACACTCTGGGGTGTGGGTGTCGTCGGGTCGATACATATCGGGCGGGTGATTTCGTGGAACGGTATTGCCACCTATGGCGCGATGGCAATCGGCGCGCCGCTCGGTGTGATTTGTTATCAGTACGGCGGGTTGCATGGACTCTCGCTTACGATTATGGGTGTGGCGCTGCTGGCGATAATACTGGCGCTGCCGCGTGCGGCGGTGAAAGCCAGCAAAGGCAAGCCGTTGCCGTTTCGCGCCGTGCTGGGACGCGTCTGGTTGTACGGGATGGCGCTGGCGCTGGGTACTACCGGTTTTGGCGTCATCGCTACCTTTATTACCCTCTATTATGATGCGAAAGGCTGGGAGGATGCGGCGTTCGCTCTCACCCTTTTTAGCTGCGCCTTTGTTGGTGCGCGCTTGCTGTTCCCGAATGGGATTAATCGCTTCGGCGGTTTAAATGTGGCGATGCTCTGTTTTGTGGTCGAAACCCTTGGGCTGGTGCTGGTTGGCCTGGCCGTGGAGCCGTGGATGGCGAAGCTCGGCGTGTTCCTTGCCGGAGCCGGTTTCTCGCTGGTTTTCCCGGCGCTGGGCGTCGTGGCAGTCAAAGCGGTGCCGCAGCATAACCAGGGTTCTGCGCTGGCGACATACACGGTGTTTATGGATTTATCGCTGGGGGTAACCGGGCCGTTGGCTGGGTTGCTGATGGCGTGGGCGGGAGTCTCGGCTATCTATTTCGCCGCCGCAGGGCTAGTGGTAATAGCCTTACTGCTGGCCTGGCGGCTGAAGTACCAGCCGGTGGTGGTAGCTGAGTAGAAAAAAGGGAACCTTCAGGTTCCCTTTTTATGTTCTGTCGGGCTTATTTCACCGCGATGGTGTTAATAATGTTTTCCGCTGTGGTTTGCGCCTGCTGTTGGTTATCCGCCGGCAGCGTTACCTGGATGGTCAGCAGTTTGTCGTCAACTTTACCCAGCACCACAGAAGACCATGCCGTCTGGCCTTTGGCGGAGATGATGCTGTCGAGCTGTTGCAGTTTCTGGCCTTTCAGTTCGATGGATTTGTTGGTGACCACCTGCAACTGCGGGTCGCGGCTGCGCTGTTGTTCTTCAAGACGTTTTGCCAGCGCGCTTAACTCTTCTGTCGTGTTGTCGCCGACAATCACAATCACCGCTTTCTGACCGGTGGCATCGGAATATACGTGCATATTATTGGACTGGGTGCCCAGTTTGCCGCTCTGATCGGTCATATCCGCAGGCAGCGAGAAGCTGAGTTTGCCGTCGAGCAGGGTTACCGGTTGACCGTTGGCGTTGCTTTCGGCGGCAGCACCCTGAACAGGTTTTTTGCTGTCGCTGTTATCACAAGCCGCCAGCCCAACAACCAGCAGGCCGATACCGACATATTTCACCAGATTGCGCATTGACTTCTTCCTTTCAATAAACAGCCATAACGGCTCATCGGCGCATCTTATCACATCTGATAAGCCGTACCTTTAACTCGCCTGCAACGCGCTAATTTCAGATTTGTCTGCCAGTCTTTTCAGCAACATATTCAACAACACACCGTACATCGGCAGGAAGAACGCGATGCTGATAAGCACTTTGAAGCTGTAATCCACCAGTGCGATTTCCGTCCAGTGCTGCGCCATAAAGGCATCCGGGCTGCGCCAGAAAGCGATAAAGAAAAAGGCGATGGTGTCGCTGGCGTTACCAAACACGGTGGATGCGGCAGGTGCGAGCCACCAGCGGCGGTTCTGGCGCAGGCGATTAAAAACATGCACATCGAGAATTTGTCCCAGCGCGTAAGCCATAAAGCTGGCGGTGGCGATACGGGCGACAAACAAATTGAAATGCGCCAGCGCGCCGAAACCCTGCCAACTGCCCATGTAGAACAGCGAGGAAATAACGTAAGAAGCAAGCAGCGCGGGCACCATCACCGCGAAGATGATTCGCCGGGCTAACGGCGCGCCGAAAATACGCACGGTTAAATCCGTTGCCAGGAAGATAAACGGGAAGCTAAATGCGCCCCAGGTGGTATGGAAACCAAAGATAGAAACCGGCAGCTGCACCAGATAGTTACTGGAGATAATCACCAACAGGTGAAAAAGCGAAAGCCAGACCAGCGCCTTCATGCGCTGTGCGTTTGAAAAGTGCGTCATATTGTGACCTTTTTGGTAAATGGGGTGAGGGAACCCAGTACTTTTTATGCGCTGACAAGCAGAGCCGCCGCATGATACTGCAATCGGAGTGGGATGCAATGGTTAATTTTAGCGCAATCGTTAACCTCGCTTGCGTCACAAAAAAGGCGGCGTAAACTAATGCGGTTTTTTCCCTTGCGAGATGAAGATGACCGATCCGTTTTCCACCGCCGACCACACGCTGGATGCTCAGGGCTTACGCTGCCCGGAACCGGTGATGATGGTGCGCAAAACCGTGCGCAATATGCAAATCGGCGAAACGTTGCTGATTATCGCCGACGATCCGGCAACCACCCGCGATATTCCCGGCTTTTGTCGTTTTATGGAACACGAGCTGGTCGCCGGGCAAACCGAGTCTTTGCCGTACCGCTATGTAGTGCGTAAAAACCATTAATCTTTAGTGCGCAACAGGCGCAGCGCGTTGGCGGTTACCAGCACCGTTGCGCCCGTATCGGCGAGTACTGCCAGCCACAGCCCGGTTATTCCCAACAGCGTTGTCACCAGAAAAATCGCTTTCAGGCCGAGTGCCATAGCGATGTTCTGGCGAATATTGCTGTGCGTGGCGCGCGCCAGGTGAATCATCTGCCCCAGACCAATCAGCCGGTTATGCGTGAGCGCGGCGTCGGCGGTTTCCAGCGCGACATCCGTCCCGCTCCCCATCGCAATACCGAGGGTCGCGGCTTTCATTGCAGGCGCATCGTTAATGCCGTCGCCGACCATCGCCAGCGGCGCTTGCTGGTTGAGCGCACGTACCGCATCGACTTTATCTTCCGGCAGCAAGCCGGCGCGAAAATCCAGCCCCAGTTGACCGGCAATCGCCGCTGCAGCGCGTGGGTTGTCGCCGGTGAGGATCACGCCCTGAACGCCGAGCGCATGCAGGGCGGCAACGGCTTCTTTGGCGTCGTCGCGCAGCGTGTCTTGCAAGCCGATCGTACCGATAACCTCGCCGTTACGTTGCACCACCACCACGGTTTGCCCACGGCTCTCCTGCTGCGCAATCTGCGCCAGTACGGTGTCGTGAAGCGCGCCTTGCGGCAGTTTGTCCGGCGCGCTGATAAGCACCTGCTGCCCGTTAATTGTCGCCTCGATGCCTTTACCCGCCAGCACGCGCTGCCCTGTTGCTTCAGGAATCTCCAGCGCACGTCGCTGCGCTTCCTGCACAATGGCCAGCGCCAGCGGGTGAGTGGAGCCCTGTTCGATAGCGGCGCTGATCGCCAGCAATTCTGCTTCTTCTGTACCGGCTAATGGCGTGATGGAGGCGACTTGCGGTTTGCCGACGGTCAGCGTGCCGGTTTTATCAAACGCCACCTGACGAATGCTGCCAAGTTGCTCTAATGCCGCGCCGCCTTTAATCAACGCGCCGCGACGTGCCGCCGCCGCAAGGCCCGAGGTGATCGCCGCCGGCGTGGAGATCACCAGCGCGCACGGGCAGCCAATAAGCAACAACGCCAGCCCTTTGTAGATCCACGCAAGCCAGGGCTGCGCAAATAAAAGCGGTGGAACGATGGCGACCAGCAGCGCCACGGCCATGATAGCCGGGGTGTAAATGCGGCTGAAACGGTCGATAAAACGCTCAATCGGCGCGCGGCGCTCTTCTGCTTCTTCAATCAGTTTCAGAATGCGGTCAATCGCGCTTTCGCCCGGTTTAGAAACCACTTCAAGCTGCACCAGACGGTCGACGCTGGTGGCACCTGCCGGAACGCTTTCACCTTCTGCGCGCTCAACCGGCACGGACTCGCCCGTTAATGCGCTTTCGTCAAAGCTGGCAAAGGGCGAGATCAGCCGACCATCCGCAGGCAAACGCCCGCCCGCCGGGACTTCAATCACATCGCCCGGTTGCAGATCGCTTGCCGCGACACGCTGGCGCTCACCGTTGCGCAGGCGTGTGGCGGTATCCGGTTTTAACGCCATTAACGCGCTGACACCGCGTCGCGCACGACTGGCGGCCCAGCCTTCAAGCCGCTCGCCAATTAAAAACAGCAGCAGCACCATCGCCGCTTCTGCCGTCGCACCAATAAACAGCGCGCCGATGGCCGCCACGCTCATTAACGTTTCGATGGCGAACCAACTGCCGCTTTTCATTAAGCGCAGCGCCTGGCGGGCAATCGGCCACAGCCCGACCAGCGTGGTGGCGATAAACGCCATCTGACCGAATGGATGATTGACCTGTTCCAGCCCCCAACTGAGCGCCATCATCGCGATCAAGAGGAGAAGCGGCAGGTTTTCGCGCAACCGTGACGTTTCTGGCGCTGGTGCGTTTTCGCTGCGCAGTTGATACCCGGCCTGTTGCACGGCGCGCTCTACGCGCTCACGCACATCATCTTGCGCAACGACGATAAGTTTTTCGGTGGCAAAGGCGACCTGAACCTGGCCGACGCCTTCGACCTGGCGCACCGCGTTTTCCACCTTGCGGGCGCAGGCGGCGCAATCCATACCGTCAACCTGCCAGCTATAGCGTTCGCCATCGGTGGAAATTTCGGGTGTTTCGCGCGCTTCGCAGTGGCTATCAGCGCAGCAGGATGTCGCCTTTTCTTCGATTGGGCGCAGTTTAACCGCCGCGAATTGCGGGGCTTTTTTCAACTCAGGCGATGAGGTGGGAGTTGGCATGGCATCCTCCGGTGAATGATAATTTTCTCATTAACCGGAGTATGCACTCTGGAGTCGACTCCAGAGTCAAGCCTTTTAAATATACAGCGAGCGGACAATCAAAAAGTGCCCGGCAAAATAGCAGGCGGAGGCGATGGCGTTATCGGCGCTAAAGCGTTTGCGGTAGTGGCTGCCTAACCAGACCACGTTGCCGAGCAGCAGCAGCGATGCGCCAACGAAAGCCGACAGTGCCGGGCTGGTCGGGCGGAAAAACCACAGTTCACCTGCCAGCCACACCATCACCAGCGTCATGGCGATAAAGGTACATACCGCCATGCGCAACTCTTCGAGGCGCGACCAGATCACGGCCACCAACAGCGCGCCGATAATCAGCAACGCCACCGGTAGCGGCCAGAAAAACGAAAGCGTCATCTGGCTGGCGAAATAGATGGTATAGAGCAAATGCGCGAGGAAAAACGCGCCGATGGCATAGAGCAGTTTTTGCCGCGGCAATAGCGTGAGCGCATCACCGACTAGCGAGGCACACAGACCCGCCAGCACAAGGTAGCTAATGGCATCGAACATGGGCGCTTGCCAGGCCAGTAACAGCAGCAGTAAGAGCGTAACGGGTTTAAAAAACCAGCGCTGCCAGACCGGGCCACGGTACGAAGCGTCGACATATAGCCAGGCGGAAAGGCAGACAGCAATAAATGACCACAGCATAATTAAGTCCCTGTATCTGTTATTGTTGCGTAAATCTCTCTTACTCAGTGTAGTGGCGGGAAAAGGAGGATGACAACGCTATTTCCGCCGCGATAAGCTCAATTCCGCTTTTTCCGACAGGTATTCGCCATGAGTAAACCACCGCTTTTTTTCATTATCGCTATTGGATTGATTGTGGTTTTTGCTTCTTTCCGCTTTGTACAGCAGCGGCGCGAAAAAGCCGAAAACGATAGTGCGCCGCAGCAGCAAAAAAGTGTGATGGTGAGCAACAAACGGGAAAAACCGCTTAATCCGCGCCGTTCTCGCCAGCAACAGGTTACGCCAGCGGGAACCGCCATGCGTTATGAAGTGAGTTTTAAACCGCAAACCGGCGGGCTGGAGATGCGTTTCCGTCTGGATGAGCAGCAATATAATGCGCTGACGGTAGGCGACAGAGGCGTGCTGCGTTATCAGGGCTCGCGTTTTTTGGACTTTACGCCGGAAGTGGCCCGGTAAGCATGACGCCACCGGGCAGTGGGGTTATTTCTTCTCTTTTAATTTCTTCTGCCAGATGAGCAGCTCAAATACGCCGAAGAGAAAAACACGGATCTGCTCCGCTTTGCTCATCTGCGGGCCGTCTTTCGGCAGTGCCGTTTTCAGCATGGTGGCTTGCAGCGCATGCATAAAAACGGTGAAGACAAGCGCGACGTTAACGAAAATATTCAGCGGACGCGGAAAGGGCTTAATCAGGTTCAGGATCAGAAACGCCCAGATGCAGAGCATCAACAGACGCCCGAGGTTAATCAACAGCGGCATGCTTCTCTCCTTGTGCTTCGCGGTGATACAAACGATATGCTACCTGCCCGGCGACTTTTTCCCGATGCAGTTGCCAGTGAGTGGGTACGGGCGGTAATCCATTTTCAACTTCGCTTTCGATATAGACCAGCGCGTCATCGGCGAGCCAGCCGTTGTTTTCCAGCAGGCGTACGGTATCTTCCAGCATCCCTTTACGAAACGGTGGATCGATAAACGCAATATTGTGCGGCGTGCCGGGATTGGCTAAAAACGTCAGCGTGTTGGTGTTGACCACTTTCGCGTTGGCGGCTTTTAACGTGGCCAGGTTTTGCTGCAACTGCTGGGCGACGCTGCGCTCCATTTCCAGCAAGGTTGCGCTGGCGGCATAGCGCGAGAGCGCTTCCAGCCCCAGCGCACCGCTGCCGGCGAAGCAATCGAGACAGTGGGCGTCTACCATTGACGGTGCCAGCCAGTTGAATAAAGTTTCACGCACGCGATCGGTGGTCGGGCGCAGGCCGGGGCTATCCGGAACCGGTAATTTACGGCCCCGCCACTGGCCGCCAATAATGCGGATCTGGCCGGTGGCGGCACGGGTAGGTTTCTTCATGGTTATCGCTTTGCTCATCATTTCGACCTGCTATTCTAGCGGTCTGTCGAATGACGTTAAACCCTAATCCTCAAGCCGTGATGCAAGTTGAGGAAAGTGGTAGACTATCCGACTAATTAACAAATGTTTTCAGTCCCGGCCGTGCAGACGGGCTGCGCCATGAAACAATAGCGAGGAGTGTGGTCGCCAATGGCAAATGAGAAGAAACGTGGCTTTTTTTCCTGGCTTGGCCTTGGGCAGAAAGAGAAGGCTGAAGAGGCGCAAACCGAACAGCAACCTGTAGCTGAGCAGCCGGTTGAAGAAACCCCGGTTGCCGAGCCAGCAGCCGACAGCGAAAAATTCGCCGAAGAAGTTGTCGAAGTCAGCGAGCAACTGGTGCACGAAGAGGCGTCGGCGGAAGCTGTCATCGAAGAAAGCCCGGCGGTTATCGAACATGAAGAACTGCCGCTGCCAGAAGAGGTGGCTGAGCAGGAGATCGGTGCGGAAGAGTGGCAGACGGAAGCTGAACCGCTGGAAGAAGACGATGTTCCGCTAAGCGACGAAGAGCTGGATGCCCAGGCACTGGCCGCCGAAGCGGCGGAAGAAGCGCTGGTTGTCGTGCCGGTTGAAGAATCCGTGCAGGCGCAGGAAAAACCGACAAAAGAAGGTTTCTTCGCACGCCTGAAGCGCAGCCTGCTTAAAACCAAAGAAAACCTCGGTTCCGGATTTATCAGTCTGTTCCGTGGGAAAAAGATCGACGATGATCTGTTTGAAGAACTGGAAGAGCAGTTGCTGATTGCCGATGTCGGTGTGGAAACCACGCGCAAAATCATCACTAATCTGACGGAAGGCGCGAGCCGCAAGCAGTTGCGCGACGCGGAAGCGCTTTATGGTTTGCTGAAAGATGAGATGAGCGAGATCCTCGCCAAAGTGGATGAGCCGCTTAACATCGAAGGCAAAACCCCGTTTGTGATTTTGATGGTTGGCGTTAACGGCGTGGGTAAAACCACCACCATCGGTAAACTGGCGCGCCAGTTTGAGCAGCAAGGGAAATCGGTGATGCTGGCGGCGGGTGATACCTTCCGTGCCGCTGCCGTTGAGCAGCTTCAGGTTTGGGGCCAGCGCAACGATATCCCGGTGATTGCCCAGCATACCGGCGCGGATTCCGCTTCGGTGATTTTCGATGCCATTCAGGCGGCGAAAGCGCGCCATGTGGATGTGCTGATTGCTGATACCGCAGGCCGCTTGCAGAACAAAGCGCACCTGATGGAAGAACTGAAGAAAATTGTCCGCGTGATGAAGAAGCTGGACGAAGACGCGCCGCATGAAGTGATGCTGACGATTGATGCCAGCACCGGGCAAAATGCCATTAGCCAGGCCAAACTGTTCCACGAGGCTGTCGGCTTAACCGGCATTACGCTGACTAAACTTGATGGCACCGCCAAGGGTGGCGTTATTTTCTCGGTGGCGGATCAGTTTGGCATTCCTATCCGCTACATCGGCGTCGGCGAACGTATTGAGGATTTACGTCCGTTTAATGCGGGCGATTTTATAGAGGCACTTTTTGCCCGAGAGGATTAACAATGATTCGCTTTGAACACGTCAGCAAAGCCTATCTCGGTGGGAGACAAGCGCTGCAGGGGGTGACATTTCACCTGCAGCAGGGCGAGATGGCCTTTCTGACCGGGCATTCCGGTGCGGGGAAAAGTACCCTGCTGAAGCTGATTTGTGGGATTGAGCGGCCAAGCGCCGGGAAAATCCTCTTCGGCGGCCACGATATTACCCGTTTGAAAAACCGGGAAGTGCCGTTTTTGCGTCGTCAAATCGGGATGATTTTCCAGGATCACCACCTGCTGATGGACAGAACCGTGTTCGATAACGTGGCGATCCCGCTGATTATCGCGGGTGCCAGCGGTGATGATATTCGCCGTCGCGTTTCGGCGGCGCTGGATAAAGTCGGGCTGCTCGACAAAGCGAAAAGCTTCCCGATCCAGCTCTCCGGTGGTGAACAACAGCGCGTGGGGATTGCCCGCGCGGTGGTAAACAAACCGGCCGTGCTGCTGGCGGATGAACCGACCGGTAACCTGGATGAAGCGCTTTCTGAAGGGATTTTACGTCTGTTTGAAGAATTTAACCGCGTAGGGGTAACGGTGCTGATGGCAACGCATGATATCGGGCTGATTTCCCGTCGTTCGTACCGCATGCTGAGCCTGAGCGACGGTCATTTGCATGGAGGCCTGGCGGGTGAATAAGCGCGATGCACTAAACCACATTCGGCAGTTTGGCAGCAAATTAGACCGTTTTCGCAAATCGTCTGCATCCTCCAGCGAGGGCAACCGCAATGCGCCGCGTCGCGGCAAAGCGCCAGTTAAAGCGCCTTCGCGTAAGAGTAACGTTTTTAACGAGCAGGTACGCTACGCCTGGCACGGTGCGTTGCAGGATCTGAAAAGCAAACCACTGGCGACGCTCCTGACGGTGATGGTCATTGCCATCTCCCTGACGCTGCCCAGCGTCTGTTACATGGTCTACAAAAACGTTAATCAGGCGGCGTCGCAGTACTATCCGTCACCGCAGATCACCGTCTATTTCGATAAAGCACTGGATGACAACGCGGCGCAGCAGGTAGTGGGCCAGCTTCAGTCCGAACAGGGCGTGGAAAAGGTGAACTACCTGTCGCGTGAAGATGCACTGGGCGAGTTCCGTAACTGGTCCGGGTTTGGCGGCGCGCTGGATATGCTCGAAGAGAACCCGCTGCCTGCCGTGGCGGTAGTGGTACCGAAACTCGATTTCCAGAGTACCGATTCGCTGAATACTTTACGTGACCGCATTTCCCGCATTCAGGGTATTGATGAAGTGCGCATGGATGATAGCTGGTTTGCGCGGCTGGCGTCGCTGACTGGCCTGGTCGGGCGTGTGGCGGCCATGATTGGTGTGCTGATGGTTGCGGCTGTGTTCCTGGTGATCGGCAATAGCGTGCGGCTGAGTATTTTCGCCCGCCGCGATACCATCAACGTGCAGAAGCTGATTGGTGCGACGGACGGTTTTATCCTGCGCCCGTTCCTCTACGGCGGCGCGTTGCTTGGTTTCTCCGGGGCGTTTTTATCGCTGATCCTGTCGGAAATTCTGGTGATGCGCTTGTCGTCGGCGGTGACGGAAGTGGCGAAGGTGTTCGGCACGCAGTTTGAGCTGAGCGGGCTGTCATTTGACGAGTGCTTGCTGCTGTTGCTGGTGTGTTCGATGATTGGCTGGATTGCCGCCTGGCTGGCGACGGTTCAACATTTACGTCACTTTACTCCGGACTAAAGAATCTCTGGTATACTCCTTCCCTGCACGTGAAGTATTCCCGTAGCAGGGAAGCGTAATACCCTTCTGAGGTTCCTTGCTCCGGTTTATCATCTTGATGTCACATTTTGTGCGTAATTTATTCACAGACCTACAAGGAACTTGTGGATAAAATCACTGTCTGATAAAAATGTGAATGCTATTCTCGTTGCTCAAAAGCGCTGGCATGTTTGTTGCCTGATGGGGACAGACCGCCGCCAGCTGATAAGTGAATTGAGAGGATTTGAATGACCAAAGAAATGCAAACTTTAGCTTTAGCCCCTGTTGGTAACCTGGAATCTTACGTCCGGGCTGCGAACGCATGGCCGATGTTGACGGCTGATGAAGAGCGGGCACTGGCTGAAAAGCTGCATTACCAGGGCGATCTGGAAGCAGCGAAAAAGCTGATTCTGTCTCACCTGCGCTTTGTTGTTCATATTGCTCGTAACTACTCGGGCTATGGTCTGCCGCAGGCGGATCTCATCCAGGAAGGTAACATCGGGCTGATGAAAGCCGTTCGCCGCTTCAACCCGGAAGTGGGTGTGCGCCTGGTCTCTTTCGCCGTGCACTGGATCAAAGCTGAGATCCACGAGTATGTGCTGCGCAACTGGCGTATCGTGAAAGTCGCGACCACCAAAGCTCAGCGTAAGTTGTTCTTTAACCTGCGCAAAGCTAAACAACGTCTTGGCTGGTTTAACCAGGACGAAGTGGAAATGGTCGCCCGTGAACTCGGCGTGACCAGCAAAGACGTGCGTGAAATGGAGTCGCGTATGGCGGCGCAGGACATGACGTTTGATATGTCTTCCGATGACGATGCGCACGACAGCCAGCCGATGGCACCAGTGCTCTATCTGCAGGATAAATCCTCTAACTTTGCCGACGGCATTGAAGATGATAACTGGGAAGAGCAGGCGGCCAACAAGCTGACCGATGCGATGCAGGGTCTCGACGAACGCAGCCAGCAGATCATCCGCGCCCGTTGGCTGGACGAAGATAACAAGACCACATTGCAGGAACTGGCCGATCGCTACGGCGTGTCCGCTGAGCGTGTGCGTCAGCTTGAAAAAAACGCAATGAAAAAACTGCGCGCCGCTATCGAAGCGTAAGCGTATTGCAGTGAATAAGCCGGGTCGGCGCAAGCCTCACCCGGCTTTTTATTATCTAAATTATCCCGCCGTCAATATCTTCACATCATCACGCGTTCATTCGTCTTCTGTCACAACGCGGCAGTAAAGCTGTCCTGTCGGTGTCCCTGCGCTTGCGCGAGACTGAGTAAAACATCGCTTTATCAAAGGCGCTATATACTTGGTAAGCGGGCATACACAGACAGGGGGCAATCAAGGTGAAGAACAACGAATTGAATCAGCGCCGTTTACAGGCGACGCCGCGTGGTATTGGAGTCATGTGCGGTTTTTACGCCGAAAAAGCGGAAAACGCGACGCTGTGGGATGTGGAAGGGAACGAAGTGATCGACTTTGCCGCCGGGATCGCGGTGCTTAATACCGGACATCGGCATCCAAAAGTGATGGCGGCGGTGGAAAAACAGCTGCAGGCATTTACGCACACCGCTTACCAGATTGTTCCTTACGAAAGCTATGTCTCGCTGGCGGAACGTATTAACGAACGCGTGCCGATTGCTGGTCCGGCGAAAACGGCGTTTTTCTCGACTGGCGCAGAAACGGTGGAAAACGCCGTTAAGATTGCCCGTGCCTATACCAAACGCCCCGGAATTATTACCTTTGGCGGCGGTTTCCACGGTCGCACCTTTATGACCATGGCGCTCACCGGCAAAGTTGCGCCGTATAAAATTGGATTCGGCCCATTCCCCGGTTCGATTTATCACGCCCAGTATCCCAATGCGCTGCACGGTGTAAGCAGTGAAGAGGCGTTGAAAAGCCTTGAGCGTATTTTTAAAGCGGACATCGCGCCGGATCAGGTAGCGGCCATTCTGCTGGAGACCGTGCAGGGAGAGGGCGGTTTTAACATTGCACCGAACGATTTTATGCAGGCGCTGCGCACGTTGTGCGATAGCCACGGTATTTTGCTGATCGTTGACGAAGTGCAGAGCGGTTTTGCCCGTACCGGCAAGCTTTTTGCCAGCGAGTATTACGATGTGAAACCGGATTTAATCACCATGGCGAAAAGCCTGGCCGGTGGTTTGCCGCTTTCGGCGGTGGCCGGACGTGCGGAGGTGATGGATGCGCCTGCGCCGGGTGGTTTGGGCGGCACTTATGCAGGCAATCCGCTCGCTATCGCGGCGGCGCATGCGGTGCTGGATGTGATTGAAGAAGAAAATCTGTGCGAACGGGCGAACCATCTGGGTCAGCATCTGGTGGAAGTGCTGAACCGTGCAAAAGCGCAGTGCCCTTATATCGCTGATATTCGTGCGCAGGGCTCTATGGTGGCGGTGGAATTTTACGATCCGCAAACCGGTGCGCCATCGGCTGAATTCACTAAACAGGTGCAGGAGAAAGCGCTGGGGGACGGGCTGTTGCTGCTGAGCTGCGGGGTTTATGGCAATGTTATTCGCTTCCTCTACCCGTTAACCATTCCGGAAGTTCAGTTCCGCAAGGCGCTGGATATTCTCTCCCAGTCGCTGACGCATTAATTATTCAGCCGCCTGATGGGCGGCTTTCTCATTTTCTGTTATCAGTCTGTCGTACAACCTTCAAAATTGTTATTCCATATTCCGAAAAATGGGGTATGTTTTAGCAGAGTATGCTGCTCAGGCACGGGCGGAACGGTTAAAAACTACTATCATATTCTTTGCTTATGACAATAAGCGAAATAATGTGCCACACAACAACATCACAACAAATGCAATAACCATAACAATGGGGAAACTCAGGATGAAAATGAAGGGCAAAGCGTTACTGGCAGGATGTATTGCGTTAGCAATGAGCAACGTGGCATTCGCCAAAGATATCAAAGTTGCCGTTGTCGGGGCGATGTCCGGTCCGGTTGCGCAGTACGGTGACCAGGAATTTACCGGTGCGGAACAGGCTATCGCCGATATTAATGCCAAAGGCGGGATTAAAGGCGACAAACTGGTTGCGGTAAAATATGACGATGCCTGTGACCCGAAACAAGCGGTGGCGGTCGCCAACAAAGTGGTCAACGACGGCATTAAATACGTTATCGGCCACCTCTGCTCCTCTTCTACCCAGCCGGCGTCTGATATCTACGAAGACGAAGGCATTCTGATGATCACGCCTGCGGCGACAGCGCCTGAGCTGACCGCGCGTGGTTACAAACTGACACTGCGCACCACCGGTCTGGATTCCGACCAGGGCCCGACCGCAGCGAAATATATTCTGGATAAAGTGAAGCCGCAGCGCATCGCCGTTATCCATGACAAACAGCAGTACGGTGAAGGCCTGGCGCGTGCAGTGCAGGACGGGCTGAAAAAAGGCGGCGCGAACGTGGTGTTCTTTGACGGTATCACTGCCGGTGAGAAAGACTTCTCTACGCTGGTTGCGCGCCTGAAAAAAGAGAACATCGATTTTGTTTACTACGGCGGTTACCACCCGGAAATGGGGCAGATCCTGCGTCAGTCTCGTGCTGCGGGTCTGAAAACCCAGTTTATGGGTCCGGAAGGCGTAGCGAACGTTTCCCTGTCTAACATCGCCGGTGAATCGGCAGAAGGTATGCTGGTCACCAAACCGAAAAACTATGATCAAGTTCCTGCGAACAAACCGATTGTGGATGCGATCAAAGCGAAGAAACAGGATCCAAGCGGCGCGTTTGTCTGGACGACTTATGCCGCGCTGCAATCTCTGGCTGCGGGCCTGGGTCAGTCTGCCGATCCGGCGGCTATCGCAACCTGGCTGAAAGGCCATTCAGTGGATACCGTAATGGGGCCGCTGTCCTGGGATGAGAAAGGCGATCTGAAAGGCTTTGAGTTTGGTGTGTTTACCTGGCATGCGAACGGTACAGCGACTGACGCAAAGTGATTTTCTAAGATGACCGCCGCCTTTCGCGGCGCAGAGGCGTTAGCTGCATTCGCTCACCCCGGTCGGTCACTTACTTCAGTAACCTCCCGGGGATGAGCGAACTTACCGCCTTCCTGCGATGCGAAAGTCCAGGTCAGAAGTAATTGAAAAAGCCGGGAGAAACCCGGCTTTTTTTCTTTTTTTGACGACGGGTCTGGTAAGCGTCACGCCACCAGGCACATCCACAGCGCGGGCTTTACCGTTTTTCCCAGCCGTTTTCCTGCGCGGTAAATCCCAGTCTCTGGGTGAAGGCAGCCATTACGGCCCGGTCTTCGACGCCGATATCGGCTATCCACCAACTGGTGATCGACGGGTTATCACGCATCACTTCTTCCACCAGATATTGCCCCACGCCGCGACGACGAGTGATATCGCGCACGCGCAGGGAATCCAGCGCCCCTTCGACGCCGAGTAGTGTCACGCGAACGGCTGCTAACAAACGGTCATTAAAACGCGCCGCGTAGATGCGGTGAGTGTCATCCACGTCAAGCGATGCAGAGGAGTATTCCGGCCAGACTTTCGCTAAATCAATATGATCCTGTTCGGTGAAGGTCACCAGCCGGACGATAGTCAATTTCATGTACAGCTTGTCCAAAACGCAAAACATAGTGTGAGTGTAATCAATTTCGCAAGGCAGGGTTTGATCGTTTTTTATTTTTCATTCGACAGGTGAATAATTTTACCGCAGCGGTTGGCGTAGTGTTAAACATTGGAGATAGAAAAACAGGCAGGATTTTAACCTAAGTGGTAGCGTTTTATTCCGCTTTATATGCCGTTATTTTATGCTGGGGTCGGGGCTTTTTTTGTTTATCTCGGAAGAAATACAGAATATTATCTCTGCTTAATAGCCTGAAAAATAGAGGATTTAGTCTGGTTTTTGCTAAAAAACTGCGCTAAACCATTAAAGGCACTGGTAAAAATAGCGTTGTGCATTAAAAGTACAGAATGCTTTTTAACCATAATAAAACAAAATTATTACACGAATAATTCAGGCAACAGCAAGCCAACGTTCCGGCTGCCTGAGGCAGGAAGTGTAAACACGACATCACGAATGGGGATTTACAACAATGAAAAGGAACGCGAAGACATTAATCGCGGGGATAGTAGCACTTGCGATGTCTCACGCGGCCATGGCGAAGGATATTAAGGTAGCGGTTGTCGGTGCGATGTCCGGTCCGGTTGCCCAGTGGGGCGATATGGAGTTCAACGGTGCGCGCCAGGCTATCCACGATATTAACGCTAAGGGCGGGATCAAGGGCGACAAACTGGTCGCCGTGGAATATGACGACGCCTGTGACCCAAAACAAGCCGTTGCCGTGGCGAACAAAATCGTCAATGACGGTGTGAAATATGTAATTGGCCATCTTTGCTCATCATCAACACAGCCCGCATCGGACATCTACGAAGACGAAGGTATCCTGATGATCACGCCCGGCGCGACCAACCCGGAACTGACGCAGCGCGGCTATCAACACATTATGCGTACCGCCGGGCTGGACTCCTCGCAGGGGCCAACCGCCGCGAAGTACATCCTGAACACCGTAAAACCGCAGCGTATTGCCATTATTCACGATAAGCAGCAGTACGGCGAAGGCCTTGCACGCTCCGTGCAGGAAGGGCTGAAAGCAGGCGGCGCGAATGTGGTGTTCTTCGACGGTATCACCGCCGGTGAGAAGGATTTTTCTGCGCTGGTGGCGCGTCTGCAAAAAGAAAATATCGACTTTGTCTACTACGGTGGTTACTACCCGGAGATGGGACAAATCCTGCGCCAGGCGCGCGCCAGCGGTCTGAAAACCCAATTTATGGGGCCGGAAGGCGTGGGCAACGCCTCGCTGTCGAATATTGCGGGGACTGCGGCAGAAGGCATGCTGGTGACGATGCCGAAGCGTTATGACCAGGATCCGGCGAACCAGAGTATTGTCGATGCGTTGAAAGCCGAGAAGAAAGATCCGAGCGGTCCGTATGTGTGGATCACCTACGCCGCCGTGCAATCGCTGGCCACCGCGCTGGAGCGCACCGGCAGCAGTGAGCCGCTGGCGCTGATTAAAGATTTAAAAGCCAACGGGGCTAAAACCGTGATTGGGCCGCTGAACTGGGATGAAAAAGGCGATCTGAAAGGATTTGAATTCGGTGTCTTCCAATGGCACGCCGATGGTTCGTCGTCCGTGGCGAAATAACTGTCATCCCTCTCCCGGGGCGCAATGTTTCGGGAGATTTTAGAAGGTTACGTTATGTCCGAGCAGTTTCTCTATTTCTTGCAGCAGATGTTTAACGGCGTCACGCTGGGAAGCACCTATGCATTGATCGCCATTGGTTACACCATGGTTTACGGCATTATCGGCATGATCAACTTCGCCCACGGCGAGGTCTACATGATCGGCAGTTATGTCTCCTTTATGATCATTGCCGCGCTAATGATGATGGGCATCGACTCCAGTTGGCTGCTGGTCGCGGCCGGTTTCGTCGGCGCCATTATCATTGCCAGCGCTTACGGCTGGAGTATCGAACGGGTGGCGTATCGCCCGGTGCGCAGCTCCAAGCGTCTGATTGCGCTGATTTCCGCCATCGGTATGTCTATCTTCCTGCAAAACTATGTCAGCCTGACCGAAGGTTCCCGCGATGTGGCGCTGCCAAGCCTGTTTAACGGCCAGTGGGTTGTCGGCAGCAGTGAACACTTCTCGGCAAGCATCACCACCATGCAGCTGGTTATCTGGATTGTGACGTTTGTGGCTATGCTGGCGCTGACGCTGTTTATCCGCTATTCCCGCATGGGGCGCGCCTGCCGTGCCTGTGCGGAAGACCTGAAAATGGCAAGCCTGTTGGGTATCAACACTGACCGCGTTATCGCGTTGACCTTTGTGATTGGCGCAGCGATGGCGGCGGTTGCGGGCGTACTGCTTGGCCAGTTCTATGGCGTTATCAACCCGTATATCGGTTTTATGGCCGGGATGAAAGCGTTTACTGCCGCAGTGCTGGGCGGTATTGGTAGCATTCCGGGCGCGATGATCGGCGGCCTGATTCTGGGTGTCGCAGAATCTCTCTCTTCGGCGTATCTGAGCACCGAATACAAAGATGTGGTGTCGTTCGCGCTGTTGATTGTGGTGTTGCTGGTGATGCCGACCGGCATCCTCGGTCGCCCGGAGGTTGAAAAAGTATGAAACCGATGCATTTTGCGCTGGCGCTCCTGTCGGCGGCGATGTTTTTCGTGCTGGCGAGCGTCTTTATGGGCGTTCAACTGGAGCTGAACGGCACCAAACTGGTGGTTGATACTGCGGCGGATATTCGCTGGCAGTGGATCTTCATCGGCACAGCGGTGGTGTTTTTCTTCCAGTTGCTGCGGCCTGTATTCCAGAAAAGCCTGAAGGGCGTTTCCGGGCCGAAATTCGTGCTGCCGGCGATTGATGGTTCTACGCTCAAACAGAAACTGTTCCTGTTGGCGCTGCTGGTGATTGCGGTAGCGTGGCCATTTGTCGTTTCACGCGGCACGGTGGATATCGCCACCATGACGATGATCTATATCATTCTCGGCCTCGGGCTGAACGTGGTGGTCGGGCTTTCCGGTTTGCTGGTGCTGGGTTACGGCGGTTTCTATGCCATCGGTGCATATACCTTCGCACTGCTCAACCACTATTACGGTCTCGGTTTCTGGACGTGCCTGCCGCTGGCGGGGCTGGTTTCCGCTGCCGCGGGTTTCCTGCTGGGCTTCCCGGTGCTGCGTCTGCGCGGTGATTATCTGGCGATTGTGACACTGGGCTTCGGCGAAATCGTCCGCATTCTGCTGTTGAACAACACCGAAATCACCGGAGGCCCGAACGGTATCAGCCAGATCCCCAAACCGACCCTGTTCGGACTGGAGTTCAGCCGTACCGCCCGTGAAGGGGGTTGGGATACCTTCAGCAACTTCTTTAACGTGCCTTACGACCCCAGTGACCGCGTGGTGTTCCTCTACCTGGTTGCGCTGCTGCTTGTGGTGCTGACGCTGTTTGTGATTAACCGTCTGCTGCGCATGCCGCTGGGGCGTGCGTGGGAAGCGCTGCGTGAAGATGAAATCGCCTGCCGCTCGCTCGGCCTGAACCCGACACGCATTAAGCTGACGGCCTTTACCATCAGCGCCGCGTTCGCCGGTTTTGCCGGTACGCTGTTTGCCGCGCGCCAGGGCTTTGTCAGCCCGGAATCGTTCACTTTCGCCGAGTCCGCATTTGTGCTGGCGATTGTGGTGCTGGGCGGTATGGGGTCGCAGTTCGCTGTGATCCTCGCGGCTATCCTGCTGGTGGTTTCCCGCGAGTTGATGCGTGACTTTAATGAATACAGCATGTTGATGCTGGGTGGTTTGATGGTACTGATGATGATCTGGCGTCCGCAAGGCTTGTTGCCGATGACCCGTCCGCAGTTGAAATTGAAAAACGGGCAAGCGAAAGGAGAGCAGGCATGAGTCAGCCACTGTTATCCGTAAACGGTTTGATGATGCGCTTTGGCGGTCTGCTGGCTGTCAACAATGTGTCGTTAGAGCTGCACCCGCAGGAGATCGTTTCGCTGATTGGCCCGAACGGCGCGGGCAAAACCACCGTGTTTAACTGCCTGACCGGTTTCTATAAACCGACGGGCGGCACCATTATGCTGCGCGATCAGCACCTGGAAGGGCTGCCGGGCCAGCAAATCGCCCGTATGGGCGTGGTACGGACTTTCCAGCATGTGCGTCTGTTTCGCGAAATGACGGTGATTGAAAATTTGCTGGTAGGACAGCATCAGCAGCTTAAAACCGGGGTTTTCTCCGGCTTGCTGAAAACACCGGCGTTTCGCCGCGCGCAGAGTGAAGCGCTGGATCGCGCCGCAACCTGGCTGGATCGCATTGGTTTGTTAGCGCACGCTAACCGCCAGGCCAGCAACCTCGCTTATGGTGATCAGCGCCGTCTGGAGATTGTGCGCTGCATGGTGACGCAGCCGGAAATCCTGATGCTCGATGAACCGGCGGCCGGTCTGAACCCAAAAGAGACCAAAGAGCTGGATGAGCTGATTGTCGAACTGCGTAACCATCACAACACCACCATCCTGCTGATCGAGCATGATATGAAGCTGGTGATGGGGATTTCCGACCGGATTTATGTCGTGAACCAGGGCACGCCGCTGGCGAACGGGACGCCGGAAGAGATTCGTAACAACCCGGACGTGATCCGCGCATACCTTGGTGAGGCATAAGATGGAAAAGGCGATGTTATCTTTTGACAAAGTTAGCGCTCACTACGGCAAAATCCAGGCGCTGCATGATGTCAGCCTGCATATTAACCAGGGCGAAATCGTGACGCTGATTGGTGCCAACGGCGCGGGGAAAACCACGTTGCTCGGCACGCTGTGCGGCGATCCGCGCGCCAGCAGCGGGCGCATTGTGTTTGATGGCAAAGACATTACCGACTGGCAGACCGCGAAAATCATGCGCGAAGCCGTGGCAATTGTGCCGGAAGGCCGCCGCGTCTTTTCGCGGATGACCGTGGAAGAGAATCTGGCGATGGGCGGTTTTTTCGCCGATCGCGAGCAGTATCAGACGCGTATTCAAAGGGTTTATGAACTGTTTCCGCGCCTGCACGAGCGCCGCATCCAGCGCGCTGGCACCATGTCCGGCGGCGAGCAGCAGATGCTGGCGATTGGCCGCGCGCTGATGAGCCAGCCGCGTTTGTTACTGCTGGATGAACCTTCGCTGGGTCTTGCGCCGATCATTATTCAGCAAATCTTCGACACCATTGAGCAACTGCGCAAAGAAGGAATGACCATCTTCCTGGTGGAGCAGAACGCCAACCAGGCGCTGAAGCTCGCCGATCGCGGCTACGTGCTGGAAAACGGCCATGTAGTGCTGGAAGATACTGGCGACGCGTTACTGGCGAACGAAGCGGTGCGCAGCGCTTACCTGGGCGGGTAACTTGTTGATGTAATAGCATTTAAACCGGTCTCGCAAGAACCGGTTTTTTGTCTTAAAAACGTTTTCCTGCGATGCGACCAGACGGTTTGATGGGATATGATGCGGGTGGCGCTTGAGGCTTTTTGCCTCATGACGGTAAAAAGTTGTGCGGCAGAAAGAAGAAAGCCCCGAAGGTCATTTTTCAATTAACCAACGAGGCCTGTCTATATGCTCGACACATGTAGAGTAGCCTCTTACCCGCCGAAAGGCAAGGAGCCGCAGGCTATTGTTAATGCTATGCAATAATGTCCCTTTTGACCCATTCTGAAATGTCCCCGTAGCTTCTCAGCCAGGATATTTCATGTCAAAAGAGATCATTAGCATGAGCCTTAAAGAACTTGACCGTCTTCAGATAATTCGGGATTCAGTCAGCCGACAGATCACCCAGGAACAGGCTGCGGACCGTATAGGCATATCAATCCGGCAGGTAAAACGTCTCGTTCAGCGCTACCGGATCGAAGGTCCTCAGGGACTGGTTTCTCGCCGCCGAGGACAACGTCCCAATAATGCTTTTACGTCGGAATTTCGGACTCTCGTCATCTCACTTGTCAGAGATAAATATCCGGATTTCGGCCCCACTTTTGCCTGTGAGAAATTACGGGAGATCCATGGACTGGCTTTGTCGGCCGAAACTTTGCGCAAATGGATGGTTGAAGAAGGTTTATGGCGTGAGCGACGCCGAAAAATTGCCCGCATTTATCAGCGTCGGCAACGGCGCCCATGCTATGGCGAACTTATTCAGATTGACGGTTCTCCGCATGACTGGTTTGAAGATCGTGGGCCTCGCTGCACATTAATTGTCTTTATTGATGACGCCACCAGTGCGCTTATGGCGCTCCGCTTCGCTCCTGCAGAAACGACACGTGCTTACATGGAAACGTTACGTGATTATCTCGACAAATATGGGCGTCCCCTTGCCCTGTATTCTGACAGACACAGTATTTTCCGTGTGAATAACCCGGAACGTGAAGGCGAGCTAACACAATTTACCCGTGCAATTAAAACTCTTGGGATCGAGCCGATTCACGCTAATACTCCTCAGGCTAAGGGCCGGGTCGAGCGTGCTAATCAGACGTTACAGGACAGACTGGTTAAAGAATTACGCCTTCGCAATATCAGTGATATCGAATCAGCTAACCTGTGGTTATCTGAGTTTATGAAGGATTATAACTCTCGCTTCGCTTCAGTCCCTCGTGAAAATGGTAACGCTCACAGGGAGATTCTTCATTCTCCGGAAGAACTTAACTACATACTCTGTTATCAGTCCCGTCGGGTGCTTTCCAAGAATCTGACCTTTCAGTATAAAACGAGCGCATATCAGATCCGTTCAGAAGGGCAGGGATACCGTCTCAGGCACGCGATTGTCACGGTTTGCGAGAACTTTAACGGTGAAATAACGGTGCTTCATGAAAGTCGGCCGTTGGGCTACGAAATATATGTCGATGGGCCTGAACCAATACCTCTTGATGATGAAAAGAGCGTACATGAGCGTGTGGATAATGCGAGGTATAATTTGCGCTCAAAATATTACGTCAAACCTGCTGCTGACCATCCCTGGATGACACGGCGAACGCAGAGCAAAGATGATGTGAAGCCGCCAACGTTACCCAGAAAGAAAGTAGACCCGGATACGACTCCCAAATAGTGCTTACAGCATTAGTCAATTGCGATTAAGGGTTGCATTATAAATGTCGTCGTTTTCGCGTTTGCCTACACCGATAACAGTGACGGTAACAATGTCGTCCTCTACACGATAGACAAGCCGGTATCCGGCACCACGTAGCTTAATTTTATACTGGTCCTTACGTCCATGTAGCTGTGATGCCGGAACTCTGGGGTTCTCCAGGCGCTCTTTGAGCTTCTTTTTGAATTGCACCTGCAGTGTATGACCCAGCTTCTTCCATTCTTTCAGAGCGGATTCGTTGAAAGCCAGCTTATAGGTCATCAATATTGACCTCTATAACCTTTTCTCCGCTTCGCTCATCAGCTATCCGTCCCAGCTCTTCATCTTCCAGAAGTTCCATCAACTGGGCATACAGTGCCGGTGGCACGCAGTAGAATGCAGGCTCATTACGATTCAGAATGGCTACCGGAGCGCCCTCCCCGGCGTGGAAAGTACCCATAGGGTCACGTTTAAGTTCAGTAATGCTGGCTGCCGTAGTGGTCAGAACCTGAAATGCCATAATGTTACCTCCTCAGTTTGAGTGTTAATTTTAGATCATTTAAATGCACCTTTAAAGGTGCTTTTTGTTGGGGTTTATCCGGTAATAAGGCTGGATAGCGTGATATGACTTACTGAGAAAAGTTGCAGAAACAAGAAAGAGGGGAGGCGAATGTATTGAAATCAGGGCCTAAGCACTTTTGTGCGTTTATATGCAGTGAGGTAAAATTCATCTCCTGCGTTTCTGGCGGTTTTTCGGGTGGTTTGTTACCAGTTTTACCGTTCTGCCGTCAGAAACGCCCTGAGCGCGTTTTGGCGGTGCGCGAAATGACGCGTTATGGTAAATCTTCTGAAGTCATGTCCGCTGTGAGCGAACAGCGGAAGTTCGTAATTTATCCCACAGCTGATAACGCGCGTTAATAAACGGGAAGCAGGTCAATTGGGAGCAATAAAAAAGGCCGCCTAAGCGACCTATTTATTTTACATAAGCTTTATTTTTACTTTATACCCCTCAAGACCGGACATGGTCTCACTCGGTATAAACTCGATCTCGGAAACTTCTTTGCCTGTTTTTTTCCGTAGCTCAGCGATTTTTTTAGTAATAAGAGCAGAAATTTCTTGCTCAGCTTTACGCTCCAGTTCTTCAGGTTTCATATATGTACTCCTTTTTCATACCCAACCTTTTATAAATCATAGGTTATCTTCCATGAGGGCGCACAGGAATCATCCCTCACGCCACCGGTAAATCGGGAGTGGGTTGCAATGCCCAAACCGCCGATGCCGGTCGCCTCGTTCGCAGGACATCTGGTGTCGGGCCGCAGCCGACACTTGCCATATTTTTCCTGGCATTATCACAGACACACAGTGAATGCCTGATGTAATGCCGTAATAGTCTTTCCTCTGCCCCGTTAATAAAACTTTTTTGAATTTATTCTTCCGCTTACGCTTGTTGTAAATGGTTTGTAGACCACACTTGGAGAGGCTCCTGAAGGATGCGCACCCCGACCCAGGGAATGACTTATGGATGAGTCCATACCTTCAGCGGGAGCTGAGGGAACTGAAAATAAGAACCGATGCTGTACCTCAATATTGCCTTCGCTTAGAAGGCATTTTTTTACTTTCAGAAATTAACAAACTCAAGCTATTTCAAAAGTTTGTTTGCAGCTTCGACGATTTCATGTGATGTAACCTCTCTGTCTGAGGCTACACAAAACTCAGTATGATCGCCAGTAAGCGAATGAACTCCCGCATACATAATCTTAAGGTTAGTTTCCTCACCATTCGGGTATTCACGGAGTATTGTGGTAGTGCCATCTACAACCCTGACAACCACCACTGGCTGCCGATTGAAGAACACCAGAACATTTTTCATAGGCATCCCTAATGTTGAGAAAAGGCCACAATAAGTGGCCTTTGATAAGTATCAGCTTGAAGTCAGAATAGTGATTCGCAGGAGCCACCCGGGCGATTCATGTTTTCTGATCGACCAATAACCGCTGCCTTTCTTGTGTAGGCAAGGCGGCGGTGAATTGAGTCTACAGAGTTTTAATGTTTTCACATGGTAAAGGGCAAGATGATGGTAGTTATGCTGCAACTTTTGATTTCCATCTGCGATTAAACTGTTTCGGCAGTTTTAACCACTGCAAGTCGTGTGACCTGCTCCCCATAAATTAACATATCTCAATGTTATCAATGTCTGCTGTTGGCACGAAGCGGACAAGTTAACTGAGCTGAATGTCCGCTGCGAGTGAGGAGCAGACGTAGAAGATACTTTTTGTTCCCACGTTAAAATTCACGGGGTGAGTATCGTTGGTTAGCTTTTAGGCTCACGGGTTCGTACAAGGTCTTTTTCCTGGTCGGCTATCTCCACGAAAACCGGGTCATATTTTCTATAACCGAAACATTAACGTATTTGAATTACCGTATGTGTTATTGATTTTATTACTCCGGAGAGTACCATGTGCCTAAATGAGAAGGAGGAATAATGTCTCTGACTGCCCTGCAGCTTTTCAAAAACCTGTCCGATGAAACTCGTTTGAGTATCGTCCTGCTGCTCAGTGAAATGGGCGAGCTTTGCGTATGCGATCTTTGCACGGCGCTGGAACAGTCACAACCCAAGATCTCCCGTCACCTGGCAATGCTCCGGGAAAGTGGTCTATTGCTGGATCGCAAGCAGGGAAAATGGGTTCACTATCGCCTGTCTCCGCATATTCCTTCCTGGGCCGCCCGGGTGATTGAGCAGGCCTGGTTAAGCCAGCAGTATGAGATACAGGCCATCGCCCGTAAACTGGCATCGGCAAACTGCTCTGGTAGCGGTAAGGCTGTTTGTATCTAAAAAATTTGCCTGAACATATATGATTTTTCAAATGTGAGGTATTCAGAATGAAAACGTTAACGGTATTTGACCCGGCAATGTGCTGCAGTACCGGCGTATGTGGCTCAGATGTCGATCAGGTTCTGGTTGATTTCTCTGCTGACGTGCAGTGGCTGAAAGGTCGCGGCGTACAGGTTGAACGTTACAACCTGGCGCAGCAGCCCATGAGCTTTGTTCAGAACGAGAAAGCGAAAGCATTCCTCGAAGCATCCGGAGCAGAAGGGCTTCCGCTACTGCTGCTGGACGGCGAAACGGTGATGGCAGGGCGATACCCAAAACGCGCTGAGCTGGCTCGCTGGTTCGGTATTCCGCTGGTGAAGGTAGGGTTGGCTACCACCAGATGCTGTGGTGGTAATACTTCCTGTTGCTGAATATGTCAGGAGGACACATGAAATTCTTACAGAACATCCCGCCTTACCTGTTTTTTACCGGTAAGGGAGGTGTAGGAAAAACTTCTATTTCCTGCGCGACGGCTATCCGCCTTGCTGAACAGGGTAAGCGGGTTTTGCTGGTTAGTACCGATCCGGCTTCCAATGTCGGCCAGGTATTCGATCAGGCTATCGGTAACACGATACGGCCTGTGACAGCAGTGCCTGGACTTTCCGCACTGGAGATTGACCCGCAGGAAGCCGCCCAGCAATACCGCGCCAGAATCGTTGATCCTATCAAAGGTCTTCTGCCTGATGACGTTGTTAACAGTATCAGTGAACAGCTTTCGGGGGCCTGTACGACTGAGATTGCGGCGTTCGATGAGTTCACCAGCTTATTGACTGACACTTATCTGCTGACCCGCTTTGATCACATTATTTTTGATACAGCGCCGACGGGCCACACGATTCGCCTTCTCCAGCTTCCCGGTGCCTGGAGTAGCTTCATCGAAAGTAATCCAAATGGTGCTTCCTGCCTTGGCCCGATGGCCGGGCTGGAAAAACAGCGGGAGCAGTATGCACACGCGGTAGAGGCGTTATCCGATCCTGTACGTACCCGTCTGGTTCTGGTTGCACGACTGCAGAAATCCACTTTGCAGGAAGTCGCCCGCACCCATGAAGAACTCGCCGCAATTGGCCTGAAAAATCAGTATCTGGTGATTAATGGGGTTCTGCCGACAGCCGAAGTAGAACATGACGCACTGGCTGCTGCGATATGGCAACGGGAACAGGAAGCACTGGCAAATCTTCCTGCCGGGTTATCCGGGCTGCCGACAGATACCTTATTACTACAGCCAGTCAACATGGTTGGCGTGTCTGCATTGAAAGGACTGCTGGATACCCGTTCTGAGGCATTATCACTCCCTGTAGCGAACGTCCAGTACACGCCTGAAAACGTATCGCTCTCTGACCTGGTCGATGATATCGCCCGCAGCGAACATGGTCTGGTTATGCTGATGGGCAAAGGTGGCGTGGGTAAAACCACGATGGCGGCGGCCATCGCCGTGAGGCTGGCAGATATGGGTTTTGATGTCCATCTCACGACCTCAGATCCCGCGGCACACCTCAGCACAACGCTCAACGGCAGCCTGAATAACCTGCAAGTCAGCCGGATCAATCCACACGATGAAACCGAACGTTATCGCCAGCATGTCCTGGAGACGAAGGGAAGAGATCTGGACGAAGCAGGAAAAAGGCTACTGGAAGAGGATTTACGCTCTCCCTGCACAGAAGAAATCGCCGTGTTCCAGGCCTTTTCCCGGGTGATTCGTGAATCGGGTAAGCGGTTTGTTGTTATGGATACCGCCCCTACGGGACACACGCTTTTGCTGCTGGATGCGACGGGGGCTTATCACCGCGAAATTGCCAAAAAAATGGGCGACAAAGGCCATTTTACTACCCCGATGATGCAGCTTCAGGACCCGGAGCGAACCAAAGTTCTGCTGGTTACGCTTGCGGAAACCACTCCTGTGCTGGAGGCAGCAAATTTGCAGGCTGATCTTGAACGAGCAGGGATTCATCCGTGGGGCTGGATTATCAATAACAGCCTTTCTATTGCGGATACGCGTTCTCCATTGCTTTGCCAGCGCGCCCGGCAGGAATTGCCTCAGATTGAGGCGGTTAAGCATCAGCATGCTGACCGTATAGCGCTTGTTCCGTTACTGGCATCAGAGCCTGCCGGTATTGAAAAGCTCAGAGCGTTGATGCGTTAATTTTTGGGTATATACAGGGCGGCGGTGCCGCTCTGTCAGGAGGTTTTATGTTACTGGCAGGCGCTATTTTTGTCCTGACCATCGTGTTGGTTATCTGGCAGCCGAAGGGGTTAGGGATCGGCTGGAGCGCGACGCTGGGCGCAGCCCTGGCTTTGATTTCAGGCGTTGTGCATGTGGGTGATATTCCGGTGGTGTGGAATATCGTCTGGAACGCGACAGCGACATTTATTGCCGTGATTGTCATCAGCCTGCTGCTTGATGAGTCCGGCTTTTTCGAATGGGCAGCGCTGCACGTTTCCCGTTGGGGCAATGGTCGTGGCCGTTTGCTCTTTACCTGGATAGTCCTGCTCGGCGCAGCAGTAGCGGCACTGTTTGCCAACGACGGTGCGGCACTTATTCTGACGCCGATAGTCATCGCCATGCTGCTGGCATTAGGGTTCAGCAAAGGCACCACGCTGGCATTCGTCATGGCCGCCGGGTTTATTGCCGATACCGCCAGCTTGCCGCTTATCGTGTCGAACCTGGTGAATATCGTCTCGGCGGATTTCTTTGGTCTGGGATTCAACGAATATGCGTCGGTAATGGTGCCGGTGGATATTGCAGCCATTGTTGCCACTCTGGTTATGCTGCATCTTTTCTTCCGCAAAGATATTCCGCCGACTTACGACCTGGCTCTCCTGAAAGCACCAGCAAAGGCGATTAAAGATTTAGCAACCTTCAGAACTGGCTGGATAGTTTTAATTCTTCTGCTGGTTGGGTTCTTTGTCCTCGAGCCGCTCGGTATTCCCGTTAGCGCGATTGCGGCTGTTGGAGCTGTGATCCTGTTTGCAGTAGCTAAACGAGGCCATGCCATTAACACTGGCAAAGTGCTGCGCGGTGCGCCATGGCAGATCGTTATCTTCTCACTGGGGATGTATCTGGTGGTCTACGGTCTGCGCAACGCCGGGCTAACCGAATACCTTTCAGGTGTGCTGAACGTACTGGCGGATAAAGGACTCTGGGCCGCGACGCTGGGTACTGGCTTCCTGACGGCTTTCCTGTCTTCCATCATGAACAACATGCCTACCGTGCTGGTTGGCGCGCTCTCTATCGATGGCAGCACCGCAACCGGTATTATCAAAGAGGCGATGATCTACGCCAACGTGATTGGCTGCGACCTAGGGCCGAAAATTACCCCTATTGGGAGCCTGGCAACGCTGCTCTGGCTGCATGTCCTTTCACAGAAGAATATGACGATTACCTGGGGATACTATTTCCGCACCGGGATCGTTATGACACTGCCTGTGCTGTTTGTAACGCTGGCCGCGCTGGCGCTACGTCTCTCTTTCACTTTGTAATGAGATACTGATATGAGCAACATCACTATTTATCATAATCCGGCCTGCGGCACGTCGCGTAATACGCTGGAGATGATCCGCAACAGTGGTAATGAACCGACCGTTATTCATTACCTTGAAAATCCACCGTCTCGCGATGAACTGGTCAAACTTATTGCGGATATGGGGATTACGGTTCGGGCGCTGCTGCGTAAAAACGTCGAGCCTTATGAAGAACTGGGGCTGGCGGAAGATAAATTTACTGACGATCAGTTAATCGACTTTATGCTGAAGCATCCGATCCTGATTAACCGCCCTATCGTCGTGACGCCACGGGGAACACGCCTGTGTCGTCCGTCTGAGGTTGTGCTGGATATCCTTCCTGATGCGCAACAAGGCTCTTTCGCCAAGGAAGACGGAGAGAAAGTCGTTGATGAAACAGGTAAGCGATTGAAATAAATATAAAGGGGGAGCGAATGCCCCCTCAGGATAACTTAGCCATTCATTCCCGCTGCTCTACCCAGAACGGTTCATTATTCTATAAAGTTGTTTTGGAACGTCCGCTTCACGCCCGGAGACATTCGACAAGCTTTCTACGGCAGTAGTAAGGGCGATTTTCGCGCTTCCAGTGCCAGCAAATATTTCGCTTCGTCATAACGGGTTCTGGTCTTCCAGCAGCGGTAAATAATCCTTATCCATTTGAATGCCAGAGCCCGGATTGCAGACTGGTGAGATTTTCCTTTTTCTCGCATCCCCTGATAATACAACCTGGCCCAGTATGATGAGTTAACCGTCTTGGCAGCCCATTCGATAAAGGTTTGTCTGACGAACTTGGCACACTGCCATCTCCAGTGAACCCAAGATTTTTGACCGCTTCGCTCGGTTACTGGCGCGATGCCAACATAGTTTTGAATTTCTTCGGCGCTGTTAAAGCGGTCGCGGTTATCACCGAGTGCGGCAAGCATACGCGGTCCCATACACGGCCCCATGCCTGGAAGTGATTTGAACAGTTCAGCATCTGGCAATGGGTCAAATAGCGTTTCAATGCGTTCGTCATAGGTTTTGATGATTTCACTCACGACTTTAATTTGTGTCGCCAGTGCTGTTGCCATCAAAGCATTAGCTTCTATAACACTCGGGTCTGCAGTCAATGGGATCGCGTTATTAATACTTGCAACACGTTGCTCGGTGAGGGCTGTTGCGCGGCCACCTTTGGCATTCAGAAAGTGGCGAACGGTGTCGCGTCTGGCTCGTTTCAGTTTTTGCAGACTGGGCCACCGTATAATCAGTTCACACAACAGCAAACTACCCCGATGTGAGAACCATTCAAGGGGTTGAGGATAATACTGCTTAAGCGTGTTAATGAGCCGATTAACAAAGCGGCGTTTGTCTTCTACCAGCAGTCTACGCTGCTCCACTAGTTGTAGAAGTAAACGGATATCAGCATTGTCGGGTTCGATGGCTTTTATCTTTTGGGGATAGCGAAGCATCAGATCTAACGCTAACTCGGCATCCTGCGGATCATCCTTCGCACCACTTGGCCAGAAGGTCTGCCGATAGCGGGCCAATGATAACGCGTGTACAGGAAAGACAGTAACAAAGGGGTACTTCTGGAGAGCATACACTACCGGTCCTTTCTTGAGTTCAAGGGCGATAGCGATCCTGCCTCTGACCTTCTGGTGCAACTCATTGAGCCAGGTATCAAGCGCTTCCGGGGTATGTTTAATCACATGGAATGTGCGCTCACCGTTTTTAAACTGAACGCAGACATCGTGCTTTCTATCCGCCCAGTCCAGACCAACATGAGCAGCAAACTGATCTATAGCAGTCATCACCAACTCCTTTTAACCGGGGATTGGTATGCATTCCACGCTCTTCGAAAGAAATATAGCCAGCAGTTTATCTGCATGCCCTGAGTATTCGTTAGCGAACGTGGAGCACTTACTGGCTCGAAAGCAAAGCGGCAATCATCAAATCACATGATTCTGGCACAATATTCGTAACCAGTAAGCGCATACCCTGAATCACTTAAAAGTGTAACCCTCAGGGTTCGAATGACTATATCTGGCACTTAGCTGCCATAGGCCATAGACAGTTAAGCAACTCACAGGACATTTCTGTTTCGCAATGAAGGTGTCTTTTCTGCTTTGCGTTGACAGGCCGCAGGCTATGAAGCTACCGCAAGGAACCCTTATCTGGTGCGTGTTTATCGTGTGTTTCACACTGCTGATATTCACTTATCTGACACGAAAATCGCTGTGCGAAATTCGTTACAAAGATGGGTTCCGCGAGGTCGCGGCTTTCATGGCTTACGAATCCGGTAAGTAGCAACCTGGAGGCAGGGAGAATTCCCTGCCTTTTCAGGGGAAACGGTGATGTGTATACCTCTTGGCGCCTTTACAAAGGGCTTCTCTGTTTAACAGGGAAGCCCTTTTTCCTTTCAAAAACGCGACGGCACCGCCCATTAACCGCCATTTTTCCTTCACCATACCATCATCCTGGCGACATTTTCCTGACGCCTGGCTGTCATCTATTTGTAATTAAATGGTTATTTTTCTGTAATTCGAGCATGTCATGTTACCTCGCGAGCATAAAAACGCGTGAAATCGCGCATCCGCATAACAAGAGAGAGCACAATGACAACGTTACGACATACAGCTTTGGGTCTGGCGATGGGGTTAGTCTTTGCAGGCAACGCCATGGCGGTAACCACCATTCCGTTCTGGCATTCGATGGAAGGGGAGTTAGGTAAAGAAGTTGACTCCCTGGCGCAACGTTTCAATGATACCCACCCGGATTACAAAATCGTACCCATCTATAAAGGCAACTACGAGCAGAGCCTGAGCGCAGGTATCGCGGCCTTCCGTACCGGTAATGCACCTGCGATTTTGCAGGTTTATGAAGTCGGTACCGCCACCATGATGGCGTCTAAAGCGATCAAACCGGTATACCAGGTGTTTAAAGACGCGGGCATCAACTTTGATGAAAGCCAGTTTGTGCCGACCGTTGCGGGTTATTACACCGATTCTAAAACGGGTCATTTGCTCTCTCAGCCGTTCAACAGCTCTACGCCAGTGCTGTATTACAACAAAGATGCCTTTAAAAAAGCGGGCCTGAACCCGGATCAGCCGCCGAAAACCTGGCAGGATCTGGCCGAGTACACCGCTAAGCTGAAAGCTGCCGGGATGAAATGCGGTTACGCCAGCGGCTGGCAGGGCTGGATCCAGATTGAAAACTTCAGCGCCTGGCATGGTCTGCCGGTTGCTACCAAAAACAACGGCTTTGATGGTACCGACGCGGTACTGGAGTTCAACAAGCCGGAGCAGGTAAAACACATCGCCATGCTGGAAGAGCTGAACAAAAAAGGCGACTTCAGCTACTTCGGGCGTAAAGATGAATCCACTGAGAAGTTCTATAACGGCGACTGCGCCATTACTACTGCCTCTTCTGGTTCGCTGGCGGATATTCGCCATTACGCCAAATTCAATTATGGTGTTGGCATGATGCCGTATGACGCCACCGTGAAAGGTGCGCCGCAGAACGCCATCATTGGCGGCGCAAGCCTGTGGGTGATGCAGGGTAAAGATAATGCCACTTACAAAGGCGTTGCCCAGTTCCTCGACTTCCTGGCGAAACCGGAAAACGCAGCGGAATGGCACCAGAAAACCGGCTATCTGCCGATCACTACCGCAGCGTACGATCTGACGCGTAAAGAGGGCTTCTATGACAAGAACCCGGGCGCAGATATCGCTACGCGTCAGATGCTGAACAAGCCGCCGTTGGCATTTACCAAAGGTCTGCGTCTGGGCAACATGCCGCAGATCCGTACCATTGTTGATGAAGAGCTGGAAAGCGTGTGGACCGGTAAGAAAACCCCGCAACAGGCGCTCGATTCTGCCGTTGAGCGTGGTAACCAGTTGCTGCGCCGCTTCGAGCAGTCAACCAAGTCTTGATGTAGCGCTTTGCCGGGGCAGATGCACTTACCCGGCAGACAAACACGGCCTACTTAACGGTAGGCCGTTGCTATCCGGCCTATCTGAAAAGAGTTGCTTATGTCCTCATCCCGTCCGGTGTTTCGTTCGCGCTGGCTCCCGTACCTGTTAGTTGCACCGCAGCTGGCGATCACCATTATTTTCTTTATCTGGCCTGCGGCTGAAGCGCTGTGGTATTCGGTACAAAGTGTCGACCCGTTCGGCCTCTCCAGCCAGTTTGTCGGGCTGGATAATTTTGTCGCGCTGTTTCACGACAGCTATTACCTGGACTCCTTCTGGACCACCATGCGCTTTAGCGCGTGGGTGACGTTCAGCGGCCTGCTGGTTTCCCTGTTTTTTGCCGCGCTGGTGGATAACGTGGTGCGCGGCAGCCGCATTTATCAAACGCTGATGCTTTTGCCCTACGCCGTTGCGCCAGCGGTTGCCGCTGTGCTGTGGATTTTTCTCTTTAACCCCGGCCGTGGCTTGCTTACCCATTTCCTGGCGCAGTTTGGCTATGACTGGAACCACGCGCAAAACAGCGGTCAGGCAATGTTCCTCGTGGTTTTTGCTTCGGTATGGAAGCAGATCAGCTACAACTTCCTGTTTTTCTTTGCCGCCTTGCAGTCGATTCCACGCTCATTGGTGGAAGCCGCCGCCATTGACGGTGCCGGACCGATCCGTCGCTTCTTTAAATTGTCGCTGCCGCTGATTGCGCCAGTCAGTTTCTTCCTGCTGGTGGTTAACCTGGTGTACGCCTTTTTCGACACCTTCCCGGTGATCGACGCCGCGACAGCAGGCGGGCCGGTTCAGGCGACGACGACACTAATTTATAAAATTTACCGCGAAGGTTTCGCCGGGCTGGATCTCTCCGCGTCCGCAGCGCAGTCGGTAGTGCTGATGTTTCTGGTGATAGTGCTAACGGTTGTCCAGTTCCGTTATGTTGAAAGTAAGGTGCGCTACCAATGATTGAGAATCGCCCCGGACTGACATTGTTCAGTCATATCATGCTTATTCTCGGGATTGCGGTGGTGCTATTTCCACTGTATGTCGCCTTTGTAACGGCGACGCTGGATATCAACGCCGTTTACGACACGCCAATGACGCTTGTCCCCGGCACCCATTTGTGGGAGAACCTGCGCAACATCTGGGTCAACGGTATTGGCGCGAATAGCGCACCGTTCTGGTTGATGCTGACCAACAGCTTCATCATGGCGTTTGTCATCACCGTCGGCAAAATCGCTGTGTCGATGCTCTCGGCCTTCGCCATTGTCTGGTTTCGCTTCCCGCTGCGTAACCTCTTCTTCTGGATGATCTTCTGTACGCTGATGCTGCCGGTTGAGGTGCGTATTTTCCCGACGGTGGAAGTGATAGCGAACCTGAAAATGCTCGACAGCTACACCGGTTTGACGCTACCGCTGATGGCCTCTGCAACAGCAACGTTTTTGTTCCGCCAGTTCTTTATGACCTTGCCGGACGAGTTAATGGAAGCGGCGCGAATTGATGGCGCATCGCCAATGCGTTTTTTCCGCGACATCGTGTTGCCGCTGTCAAAAACCAACCTCGCGGCGCTGTTCGTCATCACCTTTATCTACGGCTGGAACCAGTATTTGTGGCCGCTGCTGATCATCAGCGATGTCAATCTTGGCACCGCCGTGGCGGGGGTAAAAAGCATGATCGCCAGCGGTGAAAGCACCACGCAATGGAACCAGGTCATGGCAGCTATGCTGCTGACGTTGATCCCCCCGGTCGTTATCGTTTTAGCCATGCAGCGCGCCTTTGTGCGTGGCCTGGTCGACAGTGAGAAGTAGGTTGTATCCCTTGATTGTGCGTGACGTCGACGCTGAGCCGAAATCGCGTAATCAAGGCGGAGGATGATGGACATAGTGGGCCTATGTCCAAATCCGACAACGCAGAGTACGCGGTTTCGGCACGCGTCCCGAAGGGCTGGGGCCATTTTTGCCCAAAGTTGCGTTACTCGCGTTTTATTTGGGCCCACCAAACTTCGCCGCTCGCGCCTTGCCTTGGGCAAAAATGGCCGCCAGCGACGTTCACGAACAATCAAGAGATGCAACCTTATATGGCAGGATTAAAATTACAAGCGGTCACCAAGAGTTGGGACAGCGGCAAAACCCAGGTGATCCAGCCGTTGACGCTGGATGTCGCCGACGGCGAGTTTATTGTGATGGTTGGCCCGTCGGGCTGCGGTAAATCAACGCTGCTGCGTATGGTCGCAGGTCTGGAGCGCGTGACCAGCGGGGATATCTGGATTGATACCCAGCGCGTCACCGAGATGGAGCCCAAAGATCGCGGTATCGCGATGGTGTTCCAGAACTATGCGCTCTACCCGCACATGAGTGTGGAAGAGAACATGGCGTGGGGGCTGAAAATTCGCGGCATGGGTAAAGAGCATATCGCCGGGCGTGTCGCGGAAGCGGCGCGTATTCTTGAATTAGACGGTCTGTTAAAACGTCGCCCGCGCGAACTCTCTGGCGGCCAGCGCCAGCGTGTGGCGATGGGCCGTGCGATTGTCCGCGATCCGGCGGTATTTCTCTTCGATGAACCGCTTTCCAACCTCGATGCCAAGCTGCGCGTGCAGATGCGCCTCGAGCTGCAACAGCTGCATCGCCGCCTGAACACCACTTCGCTGTATGTTACTCACGATCAGGTGGAAGCCATGACGCTGGCGCAACGTGTGCTGGTGATGAATAAAGGTGTGGCGGAGCAAATCGGTACGCCGGTTGAGGTGTATGAAAAGCCTGCCAGCCGCTTTGTGGCGAGCTTTATCGGCAGCCCGGCGATGAACCTGCTTGATGGTCGTATCAGCAGCGCTGGCACGCACTTTGAGCTGGAGAGCGGCATGGCGCTGCCGATCAACTGGTACTATCGCGGGTATGCAGGCCGCAAGATGACGCTGGGTATCCGCCCGGAACATATTGCGCTAAGCTCACAGGCCGCAGGCGGTGTACCGCTGGTGATGGACACGCTGGAGATCCTTGGCGCGGATAACTTAGCGCATGGTCGCTGGGGCGAGCAGAAACTGGTAGTGCGTTTGTCGCATCAGGATCGCCCGACGGCGGGCAGCACGTTGTGGCTCCATCTGCCGGAAAATCACCTGCACTTATTTGATGGTGAAACAGGACAACGAGTATGAGCAACTGGCCATATCCCCACATTGTCGCCCATCGCGGCGGCGGTAAACTGGCGCCGGAAAACACGCTGGCCGCCATTGATGTTGGCGCGCGTTACGGGCACACGATGATCGAGTTTGATGCCAAGCTGTCGAAAGATGGGCAGATTTTCCTGCTGCATGACGACAATCTGGAGCGTACCAGTAACGGCTGGGGTGTCGCGGGCGAGCTGGCGTGGAACGATCTGTTAAAAGTGGATGCGGGTGGCTGGTTCAGCGGTGAATTCAAAGGCGAACCGCTGCCGCTGCTCTCCCAAGTGGCCGATCGCTGCCGCCAGCACGGCATAATGGCGAATATCGAAATTAAACCGACCACCGGCACCGGGCCGGTGACCGGTAAAGTGGTGGCGCTGGCTGCGCGCGAGTTGTGGGCAGGAATGACACCGCCGCTGCTTTCATCGTTTGAAATTGACGCGCTGGAAGCGGCACAACAAGCCGCACCGGAACTGCCGCGCGGTCTGCTGCTTGATGAGTGGCGCGACGACTGGCAGGCGCTCACTGAGCGGTTGGGCTGTGTGTCGATCCATCTGAATCATAAACTGCTGGATGAAGCCCGCGTGCGTATGCTGCGCGATGCGGGCTTGCGCATCCTGGTCTATACCGTCAATCAGCCCGCGCGGGCGGCAGAACTTCTGCGCTGGGGCGTTGACTGCATCTGCACCGATAAAATCGACGATATCGGGCCGCACTTTCAGTACTAAGGTGTTGTCGACGGCGATGTGCTTTGCAGCATGTCGCCATTTTGCGTTTGCGGCAGCATATGTTGCTGCGTCATACCGCTGCTAGTTGTTCCCCCGCTGAGCATCCCGGGGCTGTTGTTGGGGAGCATTTGCTGGCCGCCGGGATTGAGCTCCCCCGGCTGCGCCTGCCTTACCCGTTGGGAATTGTTGTTCATCTGCGTCTGCAATTGTTGCTGTTGCAGCTGGGTTTGCGTCTGCATCTGCTGTTTCAGCATTCCTTGATGTTGCTGCTGCTGGTTGAGCATCTGCGTCTGCATCCGCTGCTGGCTTGGGATCACATACCCCGGCTGGTGCGGATCATTGGTGGTGTTTAATGGCTGCGCGAAGGCGCTAAAGGGCAGCAGCGCCGCCAGAATCAGTAATCGTTTCATCGTCCTGTCCTCCATTGAGGTTTCCTATCAGTTTACTCGCTTTCATTCGTGACAATGCATTTTTAAGAGTTGTGAACCAGGCTTAAGCGGGGACTGTAGCCCTTACTCGGGAGAAAGACGATGATGAAACAGAAGTTTGCGCGTTGGCTGGCGATTGCCGCGCTGATGGCGGGAGGATGTTTTGGCGTTGCGGCGGCGCCGCCAGAAGGGCAGGCAACCGCGCCGCCTCCGGTGTCTTACGGGGTTGAAGCCGATGTCTTCCATCCGGTGGTGGCGAAACAGGGCATGGTTGCCTCGGTGGATGAAACCGCCACGCGCGTCGGCGTCGATATTCTTAAGCAGGGCGGTAACGCGGTGGATGCCGCCGTAGCAGTTGGTTACGCGCTGGCGGTCACGCACCCGCAGGCGGGTAATCTTGGCGGTGGCGGCTTCATGCTGATTCGCAGCAAAGAAGGGAACGTTACGGCGATTGATTTTCGCGAGATGGCACCCGCTGGCGCGACACGCGATATGTTTCTGGACGATCAGGGCAACCCGGACAGTAAAAAATCCCTGACTTCCCATCTGGCGTCCGGCACGCCTGGCACTGTTGCGGGTTTCTCGCTGGCGCTGGAAAAGTACGGCACGCTACCGCTGAACAAAGTGGTGCAGCCGGCCATCAAGCTGGCTAAACAGGGCTTTGTGGTGAACGATGCGCTGGCTGGCGATTTGAAAACCTATGGCAGCGAAGTATTGCCTAACCACGAAACCAGCAAAGCCATTTTCTGGAAAGATGGCGAACCATTGAAAAAGGGCGACAAGCTGGTACAAAGCAATCTCGGCAAAAGCCTGGAGATGATTGCGGAGAAAGGCCCGGACGCCTTTTACAAAGGCGCGATTGCTGAGCAAATCGCCCAGCAGATGAGCAAAAACGGCGGGCTTATTACCAAAGAGGATTTAGCCAACTACAAAGCCGTGGAGCGCACGCCGATAAGCGGCAGCTATCGCGGTTACGAGGTTTACTCCATGCCACCGCCCTCATCAGGCGGAATTCATATCGTGGAAATCCTCAATATCCTGGAAAACTTCGATCTGGCGAAGTATGGCTTCGGTAGCGCGGATGCGATGCAGGTGATGACCGAGGCGGAGAAATATGCCTATGCCGACCGTTCGGAATATCTGGGCGATCCGGACTTTGTCAAAGTGCCGTGGCAGGCGTTAACCAACAAAGAGTACGCCAAATCGATCGCCGCACAGATTGATGTCAACAAAGCGCGCCCCTCCAGCCAGATCCGCCCCGGTAAGCTGGAACCTTACGAAAGTAATCAAACCACGCACTACTCAGTGGTGGATAAAGACGGCAATGCGGTTGCGGTTACCTACACGCTGAATACAGTGTTCGGCACTGGCATTGTCGCTGGCAATACCGGCATTCTGCTGAATAACGAAATGGATGATTTCTCTGCCAAACCGGGCGTGCCGAATGTCTACGGGCTGGTAGGCGGCGATGCGAATGCGATTGGGCCGGGCAAACGTCCGCTCTCTTCAATGTCGCCAACCATTGTGCTGAAAGATGGCAAAACCTGGCTGGTAACCGGCAGCCCCGGCGGTAGCCGAATTATTACCACGGTGCTGCAAATGGTGGTGAATAGCATCGATTTTGGTATGAACGTTGCCGAAGCTACTAATGCGCCGCGTTTTCATCATCAATGGCTGCCGGATGAACTGCGCGTCGAGAAAGGCTTTAGCCCGGACACGTTAAAACTGCTTGAGCAGAAAGGGCAAAAAGTGACAGTGAAGGAAGCGATGGGCAGTACGCAGAGCATTATGGTCGGGCCGGACGGTACGCTGTATGGCGCGTCGGATCCGCGCTCGGTGGATGATTTAACCGCCGGATACTGAACAAATCCTCTCCCCGTTGGGGAGAGGATATTTTTAGCCTTTCATGCGCGCCATAAAGTACGAATCAACAAATTCGCCGTTACGCAGCGCATAGCGCTTACCGGTGCCTTCGATTTCAAAACCAAACTTGCGATACACCGCCAGCGCTGGAGCGTTATCGACAAATACCGTCAACTCAATGCGTTCAATGCGCAGCCAGTTATCGCACAGGTTAATCATCTCACGCATCAGCGCGCTGGCGACGCCACGGTTCTGGAAGGCGGATGAAACCGCCATGCCGAATATCGCCACATGGCTGCGGCGCGGGTTTTGTTCCACCATTAACGTCAGGTTTCCGGCGACTTGCTCGTCAATGCACGCGACCAACTGGCGGCGACCGGGTTGCGGCTTCAGGCGATCTTCCCATAGTTCAGCAGGGGGATGAGGTAGCTGTAGCAGGTTATGGTACACCTCGGGTTGCGCATAAAACTGACGTAAAGATTCTGCATCGCGCGCTTCGGCATGGCGTACCACTATCTCACTCATCCTGCTTCTCCTGTTGATGGGGTAGATGATTACCTTCCTGGCTTTCTGGCGAAGCGTCAACTGCCATTTTTTGCAAAAAAAAGTGGACAAGTGCGAATGATAATGATTATTATTGCCATGCGTTCAGGGAAACCGTTGCGGTAATCCTGAAAGCACGACATTGCTCACATTGCTTCCAGTATTTCTTAGCCAGCCGCGTGCTGGCTTTTTTTTGCCTGCGATTTCCTTCCCGCTTGCCGCCCTTTTGGGAAAAGGGGCTGGGACACGTCCTTTGCAGATGCGCTATGGTTGTGAGAGTCAACTTAAGAAGGACTGGACTTGATTATGACTCTACATTGCGCCTTTATCGGCTTTGGTAAAAGCACTACCCGTTATCACCTCCCGTATGTTCTGCACCGCAAAGACAGCTGGCATGTGGCGCATATTTTTCGCCGCCATCCGAAGCCGGAAGAGCAGAATCCGCAGTATCAACATATTCATTTCACCAGCGATATTGACGACATCTTTAATGATCCGCAGGTAAACCTGGTGATCGTCTGTACCCATGCCGACAGCCATTTCGACTACGCGAAGCGCGCACTGGAAGCAGGGAAAAATGTGCTGGTGGAAAAACCGTTCACCCCAACAATGGCGGAAGCGGTAACGCTGTTCGAGCTGGCAAAACGCAAAGGCCTGACGGTAACGCCGTACCAGAATCGCCGTTTTGACTCCTGCTTCCTCACCACGAAAAAGGCGATTGAAAGCGGCAAACTTGGCAACATCGTGGAAATCGAAAGCCATTTTGACTATTTCCGCCCGGTTGCGGAAACCAAGCCTGGTTTGCCGCAGGACGGCTCATTCTATGGCCTTGGCGTGCATACGATGGATCAAATCATTTCGCTGTTTGGCCGCCCGGATCACGCCGCGTATGACATCCGCAGCCTGCGCAATAAAGCCAACCCGGACGATACTTTCGAAGCCCAGCTGTTTTACGGCGATTTGAAAGCCATCGTCAAAACCAGCCATCTGGTGAAGATTGATTACCCGAAATTTATCGTCCATGGCACCAAAGGGTCGTTTATTAAATACGGTATCGACCAGCAGGAAACCAGCCTGAAAGCCAATATCATGCCGGGCGATCCCGGTTTTGCTGCTGACGACAGCAAAGGCATTCTGGAATATGTGAATGCGGCAGGTGAAACGGTGCGGGAAGAGGTAACTCCGGAAACGGGTGACTACGGACGCGTCTACGATGCGCTGTACGAAACGCTTTCAAACGGTGCGCCAAATTACGTCAAGGAATCTGAAGTTCTCACCAACCTTGAACTGCTGGAACGCGCCTTTGAACAGGCTTCTCCTGCCACGATAACCCTCGCGAAATAACCGAAAAAGACTCCTCATAACTTGTTCACTTTTTTTGAACAGAGGAGTCAATTTTCACCCTCTATGATCGTTGGTCAATTGCGTCCACACTTACTCCATCGAAAACATACGGGGGTAAAAAACATGATCTTCTTACGCAAAGCAAATGACCGTGGCCATGCAAATCATGGTTGGCTGGATTCCTGGCACACCTTCTCGTTTGCCAACTATTACGACCCAAATTTTATGGGTTTCTCGGCACTGCGGGTGATTAACGATGACGTTATCGATGCAGGTCAGGGCTTTGGCACTCACCCGCACAAAGACATGGAAATCCTGACGTATGTGCTGGAAGGTGCGGTTGAACACCAGGACAGCATGGGCAACAAAGAGCAGGTTCCTGCGGGCGAGTTCCAGATTATGAGCGCCGGTACTGGCGTGCGCCACTCGGAATACAACCCGAGCAAAACCGACCGTCTGCGCCTGTACCAAATCTGGATTATTCCAGAAACTAACGGTATCACGCCGCGCTACGAACAGCGCCGCTTTGATGCGCTGCAGGGCAAACAGCTGGTACTGTCGCCGGATGCGCGTGATGGTTCGCTGAAAGTGCATCAGGATATGGAGCTTTACCGTTGGGCGCTGTTGAAAGATGAGCAGTCTGTCCACCAGATCGCCGCCGAACGCCGCGTGTGGATCCAGGTAGTAAAAGGCGAAGTCACCATCAACGGGACCAAAGCCACCACCAGCGATGGTCTGGCCATTTGGGATGAGCAGGCTATCTCGGTGCATGCCGATAGCGACAGTGAAATCCTGCTGTTCGATCTGCCGCCGGTATGATGTTGGTTAAATAAATGACGCAACCTCCTGGTTTTGGCCGGAAGGTTGCGCGTTGTCCGTGATAAACTGAGGAAATCTCTCACTCAGAATAAAATGTCAGGACGATGAAAAAGAAAAGACCCGTACTTCAGGATGTGGCCGATCGCGTTGGCGTGACCAAAATGACCGTTAGCCGATTTTTACGTAACCCGGAACAAGTTTCCGTCGCGTTACGGGGCAAAATCGCGGCTGCACTTGATGAACTGGGTTATATTCCGAATCGGGCTCCCGATATTCTCTCCAACGCCACCAGCCGGGCAATTGGCGTGTTACTTCCCTCTTTGACCAACCAGGTTTTTGCTGAAGTTTTACGCGGCATTGAAAGCGTTACCGACGCGCACGGGTATCAAACCATGCTGGCGCACTATGGCTACAAAGCTGAGATGGAAGAAGAGCGCCTGGAATCGATGCTTTCGTGGAACATTGACGGCCTGGTCCTTACCGAACGCACCCATACCCCGCGCACGCTGAAAATGATCGAAGTTGCTGGTATTCCGGTGGTGGAGCTAATGGACAGCCGCTCGCCGTGCCTCGATATCGCCGTTGGCTTTGATAACTTCGAAGCGGCACGGCAGATAACGTCAGCCATCATTGAGCGCGGCCACCGTCGGGTCGCTTATCTCGGCGCGCGCCTGGACGAACGTACTATCATCAAACAGAAGGGTTACGAGCAGGCGATGCTGGATGCGGGTTTAACGCCATACAGCGTGATGGTGGAGCAATCTTCCTCTTACACCGCAGGCATTGAGCTGATGCGCCAGGCGCGCCGCGAGTACCCTCAGCTTGACGGAATTTTTTGTACTAACGATGACCTTGCCGTAGGCGCGGCGTTTGAGTGCCAGCGTCTGGGGCTGAAAATTCCGCAGGATATGGCAATCGCCGGGTTCCACGGTCACGACATTGGCCAGGTAATGGAGCCGCGTCTGGCAAGCGTGCTCACGCCGCGTGAACGCATGGGGCGTATTGGCGCTGAACGCTTACTGGCGCGCATTCGTGGTGAGTCAGTTACGCCGAAAATGTTAGATTTAGGTTTCACTTTGTCACCAGGCGGATCTATTTAGTCTGACAAATTTGAACTAGCTCACACTTATTTATCTCTGGCACGAATGGATATTGCTTCTCCATTACCCCAGCAGGACAATGTTACCGATAACAGTTACCCGTAACAATTCACTCTTGCACCTGTGGGGGCTACCCTTGAGCACGACTAACCTTGATCACCACGTTTATGTTCTGATGGGCGTTTCAGGCAGCGGCAAATCTGCTGTCGCCAGCGAAGTGGCGCATCAGTTACATGCCGCGTTTCTCGACGGCGATTTCCTCCATCCGCGCAGCAACATCACCAAAATGGCGTCCGGTGAACCGCTGAACGACGATGACCGCAAACCGTGGCTGCAGGCGCTGAACGACGCCGCTTTCGCCATGCAGCGCACCAACAAAGTGTCGCTGATTGTTTGCTCGGCGCTGAAAAAACACTATCGCGACCAGCTGCGCGACGGTAACCCTAATCTCTCTTTCATCTACCTGAAAGGCGATTTCGAGGTGATTGAAGGCCGTCTGAAAGCGCGTAAAGGGCACTTCTTCAAAACGCAAATGTTAGTAACGCAGTTTGAAGCGCTGCAAGAACCGGGCGCGGATGAGCCGGATGTTCTGGTTGTGGATATTGACCAGCCGCTGGATGGTGTTGTTGCCAGCACCATTGAAGTCATTAATAAAGGCAGTGCTAAGTGAGTACATTAACGCTTGTTTTAACAGCAGTAGGCTCGGTTTTGCTGCTGCTGTTTTTAGTGATGAAAGCGCGTATGCACGCTTTCGTTGCTTTGATGGTGGTTTCCATTGGTGCAGGGCTTTTTTCCGGGATGCCGTTGATCAAAATCGCGCAGACCATGGAAAAAGGGATGGGCGGCACGCTCGGCTTTCTGGCGATTGTGGTCGCGCTTGGCGCGATGTTCGGCAAAATCCTTCACGAGACCGGCGCGGTGGACCAAATCGCCGTCAAAATGCTCCACTCTTTCGGCCACAACCGCGCCCATTACGCGATTGGTCTGGCGGGGTTGATTTGTGCGCTGCCGCTGTTCTTTGAAGTCGCGATTGTTCTGCTGATTAGCGTGGCGTTTTCCATGGCGCGTCATACCGGCACCAACCTGGTGAAACTGGTGATTCCACTGTTCGCCGGCGTTGCGGCAGCCGCGGCGTTTCTGCTGCCGGGGCCTGCGCCAATGCTGCTGGCATCGCAGATGCACGCTGATTTCGGCTGGATGATCCTGATTGGCCTGTGCGCGGCGATTCCGGGCATGCTGATTGCCGGTCCGCTATGGGGCAACTTTATCAGCCGCCATGTGGAGCTGCACATTCCTGATGATATTAGCGAGCCGCATCTGGGCGAAGGCAAAATGCCCTCGTTCGGTTTCAGCCTGTCGCTGATTTTGCTCCCGCTGGTGCTGGTGGGGATGAAAACCATCGCCGCGCGTTTTGTAGCCGAAGGCAGCAATTTGTACGACTGGCTGGAGTTTATTGGCCACCCGTTTACCGCGATCCTCGTTGCATGCCTGGTGGCGATTTATGGCCTGGCGATGCGTCAGGGGATGCCGAAAGATCGCGTTATGGAAATCTGCGGTCAGGCGCTGCAACCGGCGGGCATTATTCTGCTGGTGATTGGTGCAGGCGGTGTGTTCAAGCAAGTGCTGGTGGATTCCGGCGTTGGCCCGGCACTGGGCGAAGCGCTGACCGGCATGGGCTTGCCTATCGCGATTACCTGTTTTGTGCTGGCCGCTGCGGTACGCATTATTCAGGGTTCCGCCACGGTTGCCTGCCTGACGGCTGTTGGCCTGGTAATGCCAGTTATTGAACAACTGCACTTCAACGGCGCGCAGATGGCGGCACTCTCCATCTGCATCGCGGGCGGTTCGATTGTGGTAAGCCACGTGAACGATGCCGGTTTCTGGCTGTATGGCCGCTTCACCGGCGCAACCGAAGCGCAAACGCTGAAAACCTGGACCATGATGGAAACCATCCTTGGCACCACCGGTGCGATTATCGGGATGATCGCGTTTTCACTGTTGAGCTAAGTTTGCACACCCTCTCCCCCGGGAGAGGGTTCGTTTTACCCTTTCATCCACACCCGAATCCCATCCAGGAACATCTGGGTGGCGAGCATCACCAGAATCAGCCCCATCAGCCTTTCCAGCGCGTTAACCCCTTTCTCGCCGAGCAGACGCAAAAACAGCGACGATTGCAACAAGATAGCCACGGTGCCGCCCCAGGCAATCAGCAGCGCAATCACCAGGTGACTCATTTGATTCGGATATTGATGGGAAAGCAGCATTAACGTTGCCAGCAGTGTTGGGCCTGCCACCAGCGGAATTGCCAGAGGAACAATAAATGGCTCTTCGCCAGCGGGCAGCCCAGAGCTGCTGCCGGATTCGCTGGGAAAAATCATCTTAATGGCAATCAGGAACAGAATGATGCCGCCGGAGATAGAAACCGTCTCCGCGCGTAAATTGAGCAGCGCGAGGATTTTCTCCCCGGCGAAGAGGAAGATAAACATCACCAGCAGCGCAATCAGCAGTTCGCGGATCATGATCGCCCGTCGGCGCTTCGGCTCAGTATGTTTCAATACCGACATAAAGATGGGCAGGTTGCCCAGGGGATCCATAATCAGGATCAACAACACGGTGGCGGAGATGATATCAGTCATTCACTCTTATCCCTGACGCAGGCAGCAAAATTACAGTAATTAGCTGCATTTCTGATACGTTCGCGATCATTGATTAATTTCACTTGCGACTTTGGCTGCATTTTGTAATGTGGCTATTCCCAGTGGGATACTGGTTCGTATACACAGCACACACCTTCGCAGGAACTTCGCTATGAAAAATGTTGGTTTTATCGGTTGGCGCGGAATGGTCGGCTCCGTTCTCATGCAGCGCATGATTGAAGAGCGCGATTTCGACGCCATTCGCCCTGTCTTCTTTTCCACTTCCCAGTTTGGGCAGGCTGCACCCGCGTTTGGCGGAAGTACAGCAGGCACGCTTCAGGACGCATTCAATCTGGAAGCGCTGAAGGCACTCGACATCATTGTCACCTGCCAGGGCGGCGATTATACCAACGAAATCTATCCAAAGCTTCGTGAAAGCGGCTGGCAGGGTTACTGGATCGACGCGGCTTCCTCTTTACGCATGAAAGATGACGCCATCATTATTCTCGACCCGGTCAACCAGGCGGTAATTAACGACGGTCTGAACAACGGCGTGAAAACCTTCGTCGGCGGTAACTGCACCGTCAGCCTGATGCTGATGTCGCTCGGCGGGCTGTTTGCCAATGATCTGGTGGAGTGGGTTTCAGTTGCCACTTACCAGGCCGCATCCGGCGGCGGCGCGCGCCATATGCGTGAACTGCTGACGCAAATGGGCCAGTTGCACAGCCATGTTGCCGCCGAGCTTGCCGATCCGGCGTCAGCGATTCTGGATATCGAACGTAAAGTGACCGCGCTGACACGCAGCGGCGAGTTGTCGGTCGATAACTTTGGCGTACCGCTGGCGGGCAGCCTGATCCCGTGGATCGACAAACAGCTTGATAACGGCCAGAGCCGCGAAGAGTGGAAAGGTCAGGCGGAAACCAACAAAATTCTTAACACTGTTAATGTCATTCCGGTTGATGGTCTCTGCGTGCGCATCGGCGCGCTGCGCTGCCACAGCCAGGCGTTCACCATCAAGCTGAAAAAAGATGTGTCGATTCCGACCGTCGAAGAGCTGCTGGCGGCGCATAACCCATGGGCGAAAGTGGTGCCAAACGATCGCGAAATCAGTATGCGCGAACTGACGCCAGCCGCCGTCACCGGCACACTGACCACGCCGGTTGGTCGTCTGCGTAAATTGAACATGGGACCGGAGTTCCTTTCTGCCTTCACCGTTGGTGACCAGCTGTTATGGGGCGCAGCCGAACCGCTGCGTCGTATGTTGCGCCAACTGGCGTAACAGAGTTCACCACCACAAGGGGCGCTGCGGCGCCCTTTTTTTGTGCTTTTTTGCCAGAAAGAAGCACAGATGTGTTTATTTTCTCAAGTGTTGAAAAGTGTTGGCTATGCTTTAGACAAGGTGTCGGAACATCTTGCCTGAAGATGGGACGGGGCAGAGAGGACGCACATTTGGTGCTGCGCCGTTCAGGTCAAAAAAGTGTCGCAACCGGACTTACTACGGTGGAAGGTGCGATGCCACAACAACAGGATGAGAACCATGTCCGTTCGTGTTGATAAAGACGTCATTAACGCGCTTATTGCGGGTCATTTTGCTGATCCTTTTTCGGTGCTGGGGATGCACCAGACCGAAGCCGGTCTGGAAGTACGTGCGCTGCTGCCTGATGCCACCGAAGTGTGGGTTATCGAGCCGAAAACAGGGCGCAAAGTGGGAAAACTGGAGTGCCTGGATTCCAGGGGTTTCTTTAGCGGCGTGATGCAACGCCGTAAAAACCCTTTCTATTATCAGTTCGCCGTTATCTGGCACGGCCAACAAAACCTGATTGACGATCCCTACCGTTTTGGCCCGTTAATCCAGGATATGGATGCCTGGCTGCTGAGCGAAGGCACGCATATGCGGCCTTACGAAACGCTGGGTGCGCATGCCGATACGGTCGATGGCGTGGTGGGAACGCGTTTCTCCGTCTGGGCGCCGAATGCTCAGCGCGTCTCGGTAGTGGGACAATTTAACTACTGGGATGGCCGCCGCCACCCGATGCGCCTGCGTCGGGAAAGCGGTATCTGGGAGCTTTTCATTCCCGGCGCGCTCAATGGGCAGCTCTATAAATTCGAGATGATTGATGCGCACGGTAAGCTGCGTATCAAAGCTGATCCTTATGCGTTTGAGGCGCAGATGCGGCCCGACAGCGCGTCGCTGATTTGCGGCTTGCCGGGCAAGAAAACGCAGAGCGAAGAGCGCAAACGCGCCAATGAATTCGATGCGCCAATCAGTATCTATGAAGTCCATCTGGGCTCCTGGCGTCGCCATACCGACAACAATTTTTGGCTCAGCTATCGCGAACTGGCGGACCAACTGGTGCCTTACGCGAAATGGATGGGATTCACCCATCTAGAGTTGATGCCTGTGAATGAACACCCGTTCGATGGCAGCTGGGGTTATCAGCCTACCGGCCTGTATGCACCCACCCGCCGTTTTGGTACGCGCGATGATTTCCTGCACTTTATTCATACCGCGCATGCTGCCGGTTTAGGGGTGATCCTCGATTGGGTGCCGGGCCATTTCCCCTCAGATGACTTTGGTCTGGCGGATTTCGACGGCACCAAACTCTACGAGCACAGCGATCCGCGTGAAGGCTATCACCAGGACTGGAACACGCTGATTTATAACTATGGCCGCCGGGAAGTGAGCAACTATCTGGTCGGTAACGCGCTGTACTGGATTGAACGCTTCGGCATCGACGCTCTGCGCGTGGATGCGGTGGCGTCGATGATCTATCGTGACTACAGCCGTAAAGAGGGGGAATGGATCCCCAATGAATACGGGGGGCGCGAGAACCTCGAAGCGATCGAGTTTTTGCGTAATACCAACCGCATCCTCGGTGAGCAAGCGCCCGGTGCCGTGAGCATGGCGGAAGAGTCTACCGATTTTGCTGGCGTGTCGCGCCCGCCGTCGCAAGGCGGGTTGGGCTTCTGGTACAAATGGAACCTCGGCTGGATGCACGACACGCTGGATTACATGAAGCTTGATCCGGTGTACCGCAAATACCATCACGACAAGATGACCTTCGGTATTCTCTATAACTACACCGAAAACTTTATTCTGCCGCTTTCCCATGACGAAGTGGTGCATGGTAAGAAATCGATTCTTGACCGTATGCCCGGCGATGCCTGGCAAAAATTCGCCAACCTGCGCGCCTATTACGCCTGGATGTGGGCGTTCCCCGGTAAAAAACTGCTGTTTATGGGCAACGAATTCGCACAGGGCCGCGAATGGAACCACGACGGCAGCCTCGACTGGCACTTGCTGGAGGGCGGTGATAACTGGCATCACGGCGTGCAGCGTCTGGTGCGCGATTTGAACCAGGTTTATCGCCATCATAAAGCGCTACACGAGCTGGACTTCGACCCGTACGGTTTTGAATGGCTGGTAGTGGATGACCATGAAGCTTCGGTATTTGCCTTTGTCCGCCGTGATAAGCAGGGCAATGAAATCCTCGTTGTCAGTAACTTTACCCCCGTGCCGCGCCCGGATTACCGCATCGGCATTAACCAACCGGGGCGCTGGCGCGAAGAGTTAAACAGCGACTCCGTGCATTACCACGGCAGCAACACCGGCAATGGCGGCGTGGTGCATAGCGACGCGATCGCCAATCGCGGGCGTGAGCACTCCCTACTGCTGACCATACCGCCGCTGGCGACTATCTGGCTGGTGCGGGAGGGCGAATGAGCAAGCTGACGACCGGAAAAGCGACGCCTCACGGCGCGCATGTGCAGGGCAACGGTGTGAACTTTACGCTGTTTTCTGCCCATGCTGAGCGCGTGGAGCTGTGCCTGTTCGACGATGAGGGCAATGAACAGCGCGTCGACTTACCCGGTCGCACCGGCGATATCTGGCACGGTTTTCTGCCGGGCGCGAAGCCGGGCTTGCATTACGGCTACCGTGTTCATGGCCCGTGGGAACCCGCTCGTGGGCACCGTTTTAACCCGGCCAAATTACTGCTCGATCCGTGTGCGCGGCGTGTTGAAGGCGAAACGCTCGACAACCCGCTGTTTCACGGCGGTTATGACGCGCCGGATCCCCACGATAACGCCGTGCTCGGCTTACGCAGCGTGGTGGTGCATGAAAACTACGACTGGGAAGAGGACGCGCCGCCGCGCATCCCCTGGGGTAACACGGTCATTTACGAAGCGCATGTCAAAGGGCTGACGTGGCTGCACCCGGAGATCCCGCAGGAAATACGCGGCACCTACAAGGCGCTGGGCCACCCGGTGATGATCAACTGGTTTAAACAACTGGGGATCACCGCGCTGGAATTATTACCCGTGGCGCATTTTGCCAGCGAGCCGCGCCTGCAGCGGCTGGGGCTTTCAAATTACTGGGGCTATAACCCGCTAGCGCTGTTTGCGCTGGAACCCCGCTACGCTACTCATCCGGCGCAGGCGATGACTGAGTTTCGCGATGCGGTAAAAACGCTGCATCGGGCCGGGATCGAAGTGATCCTCGATATCGTCCTCAACCATAGCGCTGAAAGCGATCTCGACGGGCCGACCTTTTCCATGCGCGGCATCGACAACCGAAGTTATTACTGGACTCGCGAAGATGGCGACTACCACAACTGGACCGGCTGCGGTAACACGCTCAATTTGAATAACGCCGATGTGGTGGATTACACGCACGCCTGCCTGCGTTACTGGGTCGAAACCTTTCATGTGGATGGTTTTCGCTTTGATCTGGCCTCAGTGATGGGACGCACGCCGGAATTCAGCCAGCAGGCACCGCTGTTTAACGCCATTAAAAACGATCCGCTCCTGCGCTCTCTTAAGCTGATTGCCGAGCCGTGGGATATCGGTCCCGGTGGTTATCAGGTGGGGAACTATCCGTCACCTTTTGCTGAGTGGAACGACCATTTCCGCGATGCGACGCGCCGTTTCTGGCTCGAACAATCCCTCTCATTGGGGGAGTTCGCCGGGCGCTTTGCCGCGTCCAGCGATGTATTCAAACGTGATGGTCGCCAGCCATCGGCCTCTATCAATCTGATCACCGCTCATGACGGTTTTACGCTGCGGGATTGTGTCTCTTTTGACCATAAACATAACGAAGCCAATGGCGAAGACAACCGCGACGGTACCAACAGTAATCACAGTTTCAATCACGGAACAGAAGGATTAGGCGGCAGCCTTGATGTGGTTGAAAGACGGCGTGCGAGCATGCACGCGCTCTTAACCACGTTACTGCTTTCTCAAGGTACGCCAATGCTGCTGGCTGGCGACGAAATGGGGCATAGCCAGCACGGCAATAACAATGCTTATTGCCAGGATAACGCATTAACCTGGCTTGACTGGAGCCAGGTGGATAGCGGACTGGTGACTTTTACCGCCGCGCTTATCCATTTGCGCCAGCGTATTCCTGCGCTCACGTGTGACGCGTGGTGGGAAGAGGGTGACGGCAACGTCGCCTGGTTAAATGACGAAGGGCAACAGCTCACGCCGCAGGCGTGGCAAAACGGGGTGCGCCGCTTACAGATCCTGTTATCAGACAGCGTGTTAATCACCCTTAATGCCACCGCAGAAGTTGCAGAAATGGCTTTACCCGCAGGTGAATGGTGCGCCATTCCGCCTTTTGCCGGAGAGGACAATCCGGTCATCGTCTCTGTCTGGCACGGGCCCGCGCATGGAGTGTGCGTATTTCAGCGGTCATAAAAAAGGAGTTAGTCATGGTGAGATTAGATAAGAACGACCCAACAATGCTGGCGCGCCAGTTGCCGCTAAAATCTGTTGCCCTGATCCTGGCGGGCGGCCGGGGGACGCGTCTGAAAGATTTAACCAAAAAACGCGCCAAACCGGCGGTGCACTTCGGTGGCAAGTTCCGCATCATCGACTTCGCGCTTTCCAACTGCATTAACTCCGGCATTCGGCGAATTGGCGTCATCACGCAGTACCAGTCGCATACGCTGATTCAACATATTCAGCGCGGCTGGTCGTTTTTTAATAACGAGATGAATGAGTTTGTCGATCTGCTGCCCGCTCAGCAGCGTGTGCATGGTGAAAACTGGTATCGCGGCACGGCGGATGCCGTCACGCAGAATCTCGACATCATTCGCCGTTATCGCGCGGAATACATCGTCATCCTGGCGGGCGATCACATCTACAAGCAGGACTACTCGCGCATGCTGATTGATCATGTCGAAAAAGAGGCGCGCTGTACCGTTGCCTGCCTGCCGGTGCCCGTACATGAGGCCACCGCTTTTGGCGTAATAGCCGTGGATGAGAACGACAAAATAATCGACTTCGTGGAGAAACCCGCGTCGCCACCCAGCATGCCAGGGGACGACAGCAAGGCGCTGGCCAGCATGGGGATCTATATTTTTGATGCGGAGTATCTGTACGACCTGCTGGAGCAGGATGATGAGAATGAAAATTCCAGCCATGATTTTGGCAAGGACATCATTCCGCAGATAGTGAAGTCAGGCATGGCGTATGCACACCCGTTCCCGTTGTCCTGTGTGCAGTCCGATCCTGACGCCAGCCCGTACTGGCGGGATGTCGGTACGCTCGAAGCCTACTGGAAAACGAACCTTGATTTAGCCTCGGTGATGCCGGAACTGGACATGTACGATCAAAATTGGCCTATCCGTACCTATAATCAATCTTTACCCCCGGCGAAATTCGTCCAGGACAGGTCGGGCAGCCACGGCATGACGTTGAACTCGCTGGTATCCGGCGGTTGCGTTATTTCAGGATCGGTTGTTGTGCAGTCGGTGTTGTTCTACCGCGTGCGCGTCAACTCATTCTGCAATATCGACTCTTCGGTCTTGCTACCGGAAGTGTGGGTGGGGCGCTCCTGTCGCCTCCATCGCTGCATTATCGACAGAGGCTGCGTGATACCGGAAGGAACGGTGATTGGTGAAAATGCGGAAGAAGATGCGCGTCGCTTTTACCGCTCCGAAGAAGGCATTGTGTTGGTCACACGTGAAATGCTGCGCAAATTAAAAGCTGAAAGCATCTGATTATAACCTTGCGCGGAAGGGGTCCGCGCGCTGTTTCCCCATTTCTGGCATCAAGGCCAACGGGTTTTGAACAGGAGCGATAATGCAGGTTTTACATGTATGTTCTGAGATGTTTCCGTTGCTGAAGACCGGGGGTCTGGCAGACGTGATTGGCGCGTTGCCTGCGGCACAAATTGCCGGTGGTGTTGATACTCGCGTTCTGTTGCCTGCGTTCCCTGATATTCGTCGTGGTGTGAGCGATGCGAAAGTGGTGTCCCGGCGTGAGACATTTGCCGGCCATATTTCGCTGTTATTCGGTCACTTCAACGGGGTGGGGATTTACATGATCGATGCGCCGCATCTGTATGATCGGCCCGGAAGTCCCTATCACGACACGAATTTGTTCGCCTATACCGACAACGTGCTGCGTTTTGCGTTACTCGGTTGGGTCGGCAGCGAAATGGCCAGCGGACTTGATCCATTCTGGCGCCCGGATGTGGTGCACGCGCACGACTGGCATGCAGGGTTGGCACCGGCGTACCTCGCGGCGAAGGGGCATCCGGCCAAGTCGGTGTTTACGGTGCATAACCTTGCCTATCAGGGCATGTTTTATGCACAGCATATGAATGACATCGAACTGCCATTGTCGTTCTTTAATATGCATGGGCTGGAATTCAACGGACAGATTTCGTTTCTCAAGGCGGGGCTCTATTACGCGGATCATATTACCGCCGTCAGCCCGACTTACGCGCGCGAGATCACCGAACCGCAGTTCGCCTATGGTATGGAAGGGCTGTTGCGCCAGCGCCAGCAAGAAGGGCGTTTGAGCGGCATCCTGAACGGCGTGGATGAAAAGATTTGGGATCCGGCCACCGATTTGCTGCTCGGTGCGCGCTACACGCGCGATACGCTGGAAGAAAAAGCGGAAAACAAACGCCAGCTGCAAGTGGCGATGGGGCTGAAAGTGAACGACAAAGTCCCGTTGTTTGCGGTGGTGAGCCGCCTGACCAGCCAGAAAGGGCTGGATCTGGTGTTGGAAGCCTTGCCTGGGCTTCTGGAACAGGGCGGTCAACTGGCGCTGCTCGGCGCGGGCGATCCGGTATTGCAGGAAGGTTTCCTCGCTGCCGCCGCAGAACACTCCGGGCAGGTAGGGGTGCAGATTGGTTACCACGAAGCGTTCTCGCACCGCATTATGGGCGGGGCGGATGTCATTCTGGTGCCGAGCCGCTTTGAACCCTGCGGCCTGACGCAGTTGTATGGTCTGAAGTACGGCACGCTGCCATTAGTGCGCCGCACGGGCGGGCTGGCGGATACGGTTTCCGACAGTTCGCTGGAAAACCTGGCGGATGGCGTCGCCAGCGGTTTTGTCTTTGAAGACAGTAATGCCTGGTCGCTGCTTAGAGCCATCAGGCGTGCTTTCGTGTTGTGGTCCCGTCCATCACTTTGGCGTTTTGTACAGCGTCAGGCGATGGCGATGGATTTTAGCTGGCAGGTCGCCGCGCAGTCATACCGCGATCTTTACCTTCGGTTGAAATAGTTTTCCAGGAATCATTATATGAATGCACCTTTTACTTATGCTTCACCTACGTTAAGTATTGAGGCGTTAAAACATTCGATTGCCTACAAACTGATGTTCACCATCGGTAAAGATCCGGCTGTCGCCAATCGCCACGAATGGCTGAACGCCACGCTGTTTGCCGTGCGCGATCGGCTGGTGGAGCGCTGGCTGCGTTCCACCCGTGCGCAGCTCTCTCAGGAAGTGCGCCAGGTTTACTACTTGTCGATGGAGTTTCTGATTGGCCGCACCCTTTCTAACGCCTTGCTCTCACTCGGTATCTATGACGATGTGAAAAATGCGCTGGATGAAATGGGGTTCGACCTTGAAGAGCTGATTGATGAAGAGAACGACCCCGGTCTTGGCAACGGCGGGCTCGGTCGCCTTGCCGCCTGCTTCCTGGATTCGCTGGCGACGCTGGGATTGCCCGGTCGCGGTTATGGCATTCGTTACGACTACGGGATGTTCAAACAAAACATCGTCGACGGGCGGCAGAAAGAGTCGCCGGATTACTGGCTGGAGTACGGCAACCCGTGGGAGTTTAAACGCCACAACACGCGCTACAAAGTGCGGTTTGGCGGGCGCATTCAGCAGGAAGGCAGAAAGAGCCGCTGGGTTGAAACCGAAGAGATCCTTGCGGTTGCCTACGATCAGATTATCCCCGGCTACGATACCGATGCGACGAACACGCTGCGTTTGTGGAATGCGCAGGCTAGTAGCGAAATCAACCTCGGTAAATTCAACCAGGGCGACTACTTTGCCGCCGTGGAAGATAAAAACCACTCGGAAAACGTCTCCCGCGTGCTCTACCCGGATGATTCCACCTACTCCGGTCGCGAGTTGCGTCTGCGTCAGGAGTACTTCCTGGTCTCTGCGACGGTGCAGGATATCCTCAGCCGCCACTATCAGTTGCACCAGACTTTTAGCAATCTGGCAGATAAAATCGCCATTCACCTCAATGACACCCATCCGGTGCTGTCGATTCCCGAGCTGATGCGTCTGCTTATAGACGAGCATAAATTCGAATGGGATGACGCCTTTGAGGTGACTTGTCAGGTCTTCTCTTACACCAACCACACGCTGATGAGTGAGGCGCTGGAGACCTGGCCGGTAGATATGCTGGGTAAAATTTTGCCGCGCCATTTGCAAATCATCTTTGAAATTAATGATTATTTCCTCAAGACCTTGCAGGAGCAGCACCCGAATAATACCGATTTGTTGAGCCGCACGTCGATTATTGACGAAGCCAGCGGACGCCGCGTACGTATGGCCTGGCTGGCGGTGGTGGTGAGCCATAAAGTGAATGGCGTTTCCGAGCTGCACTCCAATTTGATGGTTCAGTCGTTGTTTGCTGATTTCGCAGAAATCTTCCCGATGCGTTTTCTCAACGTCACCAACGGTGTGACGCCACGGCGCTGGCTGGCGCTGGCGAACCCGTCGCTATCGCATGTGCTGGATGAAAATATTGGTCGCACATGGCGTACCGATCTCAGCCAGTTGAGCGAGCTGGAGCAGCATATTGATTATCCGACGGTGAATCAGGCGGTGCGCCAGGCGAAGCTGGAGAATAAAAAGCGGCTGGCGATTGTTATCGCCCAGCAACTGAACGTGGTGGTGAACCCGAAAGCGCTCTTCGATGTGCAGATCAAACGCATTCATGAATATAAGCGCCAGTTGATGAATGTGTTGCACGTTATCGTGCGTTACAACCGCATCAAGGCCGATCCCACGGCGCAATGGGTACCGCGCGTCAATATCTTCGCCGGAAAAGCCGCGTCTGCTTACTACATGGCAAAACACATCATCCACTTGATCAATGATGTCGCGCAGGTGATCAATAACGATCCGCAGATTGGCGACAAACTGAAAGTGGTCTTTATCCCCAATTACAGCGTCAGTCTCGCGCAGGTCATTATTCCGGCGGCGGATCTTTCCGAGCAGATTTCACTGGCGGGCACGGAAGCATCCGGCACCAGTAATATGAAATTTGCCCTCAACGGCGCGCTGACGATTGGCACGCTGGATGGCGCGAATGTTGAGATGCAGGAACACGTTGGCGAAGAGAATATCTTTATCTTCGGTAACACGGCGGATGAAGTGGAAGCGCTGCGGCGTAAAGGCTATAAGCCACGTGAATACTACGAGAAAGATGAAGAGTTGCATCAAGTGCTGACGCAAATCGCCACTGGCGTATTCAGCCCGCAGGAACCCGGGCGCTACCGCGATCTCGTCGATTCATTGATCAACTTTGGTGACCATTATCAGGTACTGGCGGATTTCCGTAGCTATATCGACTGCCAGGAAAAAGTGGATGAGCTCTATCGCCACCCGGAAGAGTGGACCAATAAAGCGATGCGTAACATCGCCAATATGGGGTATTTCTCATCGGATCGCACTATTCAGGAATATGCCGAGAATATCTGGAATATCAAACCGGTTCGGCTGTAATAAAAAAACCTCTCCCGGTTGGGAGAGGTTCCTTCTCTTGTAATGCCACTCTCCCATAGGGGAGAGACTGATTCTGTTACGACGCCAGCGACAGCTCCGCTTTATGATGACGCGTTAACCATTGCGCCACTCGCGACTGCTCTTCCGCATTCAGCCACATGCCGAGTTTGGTACGACGCCAGATAGCGTCGTCCAGGCGTCTTACCCATTCGTGTTCGACCAGGTAACGCAGTTCGGCTTCATACAACTCGTGACCGAAATGCTCGCCTAGCTCTTCAAGGCTGGTGGCATTCGCCAGTATCAGCTCGCTGTTACTGCCGTATGTGCGAGCATAATGGCGCGCCAGCGATTCGCTGATAAACGGATAACGGCGGCGCAATTTGGCGGCGTAATCATCGCGGTCGCCGGCAATATCCCCGCCTGGTAATACGCAGCTTTTCGTCCATGCCGGGCCAATGCCTTTGTAGTACGGCGTCAGTTTTTCCAGCGCGTGTTCGGCCAGCTTGCGGTAAGTGGTCAATTTGCCGCCAAACACTGACAGCAGCGGCGCTTTGCCGTTTTCGTCGTGGATATCCAGCGTATAGTCACGGGTGATGGCCTGCGGTGAATCGGATTCGTCATCGCACAGCGGGCGTACGCCGGAGTAAGTCCAGACAATGTCCTCGCGGCTCAGCTGTTTCTTGAAGTGACCGTTATAGACTTTCAGCAGGTAGTTAATCTCGTTTTCATCGATCTCAACGTGCTTCGGATCGCCTTTATATTCCACATCCGTGGTGCCGATAATCGAAAACTCATCCATCCACGGAATCACAAAGACAATACGCTTATCTTCGTTTTGCAGGATATATGCCTGTTTTTGCGCGTGCGCGCGCGGCACCACAATATGGCTGCCTTTGATCAGGCGGATGCCGTACGGGGATGGCAGATGCATGCCGTCATCGAAGAATTCTTTCACCCATGGGCCGGTGGCGTTAACCAGACCGCGCGCCTGCCAGCTGAATTTTTCTCCGGTGTCGATATCTTCCGCTTCAACAATCCACATGCCGTTTTCACGACGTGCGCTGGTGGCGCGGGTGCGGGTCATCACTTTGCCGCCTTTTTGTTCCACCATCTGCGCATTGGCTAGTACCAGACGCGCATCGTCCACCCAGCAGTCAGAATATTCGAAACCGCGCACGATTTCCGGTTTCAGCACCGATTCTGCGCCAAAACGCAAACCGCGCGATGCAGGCAAACTGGTGCGTTTACCGAGGTGATCGTACATAAACAGACCAATGCGGATCATCCACGCCGGACGCAGGTGCGGACGGTGCGGCAGACGAAAACGCATCGGGAAAGCGATGTGCGGTGCCATTTTCAGCAGCACTTCGCGTTCGGCCAGCGCTTCGCTCACCAGGCGGAATTCGTAGTGTTCAAGGTAGCGCAGGCCGCCGTGAATCAATTTGGAGCTGTTGCTGGATGTCGCGCAGGCGAGATCCTGTGCTTCCAGCATCAGCACGGACAAACCACGCCCTGCGGCGTCAACCGCGATACCGGCACCATTAATGCCCCCGCCTATCACAATCAGATCTTTGGTTTCCATGCTGTCCTCATGCACTTTCGTTATAGCTCAAAAATGTTCGATATCGCTCATAATAGCAAAGGAACGCGCTTTTGGTAACATCAAAAAAACAATTTAGAGTGATATGCATAACATAATGGCGCTAACCCGCTGTCACGACGTACACTTGACGGCAGGATAGCCATTAACTGTGTCAATTAAGAGAACGTCATGGATCACTTTGAGTGTATTAACGTAGAAGAAGCCCACCAAAAATTGCACCAGCAGCAGGCCGTACTGGTGGATATTCGCGATCCGCAGAGCTTTGCGATGGGGCATACGCCAGGCGCGTTTCATTTAACTAACGACACGCTGGGCGCGTTTATGCGTGATAACGACTTCGAAACGCCGGTGATGGTGATGTGCTATCACGGCAACAGCAGCAAAGGCGCTGCGCAATATTTATTGCAGCAGGGCTACGATCAGGTCTACAGCGTGGACGGCGGTTTCGATGCCTGGCATCGCCGCTTTCCGTCTGAAGTGATGCACGGCGCGCTGTAGGCATTACGCTCGTCTTCGGTATACTGTCTTTTTTTGTAGGGACTAAACGACGCCTGCCATGTTGATGATTACCTCTTTTTCCAACCCTCGCGTCGCCCAGGCGTTTGTTGATTATATGCAGACCCAGGGTGTGATCCTCACCCTTCAACACCATCAGCAAAGCGATGTCTGGCTGGCAGATGAAAGTCAGGCGGAGCGCGTGCGCAGCGAACTGGCGCGTTTTATGGAAAACCCCGGCGACCCGCGTTATCTGGCGGCGAGCTGGCATTCCGGGCAAATCGATAGCGGCTTGCACTATCGCCGCTTTCCGTTGCGGGCGGCGCTGCGTGAGCGCGGCGGGCCATTAACGCTGTTGATGTCGGCGCTGTGCATCGTGGTGTTTGTGATGATGAGCGTCATCGGCGATCAAACGGTGATGATGTGGCTTGCCTGGCCGTGGGACGCAAGCGTGCAGTTTGAAGTCTGGCGCTACTTCACCCATGCGGTAATGCACTTTTCGCTGGTGCATATCATCTTCAACCTTTTCTGGTGGTGGTATCTTGGCGGCGTGGTTGAAAAACGTCTGGGCACCGGAAAACTGGTGGTCATTACCCTCATTAGCGCTTTATTGAGCGGTTTTGTGCAGCACCAGCTTACTGGCCCGTGGTTTGGCGGCTTATCCGGCGTGGTTTACGCACTGATTGGTTATGTCTGGCTGCGCGGTATACGTGACCCGGAATCGCAGATTGCGTTACCTAACGGATTGTTTATCTTCACCGTTGTGCTGATGGTGGCGGAGTGGTTCGGTTTGACCGGCTTCGCCATTGCTAACGGCGCGCACACGGCGGGGATGGTGATTGGGCTGGCGATGGCGCTGGTCGACACGAAAAATGTGCGAAAACGAACATAATTATCCAGGGACAATTCATGAAACAAACACAGCGTCATGACGCAATTATTGAACTGGTTAAACAGCAGGGATACGTCAGTACCGAAGAGTTAGTCGAGCAATTTTCCGTTAGTCCACAAACGATTCGCCGCGATCTGAACGATCTGGCGGATCAGAATAAAATTTTGCGTCATCACGGCGGTGCGGCGCTGCCATCGAGCTCGGAAAACACCTCCTGGCACGATCGCAAAGCGACGCAAACGGCGGAAAAAGAGCGTATCGCCCGCAAAGTGGCGGAACAAATTCCCAACGGCGCCACGCTGTTTATTGATATTGGCACCACGCCGGAAGCGGTTGCCCATGCGCTGCTCAACCACAGTGATTTACGCATCGTCACCAACAACCTGAACGTCGCCAATACATTAATGAAGAAAGACGACTTTCGGGTGATTCTGGCGGGCGGAGAACTACGCAGCCGTGACGGCGGGATTGTGGGCGAGGCGACGCTCGATTTTATCTCTCAATTCCGCCTCGATTTCGGCATCCTCGGCATCAGCGGTATCGATGCCGATGGCTCATTGCTGGAGTTTGATTACCATGAAGTGCGCACCAAACGGGCGATCATTGAAAACTCGCGCCATGTGATGCTGGTGGTGGATCACTCGAAGTTTGGTCGTAACGCGATGGTCAATATGGGCAGCATTAGCATGGTGGACGCGGTTTACACCGATACCATGCCACCCGCCAGTGTGGTGCAGGTGATTACCAGCAACAACGTGCAACTTGAGCTGTGCTAAACCGCCTTACGGCGGTTTTTACACCCCATAGCCCATAATCTTCAGCAACTGCTGCGCATGCTGAACCGCGTCCTGGCGATGGGCGACGCCGAGTTTCTGATAGAGGTTGCGGATATGGGTTTTAATGGTCGTTGCCGCGACAGCCAGCTCGCCCGCAATCTGTTCATTACTGTAGCCAGAATAAATCAGCCCCAGCACCTGCCACTCGCGCTGTGTCAGCGGGCTGGTGCGGATCAGTTCCGGTACTTCCGGGTGAGTGAGCAGCCGTTCGACAAAGTTCTCGTCAAAATGCGCGAACTTGTGACGGTGGTGCTGATTGATATCGCGCAAAATGCGCTGGGCGCGGTGCTGATCCAGCTCCGGCAGCGTATTAAGTTGAATTAACTGACGCAACTGCTGCGCCATCGCTTCCCCTTCAATCACGAAGTGGCTGATAAACCCGGTGCGGTTAGCCAGTTGTAAAGCTTCCAACAACACCCGCTGCGCGTCATTTTTACGTCCCACCTGCCAGTAAAGCTGGTTCAACAGCAACAGGTTGCGGTTGATATCGCTCATCAGGCGCAGGCCACGCGCGTTTTCATTTAATTCCTCAAGCACCATTTCTGCCGGGTCGTAATCGCCGAGCAGGATCTGCGCGCGGGCAATATTGCGCCACTGGCTTTGCAGAAAATGGTTATTGGCAAATTCAGGTTTAGGCGTCTGGCGCAGCCACTGGGCCGCTGCTTTTTTATCGCCGGTCATTTGCCAGTAGATCACCCGCACTTTGTCGGCGTTCGATACCCAGTCGCTATGGTATTGACCATTGCCGAGCAAATTCTCCAGCCGGTGCAGGTGGCTACGGGCATTATCGAGATCGCCGCGCGCCAGCGAGTTTTGCACCAGCAACGCCAGACACTGCAACTGCTGCTGCGGTTGCAGGGCGGAAAGTACCTCCATACCCTGGCGTGCCGCCGCTTCGGACTCGTCCAGCCGCGCCCACGCCCACAGCAGCTGCGCGCGGATGCGCAGTAAAAATTCATGCATCGGCAACTGCTCAAGATGCTGCTCACGGATAAGCGCGAAGGCTTTCTCTTGCATCTCCCAGGCCGCTTGCAGAAAGCCCTGGGCGAACAGAATTTCGCTTTGCTGAATAAGGCTCCACAACGCGTAGTGCCAGACATCGTGGCGACGCGCCATCTGTTCGGTTTGCTGCATAACCGACAGCGAATTGGTCAGCTCGCCTTTGCAGTGCAGCACTTCGCCGTGGACCGAGGTGGCCACAATGCGGCTGTAATAATTTGCCAGCGGCAACTCTTCGAGTGCCACCATCGCCAGCCGTTCGGCTTCCACCGGGTCACCATCATTGATGGCGACCTGCGCGCGCAGGGCATTGAAATCGCCGTGTAGCGAGGCGTCCATTTGCGTGGTCATCTCCTGTTCGGCGCGCGCCAGGAGCGTGTTCACTTCGCTGTAGCGGTGCTGGCTTTGCATCAACCAGGCTTGTAACAGCACCAGCCGTGGGTTTTCCAGCAGGCTTTCCCACGGCAGCGCTTTTAGCGACTCTTCCAGCACGCTCAGCTCGCTGTGGTTAAACAGCCCCCAGGCATGATGCAGCAGAATATCGCGCAGCATAATGCCATCGCCCGCCGCCAGCGCATGGTGAATGGCTTCGCTCGGGAAACCTTGCGCCATCCAGCTTTCCGCTGCCGCGCGGTGAATATCCGGTAATTCTGTCGCCAGTTCCCACTGGCAACGCTGGCGCAGGAAGTTGCCAAACAGCGGATGGTAGCTAAACCATTCGCCGGAATCGTCCATCCGTTGCAGAAACAGGCCCTGGCGCTCAATCTCTTCCAGCCGCATCTGCCCGTTCTCTTCGCCGGTCACGCGCACAATCAGCGCATCGTTCATTGAACGCAGCAGCGCGCTTTTTAGCAGGAAATGACGGGTATCGACATCGACATTATCCAGCACTTCATCAACCAGATAATCCGAAAGATGGCTGGCGTTAATGCCCGCCAGGCGGCGCGCAGACTGGTGCGGCGCGCTGTGGTTTTGCCGGGCAGAAAGCGCTATAAGCTGGAGCGCTGTTGCCCAACCGGCCACGTCGTCGCACAGGCGGCTGCTCTCTGCCGCTTCAATAGGGGAGGTCAGGCGACAGTCAAAGAACTGTTTGGCTTCCTGATGGGTAAAGGCAAGCTGGTGGCTGCCAATTTCCAGTAACTGCTCGCGCACACGTAAATTAGCGATACCTAACTGCGGTAAGTTGCGCGACAGCACAATCAGCGTCAGGTTTTCTGGCTGATGGCGTAAGAAAAAGCGCATCGCATCGTGGATCACCGGGTTGGTGACGAGATGGTAATCATCAATCACCAGATACAACGGGCGCTGCCATTCGGTCAGCTCAATAAATAACTGTGAAAAAAGCGACGGCAGGCTGGCGTACTGGCGTTTTTGCGCCATCACTTCACTGCTAACACAGTGCCCGCCCGTCGCCTGCTGGACAGCGGCGATAAAATAACTGGCAAAGCGTTCCTGCTGGTTGTCTCCTTCATCCAGCGAATACCAGCCAACGTCGTTCTTACCTGCCGCCCACTGTGAAATGAGCGTAGTTTTGCCGTAACCCGCAGGGCTGGTTACCAGCGCAAGCCGATAATTGTTGGCGCCGGAAAGTTTAGCCAGCAGCCGTTCCCGCACCACCGTGTGGTCGAGACGAACCGGGCGACTTAATTTAGACGGAATCAACATAGTTATCACTTCACTGTGCGAAAAACGGAGGGGACGATTTTTTTTGCGCTTCGTAATTAATAGTAATAAGGTCGGCCAGATGAAGAAATATTGCAAGTTATGTCCGAATCTGGCGATTGTGAATTTGCACCATGTCACATTTCTATTTATGTCGTGAATAAAGAAAGCACAATAATGGCAAAAGAGGGGGAGTCAGAGCTGGCGGGCGATGCAGGCCGGGATTTGTAATACAATCGGCAACTATAAGGTCTTTATAAGAAATATTAAGACATTGGCTGACATAAACGCACAAATAGCAAAAAACGAACAATTCCGCTCAGCGAAATATTATTTCGCTAAATTCTCACCGGTCAGCAATATTTATTCTCTCCGAAACATCATTTCATTTTGCCTGTAGGCAGGGTGAATTTCCCCTCATCTGTTGCTGCTTTTTTGATTGAGTAATGTTCAAAAAAGACGCTACCTTTAGGTGGCGGCGATCACACTTTTCGCTCATCCCCGCTACTCCTCCCCGGCTAATCCCTGGCAGGATGAGGAAGTCACCTGTTGAGCCAGGCACACTAGCACAAACGTCGATTTACTTCATTACAGGACCCGGATTCTTTATGTCAAAGCCAACGTTTAATAAAGCGGAATTTGAAACGGCTCTTACGCGCCAGTGGCAGCGTTTTGGGGTTCAGGCCGCGAGCGACATGACAACCCGCCAGTGGTGGCAAGCGGTCAGCGGTGCGCTGGCGGAACTGCTGGCGGCGCAGCCTGCACCGAAAACGGCGAAAAATCAGCGCCACGTTAACTATATCTCCATGGAGTTTTTGATTGGTCGCCTGACCGGCAACAACTTGTTGAATCTGGGCTGGTATCAGGGCGTTGGCGAGGTGCTGCAACACCATAACATCAACCTCACCGACCTGCTGGAAGAGGAGATCGATCCAGCGCTCGGCAACGGTGGTTTAGGGCGCCTGGCGGCCTGTTTCCTCGATTCGATGGCCACCGTTGGTCAGTCGGCCACTGGTTACGGTCTGAACTATCAATACGGCTTGTTCCGCCAGTCTTTTGTTGACGGGCAACAACACGAAGCGCCGGACGACTGGCATCGCCGCAGCTATCCATGGTTTAGCCATAACGAGCAATTAGATGTGCAGGTAGGCATTGGCGGGAAAGTCAGCAAAGAAGGTCACTGGCAACCGGCTTTCACGATTGTAGGCGAAGCCTGGGATCTGCCGGTTATCGGTTATCGCAATGGTGTCACTCAGCCGCTGCGTCTGTGGCAGGCGACCCACGCGCATCCGTTTAATCTCACTAAGTTTAACGATGGTGATTTCCTGCGTGCCGAACAAACGGGTATTGATGCGGAAAAACTTACCAAAGTGCTCTACCCGAATGACAACCATCAGGCGGGCAAAAAGCTGCGTCTGATGCAGCAATATTTCCAGTGCGCCTGCTCGGTAGCCGATATTTTGCGCCGCCATCACCTGGCCGGACGCAAGCTGGCGCAACTGCCGGACTATGAAGTCATTCAACTCAACGATACGCACCCGACCATCGCCATACCGGAGCTGCTGCGTGTGCTGATCGATGAACATCAGCTGAGCTGGGATGATGCGTGGGCGATCACCAGCCGTACTTTCGCCTATACCAACCATACGTTGATGCCGGAAGCGCTGGAGCGCTGGGACGAAACGCTGGTGAAAACGCTGCTGCCGCGCCATATGCAAATCATTAAGCAGATCAACGACAAATTTAAAGTGCTGGTCGAGAAAACCTGGCCGGGCGACAAAGCGGCGTGGGAAAAACTTGCGGTAGTGCATCACAAGCAAGTCCGCATGGCGAACCTGTGCGTGGTTGGCGGTTTCGCGGTCAACGGCGTTGCGGCGCTGCACTCGGATCTGGTGGTAAAAGATCTGTTCCCGGAATACCACCAGTTGTGGCCGGGCAAATTCCATAACGTCACCAATGGCATCACTCCGCGTCGCTGGATCAAACAGTGCAACCCGCAATTGGCTGCGTTGCTTGATAAGACGTTGAAAAAAGAGTGGGCCAACGATCTCGACCAGTTGATTAACCTGGAGAAATACGCCGACGACGCGGCGTTCCGTAAACAGTACCGCGACATAAAACAGCACAACAAACAGCAGCTGGCGGCGTTTGTGAAAGCGCGTACCGGCATAGAAATCAATCCGCATGCGCTGTTTGATATCCAAATCAAGCGCTTGCATGAGTACAAACGCCAGCATCTTGGTTTGCTGCATATTATTGCGCTGTATAAAGAGATCCGCGAAAACCCGCAAGCAGACCGCGTACCGCGCGTGTTCCTGTTTGGTGCGAAGGCCGCGCCGGGCTACTACCTGGCGAAAAATATTATTTATGCCATCAATAAAGTGGCGGAAGTGATTAATAACGACGCCAGCATTGGCGACAAACTGAAGGTCGTTTTCCTGCCGGATTATTGTGTATCGGCGGCGGAAAAATTGATTCCGGCGGCGGATGTTTCCGAGCAGATTTCGACTGCCGGTAAAGAGGCATCCGGCACCGGCAACATGAAGCTGGCGCTGAATGGCGCGTTAACCGTCGGTACGCTGGACGGTGCTAACGTCGAGATTGCCGAACAGGTGGGTGAGGAGAATATCTTTATCTTCGGTAACACCGTTGAGCAGGTGAAGGCGCTGAAAGCGAAAGGTTACGACCCGCTGAAGTGGCGCAAAAAAGACAAGCAACTGGATGCGGTGCTGAAAGAACTGGAAAGCGGTAAATACAGCGATGGCGATAAACACGCATTCGACCAGATGTTGCACAGTATCGGCAAACAGGGCGGCGACCCGTATCTGGTGCTGGCGGATTTCGCCGATTACGTGGCCGCGCAAAAACGTGTCGATGTGCTCTACCGTGACCAGGAAGCCTGGACGCGTGCCGCGATCCTGAACACCGCACGCTGCGGCATGTTCAGCTCCGACCGTTCGATCCGCGATTATCAAACCCGTATCTGGCAGGCGAAACGCTAAGGAAGGGTGATGGAGAGTAAACGTCTGGAACAGGCCGCGCTGGCGGCGGGGATCAGCCCAAACTACATCAATGCGCACGGTAAACCGCAATCCATTACTGTGAAAACCAAGCAGCGTTTGTTGGATGCGATGCATCCAGTGCCTGCGGTGGCAGCCAGTGCGCCGCCGGTGCCCGTGGTACAAGTATTTATCCATGGCAAGAAAAAGGTGCTGCCGGTTGCTGGTAAAGGAGATTTCCAGTGGCAACTCACCACGGAAACGGGCAAGCAGTACCAGGGCGACGTGCGCGGAGGGGGGAGTTTGCCGCTGCCCACCGGCCTGGCGCTGGGTTATCACACGCTGACCGTGACGCAGAAAAATCAGCACTGGCAGTGCCGGGTGATCATCGCGCCAGCGCGCTGTTATGAACCTCAGGCGCTGCTCGACGGTAAGAAACTGTGGGGCGCATGTGTGCAGCTTTACACCCTGCGTTCTGAGAGTAACTGGGGGATTGGCGATTTCGGCGATCTGAAAAAGATGCTTGGCGAGGTGGCCAGCCGTGGCGGGGCGTTTATCGGGCTTAACCCGATTCATGCGCTCTATCCGGCGAACCCGGAGAGCGCCAGCCCGTACAGCCCGTCATCGCGCCGCTGGTTGAATATTATCTATATCGATGTCAATGCGGTGGCGGATTTTCGCGACAGCGAAGAGGCGCAGGCCTGGTGGCATCTGCCCACGACACGCGAAACGCTGCGGGCCGCCCGCGATGCGCAATGGGTGGATTACGCCACCGTCACCGCGCTGAAACTGGAGGCATTGCGTATGGCGTGGCAGCGCTTCCGCCAGCGTGCGCAGAGCGATGAACAGGCTGTGGCGTTCCAGCGTTTTGTGCAGCAGGAAGGTGAAAGCCTCTACTGGCAGGCGGCGTTCGATGCCATTCACGCAAACCAGGTGAAAGAAGATCTGCTGCGCTGGGGCTGGCCGGTGTGGCCGGAGGGATACCAGAATACGCACAGCCCGCAGGTGAAAGCGTTCTGCAAAACCCATGCGGATGAGGTGAATTTCTACCTCTGGCTGCAATGGCTGGCTTATACCCAGTTCGCCGATTGCTGGCAAACCAGCCAGGGTTACGCGATGCCGATTGGTTTGTATCGCGACCTGGCCGTGGGTGTCGCCGAAGGTGGTGCAGAAACCTGGTGCGACCGCGAGCTGTATTGCCTGAAAGCTTCCGTTGGTGCGCCGCCGGATATTCTCGGCCCGCTGGGGCAAAACTGGGGCTTGCCACCGATGGATCCGCACGTGATCCACGCCCGCGCTTATACACCATTTATCGATCTGCTGCGTGCCAATATGAAAAACTGCGGTGCGCTGCGCATTGATCATGTGATGTCGATGCTGCGTCTTTGGTGGATCCCGTATGGTGAAACGGCGGATCACGGTGCGTATGTGCAGTACCCTGTCGATGACCTGCTCGCCATTCTCGCGCTGGAAAGCCAGCGTCATCAATGCATGGTAATTGGTGAAGATCTGGGAACCGTGCCGGTGGAGATTGTCGGTAAATTGCGCAGCAGCGGCGTGTACTCCTACAAGGTGCTCTACTTCGAAAACGATCATGAAAAAACGTTCCGCGCGCCGCAGGCGTACCCGCAACAGTCAATGGCGGTGGCGACAACGCACGATCTCCCTACATTGCGAGGCTACTGGGAAAGCGGCGATTTGACGCTCGGTAAAACGCTGGGACTCTATCCGGATGAGGTTGTTTTACGCGGCTTGTATCAGGATCGCGAACTGGCGAAACAGGGGCTGCTCGATGCGCTTCATCAGCACGGCTGCCTGCCGCAGCGTGCCGGACACAAAGCGTCACGCACGCCAATGACGTCGGTGCTCAACCGTGGAATGCAGCGTTATATCGCCGATAGCAATAGCGCGTTGTTAGGCCTGCAACCGGAAGACTGGCTGGATATGGCCGGGCCGGTGAATATTCCGGGCACCAGTTACCAGTATAAAAACTGGCGGCGGAAGCTGGCGGTGTCGCTGGAGGCGATGTTTGCCGATGAAAAGGTCAATAAGTTATTAAAAGACCTCGACCGACGTCGCAAAGCGGCGGCAAAGCGGAAATAAAAAAGGCCCGGTTATCCGGGCCTTTCTACGTGCAGTGACTGAATTAAACCACCATGCCCAACAGCAGGCAGCCAACCAGACCGCAAACGGAAATGATAGTTTCCAGCGCCGACCAGGAGCGCATGGTCTCGCCGATGGTCAGGTTGAAATACTCTTTGAACAGCCAGAAACCCGGATCGTTAACGTGAGAGAAAATCACGCTACCGGAACCGACCGCAATCACCATCAACTCCGGGCTCACGCCGGTGGTGGCAATCAGCGGCGCCGCAATACCGCCCGCTGTAATTGCCGCAACGGTGGCGGAACCCAGCGCGATACGCAGCACTGCGGCAATTGACCACGCCATAAACAGCGGGGAGAGATTGGTGGAATGCATCATTGAAGCGATGTATTTATCGACGCCGCTATCAACCAGAACCTGTTTGAACGCACCGCCACCGCCGATGATCAGCAGCATCATGGCAATGATTTTGATGGAGCTGGTCAGCGTTTCGTTGATGTCGTCCATCGAACGACCACGATTCAAGCCGAAGGTGAATACCGCAATCAGCACCGCAATCATGGTTGCCATGACCGGGTCGCCGAAGAACTCTGCGTAAGGCAGCAGCGCATGGCCTTTCGGCAGCAGCATTTCTGCTACCGCGCGCAATGCCATCAGGATCACCGGTACCAGCGATGTCCAGACGCTGACGCCAAAGCCCGGCATCTCTTCTTCGGTGAAGGTTTTCGCGTTGTAGAGGCCATCCGGGATCGGTTTATCAATGCTTTTCAGGAAACGGGCATAGACCGGGCCAGCAAGGATAACGGTTGGGATACCAAGCAGCGTACCGTAGAGCAGCGTTTTGCCCATATCCGCATGGAAAATGGTCGCAATCGCCGTTGGACCCGGGTGCGGAGGCAGGAAGCCGTGCGTCACGGACAGGGCTGCCGCCATTGGCACACCAACATACAGCAGCGGAATGCGTGCGGACGCCGCGATGGTGAACACCAGCGGCAGCAGCAGTACGAAGCCAACTTCATAGAACAGCGCGAAACCGACGGTAAAACCGGTCAGCACGACTGCCCATTGAATGTACTGGCGACCAAACTTTTCGATAAGCGTGGTGGCAATGCGCTGTGCGCCGCCGCAGTCCGCCAGCAGTTTGCCGAGCATGGCACCAAAGCCCATGATCAGCGCAAGGCTGCCGAGCGTCCCGCCGACACCATTTTTAATCGATTTAATAACGGCATCGAGCGGCATGCCCTGCATCATCCCCACGGCGAGCGCCACGAGGATCAGAGCAATAAATCCGTTCAGTTTGAAGCGGATCATTAACAGGAGTAAGAGAGCAACACCGATAGCGACAATGACTAATGGCATGATTTACCTGGCCTTTAATTTGTTATGGGTAACGTCAGTGTTTCTGGCAGCCGCTGATAATTCCCAAAGAGGAAAGAGCGAGCTGCGGCACCGTTGCGGCTGACATCCATTGCTAAAAATTGTAGTCGGATGTTTTTTAAGTTGTCGGTGCTGGCAGGAATGATACGGGTAACATCCATGAAAAGAGAATCACTCTGGCGATCTAAATGTAAGATCTGAGACATGCGTCATATTAACGCCAGGAAACTAAACAGGTAAGAAAAGAGAAATGTGGGCGGGGAGATACGGGTAACAGTTGGATTAACGTTGTAGACCCGGCAGGCAGAACGCCGCCGGGCAATCTATAACAGAAAGCAGACTTAGTAGTAAGAGTGCTCGCCGCGCTGGTGTTCCGTCAGATCGCGAACGCCTTTCAGCTCCGGGAACTCGGTCAGCAGTTGCTTTTCGATACCCTCTTTCAGCGTCACGTCGACCATGGAGCAACCGTTACAGCCACCGCCAAACTGCAGAATGGCGTAGCCTTCATCGGTGATCTCCATCAGCGAAACGCGGCCGCCGTGGCCGGCCAGCTGTGGGTTGATTTGGGACTGCAGCAGATACTCCACGCGCTCCATCAGCGGCGCGTCGTCGGACACTTTACGCATTTTGGCATTCGGCGCTTTCAGCGTCAGCTGAGAACCCAACTGGTCGGTGACAAAATCGATTTCCGCATCTTCCAGATACGGCGCGCTCAGCTCATCGACATAGGCAACCAGTTGTTCAAATTTCAGCGCGGTATCGGTGGCTTCAACCGCGTCCGGCGGGCAATAAGAGACGCCACACTCAGCGTTGGGCGTGCCTGGGTTAATCACAAATACGCGGATTTGTGTCCCTTCTTCCTGATTTGCCAGCAGTTTGACAAAGTGCGCTTGGGCAGCGTCGGAAATACGGATCATAGCAATGGCCTAATAGTTGACTATTTTACTTGGTTATAATACGCCCATCATCGAGGGTCTACAAGGTTCGACACAGGCACCAGACCTGAACAGTTGCTGCGCCGCTGCGTAAAAGCAGCCGGGTGATTTCCGCAACGGTGCTGCCGGTCGTGACGACATCATCCACCACGACGATATGGAGACCGGCAACGGGCAATTCAAGACGAAAGGCATTTTTCAGGTTCTGCTTGCGCAAACGGGCATTGAGTTGATGCTGAACAGGCGTTGCCCGCACCCGCCGCAGCGCGGCAGGATGATAGGGACTTCGTAACCAGTGAGCCAGCTCCCGGCACAGAAGATCGCTTTGATTAAACCCTCTGCGCCACTGGCGACGCGCATGCAGCGGTACGCTTAAGATCATATCCGGCGTCTGCCAGTTTCCGCTGCGGCGGGCGTTTAACACGGCTAACAGCAGCAGACGGGCCAGCGCACGGGCGATTTCCGGGCGAGGCAAAAATTTAAACTGCTGCACCAGCGGGCTAAGTGGTGGCGCGTAACGGCTGACGGCAATCAGCCGCTGCCAGGGCGGCGGTTTTTGCAGACAGCGCCCGCAGGCAATGTCGTCGCGAGAGGTGGGTAAACCGCACAAAGGGCAAACTTTTTCGCGCACTTTCATGGCGCGCGTGCAGCCGGAACAGACTCCCCACTGGCTCAGCATCAATGGCATTCGACATAGCCAGCATAAGCCTGGCACTGTTAGCATGTGCCACCTCCTTGTGTGAAAGAAGAGAACAATAGCTGATGAAGAACATCTGGTGGCAAACCAAAGGCGAAGGAAATTGTCATCTTGTGCTGCTGCACGGATGGGGGCTGAATGCTCAGGTCTGGGATTGCATTACACCGGAACTGAGTTCGCAATTTACGTTGCATTTAGTGGATCTGCCAGGCTATGGCAGAAGCGAAGGGTTTGGCGCACTGACACTGCCGCAGATGGCGGATATCGTGTTATCTCACGCGCCACAAAAAGCGATTTGGTTGGGCTGGAGCCTGGGTGGGCTGGTGGCGAGCCAGATTGCGTTGCAATCACCTGAACGCGTTAGCGCGTTGGTTACGGTGGCCTCATCGCCCTGTTTTAGCGCACAGGGTGATTGGGCGGGCATCAAACCTGAGGTGCTGGCCGGATTTCAACAGCAATTGAGTGAGGATTTTCAGCGTACCGTTGAGCGTTTCCTGGCCTTGCAGACGCTCGGCACCGAAACCGCAAGACAGGATGCGCGCGAGCTTAAAAACGCGGTACTGTCGCTTCCGATGCCGCCAACCGAAGTGCTGAACGGCGGGCTGGAGATTTTAAAAACGGTGGATTTACGCGAAGCACTGAGTGGACTGACGCTGCCGTTTTTGCGTATGTATGGACGTCTTGACGGGTTGGTGCCGCGTAAAATCGTTCCGTTACTGGATGATATATGGCCGCAGAGCGAGTCGTTAATTTTCCCGAAAGCGGCACATGCGCCGTTTGTTTCCCATCCTGCAGCGTTTTGCGAGGCGTTGTTGGCGCTGAAATCCAGGCTCGTTTAACGAAGCGCCCACCACTCACGAGAGCAGGCGCTTTTCCCTTCCGGGCACTGCTTGCAGCTACCGGTTAAACAACCGGTAGCCTCTTCCTGAATACGCACAGCTTTACCCATGGCTTCCATGCGACCGAGCATGGCGTCGATCATCGCACGCGGCGTATGCAGCGCGGCGCTCAGTTGCTGAGCCTCCATCCGGCCTTGCAATGCCAACAAATCACGCACTTCAATTAACGACGCCATGTGGTTGCTCCTTAGTGACAATCGCCTGCCGGGCTGTCGCAGCAGCTGACGACAGTTTTACGCGTGGCCAGCAGGCTGACATCCACCCGGCTTCTGGCGCGACGAAGGGCGCTAATTACCACCACGTTAAAAAGCAGAACCGCCAGAATGCAGGTCAGGCTGTAGACCGAATGATCGCTGAAAGTCGCCGTCTGGTAAAAGAGCGTGGCGAGTGAGTAGGCGATATTCAGCCCCCACAGCACCGAGAAGCCCATCCAGCCCCGGCTGGATTCGCGGGCGATAGCGCCCATCGCGGTGATGCACGGCACATAAAGCAGCACAAAAATCAGGTAGCTGTAAGCGGCTGCTGCACTGCCAAATTTTTCGCTCATCACGCCCATGGTGCCGGTCGCCATTTCGCCATCTCCTTTACTGGCTTCGATTGGGTTAGCCAGCACGCTCAGGCTGAATGTCTCTTTCACGCTTTTCGCCGTGTCTTCCAGAGCGGCAATCAGCTCACCCGTCAGGCTGAATTCCGCCGGGTTAAAGACTTCCTGTTCAATATTTTCCGCGGTGTAAAGTGAGTTCAGCGTACCGACGACCACCTCTTTCGCCATTGCGCCTGTGACAAGACCTACGGTGGCTTGCCAGTGGTCGCCATGCACACCAATCGGCTCCAGCAGCGGGGTAAATACACGGCTGACAGAGGCCAGTGCGGATTCATCAATTTTGTGTACGGTGCGGCCATCCAGCGAGAAGCTGTTCATCGCGCTGAGGAAAATGCTGACGATGATAATCACTTTACCCGCGCGGATGACAAAGCCTTTCAGACGCTGCCAGGTTTGCAGCAACAGGCTTTTCAGATGCGGAACGTGGTAAACCGGCAGCTCCATCACAAACGGTGATGCTTCGCCGCGCAGCAGCGTATGTTTCAGCACCAGGCCGGTAAGGATCGCCATGACGATACCGATCACATACAGCGAGAAGACGGTGAGCGCTCCCTGCTGGCCGAAAAAGGCGGCAGCGAAAACCGCGAAGATGGCCAGACGCGCGCCGCAGGACATAAACGGCGCCATCATAATGGTGATCAGACGTTCACGCGGCGCGTCTAATGTACGCGCGCCCATCACTGACGGTACGTTGCAACCGAAACCGACAATCAGCGGTACGAAAGATTTGCCCGGCAGCCCCAGCGATTGCATCAGGCGGTCCATCACAAACGCGGCGCGTGCCATGTAACCGGAATCTTCAAGAAAGGACATAAACAGGTACATCATGCCGAGCTGCGGCACCAGCGGCAGCACGGTGTTGACACCGCCGCCAAGCCCTTGTGCCAGAAACACGGTCAGCCATTCCGGGAAGTGCAGCGTATAACCCAGCCACTGAATACCATGAATAAATATGGCTACTGAGCCCGCGTCGAAAATGGGCTGGAATGCGCCGCCGATGTTAATGGCAAACAGAAACATCAAATACATGACGAACAAAAAGATCGGCAAACCCAAAAAGCGGTTAATGATGATGCGGTCAACCGCGGCGGTGAACTGGCTTGGCTCGGCGGTGAGCGTGTTGCTGACGGTATCGCAAATCGCCGCAATCGACTGATAACGCGCATCGGCAATGTGCAACGCAGGGTCGTCCATTTCCGTTCCCAGACGTGCGAGCGAGGCAGCCAGTTGCTGTTCGCTGACGCCAGAGTTGGCGCGGCTGTAAATATCACCTTCGAGCATTTGCAGGCCCATCCAGCGACGCTGCTGCAACGGCACATCATCGGCCATTTGCTGCGCCAGCGCGTCTGCTTCGCGGGAAAGGGGTTGGGCGTAATGCACCAGTTCAACATTGTCGTTGTGTTGGTGACGATCGACAGCCATTTTCAGCGCTTCAATCCCGCGACCACGCGTGGAAACCAGCGGGATCACCGGGCAGCCCAGGCGTGCGGCCAGGCCGTCGATATCAATGCGGACTTTCTGTTTTTCGGCGATATCCAGCATGTTGAGGGCGATAATGCACGGTACGCCCAGCTCCAGCAATTGCAGCGTCAGGTAGAGGTTGCGCTCAAGATTGGAAGCATCGACCACGTTAATCACCAGATCGGCATCGCCGCTTAAAATGTAGTGGCAGGCGATTTGCTCATCGAGCGACGTTTGCGCGGAAATAGTAGTGAGCGAATAGGTTCCGGGAAGATCGACCAGCGTCACCTGGTTGTCGGTGGTGTTGAACTGGCCCTCTTTGCGCTCAACGGTTACGCCGGACCAGTTTCCTACCCGCTGACGCGCGCCGGTGAGCTGATTAAATAATGTGGTCTTGCCAGAATTCGGGTTACCAATTAAGCCAATGGTCAATTTTTTCATTTTTACTTTGCACTCTTTGTAACGACTGGCTGATTAACGAGATACCGCTTCCAGTTCGAGGAACGCGAGATCTTTTTTCCGTAACACTAAATTAACGCGGCGGGTTTCAATATGAATAGGGTCACCCAAAGGGGCGACGCGTACCACATTAAAAGAGGATCCGGGCAACATCCCTAATGACAGGAGTTTCTGTCGCCAGGCCGGGCTTATTTCTTGAGAGAAACCGGTAATTTTCCACGCGCTGTCAGGAGAGAATTGCATAGAGCCTACTTATTTACGCTGCGAGCCAAGAGTTATCACGCGCCGTCTGGCGCACTGTTCATCATCGAAGGAGTGGAGAAATAATCTACTGACCCGATGATAATGAGAATAGTTTTTATCATCAATCATAAAAATGCGTTTGCCGGGGGCAGAATTGATAATTTGATTCTCTTTTGATGTAGCGCAAAAATTCGTAGGGTTGTGAATTCCCGCTACAAAAGGAAGAAATATTGCCGGCAGGTTAAAAAGATAATTTTTATTTTACAAAGTTAATGCGTGTTTAATATTTGTAATGTGCACCGCGCAAGGAAAATAATGCAGCTGTCGTTAGTGCAATTAAATATAAGCGTGATTAGTTAATAATTTTGAATAGTAAATGACAGGTGAAATAACGAGTTAATTGCTTTTCGTTCATCAGGCGGCAGATTTAATTTGGACTTTTTCGAATGTGTTTGCAAAAACCCCCTCCCGGTTAAGGGAGGGGGAAAGATTAACGTTTTTTACCCATTGCCGCAGCGAGCGCATCCATCATTGCACTGTTGCCGCTCGGCTGGCTGTCGCGACCGCGTGGTGCTTTCGCCGGGCGCGCAGCATTACGATTGCCGTTATCGCGGTTGCTGCTGTTGCCGTTGCCACGACGAGAACTGGTGTCGCCTGGCTGCTCGTCCAGACGCATAGTCAACGCGATTCGTTTACGCGGTAAATCCACTTCCAGCACTTTGACCTTCACGATATCGCCCGCTTTCACCACGGTATGCGGATCTTCGACAAACTTATCCGCCAGCGATGAGATATGCACCAGGCCATCCTGATGCACGCCGATATCAACGAAGGCGCCAAAGTTAGTCACGTTGGTTACCGCGCCTTCGAGCACCATTCCCGGCAGCAGGTCATTCATCGTTTCCACGCCTTCGGCAAAGGTCGCGGTTTTAAACTCAGGACGCGGGTCGCGCCCCGGTTTCTCCAGCTCTTTGATGATGTCAGTCACCGTCGGTACACCGAACTGTGCATCAGTAAAATCACTGGCTTTCAGTTTGCGCAGCTCCGCGCTGTTGCCCATCAGATCGCGCAGTGACTGCTCGGTTGCCGCCAGAATACGTTCAACCACCGGGTAGGTTTCCGGGTGAACAGTAGACGCATCCAGCGGGTTGTCACCATGGTTAATGCGCAGGAAGCCCGCACACTGCTCAAAGGCTTTTGGCCCCAGACGGCTCACTTTCAGCAGCTGCTGGCGGTTCAGGAACTGACCGTTCTCATCGCGCCAGGCGACAATATTCTGCGCCATCATGCGGGTTAAACCGGCGACGCGCGTTAGCAGTGGCACAGAGGCGGTATTCAGATCAACGCCAACGGCGTTTACGCAATCCTCGACCACCGCATCCAGTTTGCGCGCCAGTTGCGTCTGGCTGACATCGTGCTGGTACTGGCCGACACCGATAGATTTCGGATCGATTTTCACCAGTTCCGCCAGCGGATCCTGCAAACGACGGGCGATGGAGACCGCGCCGCGCAGTGAAACATCCAGATCCGGGAATTCGAGCGCTGCCAGCTCGGAAGCGGAATAAACCGATGCGCCCGCTTCGCTGACAATCACTTTCTGTGCGGTCACTTTCGGGAACTGTTTCTGCACATCAAGGTAGAAGCGTTCCGTCTCGCGCGAGGCGGTGCCGTTACCAATCGCCACCAGTTCAACATTGTGTTTTTCGCACAGCGCCGCGACGGCTACTGCCGCTTTTGCTGCCTGCCCGGTATGCGGATAGATGGTGTCGGTGGCGACCAGTTTGCCGGTGGCATCCACCACCGCGACTTTCACACCGGTACGCAGACCCGGATCGAGACCCATCGTGGCGCGCAGCCCGGCAGGGGCGGCCATCAGCAGATCGTGCAGGTTGCGGGCGAAAACATTGATGGCCTCATCTTCCGCGCGTTCGCGCACGGTACCCATCAGCTCCGTTTCCAGATGCATCAACACTTTGATACGCCACGTCCAGCTCACTACGCCTTTACGCCAGCTGTCCGCTGGCGCATTGTTCAGGCGCAGGCCGAGGTGGTCGATAATAATTTGCTCGCAGTGGCTCTCTTTTGGCGGCTCATCAAACTGCGGATCGGCGTTCAGCGCCAGTTGCAGCACGCCTTCGTTACGCCCGCGAAACATCGCCAGCGCGCGGTGCGAAGGGACAGTCGAAATCGGTTCGTGGTGATCGAAATAGTCGCGGAATTTGGCACCTTCGTCCTCTTTACCGCTAACTACGGTGGAGACGAGATGGGCGTTTTTCCACAAATAGTCACGCACTTTTGCCAGCAACGCGGCATCTTCCGCGAAGCGTTCCATCAGGATATAGCGCGCGCCATCCAGCGCCGCTTTGCTGTCGGAGACGCCTTTATCGGCATCGACAAACGTTGCGGCCAGCGTTTCCGGGTCTTGCGACGGGTCATTCCACAGGGAATCTGCCAGCGGTTCCAGCCCCGCTTCAATGGCAATTTGCCCGCGCGTGCGGCGCTTTGGTTTGTACGGCAGGTAGAGATCTTCAAGCTCGGTTTTGCTCAGCGTGCCGTTAATGGCGTTTGCCAGCTCATCGCTGAGTTTGCCCTGTTCGCCAATCGATTTCAGAATCGCCTGGCGGCGCTCTTCCAGCTCGCGCAGATAACCAAGGCGGGTTTCGAGCTGACGCAATTGCGTGTCATCCAGACCGCCGGTGACTTCTTTACGATAGCGCGCGATAAACGGCACTGTGTTCCCTTCATCAAGCAGGCGAACGGCGGATTCCACCTGTTCGGTTCGTGCCTGAAGTTCACCCGCAATAATGCGGCAGAGCGAATCATTCATCATGTCATTTCATCTTCTGAACAAAAATCAGGGGATAGTTATACGGACTGGCATTGCAAAATGCCAGCCGCGCAGGGCTTCTCAGACGGTTCTGGGGGCTATTTCACGTATTCAATTTGATTAACGTACCAGGTTGCTTCACCGCCGGGGGTTTGCACTACCGCCACGTCGCCTTCCTCTTTCTTCAGCAGGGCGCGTGCCATCGGCGAATCGATAGAGATGTAATCTTTGCGGCCAAAAATTTCATCATAGCCAACGATGCGAAAACGTAATGCATCGCCGTCGTCGTTTTCAATTTCCACCCATGCGCCAAAAAAGACTTTGCCTTCCTGCTGAGGGGAGTAATCAACGATTTTGAGATTTTCCAGGCACTTGGTGAGATAGCGTACGCGGCGGTCTATCTCGCGCAGGCGCTTTTTGTTGTATTGATAGTCGGCGTTTTCGCTGCGGTCGCCGAGGCTGGCCGCCCAGGTGACTTTTTTGGTGACTTCCGGGCGCTCCTGACGCCAGAGAAAATCGAGTTCCTGCTTCAGTTTTTCATAACCTTCGCGGGTAATCAGGGGCGTTTTCATTCTTGGGCCTTATTTCCGTGACGTTCTTGCCTGCACACACTTTACAAACGGGATAGTGTAAGGTGCAGATTAATCATGCTTTCTGTGATGAAATATGCATATAAGCTGCTGTTAAATATGCTTTGTAACAATTTCGACTAGAATGTATACCAGATTTCGCTGGTCGTGAACGCGCACTTTTCTAGAATACGGAAACATTATTGTCGGAACCTTTGGGAGTATAAACAATGCAAGAGAATTATAAGATTCTGGTCGTGGATGACGACATGCGCCTGCGCGCATTGCTTGAGCGTTACCTTACCGAGCAGGGCTTCCAGGTTCGCAGCGTGGCTAACGCTGAGCAGATGGATCGTCTGTTAACCCGTGAATCTTTCCATCTGATGGTGCTGGATCTGATGCTGCCCGGAGAAGATGGCCTCTCTATCTGCCGCCGTTTACGCAGCCAGAGCAACCCGATGCCGATTATTATGGTGACGGCGAAAGGCGAAGAAGTGGACCGCATTGTGGGTCTGGAAATTGGTGCCGACGATTATATTCCCAAACCGTTTAACCCGCGTGAGCTGCTGGCGCGTATTCGCGCAGTGCTGCGCCGCCAGGCGAATGAGCTGCCGGGCGCGCCGTCTCAGGAAGAAGCGGTAATTGCGTTTGGTAAGTTCAAGCTGAATCTTGGTACGCGGGAGATGTTCCGCGAAGATGAACCGATGCCGCTGACTAGCGGTGAGTTCGCGGTGTTGAAAGCGCTGGTGAGCCACCCGCGTGAGCCGCTGTCTCGCGATAAGCTGATGAACCTGGCGCGCGGGCGTGAATACTCGGCGATGGAGCGCTCTATTGACGTGCAGATCTCTCGCTTGCGCCGCATGGTGGAAGAAGATCCGGCACATCCTCGTTATATTCAGACGGTTTGGGGTCTGGGCTACGTGTTCGTGCCGGACGGCTCTAAAGCATGATGCGAGTGCGTTTCTCGCCGCGAAGTTCATTTGCCCGCACCCTGTTACTTATCGTCACCTTGCTGTTCGCAAGCCTGGTGACGACCTACCTGGTGGTGCTGAACTTCGCCATTCTGCCTAGCCTCCAACAGTTTAATAAGGTTCTCGCGTACGAAGTGCGTATGTTGATGACCGATAAACTGCAACTGGAGGACGGCACGCAGCTGGTGGTGCCTCCGGCGTTTCGCCGTGAGATTTACCGCGAGCTGGGCATTTCGCTTTATTCCAACGAGGCCGCGGAAGACGCCGGCCTGCGTTGGGCGCAGCATTACGAATTCTTAAGCCAGCAAATGGCGCAGCAGCTTGGCGGCCCGACCGAAGTGCGCGTCGAGGTGAATAAAAGCTCGCCGGTGGTGTGGCTGAAAACCTGGCTGTCGCCCAATATCTGGGTGCGCGTACCGCTGACCGAAATTCATCAAGGTGATTTCTCCCCGCTGTTCCGCTACACGCTGGCGATTATGCTGCTGGCAATAGGCGGTGCCTGGTTGTTTATCCGTATCCAGAACCGCCCGCTTGTTGACCTGGAGCACGCCGCGCTGAAGGTTGGTAAAGGGCATATTCCGCCGCCGCTGCGTGAATATGGCGCGTCGGAAGTGCGCTCGGTTACCCGCGCCTTTAACCAGATGGCCGCCGGGGTGAAGCAGCTTGCCGACGATCGCACGTTATTGATGGCGGGCGTCAGCCACGATCTGCGTACGCCGCTCACGCGTATTCGCCTGGCGACGGAGATGATGGCGGAAGAAGATGGCTATCTCGCTGAATCCATTAATAAAGATATTGAAGAGTGCAACGCGATTATCGAGCAGTTTATCGATTACCTGCGTACCGGGCAGGAAATGCCGATGGAAGTGGCTGAACTGAATGCGGTGCTCGGTGAAGTCATCGCGGCGGAAAGTGGCTACGAGCGTGAGATCGATACCGGATTGAAAGAGAGCGAGATTTTCGTGCGCATGCACCCGCTTTCCATCAAACGCGCGGTTGCCAATATGGTGGTTAACGCGGCGCGCTACGGCAATGGCTGGATCAAAGTCAGCAGCGGCACCGAGCACAATCGCGCCTGGTTCCAGGTTGAAGACGACGGTCCAGGCATCAAACCGGAGCAGCGCGAACACCTGTTCCAGCCGTTTGTCCGCGGTGATAGTGCGCGCAGCACCAGCGGTACTGGCCTCGGGCTGGCGATCGTTCAGCGTATTGTGGATAACCATAACGGCATTCTTGAATTGGGCACCAGCGAGCGGGGCGGGCTCTGTATTCGCGCCTGGCTGCCGATCCCGATTGCCCGACTGAGTGGGCAGAATAAAGAAGCATAAAAAAACCCGCCATCTGGCGGGTTTTGTTTCTCTTGCGTAGCCAAATTACACTTTTGGCCCGGCGCTGACTAACGCGGCGCCGGCAGCGGTATCGGTGTACTTCTCGAAGTTTTCAATAAACAACGTTGCCAGCTGCGCGGCTTTCTCCTGCCACTGCGCCGGGGACGCATAGGTATTGCGTGGGTCGAGAATCCGCGTATCCACGCCGGGCAACGAGGCCGGGATTGCCAGGTTGAACATCGGCAGGGTAAAGGTTTCCGCATCGTCCAGCGAGCCATTAAGGATCGCGTCGATAATCGCCCGCGTGTCCTTGATAGAGATGCGTTTACCGGTGCCATTCCAGCCGGTATTGACCAGATATGCCTGCGCGCCGGCGGCCTGCATTCTTTTCACCAGAACTTCCGCATATTGTGTTGGATGCAGCGATAAAAACGCGGCACCAAAACAGGCCGAGAAGGTCGGTGTCGGCTCGGTGACGCCGCGTTCGGTGCCGGCAAGTTTAGCGGTAAAACCGGAGAGGAAATGGTACTGCGTCTGGCTGGCGGTCAGGCGTGAAACCGGAGGCAGTACGCCGAAAGCATCCGCTGTCAGGAAGATAACTTTCGTTGCGTGGCCTGCTTTGGAGACCGGTTTAACGATGTTCTGAATATGGTAAATCGGGTACGACACCCGGGTATTTTCCGTTTTCGACGCATCATCATAATCAATGCTGCCATCGGCGCGGACGCTGACATTTTCCAGCAGCGCATCGCGACGAATGGCGTGGAAGATATCCGGTTCAGCCTCTTCCGAAAGCCGAATAGTTTTGGCGTAGCAACCGCCTTCGAAGTTGAAAACACCGTCATCATCCCAGCCGTGTTCATCATCGCCAATCAGGCGGCGTTTCGGATCGGTAGAGAGGGTGGTTTTGCCGGTGCCGGAAAGGCCGAAGAACACGGCAACATCGCCTTTTTCACCGACGTTTGCTGAACAGTGCATCGAGGCGATACCCTGCAATGGCAGCAGGTAGTTCATGATCGAGAACATACCTTTCTTCATCTCGCCGCCGTACCAGGTTCCGCCAATCAACTGGATGCGTTCGGTGAGATTAAAGGCGACAAAGTTTTCCGAGTTGAGACCTTGCTCTTGCCATTGCGGGTTGGTGCACTTCGCGCCATTCATCACGATAAAATCCGGCGTAAAGCTTGCCAGCTCTTCTTCGGTCGGGCGAATGAACATGTTCTTCACAAAGTGCGCCTGCCAGGCCACTTCGGTGATAAAACGCACCGAGAGACGCGTGTCCGGGTTTGCGCCGCAAAACGCGTCAACAATAAACAGACGCTTGCCGGAAAGCTGCCGGGTAACCAGGCCTTTTAGATGTTGCCAGACGTCAGGCGAGATCGGCTTGTTGTCGTTCTTGCCTTTGCCTTTATCGGACCACCACACGGTATCGCGGGTGGTGTCATCACGCACAATATACTTATCCTTCGGCGAACGGCCGGTAAAAATACCGGTGTCGACGGCGACAGCACCAGAATTCGTCAGCACACCACGCTCATATCCTTCCAGGTCTGGACGGAGCTCCTCCTGATACAGCGTATCGTAATCGGGGTTGTAGACGACATCCTGAACATCGTTGATACCATAAGCCTTGAGATCCTGCGGGGTTAAGCTCTTAACGCGCATGTCACTGCTCCTTAGCCAATATGTACTGCCTTAAATTGTAGGGTTGTTTTTTACCCGCTTACCGGGACGAGGCTCATAGATTTACCTAACTCGACAAACCCAGACTGACGGAAAACACTGTGATTGTGGTCACGTAACGAGACGGATTATGGCAAAAATAGTCTCATTTATGGGGTAAATGTTCCAAAAATGGCGTAAGACGACATTTTTAACCGCAGCTTTGTGACTGTAATCGCTTTCATGAAAGTAAGTTACGTAACACTTTCATTGGGGATTTTAGCGGAAACGTGATGAGCCATGCAAAACGCCGCCCGCAGGCGGCGTGAGGAAAGAAGAAATTTAGTGGACTTGTGGATCGGCAGGGGAGGCGTTGTTGCGGATCTCGGCAATGTCCATTGCGTTAAACAGATAGTGGCTGCCGCAATAGTCGCAGTGCATGTCGATTTCACCTTCTTCCGCGAGGATGCTGTCTACTTCTTCGTCCGGCAGCGTCTTCAGCGCACCCGCGCAGCGTTCACGTGAGCAAGTGCATTTGAATTCCACATCTTGCGGATCGTACAGCGTGACTTCTTCTTCGTGATACAAGCGCCACAGCACATCTTCCGCCGCCAGCGTCAGCAACTCTTCCGCTTTAATGGTTTCTGTCAGCACCGCCAGATGCTCAAAATCATCGGCCTGCGTTTCCTGCGCCGGTAATACCTGCAGCAGCATGCCGCCCGCTGCTGGCTGGCCATCAACCTCGCCGGTGCGGATAAACAAGCGTGTCGGCAGCTGTTCTGAACGCAGGAAGTAATCTTCCAGGCATGCCGCCAGCGTATCACCTTCAAGACCCACAACGCCCTGATAACGCTCGCCCTCTTCCGGCGTAATGGTGATAACCAAATAACCGTTACCCACCAGCGTTTTCAGATCCGCATTTTCCGGCACATCGCCCTGAACACGCGCCACACCGCGCATTTGCTGGCGATTATTACCATTAATCACCGCCAGGCTCATCGGGCCATCACCCTGCAACTGCACGGTAATATCACCGGCAAATTTCAGCGTTGCGGTCAGCAGACTGGTGGCGACCAGCAACTCGCCGAGCACCGTTTTTACCGGCAGCGGATAGTTGTGGTTGTCGAGGATCTGTTTCCAGGTATGGGAAACGGTCACCAGCTCGCCGCGAACAGCATAGTTTTCAAAAAGATAGCGGTGTAATTGGTCTTGAATGGCCATGATTATCTCTCTTGCGGGTGAGCGTTATTCGCTATCACCCAATTTAAATTTTATTAGATCGCGACGTTCTTTCTTATCCGGGCGGCGATCGGGATGGGGCATGGTGAGCGCGTTAAGTTTGCGGGCCAGCGCCATTTTTTCGCGTTTCTCAATGCTTTCTGCCGTCTCTTCATACAGCTCGACGGCTTCATTTGCCGGACGGCGCTGCTCCGTAATGCCTTTAATGATGACGGTTCGCTCATCATTTCCCTGACGCAGCGTGAGCGTGGCGTTCAGCTCGACGATTTTACTCGGCTTGCTGCGTTGCCCGTTGTAATGCACTTTGCCGCCGTCAACCATTTCGCGGGCAAGGGCGCGGGTTTTATAAAAACGCGCGGCCCACAGCCACTTATCCAGACGAACTTCCTGCGCAGGCTGCTGTTTCATCACATCTCCTTGAGAAGTGAGGGGATCAAGCCGCGGTAGTCATTAGTGCCCGGATGGCGCAGATAATGTTTCTCCGCAAGCCCCGAGTCCGGGTTGGTGACGCCCAGGCAATAGCGGATGCCAAATTTCGCCGCCGCATCAAGAATCGGTTCGCTGTCATCGATAAACAGCGTCCGTTCAGGATTGAGCCCGGTTTCATGCGCGACAGCCTGCCACAGGCGCTGATCCTCTTTCGGATAACCAAATGTATGGGTGGAAAGTAATAAATCAAGGTGCGACGCGAGACCCGTGTGCTCAAGTTTGACCGCCAGATTATGCGGATGCGCATTGGTCAGCAAAATGCGGCGTTTACCGCTTTTTTGTAGCGCATCCAGAAACGGTACCGTATCTTCACGCAGCACCGCGCGCGGCCCCTGCTGGGTGGTCATAGCGCAAATATCCAGGCCCAGGCGTTCGCTCCAGTAATCCAGACAGTACCAGTTTAGCGTATGCTGCACGGCGTGATACTCCTGGCGGAGAACGTTCTGCGCTTCTTCCGGCGTTAAGTCTTGTTTGACGCCAAAGGTTTCCGGCACCAGTTTTTGCCAGAAGAAGTTATCAAACGCGAGATCGAGAAGCGTGCCGTCCATATCCAGCAAAACGGTATCGACGTCCTGCCATGCGATATCAAGGTGCATTAAAAACTCCAGCCAGAGAAAACGTGCGCGACAGGTTAACACAGCTCGCACGACAGATCGTTAGCTGGTGAGGCTATCCTGGGTGGGCAGAAACTGGGGGTTCAGACAGCTTGCATAATACTGCTGAATCTCTTCGATACGTGTGCGGTTGCGCTGGTAACGCCGCAGCGCCAGCATACCGTTGTAGAGGCTGCAAATCACCATCGCGACCAGCAGAAGTGTGGTTCCCGCATAACGCCACAGGCCGCTGGCATCCGGCATGCGATGCAGGCTGATGTGTTTGGTGCCGTTGGCATCGGTATAGATATTGGTAATGATCCCTTCCGCGCGAAACGGCGTCTGCATCAGCATTTGCGCCAGCCGCTGGAATTCATTCCATTGTTCCTGCGCGGGGTAGTCATACAGCGCAATCGGCGGCCAGGGTTGATCGACCAGCTCGCTACCTTCTTCACTGCTAATCACAAAACCGCCCGGAGCCGGGCTGTTCAGCGCCTGCGCTGCACGGGTGGTTTCCCGCATAATGAACGGCGCGGTGGACGTGGTGACCAAATTATCCAGCGACTCGGCGCTTACCGGGCGCAGTAAGACGTTAACGCCGGTGAGTTTCCCGTCGCTGGCGCGTTTGGTCAGTGTCTCCCAGTCTTTACTGTTTCCGAGGTTGACTAGCGCGTTTTTCAACCGCAGACACTCATCCTGGCCAGCGCACAAATCCTGAGTTTTCAGTACGATATCGGCGAAGTCATCCAGCAGCACCATGCCGGACTTCTGAATGGCTGAGCGTAACACCGGGCTTACGCGGGAATCGTCTTCGGTAGTGGGATGAAGCTGGCGGCTGACCGCCTGAGCAAGCGCGGTGGCTTTGTTCACAATATCGGATTCTGGCAACGGCAAGGGCGGGGCGTTGTTCCAGATAATTTGCGAGCAGTCGAACGGCGTAAACGGCGACGTCTGGCGCGAGGTCCAGTTGTTTTGCATGTGGATATTACACATGCCGGTGCCGCTGATACGCAGCGTGTCACCAATCCGCAACCCAGCGGCTTCCAGCTGATTCACGCTGCTGGCTTCAACGGTCTGCGCGCCTTTGATCCACGACACGGTAAATTTGATCGGCATATCCAGCGGCATCCAAATCAACAACATCGCCAGCACCACCAGCGAACCGACGGAAATGACGGCGCTGCGCACCCAGTGTTGTAACGGGAAATTTTTCACTTCATCGTGCAGGGAAAGAAAACGCCCCTGGCGCACAACGTGGCGATCAAGGTAGATATCAATATCGGTTTGCTGGCCCAAATCCTGTGCGACGAAGGGCTGCCAGTGACGCGGATAAATCAGGTCGATAATACCTAACGAGATATTATTCATTTGCTCCTGATTATTTTCACCGAACAGCCCCCAGCGCTTTGGTGTGCCACGCAGACAATGAATCTCCCGCAGTGTGTTTTTAGCCGGTGGCGCATATAACCCCCAGAGCCCTGCTGCAAGCAGCATCACGCCGCCGCCCGCCAGCCACGGGATAAAGACATCGGGCGAGGCCAGACAGAAGAAAAACAATAGAAACGAGACCGAGATCAGCAGTGCTTCGCGCATGCCGTCCGGGCGGCTTAATGCGTACTCCTCCGACGTTTCCCGGCGAATATTGAGCAACTCAATTTGCTCACTCTCTTCGCCACGGATGGCGGATTGGCTCGACGATACGCGCTCAAGTTCGCCCCCGCGCTCTTCATGCATATATTCGCTGAGCGTGTGCCCATTGAGCGAGATAACCAGCGGCATGGAGTCGGTGCGGATCAGTTCAACATTGTTCTCGTCGGTAATGTACTGTTCCCAGGAAGGGGGCAAATGGACTTCGACAGAATCAAGGTAGTAGCGCCATTTATTCGGGGCGTCAGTGGTGATGCCATAGCGGGTGATCGAGTGCGTGACATACAGTACCGTGTTGCTATGCGCGGTAAGATTGATGAAAACAGGCGCGGCAGTCGCGCCCGTCGGGGCGAGATTGTTTTGCGTACGAGAGAGCGCTTCCAGATAACGCTCCGCCATTTCACGTTCTTCAGGTGTTAATTTGCGGGTCGTCGCGCCGGTGAAAGCCTGTAAATACGGCAGTCGATACCGACGTTGCGACCTGAACCTGAAAATCCATCCGGCGAGGAATGCGCAGGCCAGCATAGCAGCGAAAAAAATCAAAATGGTGCTCATGCTTTCCCCATCTTACTTTTTCTAACAGGTGTAGTCAGTTGCACCCTTCCCGTAACAATCTAATGTGGTTGGCCTTTTAAGCAAGCAATTAACTTGAGTATTTTTAAGCGCATACCAATGTCAAAGAGAATAGCAAAACCACCCTAACGGGAATATCAGCAAATTCTTATTTTTATTTCAAGCTATTGACTTTTGGGTCAAATTGGGAATTGATTTCGAAGAGGTTGCAAGAATGTAAATTAGCGGCAAAGTACATTGCCCAAACAGTGCGTAGTGTCGCACAATAACGAAAGTTTCTCTGCAAAGACCGATAATAATGAGCGAATCATTGCAAAAACCCACCATTCTTAACGTAGAAACGGTCGCATCTTCACGACTTTTTAACGTCGAAAGTGTGGATCTGGAATTCAGTAACGGCGTGCGCCGTGTTTATGAACGTATGCGCCCCTCTACGCACGAAGCCGTGATGATTGTGCCAATTGTTGACGATCACCTGATCCTGATCCGCGAATATGCGGTTGGCACTGAATCCTACGAGCTGGGATTTTCCAAGGGGCTTATCGATCCAGGTGAGAGTATATACGAAGCGGCGAACCGTGAACTAAAAGAAGAAGTCGGATTTGGCGCAAAAGAGCTTACTTTTCTGAAAAAACTCAGTATGGCGCCTTCTTACTTCTCCAGCAAAATGAACATCGTTGTTGCTGAAGATCTCTATCCGGAGTCGCTGCCGGGTGATGAACCAGAACCGCTACCGCAGGTACGCTGGCCGCTGAAGCACTTAATGGACCTGCTGGAAGATCCTGATTTCAACGAAGCCCGCAATGTCAGCGCGCTGTTTTTGGTTCGCGAATGGCTAAAAGGCCAGGGGCGGCTTTGAACGCACGAAATAATAAATGAAAAGGGCGCATTCGCGCCCTTTTTGCTGTCTGTAAGCCCGGGCTAGCCCGGCGCAGAGTTAAAACAGCTCGTGAGACTCACCGTTATCCATTAACGTGGTGCCCACTTCATGGACGGCTTGCTGCGTTGGCTGCGTGCCTTCAATAAAGTATTCCTGGCGGCTGCTACCACCGTTCGCCAGTTGGCCGGTGCTGCGGTCGATATTCACCGTCACCACGCCTGGCGGCGGCGTTAATGGCTCTTCAGGAACCCCATCCAGCACGACTTTCATATACGCATCCCAGGCGGGTTGCGCGCTTTTCGCGCCGCCTTCGTAGCCAGAAATCTGATCTTTAATCGCGCCGGATGCGGTAGTACGCCCCAAATCCCTACGATGATCGTCAAAGCCGATCCAAACGGAAGTCACCACACCTGGTCCATAACCCGAGAACCAGGCATCTTTCGAGCTGTTTGTGGTCCCGGTTTTACCGCCAATATCATTGCGTTTGAGATCACGCCCTGCGCGCCAGCCTGTGCCCTGCCAGCCTGGCTCGCCAAAGATGTTACTGTTCAGCGCGCTTTTGATCAAAAACGACAGCGGGGTGCTGATAACATGTGGCGCGTACTCTTCGGCGCCGCTTCTTTGCACCAGCGCCTGGTTGGCTTGCTCAAGCTGTGGCTGCGGTACTGCTGAATTCTGCTGCTCTTGTGAGGTGGCGACGTTTTCCATGTCTTTGTTTTCCAACACGTTCGATTTCGGCGTATCGCCGTAAATCACCGGAATATCACAATCGGCACAGGCGACTTTCGGACGTACTTCAAACAGCACATTGCCCTGATCGTTTTCGATTTTGGTAATGAAATACGGATCGATCAGGAAACCACCGTTCGCCATCACCGAATAACCACGGGCGACCTGCATTGGCGTAAAGGAAGCAGAGCCCAGCGCCAGCGATTCGGTATGAACAATGTTTTGCGCCGGGAAGCCGAAACGCTGCAAATATTCCGCCGCGTAATCCACGCCCATTGCGCGCATTGCACGCACCATCACCACGTTTTTCGACTGCCCCAAACCCTGGCGTAAACGAATCGGACCGGCATACTCATCCGGTGAGTTTTTCGGACGCCAGTCGGAGCCTGCGCCCGCATCCCAACGGGAAATTGGCGCATCATTCAGAATGCTCGCCAGCGTCAAGCCTTTATCCATTGCTGCGGTGTAGAGGAACGGCTTGATGTTAGAACCCACCTGGCGCAGCGCCTGTGTCGCGCGGTTAAACTTGCTTTGGTTGAAATCGAAGCCGCCAACCAGCGCTAATACGGCGCCGTTACGCGGGTTAATGGAAACCAGCGCGGAGTTAACATCTGGCACTTGCGCCAGCCACCAGGCATCGTCCACCTGGCGAACCCAAATCTGCTGACCGACCTGCACCACGTCAGTGACTTTGCGTGGCGTTGCGCCTTGTTGCGTGTCGGAACGATACGGACGCGCCCAGCGCATGCCTTCCATGCGCAAAGAGACCGATGTGCCATCGGCCATCATCGCTGTCGCTTCTTGCTGATTGGTACTGGTCACGACTGCCGGCGAGAGCGGGCCGTAAGTCGGCAGCGTTTTCAGGGAATCGGTGATTTTTTTACTGTCCCACGCCGCTTCGCCCACTTTCCACAACACATTTGACGGGCCGCGATAGCCGTGGCGCATGTCGTAATCCATCACGTTATTACGCACGGCAGCCTGCGCGGCCTGCTGCACTTTGCGGGTGATGGTGGTGTAAACGCGGTAGCCATCTTCATAGGCTTTATCGCCATAGCGATTGACCAACTCCTGGCGCACCATTTCGGAAAGGTAAGGCGCGGAAAAAGCGATTTCCGGCGCATGGTAATTGGCATCGATAGCTTCACCGCGCGCTTGATCATACTGCTGCTCGGTGATGTAACCTTCACTTTCCATACGCGCCAGCACAACGTTACGGCGCGCAGTGGCGCGGTCTAGCGAATAGAGCGGGTTAAACGTAGACGGTGCCTTTGGCAGACCGGCAATCACCGCCATTTCACTCAACGTTAGCTGATCGACCGTTTTCCCAAAGTAGACCTGCGCCGCGGCGCCCACGCCATAAGCGCGATAACCGAGGTAGATCTTATTGAGATAAAGCTCAAGGATCTCATCTTTGCTCAGCAACTGTTCAATGCGGATCGCCAGGAACACCTCTTTAAGCTTACGCATCAGCGTGCGTTCCGGGCTTAAGAAAAAGTTACGTGCCAGCTGTTGCGTAATCGTACTTGCGCCCTGCGACGCGCGTCCGGAAAACATCGCTACGCTGGCGGCGCGAAAAATCCCCACCGGGTCGACACCGTGATGTTCATAAAAACGGCTATCTTCCGTGGCGATAAACGCTTTAACCATGACAGGCGGGATTTGATTCAGCGTCAGCGGAATACGGCGTTTTTCGCCATATTGCGCGATCAATTCGCCATCAGCGCTATAGACCTGCATCGGAATTTGTAGCCGCACGTCTTTCAGCGTGGCGACGTCAGGTAGCTGTGGCTCAATATATTTGTACAGACCATAAATCGAGCCTGCTCCCAGCAGAATGCAACATACTGCAAGGATGAATAAATACTTTACGAACTTCACTGGAGATTTCCCATTTAGAGTCATTTGGGCAGTTTATAAACAACCGCGCGGTAGTATAAAGGCAAGCCTGATGCATTGATATAGCGTCATCCAGCGAGACGATAAGGAGATCGGGATTTATGGCATTCAGGCACTGGCAAATTGGTTTGCATATTCAACAAGATGGCATCTTCATTGTCGCCCTTGCCGCCGGGCGTCGCGGCCAGGCGCTGCGCCGTTGGTGGCATCTTCCACTATCCCCTGGCGTCGTGGTGCAGGGGCGGATAAAAGCGCCAGACGAACTGCTCGATGCATTGCGTCCCTGGCGGCAAACCCTACCGCAACGCCATTGCGTACGCATGGCATTTCCCGCCGGGCAAACCCTGCAAAAAAAGCTGCCGCGACCGGCAATCACGCTGCGCGAACCAGCTTTAACAAGCTGGGTTTCGCAGGCAATGGCGCGTGAACTGGATATGGCAGAAAACGATCTCTGTTTCGATTTCACCGAAGATGAGCCCGGCAAAGCGTACGGCGTTACTGCTGCACAAAATAAAGATGTGGCGTCGCTGATGGAGATAGCGCAGACATTATCTCTTCATCTTTCCTCTATTACCCCGGACGCCAGTGCGCTGCAGCCATTGTTACCCTGGCTTACGCCACCGGCTCGTTGCCTTGCCTGGTGTGATGAGCGCCAGTGGCTATGGGCTACGAGAGAGAGCTGGGGGCGACGAGCGCGGGAAGAAGCCGAAAATGCTACTCAGCTTGCCGCCGTGCTTGGGCTGCCCGCAGATGAAATCGCACAGTGCGGCGAGATGCCCGGTGGATTTGACTGCTGGAGCGCTGTCCCGTCGCGCCAGCCACCTTTACCCGATGCCGGAGAACGCTACGCGATAGCGCTGGGACTGGCTGTTGCCAGGGGATACTGATGCAGCCCGCCGTGAATTTTCTCCCCTGGCGGCGTCAAAAGCGGTTGCGCGACATACGTGTGTGGGGCGCGGTTTTTATCGCGACAGCGTTGGTGATTGTGCTGGGTGGCGCATTATGGCGGGCATCCGCTGTGGTTGACCTGCGTCAGGCTACGCTGTGGCAGCAATCTGATGCCGCCTTACTCGCCGGGTTACACGCCGCCGAGCAGCCGTTGCAGCTTCTACACCAGCGCTGGCAGCAGGAGCAGGCGCAGCGATTACGGCTTCAGCGTACTCAGGCGTGGCGACAGACGTTGCTCACCCTCGCGGAAAATCTGCCGCCCAACGCCTGGCTTACTGCTCTGCGCTGGCAAGAAAACCAGCTTGAAATCGCTGGCCTGGCCGGTTCCTTTCACGCATTAAGCGAGCTTGAGCAAGGGTTGCAGAAAACGACAGGATTTCAGTTGCAACCCGCAGGCACAGTAGAACGTGATGCGCAGGGGCGCTGGCAATTCCACTACCAATTGAACCGGGAGCGTGATGATGCTCAACCCTGATGTTTGGTTTGCTTTGTCATTACGAATGCGCGTGCTTTGTTGGCTACTCAGTTCACTTTGCGCACTGGCACTTTTATGGTGGTTGGCGATATCTCCGGTCAAAGAGACGCAGATGCGGCTGGTTGCTCAACAACCGCAACAACGCACAAAGCTGCGCGCGCAGTGGCAAAAGTTACATGCGCTGGTGCCGCCGTCAGAAACAGTGGCCTTGCCGGAGCTTCAGGCATTTAGCCCGCTCGATTTTCAGTCACAGGGGCGCCAACTTGCCCGCTGGCAGCCTGCTCAAGGGGGCGGAGAATTAGTGCTTGAGACCGGCTGGAAAGGTGTAGTCGAGACGTTTTCGCTGCTAACAGCGCGCGGCATGCAGGTTCCTGCGTTTTCATTAATGGTCAGTGAAGGCGCGCTGAATTTTACGTTGCGAGTGGAGCAGGACAATGCGAATTAGACGTTTGTTACTGGCCGCGCTGCTCCCCCTGTTTCTGTGCGGCATGCGCGATCCTTTTCAACCACCGCCAGATAGATGTCAAACCGCGCAACTTGGCAACTGGCATTTTCACGGCGCAGTGACTGGCGAGCAACCGATAGGGATCGTGCGCGATGATACCGGGCACTGGTATCGCCTTATTACCGGCGAAACACTGCCCACCGGATGGCGCGTTGTCGCTATCCACCAGGATGAAATGCTGATTGAGGTTGGCGAAGAGTGCACTCCAGCGCAATGGCGCTGGCAACGAGAAGGAACTCAACATGCGAAAATGGATAGCGAGCGCGATGCTCTTTAGCCTGCCACTTGCTGGCGCGCAGACATCACGTGTCGTCACAATGACCGTCGACGACGTACCTGTCACCCAGGTATTGCAGGCGCTGGTTGCGCTGGAGAAGCAGAACATGGTGATTTCACCTGAGGTCAGCGGCACGGTGTCGCTGAACCTCAAAGATGTTCCCTGGCAGCAGGCGCTACAAACCGTTGCTGCCAGTGCCGGATTAACGTTAAACCAGCAGGGCAATATCTGGCAGGTTCATACCACGGCATGGCGACAGCAAAAGCAGGCGGAGCAGGAGGCCGCTCTGCGCCAGCGCAAGCAGAACATACCCTTGCAAACACGCAGTTTTGTGTTGCGCTATGCCGACGCGGTAGAGCTGGCAAAAGCCGGGGAAAAACTGCTCAGCCCACAAGGAGCGATGACGGTTGATGTGCGGCTTAACCGGTTACTGGTGCGTGACAATAAAGAAGGGCTCGCCGCACTGGAAAAATGGGTCGCGCAGATGGATTTACCGGTCGAGCAGGTAGAGCTGGCGGCTTATATCGTCACCATAAATGAAAAAAGCCTGCGCGAGTTGGGGGTGAAATGGGGGCTGGCGCAGGATAAACCCGCAGCGCGTGGTCAGCTTAGCGGCATTTCTGCCGATCTCTCCGTTCCGGATGCCAGTACGCGCGTCAGCTTTAATATCGGCAGTATCAACGCCCAATTGCTGGAGCTGGAATTGTCAGCGCTTGAGCAAAAACAGCAACTTGAAATTATCGCCAGCCCGCGCCTGTTGGCCTCTCACCGCCAGCCAGCGAGTATCAAGCAAGGGAGCGAAATACCTTATCAGGTTGCCAGCGGCGATAGCGGTAGCACGGCTGTGGAATTTAAAGAAGCGGTGCTGGGAATGGAAGTCACGCCGACGGTGCTGCCCGATAATCGTGTACGGCTGAAGTTGCGCATTAGCCAAAATATGCCGGGCCAGGTGCTACAGCAGGCAGGGGGTGAGGCGATGGCGATTGACAAGCAGGAGATTGAAACGCAGGTAGAAGTAAAAAGCGGCGATACGCTGGCGCTGGGCGGCATCTTTTCACAAAAGAATTCCGCCGACAGTGCGCAGGTTCCGGGTTTAGGCTCGATTCCAGGCATCGGCAGGTTATTCCGCCAGGACGCGAAAGATAATGAGCGGCGCGAGCTGGTGGTGTTTATTACGCCCAGGTTGGCGGCGGTACATTAAATCTGCCGTAACTCCCCCTTTTTCAATGGAACTTGGTTCATGTGTTTGACGTGAGACATGATTTAGCTTACAAGGAGTACCGATTTGAGCGTCAGTGGTCTCCGTCGAACAATGAGCAGCATGAAGGATTACGTGTTTATTCAGTTGCCAAACAAGCCGGAGTACTGAGATAATTTTCGATCTGACTCTCGCACTATCGCATATGAGGTTTCAGTTCATGTCCTGCTACGCCGAGTCTTTGCGAAGCGGGTTTATCATCAACGAATAGTCTTAGTAGTACCGAAAAAATGGCAGAGAAACGCAATATCTTTCTGGTTGGGCCTATGGGTGCCGGCAAAAGCACTATTGGGCGTCAGTTAGCTCAACAACTCAATATGGAATTTTACGATTCTGATCAAGAGATTGAGAAACGAACCGGAGCTGATGTGGGCTGGGTCTTCGATGTTGAAGGTGAAGAAGGCTTCCGCGATCGCGAAGAAAAAATCATCAATGAGCTGACGGAAAAACAGGGCATCGTACTGGCGACCGGCGGTGGCTCTGTGAAGTCTCGCGAGACCCGTAATCGTCTCTCCGCCCGTGGCGTAGTGGTTTATCTGGAAACCACTATCGAAAAGCAATTAGCTCGCACTCAACGTGACAAAAAACGCCCGCTTTTGCAGGTGGATACGCCGCCGCGCGAAGTGTTGGAAGCGTTGGCCGACGAACGTAATCCGTTGTATGAAGAGATTGCCGACGTGACCATTCGCACTGACGATCAGAGTGCTAAAGTGGTGGCAAACCAGATTATTCATATGCTGGAAAGCAACTAATTCTGGCTTAATTCACACGCCTGCGGGTTTAAGCAACTAAGGTGGATGTCGCGTCATGGAGAGGATCACAGTCACTCTCGGGGAACGTAGTTACCCTATCACCATCGCGGCTGGTTTGTTTAACGATCCAGCTTCCTTCTCGCCTCTGAAGTCTGGTGATCAGGTTATGCTGGTCACCAATGAAACACTGGCTCCGCTCTATCTTGATAAAGTCCGCCATGTTCTTGAACAGGCTGGCGTGAAAGTGGATAGCGTGATTCTGCCGGATGGCGAGCAGTACAAAAGCCTTGCGGTGATGGACACAGTCTTCACCGCGCTGTTGCAAAAGCCCCATGGCCGCGATACCACACTGGTCGCGCTGGGCGGTGGAGTAGTGGGTGATTTGACCGGCTTCGCGGCAGCCAGCTATCAGCGCGGCGTGCGCTTTATTCAAGTGCCGACCACGCTCCTTTCTCAGGTTGACTCCTCTGTTGGCGGCAAAACAGCGGTGAACCATCCCCTCGGCAAAAACATGATCGGTGCGTTTTATCAGCCTGCATCGGTGGTTGTCGACCTTGATTGTCTGGCTACGCTTCCTGCCCGCGAATTGTCCTCCGGCCTCGCGGAAGTGATCAAATACGGCATTATTCTCGACGGCGAGTTCTTTACCTGGCTGGAACAGAACATGGATGCGTTGCTGCGCCTAGATGGTCCGGCGATGGCGTACTGTATTCGCCGTTGTTGTGAGCTGAAAGCAGAAGTTGTTGCCGCCGATGAGCGGGAAACAGGCTTACGTGCTTTACTGAATCTGGGGCATACCTTCGGCCACGCTATTGAAGCGGAAATGGGCTACGGGAACTGGTTACACGGTGAAGCTGTCGCGGCAGGTATGGTGATGGCGGCGCATGCATCGGAGCGTCTTGGTCAGTTCAGCAAAGCGGACACACAGCGTATAAAGGCGCTGCTGAAACGCGCAGGTTTGCCGGTACAAGGCCCGCAGGAGATGTCTGCGCAGGCTTATTTACCGCACATGATGCGCGATAAAAAAGTGTTGGCGGGAGAGATGCGTTTAGTACTCCCGTTGGCAATAGGGAAGAGTGAAGTTCGCGGCGGAGTGTCGCACGACGTAGTACTTGGCGCTATTGCTGATTGCCAGCAGGCGTAACTATTAGAAAGGTCTGGTCACGCACCGCGTGGCGTTTAACTTCGGGCGAGATGCATGATGTGGCATACGCCTTTGTGTGGGGTGTTAAATGGATGAATTCAAACCAGAAGACGAGCTGAAACCCGATCCCAGCGATCGTCGTACTGGTCGTTCTCGCCAATCTTCCGAGCGTGTCGATGAACCGCAGATCAACTTTGATGATGTTGATGTCGATGCGGACGAACGCCGCCCTTCTCGCAGCCGCCGGGCGCGTGATGAGCGTGAAGAAGAGAGCTATGAAGAAGATGAAGAAGCGTTTGACGAGGATCGCGAAGAGCGCCGTCCGCGTAAACGTAAGAAAGCGGCAGCCGCGAAACCCGCTTCCCGTCAGTATGTGATGATGGGCGTCGGCATTCTGGTTCTGCTTCTGTTAATCATCGGCATCGGTTCTGCGCTGAAATCCCCCGCACCGACAACGAACAACGAACAAAACGCACCGGCGGAGAAAAGCATCGATCTTTCCGCTGGCAATAACAATGCCAGCAATATCGGTGCCGCAGATCAGGCAAATGGCGCACAGCCTGCACCTGCCCAGCAACCCACTTCAGGCAATGCACCTGCGCAGCAGGATGTCTCGCTGCCGCCAATTTCTTCTACACCATCACAAGTTGAAGCTCCTGCCGCGCCTGCAGGTCAGCAGCGTGTTGAAGTGCAGGGCGATCTGAATAGCGCACTGACTCAGCCACAAAATCAGTCTCAGTTGGATAGCGCGGTAAATTCGACGCTGCCAACCGAGCCTGCAACGGTTGCGCCGGTACGTAACGGCAACGGCGCTGCTGCGCGTCAGCAACAGTCTGCTATAGCTGAAAGCCATACCGCTGCGCCGCGTACCGAACGCAAGCAGATGGTGATCGAGCCGAAGGCGGTGGCTAAAGAGTCCGTGTCGAAAGCGGAACCGAAAGCCGAATCCAAAGCTGTCGCTCAGCCGCCGAAGCGCACTGAAACCGCCTCTACCGCGCCGGTAAAAGCGCCTGCGGTAACGTCGTCACCTGTGCAAACTCAGCCCAAAGCCGTGACTGCACCTGCCGCCAGCGCCGCGCCTGCGGCAAGCACTGCTGCCGCTACCGGAAATGTTGGAGCGTTAAAGTCTGCGCCGGGTAACCACTACACATTGCAGTTGAGCAGTTCCTCGAACTCCAACAACCTCAATGCGTGGGCGAAGAAAGAGAATCTGAAAAACTTCGTGGTATACCAGACAACACGTAACGGCCAGCCGTGGTACGTGCTGGTGAGCGGTGTGTACGCATCTAAAGACGATGCGAAACGCGCTGTTGCGGCGTTGCCGGCAGACGTACAGGCGAAAAATCCCTGGGCCAAACCGATACATCAGGTTCAGGCCGATCTGAAGTAATGTATAAAGCGCAGGATGCTGTCGGAGCTTTCTCCACAGCCGGAGAGAGTGTAAGTAATCAGTCAGCATGAAAAAGAATCGCGCTTTTTTGAAATGGGCAGGGGGGAAATACCCCCTGCTGGACGATATCGGAAGGCATCTGCCGCAGGGTGAATGCCTTATCGAGCCGTTCGTCGGCGCGGGTTCGGTGTTTCTCAACACGTCGTTCCCCCGCTATATCCTCGCTGATATCAACAGCGACCTGATTAGCCTCTATAACATCGTTAAAGACCAGCCTGACGAGTATGTGCGCCAGGCACGGGCGCTGTTCGCGCCTGAGACGAATCAGTCTGTGGTTTATTACCAGCTGCGCGAAGAGTTTAACCAGTGCCAGGAGCCCTTCCGGCGCGCGCTGCTGTTTTTATACCTCAATCGCCATGGCTACAACGGTCTGTGCCGCTATAATTTGCGCGGTGAATTCAACGTGCCGTTCGGGCGTTATAAGAAACCCTATTTCCCGGAAGCGGAGTTGTATCACTTCGCCGAAAAAGCGCAGAATGCCTTCTTTTACTGTGAATCTTACGCAGATAGCATGGCGCGCGCTGACGAGAACTCCGTGGTCTACTGCGATCCGCCTTACGCCCCGCTGTCGGCGACGGCCAATTTTACGGCGTATCACACCAACAGTTTCAGTCTTGAGCAGCAGGCGCATTTGGCGGCGATTGCCGAAAGCCTGGTGCAAAACCGGATCCCGGTATTGATTTCCAACCACGACACGCTGTTAACGCGTGAGTGGTACAGTCAGGCAAAATTGCACGTGGTAAAAGTGCGGCGCAGTATCAGCAGTAACGGTGGTACACGTAAAAAGGTGGATGAGCTGCTGGCACTCTATCGCCCGGCTCCGCGATAATTCGCATTCACCGCGCTGCCTGCCGAACCCTACTTTCTCAAGGAGATGCGGATGAAACAGTATTTGATTGCCCCTTCGATTCTGTCGGCTGATTTTGCACGCCTCGGCGAAGATACCGCCGCCGTACTGGCTGCAGGTGGTGATGTGGTGCATTTCGACGTGATGGATAACCATTACGTGCCGAATTTGACCATTGGCCCGATGGTGCTCAAAGCGCTGCGTAATTATGGCATCACCGCGCCTATTGATGTTCACCTGATGGTGAAACCGGTTGATCGGCTGATCCCGGACTTCGCCGCCGCTGGCGCAAGCATTATCACCTTTCATCCCGAAGCGTCCGAACACGTCGATCGCTCCCTGCAGCTCATCAAAGAGCACGGTTGTAAAGCGGGGCTGGTGTTTAACCCGGCAACACCGCTCAGCTACCTGGATCATGTGATGGATAAACTGGACGTGATCCTGCTGATGTCGGTAAACCCCGGTTTTGGCGGTCAGTCTTTTATTCCGCACACGCTGGATAAGCTGCGTGAAGTGCGTCGCCGCATTGATGCTTCAGGCTTTGATATCCGTCTTGAAGTCGACGGCGGTGTTAAGGTGAGCAACATTGGCGACATCGCCGCCGCGGGCGCAGATATGTTTGTCGCGGGTTCGGCGATTTTCGATAAACCCGATTACAAACAGGTTATTGATGAAATGCGTAGTGAACTGGCAAAGGTAAGTCATGAATAAAATGCAGTCGATTCAGGGTATTGCTTTTGATCTCGACGGTACGCTGGTGGATAGCGCGCCGGGTCTGACCGCTGCTGTTGATAGCGCGCTGTATGCTCTTGAGTTACCGCAGGCGGGCGAAGCACGCGTGGTAACCTGGATTGGTAACGGCGCAGATGTGCTGATGGAGCGGGCGTTTAACTGGGCTCGCCAGGAACGCAGCAGCCAGCGCGCGGCGCAAGGCAAGCCGGACGTAGGTAACGATATTCCGCAAGAAGAGCAGATACGCATGCTGCGTAAGCTGTTCAACCGTTATTACGAAGAGACCGTGGAAGAGGGCAGTTTTCTCTTCCCGGACGTGGCGCAAACGCTGGCGGCTCTGCATGCTAAAGGCTTGCCACTGGCGCTGGTCACCAATAAGCCGACGCCGTTCGTGGCACCGTTGCTGGAGGCGCTGGGCATTGCGCAATACTTCACGTTTGCGGTCGGCGGCGATGATGTGGTGAACAAAAAGCCGCACCCGGAACCGTTGCTTCTGGTGTGCAAAAAGCTCAATATTCAACCTCATGAGTTGCTCTTCGTTGGTGATTCGCGTAATGACATTCTGGCCGCTAAGGCTGCAGGTAGCGCTTCTGTTGGCCTGACCTACGGGTATAACTACGGCGAAGCGATTACCGTCAGCGAGCCGGATTACGTGTTCGATCACTTCAAAGATTTACTGCCCGCACTCGGGCTTTCGCACAGTGAAAATCAGGAAATGAAAAATGACTAAGCCCATCGTCTTTAGTGGCGCACAGCCCTCAGGTGAATTAACCATTGGCAACTATATGGGTGCGCTGCGTCAGTGGGTGAACATGCAGGACGACTATCACTGTATCTACTGCATCGTTGACCAGCACGCGATTACCGTGCGCCAGGATCCGCAAGCGCTGCGTAAGGCGACGCTGGATACGCTGGCACTTTATCTGGCGTGCGGCATCGATCCGCAAAAAAGCACCATCTTCGTTCAGTCCCATGTGCCGGAACATGCGCAGCTCGGCTGGGCGCTGAACTGCTACACCTATTTCGGTGAACTGAGTCGCATGACTCAGTTCAAAGACAAATCCGCACGCTATGCGGAAAACATCAACGCCGGTCTGTTTGATTACCCGGTGCTGATGGCGGCGGACATTCTGCTGTACCAAACCAATCAGGTACCGGTGGGTGAAGATCAGAAACAGCATCTGGAACTGAGCCGCGATATCGCCCAGCGTTTCAACGCGATTTATGGCGATATCTTCAAAGTGCCTGAGCCGTTCATTCCGAAATCCGGCGCGCGCGTGATGTCGCTGCTGGAGCCGACCAAGAAGATGTCCAAATCGGATGATAACCGCAACAACGTTATCGGCCTGCTGGAAGATCCGAAATCGGTAGTGAAGAAAATCAAACGTGCGGTGACCGATTCCGACGAGCCGCCAGTGGTTCGTTACGACATCGCCAACAAAGCGGGCGTTTCCAACCTGCTGGATATTCTCTCTGCCGTGACCGGTCAGGGTATTGCGGAGCTGGAACAGCACTTTGAAGGCAAAATGTACGGTCATCTGAAAGGGGAAGTGGCGGATGCCGTTTCCGGCATGCTGACCGAGCTGCAAGAGCGTTATCATCGCTATCGCAATGACGAAGCTTTCCTGCAACAGGTGATGAAAGACGGCGCGGAAAAAGCCAGCGCGCGGGCATCGGAAACCCTGAAGAAAGTCTACGAAGCGATTGGTTTCGTTGCTAAACCGTAATTGATGACAGAATAAAAAAGGGCAGGTTCTACCTGCCCTTTTTCTATTTTTAGAACCACTTAAGCTTATCGCGCAGCCCCACCACACGGCCAACAATGATCAGCGCCGGGCTTTGCACCTGCTGTGCCAGCTCGCCCAGCTGCGACAACGCGCCGCTGACGACTTTCTGCTGCACAGAGGTGCCGTTCTCAACCAGCGCCACTGGCATGTCTGCCTGCATTCCGTGCGCCATTAATTGCGCCTGAATCGTTGCCGCCTGATTCAGTCCCATATAGAACACCAGCGTTTGCTTTTCCGCAGCCAGGTTGGCCCAGTCCAGCTCGCCACCGGTTTTCAGGTGGCCGGTCACCAGCCGCACGCTTTGCGCATAATCACGATGGGTTAGCGGAATGCCGGAGTAAGCTGAACAGCCCGATGCCGCCGTAATACCGGGCACTACCGAAAAAGGGATACCCGCGTGGCAGAGCGTTTCCAGCTCTTCGCCGCCGCGACCAAAAATAAACGGGTCGCCGCCTTTAAGCCGGACAACGCGTTTACCGCTTTGCGCTTCGCGCAGCAGGATCTGATTGATCTCCTCCTGCGGCACGCAGTGATAGCCCGCGCGTTTGCCCACAAAAACCCGGTCGGCATCGCGGCGCACCAGGTTCATGATCTCATCGGAAACCAGCCGGTCATACACCACCACATCGGCTTGCTGGATTTGCTGCAAACCTTTTAAGGTCAGCAGCCCGGCGTCGCCAGGCCCTGCGCCAACCAGTACCACTTCGCCACGGTTATCCAGCGGCTCGGTCAGCAGTTGTCCGGTAATTTTCTCCACTGAACTGGTGTCCTGGTTCGCCAGGGATTGCGCCAGGCGGTCATTGACGAACAATTTTTCCCAGAAGCGGCGGCGCTCGCTCATACTGGCGAACTGCTTTTTGACCCGGCTGCGTAGTTTGCCTGCGTAATGGGCGACATGACCCAGATGCTGCGGCAACAGCGATTCCAGTTTTTCACGCAGCAAACGCGCCAGCACTGGCGATGTGCCACCGGAAGAGACCGCCACCATCAACGGCGAGCGGTCAATGATTGACGGCATGATAAAGCTTGCCTGTTTGGGCGCATCGACAACGTTACAGAAGATACGGCGCTGCTCTGCGGCGTCGCTGACGCGCTGATTAACCGCTTCGTCATCCGTTGCGGCAATCGCCAGCCAACACGCGTCTAACAACGTTTCGCTAAATTCGCCTTCAACCAGCGTCAACATGCCTTCTTCGGCCCAGACGGTGAACTGGGGAACAAACGTGAGCGCGTTAACGGTAAGCCGTGCACCCGCATCCATTAACAGCCGGGCTTTACGTTCTGCGACATCGCCACCACCGACAAGCAGGCACTGGCGATCGCGTAGCTGGCAAAAAATTGGCAAATGATCCACGACATTACCTCAACATTTTAGTTATTCGCTGTAGCCTGGCTTACCACGCGGGTGACCGCAGAAGGACGCTCAGATTTCGGCGTAGCATACCAGTAACCTAACCCCATAAATACTGCACCAGAGAGGGTATTGCCAAGCGTTACCCACAGCAGGTTATGACCGATACCAGACAGCGTATACGCTTCGCTGTGATGACCAAACCAGGAGAGCGCGAAGAGCGTCATATTGGCGATGGAATGCTCGTAACCCGAGGCGATAAACGCCAGCAGACACCACCAGATAGCGAGAAACTTCGCCGCGCCTTCGGTGCGGATTGCCATCCAGATAGCAAGGCATACCAGCCAGTTACACAGCGCCCCCTTAAAAAACAGCACCGTTGCTGGCGCACTGGTTTTCGCCAGTGCTACCGCGTGCACCAGGCTGGTGTCTACGGGTAACAAGCTGCCGCCGCCCCAGTTATACAGCAGCGCGACGAACACTGAGCCGAGCAAATTACCGAGCCAGGTTTGCGGCAAAATAGCCCACATTTGCCCATGGCTGATGGTGCCCGCTTTGACGCCCAGCGTCAGAAACATGGTGTGACCGGTAAACAACTCAGAACCGGCGATAATCACCAGCGTTAAGGCGATACCGAACGTCGCGCCCATCACCAGTGGGCGCAATGCCGGATCGAGCAGGTTGCCAAGGGTAAAAATCAGGATGATGCCGAGGCCAACATACGCGCCCGCCATGGCGGAACTTATCCAGAAACCCAGCGGATTCTGTGCAGAGAGGCGAGCGATACGCGCAGCATTAGCCGCGCACTTATTAATAGTGTCGGTAAACATGATGTTGATTATCCAAAGTTAAAAAGAAAATGTTTAAAAGAAAAAAATGAAAACGAAAAAGTGAAACAGCGGGAGCATTGCGCCCCCGCAGGGGTATTACGCTTTAATCTGTACTTCGCCGTCTTTCACGCGCGCATCGAAATGCGCGACAGAGCGGCTTTCATCTTCCATGCATACGCCGTCACGCAGGCGGAAGCGCTGTTTTTTCAGCGGGCTGGCAACCCACAACTCGCCCTGATGTTCAGCGATAAGGCCACGAGAGAGCACGCTGGACTCAAAAAACGGGTCGATATTGCTAATGGCATACACTTGATCATCATGGCGCGGGCGAAAAATTGCGACTTGCTGACCTTTCACCAACGCGCACACGCCGGTCGCCGGGATGATGTCATCGATTTTGCAGACGGTGTTCCACTGGCTCATGCGTTTTCCTCCACTAACACCACCGGAATACGTTCATACGGGGTTGCCGGGCGATGTTGCTGACGCTCTGGCACCACCTGCACGTTCGGGTCGCGGCGGTCGCTGTTGATAAAGTGTTTAAAGCGAAGCTGCGCAGAAGGCGTGTTCACCGTTTCTGTCCACTCGCAGACCACCGCTTCACGCAGGCGGGTCATCTCTTCTTCCAGCTGTGCGTCAAAGCCCAGTTTGTCATCGATAATCACGCTCTTCAGATATTCGATGCCGCCTTCCATGCTGTCGAGCCAGGAGGCGGTACGCGTCAGTTTGTCGGCGGTACGGATGTAGAACATCATAAAGCGATCGAGATAGTGCAGCAGGGTTTCGCGATCGAGATCCGCCGCCAGCAGATCCGCGTGGCGCGGTTTCATGCCGCCGTTACCGCACACATACAGGTTCCAGCCTTTTTCCGTGGCGATAATCCCCACGTCTTTACCCTGCGCTTCGGCACATTCACGGGTACAGCCAGAGACGCCGAACTTCATTTTGTGCGGGGTACGAATCCCTTTGTAGCGGTTTTCCAGCTCAACGCCGAATCCTACGCTGTCGCCCACACCGTAACGGCACCAGGTCGAACCGACACAGGTTTTCGCCATACGCAGCGCTTTGGCGTAGGCGTGTCCGGTTTCAAAGCCCGCGTTAATCAACTGACGCCAGATTTCCGGCAGGTCATCTTTTTGCGCGCCGAACAGGCCGATACGCTGAGAACCGGTGATTTTGGTGTAGAGATTGAACTCGCGGGCGATACGGCCCACTTCCATCAGCCCTTCCGGGGTGATTTCGCCGCCTGCGGAGCGCGGGATCACGGAATAGGTGCCATCTTTCTGGATGTTGGCGAGGAAGTTGTCGTTAGTATCCTGCAACGGCGTGTGTTGCGGTTTCAGGATGTACTCATTCCAGCAGGACGCCAGCAGTGAACCGACAGTCGGTTTACACACTTCGCAACCATAACCTTTGCCATATTTTGCCAGCAGTTCGTCGAAGGATTTGATGCCTTCCACGCGGATCAGGTGGTACAACTCCTGGCGTGAGTAAGCAAAGTGCTCACACAGGTTATTGGTCACTTCGATGCCCTGTTTCGCCAGTTCGGCGTTCAGCACCTGGGTGACCAGTGGGATACAACCGCCGCAGCCCGTACCGGCTTTGGTTTCTGCTTTCAGCGCGGCAACGGTGTGACAGCCTTTATTAATCGCGGCAATCAGGTCACCTTTGGTGACGTCGAAGCAGGAGCAGATCTGCGCGCTGTCCGGCAGCTTATCCACGCCGATAGAGGGTTTACCGCCTGCCGCATGGGCTGGCAGGATCAATGCGTCCGGGTTTTCCGGCAGTTCGATAGCGTTCAGCACCAGTTGCAGCAGGTTGCCGAAATCGCTGGTGTCGCCAACCAGTACTGCGCCGAGCAGAGTTTTGTTATCCGGGCTGACAATCAGGCGTTTGTAAACTTCTTTGCTTTCGTCGAGATAGACATAGCTGCGTGCGCCTGGCGTACGACCATGGGCGTCGCCGATACCACCAACGTCGACGCCGAGCAGTTTCAGTTTGGCGCTAAGGTCTGCACCTTCAAAGGCATTGACCGTGCCGAGGATATGATCCACCGCCACCTGCGCCATTTTGTATCCTGGCGCAACCAGACCGTACACGCGGTTGTTCCAGCTGGCGCACTCGCCGATAGCATAGATATTCGGGTCGGAGGTTTGGCAGCTATCGTTGATCATGATACCGCCGCGCTGCGCCACTTCCAGACCGCACTGGGTTGCCAGTTTGTCGCGCGGGCGAATACCGGTGGAGAAGACAATAAAGTCGACTTCCAGTGCGCTACCATCGGCAAAACGCATGGTTTTACGCGCTTCGGTGCCTTCCTGCACAATCTCTTTAGTGTTTTTGCTGGTGTGTACGCGCACGCCCATGCTTTCGATTTTGCGCTTCAGTTGCTCGCCGCCCATCTGGTCGAGCTGTTCTGCCATTAGCATTGGCGCAAATTCAATGACGTGGGTTTCCACGCCTAAGTTTTTCAGCGCTCCGGCCGCTTCCAGACCGAGCAAACCGCCACCGACGACCGCGCCGCGGCGGCTGCGACGTGCGCAGGATTCAATGGCGTTCAAATCTTCAATAGTGCGATAAACGAAGCAGTCTTGCGTTTCGGAGCCTTTGATCGGCGGGATCCACGGATAGGAACCGGTCGCCATGATCAATTTGTCGTAATAAACCGTACGTCCGGCGCTGGAGTGGATCACTTTTTCCTGACGGTTGATGGTGATAGCACGCTCGCCGACCAGCACTTTTACGCCGTGTTTCTCGTAAAAGCCTTCGCGAACCAGCGACAGCTCTTCAGCCGTATGGTGGGAAAAATAGGAAGAGAGGTGGACGCGGTCGTAGGCTTTACGCGGCTCCTCACAGAAGACGGTAATATCGAACTGGCTGGCGTCGGCTTTATCGAGGAGATCCTCAATAAAACGGTGGCCGACCATGCCGTTACCGATAATAGCGAGTTTGACTTTGCTCATTTTTGCCTCGATTTCTTTTCTACTACCACCTACCTTAACGATTCAGCTACCCGGCTTATTGATGTGCATCAAATACACCTTCACATACCACTTAATGGGTAGATATTTGATTTTTATTGGTTTTTATAAGTCGCGGATATCACTGGTTTTTATGCTTTGCAGAATTTGTGTACAAAAAAAGAGGGTTTTTGCACGCACGTCTGATACAAATTATCTGAGGGAAACAGAGGGAGTCACACTATGTCGGCAGCACCGATTTGGTTAGTTCAGAATGTGCATTTACCCGAACGCGAAGGGTTATGGCAAATCGCGATTGAGAATGGTCGCTTCGGTGAAATCACCCCAATGAATGAAACACACAGCGACAGCCTGGAAGTGCTGAATGCGCACGGTGGGCTGGCCCTGCCGCCGTTTGTTGAACCGCATATCCATCTGGATACCACGCAAACTGCCGGAGAGCCGAACTGGAACCAATCCGGCACGCTGTTTGAAGGCATTGAGCGCTGGGCGGAACGCAAAGCGCTGCTAAGCCATCAGGATGTCAAAGCGCGTGCCAGGCAAACATTGAAGTGGCAAATGGCCAACGGCGTGCAGCATGTGCGGACCCATGTTGATGTTTCCGACCCCAGTCTGACAGCGCTGAAAGCCATGCTGGAAGTAAAAGACGAGGTCGCGCCCTGGGTTGATCTGCAGATTGTCGCTTTCCCGCAGGAAGGCATCCTCTCTTATCCCAACGGCGCGGCATTGCTGGAAGAGGCGCTTCAGCTTGGCGCGGATGTGGTTGGCGCGATCCCGCATTTTGAATTTACCCGCGAATATGGCGTTGAATCGCTGCATATTGCGTTCGCACTGGCGCAAAAATATGACCGCCCGTTGGATATTCACTGTGATGAAATTGACGATGAGCAGTCGCGCTTTGTCGAAACCGTTGCCGCGCTGGCGCTGAAGATGGGCATTGGCCCGCGCGTCACCGCCAGCCATACCACGGCGATGCACTCTTACAATGGCGCGTACACCTCGCGGCTGTTCCGTTTGTTAAAGCTTTCCGGCATTAACTTTGTTGCTAACCCGCTGGTAAACATTCACTTGCAGGGGCGCTTTGACGATTATCCAAAGCGTCGGGGAATTACGCGGGTGAAAGAGCTCCTGGCGGCGGGGATAAATGTCTGTTTTGGCCATGACGATTTGTTTGATCCCTGGTATCCGCTTGGCACCGGCAACATGTTGCAGGTGCTGCATATGGGGCTGCACGTTTGCCAGTTGATGGGCTACCAGCAAATTAATGATGGGCTGCGTCTTATCACGCATAACAGCGCCAGAACGTTTGGTTTAACGCAGTACGGGATTGAAACGGGGAACCCGGCGAACATGGTTATTTTACCCGTTGAGAGCGGTTTTGATGCGGTGCGCTGCCAGTCGCCGGTGCGTTGGTCGATTCGACAAGGGCGAATCATTGCCAGCACGCAACCTGCGCAAAGCTGGATTCAGATGGATAACGGCGGCGAAGCAGTGCTTTTTAGCCGTTATCGTTCAGGTATGTAGCCTTCGTGAAGCGGGTTGTGAACCGTCTGACGTTACATCTGTTACTAAATACGTAAAATTAAGTAAAAGGCTGGCCTGCTGGCTGACTGCTCTTTAGAATCAAGCCACTCGCTTTCTTTACTGCTCTTCGTTAAGGAAACCTTATGGTTAAATCGACTCTGGCGGCTGTTGCGGCTGTGTTTGCCCTTTCTGCTTTCTCTTCTGCTGCGCTGGCGGCAAAAGGCGATCCTCATGTTCTGCTCACCACTTCCGCCGGTAACATTGAACTGGAGCTGAACAACCAGAAAGCCCCTGTGTCGGTGAAAAACTTCCTTGATTACGTAAATAACGGTTTCTATAACAACACCACGTTTCATCGTGTGATCCCGGGATTTATGGTGCAGGGCGGTGGTTTCAACGAGCAGATGCAGCAAAAGCAGCCTAACTCGCCTATCAAAAATGAAGCTGACAACGGCTTGCGTAACACGCGCGGCACCATTTCGATGGCGCGTACCGCCGATAAAGACAGCGCAACCAGCCAGTTCTTTATTAACGTCGCTGACAACGCGTTCCTCGATCATGGCCAGCGCGACTTTGGTTACGCGGTGTTTGGTAAAGTGGTGAAAGGCATGGATGTCGCCGACAAAATTTCCCAGGTACCGACGCACGATGTGGGGCCTTACCAGAATGTCCCGTCAAAACCGGTTGTTATCCTCTCCGCGAAAGTGCTGCCGTAAGTTTCCCCCGCACGGGGTGTTCACCCCGTGCTTCCTGAGCTTTCCTGCGTAACCTGTCATTTCTGCTTATAATTTGGGCACCGACATGTGAAACAGGGAGGCGCTATGACCAAAAAACTCACCGACCGGCAAAAATCCCGTCTCTGGGAACAGCAGCGCAATGCCAATTTTCAGGCCAGCCGACGGCTGGAGAATGTCGACAGCGAACGGGTGACGCTAAGTAGCGCGGAAGCCGATGCGCGCCTTGAAGAACTGCGGAGGCACTATGAGTGATAAATTCGGCGACGGGCGCGATCCGTATCTCTATCCTGGCCTGAATGTGATGCACAATGAGCTGGGGCTTCGCCAGGCGCAGAAACTGGAGCAGGCGGCTTATCAGTTCACCGCCTTACGCGCCGCCACACTGGATCTTGGCCCGATGGTGCGCGGTCTTCCTCATTTATGCGCCATTCACCACCATCTTTATCAGGATGTGTTCGACTGGGCCGGGCAGATCCGTGAAGTGGATATTTACGAAGGCGATACCCGGTTTTGCCACTTCGAGTATATCGAGAAAGAGGGCAATGCCTTGATGCAGCAACTGGAAGATGAAGAGTGGCTGTGCGGGCTGGAAAAAACGACGTTTATTGAGCGGCTGGCGCACTACTACTGTGAAATCAACGTGCTGCACCCGTTCCGCCTTGGCAACGGCATCGCTCAGCGCATCTTCTTCGAACAACTGGCGCTGCATGCGGGGTTTTCGCTCGACTGGCGTGGCATCGATCCTGATGAGTGGCGCGAGGCAAACCAGGCAGGCGCAATGGGCGACTTAGCGCCGCTTTGCGCCATCTTCAGCAAAGTGGTGAGCGAAGCGGTCGAAAGCGAGTAAACTAGCGCGGTTTCCGACATCAGAGGCCGCTATGATCCTGCTTATCGACAATTACGACTCCTTTACCTGGAACCTGTATCAATATTTTTGTGAGCTGGGGGCAAGCGTAGAGGTGCGGCGTAACGATGAGATAACGCTTGCGGTTATTGCCGCGCTGGCGCCGGAACAGATCGTTATTTCGCCCGGCCCCTGTACGCCGAATGAGTCCGGCGTTTCGCTGGCGGTTATCCGGCATTACGCGGGGAAATTGCCGATTCTTGGCGTTTGTCTTGGTCACCAGGCGATTGCGCAGGTCTTTGGTGCAACTATCGTGCGTGCGGCAAAAGTGATGCACGGTAAAACATCGCCTGTCATCCACAACGGCACCGGCGTATTTTGCGGGCTTAATAATCCGTTAACCGTCACCCGTTACCATTCCCTGGTTATCGATCCGCCTACGTTACCGGCGTGCTTCGAGGTTACCGCCTGGAGCGATAGCGGCGAGATCATGGGCATTCGCCACCGGGAGTGGGATCTGGAAGGGGTGCAATTTCACCCGGAAAGTATCCTGAGCGAGCAGGGACATCAGTTACTGAAAAACTTCCTCGAACGCTGATTTGTGGTTGCCATTAACTGATTTTTTATGCATATTTCGTGATTATATTTTCATAATCAATGCAACGTAAAACTGGATGGGCAAGCCATGGCAACTCAGCAAGACGCGGTAACGCGTGCAAACTTCGATGACGTTATTCTGCCAATTTACGCACCGGCCGAGTTTATCCCGGTAAAGGGTAAAGGCAGCCGGGTGTGGGATCAGCAGGGTAAAGAGTACGTTGATTTTGCAGGTGGAATTGCGGTTACTGCGTTAGGGCACTGTCATCCGGCGCTGGTGGAGACGCTGAAAACGCAGGGCGAAACGCTGTGGCACACCAGCAATGTTTTTACTAACGAGCCTGCTCTGCGCCTGGCGCGTAAACTCATCGACGCCACGTTTGCCGAGCGCGTGGTGTTTATGAATTCCGGCACTGAAGCTAACGAAACGGCATTCAAACTGGCGCGTTTTTATGCATCTACGCGCCACAGCCCATACAAAACAAAAATCATCGCGTTCCATAATGCCTTCCACGGTCGTTCGCTGTTTACCGTAAGCGTGGGCGGCCAGCCGAAGTATTCCGATGGCTTTGGCCCGAAACCGGCGGACATTATTCATGTGCCGTTTAACGATCTGCATGCGGTGAAAGCGGTGATGGACGATCACACCTGCGCGGTAGTGGTAGAGCCTATTCAGGGTGAAGGCGGCGTTACTGCCGCTACACCGGATTTCCTGAAAGGTTTGCGCGAGCTGTGCGATCAGCACAACGCCCTGCTGGTGTTCGACGAAGTGCAGTGCGGCATGGGCCGCAGCGGAGAGTTGTTTGCTTATATGCACTATGGCGTGACGCCGGATATTTTGACCAGCGCCAAAGCGCTCGGCGGCGGTTTCCCAATCAGCGCGATGCTGACCACGCATGACATTGCCAGTGTTTTCCATGCCGGTTCACACGGCTCCACCTACGGTGGCAACCCGCTGGCCTGCGCCGTCGCCGGGACCGCATTCGACATTATCAACACGGCAGAAGTGCTCAAAGGCGTGAATGAAAAACGTCAGTTGTTCGTTAAGCATCTGCAGCAAATTGGCGAGAAGTTTGACCTGTTTAGCGATATTCGCGGCATGGGGCTGCTGATTGGTGCTGAGCTGAATCCGCAATATAAAGGCCGCGCGCGCGATTTCCTCTACGCCGCTGCCGATGCGGGCGTTATGGTGCTGAATGCTGGCCCGGACGTCATGCGTTTTGTGCCTTCGCTGATTATTGATGCGCAGGATATCGACGAAGGGATGAAACGCTTCGCGAATGCGGTGGCGAAAGTGGTCAACGGTTGAGGCGGCGGTTAAGCCAGATGCCATGATGCGGGCGCTGACGCCATGCTACTGACGAAATGGTGTGCATGGTGTTCAGATGCCCGATGATTCGCTGTAAATGCTGCTCCAGCGTGCTCATTGGCCCGTGCGTTAATGCTTCCGGGGCTTCGAGAATATTCACATCGCCGGATCCTCCCGGCCCGTCATACTCCAGCCGCTGCTGGCAGCGCTGCAGGGCAATTTCGCAGGATTGCAAATAACGTTGCGCCAGTTCCGGCGTCAACATCGTATGTTCGCGCGCCAGCGTCGTCATCGCATTGATATGTTCAACGATAAACTGGCTATGCGTTACCCACAGTTTCATATCTTCCAGATAACGTGTATTAAACCCCGGTTCCTGCATCGCCTGGTTTAGCGAGTTAAACAGGGCGTTATGCGCCTGGTTTACGCGCATGCGCTGCCAGGCAAGCGGAGTGGGCTGCGGGTTATCGCTTAAGATCAGGCGAATCGCTTCCTGATCTGTTTCCAGCGCATCGTGCGCATTCTGGCGCAGCAAGCCACTTTGCCACTGTGGCCACAGCCAGACCATGCCGCCGAAAGCAATCAGGCAACCAATTAACGTGTCGATAAGGCGGGCGACAATAAACTCCTCACCATTTAGCGTCAGCAGCTGCAAGGTGTAGACGGCGGTAATGGTAAAACCCACCATCGCCCAGCCGTAGTTTTTCCGAATAATGAGATAACTGACCAGCGTAATCATCAGCATCGCCGCCAGCGTAAAACCGAGTGGAACATGAAAGTGCAGCGTAGCTCCGGCAATCACCAGTCCCGCAATGGTGCCCGCCGCCCGGTGGACAATGCGAACGCGCGTTGCGCCATAACCGTTTTGCGTGACAAACATTACCGTCATCATGATCCAGTAGGGCTTCGGTAAATGCAGGGCGCTGCCCATCAGGCTGGCAATGCTGAGCATTACGCTAATCCGCGCGGCATTACGCAGCGCCGCAGATTTCAGTGATAAATAGCTTTTCAGCGCCGGGAAAAGGGGCAAGCGCCGCTGCTTTTCCGCCATCAGATCGCGGGCATAGAGCGGGCGCTGAGTGCGCAAGACGCGCGCGATACGGCTAAAATGCCAGGCGCAAAACTGCCCGACCGGATTATTCGGGTGCTGGCGGGCGATTTTTTCCAGCGCGCCAATCTGCTTATCCATGTTGAAGCGCGTGGGATAGCGGTGATAGAGAATGTCGTCTGCCAGCACGCGCAGACGAGCGGCGACGGTTTGCGCGTTCCAGCGGATCACCTGTTCGGCGTGGGTTTGTTCCACCAGTTTTTGCACTTCTTCCGGCTGGTGCAAACTCACCGAAATGTGCTCTTGCAAATCAATCCCTACCTGGAAAACCCGCAGTAGCCGTTTGTAATCGTTGTGTTTATTGGCGGCCAGCATATGCAGCTGTTGATAGCACTGGCTTATCATATCCACCGCTTTTTGCTGGCGGGCGAGCAACGGCGGCAGCGCTTTTTCCGGGTCGGCGTGCTGCGTCAGCAAGCTGTATTTCGCCTCGCAGTAGTCTGCCAGTTGCCGGTAGAGAAGGCTGAGCGATTCGCGCAGCGGTTGCTCGCGCCACATCCAGAACCAGAACCAGTTGAACAATCCGTACCACAGCGTGCCCAGCGCATAGATAAGTATCGGCTCCCATACCGGCATGTTACCGGCAAGGCTGAGCGTAAAGATGGCGGCAATGAGCGAAGCCGGGAGCAGGCGACCGTGCAGCGCACTGATTTCGGCGGTTACGCCTAAAACCAGCGTCAGCCCGGTGAGGATCAGCGGCAATGGAAGTTCTTTCGCCAGCAGTAATTGCACCGCCAGGCTGCTGCCGGCAAACAGGGTTCCGCCAATGATCAGACGTTTGAAAAAACGTTTATGTGGCGTATCAAGCCCGGCAATGTTGCAGCAGGCGGGAACGAGGGAAAACAGCAGACCTTGTTGCAGATGACCCGTAACCAGACCAATGGCCACAGGTAAACATAACACCAGCGTTTGTCGCAGTGCGTAGTTGATTTCGGGGTGATAAATCAGTCTGCGCCACATGAGGGAAGAAAAACGACGCAGCGCGTAAGCTGCGCCGTTTTACAGATTAACGCGTTCCGTATACGACGATGGTTTTACCGTGGGCGGAGATCAGGTTCTGATCTTCGAGCATTTTGAGAATGCGGCCTACTGTTTCACGGGAACAACCGACGATCTGACCAATTTCCTGGCGAGTAATTTTAATTTGCATGCCGTCCGGATGGGTCATTGCGTCTGGCTGTTTCGCCAGGTTTAACAGCGTTTGCGCGATACGGCCGGTTACGTCCAGGAAGGCGAGGTTACCCACTTTTTCTGAAGTGACCTGCAGGCGACGCGCCATTTGCGAGGAAAGACGCATCAGGATATCCGGGTTAACCTGGATTAACTGACGGAATTTTTTGTACGAGATTTCAGCCACTTCACAAGCAGTTTTAGCGCGTACCCATGCACTGCGCTCCTGACCCTCTTCGAACAGGCCCAGTTCACCGATAAAATCTCCCTGGTTCAGGTAGGAGAGGATCATCTCTTTACCCTCTTCGTCCTTGATCAGCACTGCCACTGAGCCTTTAACGATGTAATACAGCGTTTCCGCTTTTTCACCCTGGTGAATCAGCGTGCTCTTCGACGGGTACTTGTGAATGTGGCAATGAGACAAGAACCATTCAAGCGTCGGGTCTGTTTGTGGTTTGCCAAGCACCATGCGCGATTATCCTCTGTTATAAGCTGTCTCAGACACAGGATGAGCCCCTACGTCTGGGGTTGCAATCTAAGCTTCCCGCATCCAGGGAAGTGGACCGTCAGCGTCATCTGCGGTCTCTAAAGTATGATGTCATGCATACATGCGTAACATCCATTTATCTCTGTAGCATCCAGAGTGTTTTAGCATAGCTTTTACCGCCTGTCTCCTGGTGTCTCGCTTCAGCATGACGCAGGTCGCCTTCCGTTGCGAGTTTTGTTATGTACGCGTAATCTGTAAAGAAAATTGCCACTCCGGAGTGAAGAAAATGCAGGCACGTGTGAAATGGGTTGAAGGGTTAACGTTCCTTGGCGAGTCCGCATCGGGCCACCAAATTCTGATGGACGGTAACTCCGGCGACAAAGCGCCAAGCCCGATGGAAATGGTGCTGATGGCGGCGGGCGGATGCAGCGCCATTGATGTGGTTTCTATTTTGCAAAAAGGGCGTCATGACGTGACCGACTGCGAAGTGAAGCTGACTTCAGAGCGTCGCGAAGAAGCGCCGCGCCTGTTTACCCACATCAATTTGCACTTTATTGTCACCGGTAAAGATCTGAAGGATGCGGCGGTTTCCCGCGCGGTGGATTTATCAGCGGAGAAGTATTGCTCCGTGGCCTTGATGCTCGAAAAAGCGGTGAATATCACCCACTCTTACGAAGTTATCGAAGCCTGATGCGAAAAGCCCGGCGGCGCGTTGCTGACCGGGCTTTCTGCATTATTTGATCTTTTTGCCTTCCATCAGCCGTTGCACCAGCGGCGTCATAATCAGCTCCATGGCCAGCCCCATTTTTCCGCCTGGCACCACCAGCGTATCCATATGCGAGATAAACGAGCCTTGCAGCATCGCCAGCAACCACGGGTAATCAATGCCCTCCAGATTACGGAAGTGGATCACCACAAAACTCTCGTCCAGTGAAGGAATGCCTTTCGCGGCAAACGGGTTGGACGTATCCACCGTTGGCACGCGCTGGAAGTTAATGTGTGTCCGGGAAAACTGCGGCGTAATAAAATTGATGTAATCCTCCATTGAACGCACGACAGAATCCATTACCGCTTCACGCGAATGCCCGCGCTCACTGGTATCGCGGACAAGTTTTTGAATCCATTCCAGGTTGACGATCGGCACCACGCCCACCAACAAATCCACATGACGCGCGACATCGTTTTGCGGCGTCACTACACCGCCGTGCAGACCTTCATAAAACAGCACATCGGTCGGCTCCGGCAGTGGTTGCCACGGCGTAAACGTGCCCGGAACCTGGTTCCAGGGAACGGCTTCATCGTAGGTATGCAAGTATTTGCGCGCCTGACCTTTGCCGGTTTGACCATATTCGCTAAACGTCTGTTCCAGCAGGCCAAAATCATTGGCTTCCGGGCCAAAATAGCTGATATGCCGCCCAAGATCGCGGGCCTTACGGATAGCCATATCCATTTCCGGGCGGGTATAGCGATGGAAGCTGTCACCTTCCACTTCTGCCGCGTGCATATTGAGCTGGGCGAAGATCTTACGAAAGGCGAGGCTGGTGGTGGTGGTTCCCGCGCCGCTGGAGCCTGTAACGGCGATAACCGGATGTTTGGCGGACATAGCAACTCCCTGAATTAACGATTATTTCAGTATAGCCAGCCGCCATGTACCTGTTCAGTCGTGGAACTGCCCGCGCGGCATTATGTTGACCGTCTCGTGCAGTTCCGACCACACCAGTACGGCTTCGCCGCGTTGCAGCTGCCGTTTAACGTCGGCGACCTTTTGCTCAAGTGAACGCTCATGTTCACCATAATCAGTGCCTTCGCGCAAGACAAAGCTCTCAATCAGATTGTCCAGCGTCTGTGCATCAATTTCTTGCCAGGGAATAATCATCGTTTTTCCAGGTAAGCGGATAACCAATCCGGAATGCGTTTTTCCAGCCACATCTCCGGGTGGCGCAAGGTTCCGCCAACAAACCCGACATGGCCGCCGTGTTCCGTCAGTTGGTACTCAATATTCGCCGGTAAATGCCCGGCGTCCGGGATCACGTTGTGATCCATAAACGGGTCATCTTTCGCGTGGATAATCAGCGTCGGTTTACGAATATCCGGCAAAACCGGCATTGCGCTACAGCGGCGATAATAATCCAGTGCGTCGGCAAAACCGTGGATTTTTGCGGTGATCAGATCGTCGAACTCGCGAATACGGCGCAGCTTACGTAGCGCAGGCAAGGTAGTTGGCAGCGAACCAGGATAAGCGCGTAATTTGCGCGCGGCGTTCGCTTTCAGCAAATTCAACAAGTAGCGCTGATAAACGCGGGAAAATCCCTTATCCATATGATAACTGCAAGCTTCCAGTACCAACGGAGCTGAGACAATCACCGCTGCATCGACGGGCAAATCGTCATCGGCTTTTGCCAGCAAACAACCGAGCATGTTCCCGCCGAGCGAATAACCCACCGCTGCGGTTGGCGCGGATCCGAATTCCTGATGTAACCAGTGCAAGAACCAGGTGCCATCTTCGGTTTCACCCGAGTGATAAATGCGGTTCAGACGATTCGGGATGCCGCTGCAGCCGCGAAAATGCATCACCACGCCAAGCCAGCCGCGCTGCTTCGCCGCATGCACCAGACCGTGCGCGTATGGGCTGTGCAGGCTGCCCTCCAGACCATGGAAAACCACCAGCCGCGGTTTATGTTTTGCCTGATTAGGCTCTTCGCTCCAGGCCAAATCAACAAAGTCACCATCCGGCAGCTCAAGGCGCTGCCACCAGGGTTCAAACTGCAAACGGCGTCGAATCAGCCGTGGCAGCATGGTCTGCAAATGCGGGTTACGCACGCCGCGCATCGGGCGAAAGTCATGCGTATCGTCTGCAATTTCCGAAAGTTGTAAAGGTGTGATTTCAGCCATAACACAGAAAAAAAGAGTAGGTATTGGGACAACTATAACCGCGTAAGGGCATTCCGTTTGTTCATTTTACGGGAATTAGCACGATCGGGCATTAATCTGTTAGCAAATTCCGCGAAAACAGATGGATGTCGACGCCCGGTTTGCGCCGCCATAAACGCGCTTTACGCGCGCCGGTCGCCACGCTTTCGCCGGTCTCTTCAAACATGCCCGAGGCTTCAAAACGGCGAATCAAACTCTTGCGCTGAATAGGCTGACCAAGGATTATCTCCGTCGCTTCCTGTAATTGCGCCTGGGTAAACGTATCGGGCAAACAGTAAACCGGCAGGAGCGAGTACATGGTTTTCTGCCGCAGCCGATGCAGCGCCGCCTGAATTATCGCCTGATGATCAAAAGCCAGCTCAAAAGTCGCCAGCTCGCTTACCGGCACCCATTTCGCATCGCTAACGCTTGCGATATGCGGCGCGCAGGAGACCCACGAAATCAGTGCAAACCAGGCGATAGTCAGACTCCAGCCGCGCGGATCGCGCTGCGGGCCGGAAAAGGTATCCAGCTGTTCCAGCCACGATGGCGAAACGCCGGTTTTTTCCGTCAGTTTGCGCAGCGCCGTGGCGCGCGTGGAATCATCCTGCGCCATATCGATAAACCCGCCGGGCAATCCCCAGCGCCCTTGCTGGGGTTGGCTGGCTCGCTGAACCAATAACACGCAAAGCACCTGCTGATGCACCGTAAACAGCACGCTATCCACCGTCACCAGCGGTGAGGGGAAACGGCTGGCATCATAAGATTTCAGATACTCTGCTTCACTGATCATCGCTCACTCGCTCCTTTTTACACGCCTCAAGTTTATCAGCCTGCCCTGGTGCGGCAAGTTAACTTTTATCTGATTAATTTTCATGGGCTTAACTATTTATTCCCTGAATGATTAAAAAAACGCTTGCCTAATAATTGTCTTATGGACAATATTAATCGTGTCCGAGGGACACTAATTATTGAGTCGAGGTGAAAGATGGCGAGCAGAATCGAATTATTCATTGATAACGAGCAAGTTGCACTGAGCCAGTGTGCCTTTCCGGACGGCGCCGTCTGGCTCAAAGTGACCGGTAAACTTCCGTCATTCGGCCAGCAGATGCGGGTGCGTGTTGCCGCGATGCGCGATATGAACGACTTCATGTTGCTGGCACAACTGGTGGACGCCGTTCGTCACGCCGCCGATATCGCCGTAAGCCACCTGGAACTGGCGTGGTTGCCGTGGGCGCGTCAGGACAGGCATATGGTGCCTGGCGACAGCTTCGCGCTGAAAGTTTTCGCAAACCTTCTCAATACACTCAATTTCAACAAAGTTTTTGTGCTCGATCCGCACAGCGACGCCGCTGCCGCAGCCATCAATAACTGCGTGGTCATCGCGCAGGAAAGCTGCTTGATGCAGAGCGAAACCCTACGTCGCGCCATTGGCAATCGCGAGCTGATGCTGGTCGCGCCGGATGCCGGTGCGCTGAAGAAAATCCATAACGTGGCAAAAGCCAGTGGCGCACAAGAGTACGCCATCCTCACAAAAGAGCGTGATGTCGCAACCGGAAACCTGACGGGCTTCGCGCTGGTGGCCGGAGATGTCGCGGGCAAAGACCTGCTGATCGTCGATGACCTTTGCGATGCAGGTGGCACATTCATTGGTTCAGCCCAGGTGTTGCGCGATGCCGGCGCCCGCAGCGTCAGCCTGTATGTCACGCACGGCGTCTTTTCCAAAGGGGTTGAGAACCTGCTGAATAACGGTATCGACGTGATTTACACCACCACATCCTTCACCTCGCCTGCACTGACGGACCCGCGAGTTGAACTGATCGACATTGACGCTATTTTCCGCGCTTAAGGGAGACAACATCATGAATATCAATCCGATTCTGGCTATCGACGGTTACAAAGTTTCGCACCGTGTGCAGTACCCACAGGGGACAACGCAGGTTTATTCCAATTTCACGCCGCGCAGCGACCGCTTTTTCCAGTCGCCGGTAGCGGACGGCAAGCTGGTGTTCTTCGGTCTGCAGGGTTTCCTGAAGTGGTTTATGGTCGATTTGTTCAACGACGGCTTTTTTGCTCGCCCGGAAGAGGAAGTCGTTAATGAATACAAGCAAGTGATGGATAGCTATCTCGGCAGGGACGCCGTGGCGGTCGATCACATTCGCGCGCTGCACCGTTTGGGCTATCTGCCGCTGCACATTAAATCGCTGGATGAAGGCAGCAAAGTACCGATGAAAGTGCCGGTTCTGACCATTACCAATACCCGCGAGGAGTTTTTCTGGCTGGTGAACTACCTGGAAACGGTGCTTTCCGCCGAGCTGTGGAAAGCCTCCACCAACGCTACCATTGCGCACCATTACCGGAAAATTTGCGAACAATGGGCAGCAAAAACCTGCACGGATTTCTCGCACCTCGATTTCCAGTGCCACGACTTCTCGTTTCGCGGCATGGCTGGCCTGCACGATACAGCGCAGGCGGGCGCGGGGCATTTACTGAGTTTTAAAGGCACCGACAGTATTCCCTCTCTGCTGTATGCCCGCGATCACTACACCGCTGGGGAAGAGTACTTTATTGGTGCCAGCATTCCGGCGACCGAGCACAGTGTGATGTGCATGGGCGAACACGACCATGAAATCGAAACCTTCCGCCGCCTGATTGCTGATATCTATCCGCAGGGATTTGTCTCTATCGTCTCCGATACGTGGGATTACTGGCGCGTATTGACAGAATATACCCGCGAACTGAAACAGATAATCCTGGGGCGTGACGGGCGCGTGGTATTCCGTCCGGACAGCGGCGACCCGGTGGAAATCCTTTGCGGTACAGGGGCGGATGATGACACGCGTGCAGAACGTAGCCCGGAGGAGAAAGGTTCGGTCGAAGTGCTGTGGGAAATCTTTGGCGGCACGGTCAATGAGAAGGGGTACAAAGTGCTGGACCCGCACGTTGGTCTGATTTACGGCGACTCCATTACCCTGGCGCGCGCCAATGAGATCCTGCGCCGTCTGGAAGCCAAAGGTTTTGCCAGTTCTAACGTGGTGTTTGGCGTCGGCTCGTTTACTTATCAGTACAACACCCGTGACACTTTCGGTTTTGCGATGAAAGCCACCTGGGGTGCGGTAAACGGTGAAGGACGCATGATTTTTAAAGAGCCAAAAACCGATAACGGCCTGAAGCGTTCGGCGCGCGGGTTATTGCGTGTGGATCGCGATGCGCAAGGCGAACTGCAACTGCACGATGAGCAGAGCTGGGAGCAGGAAAAAGGCGGTGAGCTGAAAACCCGCTTCCTCGACGGCAAGCTTTATCAGACCGAGCATTTCGAACAGATTCGCCAGCGCCTGGCGAACCAGCATTAATCCTCAGCTGGCGGTACGCCCGTACCGCCAGCGCCATAAGCCTTTCTTCTGATGTGGAAATTGACACACATCACAAATACTTTCATTTAATTATTACTCTCAGGCTAATGATTTGGCCGCCTCCTTAATTGATGGCTTTCTCACCACGGCGCACACTGAGTTCAGTGTTAAGCAAGTCAAAATGATGAGCTGAATCAGGAGGTTAATAATGTTATCTGGGCAAACGCCAGCACAGGTATGGAACACGCGGCGCAGCGAGAAACAGCGCCGCCTGGCGTCCATTCCCGTGCAGGGCAAGGTACTGCCGACCGGCGACCTTGTCGCCATGCTGGAAAAACTGATTGCACCGGGCGACCGCGTGGTGCTGGAAGGAAACAACCAAAAACAGGCAGATTTCCTCTCGCGAACACTTGCCGAAGTCAATCCGCAGAAAGTTCACGACCTGCATATGATTATGCCGAGCGTCGGGCGCAGTGAACACCTTGATATCTTTGAAAAAGGCATCGCCCGCAAGCTGGACTTCTCCTTCTCCGGTACCCAGAGTCTGCGCATTTCGCAACTGCTGGAAGATGGTCTGCTGGAAATCGGTGCGATCCACACTTACATCGAGCTTTACTCCCGCCTGTACGTTGACCTGTGCCCGAATGTGGCGCTGATTGCCGGTTATAAAGCGGACCGTAAAGGTAACCTTTACACCGGCCCAAGTACCGAAGATACCCCGGCGCTGGTAGAAGCCGCCGCCTTCCGCGACGGCATCGTTATCGCTCAGGTCAATGAGCTGGTGGATGACGAATGCGACCTGCCGCGTGTGGATATCCCCGGTTCCTGGATCGACTACGTGGTGGTCGCCGACAAACCGTTCTTTATCGAACCGCTGTTTACCCGCGACCCGCGCCTCATCAAGCAAGAACACATTCTGATGGCGATGATGGCCATCAAAGGTATCTACGCCGAGCATCAGGTGCAGTCGCTCAACCACGGTATCGGTTTTAACACCGCGGCGATTGAATTGCTGCTGCCGACCTACGGTGAACAGCTCGGTCTGAAAGGCAAAATCTGTAAACACTGGACGCTGAACCCGCACCCAACGCTGATCCCGGCGATTGAAAGCGGCTGGGTGGAAAGTGTGCACTGCTTCGGCGGCGAATTGGGGATGGAAGAGTACATCCGCGCTCGCCCGGACGTGTTCTTCACCGGTTCCGACGGTTCCATGCGTTCCAACCGCGCGTTCTGCCAGCTAGCAGGTCAGTACGCGGTCGATATGTTTATCGGCTCGACGTTACAAGTCGATGGCCTGGCAAACTCTTCCACCGTGACCCGCGGTCGTCTTTCGGGCTTTGGTGGCGCGCCAAACATGGGCCACGACCCGCACGGTCGCCGCCACGCAACACCGGCTTGGCTGAACATGATCACCGAACCTGATCCGATGCAGCGCGGTAAAAAACTGGTGGTGCAGATGGTGGAAACTTTCCAGGCCGGTGCGAAACCCACCTTCGTGGAAAAACTCGACGCCGTGGACGTGGCGAAAACCTCCGGCATGCCGCTGGCTCCGGTAATGATTTATGGCGATGACGTGACGCACGTGCTGACCGAAGAGGGGATTGCTTACCTCTATCGCGCTGAAAGTCTTGAAGAGCGCCGGGCGATGGTCGCGGCGGTGGCGGGGATCACCGATATCGGTCTGGGTGTTGACGCTAAACGTGTCGCCCAGCTTCGCCAGAGCGGCAAAGTGGTCTACCCGGAAGATATGGGCATTCGCCGTACTGACGCGACTCGTTCGTTGCTGGCTGCCAGCAGCGTAGCGGATCTGGTTGAGTGGTCCGGCGGGCTGTACAACCCACCTGCGAAGTTCCGGAGCTGGTAATGAAACTTCTGCCACGGATTGACGCTGAAGGCGGTGCCGAATGGTTGGCGCGAACCGCCACACTGTGTCTGATTGACGAAGCACGATTAAGCCCGAAGCCCGGTCTGGTGGACAGCCGGGGGAATGGTGCGCATCACGATTTAACGCTCGAACTGATGGAGCGTTCCGCGCACAGCCTGACCCCCACGTTTCAGGCGCTGGCGCAACAAAGCTGGCGGCGGCCAGCGGATGTAGCGCTCAGACAAACCATTGGGCGATTAGGTCGGGAAGGTGAGCAGCAGATGATGGCGGCCACCGGTGGCGTAAATACCCATCGCGGCGCGATCTGGGCATTAGGGTTGCTGGTAAGCGCTGTAGCCATGTCGGGCGGTAGCGCACCGGCACAGGAGATTGCCGCCACGGCCGCAAAGCTGGCGCAACTGCCGGATGACGCTGCACCGAAGCTCTTCAGCAAAGGGCTGCGCGCCACGCACCGTTACCGGGTACCGGGCGCGCGTGAAGAGGCGCAGCAAGGCTTTCCGCACATTATCACGCTGGCGTTGCCGCAGTTGCAGCACAGCCGCCAGCGCGGCAGCAGCGAAGCGCAGGCCAGGCTCGATGCACTGATGGCAATCATGACCTCGCTCAGCGATACCTGCGTGCTTTCCCGCGCGGGGCTGGAAGGTCTGGACGCGATGCGTCAGGGGGCGAGCGCGGTGCTGCAAGCCGGTGGCGTTGCGTCAAAGGCCGGTCAGCAAGCGTTAGCCGAACTGGATGCGCGGATGCTGGCGCTGAACGCGTCGCCGGGCGGCGCGGCAGATTTACTCGCGGCGACACTGTTTCTCGATCGCATGACCACGCCTTATTTAGCGAATTAAGAGGAAGTTATGGAACACATTACGATAACCGTGCCTGCTGGCCGCGCATTACGCGGTAAAGCGCTGGCGGGCGTTGTGGGCTCCGGGGATATGGAGGTGTTATTCACCGCCGACCAGGGGCAAACACTGACAATTGAGATCACCACCTCCGTGGATAACAGCCGTGGACGTTGGGAAGCGCTGTTCAACCGTCTTGGTCTGGTAAGCACGCTGCCTGCGGGCCAGCTTGTGATCCACGATTTCGGCGCGACGCCCGGTGTGGCGCGCATCCGTATCGAACAGGTATTCGAAGAGGTGAGCTATGCGTGACGATCGCAGTTTTATCGAACTCAAAGCGCGCCAGCGCGCACAGGCGCTGCTCGATGATGGCAGCTACCGCGAATTGCTGGATCCGTTTGAAGGCATTATTTCGCCGTGGTTAGGGCCGCAGGGCATTGTGCCGCAGGCCGATGACGGCATGGTGGTCGCCAAAGGCACCATTAATGGCCAGCCGGCGGTTGTGGTGGCGATTGAAGGCGCGTTCCAGGGCGGCAGCATGGGCGAAGTCTCCGGCGCGAAAATGGCGGCGGCACTTGAGCTGGCTGCGGAAGATAACCGTAACGGTATCCCGACTCAGGCGGTGCTGTGCCTTGAAACCGGAGGCGTGCGCTTGCAGGAAGCCAACCTCGGGCTGGCGGCGATTGCTGATATTCATGCGGCAATTATTGACCTGCGCCGCTACACGCCGGTTATCGGCATCGTTGCCGGTACGGTTGGCTGCTTTGGCGGGATGTCTATCGCCGCTGCGCTCTGTAGTTACCTAATTGTGACGCGCGAAGCGCGTCTCGGTCTGAACGGCCCGCAGGTTATCGAACAGGAAGCCGGGATTGAAGAATACGACTCCCGCGACCGTCCGTTTATCTGGAGCATGACCGGCGGCGAAGTGCGTTATCGCAGCGGGCTGGTGGATGCGCTGGTCGGCGACGGCATCAATGCAGTGAAACAGGCGATGAACGAGGCGATTGCCAAAGGCGTGCCTGCCAAACATCGCACCGATAAGTACGACGATTATTTGCAACGTCTGACCGGCTTCGACACCCGCAAACAAGCGGATGCCGAACAGATCAGCGCGTTGTTTGCCGGGGAGGGGAAAGCATGAGTACGACAGTAAGCCGCGGCGCGTTATGGCTGGAGAAACTGGCGCCGAATGCAACACGTCTTAGCGGGCTATGCCCGTCCGTGCAGGCAGCCGATGGCAAGGTTAATGGCGAAGCCGTGCGTTTTATCGCCGTGGTGCCGGATGCCAACAACCATTATCCGCGTGCGGCAAAAGGTGAAGTCGGTCTGCTGGAGGGCTGGACGCTGGCGAAAGTGGTGAGTGAAACCGTGGCCGCTGATGCCAGCAACAGCGTGAAGCGCCCAATCATTGCGGTGATTGATGTGCCAAGCCAGGCCTATGGTCGCCGCGAAGAAGCCTTTGGTATTCACCAGGCACTAGCCGGTGCGGCTGCGGCCTACGCCAACGCGCGGCTGGCGGGACATCCGGTAATTGGTTTGATCGTCGGTAAAGCGATGTCCGGGGCGTTTCTGGCCCACGGCTACCAGGCGAACCGCCTGATAGCCTTTAACGATGCCGGTGTGCTGATCCACGCCATGGGTAAAGAGTCGGCGGCGCGCATTACCTTGCGTACCGTGGAGGCGCTGGAAAAACTGGCGGCCACCATTCCGCCAATGGCTTATGACATCAGTAACTACGCGACGCTGGGGCTGCTTGCCGATCTGCTGAACATCAGCAATCCGGACGCACCATCAGACGCCGATCTGGCGCAGGTGCAGAGCACGCTGCACCAGGCCATCAACGACGCTCGTCAGGACACCACGTTGAAAAACCGTCTGGGTGCTGACAACCGCCGCAGCTCCGCTCTCGTGCGCGAACGCATGAAAGCGAGCTGGTAAGTAAAAAGAAACCTGCCAGATAGCAACGCATGGGCGCGCACGCCGCGCTCATGCGCTACTGAAAATAATAACCATCGCGCTAGTGCTATTTCTTTTCCTTTTAAAGGCTTACAGGTGATTTATGACTTACGTAATTGTTCATGCCCTCGCACCGATATTCGTCATCATGTTGCTGGGTTTCTGGGCGGGAAAGGCCAAAATGGTCGACAACAAAAACGTCTCCCTGCTGAATATTTTTGTGATGGATTTTGCCCTGCCCGCAGCGCTGTTTAGCGCTACCGTTCAGACGCCGTGGACCGGGATCATCGCGCAGTCACCGCTGATTCTGGTGCTGACCCTCTCCATGTGGATTACCTATGCCGCTATCTATTTTCTGGCGACCTCGGTTTTCAAAAAATCGCCGCAGGATGCCGCCGTACTGACGCTGACTGTCGCGCTGCCGAACTACGCCGCGCTCGGCCTGCCGATCCTGGGCAGCGTGCTGGGTGAAGGCCCGTCGACATCGCTCTCCGTTGCAGTTTCTATCGCCTGTGGTTCAGTGCTGATGACGCCGTTCTGCTTACTGATCCTTGAGCGTGAAAAAGCGCGAGCTGCGGGTGACAACACCGGTTCTACGCTGGCTATGTTGCCGATACTGATGTGGCGCTCGGTGAAAAAACCGATTGTCTGGGGGCCGCTGCTGGGCGTGGTGCTCTCCGCTATCGGCATTAAAATGCCGGAACTGGTGCTGGCGTCCATCAAACCGCTCGGCCTCGCTGCCACGGCTGCGGCGCTGTTCCTGACCGGTGTGATCCTTTCGGCGCGAAAACTGGCGATTAACACCATGGTTATTTCTGCCACCATCACCAAGCTTTTGATCCAACCGGCGATTGCGTGGGGGATTGTGCTGGTGTTGGGTCTGCACGGTTCGGTGGCAATCACCGCTATCCTGATGATTGCGCTGGCTGCGGGTTTCTTCGGTGTGGTATTTGGTAACCGCTTTGGCGTGCAATCGCCGGATGCAGAAGCCGTGCTGCTGTTGAGCTCTGTGCTCTGTATCCTGTCGCTGCCGCTGTTTATCACGCTGACTTCAGGAATGTAATCATGACCGCAACATTACGCCCGCACGATCTGCTCTGGCTTCGCGCACAAGATGCGCTGGAAGGGGTAACCGAACCCTGGGTTGCCGAGATCTGGCACGCTGGTTTACCGGTGGTGGTGCGGCGTGATGTTGCACAAAACGGACGCATCCCCGTTGGTGTGCGCGGCCTGCGCCGCGATCAACGCGCGGCGGGGTGGGTAAAGCCTGAACAGGTTATCCGTGTGGTTTCACCCGAACAACTGGTCGCACCGCAAGAACTGCCGCGTTCGCCGTTTATCTCCCAGCCGCCGGTACAACTGGCGCTGCAACTGGCGCAGTTTTCCTGGCCGTGGACGTGGGGAGTAACCGGCAGCAGCGGTTATGCCCTGGCGACCAGTATTCCGGTTATCCATGCGACCAGCGATCTTGACTTGCTTATCCGCGCGCCGGAACCGCTTTTCCCCCGCGATTTAACCCGCTGGCAGCAGCAGCTTAGCGGCGGGCTTTGCCGGGCGGATACCCAGGTAGAAACGCCGAATGGCGGCTTTGCCTTAGCCGAGTGGCTGCGTGACGGGCGGGTAATGCTGAAAACCAACCACGGGCCGCGCCTGGTGAGCGACCCTTGGCAAAGGGAGGATTCATGAAGATCATCTTTACTTTTCCGGGGCAGGGGACACAGCGTCCGGGAATGTTACAGGCGCTGCCCGGCAGTGAAATGGATGAAGCTCGCGACGTGTTGGGGGCGGAAATCGACAACCTCGATACCGCCGAATCGCTAAAGCATACCCGCGCAGTACAACTGGCGCTGCTGATTGCCGGTGTCGCCTGGGCGCGCGAATTACAGCGGCGCGGCGTGCGTGTTGATATCACCAGCGGCCTGTCGATTGGCGCATATCCGGCGGCGGTGATCGCGGGCGCGCTCGATTTTCGTGATGCGCTGCGTCTGGTGGCACTGCGCGGCGATTTAATGGAGCAGGCGTATCCGCATGGCTACGGGCTGACGGCGATTATGGGGCTGACGTTGCCCACGGTGGAAACGCTGATCGAAGGCAGCGGAGCCTATATCGCTAATCTCAACGCTGAGACGCAGATTGTCATTGCCGGCAGTGATGAGGTGATGGCGCAAGTGGCGCAACGGGCATTAGCAAAAGGGGCCAGCAAGGCGCAGCGCCTCGCAGTCAGCGTACCTTCCCACTGTGCATTGCTGGAAAAACCCGCCGAAAAACTGGCGCAGGCGTTTGCAGATGTGACGCTCCGCCGCCCGCAGTGCGCTTATTTAAGCGGTAGCACCGGGCGCGTGTTATGGCAGCCGGAGAAAATCGCTGACGATCTGGCGTGGAATATGGCGCGCACCGTGCGCTGGCAAGAGGCGGTTGTTGCCGCTAATGAACGCGACGCGCGGCTGGCGATTGAAATGCCGCCGGGCGGTATTCTGACCTGCCTGACCCGGCAAGCCGCGTGGAACGGCGAAAGCATTTCGCTGGAGCGCAGCGGTGTGGATGTGGCGGTACATCTGGCGAATCGCCTCAGGATGCAGACGTAATGTTTTCTTGCAGGCTGCGGGCGTACATGCGCCCTTCCGCCGCCAGCGCCAGCAAGTTGGGATCGCGCTCGCGGTTGCGGGAAAAGACAATGGCGATCAATTGCTGCATTTGATACGGCTCGGCGAGGCGCAACATCTGCACGGATCCTTCGTAGACTTTCTTCATTCTTCCCGGCATCAGCGTAAACCCGACGCCCGCTTGTACCAGGCTCAGCATGGAGAAGATGTCATTCACGCGGGTGACAATTTCCGGCTCAAAACCGGCGATATGAAATGCTTCCTGAAAACCGGCATAGGTGGCGAAACCTTCGGCCAGTGAAACAAATTTTTGCGTGCGGTAATCGCGCAGATCGGCAAGGGTATCGGTTTCAAGCGTGGCGCTCGCTGGTGCGGCAAGGAAGATGTCGTCATGGAACAGCGGCAGAACTTCGAGGTTGTTGCGGTCGATATCGCTTTCTGAAATGGAGATCAAAATCGCGTCAAGGCTGCCTTCCTCAAGCATATGCAACAGCGTTTCGTTTGAGCCCATCGTCAGATCCATCTCCAGATCAGGACGCCGCAATTTCATTCCCATTATCAGCCGCGGTACGGTTTCCAGCGTCAGGGAGTAGAGCGTACCGACGCGCAACCGCCCCTGGCCAACGCCAGCGGTTTTACGCGCTTCATCCAGCCCGCGCTCCATTAACTGCGTCACTTCCTGGCAATACTCCAGCAGCGTCCACGCGGCAGGCAGCGGGATAAGGTTACGGCCTTTATGGGCAAACAGCGGGCAACGGACATTCTCTTCCAGCGTGTGCAGCGCCCGGTGTACGCTGACACCGCTGAGATTGAGCGCTTCGGCGGCGCGCGCAATATTGCCCTTTTCCATAAAGGCCATGAAGATGCCCAGCTTGCGAAACGTAATGTCGTTGGTGATATCCAGATTCATAAGCTCTCCCGCCGCCGTCGTTGCGTGTTACTCCCCTTGCAACATGGCTTCCAGTTGCTCGTGCGCGTCCAGCCAGGCCATTTCGCACTCTTCGAGGCCCGATTTTGCCGCCGCCTGCTGTTGCAAACAGGTGGTTAATTCCGCTTTGCGGCTTTGATCGTAAAGACCGCTGTCACCGAGCTTTTCTTCGGCCTGCGCCAGTTGGGCGTTGAGTTTTTCCATCTCTTTTTCCAGCCGGGCAATCTCTTTGCGCAGTGGCTGAGTTTGCGTACGTAGCTCGGCTTCCCGGCGCTTCTGATCTTTACGCGCCTGCGCGCTGTTGGCGCCCTCTTTTACCGTATCCGCAGGCTGGCTTTCCTGTTTTTGCACGTCGCTCAGCCATTGCTGGTAATCTTCCAGATCGCCTTCGAACGGCTCCACTTTGCCGTCGTGCACCAGGTAGAGATCGTCTGTGGTGGAGCGAATCAGGTGGCGATCGTGCGACACGACCACTAACGCGCCTTCAAACTCAATCAGCGCTTCGGTCAGCGCCTGGCGCATATCCAGATCGAGGTGGTTGGTCGGTTCATCGAGCAGCAGCAGGTTTGGACGCTGCCAGACGATCAACGCCAGCACCAGACGCGCTTTTTCGCCGCCGGAGAAGCGCTCGGTGATTTCCGTGACTTTATCGCCCTGGAAACCAAAGCCGCCCAGGTAATCGCGCAGTTTCTGCTCCAGCTCCTGCGGTGCGAGACGCGCCAGGTGCTGCAACGGTGATTCGTCAGCGCGTAAAAACTCCAGTTGATGCTGGGCGAAGTAACCGAGCTTAATGCCTTTCGCCAGCCCGATTTCACCGCTCTGCGCCGCCAGTTCACCTGCCAGCAGTTTGATAAGCGTGGATTTACCCGCGCCGTTACGTCCCAGCAGGCCAATGCGTGAACCCGGCACCAGATTCAGCTTGATGGCGTTCAGAATGGTGCGATCGCCGTAACCGGCGCTCACTTTTTCCATCTTTAATAGCGGGTTGGGCAGGCTTTCCGGTGCGCGGAAGCTGAAGTGGAACGGGTTATCGACGTGTGCTGGCGCAATCAACTCCATGCGCTCAAGCATTTTGATGCGGCTTTGTGCCTGTTTCGCTTTACTGGCTTTCGCTTTGAAGCGGTCGATAAAGCTTTGCAGATGCGCAACGCGCTGCTGCTGGCTTTCATAAGTGGCCTGCTGCTGGGCAAGGCGCGTGGCGCGCTGGCGCTCAAACGAGCTGTAGTTGCCGGTATATTCGAACAGGCTTTGTTGCTCGATATGCAGAATTTTGTCCACCACCGGATCGAGGAAATCGCGGTCGTGGGAAATCAGGATCAGCGTTCCCTGGTAGCTTTTCAGCCACTTTTCCAGCCAGATCACTGCATCGAGATCGAGGTGGTTGGTCGGTTCATCAAGCAGCAGTAAGTCGGAGCGGCAAATCAGCGCCTGCGCGAGGTTTAAACGCATACGCCAGCCACCGGAGAAGTCGCTTACCGGGCGCTCCAGTTGCTCGTTGCTGAAACCCAGACCGTGCAGCAGACTGGACGCGCGCGAGCGAATGGTCCACGCATCAATCGCGTCGAGCTTTCCGTGCACGGTGGCAATGGCGTGACCATCGTTACGTTCGTTGGCGGCGTTAAGTTCGGCTTCAAGCTGGCGGTATTCGCGATCGCCATCGATCACATAGTCTATAGCCGCTTCATTCAGCGCTGGCGTTTCCTGGTTCACCCATGCCAGTTGCCAGGTGCCGGGAAACGTGAAGCTGCCGCCGTCGGCACCGATCTCGTTTTTCAATAGCGACAGCAGCGTGGATTTGCCGCAGCCGTTTTTACCCACCAGGCCTACTTTCTGGCCCGGGTTAATGGTGGCTGTGGCGTTATCCAGCAGGACACGCACGCCGCGACGAATTTGTAACGAGGAGAAAACAATCATAAGGCGCCGTATGTTCAGACTATGTTAATTTGTCATTATGATAATGTAAGTGTGCGGCCAAAAGACGCACCGGGGCCGCAATGGTAGCCCAAAATGAAGATGATAGACAAAATCATTCTGGCAGCGCCCACAGGCCGCTCGCCAGAGTTTGACGCCCGGGAGGGGAATGATGTCGCAGACAGCGAAAGTGTTGCTGCTGTATGCCCATCCGGAATCACAGGACTCGGTGGCTAACCGGGTTTTGCTTAAGCCGGCAACGCAGCTGCAAAATGTCACGGTGCACGATCTTTATGCCCGTTACCCTGACTTTTTTATCGATATTCCTTATGAACAGGCGTTGCTGCGCGAGCATGACGTCATTGTGTTTCAACATCCGTTATATACCTACAGTTGCCCGGCGCTGCTCAAAGAGTGGCTTGACCGTGTGTTAAGCCGTGGCTTTGCCAGCGGCATTGGCGGGAACCAACTCGCGGGAAAGTATTGGCGTAGCGTGGTCACCACCGGAGAACCGGAGGCCGCGTATCGTCACGATGGGCTTAATCGCTACTCCATGAATGACATTTTGCGCCCGTTTGAGCTGACTGCCGCCATGTGCCGTATGCACTGGTTAAGCCCGATTATTGTGTACTGGGCGCGCCGGCAACAGCCGCAGGAGTTGGCGAGTCATGCCAAAGCGTATGGTGACTGGCTGGCATCGCCGTTGCCTGTGGGAGGCCGTTAATGGAAGGTTCCGCGCTCTTACTGGCCGGTGTGTTATTTCTTTTCGCGGCAGTTGTCGCCGTCCCGCTTGCCGCGCGTTTAGGGATTGGCGCGGTGCTCGGCTATTTGCTTGCGGGTATCGCGATTGGCCCGTGGGGGCTGGGGTTTATCAGCGATGTTGATGAAATCCTCCATTTCTCCGAGCTGGGCGTGGTGTTCCTGATGTTTATTATCGGGCTGGAGCTGAACCCGCGAAAACTTTGGGAGCTTCGGCGCTCCATCTTTGGCGTGGGCGCGGCACAGGTGCTGCTCAGTGCGGCGATCCTCGCCGGGTTACTGATGCTGACGCAATTCTCCTGGCAGGCGGCGGTGATTGGCGGTATCGGTCTGGCGATGTCATCCACCGCGATGGCGCTGCAACTGATGCGCGATAAAGGCATGAACCGCAGCGAGTCCGGCCAACTGGGATTTTCGGTGCTGCTGTTTCAGGATTTAGCGGTGATCCCGGCGCTGGCGCTGGTGCCGTTGCTGGCAGGCAATGGTGATGAGCATCTCGACTGGATGAAGGTTGGCATGAAAGTGCTGGCGTTCGCGGGCATGTTAATTGGCGGTCGCTATTTGCTGCGGCCTGTGTTCCGCTTTATTGCCGGTTCCGGGGTGCGTGAAGTGTTTACCGCCGCGACGTTACTGTTGGTGCTTGGTTCGGCGCTATTTATGGATGCGCTGGGGTTATCAATGGCGCTGGGAACCTTTATCGCTGGCGTGTTGCTGGCCGAAAGCGAATATCGCCACGAACTTGAGATCGCGATCGAGCCTTTTAAAGGGCTGCTGCTAGGGTTGTTTTTTATTTCCGTTGGCATGGCGCTGAACCTCGGCGTGCTCTATACCCATCTGCTATGGGTGGTGCTGAGCGTTGCGGTGCTGGTGGCGGTAAAATCGCTGGTGCTGTATGGGTTGTCGCGGATATACGGTTTGCGCAGCTCGGAGCGTATGCAGTTCGCCGGTGTGTTAAGTCAGGGTGGTGAATTCGCGTTTGTTTTGTTCTCTTCCGCATCTTCTCAGCGTCTGTTCCAAAATGATCAAATGGCGCTGCTGCTGGTGACCGTCACGTTGTCGATGATGACCACACCGTTGCTGATGCGCGGCGTGGATAAACTGCTCTCCCGGCGTTTTAACACCCCGGAAGATGAAGATGAAACCCCATGGGTGGAAGATGATAAACCCCAGGTGATTGTGGTGGGGTTTGGCCGTTTTGGTCAGGTGATTGGCCGTCTGTTAATGGCGAATAAGATGCGCATTACCGTGCTGGAGCGTGATATCAGCGCCGTCAATTTGATGCGTAAATATGGGTATAAAGTGTATTACGGGGATGCAACTCAAGTGGAGTTGTTGCGCTCGGCAGGCGCGGAAGCGGCGCAATCGATCGTCATCACCTGTAATGACCCGCTGGATACGATGAAGCTGGTGGAGATTTGCCAGCAGCATTTTCCGAACCTGGCAATCCTGGCACGCGCTCGCGGGCGTGTGGAAGCGCATGAACTCCTTCAGGCCGGTGTGACGCAGTTTTCCCGCGAGACGTTCTCCAGTGCGCTGGAGTTAGGGCGTAAGACGCTTATTTCGCTGGGGATGCATCCACATCAGGCTCAGCGTGCGCAACTGCACTTTAAACGTTTGGATATGCGTATGCTGCGCGAGCTGATGCCGGTGCATACCGATACGATGCAAATTTCCCGTGTCCGCGAAGCGCGGCGCGAGCTGGAGGAGATTTTCCAGCGTGAAATGCAGCAAGAGCGTCGCCAGCTGGATGGTTGGGACGAGTTTGAATAAGGGGAATCGAATGGCTGTACGAAAACGTTTTATCGCCGGGGCGGTTTGCCCGGCATGCCAGGCGAAGGACTCAATGGCAATGTGGCGTGAAAATAATGTCGATATTGTTGAGTGCGTTAAGTGCGGGCATCAGATGCGTGAAGCGGATAAAGAAGCCCGCGAGCATGTTCGCAAAGATGAGCAAGTGATTGGCATTTTTCATCCGGACTAGCGAGATCGGGCAGCTTTTTTTAAGCTAAAGGGTACACGGGTGCAGAATTCCGCTACAATCTGCGCCAGTAATTTTCCCACGCTCAGGAGATATCATGAAAGTAGCAAAAGACCTGGTGGTCAGCCTGGCCTATCAGGTACGTACAGAAGACGGTGTATTGGTTGATGAGTCTCCGGTGAGTGCGCCGCTGGACTACCTGCACGGTCACGGTTCCCTGATCTCTGGTCTGGAAAACGCGCTGGACGGTCACGAAGTCGGCGACAAATTCGATGTGGCTGTTGGCGCGAACGACGCTTACGGTCAGTACGACGAAAACCTGGTGCAGCGCGTACCGAAAGACGTCTTTATGGGCGTTGACGAGCTGCAGGTTGGCATGCGCTTCCTGGCAGAAACCGACCAGGGCCCGGTACCGGTAGAAATCACCGAAGTGGAAGACGACCACGTTGTTGTTGACGGTAACCACATGCTGGCTGGCCAGAACCTGAAGTTCAACGTTGAAGTTGTTGCTATCCGCGAAGCAACCGAAGAAGAGCTGGCTCACGGCCACGTTCACGGTCCGCATGGTCACGATCATGACCACGACCACGATCACGACGGTTGCTGCGGTGGCCACGGTCACGATCACGGCCATGACCACGGTAAAGGTGGTTGCGGCGGTAATGGCGGTTGCGGCTGCCACTAATACGCGTCGTTTTTCGCGCCGCAGGGGCGTTGGCTTCGCTTTCAAACCCCGGTCGCATCGTTTTCTGTGCTCCCGGGGATTTTCAAGTTTGCCGCCTGCCTGCAACACGAAATTCATAGCGTCATTGATAAGCGGGGAAACCCGCTTTTTTTACGCCTTAATAATGGGGCGGCGGCGTCTCTTCTGAAGGGGATGCCATGTGCGAAGGCTGGCTGGCTTTGAGCTTTTCCGCCATTAACCGCAGATGTTCGCGCAGCTTCGCCATTTCCAGCTCATGGGTAACAACCGTCTGGTTTAATTCCTCGATGGTCATCTCCTGAAAAGCCAACCGGCTCTCCAGTTCCGCCAGTCGCGCTTCTGTTGTTAACTCTTGCATACATCACCTCTGGATTGCGTCCGGCCTGATTTTCGTTAAACGGGCGAATTTTACTGAACTTTGCCGCCAGGTACAGCTTTGGCAAAGAAAAGCAGAAACTTATTTAAACAAAAATAGTCAGAAAACAGGTGAATTCAGGTGGTGTCCTTATGTTGATTTCCACCGCAACGCTTTATAGTACGTCTCTTACATTTTTGTTTAACCCTGGGGCGAGATGCCCCGGCCCCTGGAGAAATGGATGAAATCACTGTTTAAAGTCACGCTGCTGGCGACCACGATGGCCGTCGCCCTTCACGCACCGATCTCTTTCGCTGCCGATACCGCTGCAAAGAAAGAACCGGCTGCAGCAGCTGACAGCAAAGCGGCATTTAAAAATGACGACCAGAAATCCGCCTATGCGCTGGGCGCTTCGCTGGGCCGCTACATGGAAAACTCGCTGAAAGAGCAGGAAAAACTGGGTATCAAACTGGATAAAGCTCAGCTGATCGCCGGTGTTCAGGACGCGTTTGCCGATAAGAGCAAACTGAGCGACCAGGAGATCGAACAAACCCTGCAAGCGTTTGAGACGCGTGTGAAAACTGCCGCGCAGGATCGCATGGAAAAAGACGCTGCTGACAACGAAGCAAAAGGTAAAGCCTTCCGTGACACCTTCGCCAAAGAGAAAGGTGTGAAAACGTCCGATACCGGTCTGCTGTACAAAGTAGAGAAAGAAGGTACCGGTGATGCGCCGAAAGACAGCGACACGGTTGTTGTGAACTACAAAGGCACGCTGATCGACGGTAAAGAGTTCGATAACTCTTACACCCGTGGTGAGCCGCTCTCTTTCCGTCTTGACGGTGTTATCCCTGGCTGGACCGAAGGCCTGAAAAATATCAAGAAAGGCGGCAAAATCAAACTGGTTATCCCACCGGCACTGGCTTACGGGAAAACTGGCGTTCCGGGCATTCCGGCTAACTCCACGCTGGTATTTGATGTCGAGTTGCTGGATATCAAAGCCGCACCGAAAGCAGATGCCGCAGCGCCAGAAGCTGCACCGGCAGCGGGCGATAAAGCTGCTGACGCAAAAGCCGCAGACACCAGTAAGAAATAAAATTTGCAATAGCGCCGCCTCCGGGCGGCGTTTTTTTTTGCAGCAGGGATATAATTCTGGAAAGCTTAACCTACGATGTATTAATTTATATCCCCATATAAATACTGAGCCTGCCCTGAAAACATAACGACAGGCTCCTGAAAAGGAGTGTTTTTTTTCATGTCCAGGTCGCTATTAACCAACGAAACCAGTGAACTTGATTTGCTGGATCAACGTCCTTTCGATCAGACCGACTTCGATATCCTCAAATCCTATGAAGCGGTGGTGGACGGGTTAGCGATGCTCATTGGCAGCCACTGTGAAATCGTTTTGCACTCCCTGCAAGATTTGAAATGTTCCGCAATCCGTATTGCCAATGGCGAACACACAGGGCGTAAAATTGGCTCGCCCATCACCGATCTCGCTCTGCGCATGCTGCATGATATGACCGGCGCCGACAGCAGCGTATCGAAGTGCTACTTTACCCGCGCGAAAAGCGGTGTGCTGATGAAGTCCGTCACTATCGCTATCCGTAACCGCGATCACCGCGTGATTGGTCTGCTGTGCATCAACATGAACCTTGATGTGCCGTTCTCACAGATCATGAGCACTTTTGTGCCGCCAGAAACGCCTGATGTTGGCTCTTCGGTGAACTTTGCTTCCTCAGTGGAAGATCTGGTCATGCAAACGCTGGAGTTCACCATTGAAGAGGTCAACGCCGATCGTAACGTTTCTAACAACGCCAAGAATCGCCAGATCGTACTGAATCTCTACGAGAAGGGGATCTTTGATATCAAAGACGCGATCAACCAGGTCGCCGATCGCCTCAATATTTCAAAACACACCGTTTATCTCTATATCCGCCAGTTCAAAAGCGGTGATTTTTCCGTACAGGATCGTTAATGCGTTTTGCCCTGATGGTCACCGGCCCGGCGTATGGAACCCAACAGGCCAGCAGCGCGTACCAGTTTGCGCAGGCGCTACTGGATGCCGGGCATACGTTAGCCAGCGTCTTTTTTTATCGCGAAGGGGTGAGCAACGCGAACGCGCTCACGGCGCCCGCCAGTGATGAATTTGACATGGTCCGCGCCTGGCAGCGCCTGCATGAGGAACACCAGGTCGAGCTGCATATCTGCGTTGCTGCCGCGCTGCGCCGAGGCGTCGTTGATGATGCCGAAGCACAACGTCTGGCGTTATCTGGCGCAAACCTGCAAGCCGGTTTTTCACTGACCGGCCTTGGCTCGCTGGCGGAAGCCGCGCTCTCTTGCGATCGGGTGGTGCAATTCTGATGCAACGTATCGCCTTTGTATTTACTTCTGCGCCGCATGGTTCCGCTTCCGGTCGCGAAGGGCTGGATGCGTTGCTGGCGACTTCAGCGTTTACCGATGATATCGGCGTGTTTTTTATTGGTGATGGGGTATTCCAGTTACTGGCCAATCAGCAGCCGGACGCGGTATTAGCGCGCGATTACATCGCGACGTTTAAAGTTCTGCCGCTTTATGACATCGAACAGTGCTGGCTGTGTGCAGATTCGCTACGTGAGCGTGGGTTAGGCGAGGAGACCACCTTCGTGTTGCCGGCTCAGCGCCTGGAACCGGATGCGCTGCGCGAAAAGCTTGATAGTTACACCGTCGTTCTGACCTTTTGAGGCATTTATGCTGCATACCTTGTCCCGCTCTCCCTGGCAGTGTGATATGGCGTCGATGCTCCGTTTGCTGCGCCCCGGCGACGATCTTCTGCTGCTTTCAGATGGCGTAACGGCAGCCTTGCAAAACGGGCGCTATGTTGAGTTATTGCTAAACGCCCCCATAACTGTGCACGCGCTTAAAGAAGATATCGATGCCCGTGGTCTGGGTGGTCAAATTTCAAGCAGTGTCGTCAGGGTTGGCTATACTGATTTCGTTAGTCTGACGGTGAAAAACACTGTTCAGATGCATTGGTAATGTGTGATCGCTGTATATTTCTTGACACCTTTTAAGCACAGCCATAAAATTCTGCGTCCTCATATTATATGAGGCCGTTTTATTACGTGTTTACGAAGCAAAAGCTAAAACCAGGAGCTATTTAATGGCAACAGTTAACCAGCTGGTACGCAAACCACGCGCTCGCAAAGTTGCAAAAAGCAACGTGCCTGCGCTGGAAGCATGCCCGCAAAAACGTGGCGTATGTACTCGCGTATATACTACCACCCCGAAAAAACCGAACTCCGCACTGCGTAAAGTATGTCGTGTTCGTTTGACCAACGGTTTTGAAGTGACTTCCTACATCGGTGGTGAAGGTCACAACCTGCAGGAGCACTCCGTGATCCTGATCCGTGGCGGTCGTGTAAAAGACCTCCCGGGTGTTCGTTACCACACTGTACGTGGCGCGCTCGACTGCTCCGGTGTTAAAGACCGTAAGCAATCTCGCTCCAAATACGGCGTGAAACGTCCTAAGGCTTAATGGTTCTCCGTTAAGTAAGGCCAAACTGTTTTAACTTTAATGTCAAACTAAACTCTTAGAGTTTTGGACAATCCTGAATTAACAACGGAGTATTTCCATGCCACGTCGTCGTGTTATTGGTCAGCGTAAAATTCTGCCGGATCCGAAGTTCGGATCAGAACTGCTGGCTAAATTTGTCAATATCCTGATGGTAGACGGTAAAAAATCTACTGCAGAAGCAATCGTATACAGCGCGCTTGAGACCCTGGCTCAGCGTTCTGGTAAAAATGAACTGGAAGCTTTCGAAGTAGCTCTCGAAAACGTGCGCCCGACTGTAGAAGTTAAGTCTCGCCGCGTTGGTGGTTCTACTTATCAGGTTCCGGTTGAAGTTCGTCCGGTTCGTCGCAATGCTCTGGCAATGCGTTGGATCGTTGAAGCTGCTCGTAAACGCGGTGATAAATCCATGGCTCTGCGCCTGGCGAACGAACTTTCCGATGCTGCGGACAACAAAGGTACCGCAGTTAAGAAACGTGAAGACGTTCACCGTATGGCCGAAGCCAACAAGGCGTTCGCACACTACCGTTGGTAATCCCTTCGGAGTTTTAGTCATATGGCGGGCGCTTCAAGCAAGTGGCCCGCCGTTTGGCAACTTAAATTTGAACGCCTAAAGAGACAAACGAGGAATCAAATGGCTCGTACAACACCCATCGCACGCTACCGTAACATTGGTATCAGTGCGCACATCGACGCCGGTAAAACCACGACTACCGAACGTATTCTGTTCTACACCGGTGTAAACCACAAAATCGGTGAAGTTCATGACGGCGCCGCAACCATGGACTGGATGGAGCAGGAGCAGGAGCGTGGTATTACCATTACCTCCGCAGCGACTACCGCATTCTGGTCTGGTATGGCGAAGCAGTATGAACCGCATCGCGTAAACATCATCGACACCCCGGGGCACGTTGACTTCACCATCGAAGTAGAACGTTCCATGCGTGTTCTTGACGGTGCGGTAATGGTTTACTGCGCCGTTGGTGGTGTTCAGCCGCAGTCTGAAACCGTATGGCGTCAGGCAAACAAATATAAAGTTCCGCGCATCGCGTTCGTTAACAAAATGGACCGCATGGGCGCTAACTTCCTGAAAGTTGTTGGTCAGATCAAAACCCGTCTGGGCGCGAACCCGGTTCCGCTGCAGCTGGCAATTGGTGCTGAAGAAGGTTTCACCGGTGTTGTTGACCTGGTGAAAATGAAAGCCATCAACTGGAACGATGCAGACCAGGGCGTAACCTTCGAATACGAAGATATCCCGGCTGAGATGCAGGATCTGGCTGACGAATGGCACCAGAATCTGATCGAATCCGCTGCTGAAGCTTCTGAAGAGCTGATGGAGAAATACCTGGGTGGTGAAGAACTGACTGAAGAAGAGATCAAAAAAGCTCTGCGTCAGCGTGTTCTGAACAACGAAATCATCCTGGTAACTTGTGGTTCTGCGTTTAAGAACAAAGGTGTTCAGGCGATGCTGGATGCGGTAGTTGACTACCTGCCGTCCCCGACTGACGTACCTGCGATCAACGGTATCCTGGACGATGGTAAAGATACTCCGGCTGAGCGTCACGCAAGTGATGAAGAGCCGTTCTCTGCGCTGGCGTTCAAAATCGCTACCGACCCGTTTGTTGGTAACCTGACCTTCTTCCGTGTGTACTCCGGTGTGGTTAACTCTGGTGATACCATCCTGAACTCCGTGAAATCTGCACGTGAGCGTTTCGGCCGTATCGTTCAGATGCACGCTAACAAACGTGAAGAGATCAAAGAAGTTCGCGCTGGCGACATCGCTGCTGCAATCGGTCTGAAAGACGTGACCACTGGTGACACCCTGTGTGACCCGGATCACCCGATCATTCTGGAACGTATGGAATTCCCGGAACCGGTAATCTCCATCGCGGTAGAACCGAAAACCAAAGCTGACCAGGAAAAAATGGGTCTGGCTCTGGGCCGTCTGGCGAAAGAAGACCCGTCATTCCGCGTATGGACTGATGAAGAATCTAACCAGACCATTATCGCTGGTATGGGTGAGCTGCACCTCGACATCATCGTTGACCGTATGAAACGTGAATTCAACGTTGAAGCGAACGTCGGTAAACCTCAGGTTGCTTACCGCGAAGCGATTCGTGCGAAAGTTACCGATATCGAAGGTAAACACGCTAAGCAGTCTGGTGGTCGCGGTCAGTACGGTCATGTTGTTATCGACATGTACCCGCTGGAGCCGGGCTCTAACCCGAAAGGTTACGAGTTCATCAACGACATCAAAGGTGGTGTAATTCCTGGCGAATACATCCCGGCCGTTGATAAAGGTATCCAGGAACAGCTGAAATCTGGCCCGCTGGCGGGTTACCCGGTAGTTGATCTCGGTGTGCGTCTGCACTTCGGTTCTTACCACGACGTTGACTCCTCTGAACTGGCGTTTAAACTGGCTGCGTCTATTGCCTTTAAAGATGGCTTTAAGAAAGCGAAACCAGTTCTGCTTGAGCCGATCATGAAGGTTGAAGTAGAGACTCCGGAAGAGAACACCGGTGACGTAATCGGTGACCTTAGCCGTCGTCGCGGTATGCTGCGCGGTCAGGAATCTGAAGTTACTGGCGTTAAGATCCACGCTGAAGTTCCGCTGTCTGAAATGTTTGGATATGCAACTCAGCTGCGTTCTCTGACCAAAGGTCGTGCGTCTTATACTATGGAATTCCTGAAGTATGATGATGCGCCGAACAACGTTGCTCAGGCCGTAATTGAAGCCCGTGGTAAATAAGCCGCAGGGTTAAAACCAAAGTCCCGTGCTCTCTCCAAAGAGGGAGAGCACTATAGTAAGGAATAAAGCCGTGTCTAAAGAAAAATTTGAACGTACAAAACCGCACGTCAACGTCGGTACTATCGGCCACGTTGACCATGGTAAAACTACTCTGACCGCTGCAATCACTACCGTTCTGGCTAAAACCTACGGTGGTTCTGCTCGCGCATTCGACCAGATCGATAACGCGCCGGAAGAAAAAGCTCGTGGTATCACCATCAACACGTCTCACGTTGA
>NZ_JAENHT010000003.1:0-405388 GCF_016620385.1 Kosakonia sp. LAM2021
AACTGCCATGATAATGCGGTTGCAGAAAGTTTTTTCCAGTTGTTGAAACGTGAACGGATAAAGAAAAAGATCTACGGAACGCGGGAAGAAGCCCGCAGTGATATTTTTGATTACATCGAAATGTTTTATAACAGTAAGCGTCGGCATGGTTCTAGCGAACAGATGTCACCGACAGAATATGAAAACCAGTATTATCAACGGCTCGGAAGTGTCTAGATTATCCGTGGCGATTCAATCATAATTTCAAGCTTTAAATCAAAAATGCGGACTTTTCGTCGAATTGAATAAGCAAAACTCCGGTGTTTTCCCTCCGCGCACCCTGCGTATAGCCATCAGCATTTTTTATCTGTGGGTATCATATATGCAACCAGGCCTGCTACATCACCCGCTGAAAATGTAAAAGCAGATGAAAAAAATGCTAGTCAATGTTAATGGTGCGCCACATGCACCTACGTGTGATCTATCTTCTTGCCGCATTGGAATAACCATTTCTACACATAACCGCGCTGGAGTAATAAGCCTGGCATTGGTGTATCACCTCCAGCATCTTCTTGCTGGTGCGCTCTTATATTGATTCAGCAGAGCCTCATTTTGGCTTGTCAGTTTCTATATCTGGCAGGCGTACGCAAGCTGAACGATGTTGCGGTAATGTATCGCGATGCTCAGTATTTAGCCTATACCGGACAGTGCGGCGTGATGCTTTACTACCTCGACAGTATGGTTGAGTGTATCGGCGATTTTGATCCGGTTTATGGGCGCGGCATGTTTGAGTATGGTGATTTGACTATGCGCATCCATAATGCCGGGATGACCTCTTTATCATTTGCTGATGTGATCGGAAAAGCATATTACTCGCTGGGCGAGTATGAGCAGATAGAGCGCTCAGTACCTCCTTCGAGAATTAAGTCAATGTGCTTCGCGTGCTTGGTTAAATGGTCAGGTACCTGGGGGCGTCTATCCACACACCATTTCTGTACTTTCCCATCCTTTCATTTTTCGAAGAAGAGATAACGGCTCCCGGGCTGTATTAACCCGTTCGCCCATATGTCTAAGGTATCGAACTGTAAATGCTTGATGGCGTTCAGACTGCCATGCGCGACTATCGTGGACGTTCATTTTCAGAACTGTCGGGTGAGTGAAGCATCAGGCCTTTTCCCTGCTTTTGGGGACGCGCGCCCACATTTCTGACCATAACAACCGCGACAACGCAGCAATGGAAAAAGTGGAGGAGAAATGATGATGACTTCCCCTCCACTTCTGGATCACGCCTGGGAGAGAGGTTAAATCTTTGCTCCTATAATTCTTGAGGCTATAGCTTTCGCCGCTTCGAGCTTTGCTTTCCCTGCTTCAGAATGCGTGCCAGATTCAAATGCTTTGAAGTTAAGCTCAATGTTCTCTACGGCTTTCTCGATGAACACTTGCGGCAACTCTGAGCAAATGGACTGAAAAATGATTTCATACGCTAAAGCACGACACTGCAGGTCATTAATCGCGTCTTCTACTGGCTTCATAACCTCTCCTTAAGAAATACTGTGGTGCTCACCGACAAACAAGAAATGTTCTGTCGCGAATATCGGTGTGATGTGAATATTTAATATCGTTCAGTTAGGCAAATAAAACCAGTGGCGTCAGGGCCAAACCGGATCGGGATAACATTAGGACGGCGTATCCGCCTGGATTGATGCCAGACGGCAAGATTGCATCACCATCGACATGTTCGATGTTTCCAGCGCAGACATGCAGAGCCTGCTCTGTGGGGTGATTTCACCCTCCGGGAGAGAATCGAAACATCAGCCATCGATTCACTGATCGCAAGGGATTTATGCTACCAACTGATTGAGTGGCTTCGCTGCCGGATGGCAATGAAAAAGCTGGTAATATTCAGGTTTTATGCATTGTAGCTGGGTTCGTAGATCATGTGGTGTTCATGACAAACGTTAGGGTAAAGAGATGGCCGGTAGTCGCGCAAATAAAAGGCCGGATGTTTATCTTTCCAGCCTTATGATTAATAACCACATTGCGTCAAATTTTATCGGACGCGCCCTTTAACGCTTCTATATCAATTTCAGCGTCGTTTGTTTCAAGCAACTGAGTTAACTGAATAAGATTGTTAAATTCATTCATAAGTAGTTCTGCATCTGATTTCAGTGGAATATCAGCCGCATCAAGCGCTGCGTTAATCGCTTTTTTTACATTATCAAGCATTTCATTCATGCCACCGTTTTTGCCAAGTGTCAGCATCAACGCCCCGATAAGTAAAGACTGAGCTTCCACTTTGGCTGCAAGTAGCTTGGCTTCCGCATCCATTTTCGAGATTTTTGCAATCACACCGAGTATTAAGTTTTTCATAAGTGCCCCTGTTATTAGCCGCATCACCCCTGAATATATTATGGTCGAGATTTCTATAATGAAGGATCAATAGTTTTGTTGTGGTTATACATGCTTCCTGCATAAGCAGGCCAGGCGTCTGGCTGAATGCGTTGATACTCATAGCGTTATTAATAAGTCGTCAACGGCGGCCTCTGATGCGGGTAATTACTACTGGGGCTACAACGTTGAAAACGCATGCTACTCGGCTTAAAGCGAGCGGGATGCTTGCGAACGGTACCGACGGATGATCTTTGCGATGTGTCTTTCACCGTTGATGAGGGTAACGACTGGACGGCTGCTGAAGTGTTAGGGCAGTTCTGCGGCTTTACCCAGGTAATTTCTCTTCGCATGCTGATCAACGGTTACTTAAGAACAATCATGTTGGCGTGATTCAGGTCGAAATATTTGCCGTGGCTTTCATTGTCAGGAACGCCCAGTTCGATAACCGGCCCTGATATTTCGACCGGTTTCTCAACATAGCTCGGTTTTAAGCGAAAGCGGCTTTGTCCTGATGGAAGATTTTACTGCAGTGCGGGCACATTAACGCGGCGCCTTTCTGGACTCGGGAGAAGCTGTGTTCTGACTGTTGTGAACAGTGAGGGCAGGTGCATTTGGTGAGGAAGTTGCGATTGTTTTTTGAGTCTTTGCGTTGTGGCATAGAGTATTATCCTGATAAATGGCCTGCAACCATACACTATCCCCGAGCATATTGCCCGTAATCCTTTTGTACAGCGCGAGAATCGTGTGGCTTTTCATTTTGCCGCTTGATGATGAGGGCGTCACAGTAATGAATTACAACTACGTCCTGCGGTCACACATTCTGCGAAAAGCATCTCTTCGCGTTTATACGTGTCGGCAAGGCAGCGTATCAGGAACAGGATAAGAAAAAGGCCCGCATGCGCGGGCCGTAGAGGAAGAGGAAAAGCTATCAAGCCTGATGTTCAATGGCTTTTTGCGTATTTTCAATGGCAATCTTACGCGGTTTTTCGCTCTCGGGAATTTCCTGATAAATGGACACCAGCAATATGCCATTTTCAAGTTTTGCGTTGCTCACTTTTGTATGTTCCGGAAGCGAAAAGCTCAAACGGAAATCCGCGCGGCGAATACCTTTGTATATCCAGCCCTGTTCATCATGGGTTTCATTTTCCGCGCGTTTACCGGATACATTTAGTACCCCGCCGACGGTCTCGATTTCGAGTTCGTCTTCTTTCCAGCCGGGGACGCTTACGTGGAGCTGATAATTACTTGTATCGACTTTTTTCAGATCATAAGCCGGTAATGATGCCACCGGTGAGTCGCCAGTTAACTGGCTGAAAAGCCGGTCGATACGATTGAAACGGTCAGCAAAAACAGAGTCAGTAAAACCGGGGAGTGCTGACAAGGTTTTGAGTGCCATAACTTAACCTCCTGAATAATCAATTCAAAAGTTCAACTTAAAGGCAAGCTTTGCTTGTCCGCTTATATAAATAATTCCTTCAACACATTTTTCAAGACACAAATAAAAAAATTTTTCCTGTATCGACGTGGCGAACTGCGTGGTTGAGTACACATGAAATGGCTGCTGGGATGCAGGAAATAACAGGCCTGTAATATGAAGGGAAAAGAAGCTGTTAATGCAAACGTACATCTGCCGCTCGGCTTTATACGTGGGCCACAGCGCGAGTCGCTCGGGAGCGATATAACCTATTTCATTTCAGTGGAAAGGGGAATAATTAATGTTGTTAAGAAAAGACCCTCAGGAACAGGAAATCCGGGCTGCTCCTGAGGGATGCAATTGCATATTCGTTACGTTTATTAGTTTGCTAATTATTACTTTACTGGCAATGAGATTATTCTCATTTGTAATCGATTTCTGATAGATATGGGCTCTCTATGTAATTGGTTTAATTAATGGTTTTTGAACTGGCAGAGCGACAGAAAGTAACTATAGTTAACGCGCTATCATCGTTAACCCTATTTTCCCTGGTGATGTTCTTCTACCGCTCTGTCCGAGCGGTTTTTTTTCCCGGATTTTAGCTATCGCTTAGTGTTATAAATGTTTCTTCTTAACCGGCATAAAGAGCAAATGGATAACCGGAACACTCACCGGCGTTGTAATCGCACTCTTAATCCTTTTTTTTGCTGCCACTCGAGAGGTATCTTTTCTCTAAGCTCACTGAAAATCCTATCTCCCACCTGATAATTCCTTTTAACGCGCGCCTACTGTTTATTTCAAATACTCGCCATAACCTCGTTTTACGAGGCGGCTCGCAATGCGTTTACGTTTTCATCCTCTCGCTCAACTGTGTATGCTTGGTCTTTGCTGGTAAACCCGAAGGAGAAGGTAATGTTAGAAGGGTATTTTGATCTTGATGGGGCGACAGGGGATGAGGCGGTAGAAAACAGAAAGCGCTTATTAGCTGTACAGGCAGCGCTGGAAATTTCAAAGGCGGCAGTTTCTGCAACCACGGCCAATTCGGGCATTCGTAGCCAGATGGATTTACGTAACGTCTCGCAAGAGGTCGCCACCCTCGCCGATGCGATTCAGGATGCGTTAGAATCTGACCTGTAAACCTACCGCCTGAGGGCGGTTTTTTGTTTCCTCTGATTTTCATTTCCCACGACTGATTACAACTGCCGGGACAGGTTTGAACATCTCTGACACTTACTGACGCTTTCTCTCTCAGTATGTTGCCTGTTAACTCTCTCTTGAAAGGTATAGGCATGATGGGAAAAAAGTTAAGCGTAGCCTGGTTTTTTCTGCTTTTGACGTTCGCCCTGCCAGTTCGGCGGCACCCGCTTTCCCCCAACTTTCCGGGCAAAATCACTATATACGGCATGTCGCTGGAGATATTGCAGAAAATCCTGATGAGCATGTACAGGAAAAAATTGAACGATTTGTTTCCCATAAACATTAAATAAGCGACGTTCCCACTCTATTAATTAGTGCGTGATAAAAATCAGAATATAACCTGCGGCAAAAAATGAATTGCTGCAGGTCTTTTTTTGCTGGCGACAACGTTGATAGTGGAAATTACTATTTCTGCCCAGTGAGTTATTGATTTGGAATAACGGAGATATGTATGGCTACAATGACTGACTGGCAAAAAGCTGCAAATAAAGAGCTCAGCCGTAAGGGAAAAAGCGTTGAGTCGCTGGTCAAACTGACGCCAGAGGGCATTGCGATTAAGCCTTTATATACTCCTGACGATCTGAACGCGCTGGAAATCACCGGAACGCTACCGGGATTTCCGCCTTATACTCGCGGGCCGCGCGCCACAATGTATACCGCCCAACCGTGGACGATACGCCAGTACGCCGGGTTTTCAACCGCCAGAGAGTCGAACGCATTTTACCGGCGTAATCTCGCCGCCGGGCAGAAAGGACTTTCCGTTGCATTTGATCTGCCAACTCACCGGGGATATGACTCGGATAACCCGCGCGTGTCGGGCGATGTAGGAAAAGCGGGGGTCGCTATTGATACCGTGGAAGATATGAAAATACTCTTCAACAATATTCCGCTGGATAAAATGTCGGTATCGATGACGATGAATGGTGCGGTTTTACCTATCATGGCGTTTTATATTGTTGCAGCGGAAGAACAGGGTGTTTCTCCTGAGAAATTAACTGGTACTATTCAGAATGATATTTTAAAAGAGTATCTCTGCCGCAATACCTATATTTACCCACCTAAGCCTTCAATGCGGATTATTGCCGATATTATTGCCTGGTGCTCCGCCAATATGCCGCAATTTAATACTATTAGCATCAGCGGTTACCATATGGGAGAAGCGGGTGCTAACTGTATTCAACAAGTCGCGTTTACCCTTGCGGACGGCATTGAATATATAAAAGCCGCGCTCTCCGCAGGCCTGAAAATTGATGACTTCGCGCCGCGCCTCTCTTTCTTCTTCGGTATAGGCATGGATCTGTTTATGAATGTCGCCATGCTGCGCGCCGCCCGCTATTTATGGAGCGAAGCCGTTAGTGGGTTTGGCGCGACCAATCCGAAGTCGCTGGCGCTGCGCACTCATTGCCAGACATCCGGCTGGAGCCTGACGGAACAGGATCCCTACAACAACATTGTTCGCACCACTATTGAAGCGCTGGCGGCGACGCTTGGCGGTACCCAATCTCTGCACACCAATGCGTTTGATGAAGCGCTGGGGCTACCAACGGATTTTTCGGCGCGTATTGCGCGTAACACGCAAATTATCTTGCAGGAAGAAGCGGAGATTTGCCGTACCGTCGATCCGCTCGGAGGCTCCTATTATGTCGAATCTCTGACCGATCAAATCATAAAAGAGGCGCGGGCAATTATCCGCCAGATCGATGATGCCGGAGGGATGGCGAAGGCTATCGAGTCTGGGCTGCCAAAACGCATGATTGAGGAGGCTTCCGCGCGCGAGCAATCGCTTATCGACCAGGGGAAACGCACTATTGTCGGTGTTAATAAATACAAGCTCGATAAAGAAGCGGTAACGCCGGTACTGGAAATCGACAATGTGAAGGTGCGTAACGAGCAAATCGCTGCACTTGAGCAGATCCGCGCCACGCGTGATTCCGCTGCCGTTCACGATGCGTTGTCCGCGCTGACCCATGCGGCCCAACACAACGAAAATCTGCTGGCTGCGGCGATTCAGGCCGCACGATTGCGTGCGACGCTTGGTGAGATTTCCAGTGCGCTGGAAGCGGCGTTTGACCGTTACCTGGTTCCCAGCCAATGCGTTACGGGGGTGATCACGCAAAGCTATCAGCAGGACAGCGAAGCGGCGGTTGAATTCGACGCCATCATTACGCAAACGCAACACTTTCTTGCTGAGCATGGTCGTCGTCCGCGCATTTTGATTGCGAAAATGGGGCAGGATGGGCACGACCGGGGGGCAAAAGTCATAGCCAGCGCATACTCCGATGTGGGTTTTGATGTCGATCTCAGCCCTATGTTCTCCACATCGCAAGAGATTGCCCGGCTGGCCGTGGAAAATGATGTGCATGTCGTTGGCGCATCGTCGCTGGCAGCAGGTCATAAAACGCTGATTCCTGAATTGATTAACGAATTAAGGAAATATGGTCGTGAGGATATTTGTGTCATTGCCGGCGGTGTGATCCCGCCACAGGATTATGACTTCCTGCGTGAACGTGGCGTGGCAGCGATTTACGGCCCAGGTACGCCGATGCTGGAAAGCGTGCGCGATGTGCTGATGCGGATTAGCCAGCGCCATGATTAATGCACAAACCCTTGATGAATCAATCCGTCGCTTGCGGGCGGGGGATCGTGTCGCGCTCGCTCAGGCCATGACGCTGGTGGAAAGCCAGCTTCCACGACATCAAATGTTGAGCCAACAATTGTTGGACACGATTATGCCCGCGACGGGAAGGGCAATACGTATTGGCATCACCGGTACACCCGGTGCCGGGAAAAGTACCTTTCTCAACACCTTCGGCATGCTACTCGTTGGCCTGGGAAAACGAGTAGCGGTTATTGCGGTCGATCCCAGCAGCCCACTCAGCGGCGGCAGTTTGTTGGGTGATAAAACCCGTATGACGGAACTGGCTAAGGCCTATGCGGCGTTTATTAGGCCGGTGCCTTCCGGCGGTGCTACAGGCGGTATCAGTCCGCACGTCGGTGAATTGATACTGCTGTGCGAAGCCGCTAATTACGATGTGGTGATAGTGGAAACGGTGGGTGTTGGCCAGTCTGAAACGGCGGTCGCAAGCATTGTCGATTGCTTCGTTTCACTGCAAATCGCCGGTGGTGGCGATGAGTTGCAGGGCATCAAAAAAGGCATCATGGAAATGGCCGATATCATTGTTATCAATAAAGATGATGGCAACAACCGCGAGGCAGTCGCCATTGCCCGGCAAATTTACGACAGCGCGCTTGCTATCGTTCATCACAAATATCCGCAGTGGCGACCCGCGGTGTTGAGCTGTAGCGCACTGGAAAAGCGTGGCATAGAGGATGTCTGGCAGGCAATTGTTCATTTTTACGATGTGATGACAAAAAATGGTCATCTCCCATTATTGCGTCAGCAGCAGATGGTGACGTGGCTACGAAAGCAGGTGGAAGAAGAGGCGATGCGCCAGCTTTATGCCCACCGCGCTTTCCGAGAAGATTTTAACCAAACGATTGATGAGGTGAAAAATCATCAACAAGCGCCGCGCACGGGCTTACAGCACATCCGTGAATACCTTCAGCATCACTATTTTGCACAGTAAAAAGGAATTGATATGTCGTACGAGTATGTGGTTGTAACCATTATTCAAAAAGTGGCTGTTATCGAATTTAATTACGCACGCAAACTTAACGCACTTAGCAAGGTGTTTATTGATGATTTGATGCGGGCGCTGGAGGATCTTAACAAACCGGAGATCCGTTGCGTGATCCTGCGCGCGCCACATGGCGCGAAAGTCTTCTCCGCCGGGCATGATATCCACGAGTTACCCTCAGGGCGGCGCGATCCTCTCTCTTATGACGACCCGCTACGCCAGATTACCCGCATGATTCAAAAATACCCGAAGCCCGTGATCTCCATGGTGGAAGGAAGCGTCTGGGGAGGGGCATTTGAGATGATCATGAGTTCCGATCTCATTATTGCCGCCAGTTCTTCAACCTTCTCTATGACGCCCGTTAATCTCGGTGTTCCTTATAACCTGGTCGGTATCCATAACCTGACGCGCGACGCCGGGTTCCATATCGTTAAAGAGCTGATTTTCACTGCGGCACCCATCACGGCGCAGCGGGCGCGGGAGGTTGGCATTCTGAACCATGTTGTCGACGCCAGCGAGCTGGAAGATTTCACCTTGCAGATGGCGCATCAGATCTCGGAGAAAGCACCGCTTGCCATTGCGGTAATTAAAGAAGAGCTACGTGTGCTTGGCGAAGCACACACCATGAATTCGGATGAGTTTGAACGTATTCAGGGGATGCGTCGCGCCGTTTATGACAGCCGGGATTATCAGGAAGGGATGAGCGCGTTTATGGAAAAACGTAAGCCAAACTTTCTTGGGCGCTGATTCACGGAGACGATAATGAAACAACCCTGGCCCCGGCTGAGTGCAGACGAAGCGGCAGAAATCATCCAGCACAATGACATGGTTGCTTTTAGTGGTTTTACTGCAGCAGGTTCGCCCAAAGCGCTTCCCGCCGCCATCGCACGTCGGGCACGGGAGCTACATATACTGCAGCAACCTTTTCAAATCCGTTTGCTGACCGGCGCGTCCATTAGCGCGGCTGCTGATGATGCGTTATCGGAGGCGGATGCGGTCAGTTGGCGCGCGCCTTATCAGTCCTCGACGGGAATGCGACAAAAAATCAACCAGGGGCAGATTAAGTTTGTTGATCTGCATTTGAGTGAAGTTGCCCAGATGGTGAACTACGGTTTTTTTGGCGATATTGATATCGCGGTGATCGAAGCCTCTGCGTTGACATCCGATGGCAAAATATGGCTTTCCAGCGGGATTGGCAACGCGCCAACCTGGCTCAGAAAAGCGAAAAAAATCATTATTGAGCTTAATCACTACCACAGCCCGCGGGTGGCTGAACTCGCCGATATCGCCACGCCCGGCGCGCCGCCGTATCGCCACAGTGTTGCTATTTTTAGCGCGTTGGACAGGATTGGCCTGCACTATGTACAGGTGGAACCGCAAAAGATTGTGGCGGTGGTGGATACTGAATTACCTGATGCTGGTAACGTGCTGGATGGCGCAAAATCTGTCTGCCAGCAAATTGCCGACAACGTGGTGAGATTTCTGCTGCATGAAATGGCGCAGGGGCGTATTCCGCGCGAGTTTCTGCCGTTACAAAGCGGCGTGGGCAATATCAATAATGCCGTGATGGCACGGCTCGGGGAAAGCCCCGACATCCCGGCATTTATGATGTACTCCGAAGTGTTGCAGGAGTCGGTAGCGCATTTACTTGCCGCAGGAAAAATCCTCGGTGTTAGCGCATCCAGCCTGACCGTTTCCGACAAGACGCTGCGTAACATATACGACAACATGGATTTTTTCGCCGGGCGTATCGTTTTGCGACCGCAGGAGATTTCCAATAACCCGGAAATTATCCGCCGCCTTGGGGTCATAGCGCTGAATGTCGGGCTGGAATTTGATATTTACGGGCACGCCAATTCAACGCACATCGCGGGCACTAACCTGATGAACGGGATTGGTGGCAGCGGAGATTTTGAGCGTAATGCTTATTTGTCGGTATTCATGGCGCCCTCGATTGCCAAAGAGGGAAAAATTTCTTCCATTGTGCCGATGTGCAGTCACGTTGATCACAGCGAGCATAGTGTCAAAGTGATCATTACGGAGCAGGGCATCGCCGATCTGCGCGGGTTGTCGCCAATTGAGCGCGCCCGCACCATTATTGATAATTGCGCACACCCACTCTATCGGGATTACCTTCATCGCTATCTGGAAACGGCTCCAGGCGGGCATCTTCATCACGATCTTAGCCGCGTATTCGAATTGCATATGAATTTACTGAACACAGGATCGATGCTCGGCTAAATTGCACGAATCGTCGCGATCGTCATTAATACACTGACAGACTTCGGCGGTGTGCCGATGGTTTTTTAACGAATACAGGTATTCCTGCATATACATCGGTCCGTTTGGCGCATCGAAATATCGCAATGTGGTGGGGTTAACCAGATGCCAGGCGAAATAGGGGATCACGGTAAGAAATTGCCCGCGTTCCACCGCGCTGATTTTCGCCATAAAACTGTAGGCCCGGTAGATAACGGTTGGGTGGATCCCGCAAGGGCGCATGTGAGAATCGAGCATGGCTTCAAAATTCGCGCGGTTCTGAAAACGCATCTGCAACCACGGGAGTTCACGCAGTAGCTCCTGCGGCTGTTTTTGCTCATAGCGTCGGGAAACTAAAAATCCCAGACGCAGCGGAGGCAACTCGGTGGCAGTGAGGTTCTCCAGACCCAGAACACGCGGTGAAACCTGCTGGGGAGAAATAATAAAATCAAGCTGGTGGCCAAGCAGGTCATCAATCACGCCGTTGTCACTGAATTCGACGGCCTGCGTGCTGATATTGTCATATTTATCCCCCAGGCTTAGCAGCTGATCGAAAATGATGGTGGGATAGGTGTTGTCGACGCCAATAACGATTTTGCGCGAGCGCAGGGCGGAAGAGTGAAGCTCATTTTCAATTGCTGATAAGCGCTCATAAACCGGGAACAGTTTCTGATAAAGCTCCTGCCCGGCTTTATTCAAACGGATACTGTTATCTTTGCGGGTAAAGAGCGGATAACCAATCTGCTCTTCCAGCGAGACAATGCTTTTGCCAAACGGCGATGCAGTCATGTGTATTTTTTCTGCCGCTCTGGCAATGCTTTTCGTTTGCGCCAGTAAAATGAAGTTGCGCATTCTTTTGGAAATAAAAATAGAGTTGCTCATCTGAAAATCCCTCTCTGACTCAATAACCAATACGTATGGCCATCCGTGCCATCATTAGCATGCTATTTATTGCTGCCAGCAATGGTATAGCACTGCTGTCTTGGCACGAACCAGAGGCATCAATGCAGAGTGGAAGAAAAGCCGCAGTTATTTGCGGCTTTTTCAGATTATTTCTTCAGCAATCGTGGCAACTGGTTTTCCAGTTCAAGCAGACACGCATCCATCATTTTCTGCGTTTCTTGCGTCACTTTTTGGTAACTATTCGCCCGCCAGTCGGCCAGCGGCGCGGTTTTCACCGTTGGTGCACATTCTGCTCTCACAAAAGCACTCAGCACATTGCCATCTTCGGCGCGTTTATAGAACAACACGCGATAGGCCAGATCATAATTACTGTTTCCCGCAGACATATCTGTGTAGACCAGCGACCACTGCGCTGCTGCGATATACAGCGGCTGTTTGTAGACATAATTACCGCCCTGTTTATCGAGCCATTCGCGAATTTTCACTTCAGCTTTTGGGCTTAAATAGCGTGATGTCGGTTCCGGCATGGAATCTATCGCGTTGCCTTTATAGCTATTTTTATCAAAGGCATCGCCGCTGCCTGCTCCACCGCCAAGTGCTGTGCTGAGTAACGAAAGACCCATGCCGGTGCCAGCATGGGCGGGGCTCACTTCACGCAGTTTCACATCCGGGTAGCGATTGTTATTCATTTCAAGCGGGCTAAAAATGGTGGCAATCTCAAGTGTTGTACCGTTGGTGGCTTTTACCGGGTGCGTACTGGTTCCTGCACATCCTGCCAGTAGGGCTACAGACAGTACGCTGAGCGCTAATGCTTTAACTTTCACTTTTTTTCCTTCTTTTTTCCGTTTACAACGTTTAATCCAGCGGACCGGTTCTATTAGTGAATACGCCGGGGGCCTGACTTGAGCAAAAAGTGGTTAATTAAGATAACGGTCTGATTTAAATGAGCTTTAGCGGGGATTTAGCACTGAATTTTCATCTTTATTGGTGCAAATCAAGGAATCTATGAGTGCTTTCGTGTGGAGAAAGGCATGGCAAATTATGAGGTCAGCGTTTCAGATCAGGCAGTCGCGGCCAATTTTTTTCCGGTGGAACAAGGCCTGAATGCCTTTAATGATGAGATCACCGGTATAAGCGATCGCAGGCCTTTGAGTGTACTGGTTAAGGATGCGAATACCGGTGAAGTCATTGGCGGGATGATTGGCCGTACTTCACTGGGGCTACTGTTTATTGATCTGGTTTATCTTCCGCCAGCGCTTCGTGGGCAACGTCTTGGCGAAACACTACTGCGGCAGTTTGAAGAGGAAGGGCGACAGCGCGGCTGCATCTCCGGTTTCCTTTACACCATCAGTTTCCAGGCCCCGGAGTTTTATAAAAAGAACGGTTGGCAAGAGTTTGGTCGTATCAATTGCCTGCCTGAGGGAACCAGCCGGATTTTTTTGCGCAAACAGCTTTAAGAGGCTCAGGGGAGCCGCCTTTCGGTCATCATGGGCATTCGCCGAATGCCTGTACAATAACCCTCTCATTCATGAAGGTTTGTACAAACTCTACTCGTTTGTTCCGCTTTAAGTCTATTTATTAAGAAAACATTAGTTTGCATTTTATTTAAGTATTGTTTTTGGGATACGGGTAACAAATTTTTATTAAGGATCATTGAAATGTTTGTGGCAAAGTTTCATGTAAAATGTATTATTGATTATGGGTGCTACAGTAAATTCTTATATTCTTTTGTGAAGCAATGAATAAATCTTATATTTCTGAACTGCAAAAGATGTCTCTGGTATTATTTTTAGCGAACAGGGGCGTCTGCAATATATTCGCTGATAATGAAGGAGATAAGCATAGTTACAGCAGCTCTCCTTTCACGAAAGCGTGGTTTTTGGATCATACTCACCGGATACACGTCCGCCATTTTGGCAGGATATGGCGGCTGCTAAAAAAGCGTGACACTGAGGCGACAAGCCGCACAGCGCTTGAAGCATACTCGCTCTATGTCAGTGATTGTCTGCTGGAGTTGCAGTCTGCTCCGGTGTTGACCCTGGTTCAGGGCTGGGTGTTAATCGAGGCTTATGAGAAATGCCTTGCCTGTAGTGATGGGTGCGAACCTGCATGCTGTTTTGGCGAGCAATCCGCACCTTCTTTGCTGGAAAAATATATACATCTGTTGTGTTTTGAACCCGGTTTGCAATTAGAATCTGGTTTATTAAAGCAAGCATGTGTAGTGAGTTGGAATAATTCTTATTTATTAAATAAAACGCAACAGCTTAGCGATTAATTTTTGATAGCATTTATATAGATAAAGGATTCGAATTCAACATTATTTCCTCTGCTGTATGTCAATGTTCCCGGTAAAATATTTCCACCAGTAGCAAAAAATATATGTACAACCCTGCAATGGATTGCACGGTTTGCAGGACGCTGATCACACATCCATGATTATCATCACAGTTCCCGTTTTGAAGGCTTGAGCCGCCTCGTCTGATTCGTTATAAGAGTTCCCAGGGCGTAATCAGAAGAAAACTGAGCGAAACCTGATTCCATTGTTGCCTTGCGTGGCGGCAATGGAGTCAGGTTTTTTTTTGCTTTTTTTGGACGAACTCCTCCGGGAAGAACATCTGAGTTAAACAGTGAGAAAGCTGAAAATGAAAGTAGAAAAAATACTCAGCAACAACGCTGTCCTGCTCACCAATGCACAGCAAGAAGAGATCGTGGCCATTGGGCGGGGCATTGGTTTTGGCAAAAGACCGGGCGATAAGGTCGACAGTAGCCAGATTGAAAGCCAGTTCGTCAAAAAGTCGGAAGGACTGGCGGACGTCCTTTCGCAACTGCTGGCGGAAATTCCGCCCCCTTATCTGGCTGTCACGCAGCAGATCATTGCGCTGGCCCAGCAGCGGCTGGCGATCACAGTGCAGGACACACTGTTCCTGGCGTTAAGCGATCATTTAAATTTTGCTATCCAGCGGCAAGCCAACGGACTGGTGATTAAGAACTTTTTGCTGTGGGACATTAAACGTTTTTATGCCCAGGAATATGCGGTGGGGCTTGAGGCATTGCAGCTTATCAACAGTAAACTCGGCATTAGCCTGCCGGAGGATGAAGCCGGGTTTATCGCACTGCATCTGGCGAACGTCAGGAATAACAGCGACATGCAAAGCACCATGCAGAGTGCCACCATCATTAAAGATGTGCTGACAATCCTGAAATACGATCTGCACCTGACCTATGACGAAGAGTCGCTAAATTATCAGCGGCTTATCACGCACCTCAAATTTTTCGCACTGCGTTTGCTGAACCGCAATACCGTCGAGCACGGCGACGACAGCATCTATCAGGGGATCACCAGTATGATGCCGGCTGCCTATGCCTGTGCGATGAAAGTTAATGATTATGTTGAAAAGAATTACCAGTGCCAGCTCACCACCGACGAAGTGATGTTCCTGACGATCCATATCAATCGCCTGAGCGGTGGTTAACGGCGGCAAGATAAAGGAGAAAGTAACGATGCAAATGAGGTTTCCCGAAGGTTTTCTGTGGGGTGGCTCGGTCGCCGCAAACCAGGTCGAAGGCGCATGGAACGAGGGAGGAAAAGGCATTTCCACCTCCGATCTGCAACCGCAGGGAATACACGGTAATGTCGTTGAACGTGACGCGAACAGCACCGGTATCAAAGATGTGGCCATCGATTTTTACCACCGTTATCCGGAAGATATTCAGTTATTTGCTGAGATGGGTTTTAAAGTATTGCGCACCTCGATTGCCTGGACACGCATTTACCCAAATGGCGATGAAAGCGAACCAAACGAAGCGGGGCTGGCTTTTTACGACCGGCTGTTTGATGAAATGGCGCGCTATGGCATCCAGCCGTTGATCACGCTTTCACACTACGAAATGCCTTACGGGTTGGTGAAAAACTATGATGGCTGGAGCAGCCGGAAGGTAATCGACCTGTTCGAGCGCTACGCGCGCACGGTCTTTACCCGCTATCGCGATAAAGTGAAATACTGGCTGACGTTTAACGAAATCAACATGGCATTGCATGCGCCGTTTACCGGCGTTGGGCTTGCGGGCGAGCGAAGTAAGCAGGAGATCTATCAGGCCATTCATCATCAACTGGTGGCCAGCGCCCGTGCGGTAAAAGCCTGCCATCACATCATCCCGGATGCCAAAATCGGCAGCATGTTGCTGGGTGGCATTCGTTACCCGATCACCTGCAAACCGGAAGATGCGCTGAAATCGCAGCGGGTAAATCGCGACTGGCTGTTTTTTGGCGATGTTCAGGCGCGTGGTGCTTATCCGGCGTGGATTGGCCGCTTTTTCCGCGAAAATAACATTGCGCTCAATATCACCGGGCAGGATGAACAGGATCTACAAGAGACGGTCGATTTTATCTCGTTCAGTTATTACATGAGCGGTTGCGCCGCCGCGCAGCCGGAGCTGTATCAAAGCTCGCGCACCAATATTATGCGCATGATCCCCAACCCGCATCTTGAAAGCTCCGAGTGGGGCTGGCAGATAGACCCGCAAGGGCTGCGATTTTTGCTCAATGAACTGCACGATCGTTACCAGAAGCCGCTGTTTATTGTGGAAAACGGGTTGGGGGCGAAAGATGTCCCCGCCGAGGATGGCTCGATTGAAGATGATTACCGCATCCAGTATTTGCAGGCGCATTTGGTGCAGGTCAGAGAGGCGATTGAAGATGGCGTGGAACTGCTGGGGTATACCAGTTGGGGGCCGATTGATCTGGTCAGCGCCGGAACCGCGCAGATGTCGAAACGCTATGGCTTTATCTATGTGGATCGCGACGATGCCGGGAATGGCACGCTGGCGCGTCGGCGTAAGAAAAGCTTCTTCTGGTATCGCGATGTGATCAGCAGTAATGGGGAAACGTTAGCACCGTAATGTGAGCGCAAGAGATGCCGGATGTGGCTTACGCCTATCCGGCATTTGTCGTTTATGGCGTCACGGTGACAATCGCGCGGCGGTAAGCGAAAAGTGACGGCGTGCCGTCATCCTGCACCTGCAAAATGATGTGGAACGGCGTAGCGGTTTTGACTGGCGGTGCGATAAAGCTGACATCAAGTGCGTCACTGTTCTCAAGTTTCAGTTCCGGTGCGAAATGGATGCCCATGCTGGTGGCTGTGGGTTCTTTATATTGCCACCAGTGATAACTCAGGCGGTTGTTATCCGGGTCATGCGAGCCTTTCGCTGAGAGTTTCACCATCTCGCCGGGCTTGACCTGCAATGTCACAATTTCCGTCCCGGGTTTACCGTTGAGCACCAGTTGCGGGTTGTGGTTCGCCTTTTCCACCCCGGCGTTAACGCTCCATGCCATACGCGCGGCAAAATCATTCTGGAATGCTTCGCGCCAGCGCCAGATAGTGGCGCTGGCAGTGCGGCGACTTTTGCCATCAATGCCGGTCACGGTATCAGACGTGCTGGTGCGCAAACCACTGCGACTGTCAGGATTGACCGCTGCGTAGCGTCCACCCCAGCCGCCATACTCCGGGTGTTCCGGCGCATTCAGCCCATTATTTAACAAGTAGAGAAACGAGGGCGTATCACCTTCCATGGTGTACTCGATTGCCGGATAGACCGCACCCAACGGGCCTTTGTTGCGAATATTTTTCGCCAGCCAGTCGTTGTTCACCTTGCTCATATCGCCGCCTTCGGCATAGCGCGACGACATGCCTGTCCAGGTGGCAATAAAGTAATCGTTCCATGCATGAATACTGGTGATATAGCGTAGATCCGGGAACTGTGCGCGGATCCACTCGCCCGTATTATCCTGATCAGAAATGGCATAGACGCGGATCTTGTTCACGAACGCTGCTACTTCTTGTGGTGAACGTGTCGCGCGCACATCGTACAGCGCCTGTGCCAGATCGACCGCGCCGCCCCAGACATCAATCCACAACGGGCGCACATCGTGTTTATCCACCGCATTGATTATCAGTTGTGACGCCGGCGTGGATTTTCCCGCGCCGACATAATCCATGCCGTAACCGGCGCGGCCGGCACGAACGACGTTGCGCAGCGCATCAGCGCTGGGGTAACCGTTGGCATGTTTGCGTAAATTCGGCAGCACTTGCTCATACGCATCAATGCGTTTGAGCATCATCTGCGGGTTCACTTTGTCACGCAGCCAGGTGGAGGTGGTGGCAACCAGCCCTTCGACATCAAACTCATTGCTGTAAACCAAAAAACGCACCAGCGACTGTGAATCATCGGGCTCGTTGCCAATATCAGACAAAATCAGGATGCGGGTTTTTCCGGACATCGGCTGTTGCGTGGTGGCTTGTGTTGTTGTGCTGACTGCGCCAAGAGAGAGCGCCAGTAACGTGCTTAATAGCGTTTTTGGAAGTGACATGGAGTTTTCCCTATCTTAAAAAACAAAAAAACCTGCTTTCCGTTGCCTGGTGGAGCAACGGAAAGCAGGTTTCGCCAAAAGGAGATGTAACGTCCTGTGGGCATGGTTATAAAAAGAGTCGTTCAGGCAGGCAACGCATAATATTGATAAATGTGACCGGGGTTCTGTATTTGCCTGGTTGTTTAATTCCAGGTCAACGCTATTTGCGTGATGATTTTCACAAATTGATCATTTGCGGTGGTAATTGCCTGCGCGGCTTGTTAGAAAGAGGGCGTTGTTAAGGACGTCACCAGAGAAATTCTGGGCGAGACCTGGATAAAGCAGTGTGTTTACACACTATTTTATCCAGGTTTTTTTTTGCTTTTTTCCAGCTGGCCAGCGGATGCAGGCAACACCAGGGTGACCTGATTATTACTGTCGTTTGTGAAACGGGAAGTCTCATTATGAATAGCAAAGTACTGGCAGAAAATATTCTGCAGCTGGTAGGTGGAGAGAGCAACGTTGCGACGCTGGTGCATTGCGCGACGCGTTTACGTTTTAAAATCATTGATAACAGCAAAGTGCGGTTGGCCGAACTCGACGCGCTGGACGGCGTCATTACCGTGGTGAATGGTTCAGGCCAGTTACAGGTGGTGGTTGGCAACCGCGTGCCAGACGTGTTCCGCGCGTTTGGTACCATCTCCGGATTACTGGAGGATGATAAGAAGAAACAACCTGCGGAACCGGCGCAAAATACAGCCTCGCTGTTAGGGCGTTTGATCGATTTGGTGGCCGGGATTTTCACGCCATTATTAGGCGCGATGGCCGCAGCCGGTGTACTAAAAGGCGCGCTGGCGATTGTGCTGGCCGCCGGGTGGCTGAGCAATAAAGAGAGCACCTATATTATTTTGCATGCCGCATCCGACAGCCTGTTCTATTTTCTGCCGATGCTGTTAGCCATCACCTCTGCGCGTAAATTTGAAACCAATATCTTTGTTGCCGTGTCGATCGCGGGAGCGCTCATTTACCCCAGCATTCAAGGGTTATTTGATGGCGGTCAGCCGGTGAGTTTTTTTGGCCTGCCGGTGGTGATGATGAAATATACCGGTTCGGTGATCCCGATTATTTTCAGCGTCTGGCTGATGTCGATAATAGAGCGCTTTCTCAATCGTCATATTCATGAAAGCGTGCGCAATATTCTGACGCCGTTTTTCCTGCTGACGTTGATGGTGCCGCTGACGTTAATGACCATCGGGCCGATTGGCATTTCGATCAGTGAGGTTGTCGCCTCTTTATTTGTTTCGATTTACGGTTTCAACCCGATTATTGCCAGCGCGCTAATGGCTGCCGCCTGGCAGGTGTTGGTGATTTTCGGCGTGCACTGGGGCTTTGTTACCGTTTTTATCAACGACATTTCGGTGATGGGACACAGCTTTCTTAAAGCCGCCTCCAGCCCCTCGGTTTTCGCTCAGTCCGGCGCGTTGCTGGCGGTGATGCTGCGGGCGAAAGACAAAAAACTGAAAGCGCTGGCGGGCAGTACTTTTATCGCCTCGCTGTTCGGCATTACCGAACCGGGTGTCTACGGCGTCACCCTGAAACTGAAAAAACCGTTTATCTGCGCGGTGATCGCGGCGGCCTTTGGCGGTGCGGTGGTTGGGTATGCTAAAAGCTCGGCGATTTCAATGGGCATGCCTGGATTGCTGACGCTGCCGATTTTCTACGGCGACGGTTTTATCGGCTTTCTTATTGGCTGCGGCGTGGCGTTTATTGGCAGCCTCGTGCTGACGCTGATCGTTGGTTTTGACGAACCTTCCGTACAAGCGATACCCGACGCGTCGGCGAGTGAAAAAAAACATCCCGCACATCAACCGGTAATGCCGAAAACCGCTGCGCTGGCTCCTGAGCAGATTACCGCGCCGGTTTCTGGCGCGTTAATCCCGCTGGCAGAAGTGGAAGATAAGGTCTTTTCGACAGGCGTAGTTGGGCCGGGTTTTGCCATTATTCCTGATGAAGGACGAGTTTATTCCCCGGTCGACGGCCATATCGCCAGCACCTTCGCCAGCGGCCATGCCATTGGCATTCGCTCCACGGCGGGCGCGGAAATACTGATCCACGTCGGGATTAATACCGTGCAACTGGATGGGCAATATTTCCATATGAAGGTGAACGAAGGCGATGACGTCAAAAAAGGCCAGCTTCTGCTGACTTTCGATCTCGATGAAATTAAACAGGCGGGTTATGACACGGTGACGCCGGTGGTCATCACCAACAGCGAAGCCTGGCGCGAATTACATATTAGCGATAAACCCCATTCCCGCTTTGGCGAACCGGTAATGGCGCTATTGGTGTAACTCTCGCTGTTAGCGGGAAGCTATTTGCGGCGGGGGCGGTTGTCGCCGCAACCTATTAAAAACGTGTTTATGCGTTAATTGATCTACCCCCACAGGACGTTACTGATTTTATTCAGGCGAGACCTGCAACTGACGGAGCATTTTCCGCTGGTTGCGGGTCTTTTTGTTTTCTGGGGGTAATACCGAGGGGAACTCATGAAGGTGAACAACATAATTTCTAAAAAGAGGTGTATTGCCGTGGCGTTATTATCCTGTTACGGCGCAAGTATCGGGGTAATGGCGCAGCCGCTAACGCTTGAACAGCGCATGGCGGCGCTGGAAGCGCAGTTGCGCGTTACGCAGCAGAAACTGCAAGCCTATGAAGAAAAAGAGCACGCGCAGCAACGCAACGTTGCCTCATCAGCAGTGCCTGCGGCGCAATCTGGTACGACGGTTCAGGCTACGGCCGCGCAGGCTAAAACGGAGCCGGAGCTGTCGGCAGGGACACTGAAAAAAATAAGCCAGTATGTGCAGGATGATACCGGCTTTAAATATTCCGGTTATTTCCGCTCAGGTTGGGCAACCACCACCAATGGCGGACCAAAATCCTGGGCAGTGGGATCGCTTGGGCGTTTTGGTAACGAATATGACGGTTGGTATAACTTGTCATTAAAGAAACGAGCATGGCGCGATGGCGACAAATCTATTTGGGCGAATGTGCAATTTGAGGGCGATCTCGGGTTAACCCAGAGCAATGAATCCTTTGAAAAAGGGATGTCCGGCGGCGGTATGGGCAAACTGAGTAAACTCTATGTGGAGGGCAACGGGCTACTTCCTTTTGCGCCAGAGGCGTCGGTCTGGGTGGGGAAACATACGCTGCCACAGTATGAAATTCAGCTACTGGACTGGAAAAGCAATCGCACACTTTCTGGCGCAGGCGTTGGGATAGAAAACTGGAAGCTGCCGGTTGGCGCACTCAGTATGGCAATAACGCGTAATGATATTGATAACTACAGTACGGTGTGTGCGGCAGGTTCTTCCAGCTGTAGCGATACCACGCAGGTTAACGTCAATATCGCGGAAGTTCGCTACAAGAATCTTCCTGTCAGCGAAAATATGACGCTGGAGCTGGGGGCGAAATATGCATTTGCTAACCAGACGGATGAGCAGAAAAAAGCGCAGGCGGATAATGATTATTATCAGGTGAAATCCTCATGGCTTGGACAGGCGATTTTGCGTAATCCCATTCTGAAAGGCGCAAATGAATTGACGCTGCAAGTGGCGAATAACTCCCTTGCCAGCCAGTTTATGAATATTTCCAGCGCCAACCCGGATTTTGATTACAACAGTTCTTACTACGGTATTCACAGCGGTGGTATTGGCTGGCGGTTAGTGGACCAGGGGGAGTTCTATCTGGGTGAGAAGGTTATCATGGCGCATGCGCTGGTGTATGGTCGCGGCCACGATCTTTACTCGACATATACCGGCGCGCATACGGACTTTACCACCGCGCGTGCGGTTATTCGTCCGTCATGGATCTGGAATCAAAACATGCAGACGGCGCTGGAATTGGGGTATTTCACGCAGAAAAATCGCGTCAATAATTCCACATTGGATGAATCTGGTTATAAGGTGACGCTGGCGCAGGTGTATAAAGTGGATACCAGCATTCTTAATTCCCGACCGGAACTTCGTCTCTATAGTACTTACCTGAAAGCGTTAGAACATGAGATCGATAGCCAGACCTTTAACGACGGTAAGGATTATCAAATAAGTTTTGGTGTGCAGGCTGAAGTGGTCTTTTGAACAACAAAAACAGAATCCCCGCCGGGGTGGCGGGGAACAATAACGCATGCAGATGTTGCGTTAGAAAGCGATAAAAATGCAGGGTGGGATAAAGACAAACCCTTTATTTTTAGATGGCAAAATCTTCCAGTTTTTTACCGTCTTCCAGTGCTTTGGCAATCACTTTCGGTGTGCGGCCCTGGCCGGTCCAGCTTTTTTCCGTGCCGTCTTCATCAATATACTTATATTTGGCAGGGCGCGGTGCACGAACAGATTTTGATTTCGTCGTTTGTCCTTTCAGCGAGGATAAAAGTTCGGTTGGATCGATACCTTCATCCAGCAGTTTTTGACGAAACGCAGCCAGCTTGGCTTCTTTCTCTTCTTGTTCTTTACGTAGAGAAGATTCTTCTTCACGACGTTCTTCAACAACAACTGACAGTTTTTCAAGCATCTCTTCAAGAGCTTCAAGGGTAAGCTCACGGGCCTGAACTCGCAGGGTGCGAATGTTATTAAGTGATTTAAGTGCTTCTGACATAGCGTCACTCCGTGTGCGGAAAAATGAATAATCTATCGGAATTAATTTTTAGTGATAACGACATAAAAATCAATATGGAATTATAGGTTTTAGCAAATATATATGTGATTTTGCAACCCTATGACTTTGTAGGTATCTCGCTAAGGGTAATTTAGTAACAATGCGGCATTAAAAAAGCCACAAAATTTAAGGGTTATTTTTATCGGAATCGTTAGTAAATGCCGCTTGTTCATCATGAAATAACCTATATCTTTGCATTGACTTTCGCTTGCCAGAGGCAGATGTTTCTTAACAAAGAGTCATTACAGGTATAGCGCCTGTTTCAAACGGTAAAAGTTATCTCTGAACTGGCGCGTTTTTTCTTTTTGATTTGCGTTAGCGCAAGCGGCAATTTCAGCACTGCTAAATGTTTCATTAAACATGACCACATATTGATGGCTCAGGTTTCTACACAATAAGTAGCTAAGGAATTTTGCCCGCGTCAGGCATTGTTGAGAATATTCTCGATTGGTGGCAAGCACGGCACGCTCCAGTTCATATCGAAAGTCATAAAAATCCACCTTGTTGACCGTCAGTTGTGGTTTCTTTTTCATACTCATCTTTTAATTACATACAGTAATAATTGCATTGCTGGATATCGCGCGTTGCGGCGCACACAGCGTGTCGCATAAATGATGGGAGGCGGGTTTTATCCTGTTAGCGGGTTTTTCTGATATTAAACTGAAACTGCCTGGCCTTAACGCGACCCTATTTTTTAAAGGATTCAGCCTGTGAGAAAACGCGCGGCGACATGAATTGCAGCGCGATAACTGTGTAATAACGAATAGGCTAAAGCGGCTTGCTGTTACGTTTTGGGGCGGTGTAAAACTGAACCTTACAACCAGAGCCTGGGATATTGGGTTCTCAGCGGGTTCAAAATAGCCGGTGCGATCGCGGTATGCATTTTGTGATACCGCACTTTCCCGTTGTGTATTTCCCTGTTGCCAGGCGTCGCCATATTTACCGGGCAATGTTCTGATATCCATTTCCACGCGAGTGTTAGCTGTGCTGCTATGGGTTTTACTTTCGTACTGGCGGTAGTGAGTCAGTACGCTGTTGATAACCGTGTTAGTCGTCTGGTAGCGCTCACGTTTGGCGATATTTAACTGCTGTTTATCCGGCATCAGACTAACCTGAACGGAATTAATGACAAAACGCGCATAACCGCGGTTGCGATAATCATTGGGCAACGCTTCACTGTTCTCGTGCCGTTTTTGTTGTGAGTATTCCCGGGCGGCGATCACTTTCCACCCCGAAGCCGAAGCGCGTAATTGCCGCTGGTTTCGCGCTATTTCCTTACTAACCGTTTGGTTAACAATAATGCGGATTCGTACTATGTTGGCGAATATGGCTTCTGCTCTGGTTTTTACAAAAACAGAAAATAGCGCGTCGACACGCTGTTGCCCGGCAGAACGAATGGTGTTGATTTTATATGCGGATATGGCGTGAAGCCTAAAAGGAGAAAACGCGGATCCAGCGATAATTTTGCATTTTTTCAACATGACATTTCGTCTAAAAGAGAGAGCAAAGGGCGCGGTTGCTGGCTTTGGTTATGAGTCGTTTCTTAAGTAAAGAGAATCTGCGCACCATAAGCCGAATGAAGCGGCAGGATCACATTTAATTATGATGAAAGAATGGAGGAAGAATGGATATCGGCGCAGCAGAGAAGCCATTTTCACTGCGCAATTTTAAAGGGTTGTGAAACCTGTTTCGTCGCTTGCAGATAAATCTAATGCGGCTATTTAGTTGATGGTGAAAAACCTCGGGTCACGTCCAGGAACTTATGCATCTTGTGTACTTCGCACCCCAAAAGCATATGACCGTAGTTTGTTAGCGGAAATAAAGACACCGGGAATAAACGATGCGGCAGTCGGTTAAATAGCGTGGCGCTGTATTCAGCGACAGGATTTTAATTTCACGGGTGGAGTTGAACGAGTAAAAAGGCCTTCATGCATAGCACAGCGATGAATGATAGCGATAACACTTTCGCGACGCCTGAAACAGTGGAGTCCCCCCCTCCACCGCGCGCAGGCGGTTGGGAAATGGAAGGGGGGAGAGGTACGACTTAACGAAGAGTGGCATTGCACCACTGTTGAGCACTGGCGGAATTCATTTCCATCAACGTCAACGGCGCTAATCGTAGCCCCTGAAGGTGAAAGCAATATGCGCAAGTCATGGAGATTTTGTCAGAAGATATAACGCGCAAGCATTAAAAAAAGAGAAGCCGCCACCGATGGGTTGCGGCCTGGCATCAGCCTGGTAAACACATCGCCACCAGGCTTTATATATGTCAGATATCAGAAGTGTGTATTCACACTGACATAGAATGTTCGCCCGGACTCGTTATACGTTTGCGCTCCCGCGCCATATAACCAGGCGCCGGTAGTCGAGTTACCCGTGGTTTGCGCATTGCCCGCGCGGTAGTGACGGTTATCGAAGAGGTTATCCACGCCGCCGGTCAGGCTCAGGTTTTTATTCACCGTCCAGGTTGAACTCAGACCGACAACGCTGTAAGGGCTCACTTCGTTCAACTCGCTGCCAGAGACGGATTCACCTTTATAGTTAAAGCGTTTCGGCTTCTGACGACCATACCAGGTAAAGGTGCCTTGCAGCGAGAGATCCTCGCGCACCTGCCACTCCAGAGCGGAATTCAGCGTAAACTGCGGAATAACTGACAAACGGTCGCCGGTGGTTTTGTTCTTACTTTGCAGCATCCACGTCATATTATTGGTCCAGTTAATGGTTTCGCTAACCGGCACATTCAGCGTACCTTCCAGCCCCTCCACCAGTGCTTTAGGCACGTTCTGCCACTGGTAAATATTCGTCGTGCCATTGCTGGCGGTGCCAACGGCAGAATAGCCGGATTCAATCTTGTTGCGGTAATCGTTGCGAAAGTACGTGATACCGCTCTGGAAGCCGTTGTGCTTATATTCGATGCCAATCTCTTTGTTGACGCTGGTTTCTGCTTTCAGGTCGCTGTTACCCATCAGATAACAGGCGGCGCTACTGGCGTAACACCCCTGGCCGTTGCTGTAGAGGATGTAGTTCGGGTTAAGCTGATAGAGATTCGGCGCTTTATAGGCGCGGGCGATCCCCAGTTTCAACGTCCAGTCTTCGGCAAGCACTTGCGACAGGTTCAGCGATGGGCTCCAGTTATTACCCACAATACTGTGATGATCGAAGCGCAGCGCTGGCGTCAACATCGTGCTTTCGGTCAGTGCCAGATTGTCTTCGGCAAACAGCGAGAAAATTTCCGCGCTGCTATACGGGCTGCGGTCGGTGCTGCTGATGCCGTCTATTGATCCATAGGAGAGCGACTGGGTAGTGGAGACACCATCTTTCATTCGCTGCTGGTTCCACTCGGTTCCCAGCGTCAGGTTTTGCTCCACCGCCAGGGTAAATGGAATATTCACCTCGCTGTGCAGCAATACATCTGCGAGATCAATATCGGCGAATTTATCGCTGGAGAAAATGCCCTCTGTACCGCCCGCCAGCCCCTCGCTCATCCGCGAATTACGCGTATGTTCGTACTGCGCATAAGTGTTGGTGGTTACACCGTTGTTCCAGCCGCCGGTCCATGTCAGCGCATAGGTCTGGCGATAAAGGCGATTGGTCTCTTCACCATATTTGCTTTTTACCAGCGTGCTGGTGTTGGTGTTTTGCGTATCGCCCGCGTAGAGATTGCCCTGGCGGCTATAGCCGGATTCAAATTCCAGCGCCTGCATTGGCGCGAATTCCCAGCGCACTTTGCCGTGAATATCTTTATTGACGACCCCTTCGCGACCGGCCGGGTACGATCCGGCATACGTACCCGTGCGCGCGGCTTCGTGGCCGGCGTTGATATCCTGCGCGTCAGCCTGGGTTTTGCTCAGGTTGCCCCACAGGTTAAAACTGACCGTATCCGAAAGGGGGCCGTTAAGGCTGAAATTGGTGCGTTTGGTTGACCCCTCTTTGCGGTGTTGCGGCGCGTTCAGATAGGTGTTCCATGATCCGTGCCATGCATCAGAAGTGGGTTTAGTCACGATGTTGACCACACCGCCCATCGCGCCATTGCCATAGCGCGCCGCTGCCGGGCCGCGAATCACATCAATATGATCGATCATCTCTGCCGGTACCCAACTGCTGTCACCACGGCTATCGCGATCGCCACGCCAGCCATAACGCACGGAATTGCGGCTGGTCACCGGTTTGCCATCCACCAGTATCAGGGTGTTTTCGGGGCCCATGCCGCGAATATCGATCTGCCGGTTATTACCGCGTTGGCCGCTGGTGGAGTTGCCGGTCAGGTTCACGCCTGGCTGTGTGCGGATCAGTTCCGAGACATCGCGTGCTGGTGGATGCTTGCGGATCTCCCCGGCGGTGATAGTGGAAACCCCCGAGGCCTGCAACGTCTGTTTCGCCGCAGTGACCACCAGCGTGTCTTCATTTTGCGCGGCGGCGGTGTCCTGTGGCGTATTGTCAGATGTCGTGCTGGTCTGCGCGGCATACGTCGGAAGCGTCAGCCCCCATAGCGCCACGTGAACCAGCATGGTCAGCGGGTAATGCGAAGTGTGTTTCATGCCATTTTCCCTGTTTTCTTTTTTTGCTCGCTCCTCATTTTTCAGGCGTAGCGAGGCCGCGTGCAGCCACGGCTATTATTTACGCCAGCAAAAAGAGTGAACGCGAGAGAGGTTATTTACATGACGGGATTAGCAGAGCCTCTGCAATATAATCATGTCGGGCTGACGGTAGTGGAAACGGGATCTGTTATCAAGTTGAGAATGATTCACATCTGGATAAAATTATTTTTTATTTATAATCAATCAGTTGGAATTATTTTCGTCTGGCATTTACGCCATGAAATATAAATGACGTACATGCAAAATCACCGTAAATCCCCATTGCGTTCATATTGTTTCCACGATGTTTACGCTATGCCATTTATCTGTTCAGGCTTATTTCGCGGTTATTTTCCCACCCGCTGGGGAAATATCTCCAGCAACCAGTCAATGAACACGCGCAGACGATGCGTAACGTGGCGGTTTTGTGGATACACCACATGAAAAGGGTACGGCTCTGGCCGCCACGGGCGCAGGATCTCCACCAGCGTGCCCGCTTGTAGCACCGCACCGAGTGAATAGCTGAAGGTCTGGATAATCCCCAGCCCCGCCATCCCGGCAGCGAGATGCGCATTGCTCTCATTAATACCGATCCGGTGCGCCACTTTAATTTCGGTTTTCTCGCCATCGCGCTCAAAGCGCAACGGAAACGCCCGGCCGGTTTGCGGCGAGAGGTAGCTGACCAGCCGGTGGCCGTTTTTTAGCTCTTCGGGGTAGGCCGGCGTACCGAATGTTTTCAAATATTCCGGTGTTGCGCAGGTGATAAGCGTGGCAGAACCAATACGGCGGGCAATCAGCGAGGAGCTATCCAGCGGCCCGCCACGGATCACGCAATCCACATTATCGCTAATCAAATCCACCGCGCGGTCGGCAACGCCTAAATCGAGGCGAATATCCGGATAACGCGCCAGAAAATCCGGCAGGGCGGGGATCAACACATCTTTCGCCGTGGAGCCACCAATATCGACGCGAAGCTGCCCGCCTGGCGTGCCGCGTGCGGCATTGAACGAACCGTCGACATCTTCGAGATCGCGAAGAATACGGGTCGTTTTTTCATAATAGTCGCGTCCTTCCGGCGTAACCGTCACGCGGCGGGTGGTGCGCTGCAATAACCGCACACCCAGGTGGGCTTCCAGTTCCTGTACCAGTTTGCTCAATGTCGCGTTGGGCATCTCCAGTGAATCCGCCGCCCGGGTAAAGTTCCCCGCTTCAACCACGCGGGCGAAAGCGCGTATCGCCAGTAATTGATCCATGCCAGTTCCTCTGTTGCTGGGACATTGATTATACACAGTGGTGAATAGTCATTTTAATTTTTCGGTATTTTTCAATAAAAACGTGAAAGGTAGAGTAGCGCCATACCTGAGACGGCAAGCGAGTTTGCCGCAGGAACATCCCTTAACTGAACCGAGGAATACAACATGAGCACACAACTGAATGGCAAAATCGCACTGGTGACTGGCGGGACAAGCGGCATTGGTCTGGCAACCGCACAAGAGCTGGCAGAGCAGGGGGCGCGCGTCTTTATTACCGGTCGTCGCCAGGCAGAACTGGACGCGGCGGTTGAACGTATTGGTTCCAGCGCCACGGGGATCCGCGCCGATGCCTCGGTGATGGCGGATCTTGATGCCGTTTTTGCCCAGATTGCGAAAAGCGCCGGGCGGCTCGACATTCTGTTTGCCAACGCCGGTGGTGGCGACATGATGCCGCTGGGGGCGATTACCGAAGAGCATTTCGACCGCATTTTCGCCACCAACGTGCGCGGCGTGCTGTTTACCGTGCAAAAAGCGCTCCCGCTGCTGGTGAACAACGCTTCAATCATTCTCACCGGCTCGACGACATCGGTGAAAGGCACCGCCAGTTTCAGCGTTTACAGCGCCAGTAAAGCGGCGGTGCGTAACTTTGCCCGTTCATGGGCGCTCGATCTGCAAGGGCGCGGTATCCGCGTTAACGTGGTTAGCCCAGGCCCAATCCGCACGCCGGGTTTAGGTGAACTGGTGCCGGATGAGCATCGCCAGGGCTTGTTCGACGCGCTGGCAGCCCAGGTTCCGTTGGGCCGTTTGGGTGAACCGCAAGAGATTGGCAAAGTCGTGGCGTTTCTCGCTTCGGACGCTTCCAGCTTTATCAATGGTGCTGAGCTGTTCGTCGATGGCGGCATGGCGCAAATCTAATTCACCACGCCGGGCTGGCCGTCGTTGTGCCAGCCCGCAACGCAGGAGCAGAACATGAACACGTCCGCGCTTTTGGTCGCTCAGCAACTGATCGACAAACATTTTGTTATCTGGAATGGCGCACACCCTGAACAACAGGTCGCCACATTTTCCGATGTCTATACTGACGATTTTTTCGTTGCGGATTATGCCGATGTGGCCACCGGGTTTCAGAACGTCGCGGCACTGATTGCTCGCGTACAAGGCGAGCATCCGGGGTTTTCCTTCACCCCCGCTCCGGTGACGTGGAACCACGGTTTAGGGCGTGTCACCTGGGGTTATGGTCCACAGGAGAACCCGAACTTGATACGCGGTGAGGATATTTTCACCGTGCGCGACGGTCGTCTTGCCAGCCTTTGGGTATTTATCAATACGCCGTAACGGTCGGTAAGCAGCATCATTCATTGCCCATTGAGGAATCATTATGAACACACCTGCAAACCTGAGTTTTTCCAGCGCCGACCATAACAAACTGCCTGCTACAGGTATCGTTGTTAGCGCTTACTATCGCGTCCATCCTGAGGACAGGAAAACCTTTATTGATGCCGTGGTGCCGGAAATGGCGGCGGCACGCAAACTGCCGGGCTGTATCTATTATGCTTTCGCGCAGGATTTGACCGATGCCAACGCCTTTCACCTGGTGGAAGGCTGGAAAGATGAAGCCGCCTACCAGCGCCATGAAAACGCGACAACCTTTCTGCAGGCCCTAGCGACGGTAGTTAAAAATGTGCGCATCCTTAACCGCCAGGGTGTTCGCTACGATGTTGCCCTGCAACACGTCGATGATCCGCGCGGCAAAGTAGCCTGAGTTGCCGCCGCATTAAGCGATTTTCAGCAACAGCTAAGCCATTTAAATACTTTGTTATTTCCGGCGTTCTCTCACATCGTGGCGATATGAGAATGCGGGGAGTCACACGTGAATGGCGAAAAGCAGCGCGGTCTATTTAGATGAACAACAGCGAGCCGCTGTCCGACGGTTATCGCGCAGCTGGCTGTGGCGCAGCGAGCTGCCTACCTGGCTGGTGATTGTTACGGTGTATGGCGGTTGGTTCAGCACGCTCGCGCACTGGAAAATGCTCGGCCTGTTGCCGGCAACCGCGCTTCTGAGCCTCTTCACCACCTGGTATTTATCGGTACAGCATGAGCTGATCCACGGGCATCCCACGCGCTGGGCGAGGTTTAACCAACTGCTGGGGTTAATGCCGCTGGCGGTGTGGTATCCGTACGGCATTTATCGCGATTCGCACCTGGCTCATCACCGTACGCATTTACTGACGCTGCCGGAAGATGATCCGGAATCCTACTATTTTTCCACTCAACACTGGCATCGTCTGACGCGCTGGCAGCGAAAACTGATTCAGTTGCGTAATACCTTTGCAGGCCGTTTACTGCTGGCTCCGGCGCTGGATATTGCGCATTTGCTGGCGGGAATGGTGGCGGCATTTCGCTTGCGGCAAGGCAAAGCCATGCTGATGTGGCTGGTACACGGTGCGCTGTTGGTCGTGACTTTTGCCTGGATAAGCCATTGTGAATTTTCCGTTATCTGGTTTGTGCTGGTGGTCAGCTACCCGGCGCTGGCTATCACCAAAGTGCGTTCTTTTCTCGAACACCGCGCAGCAGACGATCCGCTAGCGCGTTCGGTGATCAACGAAGCCGCGTGGCCGTGGCGTCTGCTGTTTCTTAACCTCAACTACCACTCCGTGCATCATGATCTGCCCGCTGTGCCGTGGTACGGATTGCGAACTGTTTACCTGCGCGACAAAGCGGCGTATCAGCAACGCAATAGCGGGTTTCTGGTGCACGGCTATAGTGAATGGTTACGGCAGTTTTTCTTTACCCCGGTAGAGGTCAATGCACACCCCGCAAGCAAAGTACGCAGTGAATAACATTGCCCTGCCGATGTATAACGTCGCGCAGCCAGAAACAGCCGCGCTGGGTCAGGCATTGTGCGAACTTCTGGCGGAGCGCGGGCTTCCGGCGCAGCTGATTTGGCCGCAAAGCGACCTGCTTGCCCACTGGCGGCGTGACGATGTGCTGCTCAGCCAGACCTGCGGCTACCCGCTGGTAACGCAACTACCGGATGTGCAACTGGTTGGCTGCTTCCACTACCTTGCGCCGGGCTGTGAAGGTTTTCGCTATCGCAGCCTGCTGGTGGCGCGTGATGAGGAACGCGCTACTTCGCTTGCGGATTTTCGCGGTCGTCGCGCGGTGTGTAATTCCGCCGATTCGCAATCAGGTTATAACGTGCTGCGTTACCTGGTTTCGCAGCTTGCGGGCGACGAGCGATTTTTCGCCGATGCTCCCCATTTCAGCGGCAGCCACCGGCAATCGCTGGTGGCGCTGCACAACCGTACGGCGGATATCGCCGCCATCGACTGCGTGACGTTCGCCTTATTGCAACGCCACGAACCTTCCCTGTTGCGCGGGTTGCGTGTGATAGCGCAAAGCCCGTTAGCGCCTGGGCTGCCGTTGATCATGGCGCAACGGAGCAGCGCCGCCACGCTCGCATCAATAAGAGAGGCGTTGCAGCAACTGGTCAGCGACACGCGTTTTCGCGAAACCTGTGCCGCGGCATTGATTGGCGGTTTTAGCGTGGTCACGCGACAGGACTATGCTTTGTTGTTGAGATGGCGGGATGAGGCCGCAGCACGCGGCGTCACGCAGCTATAATTCGTCAGTCATTTCATTATGTTATCAAAGGTAAATGCCGTGAAAAGGGCACGTGCCGCCAAAGACACGCCCGGAAATTTGGCTGAAAGTCATGCAAACCATTCACACTGTTGCCGTCCGGGCGTGCCCTTTGCGAAACCGGAAAAGGATGAGATATGAGTCAGTTATTCACAGAAGTTAATATTGGCGACGTTGCGCTGGATAACCGCATCGTTATCGCCCCGATGTGCCAGTACTCCGCCGAAGAAGGGAAAGCGACCGCCTGGCATCGCATTCATTTAGGTAACCTGGCGCTCTCCGGGGCGGGGCTGCTGATTATCGAAGCCACTGCTGTTGAGCCACAAGGGCGAATTTCACCGCAGGATCTCGGCCTGTGGGATGACGAAACCGAGCAGGCGCTGCGCGTGGTGCTGGACGATATTCGCCAGTATTCGCCGGTGAAAATCGGTATTCAGCTTGGGCATGCCGGGCGTAAAGCATCGGTCAGCGCGCCCTGGCTTGGCGGGAAACAGCTTTCGCCGCAAGAGGGTGGCTGGCAAACGATCTCGGCCTCCGCGCTGGCGCACGATCCGGCAGAACGTTCGCCGCTTGAAATGACGAAACAAGATTTGGCACGGGTTAAACAGGCGTTTGTCGACAGCGCCTTGCGGGCGGTGGCGCTGGGAATAGAGGTGATTGAAATCCACGCGGCGCACGGTTATTTGCTGCATCAGTTCCTCTCGCCGCTCTCCAACCAGCGCAGCGATGAGTATGGCGGCAGCCTTGAAAATCGCCTGCGTTTCACACAAGAGGTGTTTAGCGCCGTGCGTGAAGCGGTACCCGCTTCCGTTGCCGTAGGCATTCGCATTTCGGCGACTGACTGGGTAGAAGGCGGATGGGATCTGGAACAATCGGTGGTACTGACGAAAAAAATTGAGGCCCAGGGCGGCGCATATGTTCACGTCTCCAGCGGTGGGCTTTCACCGTTGCAAAGTATTAAGGTGACGGCGGGTTATCAGGTGCCGTTTGCCAAAGCGCTGCGCCAGCAGACCAATATGCCGGTTATCGCCGTGGGGCTGATTACCGAGCCACAGCATGCAGAAGAAATTTTGCAGCAAGGGGAGGCCGATCTTATCGCGCTGGCAAGAGGTGCGCTCTACGATCCACGCTGGCCGTGGCATGCCGCTGCCGCTTTGCACGGTGCGGTACATATCGCGCCGCAGTATCGCCGCGCCGAACCGCACGGTGTGAAAGGAACGGTTAAATAACACATAAATCGGTGAGCTTGCTATTTTGCCAGGCTCACCGCTATTGGTCCGCTAAACGCCTTTACGCACCAACTCTGCCGCTTTGAGGAATACGTCATCTTCTACGCCATCGCCTCGGTTTCTGCCCTGCCGTTCAATCTCCTGCACGATGCTGTCGCGGTTAATGGCTTTGCGTTCTGAAACCAGGCCGATCACGGCTGCGCCAATGGCTAATCCAATGAGTCCCGTGTGCTCATCATTGAACTTCATGCGTTATCCCTCCCCGATTTGTCTACAGAGAAATTTAGCACACAGATATATTTCCGCCATTTATCAAAATCACAGCGTGATAAATGCATTAGGTGATTGTAATACAAATAAAAAAAGCCCGAAGCGTGAAGCCTCGGGCCTGGTGAAAGGGCATAAATTTACTTAGAAGGATTGCCAGTTATCGCGGCTCTCACCTGTTGATGAGGAAGCCAGCGCCAGCTGCGGCGACTGGCGTAACGTGCTTCTGCCCGGCTGCGCGCCACGGCGGTTATCTTTCGTGCCGGAATCAAACATGGCGATGGTTTTGTTCAGGCGCTCAGCTTCTTTTTCCAGCGAGACGGCGTTAGCTTTCGCTTCCTGCACCAGCACGGCGTTTTGCTGTGTTACGCCGTCCATTTCGGTCATCGCCTGGCCAATCTGGTCAATACCACGGCTTTGCTCATCGGAGGCGACGGAAATCTCCGTCATTAATTTATTCACATGCTCAATGGAGTTGATAATCACCGACATGGCGCCACCGGCTTCCTGAACCTGTTCGGCTCCCGTTTTGACGCGGGAGACGGATTCATGGATCAGCGTTTCGATCTCTTTTGCCGCCTGCGCACTGCGGCTTGCCAGCGCACGTACTTCACTGGCGACCACGGCAAATCCACGGCCTTGCTCCCCGGCGCGCGCCGCTTCAACCGCCGCGTTCAGCGCCAGCAGGTTGGTCTGGAACGAAATGCTGTTGATAACGTTAGTAATGTCAGCAATTTTCTGCGAGCTTTCGGAAATCCCGTGCATGGTTTTCACCACAGTCGCGGTAATTTCGCCGCCTTTTTGTGCGGTGTGCTGCGCGTTTTCCGTCAGTTTACGGGCTTCGCGCACGTTCTCCGCGTTGTTACGCACGGTGGATGTAAGCTCTTCCATGCTGGCGGCGGTCTGTTGCAGCGCGGCGGCTTGCTGATCGGTACGCCCGGAAAGCTCTTCGTTGCCTTCTCTGATCTCATTCGTGCTGCGGTAAATGCTGGTCGAACTCTCCTGGATAGTTTCCACCGTGGTTCTCAGGCTCTCCTGCATGGTGCGGATGAAAGGAATCAACTGGCCCGCACAGTTACGACCAAATTCATGTAATTCGTGATTCAGTTTACCGGCGGCCATGGTTTCCATATGTGTCTGGATCATACGCAGCGGTTTGACCAGAAAATTCACCAGGTAGCGGTCGGTGAGAAGCAGCGTGAAGATACCGGCAATTAAGGCGGCAGCGAGCACGTATTTATTAAAAATCACCTGTGCCTGTGTTTGATCCAGTAAATCGTTGGACTGGATCGCTTGCGTGTATTTTTCCGCCGTTGCGCCAAACTGCACGCTCAGCGGGGGATAGGTTTTACGAAATAAGTCGCGAAAGGTATCCGGTTGTTTATTTTTGGCGGCATTCAGCATTGGCACAATGCCGTTGTTGAGCAGGGCGTCCCAGTCGCGGATCATGGCGGCAACCACTTCGCTATCGACACCTGGGTGCTGGCTGGCGCGAAACTTCGCCAGCATATCCTGGGTAATGGCCAGTGCTTTTTCAGCGGAGGCGAAGGTTTTATTCGCATTTTCGTCATCGCCGGTTTGCTGGTAATCCATGGCGCGCAGCATGCGGGTTACGGTACGGAAATATTGATCGTTTCCTTTCACCAACAAGGCGTAGACATTTTTTTGCCCGGCGTTTTGCGTCAGTAATTGGTCAATGGTCGAAAAATTGTGAAATGTCAGAACGGTTGCCAGTCCCCAAATAATGCTGAAGAGCGATAAAATGATGATCAGCATTTTGCGGATAGTTATGTCGCGAAGTATTTTCATGTTGTTCCCCCGGTAATAGAAATTACCCTCAGGTTGGCATTGGCCCAGCTCTCTGGCTATTTCACCCTCCATGACATTCTGACCAGAACGCGATTGGCGTTAATAAAACGGTCTTTTAACTTTTTGAAAAGATGTTCTATTTTATGGATATTGATATCAATCAACTTAAATATAATTAATCAGAGTGCAGGATATTATTCCTGGACTTCGATCACATAAGCTATCTGAGTTCATAATAGTCGTCTATTATTTTTCAGCAATTTCTTGAAAAGGTTATTTCTATCGACTACCAATATTTAATTTGAATTAAGTCTTATTGAATTCAATTTGATAATTATTTCTTAGAGACCGGATAATAAGGTCGCTATCTTATTTAATCTGCGTTAAATAAAATTGCCTGCTAATAATACGCAAGAGAAATGCCGGATTGATATATCCGGCTTTGCGGTGATTAATACACTTTTTGTTCGAAATTATCGCTGATAAGACGTCATGATCGCCGGCAGAATAGCATGCGAAGGGCAAAACAAGGCGCAGGAAAACCTCCCACGGGCGCGCCGTGAGAGGTGAGGGGCTTACTTTTTACCGTTAGGTTTCAACTGCTCACCCGGTTTTAGCATGAACAACTCATCATCACGGGTGGAGTAGCGCACGGTGCCATCGGCCAGCAGATACGCGCCTTCGGTAAAGCCTGCGCCATTGATAAATGGCGCAACCGCATCGAGTTTGCCACGCATGGCCGCTTCCAGCGCCAACAGCGCATAAGGCGCGATATTGTCGACATTGGCATAAATATACTGGGGATCGTCGATGAAAAAGTTATTCAGCCGTTTCGTCGCCAGAATATTGTCCGCCACTTTATCTGCCAGCGTCAGGTACCCTTTATTGCCGGTAGATTGCCAGAGATCGATCAGCGCAAAAATGGCATACGGCTCGCTGTTTTTGGTGTTCAGATCCAGCTTGCTGTTTTTGCCACCCGGCTCACCGATATCACCCAGCCCCTGGCCTTTGGCAATGCCGCGCGCCACTTTCCACATCTCTGCGTCCGGTGCCAGTGTCCAGGCGCGGGCATAAGAGAGCAGGAATTCATTCCCCGCCGGATAAGGCTTTAACACGGTGCCTTTCTTGCCGTAATAACCGTCGCGCGGCAGCGTGTAGTTCGACAAGTCGGTGCCGTTTGCCAGCATCGGGCGGAAGGTGTTGGTTTTCTCATCATAGGCGTAATGCGCAAAGGCTTTCAGGCCATCAAGCGTCCACTTTTTGATGTCGTTGCCATCCGCGCCCAGCGATTTTACCAGCGCTAATTGCATCAGGGCGTTTTCGGAGTAGAGCGTGCTGGTGCGGCCTTTCAGCATCATATTGCCTTCCAGCGCGTCGGGGCCAAATTCCGGGCCAAACTGGCGCTGTGCGCGATCGCCATACTTCGAGTTAGTATCTGTGTCGTCGGTGGTTTCGGCGCGTTTCAGCGCTTGCGTAAACTGATAAACGCCCAGCCCGGTCTTTTTATCGCGTGGCAACACATACTGCTCTGCCAGTCGCTTCGCCCAGGTGAGCGCGCCTTTTTCACCATCGTATTGATACAACAGCGAAGCAGAATAAATTAAGTCATTGCCGGCGTTAAGAAAGCTCAGCCCTTTGGTGGCGAAGAACGGCGGTTGCTGTTCAAAGTGGCTGGCCCACAGTTTGCCCATCTCTTTGCCGTATTCGCCGTGGCGGCTGGTTTCGAGGATTTTCCAGTCGTACACATGGGCGTTCCAGAACGCGCGGATAAAGCGGGCGGTTGCCGGTTTATCCACGGCAAACATCAGGTCGTACCAGGGATACGCATTTTTCAGTTCATGGACCATCTCTTTTTCGCTTGGGCCTTGTGGTTCAAGCGTTTTCAGATCGATAAAACGGTGCCCGCCCCATATCAGCAGCCCGCTTTTGTCCTGGTAGTGCTGGAAGTAGTAACGGACATTATCTTCCGCCCGCTTTTTATATTTCGCATCTCCCGTCAGGTTGCTCAGGCCAACCAGCACGCGCATCAGATTCTGCTGTGCGGAGAAGTTCGACAGCACCGCCGTTTTTCCGTCCGGAAAGACCCACTCCATCTGCTTACCGGTACGGGGATCAACGCCATCCGCCAGCAGCGGCACATTGCTGTGATATTTGTCACCAGCTTTATCAATGACCGTGTCGGCAAACGCTTTTACGCTGCTAAGACGTGCGCTCTCCTGCGCAAATGCCGTGCAGGAGAAGATACCGAGAAGAGTGACCGCCAGTGCTATTTTTGACAGTTTCATTATTCGCCTCTTAGATAAAAATAAGGATTTCTGCCGAAACCCTTATTTATGTTTGCTACCCTAAAATTATTTATCAGAAATTATATTTCACACCGACACGATAACGGGTCTGACGCTCATCGGTATATTTGCTGCCGGAAACGTTGCCCACAGCAATATACGGAGACCAGTTTTTATCAAGTTTGTATGTCAGTTTGAGATCGTGCGTCCAGTCGTAGTTTTCATTATCTGCAATCAGCACGCCAGCGGATGTGGCGTGTTTGTAATCCAGTTCGTAATCGAGTTGGTAATCACCGAAAATTTTCCACGATACGGCGGCAGTAAGGTTATAGCCGTTTTCGCTGGTGTCTTTTGCCGTGCCGATATTGTTGGAGTTACGTTTGAAGTACGGGCGGTAGCGCAGCGTTGCGCCAACGTCATTGCTCAAGTTCACTTTGCCGCGCAGGTACGGGCGATAGTTGTTCGCTGTGGAGCTACTGTCGAGTGAGAAACCCGGCTCGATCTGGAAGGTGGGATTAATTTTATAGACGTAGCTGGCCACCACTTCAGTACCATTACTTACCGTCTCGTGGTACGCCTTATCTTTATTTTGCGAACCTTTCCATTTGCCTTCCAGTGATAAACCAAAACCATTAGCAAAGCGATGCGACATTAATAAACGATCTTTGTGGTTATTACCGCCGCTATCATTTAATTCATGACGATAATCAAATGTTACCGCCTGAGCGGCAATACTGATAAAAGGTACAGTAACTAATAACAAAGTGCGCAACATAATATCCCCTATTATTTATAGTCAAAAGGTACAAGATGTTCTCTGCGAAAAATGCAGATAGCTTTAATTCAAAGAGGAATGGTTAATTCACTCTCAGTGCAGGTTGATATAATTAGCAAGCATAATAATTATGCCGGATATAGTTTCGAAGCCGTTATTACTGATCACAACAGCAACGCTAACATTCCTTTTAAAGTGGCGTGTGGTGCCGGGTGCCTCCCGGTGAATTGAGTGCCGATCGCCTCAATCCGTCCATAAAAATGAAACTTTATTGAGAATAACCTCATATCAGCATGACCCCTCCGCTTAGGGGGATTCACCACACAAAATACGGTTTTGTCTGCATCAAGATATCTTCATCCTATCAAGTGGAACGGACTTTTACACATTTTGAAATAGTGTTTTGAGACTGAGATCGAACATTTAAAAGTAGAATGAAAATTAATATTTTGTCGGTTATAAAGATAATCTTAATTGCATAAAATCATTTAAAATCAAATGAATAAGATAACTACATACAAGAGTGTATGTATGTGGTTTCGTACGCTTTAGTGTGGTAAATAAATAGCGGAATAAATTTATTCCTGGAATAAAAAGCGAACATTTGACACAAAATGCAATACACTGGTCGCATCAGGGAGAGTACGGAAAGGAAAATCAGGGTGATTTATGTTGTCGCAAACTAAACAAACATTAAACGAGCCAGCATCACGCTTGATCTGACTGAACACATCCCGCACATTCAGGAAAAAAGACCATGCCTCCGTTAGCGGAGAGGAAAATAATAAAACATTACCCTCTGGAGTACCTACATGACTATCTACGGGAAGGATCGCCTTTTCATTTATGGTATTGAGAAAATACTCAGACAACTTAGCAGGGAAAAGGGTAGCCGTTTTTGCAGTGGTGAACCCGCCATATATGTCACCACGGGAATGGACATCATGGAAATGTATTCGCTGTTTTTCTCCCGTCCGCCCGCGCACTACTCTATTTTTATCTCCTCAGAACGCCATTTTGACTCGCTGTCGCTACTTTTCCCGGGCCTTGTGAAACTCTGTCTGGCCGAAAGGTTACGCGTCGAAGAGTTGCGTCAGGCGCTGGAAGTGATGAGCTTGTTATCTGCACAGAATCAGCAGCCGGGTTACAGCCACGGCGCGTTTAAATTCACCACCGCCGAACAGCAAATTATGCGCCTGCTGCTGCGTGGATATTCGGTTGAGGATATCGCTCGCATTCGCGGTGTCAGCCCGACTACCGTCAGTGTGCAGCGCAACGGTTTAATGAAGCGCACCGGCACCAAAAGTTTGCAGGCGCTTTGTTCGCTCTACACCGCAATGCGCGCATAAAAAAAGCGCCTGGCCGGCGCTTAACAACACAACCTGGTGTGGGCAAACAGCCTCAGCATGTGGCCAGTAAAAAGTCGCTGACGGTCTTCATGCACAACGGCCGCTCTTCGACATGGGGCATATGGCTTGAGGATTCAAAAATCACCCACTGCGCCCCGGTAATATGGTCTTTGAAGGGTTGCACCACTTCCGGCGTGGCTTCGTCGTAACGCCCGGAAATCAACAAGGTTGGCACGCGCACTTGCTTTAACCGGTCGATAATCGTCCAGTTTTTCATACTGCCAATGACGTGGAATTCGGTGGGGCCATTCATCGCGTGGTAAACGGTAGGATCAGCTTCCATGGCGTCAAAGGTGCGTTGCACCTCCGCAGGCCACGGGTCGAGCCGGCACACATGGCGCTGATAAAATACCTGGCTTGCCGCTTTATACTCTGCGCTATCCACCGTGCCCGCCGCCTCGTGGGTTAACAACGTGTCCTGCACATCCGGCGGTAACTGCGCGCGCAGTTTCGCCGCACCCTCCAGCCACAGCGCCATCGAGGCTGGTGAGTTGGCGATCACCATCGCTTTTAGCCCCTGCGGCTGTGTCACCGCATGTTCTGCCGCCAGCATGCCGCCCCAGGACTGGCCGAGCAGCGCGTAGTTATCGGCAATTTCCAGCGCTTGCAGCAGATGGTTGAGCTCATCAAGAAAAAGGCCGGGTTGCCAGAAATCGGGGCTTTTATCCGGCAGATGGGTTGAACGGCCATTACCCACTTGATCGTAGTGGATCACCGCACGCCCGGTTTCAGCAATATCTTTGAACGCATCAACGTAATCGTGGGTGCAGCCGGGGCCGCCGTGGGCCACCACCAGCGGCGTCTGCCCGTTTTGCAGATCGCCGCAGATGCGAAACCAGGTCTGATACTCCCGGAAGGGAACGTAGCCTTCGCGAATGGTATACATAGTTGACGTCTACCCTGTTAAGTGAACTGGCTTTCAGGGTAGAACGCCGAAGGCGGCGCTGAACACTAGCAAAATTGCTAGTTATTAGCTGTCGAGCAGACGGTAGTGCAGCGCACGCACCACCGCCTGTACGCGGTTGGTCGCGCCAAGTTTTTTCGCTGCCGTATTCAGATGCAGCGTCACGGTTGCCACCGATCGGTGCAGCTTGCGGGCAATCTCTTTCGCCGTTAATCCTTCAGCTGACCACGCCAGGCACTCGCGCTCGCGGTTGCTCAATTTGACATGGCGGCACGTGAGCATTGAGGCGTCAAACAGCGGGAAGGCAGACTCCTGAAAGCGGTGGGCGATAAAGGTTAATTGCGCCAGCGTGTCGCTGATATCACGCGCTTGCTGCTGGCTGGCGACAATGCCGGTCAGGGTGACAAACCCACCGTGCGGCAAATGCAGCGGCACTGTGGCACCGCAGGGCATATTGTGGTCGCGCATGTAATGCGTCACTTCCTGGGCGTTATCATCCAGCCTGCCATGCAGCGCCCCGCTGTCCGGGCGTTGATAAGACCAGACAAACGGCGCGCAACTCTCCAGTGCGAAGTGCTGCACCGGGTCGACCTGGTAGTAACCGCGCTCGCACCAGAGGCGACGCATATCCTCCGGTACGTTACGCATCTCCAGCAGAGACGGGGTAATAAGCGCCCCTTCCAGCGAGCGCGGAACCGGTGTGTAGTCATAAATCACCGCGTCAAAACCCAGCGCCTGCGTCTGGGTAAATAGCCCGGCAAACGCCTCCTCAAGCCTGCTGGCATTGGCAGCAGCAGGGTTTTCAATGTTTATTCGCATCATTCCCCCTCATGGTTGACGGTGCCGCGCCACGGGCACGCTTTGTGCAAACCTCTCCCGTGGAATGATAAAGGCATGCAATTCCGGTGCCGTCACGCGGGAGAGGCAAAACTAGTATTTTTGCTAACTACCCAGCTTCCATGGATGCCGCTAGCGTAAAGAAAACGCCCGACAAACAAGGCCGGGCGCAGATAACCAGGGGAGTGGCGCACCATCGCGAGGCGTTTTTTTAACCTTACGACCCCGCATGCACCACAGGAGAATGCTGATGCACCGTTACCGTTTTCTGTTATTCCGGCCATTGCAGCTACTGCCGGTACTGTTGGGAATAAGCATCATCACGTTTGCGATGGTGCGCGCGATCCCCGGCGATCCGGCGCGCATCCTGCTTGGTGTGCGCAGCACGCCAGCGGCACTGGCACGGATCCGTGCGCAATTCGGGCTGGATGAACCCCTGTGGGTACAGTATGGCTACTTTCTGCGCAATCTGGTGCAGGGAGAGCTGGGAAAATCGATCGTCTACCGCATCGATACCCTAAAACTGATTAACTCCCGCCTTGAACCTACTTTGTGGCTGGTGCTTGGCAGCGTGCTGCTGGCGGTCATCTTTACGGTGCCGTTGGCAGCGCTGGCGGCGCGTCAGCGTGGGCGCATCGCCGACCAGCTTATTCGCCTGTTCACCACCGCCGGCCTCGGTTTCCCCGCCTTCTGGCTGGGCATCATGATGATCATTGTTTTTAGCGTGGTGCTGGGCTGGTTCCCGGTTTCCGGTTACGGCAGCGATTTTGCCGACCAGTTGCACCACATGGTGCTGCCGTGTCTGACCGTCGCGCTGGCGCTGTCGGCGGTGCTGATCCGCAACCTGCGCGCCAGCCTGCTGATGGAGATGAGCAGCGATTACGTAATGGCCGCCAGAGCGCGCGGGCAGCGGGAAAACCGCATCTTCTGGCGACATGTGTTACCCAACTCCCTGGTGCCGACGCTAAACCTGCTGGCGGTGAATATCGGCTGGCTGATTGGCAGCACGGTGGTGATTGAAAGCGTGTTTGCCATTCCGGGACTGGGGCAACTGCTGGTAAAAGCGATTTTCAGCCGTGACTACATGGTGGTGCAGGGCGTGGTGATGGTATTTGCCCTTGCCACGGTCGCCGTCAACTTGCTGGCCGACATACTGACGGTGGCGCTGGATCCGAGGGTGAAACTATGAGCGCCATCAGCGTACTGACCGTGTTACGTCGCCGCGCTATTCCACAGCAGCATGCCCTGGGCGTTGGGCTGTTGATTGTTGGCTTGTGGCTGTGCGTCGCGTTATGCGCCCCGTGGCTGGCGCCGTTTGATCCGATCACCCAGGATGCGACCGCCAGCTTGCTGCCACCGGGAGGCGCACATCTGTTTGGCACGGACAACTTTGGCCGCGACATCTTTTCTCGTGTGCTGTGGGGCGCGCGGGTGGATCTGCAAATCTGCCTGCTGGGCGTTATCTTCCCGTTTCTGCTCGGCACCACACTCGGTGCGCTGTCGGGTTACCTGGGCGGCGCGGTGGATGCGCTGATTATGCGCATTATCGACATCGTGCTGGCGTTCCCGTTTCTGGTATTGATGCTGGCGATTATTGCCATTCTCGGGCCGGGTCTTGGCAGCTTTTACATCGCGATGGCGATGGTCGGCTGGGTCTCTTATGCCCGGCTGGTGCGGGCGCAGGTATTAACTCTCAAGCAGCGTGATTTTGTGCTGGCGGCGCGCAGCCTCGGCTATGGTCATGCTCGCATTCTGTTTCGCCACTTGCTGCCTAACGCCATGACCGGCGCGCTGGTGTTTTCCATGTCGGATTGCGTGCTGGTGCTGTTAAACGGCGCGGCGGTGAGCTACCTCGGTCTCGGCGTACAACCGCCGACGGCCGAATGGGGCGTGATGGTGGCGGAAGGGCAGAGTTTTATCACCACCGCCTGGTGGATCACCACCTTTCCGGGGCTGGCGATTGTTCTGCTGGCAATGGGTTTCAGCCTGCTGGCGGATGGTCTTGGCGACAAACTGGGAGCGCGCGTATGAGCTTACTAAACGTCTCGCAATTGACCATTTCCCGTGGGGATGATTGCGCGCTGGTGGATAAGGTCTCTTTCCGGCTACAGGCCGGGGAGATGCTGGGGCTGGTGGGCGAGAGTGGTTCCGGAAAAACCGTAACCTGCCGGGCATTAATGCGTCTGTTGCCGGGGCAGGGATTGACGATTAGTGGCGGAGAAGTGTGGTTTGGCGGGCGCGATCTGTTGTCGCTTAGCGAAGCGCAGATGTCGGCCGTACGCGGACGGGAAATAGGCATGATTTTCCAGAACCCGGCCAGCCACTTAAACCCGGTCATGACCATTGGCGAGCAGATTGCTGAAAGCCGCCGCCTGCATTTCGGCGTTAACCGTCGGCAGGCAAAAGAGGATGCCAAAGAGCTGCTACGCCAGGTGGGCATTCCCGATCCGCAAAACCGCATTAACAACTACCCGCACGAGTTTTCCGGCGGCATGCGCCAGCGCGCGATGATTGCCGTGGCGCTGGCGCCGGAACCGTCGCTGCTGATAGCCGATGAGCCGACCACTGCGCTGGATGTCACCGTGCAGATGCAGATCCTGCGTTTGCTCAGCACCCTGCGCGAGCAGTTAGGCCTGGCGGTGGTGATGATCACCCACGATCTTGGCGTGGTGGCGCAAACCTGCGATCGCATTGCGGTGATGTACGGTGGGCGTTTATGTGAAGTGGGCGGCAAGCGCGAAGTGCTGGCGCAGCCGCTGCACCCGTACACGCGCGGGTTGATTGATTGCCAGCCCTCCAGCGAAGGCGGGCAGGGACGGCTGGTCACCATCAATGGGCAACCGCCGCTGGCGGGGAGCTTCCCGACCGGCTGCCGCTTTCACCCGCGTTGCCCGCAGGCGAGCAGCGCATGCCAGCAGCAGCCTTCGTTACTGTTCGGGCGCGACAGCCTGACGCACGCGGCGGCGTGCCATCACGCCTTACAGCCACTGACTCAGCGGGAGGGATAATGTCGACACCGGCAAACTGGCCTTTGCTGGAAGCGGATAACGTCTCGGTCACGTTTCCGGTTTCCGGCGGGCTGCTCAGCAAAAAACGCGTGGTCCACGCGGTAAACCAGGTGACGCTCAAAATCCACGCGGGCGAAACGCTGGGATTAGTGGGCGAATCCGGCAGCGGCAAAAGTACGCTGGGGCGGGCGCTGTTACAGCTTGAAAAGATCACTGATGGTGAAGTGCGTTTCGACGGTCACCGCGTTACTCACGGTCTGAAAAGCGACATCGCGCGGCTGCGTCTGCAAACGGCGATGATTTTTCAGGATCCGTTCGCCTCGCTTAACCCCCGCCAGACGATAGGTGAGAGCATCAGCGAAGTGCTGCGCGTCCACCAGAAGGTGCCGCGCAACCGGATTAGCGCACGCGTCGAAGAGCTGCTGACGTTGGTCGGCTTGCGCCCGGAACACGCCGCAGCCAAGCCCGGCCAACTGAGCGGCGGTCAGTGCCAGCGGGCAGGTATTGCGCGGGCGCTGGCGATCGAACCCCGGCTGATCGTCGCCGATGAGTGCGTGGCGGCGCTGGATGTCTCCATTCAGGGGCAGATCGTCAATTTGCTGATGGATCTGCGCGAAAAAATGGGGCTGGCGATCCTGTTTATCGCCCACGATCTGGCGATTGTGCGCCGCCTGTGCGATCGGGTGGCGGTGATGTACCTCGGGCGGATCGTCGAAGAAGGCCCCGCAGAAGCCGTCTTTACCCATCCGCGCCACCCCTATACCGCCGCGCTGGTTTCCGCCATCCCGGAAATCGACCCGGATAAACCGTTGCCGCAGGAGACGCTCGCGGGCGAGCCGCCGAGCCCGGTTGCCATTCCACAAGGTTGCGCCTTTCATCCGCGCTGCCCTTACGCGCAGGTGCAGTGCCGCACCGGCGCATTACCCCCGACCCGGCAGATTGCCGATCACGCCTGGACCTGTGTGCTGACGCACGCAGGCGAGAAGAGTGTTTTTCCTTTGACTGAGGGATCCTTTGATGAAGCACAAGCAAGTTAAGTTGTTGGCAGCCAGCGTTTTTCTGGCGCTCAGTGTGGTCAGTGAAATGGCGCAGGCGGCTGGCGTTCTGACGATTGGTCGTCGGGAAGACAGCACCACGTTTGATCCGATCAAATCGGCGCAGAACGCGGATAACTGGGTTTTTTCCAACGTTTTTGATCCGCTGGTGCGCGTTGATAAAACCGGCACCAAACTGGAACCAGGCGTGGCAGAAAGCTGGACCATTTCTCCGGATGGCAAGGTCTACACCTTTAAAATCCGCGATACCAAATTCTCTGATGGCACGCCAGTAAGCGCCAGCGATGCCGCCTTCAGCCTGCTGCGCATTCGTAGTGATGAAGGATCGCTCTGGCGCGACTCGTACAGCATTATCGATAAAGCCGAAGCACCGGATGCGCGCACGCTGGTGGTGACGCTGAAATCGCCATCTGCGCCGTTCCTGTCGCAACTGGCGCTGCCGAACGCGTCGGTTATCTCCGAGAAAGCGCTGAAAAGCGAAGGCGAAGAAACCTTTGCGGAAAAACCGGTCGGTTCCGGCGCGTTCAGCGTAAAAGAGTGGGTGCGCGGCGAAAAAATCGTGCTGGTGAAGAACCCGAATTACTGGCAGGCAAAAAATGTCAGCCTTGATGAAGTGGACTGGCTGACCATCCCGGATGACAACACGCGCATGTTGAAAGTACAGGCCGGCGAACTGGATGCCGCGCTGACGGTGCCGTTCTCACGCATCGCCTCGCTGCAAAAAGACAGCAACCTGAAGGTGGAGCTGGATCCATCAACCCGCGAAGATCATCTGCTTATCAACCATTCGCACGGCGCGCTCGGCAAAGTGGAGGTGCGCCAGGCACTGGATTTTGCCATCGATAAAGACGCGATTGTCAAAACCGTGACCTTCGGTTACGGTCAGGTGGCGAATTCCTATATTCCGGCCGGTGCGCTTTATCACTACAACGACAACCTGCGTCGCCCCTACGATCCAGAAAAAGCGAAACAGATGCTGAAAGCGGCGGGCGCGGGCGATCTGACGCTGAATTATGTGGTTAACGCCGGGGATGAAGTGGATGAGCAAATCGCCATTTTGCTGCAACAGCAGCTGGCGAAAGCGGGCGTGAAGGTTAACTTGCAGAAAGTCGACCCGAGCCAAAGCTGGGACATGCTGGTGGCCGGTGAGTACGATATTTCCGTGATGTACTGGACCAACGACATTCTCGACCCGGATCAAAAGACCACGTTTGTGCTTGGTCATGATGCGAACATGAACTACATGACGCGTTATAAGAACGACAAAGTGAAAGCACTGGTGGCGGCGGCGCGTGTCGAAATGGACGCGAAAAAACGCGAACAGATGTATATCGAGCTGCAAAAAATGGCGAAAGCTGATGTGAACTGGATCGATCTCTACTACAGCCCATACCGCAATGTGACCCGGAAGAATATTGAAGGTTTCTATCAGAATCCGCTGGGACGTTTCTTCCTCGAAGATACAGTGAAAAACTAGAACAGGCTGCCGGGTGCGCATTGCGACACCCGGCATGCTGAGTACGCCGCTGTGAACGTTTACGAAATAACGCGGTTACTTTTTGCGTTTTGCCCAGGCCGCTCGCATGGGAGACATGAAAATTGGCGGTATGACGCCCATTTTCGGCAAGGGGCTTTTCCTTTCTACACCAGGAGCAATACCAAACCAGTCCGTATTGAATGGCAATTTTTGTAGCCTGTTCAAATCGAATTTTGTCGCTTTGCTCAACCCTGCAGTGTCCAGTTGGTCGTCTATAACAAATTCGCCGGGGAAAATCTCGTCAGGTCCCGTATGTTGTGACGTTCCGTAAGTAATAAGCACGGCGTGGATATCAGGAAAGGCATTCAGAATAAGTCCGGGGCGCGGTTTTGGCCCCGGATTGCCCAGATCTTCATCCTGAGGAAATTTACACCAGATAATATCTCCCGCGATGGGAAGAGGGAGGTAATGTGTGGCCATAAGCTTCCTGCTTATTTAAATAATGGGGAGTCCAGATCGCTCTCGCTAATGTCGAGGCCTGATTTTTTCTGAATCGCAATGTGCTGCGCATCAGATAGCGGCCCGTCATCGGGCTCATAAGCGGGCAAAACCTCTTTAGCCAGATTACGCAGCGCCTTATGAACCAGTTCAGTTTGGTTCAACGCCAGTTCATCCATTAAACGCAAGAAAGTCTCTTCGCTCACACCGAATTCGTTATCGCGTGGACGTAACTGGAAAAGAAACTTTTTCGGCGCATTTGTTTTTTTCGCCTCTTTACGCGCTGGCTTACCACCGCGTTTTGCCGCTGTGGACATGCTCGATACGGCTACGCTTACTGTCATGACTGACCTCTCTGACCCATAAACTATATACAAAGTATATAGACCTTGTAACGAAAGATCTATATGGAATGTATATAGCAGAAATGGCTTTTCCGCTATGGCGTTAAAACATCACCGTATGCAAGACGGTGCGCACCAGTATCCCGACAATTGCGCCCGGCAGCGCAAAACGGAACAGGCGCACAAAGCGGCTGGCGATGCCGAGAAAAATGCCGATACCGGGCAAGTCCAGCGTCTGCACCAGAAAGCCTGCCGAGGCGTTAATTTGCTCAGCCGTTAACTGCCCGTGCTGCACCATTTCGGACGCCACGCCAAAATACGCCGTCCCGCCCGCCAGACATTTGGTTAACGCCAGCAACACATACACCGTGGAAATATGGAAAAACGACAGCAGCGGCGTGAGCAGGGTGGTTAAGGCTTCCACGACGCCTGCGGCTTTCAATAACCCCACCACCGTTAACGACAGCAGCAGCATTGGCAGCGAACCCAGCGACAAACGAATGGCATCTGCCCCGGCACCATTAATCACTGCAATCAAACCCGCGCGCGGTTTATCCTGGTGCAATTCCCCCTCTTCGTCGCGCAGGCTGGCAGCGGAGAGTTTTCGCCCCGACACATAATAGGTCAGCGTGGAGGCAGCAAGCCCGCCGATAAGCGAAATCACAATCGCCATTCCCCAGTGCAGGCCGAACGGCGTGAGCGGATAAAAGACGTTGGCCTGTCCCATCGCGAATAACATCGCCAGCGTGGCGGCGAGATGGCGGTCGGAGGTGCCTCTTCTTTCCATAATCGCCAGGGCGGCGAGAGGGGCGGCGAAACTAACAAAGTTGAGCTGGATAAGGGCGAAAATCCCCATTCCGCTGATACCAAAAGGTTTCAGCACGGGGGAGGTGAGGCGCACGATGCCATCTAAAACCCCTTTCTCCTCCAGGTATTTCATCATGATGAGCATCACCACCATGATGGGCAGCAAGGTGTACAACGCAACATCTACGGAAACCTTGCCCGCCGACATGATGATTTCAATGATATTCATTACTGACTCCGGTGAATGTTTTCACCGATATAGTACACCCGGCAACGGTTTGACCGCCGCTTTCACCCCATTGTATTTACTTATTTTCTTCCTTCACCGACGGTTTTTTCCGTGCGCCATGATTTACCAGAAACCGCGATAAACCAGCATGAAAGATGGCATCCTGCTGAAAACGAAAAATATAACTTCGTCACACTGAGTAAAACAGCCGAAATCAGGCCAAAAATCTGTGTGGTGAAATTATCCGTTTGAGCGCAAAGAAAATTTCACTTAACGATCGTCTCACGGTGCCGATAACGTTTTCTGGAACGTAGTTTCATGCATAGGGCGGAACAGGATTCTTTCGAGGTTGCCGATGGGACTGAATATTTTTAAAGCACACAAGCAAAAAAAAGAAGCTGAAGAGATTGTGGTGGATGCGCGTTTTAAAGCGCGGCTGGCGGAAGAGGGGCTGGAAGAAGCCAGAAATGCATCGTCAACGCTCATCAACACGCTGCTCGATCAAAAGCAACGCTACGCGGATGACATTATCCCGGATGCCTTGTCCGTACTGGAAAAATGCCAAAAAGTTAACCGGCTGGAGACCAAAGTTTCGCAGGACGTGTTAGATAATTTTGCCCGTTACGACGCGCCGCAGTTGCAAACCCAGTCGGTAAAAATGACCGAAATCATTGGCACCGGAGTGAAAGGGACCGCGACCGGCGCGGCGCTGGCGCTTGGCTCAATGAGTGCGGTTTCGACGTTTGGCGCAGCGTCTACCGGCACGGCGATCGCCTCGCTTTCTGGCGCAGCTGCCAGTAACGCCACGCTGGCCTGGTTTGGCGGCGGCGCGCTTTCTGCCGGTGGCGCAGGGATCGCCAGCGGCACCATGGTACTGGGCGGCATTGTGCTGGCTCCGGTCGCCATTTTCGCGATGATGAAATACAGCCAGAATGCGGAAAAAAAGCTGACCGAAGCGTATGAATATCGCAGTGCGGTTAACAAGGAAGTGGCAAAAATCAATGCGGTGATCGAAGTGGCGCAGGCCATTAATCAGCATATTTCGCTGTATGCCTCGACCATTGAAGGCATTGCTCAGCGCCTGAAGACCAGTTACCAGATGCTGGATCAGGCACTCTCAACCAACGTTGCGCATGAGCGTGTCGTTTTCCTGAAGCTCCAGACCGTGCTGCTGGTAAAAGCGATGAAACAGTTGCTGGCGATACGTCTGGTAGACGATCAAAATAGCCCGACGCCGGAATCCGTGAAGGTGGTTTCCCATGCGCAAGCCTTCACCGAGGAGCGTGTGAATACGCTGGTGACAAACCTGATTGCTGCAAATGCACCACTGACAACGGCCAGCGATGTCTCGTCTCTCGCACCTGGCGAGCAGAGCGCGCTCTATTTTTGGCTGGCTGACAGCCAGCGGCGCAAAGCCACTGCCGATGATGAACCTTCGTTTCTGCTGTGGATGGTGCTGTGCCTTCTTTTTGGCGCGCTGGGATATTATCTGCACAGCATTGCGTGGACTTACACCTCGCTTGTCGCCTTTTTGTTCAGTTTCACCGGTTTTTCCGGGGCGTTAGGTCGTCTGTTTAATTTTGACAGTTCAGGTCTGGTAGGGACGGGTATTCTGGCCCTGCTGGGCTACGCAGCGTATTTATTCTGGTGGGCATAATATGAAAGCACTGTTTAACGCCTCGAAAGTGGCGGCAAAAGCGTCGCCGTTACAAGCGGCATCGGCGGCGAAAGAGATTTTTGACGCCTGGCGTGATTTACAAAAATACCGTGCGGAGCAGGAAACGGCTCGCCATCAAATCACCCAGGAGACCGAAGTACAAATTGCGCGGATTCAGGCGCAAAAAGAGGTGTTGTTGCAGGCGTTGAATCAGGATTTCACGCTGCGCCAGACTTCACTTACTCAGACGTTTGCCGTGCTGGATAAGGCGCTGGAAACGAACAATCTGGAACTGTTAGATAAATCGTTAGGCGCAATTGTGGCTATCACCCAGCAATCTTCAGTGGTATCGCTGAAATCGTTACATGCGACATTGCAGGACAGCCGCAACGTTATCGATCTGTAAGCCTGTTTTGCGCCAGAACAGTGCTACGTTCTGGCGCAAAGCTTTTCACAAAAAGTGAATATGTTTTTTGCCGTGATCGGGTGAGATCTCAATGCGCGCCCGTACCTGAAATACTTCGGACAACATTGCTTCCGTGAGCACCTCATCCGGCGTGCCGCGCGCCACAATCTGCCCTTTTTGCATCACGATCAGCGCATCGCAGAACATGGCCGCATGGTTCAAATCATGGATCGCGACAATGCTGGTAACCGGCAGTTCGCTGATAAGACGCATTAACTGCATTTGATGATGAATGTCGAGATGGTTGGTAGGCTCGTCGAGCAAAATCTCGCTCGGCGCTTGCGCCAGCGCGCGGGCAATATGCACCCGCTGGCGTTCGCCGCCGGAGAGGCTTTGCCAGCCCTGCTCGCTGTGTTCCAGCATGCCCACGCGCTCAAGCGCTGCCGTGACTATCTCATCATCACTGTGCGACCACGGGCTAAACGGCGAGTGGTGCGGAATGCGCCCCAGCTTCACCACATCGCGCACGCGAATATTGGCTTCCGTCGCCGCATGCTGCTCAACAAACGCCACCCGCTGCGCCAGCGCTTTTTTTCTCAGCGTTGCGACATCGCGACCATCCAGCATCACGCTGCCGTCATCCGGGCGGCGCAGCCCGGCGAGAATACGCAGCAGCGAGGATTTCCCTGAACCATTCGGCCCCAGCAGGCCCAGCGTCTGGCCTTTTGCAACCTCAAGCGAGACGTTATCGACGATGGTTTTTTTCCCTGCCCGCCAGCAGAGATTTTTGGCGCTGATACTCATGCGAATCTCCTTGAGCGATAGAGAATAACCGCGAAGAACGGCACACCCACCAGCGCGGTAACCACGCCAACTGGCAGGCTTTGCGGCGCAATCAGCGTGCGCGAGGCAATATCCGCCAGCACCATCAAAATCGCACCGGCCATCGCACACGCCACCAGCAACTGGCGATGCAGCGGCCCAATGAAATAGCGCATCACATGCGGTACCACGAGACCCACAAAGCCAATGGAACCCGCCATGCTGACAATGGTGGCGGTGATGAGCGCGGTAACGGAAAAGAGAATCAAACGTACCGCGCCCACTGGAATACCCAGCGAAGCGGCAGCGTCATCGCCAAAGGTAAAGGCGTCCAGCGCTTTGGCGTGATACAGGCACGCCAGCAGGCCAACAATAACCACGACTAACACCAGCTGGAATTCCGGCCAGCGCACGCCGCTGAAACTGCCCAGCAGCCAGAACATCACATCCCGCGCTTGCTGGGCGCTGGCGGAAGTACTGATGCTGTACGCGGTGATGGCGTTGAAAAGCTGGGAAGCCGCGACACCGGCGAGAATGGTGCGTTCATTGCCGCCGCGCGCGCCGTTGGTTAACACGGCGACAAACAAAAAGGCGGCAAACGCGCCAACAAATGCCCCGGCGGAGAGCGACACCGCGCCCGCGCCAAGACCTAACACCACTACCGACACCGCGCCGGTGGATGCCCCGGCTGACACGCCCAGCACATAAGGTTCTGCCAGCGCGTTTTTCAGCAGGCTTTGCAGCACCGCGCCGCAAATCGCTAACCCGGCGCCGCAGCAGGCGGCAACCAGCGCGCGGCTTAAGCGGAAATCCCAAATCACCGTTTCATGGATGCGGTTCAGCGGCTCACTGGTCAGCCCCAGTTTATTGCTGACGGCGTAAAAGGTGGTTCTGAGCGGAATAGCCAGTTCGCCGACGCCAACGCTGACGGCAATCACCAGCCCGAGCAGCAACAGCGATAACAGCAAGAGTACCGCGTGCTGTGCTTTTTTAAGCGCAGCCGGTGAGGGCGTGGTCATTTATCCAGCCCCAGCTTCTCCAGTTGCGCGCCCACTTGTTCTGCGCCGTAGAACGTGCGGATAGTCGGGTTCATCGCCTGGCCATCCATTACCACGATATGGCCTTTTTTCACCGCCTCAAGCTGGCTGACCGCCGGATCGCTTTTCAGGAATTTGATCTTCTCTTCCGCGCTGTCCAGCGCCCAGCGGTTGCGATCGAGGCTCGAGACAACAATCACGTCCGGGTTAGAAGCAATAATGCTTTCCCAGCTGAGCGTCGGCCACTCGCTTTCTGAGGTGATAGCGCTGTGTCCGCCCAGCAGGTTGGCGATATAACCGGAAGCACTGTTCTTGCCGCCGACATAGGCGTCCGCCGAGGGCGACGCGCTGGAGAACCAGAAGACAAATGACAGGTTTTTCTTGCCGTGGCCGAACGTGCTGCGCAGCGCGTCTTCACGCTGTTTGAACCCGGCAATCAGCTTTTCGCCGCGATCCTGCACATCTAAAATTTCGGCCAGATCGCTGATCTCTTTGTACAGCAGCGACGGGTTCCACAGGGTATGACGGCTGCCGTAAATATCGCCGTTATCCTGTTTGGTTGCGCAGACGCCTGGCGAGAGGTAACTGTTTGCGCCAATGGCGGACAAATCTTCGCGCTTCGCCACTTTGCTATCCGGCCCCAGCAGGATCGGCAACTGGGCGACCACGAAATCTGGCTCCTGGGCAATGATCGACTCAAGTGTTGGGATCTCGACCGTTAACACTTTCACTTTGGCATTTTGCGCGGCCAACTGCGGCAGCACTTTGGTCGGCCAGAACGCGCTGGCCACCATTTTGTCCTGCAAGCCGAGCAGCAACATGATTTCCGCCGTGTTTTGCCCCAGCGCCACCACGCGCTGCGGCGCTTTGTCGAACGTGACCTGCACACCGCAGTTTTCAATGGTCAGCGGATAATGGGTGGCTTGCGCCAGTGCTGAACCCGCAAACAACATACCCAGCGCAAACAACGATTTTTTAAACATTGGCATCATCATGACCTTGAGAAAGGATTAGTTTTGTAAATGCAAATCATTCTTATGGCGGCTCTTATACCGAGCGGCATGAGCCTTGTCAATATGGGGAATTACCCATAAAAACCTTGCGTAAAGTGCGGGATTAAAGAGAGTTGCCAGCAGGAAATTTCCCCGGTATTAAAGACCCTTGCGCGTTTTGCTGACCTGGATCCTTCATGCCTGCCCAAATTTCTGCCCCGTCGAAAGTAACATCGCCGTACCTGCTCGCGGGGAGCCAGCTGATTTTTAATATCGGTTTTTATGCCGTAGTGCCGTTTCTGGCGATCTATTTGCGCGACGATTTGCTGCTTTCCGGATCGCTGATTGGCTTGATCATCGGCCTGCGCACTTTCTCGCAGCAGGGAATGTTTTTATTAGGCGGTGCGTTATCCGACCGCTTTGGCGCAAGGGTCATTATTCTGTGCGGTTGTGTGGTGCGGATAAGCGGGTATCTGCTGCTGGCGTTTGGCGGGGAGTTGCTGCCGGTGGTGCTGGGTGCCTGTTTAACCGGTGTTGGCGGGGCGTTGTTTTCTCCGTCCATCGAAGCGCTGCTGGCGAAAGCGGGCACGCAGAGTGAAAAAGCGGGAAAACGCAGCCGCGCGGAGTGGTTTGCGCTGTTCGCCATTTGCGGCGAGCTGGGCACGGTGCTTGGGCCGCTGCTGGGTTCGCTGCTTGCCGGTTTTGGTTTCCAGCGCGTGGCGCTGGCCGGGGCGGGCGTGTTTGTCGTGGCGCTGCTGGTGCTCTTTTTCTGCCTGCCGGGCGGCAACGGGAAAACGGAAACGCTGCATGTGCTGCCGTGGTGGAAGACCTTTCGCAAACCGCGTTTTGTCGCGTTTATGGTGGCCTACAGCGCCTATCTGTTCAGCTATAACCAGCTTTATCTGGCGTTGCCGGTTGAACTGAGCCGCTCGGGCAGCAGCGAGAAAACCCTCGGCCCGCTCTTTATGCTGGCCTCGGTGCTGATCATCACGTTACAGATGCCGCTGGCGCGGCTTGCCCGCCGTGTTGGCGCAGCGCGCATGTTGCCGCTGGGGTTTGCGCTACTGGCCGCGTCGTTTATCAGCGTTGCGCTGTTTGCCGCGACACCCGCGCCGGAAAACTGGCAGCGTTACGTGCCAGCCGCCTGCATGGTGACGCTGTTAACGCTCGGGCAAATGTTGATTGTTCCGGTGGGAAAAGATCTGGTGCCGTGGTTTGCCGATAACCAGAACCTTGGCGCGCATTATGGCGCACTGGCGTCAATGGGGGGCGTGACGGTGCTGGTGGGTAACTTCCTGCTAGGCGGGCAACTGGATAATGCGTTGACGCCTTCTGCGGCGGCGAGTGTCGCCTGGCTGTGGCTGGCGCTGATCCCGTTGCTCAGCGCACTGGCCATGATATTTATCTGCCGCCCGATGACGCGCCACGCCGGGCGTTAGCTGCCCGGTGTGGCGTAACCGCCAGCGATAAACCACGTCAGAAAGGCGACGGCGACAATAAAAACCAGGATAGGAAACGCAATACCAATTCTCATAACACCTCGTTACGCTGTCGCAGCATGAGCACGCACCAAACCGCATCGTCTGCGGGCAGACAACGTTAGCACAAACGCGGGCAAAAAATTACTTCCTCAGCGGTCAAAAACGGCTGTGATTTGCCTGCTCGACGGTAATTTTCAGGTAGCTATTGGCGATGTGCTCGCGGAAATAGTGTTCCTGCTCGTGGCTCATCAAAAATGCCTGCCAGGTTTTGGGCGGCACGCCAAGATATTGCTCAACCCGACCGTTGCTGTGTTCAAGCTCAAGTACGCTGGAGTTGGGATCGTATCCGGCGGCGCGCAGCGCGCGGCAGGAAAGGGGATGTCTTTTCATAATGTGTTCTGCTCAACGTCAATGTCAAAGTGGCACTTCTGCTATTGCTATCGGCAGCCGGCGCGGAAAATTTACACTGCGACCAGGGATTTAGCGCAGTGCCGTTTACCCTGCGTTTATTAAAACGGTGTGTCAGGCGCAAAAAGGGATGTGCATTGCGCGTCGTTTCGCGGCGTGAATCAGATACAGGCAGGCCGTTTCACCGCATGACTGTAGCCGTTTGGCCGATCGGGAAGAGGGCAGGTGAAAGGCACTTTTACACTCTCTCGCGCGGCGAACCGGTGCGCAAAACGCCATGACGCGCGTTAACGAAAAGGGAATAACCGGTTCAGTGATGTCAGGGATGAATCCACGCGTTAAACAGTGCCCTCACTAAGCAGGAGGGCACGTTTTTCACGGCGAACAGGGGCAGACGATCCGGTTAGCTGAGTAGCGAGATCCAGTCGCTTGGTATATCCGTAAAAAAGGTGGCTTCCTGCGTGGCCGTTCTGGTACCAACGATAACGTATTGGCTTAAATCAGGGTTCACGTTGGTCAAAATATAGTACGGCTTGCGTCCATACATATGCCCTTGATCGGGCAGTTGTGCCCCCACGCTGCCATCGAGATTAAATTCAAAAAACAGCGCACTCTTCGGGACGGTGATGCGATATTTATGTGTGCCATAAGATGCGCCATCTTCGATACATGAGGTCGAGACAGAATCTCCTTTGGCATTACTTATGATATAACCGCCAATATCCGCAAGGCTTTTAAAACCGTTGGTGACAATAAGCTGCTGAATATAAGCAATAGCCTGAGCTGGCGTTCGCCCCCGGCACGATTCAATGCGCGGCTGGAACCCGGTTTTTTGTATTTCAGAAATGACGCGGCTATCACCGCGATAATAAACAGATGGCATCTCTTTATCTCCTCATGATTACGATAGGTGTTTACCGTGCTGTGCTGTTGTTTACTTTTGCTTTATCGGATGTGCCAGCAAAATTAAAAAAGACAGTACGTTTCTCATTGGTGATATACGGTATGCATAGTGACGTCATATTTATAACAACGCTTTTGATGGTGATTTTAATGTTACTCGCTACCGCATTATCATCCGATAACGCCTTAAAGATAACGATAGAAATAAAAAAACAAATCGGGCTTTTGGCGTAGACCTTTTATCCGGGGCGTTTAACGTGTCGACCTGATCGCATCACCTCTGTTCTTTATGCGGAAGGAATAAACGTAATCTCATTGGTTGTGATAAAGATAATGGACTGAATAAAAACATAAAATTCATGGGTGCAGAGCCCCGGTCAACCTAAAAAACGCTGGCGAACTCGCGCCAGTCTTTTTTGGGAAAAAGCATTCATCTTTGCACTGAAGGTCTTTTATTCGTCGTGAGGGGGAGAAACTACGGTAACCTTTTCAGCGTGCAGCTTTATAAATGCATGCACAACAGGGATTACATAAACCACAAATAATAGACAGTTAGCTGAAAATAACAGTGAGGTGTAAATATCGATCGTCAACAAGGTGTCCAGTGAGCCGATTTTTACTATTACATCCAGTATTAACCTGCCGAGCAGGCTGGAAAGATAATAGTGTGCGTAAGAGAGAAACATGAAACAGAATAAAAGCATGTAGTTATAGTTATTACTAATTTTATTAGCCCTGAACGAGGAGTAATAACGGTTTAGTAAAAGTTCTATTTCGTTATTATTCGATGCAAATAACAGCCCTGCAAACACCGAGCACATAACTATTGTGAAGACATTCTGCACCTGGTACGTGAAGGGTAAATCTGCCATCACCGTAGAATATGAGTAAGCATAATAGCCAATCGATAAAACAGACAGCAGTAACAATATTTTTCGTATCATTTTTCTCATCCACGGTTTCCCGCTCAAAGCACATTAATGTATTTACATTGCCAAAGCATTGGCCCACCGATATGGCTAACGGCACACCGCCTGTAAACTTTATGCATAAATTGCAGGTGCGAACGTATCGTAAAGCGAAGAATACCGATGAGTAACATCGGGTGCGCAGGAATGGCGCTGTTGGTTGAAAACAGAGTCAGCAAAGCGCCGGGCTTCATGCGCCTCTTTCGGCATGACAGCCATTTCATGACCACGTGACGCATCACAGAACCCGGACTCACACGAAAAGCAGTCAACTCAAAACACAAGGCATGGGCGGAAGGCTATTTTGCCAGGCGTATTTCTGAAACAATGCGCTTCAGTTTCGCAAATCGAACAGGTGAATAGATGGACAGAGTGATGGCGGTGGTGGTGTTTAATCGCATCTGCGAGCTGGGAAGTTTGAGCGCCGCTTCGCGGGCGCTGGGCATTTCTCGCCCGATGGTCAGCCGCTACCTTGATGAAATGGAAAAATGGGCGGGTGCCCGGCTTATTCACCGTTCGTCTCGCCGTCTGACGCTGACGCCTGCCGGGGAAAATACGTTACAAAAGACGCGGCAACTCGCGCCGCTGTTTGGCGATATTGAAGGGCAATCGACGCGGGAAACGCCTTCCGGCACATTGCGCGTTGCCTGCGCCCACTTCACGGCCAGCCACATTATCGGGCCGGTGCTGCCGGGTTTTCTGGCGCGTTACCCGGCGTTAAGAATCGAAGTTGAAGTGGGAAACCACCCGGTCAATCTCATTGGCGAACGCATTGATTTGGCGATTCGCATCACCAATAACCCGGAAGCAGGGGCAATAGCCACGCGTCTGGGCGAGTGCCGATCGGTGCTTTGTGCATCGGCGGATTACCTGCGTCTGCACGGTACACCGCACACGGTGCACGAGCTTGAGCACCACAATTGTCTGCACTACAGCGGTTTCGCCGGGCAGTCATGGCACTTTACCGACAGCGCACAAAACACGTGGGAAGTGATGGCGAAGGGTAATCTGAGCGCGGGGATCTCCGCGGTGCTGCGTGATGCGGCGATTGCCGGGTGCGGGCTGGCGCTGGTGCCGGAACGGGAAGCGCAGGAAGCGTTGAATAACGGCCAACTGGTCAGGGTATTACCCGATCTCGAACCGCAACGACTGGGGATTTATGGTCTGTACCAGTCTCGCGAACATCAACACGCCGCCCTGCGGTTGTTTATTGATGCTATCCGCCAGCAGTTAACCGGCGCGACAGAATAAATTGCCATTTTATGTGGGGAATTCGCCGCGTAATAACGATGAAAAATCTAAATATAATAGCGGTGTCGCGTACTCGTGCTGGCACTGCGCGGTAGTGCCATTGTTTTTCTTAGGTTTAATCTCATCATCAGCATTTAATTATTTGTGCGGTTGAGGCCAGTCTTATTTGTTTGCCAGCTATTGACGGCTGCGGTTATTTATCGGTTAAATGAAAGCCCGCCCGCTGTGAGTGAAACTAAAATGGTGATGATGAACCTGGCCTTGATAGGCGTGCTGCTGATCGTTATCGCGTATTCTTTTTACAGACACTTTCGACTTGTACGCTCAAGAAAAGTGGGTCAATCGCGTAAATACGGCAAAAAGACTTAACGATATTTAATGTGAATTGCCTTTTTATCCACGGGATAAAAAGGCAATTGCAGGTTGCGGCCTGGTTTTTATTTTGCTGAGTGTTGTGGTTATTTTTCTTTTTTAGCCGTAAGCGACCATTCTATTTATTTGCTCGCCCGGCGGCATAAAAAGTGGATCTTCGCTCGTACTCTCATTTAATGTGGAGTCGGTAAAGGAAAAAATGCTAAACGCATAGAAAATGTCAATCTTTGTACTCGCGGAGATTTTCTTTTTTATGTTGTCCTTGTGCGATGAAACGGTTTTTTTGTTGATGTTTAATAGCGTGGAAATCTCCTCATCACTTTTTTCGTAAATCATCTCCTTAAGGATCGCAATTTCGCGCCTTCCAAGACGAATCGTCTTAACATGCTGGCTGACTCTTCCGTAAACAAATTCGGTTAATATGTCCATTAAAACACTGACCGGAACTTTATCAGGTATCACAATCATTGGTGTATGTGCCAACGTAAAGGGTATGAAATTACCTTTGGTCACCACTAATGTTCCCCGGCCAGAGTAAGGTGCTGTAAAGTTAATTCCAATGTGCAAACCACTGCCGTTTCTGATTTCATTAACTAATTGAGTGATGCCTTTTTTGGTATAAGAACAGGTGATTTTGCATAATATGACATCTATTTTTCTTTCCATATTACACCCTCCTGGAGCGTCTGGATGTGCGTGTGTAAAATTTGCAAGTTTGAAATTTTTCTCAGTCCTTTGTTGTGCTCTTCTATGTCTTCTTTGATCTCTATCATACTGCTAAAAAATTGTTAACTGAGGATTATCTTATTTTTATTTTTAAGCGAAATGCGCATGCGCTGAGATAATTTAGTTTCGCTGAGGAATCTCCCATTTGTTTTCATATTGTCGAGGAATGTCCTATTTTGCGATCCGTTTTTGTGATGGCGATTTAAAGTGCAGATGATCCCAAATAAATATGAGGACAGGATTATGGTGCTTTTAAAATACATTATTATCGCTTTCGTATTTGTTATTTCTGAAATTTGCTACGCAGCGCCCACAGAAGAAGGGAAAGCCGCCGGGGAGAATGCAGCGGAATATGCGGTTGGCAGTTCAGCCGTCACTGGAGTGGCCGTTATTACCGCTGTAACGGGGTTACTTTTATTATCAATGGGGGGCGGAAATGATGGGAGTAATACCTCGACCAGCACCACCACCACGACAACGCCCGCTAATTAACGGTAACGCTTTTTAAAATTCGCCACGCCAGGGTCCTGGAGGGTTTAAAACGGAATGCCCGATCGCACCGGAAGATGTGAGGGGACGCATCATGCCGATGCGAGTCGACAGCAGATCGGCAATCGAAGGTTCAGCGGGAGCGGTGGGAATTGATCAGGGGGACACAGAGGTCCCCCTGATTTTGTTCATGACGCTGCGTTTAATTCAGTATGCCGAGCCTGGCTCGAATGGAACCATAACGCAGGTGATGGGTAAATTCTAATGCATAAACAACGTGCTACGTGTGGCGATCACCACTTCATCTCGCCGCTATTCACTTTTGCGCTCAGTTCCAGTGAACCCGCTTCTGCCAGGTTCGGATAAGCGGCGGTCATTGCTTTAATAACGCCCGCTGAAGTTTTATTCGCTTTCAGTGCCTGCTCGAAGGTATCAAGGTAATTAAGGGTAAACGTAATGGCCTGGTCACCGGCGGGGCGCGCCCCCAGATAATGACCGGGGATCACCTGCTGCGGCTTCAGGTGTTGCATTTCATTCAGCACTTCACGCCACTGCGCACGTGCAGCCGGGGTTTGCGTGTCGGCGCTCCAGACGTGAATGCCGCTGGAAATCGCCGTACCGCCGAGAATGGCTTTATTCGCCGGGATCCAGACATAAGCCGCATAGCTTTGCGGATGGCGCAGCTCCAGCGTTTCACCATCGATAGTAAAGTGTGTTGCCGTGGTCGCTGTCGGTACGGTTAACGTGTGCGGCGCGCCGTCCTTCATCTGCGGTCCCCAGTACGCCAGCTTGGCCTCTTTTGTCGCTTCGATATGTTTCACCACCTCAGGTGAGGCAACCACCTTGACCTGCGGCCAGGCTTTAACGATCGGTTCAAGGCCAAAATAGAAATCCGGATCGCCGGAGGTGATCACCACTTGCTTGAGCGTTTTGCCGCTGGCTTTGATCATCTCCACCAGTTTTTCGCCATCTTTGACGCTGAATTGCGCATCAAACAAAATCGCTTCCGTAGGACCGGAAACCAGCGTCGATGAGACGGCGAAAATCGCCTTTTCCTGCGGGTTGTAAACCTGCAATTGTAACGGTGCGGCAACAGAAGAGGCGCTGGCGAGCATCAGCAATACGCCGGATATTTTACGGTTCATGGAGGAATTCCTTTAACGATATGTTTTTACGAGCGCCATAAATGCATCCGGGTTGCCGTAATACTGGCCAACCGGAAGCAGTGTGTAACGGCCATCTTCCTGTACCAACACGGCGCTGGGGAAACCTGCCCCGGCGGCTTGTGCCATCACCATACGGCCATATTGAATAGCGGCGCGAGCTTCGCTTTCCGCCACCTGGCCGTTGACAACAGGTAGGCCGGTGGCGTGCTGAATCACCTCGTTGACTACCTCATCGCGGGTGATATCACGCCCATCACGATACCAGGCTGTCTGAATGGCGTTCAGAAAGCACAGCGCGTCGGCCGGTTCGCCAAATTGCTGTAAGGCTAACAAGCCGCGAGTGGCAGGCAACGAATCGAGCAGCAATCCATCGCGGGCAAGTAGATCTTCTTTATAAGCACGGCCAAACGGCATACCGGTTAATTTCGCGATTCGATCATCATGTTCATGCACATGAGCGAGCCAGCCGGCGTCCAGCCGGCGGCGCTGCGCGTCGATAAACAGGCCACCGGGCAAAATATGTTGTCGTTCAGTGAAGTGTTCAGCCGTGCGGTTAATCAATGGCAGTGCGCCATAACTCCAGCCGCAGAGCGGATCGATTACCCAGTACAGTCCAGCCTGAAATGCCATGGTTATTCTCTCTTGTTGTGCAGGTGGCGCCCATTGTAGGCGCACTGGCGCCGAAGAGAATTCCCGTAACCGGACATGCAGCGTTTCGTAAAACGATCAGATAACCACGACATAACGAAAAAAATACCGTTATAGCGTGACGTTAGTGCCCGTGCTTCATGTTTCGCGCGGCAGCCCAGTGCTTGTACTGCGCTGGCGTCATGTTGATGAGTTGGTTAAAGGCTTTGCGAAACGCCGTATCTTCCGTATAGCCACACGCGGCGGCGACGTGCCTGATATTGGCTGAGGGGTTTTCAAGCAGCAAACAGGCCGATTCAATACGCACACGCGTAATAAAATGTTTGGGGCTTTCATGGGTTAAATCGGCCAGTTTTCTATGCAAGGTGCGCGGGCTGAGGTTCAACGCGCTGGCGAGTTCTTCGACGGTGATGGCCGGGTTTTCATAGCGGATAAGCTGCTCGGCGCGCAGTAACAGCGGATCAATGGTGTTTAAAAAGCCGCGCGGCGCATAGATTTGCTGGGAGATTGGCTGGCTGTCGGCAACGGTCATATCCGCTGCCATTCTTGCCACTTCGTCCCCGGCATGCTGATGGATAATGTGCAGCGCCAAATCCACCCACGACAGCGGCCCGCCGGTGGTTATCACGTTGCGCTCTTCGATTAACGCTTTTCCCCACACCATTTTGGCGCGCGGATAGCGGGTGCGAAAAGTGGGATACAGCCACCATGTGGTGGCGCACTCTCTGCCATCCAGCAATCCGGCATCACCCAGCAGATACCCCCCTGCACAGGCGCCGCCAATTTTCGCGCCGCGCTGATGCTGTTGACGCAACCACGCGACGGCCTCCGGGCTGGTGAGCGCAGGCAGTTTATTGCCGCCGAGCGCCATGCCGCAGGCCAGAATCACATCGGGCGCACTGATGCTGGCAAACGCGCCATCCACCGCAATCGTACGACCTTGCGCGTCCGCGACCGGTTTCCCGTCAGGGCTGACAATGGCGATCCTGAACCGGCTGGCTTCAGTGCTGGCGGGAAGAAGCTGGTTGGTTATCCAGAACATATCCGCAAGCCCGGTAATCGCAGACATCATGCTACCTGCGGTGGCGACTATCGCTATCTGCATTGTGGTTCTCCGTGTTATGTCTGGTTTTGCCTGTTTAATGTCAAGTTCGCCATCTTACCACGCCAGATTGCCCCGATTACACTCTCCGCATTGTGTTTATCACTTCATCAATACGTGGCGGGAGAGAACATGCGGAACGCTTTTCGCAAAGGAAAACGGTTTATCACGGCGGCGTCATGTGCGGCCATGTTGAGCGTGATGTCGGCGCAGGCTGTCGCACAGCCGATTAAGAATATTGTGTTGGTGCACGGCGCGTTTGCGGACGGCTCCAGTTGGGCCGCCGTGACCGGGCGTTTACAAAAGATGGGCTACCACGTTTCGGCGGTGCAAAACCCGCTGACCTCGCTGGATGATGATGTCGCCGCCACCGAACGTGTGCTGGCGCGCCAGCATGGCGATGTGCTGCTGGTCGGTCATTCATGGGCCGGCGCTGTTATCAGCCAGGCCGGCAATAACAGCCACGTACGGGGGCTGGTCTACCTTTCGGCGCTGGCACCGGCAACGGGGGAATCCGTGACGGATTTACTGGCGCGCCTTAACGCGCCAATGACCGGGCTAGCAGCGGATGCGCAAGGGCTGGTGTGGTTAGATGATGCCAGCCAGTTTCAACAGGTGATGGCCAACGATATCTCAACCGGGAATGTCCAGGCGCTGGCTGCGGTTTCACAACCGATCGCGCTCGCGGCATTTCAGGGAAAAATCACCCATGCCGCCTGGGAAAATAAACCGAGTTGGTATTTTATTACCGAAAACGATCATGCTTTGTTACCCGCCGTTCAGGAGAAAATAGCCAGACAGATCCACGCCACCGTATATAGCGTTAACAGTTCACATTTATCTATGGTTTCGCAACCCGATGCCGTAGCGAAATTTATCGATACTGCCGCTAAGTCCTTTAAATAACTATTGTGTTTATTGTCGGAGAGCATCATGAAGATTCTGCATATTGATTCCAGTATTTCGGGTGACTATTCCGTCACGCGCACACTTTCCGCTGACGTTATACGGGAAATAAAAGCCCATTATCCGCAAGCAGAAATAACCTATCGCGATGTGGTTCGCGACGAAGTAAGCCATTTAACCGCAGATATCGCCGCCGGATTCCGGGTTGTTGCCGGTAGTCAACCGGCAAGTGACAGGCACCCGGAGCACCAGATTTCACAGCAACTGGTTGATGAATTCCTGGCCCATGACCTGATTGTTATCGCGGCACCCATGTATAACTTCTCTGTTTCCAGCCAGTTAAAAGCCTGGCTGGACAGACTTGCGCAACCGGGAAAAACCTTTCAGTACACCGCCACCGGGCCGGTCGGGCTGGCGGAGGGAAAACAGGTATTGATTATTTCGGCGCGCGGCGGCTTTTATTTACAACCACCTTTTGATGGCATGGATTTCCAGGAAAAATATCTGCGTGCGTTTTTTGGTTTCCTGGGTATTGACGCTCTTCATATTATTCGCGCAGAAGGTACCTCGAAAGGTGATGATATAAAAAATCAGCAAATTGCCGCCGCGCGATCGGCTATCAGTAATATTATTGCTGCACTGCCATTAAATTAATCTGCGGGGAATGAATTATGTTATATGCGATTACGCTTAATTACGGTAGTGAACCCGATATTCCTGGCGCATATGTTGATGCGCATAAACTGTGGCTTGGTGAGATGATCAAAAAAGGTCATGTTATTTTCGCCGGGCCTCTGCAAAATAAACCGGGTGGATTTATCCTCGCGACGGCCAGCGACAGCCAGAGCCTGGAAAACGAAATAGAACGCGATCCATTTGTGAAATTTGGCCTGGTTAGCGTCGATATTGCGGTTATCGAGCCCGCTATTTGCTCCATGCATTTCCTGCGTGAATGGGCAGGAGAGGCAAAAGCGCTATAGCTCAATGAGAGTCGGTGCGGGGAGGCAGCGCTCAGCCGCACCCCTTTTGCATTGCGGGTCGTTCATGAGGGGGGACGTTTCCTGCGACGAGCAAACCTCACTCTAAACGTCATTTGGCGTTGCAGAAGGAACATTTCTGACAAAATTATTATTTTCGCGTCATGTTTGCGTAAGTATCACTCCGCTAAGGTAAATGCTCCTGTTCTCAAGGAGGTTTCAACCATGGGTATGCAACACGCGGTAATTCTTGAGATCCAGCAATGGATTGACGATAACCTTGAACGGCCGCTGCGGATCGAGGATGTTGCCACGCGGGCGGGGTATTCGAAATGGCATCTTCAGCGTCTGTTCCAGCAAGTAATCCAGATACCGCTCGGGATTTATATCCGCGAGAAGAAGCTGGAAAGCGCCGCGCATGAACTGCTGGCGACTGAGCAGTCGATTATGGCCATCTCCACCAAATACGGTTATGACTCGCAGCAGACCTTTACACGCACTTTTACACGCAAATACCAGATGCCGCCTGGCGTCTGGCGACGTCAGCATCAGCGCCAGGAAAAGTGGGCGTGATGAAAGGAAAACGAGCGGAAAATGAAGGTGAATAAAAGGCGGCCTGTGCCGCCTTTTGCTGGTTTAGAACTGGTAAACCATACCCACAGCAACCACGTCATCAGTGTTGATGCCGGCGGCGGTGGTGAATTTATCTTCATCAATCAGGTTGATTTTATAATCAACAAACATGTTGAAGTTCTTGTTGAAGTAGTACGTGGCGCCGAGATCGACATATTTTTCGATGTCCTGATCGCCATATTTATCGCCCGCGCTGTTGCTGCCAATATTCTTACCTTTCAGCGCGTTATACGCCACGAATGGCTGCAAGCCAAAATCGAACTGGTAACTGGCGTACGCTTCAAAAATCTGCGATTCGTTGGCGTAGCCGTAGGCGGTTGTCGTATCGGAAGCACTGCCAAAACGCGAAGCGTTATAAGCCTGAGTAAACATCGCCGCCAGATAGATATTATTGGCGTCATATTTAATCGCGCCAGAATAGGCTTCGGCGCGATCGCCATCACCGAGAATATTGGTGGCGGTATTTTGTTCTTCGGTACGTTTAGCGCTGGTCATGGCACCGACAACGCTTACGCCCGCGCCGATGTTATATTCCACGGATAAGCCGTAGCCGTCGCCGTTTTGACGTAATACATTTCGACCGGCGCCGGATTCGCCGCCGCCATCATTTTTACCCTGGTACTGCAGGGAGAAATTCAGGCCGTCAACCAGGCCGAAGAAATCCGTATTACGGTAGGTCAGCATGCCGCTGCCACGGCTAAACATAAATTGGTCAGAACCGTACGTCATGCCATCGAATTCTGGCTGCATATCGGTATAACCGAGGGAGTCATATAAAACACCTTTGTTACGGCCATAATCCACTGAACCGTAATTGGCGAATTTTAAACCGGCGAAGCCATAACGTGTGCGTGGCGTATTGGTATCACCTTCCGATTTATTGGCGTCAATATGCATCTGCCACTGGCCGTAGCCGGTCAGTTGGTCGTTAATCTGTGTTTCACCGCGAAAGCCAAGACGCATATAAGTTTGGTCGCCATCCCAGCCGCTGTTATCAGAAAAATAATGTTCTGCTGATACCAAACCATATAAGTCTAACTTATTACCGTCTTTATTATATATTTCCGCCGCCTGTACTGACGAGCACAGTACCGCAGCAGAGACGAAAAGACTCAGTTGAGAGATTTTCATATAAATAAACCCTTGATGTTTGCCACTGTGTTTTTTAATAACAACAAGAATACATTGCCACTTATGAGAGTGGCTCATGGATTATTCAGGTTGTAAGATATTGTTTATCACCTGAGTTCTTATTGTGTAAATATTTAAATTTGTTTTAGCACATATTGACAAATATCGGCTGGAACTTTTTTTTTGGGGCTTTTTTTAATCGCACAGATCGCTAATATCAACCATCATTTGATCGGTTACCGTTAAGACGCTTTATTAACCTCATTGCATTTTTTGTGTCTACTGTTACTTTTTTCTCTATCCGGGGGGGTAATTCCCCCGGCTTTTATTGGCGAAATGTGCGATTAAATATGCGGGTTGTTTGAGTGGTTATTTTAAGTGGCTGATAGCAGCGGGTGTTTAATTATTAAATATCTGCCGCTGCTGCATGGTGAATTTTTATGAAGCTGCAGCGCTTTTATGCGTGGCGAATAATAAAGCGTATCGATTAAGTGGTAGGGCTCATTGTGGCTATGAGTACAATTCATTAAAAATGAATGACTCTGGCGTTTATTAACATAAACAGAGGTGATCCGCTTCACAATCAGAGCCCTTTGGTTGCGGGATTAGTGAATTATAGACATATATTTACATGCGGCCGAAGTGTAGCATAAACGCTATTTTCAAGGTTTGGGAATGAGGCAGAAATGCTGAAAGATAATTTTAACGATCTCTTCTATTTAATTGTGGTGGCCCGTGAACGCAGTTTTACTCGTGCGGCAGCAAAATTAGGCGTCTCGCAATCGGCGCTCAGCCATGCTATTCGCGGGCTGGAAGAGCGTCTGCAAATTCGTCTGCTTACCCGTACCACGCGCAGTGTCGCACCCACCGATGCAGGCGAGGCATTAATTAATAGCATTGGCCCGCGCTTTAAAGAGATTGAGGAAGAACTGATTGCCTTAACCGATATGCGCGATCGCGTTGCCGGCAATATCCGCATTACGCTTGGCGAGCACGCGTTGCATTCTACGGTATGGCCAGCCATCAAGCCTTTTTTAGACGCTTACCCCGATGTGAAAGTGGAATTAACCATCGATAACACCCTGACGGATATTGTCTCTGAGCGCTACGATGCCGGCATTCGCCTTGGTGAACAGGTTGCCAGAGATATGGTCGCGGTGCGAATTGGCCCCGACTGGCGCATGGTGGTGGTTGGCTCGCCGGGTTATTTTTCCCGCCATGGTAAACCGCAAACGCCGCATGATTTACAGCAGCACAACTGTATTAATATGCGCCTGCCGACGCTCGGCGGGCTCTATGCCTGGGAGTTTTCCAGAGACGGTCAGCCAATGCGCGTGCGCGTGGAAGGGCAATTAACCTTTAATAATCTGGCTTCCAGAATCGAAGCGGCAACCAGCGGTATGGGGCTGGCGCTGGTACCGGAAGATTGCGTGGCGCAGGCGGTTAACGAAGGCAAACTTGCAACGGTGCTTGACGACTGGTGTGAACCGTTCCCCGGCTATTACCTCTATTATCCCAGCCGCAAACAGCACACTGCCGCGTTTACCTTATTGATTGACGCGCTGCGTTACGCTTAATTATCTGTACTGACAGGGCGGGGTAATCAACCGCGAGGTATTGCTGAAAAAACGTCTCCCGGCAATAAAGCGTCAGCACCTTTTCCGGCGGAATAAGATACCCTTTCCCGGCTACGCGCAGAATAAAATCATCGGACAAACCGAATACCGCCAGTTTACGCTTCAGGTTGTTCATCACCTGCCACAGTCGCTGGCTTGAACAACTCAATCCGTTATTTTCCCATACCTGAATCTGCAGCGTTTTGTCGGCTACAATATTCCCCACGGCGTGTGCCAGCAGATAGGTCAACAGGTTGTTCATGGTGTTACGTAAATAGGTGCAGCTACCGGGGATCGCGCAGGTCGTCAGACTTTGCTTATAAGGCACGAATTCCACTTGATATTCGTTACCGAGGCGATATCCATATACCGTTAACTTTTCCATGATGCGCGTCCAGTGATCAGCCGAGTGAACCAAAGCAGCGGTGTACATACACCCTACTGATTAAATCGGCTGTCTGGCGCGAAAACTGAAATGATCAGTTGACGTTTGACGGGATAGCGTTAGTCCATTTGGTGGCGGCTTTAATCAATTCCGCCACCATGCTGCGGTTAAAACCCAGCCGATGGCCGAGCGCGCTGACCTCTTCCCAGTTGTGATTTTCGTACAGCTCAATCAGTTGCAGATAAGGGTAGAGCGGCCCTTTTTGCTCTTTAAGCGCCATCATTACGCTGGCGGAGATATCAATCTGGCTTAACAAATCTGCCATCGGCATTTCAAAAATGCTGTCGAGCTGTGAAAACAGACCGACGATAAACGCGTCATCGGCGGAGTGACGGCTGATGGAGTGCGCCGAGGCCAGCTCGCAAAATTTGGCGCGGATCAGGCTCTGGTAGTAAATGTCGTCGGTCTTTACTTTGTTGACCGAGGTCAGGCAGGAAACCAGCACAAAGCGGCGTAACTCGTTGGTGCCAAGGTAAAAAATAACGTCCTTTAACGACTGGCTGCGGAAGTTTTTAATCCCGCGCGCGTTGAAGACAATATTTTGTGCATAGCGCATGATCTTAAACGACAGCGCCAGATCCTGTTTCAGCAGGGCTTCGATTCGGCCAAAATCCGGCGAATCGGCATTCACCTCTTTCATCAGTTTTAAGGTGATTTCCTGATTCTGAAACAGTTTATTGGCTGAGTGGATCACCGGCTTGCTGAAAAAATGCCCCTGAAACAGCGTGCAGCCCATATTGCGAAAACACTCGTACTCTTCCTGGGTTTCCACCTTTTCGGCAAGAAATATCGTGTCTTTCAGCAAATGGGCTTTGTCATTGATATAGCCGCTAATCTCGTCGGGCGTATTTTCCCGCACGTCGAATTTGATGATGCTGATATAAGGTAAAAAGGCGTTCCAGGTGTCGCCTAACGCGAAGTCATCCAGTGCGATGCGAAAACCTTGCGCAGAGAGTTTTTTTACCGTGTTGAGCAACTGAGGCGTGGGTTTGGCGGTTTCGAGGATTTCCACAATCACGCGATCTTTTGGCAAGGTTTCCGCCATTCCCTGCACCAGCAGTTCATAGGGGAAGTTAACGAAGATCGCGCTGTACTCTTTCAGGCGGCCCAGCGGCGCGCCGAGAAACTGTTCGACAATAATTTGGGCAGTGGCGTACTCCGGCGTAACGTCGGGAAACCGGTTCGTCATACTGTCTCTGAACAACAACTCGTAACCGACTGTGTTCATATTTGCATCAAAAATCGCCTGCCGGGCGACAAAAGAGAACATGCGATACTCCACTTACAGATGCCTGCAAATCATAAAATAGTCGGTAAAACGCAAATCTGAACCGGTCAATCCGCGCCATTTTTACGCAGGGTAAAATGGAAGCCTGGACGAAAACAGGAAAGACGCAAGTCGGACTTAAGGAAGGCAGTATCTTTTGTAAACGTCTGAAGGATTTAAGTCAAATTCCGAATGGCGCAATCATACCGCATTGCCTCTTTTATCGACAACTGCGGCGAAAAATTCATCAATTTTGCGTTCGCATCGCGATGCGCGTCACGCTTCGTCTGTTTTTATTCGGCACGCAAATTGTCGTCCCTTGCTGACGAGTGACCGCTGTCACGCGGGTTTGCGCGAAGATCCGGCAAATTATGACCAGCATCAAAAAACCGAAAATTGCAACGAAAAGGCTATTGTTAAGAACATTCCGATGGACTATTGTGGTCTCACCCCATAAAGAGCTAACGCCACCTAAAAGAGTGAGTGCCGGAGATAAGCGCCGGGCGGGGTAAAACGATTAAACACCCAGGAAAAAAGAATAAAAGCAGGCCCCGGCATTTATGCCGGGGCGTTTTATTTTGTGGCCCAGTACAACCCAGGTTTAATCCCGGTCGATGGCAAACGGCTGCCATGCCTGGCGCACCGGCATCACTTCTACACGGTTAATATTCATATGATCCGGCAGGGTGGCGATGTAGAACATCTGCCCGGCAATATCCTGCGCGCTGAGCGGCGTTGTGCCGCGATACAAATTATCAGACGCCGCCTTGTCACCTTTGGTGCGTACCAGGGTAAATTCCGTTTCGGCAATTCCCGGCGCAAGATCGGTTACCCGCACGCCCGTTCCCAGCAAATCGCAGCGCAGGTTGTAGCTAAACTGCTTCACAAAAGCTTTGGTCGCGCCATACACATGGCTTCCGGGGTAGGGCCACTGCCCGGCGATAGAGCCAATATTGATAATCGATGCCCCCGCACCATGCGCAATCAGCGTTGGCAGCAGCGCGTGTGTCACGTTCACCAGCCCGGTGACATTGGTGTCGATCATTGTTTGCCAGTCCTGCAACTCCACTTTCTGGGCGGGTTGCGGGGCGAGCGCCAGCCCGGCGTTATTGATAAGCGTTGTGATATCGGCAAATTGCGCAGGCAGTTCGGCCACCGCTTTTTTTACCGCGGCGTTATCGCGGACATCCAGTTCAATAGTGTGCACCGGCACCTTGCCATGCAGCCGTTCTTTTAGGTTTTCCAGACGCGTGAGCCGACGCCCGCTCAATACCAGCGCCCATCCGGCATCGGCAAAAACCTGCGCCGCCGCTTCGCCAAATCCGGATGTCGCGCCGGTAATGAACACCACGTTTTTCGCTGCCATTGTTCTCTTCTCCTGTGCAGGGTTATTGCGCCACTATAAAAACCCTCACGCCTGCCAGACAGTGCCAGTTACGCCACTGACGTGTGACACGGGTGTCACATCCCGCGAAGCCGACTGGCTCTACCCGCCTCTTTATTGCGCGCAGCATGATGCAGACAACAACAACGGCATAAGAGGATCTGGCATGAAACTGGCACTTCACAACGAGATGGCGATAACGAACGACGATGTGCGTCAACTGGATCGGTCGTATGTGTTTCATTCATGGTCGATGCAGGGCAACCTCAACCCAATGGTGATTGCCGGGGCGCAAGGCTGCGAGCTGTGGGATTACGACGGTAACCGCTACCTCGATTTCAGCAGCCAGTTAGTGAACGTCAATATTGGTTATCAACACCCGCGCGTGCTGGCGGCGATGAAAGCGCAGCTGGAAACGCTGGTAACCATTGCGCCGGCCACCGCCAACCTGGCGCGTGGCGAAGCGGCAAAACGCATTGTTGAGCTGGCGCCGGAAGGCTTCAGCAAAGTCTTTTTCACCAACGCCGGGGCGGATGCCAACGAAAATGCCATCCGTATGGCACGGCTTTACACCGGGCGCGACAAAATTTTCTCTGCCTATCGCTCTTACCACGGTAATACCGGCAGCGCCATTGCGGCGACCGGCGACTGGCGGCGTGTGCCAAATGAATATTCACGCGGGCATGTTCACTTCTTTAACCCGTACCTGTATCGCAGCGAATTTAATGCCACCAGCGAAGCTGAAGAGTGCGAGCGCGCGCTGGCGCATCTGCGCCGCATGATTGAGTGTGAAGGGCCGTCGTCGATTGCGGCGATCCTGCTTGAGTCCATTCCTGGCACAGCCGGCATTCTGGTGCCGCCAGCCGGGTATATGCAAGGCGTGCGCGCGCTGGCAGATGAGTTCGGCATTGTGCTGATACTCGATGAAGTGATGGCCGGTTTTGGCCGTACCGGTAGCTGGTTCGCTTTCGAACAAGATGGCATCGTGCCGGATCTGGTTACCTTCGCCAAAGGGGTGAATGCGGGCTATGTGCCGGCGGGCGGTGTGCTGATTTCCGCGCCGATTGCTCACTACTTTGACGACCATTTCTTCGCCGGTGGGTTGACGTACTCCGGGCATCCGCTGGCGATGGCGGCGATTGTCGCCACGCTTGATGCGATGAAAGAGGAGAACGTGGTGCAGAATGCGGCAGAGATCGGCAATGGCGTTCTGCGCCCTGCGCTGGAGGCGCTGGCAGCAAAACATCCGCTGATTGGCGATGTGCGTGGTCGCGGCATGTTCCAGGCGCTGGAACTGGTGAGCAACCATAAAACCAAAACGCCTTTAGCCGCGGCAGAGATGGCAGCGATTAAGGCGGCGCTAACCGGGGCCGGAATGTTGACTTTTGTGGTCGAAAACCGCATTCACGTGGTACCACCTTGCATAATGAGCGCGAAAGAAGTCCAGCAAGGAATGGCCATTTTTGACCAGGTTTTGGCTCAATTTGGTCATTTTAGTCAGTAAGTGTAAAGGCATCAGACTATTCTGGTGCCAAATCTGGTCAGTCCTCTGATTTCAAAGACATTTTTTGACACTTACCCCCCAATTTTAGGCACTATATTCCGGGCTTAACTGCTGCTAAAACTCTCTTTTTCTATTTAACTTTTTTGCCTGGGAGAAAAAAGTGCCGGAATTGAATCATTATGGTCAAACCGTCGGTGACAGGTTGCCGCACTGGCACGGCGTCCAGCCGCTGCCGCGCAGCGTGTTGCACGGACAATACTGTCGGATGGAACCGCTTGACGCCAGGGTACACACGCACGATCTTCTGCGTGCGTATTCTCAGGCAGAAAATGAGAGCGACTGGACATGGCTGGCGGGTGAGCGCCCACAAACTGTGGACAGTATGGCGCAGTGGGTGGTGGGTAAAATGATCGACACCGCTATCGCGCCTTTCGCCGTGGTGGAGTGTGTCAGCGGTGAGGCGCTCGGCGTTGTCGCCTGGCTTGCCATCAACACACAAAATGGCTCGGTGGAAATCGGCCACGTCACCTGGTCACCGCGCATGAAAAACAGCGTGCTGGGGACAGAAGCCATCTGGTTGATGCTGCGCCACGCGTTTGCCTGCAACTACCGCCGCGTGGAGTGGAAATGTGATGTGCTCAACGTCGCTTCCCGCCGCGCCGCCGAACGTCTCGGCTTTAGCTGGGAAGGGCGTTTCCGCCAGCACATGGTGCGTAAAGGGCGCAACCGCGATACTGACTATTTATCGATGCTGGATGTCGAATGGCCGCAGCGCGACGCGGCGATTTCCGCCTGGCTGGCGGCCAGTAATTTTGACGAGCAGGGCAGGCAAAAACAAAAACTCAGCGCCTTCTTTGCTCCCTCATCACAATAATAAACATGGCATCGGTATTCGCCGATGCCATCTCGTTAGCCCATCCGGTGTTCGCCGCTCAGCAGCGCCTCCCGGTCAAAGAAACGTTCAATTATCCCGCCCGCCATATACGCCGCCCGGTCTGACATATGGGCAATCACATCCGCGTCATGGCTGACCAGCAGATAACTCATCCCGTGCTGTTGTTTCAGGTGATTCAACAGATTAAGGATCTCCGCCTGAACTGACATATCCAGCGCTGACGTCGGTTCATCAAGCAGCAGGAGTTTTGGCCGCAGCAGCAGGGCGCGCGCAATCGCCACGCGCTGGCGCTGGCCGCCAGAGAGCTGGTGCGGATAACGCCGCGCGGCATCGGCGGGTAAGCCAACCTGTTCCAGCGCCGTCGTCACGCGTTTGTCGACATCGTTTTCGCCATGGATTTTTAACGGCTCCGCCAGTGTGCGATACAGCGTATGGTTCGGGTGCAGCGAGGCATAAGGATCCTGAAACACCATCTGCACGTTGCGGCGCAAAGCGCCCTGATAGCGCTGCCCGGCGTTGACCGGCTCGCCAAACAGCGACACGTTGCCTTGCCATTCGCGCTGTAAGCCCGCCAGTACGCGCAGCACGGTCGATTTACCGCAGCCGGAGGCGCCAATCAGGCTAAAGGTTTCACCGACGTGCAACTGGAAACTGACGCCGGAAATCACCGTTTTCTCGCCAAAGGCGACCTGCAACTGGTGAAGATCAACGATGCTCATCATTGCGCTCCGTAAAATTCTGGCTGCGATCGAGCGTTGGTAGCATCTGGCCGTAAGTGTGCGCATTCGGGCGGCAAGTCCACAGTGTGCGCGTATAAGGATGCTGCGCCTGCGGCAGATCGGCGGCGGGCATCGCATCCACGCATTCGCCCTGGTACATCACCATCACGCGATGGCAGTGCTGCGCCACCAACGGCAGATCGTGGCTTATCAGTAGCATCGCCATCTGGCGTTGTTCACACTGCGCAACCAGCAATTCGAGGATCTGGTTACGCAGACGCGCATCCAGCGCCGAGGTTGGTTCATCGGCAATCAACACTCGCGGGTCGTTGACCAGCGCCATGGCGATCATTACCCGCTGACCCATGCCGCCAGAAAGCTCGGTGGGGTAGCGATGCAGCACCGTCGCTTCAAGTTCCACCGCGCGCAAGGCTTCCTTAATTTTCTCCATGCGCTGTTTGCGGCTGAGGCGCTGATGCAGCGTGATGGCTTCGTCCAGTTGCGCCTGTACATTTTTCACCGGATTCAGCGCGTAGCGCGGATCTTGTAACACCATGGCGATGTCGTTTCCGCGCAGGTTGCGCCAGCCACGATTGTCGAGCGTCAGAAGATTATTCCCCAGCACGTCGAGTTTTTCTGCGCTGACGTTGCCCGGTGCGCGCACCAGCCCCATCAGCGCGCGGGCGGTCATCGATTTGCCGGAACCCGATTCGCCCACCAGCGCCAGCCTTTCGTTGCCGAGGGTAAAGCACAGATTGCGGACCACCCGCGAGCCGGGGTAATCAATATTCAGGCCGCTCACCGCGACGCGTGTCTCAGTCATGTTGCGGCTCCAGTACATCGCGCAGGCCATCGCCGAGTAAATTCAATGCCAGGCTTGCCAGCAAAATCACCGCACCGGGTGCGGCGGCAATCCACCATTGATCGAAAATCACCTGCATGCCATCGGCAATCATTGCGCCCCATTCTGCCATCGGCGGGCGTGCGCCGAGGCCTAAAAAACCCAACCCGGCGGCGGCAAGAATAATTCCGGCGAGATCGAGCGCGAGACGCACAATCGCCGACGGCAAACACAGCGGCAAAATATGCCCCAGCAGCAAGCGCCAGCCGCGAATACCCATCATCCCGGCGGCGGCGAGGTAATCGCTGTGGCGCAGGCGCTGGATTTCACTGCGCGCCTGGCGGGCGTAAGCAGGCCAGGTCGTCAACGCCAGCGCCAGCGCACCATTAACAAGACCAGGGCCGAGCATGGCGACAAATGCGAACGCGAGGATCAAGCGCGGCATCGACATCACAACATCGGTAAAACGCATCAGCACACGCTCCATCCAGCCGCCGTAATAGCCGGAAAGGATGCCCACCAGCAATCCGGCGGGTAGTGTAATCAGGGTCACCAGCGCCACCAGCCCCAGCGCCGGACGTGTACCGTAAATCAGCCGTGATAACAAATCACGACCATAACTGTCGGTGCCGAGCCAGTGCTGCGCAGTGGGCGCTTGCAAACGCGCGGCGGCATCCTGCCAGTTCGGATCGAGCGGGGCAAGCCACGGCGCGAAGAGAGCGATGAGCAGCAGCAGAAGCACAATGATCAGCCCGCTAAATGCGGCCGGCGAACGGCGCAAACGGCGTAAAAATAGCATTGTCGGCATCAGCGCACCCTCGGATCGGTCAACCGCACCAGCAGGTCGGTCAGGTTGTTGATCAACACAAAACAGACGCCAATCACCAGCGTACCGCCCATGATGGCGGTGGTATCTCCTGAGAACAGCGCGGTAGTGAGGTAGCGACCAATTCCCGGCCACGAGAAGACCGTTTCAGTCAGCACTGCACCTTCCAGCATGCTGGTATATGCCAGCGCAATCACCGTTAACAAGGTACCGCGAATATTCGGCAGCACGTGGCGGAGCAAAATCGTCATCTCGCTCGCACCTTTCGCGCGAGCCAGCAAAATGTACTCTTTGTTCATTTCCCCAAGGCAGGCGGAGCGGGTGAGGCGGGTAATGCTCGCCAGAGAGTAATACGCCAGCAACAGCACCGGCAGCAGCAGGTGACTGATGGCGTTTTTGAACGCCGCGCTGTCGCCGGAAAGCCAGGTATCGATCAGCGCGAACCCGGTCTGCGGCGTCACAGTGTACTGGTAAATATCATCCAGCCGGCCAGGCCCGGCGCTCCACTGCAGGCGGGCGTAAAACAGCGCCAGCATCAACAGGCCCAGCCAGAAGATGGGCACCGAGTTGCCGAGCAGGGTAAAAGAGCGTACCGCCAAATCCCACGGTGAGCCTTTAAAACGGGCACACAGTACACCGGCGATAATACCGAGTACGGAGCCGACGATCAGCGCCAGTGTCGCCAGTTCCAGCGTGGCGGGGAAGGCGGCGAGCAGATCCTGCATCACCGGCTGTCCGGTGGCGCTGGCGGTGCCTAAATCACCGTGAGCGAGATGAGTCAGATAGTGCCAGAACTGCACCGGCAAAGGTTGATCCAGCCCGAGCTGGTGGCGAACCTGGTCATATGTGGACTGGCTGGCATGATCGCCAACAATTTGCAGCACCCGGTCGACAGGCGAAAACGCCGACAGCGAAAAAGTGACCAGCAACAGGCCAAACAGCGTGAGGGAGAGCGTCAGCAGCCCCTGAAATAGCGCGAGCAGAGGGCGTTTTGCGCGCCGCTCTGCTCTGTTGGGTGAAACAGACATGGAAAAACTCGTGGTCAGTAAAAGAACCCTCCCGCGTGAGCGGGAGGAGGAAGCATTACTTGGTTACGCGGTCATACCACACCATATCCGCATTCAGCCCCTGCTGATAGCCTTTCACGTTGTCGCGTACCACAATCTGTGTTTTGCCTTGATCGACAAAGACATACGGTGATTTATGCTGCAACTCCTGCTGCATCTGTTTGTACAGTTCAAGGCGTTTTTTCGCATCCGGCTCGGCCACCGCGGCAAGCGTCGCTTTGCTTAGCTCGGGAATTTGCCAGCCGTTCAGCCCTGCCACGGTGCTGGATTTGCCGTCGTTATACGCAAAGGCGCTGGCGTTAGAGTGGGCGTCGAAGTAGTCCGGGATCCACAAACGGATCGCCGCCTGATGCTGTTTGGCACGCACGCGGGCATACACCTGGCTACCGGCGGCAGGCAGCAGATCCACCTTCACGCCGCCCTGGGCAAAACTGGCCTGCATGGATTGCGCGATGGTGATAAACGGCGGTTTGTTCTCCACATCCAGCGTGAAGTGCGCATCTTTAATGCCCGCTTTGGCAAGGATCTCTTTCGCTTTCGCCGGGTCAAATTTGAACGGATTATCTTCCAGCGCGCCCGGCAGGCCGACCGGCAGGAAGCTCTGGTGGACAAAATATTGCCCTTTCAGCAGGTCTTTGGTGATGCCGTTGTAATCGACCAGCCAGCGCGCCGCTTCCCAGAACGCCGGGTTATTGAGCAGCGGGTTGGCGCTGTTACCGGCGTTAAACACCAGATAGTTTTGCTCGGCAGACGGGATGCTCAGCACCTTGACCCCTTTTTTATCCGCCAGTGCGCTGATTTGATCCGCGCCCAGATCGCGTGCCACATCGGCATCGCCCTGCTGGATCAGTAAGCGGCGTGAAGCCGGATCCGGCACGTTTTTAATGATGATGTTTTTCAGTTTCGGTGCGCCGCCAGGCGAGATGGCGTTAGCATCCAGCACAATCGCCTGGTGCGGCTGGTAGACGCGCATTTTAAACGCGCCACTGCCCGCAGAGTGCATCTTCAGCCACGCGTTGCCCAAGTCATCACCTTTCACGTTGGCGCTAACCAGTTTCTCATCAACGATAGAGGCAATCGGCGTGGAGAGAATATTCAATGCTACAGCCGGGCTGACATCCGCTGTCCAGTGCAATTGCAGAGTATGGTCATCGACCTTTTTCAACTGGCTGGCGATATTTTCTGGCTGCCAGCCAAGCACGTTGAGAATAAACGCCGGTGATTTGTTCAGCGTGACAGCGCGGGTATAAGAGAAAATTACATCTTCCGGGCGCAGCGGGTTGCCGGAGGCAAATTTCGCATCGTTTTTCAGTTTGATAGTCAGGGTTTTCGCCGCCGCATCTGCCTGCCAGCTTTCCGCCAGCACCGGGTTAATCTTTTCCGGGTTCTCACGATCCGGCTGTACAAGGCGCTGGTACAGGCTCGGCACGGTCTGAATGCTGGAGAGTTCGTTAGCTTCCGCCGGGTCGAGACTGACAATATCATCCAGTCCCTGGGCCACCACCAGCGTATCCGGCGGCGTTGCCGCGTGGCTGGCAGCAGAAAGGAGCGTCAATATGACGAGAGGCAGCAGTTTTTTAGTCATAAGAAATCCCTGAAAAGTTAATACGATGTGATTATTTGTTCCGCTAAAGTAGGCTGCTTCTCATGTTTCTTAAAGTTTAAATTCATCTTTCAATATGCTGCATGAGCATAAGCCAGATGTTTTTGTCATTAGCGGGGAGAAGCGCGGAGCGAATGCCCCGCGTAAGAGGAAATTACGCTGTTGCGCGCGCCAGTTGCACTGCATTTTGCCAGTCAAACCAGCGTTTTTGCAGGCGGTCGTGGCGCGCCATATCCGGCTGGAAGGTGATATGTTCCGGCAGGAAGGCGCGCAACTTTTCGTTATCTATCTGCAATAACGCCTTGCGCGCCAGCAGCGCCGCGCCGATAGCGGAAAGCTCGGCAACATCGCTGCGCATCACCGGGCAGCCGAGCAGATCCGCCTGGTACTGCATCAGCCAGTTATTTTTGGTCGGCCCGCCGTCCACCATCAGCGCGTGCAGGGAAAACTCGCCGTGCTGGCGCATTGCCACCACCACATCTGCAATCTGGTAAGTTATCGACTCCAGCGCCGCGCGGATCAGGTGCGCGCGTTTCACACCGCGGCTTAAACCGTGGATTAACCCGCGCGCATGCTCATCCCACCAGGGCGCGCCCAGCCCGGTCAGCGCCGGGACAAAATAGACGCCAAGGGTTGAGTCCACTGAGGTGGGCAGGGCGCTCAGCGCCTGCGCCAGTTCGGCCTCGGACAATTCGTTCAGACCGGTACTTTCCACCATCCACGCCACCGCATCGCCGGTGTGCGGGATATTGCCCTCCAGCCCGTAAACCAGCCGCTCGCCATCGTGCCACGCCACGGTTGTCGCCAGCGATTTAACCTCGCACTGCGCACTCGCGACCGGTGCCATCACCGATGAACCGGTGCCGTAGGTGGCTTTTACGCAGCCTGCTGCGCCCAGCCCATGAGCAAACAGCGCGGCGTGGGAATCGCCAATCATTGCCAGAACAGGAATGCCATCCGGGATGCCGCTCAACCCCTGAGTGTGACCGAATAAGCCGCTGGAGGGGCGGATTTGCGGCAGTGCCTGGCGCGGAATACCAAACAGCACCAACATCTCCTCGTCCCAGTCACCGCTGTGCAGGTTGAACAACTGTGTGCGCGAGGCGTTGGAGTAATCGCAGCAGAAGGCCGTTCCGCCAGTGAAATGCCATAACAGCCAGCTATCGACGGTGCCAAGGCAAATGTCACCCTGCGCTGCCAGCGCGCTGCCGTTAGGGATGGCATCGAGCAGCCAGCGCATTTTCGAGGCGGAAAAGAGCGGCGCGACTGGCAAGCCGGTCGCGGCTTTGATGGCCGCTTCTTTTCCCTGTTCACGCAGCGCATGACAAAAATCCGCCGTGCGCGAGCACTGCCAGCTGAGCGCCGGACCTGACGGTTTTCCGCTGGCGCGATACCAGCCGATGGCGGTCTCTCGCTGATTACTGATAGCCAGCGCGGCAACATTCTGTGCGCCAACGGCTTCCACCACCTGGCGCACCACCGCCAGCGAGGCCTCCAGCAGCATTTCGCCGGATTGTTCAACCCAGCCTTCACGCGGCGTTTCGATGCTCAGCGGGCGCGAGCACGTCGCCACCACCTGGCCTTTCGCGTTCAGCGCGACGGCTTTGGCGTTGGTGGTGCCTTCGTCCAGCGCGATAATGATGTTTTCCTGCGACATCGCATCTCTCCTGATTGCGGTTACTGGTGCAGGTACGTTTCAACACCGAGATAGCGGGTAAAGGCTTCGTGCAGGACTTCCGCGCTGGCGGCGTGGTTCATCGCCACATGGTGTTCAAAGCCGTTGCGGCAGATCCAGGCGAGCAGGTTCTCCAGCTTCGGCACCTGGATCACCGCGCGGCAGCCGACAGTCTCCAGCGGATCGTCCACCGACTGGCCTTCGCCAACATAGGCTTTGATGTCGCCGCTCAGATCGTCAGTGCTTAAGCGGAAGTACGTCAGCGCGCCCGCTTTCAGGCGGCCATGTACCGCACCGCAGGTATTCTCTTTCCCGACGGTAGTGCCGATGATGTCGGCAGTGCCCATGTGCGGCGATTCCAGGCTGGCAGAGGCGAAGTTTCCGCAGTGAAACAGCACACATTTGTTGCGATCGTCGCCGAAATTATTATTCCAGTCGGCAATGGAGGCCGGATTCATATTGGCGCTTGCCAGCGCGTACATGGAGAGCGCGCCCATCACATCCACTTCGCAGGCCGATGGCATTAACTGACCAGACATGACGCTCATGATCGAGCAGACGTTAATGCCGAGGTTCTCCTGTAATGAGGTCCAGCACTGGATGGCGGTGGTGTCGATATCGTTGGCGGTAACCCATTCGCTTATCACCACAAACAGCTTCGCCATGGTCACCAGTTTGTCGGCCGGAATGGCGCTGGCGTCGGCGTTATCCAGCAGCAGGCGGCGTTTCTCATCAACGCGAATATCATCGTCGCGCAGGGTTTTTATGCGGGTAAAGACTTCAGAAAGATCGAGGGTTTCTACCGCGATACCCAGACGTTCAAGCAATTTTTCGCTATAGCGCACGGTGTTAAACCCGGCAGGGCGTGCGCCGATAGCGCCGACGCGCACACCGCGCATGCTGCTGACCACGCGGCAGATCTGCTCAAAGCGTTTGAGATCGCGCGCGAATACCTCACCACTGAGCGCACAGACATGTTGGGTGGTGAGCGTAAAAGGAATGCCGTACTGGCGCAGGTTATTACACAGGGATATTTTGCCGCAGAAGCTGTCGCGGCGCGTCGCCAGCCCCATTTTATCCAGATTATCCTCTTCGGCCTGCACCAGCACCGGCACGTTTAGCCCGGAAAGGCGCAGGGTTTCCGCCACTGCTTTTTCATCACCAAAGTTGGGCAAAAGCACGACAACACCGTGGATCTCATCGCGGTGCGCGCGGAACAGATCGGCGCAAATCTTCGCGTCCTGGCGGGTTTCCACACCGCCTAGCTCGGTTTGCGTCTCGTTAAGCATGATGGTGTTGATGCCAAGGCGGTCAAACAGGGCAATGGCCTGCTCGCGCGCTTCCGCCACAAGGTAGCTTGGGAAAAAACCACGGTTGCCAATGATCACCGCCATGGTCAGTTTTTGTGGAATTCGGGACATTGTTCTCTCTCCAGTAAAATGTTTTTTTTATTGTTATTGTCGGGCTGCCAGCAGCTCGCGGGCATTGTTGACCACGCCAGCCGCGTCGATTTTATGGCGGGCGCGAGTCGCAGCGCGGTCGGCGGCGATGGCGTACTCGCCATCCTGAATGCCGAGCCGACGCAGCGGCAGTGCACAACCCGCTTCTGCCAGCACTTCTGCCACCAGGCTGCCAACGCCGCCGTTGATGTTGTGCTCTTCCACGCTGACCACGGCGCGGTGGTTTTTCAGCGCCGCAAGTAGCTGCGATATATTGCATGGGCGAATAGACGGTACACTGATAACACTGGCGTCAATACCTTGTGCTGCCAGTTGTGTGGCAGCTTCGACAATTTCATGCACCGTCGATCCCATTGCCACCAGCGCGATATCTCTGCCCCGACGCAGCACATCAATATTGCCCGGCGCGAAGCGGTAATCGGCATCGTGCAACTCTGGCAGCGCTTTACCATCAAGGCGGATATAAACCGGACCAACGTGGGCGAGGGCGTAATCAATAATCTGCCGACACTCCAGCGGGCAGGAAGGGGCATAAATCTCGATATTGCCGAAACCGCGCAGTATTGAAATATCGTCAATGCTGTGGTGCGTGCTGGCCAGCGGTCCGTAGCTCGCACCGGCATTCAGACCGAACAGTTTGACGTTGGTGTTGTTGTAGCAGATGTCGACTTTGATCTGTTCGTTAGCGCGGGAGATCAGAAACGGCGCGGCGTTACAGGTGACGGCGATTTTGCCACCCAGCGCCAGACCCGCAGCAGCGCCGACCAATGTTTGTTCGGCGATACCGACATTCACCACGCGGCCGGGAAATTTTTTCATAAACGGTGAGATCTTGGCGGTAGAGGTGGAATCCGCCACCACCGGCACCAGATCCACACCGCTATCGACGGCATCGATAAAGGCATTCACCATCACCGTCGCCAGGTGTTCACTTTTACTCATCTTTCAGTTCCTCCAGCGCCAGTTCAACTTCTTCACCTTTCGGCACGCGGTGGTGCCACTCCGGGCGCCCCTGAATAAAGGAGACGCCTGCGCCTTTGGTGGTGTGCGCAATCACCACATGCGGTTTGCCCGCCGGTTGCAGCCCTTCCAGCGTGGTGACCACCTCTGCCATATCGTTACCGCGACACTCGGTAACGTGCATGCCAAAGGCGCGCCATTTCGCATCCAGCGGGTCGGTATTGAGGATCTCTTTGGTTGGCCCCGCCAGTTGCAGGCTGTTTTTGTCGTTAATGATGATCAGGTTATCCAGCTGGTAGTGCGCGGCGACCAGCGCGGCTTCCCAGTTGCTGCCTTCGGCCAGTTCACCGTCGCCGGTGACGACAAAAACGCGGCGCTTGCTATTACTGCGTTTCGCTGCCAGCGCGATGCCGACCGCGACGGGTAAACCGTGGCCGAGCGCGCCGGTGTTCAGCTCTACGCCGGGGGTTTTGTGTTTCACCGGATGGCCCGGTAAGTGGGAATCTGCATGCTGGTAAGTCGCCAGCCAGTCGATGGGAATAAACCCGGCTTCCGCCAGCACGCAGTAATAACCGCCCACCGCATGGCCTTTCGACTGAATATAAATATCGCGTTCGTCGCTCTCTTTGGTTTGCGGCGAACAGTTCAGGATACGGAAGTAGAGCGCCGTCAGCAGCTCCACTTGCGATAAATCGGCCCCCGTATGCCCGCCAGCCGGGCTTTCGGCGTTCAGCACGATGATACGGCGGCGCACCGCGCGGGCTTTCTTTTCGAGCTCATCAACAGAGAGCGAAAACGGATTCATAAGACACCTCTTGAATTTATAATCTTGAATGAATAAATATTCAATCAGAGTGAAAAAGTGCAGCCCATCGGCGTTTACTAACCGTCACAGTCAGATTTTACGCTGGATTTGTTGCTGTATAGAATATATATTCACTACTGATTTATTATTCATGATTAAAGATATGCCTTGTGCCGGGCTTTGTCTACGCTCTGTACAGGCAATTTTGGAAGAAAGGAGAAAAGGATCACATTTGGATCGTCGGCTGCTCTCAACGCTGGCTTGTTATCTATTCAATGATGCATAAAAATACCAGCAACAGATTAAGGGGATGCGCATGTCGAAGCAGGATGAACAGCGGCTACTGGTGAAAATTGCCACGCTTTATTACAACGAAAACAAAAAACAGTCTGAAATCGCCACCTTGCTCCACCTCTCGCAATCTTTTGTGTCGCGGGCGTTAACGCGTTGCCAGAAAGAGGGGCTGGTTAAAATTACCGTTGTGCAGCCGACCAATATTTTCGTCGCGCTGGAAAAGGCCATTGAGCAGCAATATGGCATTCGCCAGGCGGTGGTGGTGGATGTCGGTGAAAATGCCGGCAACGCGCAGATCAAGCACGCCATCGGCAGCGCGGCGGCGCACTATGTGGAAACGCGTTTGCGCCCGGAAGATTTGGTCGGCATTTCGTCCTGGAGCAGCACCATTCGCTGCATGGTGGATGAACTACACCCGCAGAGTATTCGCGCTGCAGGCGTGATTCAGTTGCTGGGCGGCGTAGGGCCGAACGGTAATGTGCAGGCGACCATTCTGACGCAGCAACTGGCGGCGCACCTGGGTTGCCCGTCGTGGTTGTTGCCGTCGCAAAGTATTGAACACTCGGTTGAAGAGCGCGCGCGGCTGGTCAACAGCCCGGACGTTGCCGCGGTGGTGGCGAAATTCGCCGAAGTGGATGTGGCGATTGTCGGTATTGGCGAGCTGGAACCGTCTCAGTTGCTGAAAAATTCCGGTAACTACTACAACGAAGAGATGCTCAAACTGCTGGCCGAACGCGGCGCGGTGGGCGATATCTGCCTGCACTACTATGACGCGGCGGGCAAACCGGTGCTCAACGAAGATGAAGATCCGGTAATTGGAATGGAGCTTGAGCAGATCCGCGCCTGCCCGCATGTGATAGCGCTGGCGGGTGGGGTGGAAAAACGCAACGCTATTCGCGGTGCGTTACAGGGCAACTATATCGATGTGCTGATAACGGATTACCCCACCGCCCGCAGTCTGGTGAAAGACATTCCGGCGGAATGAATTAACCCCCTCACGTTAACATCTGCCGCGCTGAGAAGTGTTCAGTTGCGGCAGAAAAGTTAAGCACTGGTACAATATTTGTTATCACCATTTCAATACAAAGGTTATTGCCTTACTTCTTTTTATTCTTAATTAACCCCGACACTTAGCCGATGGAGTTGTAGACAGCGGTAGTACCGCTGCCTGAATACTTTATTTCACAACTATTTACCGGGGTTTTTATGCACTTTATTCGAAATCTAAAAATCAAGGTCGCGATGCTGGCGATCCTGGTGATTTTCACTCTGCTCTGGGGCGGTGTCTCGTTTTTTTCACTGCACGCGTTAAGCGGCCTGACCGAGGAAGTGGAACTCACTAATGTGCAGCAGGTTAACGGCGACATCATTAATAACGCCAGCGACCGCTATTATCAGGTCAAACTGCTGATGGATCGCGCGCTGGTTTTCCAGGCCAATAACGATACGCAAAACTACCAGCAAATGATCGATCGTATCGGCAAAGATATCGATTTTCTGCAAAACGGGCTTAATCAGTTCAAAGTGACTGATCACGCGAATATCAGCACCAACGCCACCGACAATATCTATAACAGCTCGCTGACCCTGTTTAACCAGGCGATTACGCCGATGTTCGCCGCCGTTAAAGCCAATAATGTTGAGAGCTATAACCAACTGTCGAAAGCGCAATTCAGCCCGTTACGTAGCGGTTTTTCGCAGGCGATTGTGGCCTATAACCAGGAAATTCATGACCTGAAATCCGCCGCTAACGCGCGTATTGCCAGTTGGGTTTCCCTGACGCGCACCATCATTATCGTTGCCATGATTATTGGCCTGGCGATGCTGGTGATGTCGGAGCGTTACCTGGCGCTGTGCCTGGCGCGCTCGCTGGAGTGGGTAAAACAGCATTTGCAGGTGCTGTCGGTCGGTAATCTGGATAAGCCAACAAAAAATCTCGGCAACAACGAAGTAGGGCAGTTGATCCCCTACCTTGAAACCATGCAGAACAACTGGGTGAACACCGTCACGCAGATCCGTAACAGTGCCGGGGAAATTTACCAGGGGGCGAGCGAAATTGCTTCCGGTAACACCGATCTCTCTTCGCGCACGGAAGAACAGGCCGCCGCGCTGACGCAAACCGCCGCCAGCATGGAAGAGCTGAGCGCGGTGGTCAAACAGAACGCCGACAACGCCAGCGAAGCCAGCTCGCTTGCAAAAACGGCGTCAGCCGCAGTGAATAAAGGCGAAGAGCGCGTACAGGCGGTCATTGCCAGCATGAAAAACATCACCAGCAGCTCGCAGAAAATCACCGACATTATTAACGTCATCGACAGTATCGCTTTCCAGACCAACATTCTGGCACTTAACGCCGCCGTCGAAGCGGCGCGTGCCGGTGAACAGGGTCGTGGTTTCGCGGTCGTCGCCAGCGAAGTGCGCAACCTCGCGCAGCGCAGCGCCGGTGCGGCAAAAGAGATCAAAACGCTGATCGATGAGTCAGTCACCAACGTCAACAACGGTTTCGACCAGGTGACGCTGACCAGCGAATCGATGGATAACATTCTGCGTTCGGTCACCAGCGTGACGGATATCATGGGCGAGATCGCCTCGGCGTCTATCGAGCAGAGCAAAGGGATCGGTCAGGTCGGCACGGCGATTTCGCAGATGGACAGCGTCACGCAGCAAAATGCCGCGCTGGTGGAAGAGTCTTCTGCCACCTCTGGTTCGCTGGAGCAGCAGGCCTACCAGTTAACCGAAATTGTTTCGGTGTTTAAACTGCCAGGAGATGCCGCGCAGCCGGGCAATACCAGCAAACCAGTCGCGAGCGCGCCAAAAGCCGGGAACGCGTTGCGACGCCCGGCGCTGGCGGGTGGCAGCAAAGCACCAGAAAACGACTGGGAAGCGTTCTGATAAAAAAAAGCCCGGATGCACAATCCGGGCGACATAAAAGACCCGGCAACATTGCCGGGTAAGCTGGTTCTATTTCCCTTTCATCACCGCTTTTTGCGCCACCACCGCCGCTTTCTGCTGCATGCGGTTTTGCATCTGATCGATAATCACCGCCACGATGATGACAATGCCTTTAATCACCATCTGCCAGAATTCGCTGACGCCCATCATCACCAGTCCGTCGGCGAGAAAGCCAATCACGAAAGCACCAATCAGCGTGCCGAGCACCGTACCACGGCCACCGGCTAGCGAAGTTCCACCCAGCACCACGGCGGCGATGGCGTTCATTTCAAACGCCGTACCGTTCGCCGGGTGGCTTGCCAGCAGTTGCGCGGAAACAACAATTCCCGCCAGCGCCGCACACAGGCCGGAAATAGTGTAAACCCAGATTTTTACCTGTTTTACCCGCACGCCGGAAAGCTCGGCGGCACGTTCGTTATCGCCGATGGCGTAAACATGGCGGCCAAACGGCAGGCGTCGGGCAACATAGGCAATGACCGCCGCCAGCACAATCATCAGCCAGATGGCCCACGGAATACCCAGCAGCGTACCTGCGCCAATCTCATCGAAACCGGTATTACCCAGCAGCGGATTACCCGAAAGACCGGGGAACGTTTGCCCGTCGGACGTCAGCATCGCCGCACCGCGCAGTACATACATGGTGCCGAGCGTACAGATAAACGGTGCCACGTTATAACGGGTGATTATCCAGCCATTCACCGCACCGATTAACCCGCCAATTAACAGCACCAGCGGCACAATCACCCAGACGCTGGGAAAAATGGCGATGCCAAACATCGGCAGCACAATGCCTTTGGTGATCATCCAGCCGGCAATCATCCCGCACAGCCCGAGCGTGGCACCAATCGACAAATCGATGCCGGCAGTAATAATGACAAACGTGATGCCGAGCGCCAGAAAAGCGTTGATGGCGATATGCTTAATCATAATCAGCAGGCTGCCGGTGGAGAGAAAGCCCGGCACGGTGGCGGTAAAGAAACCGACAATCAGGAACAGCGCGATAAAGGTACGCAGCTTCAGCAGTAACAGAAGAATGCTTTCACGCGACAGCGACGCGCCCGCGCGCGGCGTCATCGCCACAGATTGTATTGTTTTCATATCAGAACCCCTGGGCACTTGCTGTTACCAGCGCCGATTCCTCGGCCCGGTCGCGCACAATATCGGCGGTCAGTTTGCCGCCGGACATCACCATAATGCGGTCAGACACCGCCATGATTTCTTTCAGATCGGACGTCGAAAAGACCACCGCAATGCCTTGTTCGGAAAGCTGCACCATCATGCGGAACACATCGGCTTTTGCGCCGACATCAATGCCGCGCGTTGGCTCATCCAGGAACAGCACTTTCGGGTTAGTCAGCAGCGAACGGCCAATCACCACTTTTTGCTGATTGCCGCCGCTCAGCGCCTGAATTTCGACGTCCGGCGAGGAGACTTTGATCGACAAATTGCCAATGGTGGTGGCGACAACTTCCGCTTCCTGCTTGCTGGCGATGGTCAAACCGCGCTGCAACCGCCGCCACAGGCTGGCGATCGTCAGGTTGGTCGCCACCGACGAGATGGGAAAAATGCCGGTGCGTTTGCGATCCTCCGGGACGAGGCTCATCCCCATGCGAATGCGCTCGGCGGGCGTTAAGCGCTGCGGCACGGGTTTGCTGTCGAGCCACAGTTTTCCGAGGTAATTACGCTCCGTTCCGAGCAGGCATTCGAACAACTCAGTGCGCCCCGCGCCCATCAGCCCGTAAATACCGACAATTTCCCCGGCATGCACATTGAAACTGACATCGTTCACCGTCGCCACGCCGCTGGCGTTGACGCAGGTGATATGTTCCGCTTCCAGCACCGGTGCACCAAAGGTGCGCCCCGGCGAGAGGAAATTGCTCACCGGATCGCTACCGAGCATTTCGCGCACAATCCACGGCACGTCGATATCTGATACTTTCGCTTCAGCCTGGAATTTGCCGTCGCGCAGGATGGTGATCACATCGCCGATTGCCATCAGCTCTTCCAGCCGATGCGAAATGTAGATAATCGACACCCCCTGGCGGGTGAGTTCGCGGATCACACGAAACAGGATCTCCACTTCGGTTTTACTCAGCGCCGACGTCGGTTCGTCGAGGATCAAAATATCCGCGTCCTCCGCCAGCGCTTTGGCTATCTCCACCAGTTGTTGCTGGCCGACTTTTAAGTTACCGACCAGTTCGCGCGGTGAGATAGGCTGATCGAGGCGTTTGAGCAGTTCAGCGGTGCGCTTTTCCTGCCCGGCTTCGTTAATCGGCGTTACCCCTTTTTGCAGCTCGCGGCCTAAAAAGATGTTCTCGGCGACGTTGAGATTTTCAAACAGATTCAGCTCCTGATGCACCATGCCAATTCCGTGCGCGGCGGCGGCGCGGGTATCGGCGAAATGAACTTTTTCACCGTTCAGTTCGATATCGCCGAGGCTCGGTTGCTGCACGCCGGCGAGGATTTTCATCAGCGTCGATTTCCCTGCGCCGTTCTCACCGATTATCACATTCACTTTGCCGCGCCAGACGTTGTAGTCCACGTTGTCCAGCGCCACGGTGCCGGGAAACAGCATCGACACGCCTTTGGTGCGCAGAATAATTTCATCCCTAGGTACGTCGCTCATTATTGTGCCTCCTGTTTCAGCTCCAGGGCGACGGCGTCCTCAGCCTTGCCGCCGTTTATCGTCAGCGCCATCAGCACGCTGACCGGTTTTCCGGCCCAACTGGCGTCGATTTTCGGCAGATGTTTCACCGCTTCACGGTTGTAAGCGCGGGAGAGCTGCGCAAACTGCACCTGGTTGGTGAAGTCCTCAAATTTAAACCCGGTTGCGTCACGAATCGCATTGCCGCGCACCACCGGGCCGGTCTGGATCTCCAGCGGCTGGCCGTTGAGGCTCACCACCAGCTGTTGTTCCCGTTCATTGCGCTTATCAATCCGCGCGACCTGGCTTGTCAGCCGGACAAAAACGCTGTGCGGCGTAGTGGTGGGGGTTTTCATCTGCGCGGCGAGCGCGGTGGCGTCCAGCGCATGTTGATGGGCGGCGTCAATCACGCGCGCCTGCCAGGTTTGTTGCGCGATCTGCTGAGGTGTCTGGTTGTCGAAGCTCGCTTTCGCTTTCGCGTTCGGGTCGGCAGGCAGAATCGGCTTGCCATTTTCATCCAGATCCACCACGGTGCAGGCCGTGAGCAACAGGGCGGCGCACCCTGTCAGTAACGCGCCCCATTGTGTTAACGACATATCGCCTCCGCGTTACTTGCTGAGGTTGAACATTTTCAGTTTGCTGGCGTTGCTGTCATCGATCAGCACACAATCCATCAGCTGTTTTTCATCCTTCTGCGCTTTACCGTTTTTCAGAAAGTAATCCGCCTGTTCTACGGCCATCTGCGCCTGTTGCCAGCCCGGTTGCAGCACCGTGGCTTTGATATTGCCTTTGTTGATGATTGAATCGCGCACGTAATCGCTGCCGTCAAAACCGACCACAATAACGTTGGTTTTCCCGGCGGCTTTCAGCGCGGCTTCTGCGCCGAGCGCCATGGTATCGTTACCGGAGATCACACCAACAATGTCCGGGTTCGTCTGCAAAATGGCTTCCATGCGGGTGAAGGCTTCGGTCTGGCTCCAGTTGGCGGTCTGCTGCGCCACCATTTTCAGGTCCGGGTAGTCGTCCAGCACATCGTGGTAACCCTGCGAGCGTACGCTGGCGTTGGTGTCGGACTGGCGGCCCAGTAACTCAACATATTTGCCTTTGCCGTTGAGCAATTTGGCGAATTTTTCCGCGCCGAGCTGCGCGCCCTGATAGTTGTTAGAGACGATCTGCGCCACGGCGATGCCGGTTTTGTTAATTTCCCGGTCTATCAAAAATGTCGGTACGCCTGCGGCTTTGGCTTTTTCCAGCGGGCCGACGGTGGCGTCTGCCCCGGCGTTATCCAGAATGATCGCTTTCGCTTTGCGGGCAATCGCCGTTTCAATCAGCTGGTTTTGTTTGTTCACGTCATCATCATGCGAGGCGACAAGCGTGGTGTAGCCCAGCTCTTTGGCTTTGGCGGCTGCGCCATCGGCTTCTGCTTTAAAGAACGGGTTATCGTGTGAAGGGGTAATAATCGCGATCAGGCCGTTATCTGCGGCGAAAAGCGAGCCGGAAGCGGCGATCATCGAAGCCAGTACAGCAGATTTCAGTAGGGTCTTGTTCATCTTTTTCTCCACATTGAATATATATTCAATAATGATTTATTATTCAAAGTAACGATAATTCGACGACGACGAACTGTCTACGCTTTGCGCAGCTAATTTCCTAAAAGGAGAAAAGGATCACGATCCAGGCGCTAAAGGCACGGGCGATTTCTGCACTGCTGCGGGTTATTCAACGAGGGGAAATAGGGGAAGCGAGAGAACCCTCTCCCCGTGGGAAGCGGGGGAGTCTTCCGTTGGGGAGAGGGCGGTTGGTGCTTAGAAGCGGGTGTTTACGCCCATATACCAGGTGCGGCCCGACTCGTTATACGTTGCAGCACCTGCGCCGTACATCCAGTTTGCGCCGCCGCCGGTAGTTTGCGCGTTACCTTCGCGCCAGTGACGTTTGTCGAACACGTTGCTGACACCGCCCGTCAGGCTGACGTTTTTGGTCACGTCCCAGGTGCCGCTCAGGCCAACGATGCTGTACGGGCTCACTTCGTTGGTGGCGGAACCGGTCACGCGGTTACCTTTGTAGTCATATTTTTTCGGCTGCTGTTTACCGTACCAGGTAAAGGTCGATTGCAGCGAAACATCCTGGGTAACCTGCCAGCTCAGCGTCGAGTTCCAGGTGTATTCAGGAATGATCGACAGCCGTTCGCCGGTGGTTTTGTTTTTGCTTTGCAGCATGTAAGTGACATTGTTGGTCCAGTTTACTGTCTCGCTTACCGGCACATTCAACGCACCTTCTAACCCTTCCACCACCGCTTTCGGCACGTTATCCCACTGGTAGATATAGGTGTTCAGGTTTGAATTGCCGCTCTTGATAGAGGTTTGCCCAACCGGCGCGTAGCCAGACTCAATCTTGTTGCGGTAGTCGTTACGGAACCAGGTGACACCCGCCAGCCAGCCGTCACGTTTGAACTCCAGACCAATCTCTTTGTTGATGCTGGTTTCTGCTTTCAGATCGTCGTTACCTTGCAGATAGCAGCCGATGTCTCTGCCGTTAGCATCCACGGTGACCGCGTAGCAACCCTGACCACGGCTGTAGAGAATGTAGTTCGGGTTAGTCTGGTACAGGCTCGGTGCTTTGTACGCGCGGGCGATACCCATTTTCAGCGTGAAGTCATCGCCGAGGCCCTGAGACAAGTTCAGCGACGGGCTCCAGTTATTACCGACGATGGTGTGGTGGTCAAAGCGCAGCGCCGGGGTCAGCATAGTGCTGTCGGTCAGCTCAATGTTGTCTTCGGCAAACACCGAGAAGATATCCGCATCGGAATAGGGGCTACGGCCGGTGCTGCTGTAACCCGGAATATTGCCGCCCATAAAGGTTTGGGTATTCGAGGTGGAATCTTTCATGCTCTGGTGATCCCACTCTGCGCCGAGCGTCAGGTTCTGCTTGAACAGCAGCTCAAACGGTACGCTCGCTTCGCTGTGCAGCAACAGATCGCTGTAGTCGATATCAGAGAATTTTTGCGCGTTGAACAGGCCTTCCGTACCGCCCGCCAGCCCTTCCGGGATACGCGAGTTACGGGTGTGTTCATAACGCACCCAGTTGTTGGTGGTAACGCCGTTATCCCAGCCGCCGGTCCAGGTCGCTGAGTAGTTCTGGCGATAAAGACGGTTGGTCTCTTTGCCATAGTTATCATTGACGTAGTTATTGGTGGTGCTGTCGTTATTGGTGTTCTGCGTATCACCCGCGTAGAGGTTGCCCTGGCGGCTGTAACCGGCCTGCAACTCCAGTGCCTGCATCGGGGCAAAATCCCAGCGCACAACGCCAGTAATGTCTTTGTTGATCGAACCTTCACGCCCGGCAACGACGGTGTTGGCGTAAGTGCCGGTGCGTTCGGACTGGTGATCTTTGTTGATGTCCTGCGCGTCGGCCTGGGTTTTGGCCAGGTTGCCGTACAGGCGGAAGCTAACATCGCCGCCGAGCGGGCCGCTCAGGCTGAAGTTGGTGCGTTTGGTTGAACCTTCATCTTTGTGTTCCGGCGCGTTGAAATAGGTATTCCACGAGCCGTGCCATTCGCCAGTATTCTCTTTTTTGGTGATGATATTCACCACACCGCCCGCTGCGCCGTTACCGTAACGCGCCGCCGCCGGGCCGCGAATCACTTCGATACGCTCGATCATTTCCGGTGGTACCCAGTTGGTGTCGCCACGGCTGTCGCGCTCGCCGCGCCAGCCAAGGCGCACGGAGTTACGGCTGGTGACCGGTTTACCATCCACCAGAATCAGGGTGTTTTCCGGGCCCATGCCGCGAATGTCGATCTGGCGATTGTTCCCGCGCTGACCGCTGGTGGCGTTACCGGTTAAGTTCACGCCGGGCATGGTACGGATAATTTCGGAGACATCACGGGAAGGCGGGTTCTTACGAATTTCGTCTGCGGTGATGGTGGAAACGCCCGGCGCCTGCAAGTTTTGCTGCTCCGCCGTGACAACAATCGTCTCTTCGCCAGAGGTGGCGCGGGTTTCTGCCGCCAACGCTGGCACAGCAACGCCGTAGATCCCCAGATTGACCAGAACGGCCAGGGATTTGATTTTGTTATTCATTTTTTACCTGCATTTCGTCGCCGCATCCCCGGCAAGTCCTTTCCCAGGGGGAGAGGAGGCGGCATGATGAAGCCAGCACGTAGCGAGTCGCTCAGTCCTGAGAAAATTCGCCCACGGCGGCCGTTTTAAGTGAAAGACGCGCTTCCCACAGCGCGCCAATACGCTATTGCAAATGAAAATAGTTATCAATAATATTATCGATATTTTTTGATCTGCAAGCAAAAATTTCCACAGCATATTTGAGGTTAAAGCCGTGACGTCAACAACGGGAAGCGATGCCTGGTGGGAGTCAAAACAGGGACCCGAATGGGTCAAAAACGCGCAGGGAAATTATGCGGTCACGTTCTGGTGGCGCGATCCTGCCGGGACAGAAGCAACCTCGCGCGTGCGCCGGGTGTGGATCTACATTACCGGGGTGACCGATCACCATCAAAAATCGACGCCGCAATCGCTGACGCGCATTGCCGGAACCGATGTCTGGTGCTGGAAAACCACGCTTGCCGCCAGCTGGCGCGGCAGCTACTGCTTCATTCCTTCGCAAAACAGCGACGATTTTTCCGCCGACGTTTTTACCACGACACCGCCAGATCGCACCGCGCTGCGCGAAGGCTGGCGCAAATTACTGGCGCATGCGATTGCCGATCCGCTCAATCCGCAAAGCTGGCGCGGCGGGCGCGGTCATCCCGTTTCGGCGCTGGAAATGCCCGATGCGCCGTTACAGCCGGGCTGGCGCGAAACGGATACGCCGTTCAACGCGCCGCAGCGCCTGCAATGGCGCAGCGCGCGCCTGAACAACACGCGCCGCGTCTGGGTTTACACCACCGGCAATAGCGATAGCGCTGAACGCCCGCTGGCGATCCTGCTCGACGGGCAGTTTTGGGCGCAAAGCATGCCGGTATGGCCCGCGCTGGCAGCCTTAACCACCGCCGGGCAACTGCCGGATGCGGTGTACGTGCTGATTGATGTGATTGATAACGCCCACCGCAGCCGGGAACTGCCGTGCAATGCCGATTTCTGGCTGGCGGTACAAGACGAGTTATTGCCACAGGTCCGTGCCATCGCGCCATTCAGCGACAACGCGGATCGCACCGTGGTGGCCGGGCAGAGTTTTGGCGGCTTGTCGTCACTTTATGCCGCGCTGCACTGGCCGCAGCGGTTTGGCTGCGTGTTGAGCCAGTCCGGATCGTTCTGGTGGCCGCATCGCGGCGGTGAGCGTGACGGCATCATTATCGAACAACTTAAAAATGGTGAGTTGAACCCACAGGGCCTGCGCATTGTGCTGGAGGCCGGGGTGCGCGAGCCGCTTATTTTTCGCGCTAACGAGGCGCTTTTTCCCCTGTTACAACGCACACAGCAGTCGGTTTTCTGGCGTCAGGTTGACGGCGGACACGATGCGCTTTGCTGGCGCGGCGGGCTGACCTCCGGGCTTATCACCCTCTGGCAGCCGCTTACCCGCGCCCGTTAATCGCGCCTTTCTACGACAGGAGTTTGCTATGGAATTCACCAACCCCTTCGATAACCCGCAAGGGCAATTTTATATTCTGCAAAATACCCAGCGGCAGTTCAGCCTGTGGCCCGCGCAGTGCGCGCTTCCTGCGGGCTGGAACGTGGTGTGCGAGCCACAACCGCAGGATGCCTGCAACGCCTGGCTGGCGGCAAACTGGCAAACATTGACCCCGGCGCACCATGCGCAATGAGGAGCGGAAAATGACCCAACGTTTACCGCTGGTCGCCGCACAGCCGGGGATCTGGATGGCGGAAAAACTTTCAACGCTGCCTAACGCCTGGAGCGTGGCGCACTATGTCGAACTGAGAGGTGATATTGACGCCGCGCTGCTGGCACAAGCGATTGCCAGCGGTTTGTCGCAAGCCGATACGCTGCGCATGCGCTTTGAGGAAGAAAACGGCGAAGTGTGGCAGTGGGTTGATGAGGCGCATAAATTCGACCTGCCGGAAATTGTCGATCTGCGTGACAGCCGCGAACCGCACGCTACTGCATTACAGATGATGCAGGCCGACCTGGCGCAAAACCTGCGTGTCGAGAGCGGCAATCCGCTGGTTTGCCATCAACTGTTGTGCGTGGGCGAGCAGCACTGGTACTGGTATCAGCGTTATCACCATTTACTGGTTGATGGCTTCAGTTTCCCGGCTATTACCCGTCAGATTGCTGCCATTTACAGCGCATGGCGACGCGGTGAGGCAACACCGATATCGCCCTTTACGCCGTTTGCCGAGGTGGTGGAAGAGTACCAGCGCTACCGCGAAAGTGACGCCTGGCAACGTGACCGCGCTTTTTGGGCACAGCAGCGCAGCGCGTTGCCCTCTCCGGTTTCGCTTTCCGATACGCCATTGCCGGGGCGCGCGGCAACGACCGATATTTTACGTCTCAACGTGGAGATGGATACCGGGGCATTTCGCCGCCTAACCCTGGCTTTTAGCCACAATTCGCCCGCCGATCTGGCGCTGGCGCTGGCCGCACTGTGGCTTGGTCGCCTGTGCGGGCGCAGCGACTATGCCGCCGGATTCATCTTTATGCGCCGTATGGGTTCGGCGGCGTTAACCGCCACCGGGCCGGTACTCAACGTGCTGCCGCTGGGCATTCATCTGGATGGCACACAAACGCTCTCCGGGCTGGCAACGACGCTTGCAGGCAGCCTGAAAGCGATGCGTCGCCACCAGCGTTATGACGCCGAACAAATTGTGCGCGACGCCGGACGTGCGGCGGGTGATGAGCCGCTGTTCGGCCCGGTGTTTAACGTCAAAATGTTTGATTACCTGCTGGATGTTGACGGCATTAAAGGCACTACGCACACGCTGGCGACCGGACCGGTCAACGATCTGGAAATCGCCCTGTTCCCGCACGAAGAGGGCGGGCTATCGCTGGAAGTGCTGGCGAACCGCAGCCGTTATGATGAAGCCACATTAAAAACGCACGTCGGGCGCCTGGCGCATCTGCTCAGGCAATTTGCCGAAAACCCGCAGTTGCGCTGCGGCGATGCTGAGCTGCTCTTATCGCCCGAAGCGCAGCGGCTGGCGGACATTAACGATACCGGCAAGGTGCTGCCGACCACCACGTTAAGCGCGCTGGTTGCTGCGCAGGCGGCGAAAACGCCGGATGCGCCCGCGCTGGCGGATGCGCAGTGGCAATTTAGCTACCGCGAAATGCGCGAGCAGGTTGTGGCGCTGGCGCACCAGCTTCGCCAGCTTGGCGTACAACCCGGCGACAGCGTGGCGGTGGCGCTGCCGCGCTCAGTATTCCTGACGCTGGCGCTGCACGGCATTGTCGAAGCGGGCGCCGCCTGGCTGCCGCTGGATACCGGTTACCCGGATGAGCGGCTGAAAATGATGCTCGAAGATGCCAAACCGCGTCTGCTGATCACCGCGCAGAATCAACTGGCGCGCTTTAGCGATATTCCCACGCTTCGCCATTTCTGCTACGAAGCCCCGCTGGAAACCCACGGCAGCGACGCGCTCAATCTGGCGCGTGCGGAGCATACTGCGTACATCATCTTCACCTCTGGCTCCACCGGGCGACCAAAAGGGGTGATGGTTGGGCAAACCGCCATCGTCAACCGACTGCTGTGGATGCAAGAGAGTTATCCGCTCGCTGCGCAGGATGTGGTGGCGCAGAAAACGCCGTGTAGTTTTGACGTGTCGGTGTGGGAGTTCTGGTGGCCGTTTATCGCCGGGGCAAAGTTGGTAATGGCAGAACCGGAAGCACACCGCGATCCGCAAGCGTTGCAGGACTTCTTTACCCATTACGGCGTGACGACCACGCACTTTGTGCCGTCGATGTTGGCCGCGTTTGTCGCCTCGCTAACGCCAGAAAGCGCAAAGCGCAGTTGCCGCACACTAAAACAGGTGTTCTGCAGTGGCGAAGCGCTGCCTGCCGATCTCTGTCGCGAGTGGCAGCAGCTGACCGGCGCGCCGCTGCATAATTTATACGGCCCGACGGAAGCGGCTGTCGACGTAAGCTGGTATCCGGCGTATGGCGAGGCGCTGGCAGGTGTGCGCGGCAACAGCGTGCCGATTGGTTTTCCGGTATGGAACACCGGGCTGCGCATTCTGGATGCGATGATGCGCCCGGTGCCGCCGGGCGTGGCGGGCGATCTCTACCTCACCGGCATCCAGCTGGCGCAGGGCTACCTTGGCCGTCCGGATCTCACCGCCAGCCGCTTTATCGCCGATCCGTTTGCCGCAGGCGAGCGCATGTATCGCACCGGTGATGTTGCGCGCTGGCTGGAAAACGGCGCGGTTGAATATCTGGGGCGCAGTGACGATCAGTTGAAAATTCGCGGCCAGCGCATTGAGTTAGGCGAAATTGATCGAGCCATGCTGGCGCTGCCAGACGTGGCTCAGGCCGTGGCGCATGCTTGTGTCTTTAATCAGGCTGCCGCCAGCGGCGGCGATGCGCGCCAGTTAGTCGGTTATGTGGTTTCTGCCTCCGGGCAGCCGCTGGATGCGACGGCGCTGCTGGCACAACTGCGTGAGCGACTGCCGCCGCATATGGTGCCGGTGTTGCTGGTGCAACTGGACGTGCTGCCGCTGAGCGCCAACGGTAAGCTCGACAGAAAAGCGTTACCGCTGCCGGAACTGGCGGTGCAGCAGGGCGGTCGTCCGCTCAATGCCGGGATGGAAACGCTGGTTGCGCAGGCATTTTCCGGTTTGCTGGGGTGCGAAGTGAACGACGCGCAGGCGGATTTCTTCGCGCTGGGCGGTCATTCGTTGCTGGCAATGCGCCTGGCGGCGCAACTGAGCCGCGAGTGTGAACGGCAGGTTACGCCCGGGCAAATCATGGTGGCTTCCACGGTAGAAAAACTCGCCGCGTCGCTCGAACAAACGCTTTCGGCGGAACAGACCGGGCGGCTTGGGCTGGAAACGCTGCTGCCCCTGCGCGAGAGCGACGGCCCAGTGCTGTTTTGCTTCCATCCGGCGTCCGGTTTTGCCTGGCAGTTTAGCGTGCTCGCCCGTCACCTTGCGCCGCGCTGGTCGATCATCGGTATTCAGTCACCGCGACCGGATGGGCCGCTGCAACAGGCCGCCACGTTAGATGAGGCTTGTGAACAACACCTGGCGACGCTGCTGGCGCAGCAGCCGCACGGGCCGTATTACCTGTTGGGTTATTCGCTCGGTGGAACGCTGGCTCAGGGTATTGCCGCGCGTCTGCGGCAGCGGGGCGAGGCGGTGGCGTTCCTCGGGCTGCTCGATACCTGGCCGCCGGAAACGCAAAACTGGGCAGAAAAAGAGGCGAACGGCTTGGATCCAGAAGTGCTGGCAGAGATAGAACGTGAGCGGCAAGCGTTTCTCGCCGCGCAGCAGGGGCAAGCCTCCGGTGAGCTGTTCTCGGTTATCGAGGGCAACTATGCCGATGCGGTTCGCTTGCTGACCACCGCCCACAGCCTGCCGTTTGACGGTAAAGCCACGCTGTTTGTTGCCGGGCGCACGTTACCCGCAGGCACCGATCCGCACACCGCCTGGGCACCGTGGGTTCGCGAACTGGAGGTTTACCGTCAGGATTGCGCTCACGTGGAGATTATCTCGCCGCAGGCGTTTGAGCGCATTGGCCCGGTGCTAAGAGAAGTATTGGGAGAATAGGGAAAGACCCGGTGCGTCTGTGTTTATAAGGGGCAGACAGGCCCCTTTATCCTGTTTCAGCGCCTGTTTAACCGCCGAAACAGGATACGTCTGGTGAACAGAACAAAACCGTCACCACGATAAATATCGGGTAAACACCACTTCGCAATGCATTTATCTGCCGCTACGCCCGAGCGGCACCACCAGCGGGGTATGGGCGATGGGATCGTCGATGATCATGCAGCGCATGCCATACACCGCTTCAATCAGATCTGCGGTCACAATCTCTTTTGGCGCGCCCTGCGCTACGATTTTGCCATCGCGCAGCGCAATCAGATGCGTGGCGTAGCGGCAAGCCTGATTCAAATCATGCAGCACCGCCGCCAGCGTATAGCCCTGTTCGCGGTTTAACTCACTCAACAGTTCCAGCAAGTCGATCTGATAGCTGATATCCAGCCATGTTGTCGGCTCATCAAGCAGCATGATTGCCGTCTCTTGCGCCAGCACCATGGCGATCCATGCACGCTGACGTTGCCCGCCGGAGAGCGTATCGACGCTCTGCGTGGCCAGGCTTTCTACCCCGGTTGCCCGCATGGCGCGTTGCACCGCGTCGTCATCTTCTTTGCGCCAGCGGGTGAACAGCGGCTGGTGTGGATAACGCCCACGCGCGACCAATTCCTGCACGGTGATATCGCCGGGCGTGGTGGCATTTTGCGCAAGTAACCCTATACGGCGCGCCACCTCTTTGCTGGCATAGCGCTGGATCTGCTCGCCATCAAGATAAACATGGCCTTGTGCGGGCGTCATCAGGCGGCTCAGCGTGCGCAGCAACGTGGATTTACCGCAGCCATTAGGGCCGATAATGGCGGTGAAATGGCCGTCGGGGATCGCCACGCTTAAGCGCTCGGCAACCACTTTTTTGCCGTAGCCAAGGGTGAGCGCTTCGCCGCGCAAACGGGCAGATGAATCGGTCATTTCTTACGAGACTCCTGAATTAACAAGGCGATAAGGTAAATACCGCCCAGACTGACGGTCACCACGCCGACCGGCAACTGGTAAGGGGTAAAACCTCGCTGGGCAATCATATCCGCCAGCAACAACAACACTGCGCCGCACAGTGCGGACTGGGTTAACCCCCAGCGCGCAGTGGCGCTAACCCGGCGGGCGATATGTGGCGCGACCAGCGCGATAAACGAAATCGGCCCCGCCAGCGCGGTTGCGGCGGCGGTGAGTGCGACGGCTACCAGCATCAGCATCAGACGTGAACGTTCAACGCTGACGCCGAGCGCGCAGGCGCTGTCATCGCCCATTTCCAGCAGCCGCATCCGGCGTGCCAGCAGCGCGGCAAAAAGAAACATCACCAGCATGATCGGTGCGGAAGGGACGGTTTTCACCCATGTCAGGCCATTGAGCGATCCGGCGTTCCACAGCCCGGCGGAGAGCGCCGTTTCCAGCGAGGCATGCAGCAGCAACCAGGTATTAAACGCCACCAGCATCGCGCGCACGCCAATACCGACAATGATCAAGCGGAACGTCTCAATACCGTTGCGCCAGGCCAGCAGCCAGACCACCAACGAGGTCAGCAGACCGCCCGCCATCGCCGCCAGCGCGATAGCAGCCAGATGCTGGCCAAACAGCACCATCGCCACCAGCACGCCGCTCCACGCGCCGGTGTTAAAGCCCATCACATCCGGGCTGCCGAGCGGGTTGCGCATCAGCGACTGGAAAATCGCGCCACTCACGCCAAGTGCAGCGCCCACCAGCAGCGCCATCAGCACGCGCGGCAAGCGCCACTCCATTACCACCAGTTGCATGGCGCGCGGCGCATCGCCGGTGAGCGCGTCAAGCACTTGCGAAAACGCCAGCGTCACCGCGCCGCTGCGTAAACCCCAGGTAGCTAAAAGCAACGCGGCAATAACCATGAGCAAGCAACTGCCGAGCAGGCGGCGGGAGGGTGCCATCATAAGCCGCCTCCGCGCGCGCGGCGCACCAGCACAATCAATACCGGCGCGCCGATAAAGGCACTGACCACGGAAACCCGCAGTTCGCCCGGCACCAGCAGGCGGCCAAGTATATCGGCAAACAGTAACAGGGCAGGGGTGGCAATCAACGTAACCGGCAGCGACCAGCGGTGATCCGCGCCCACCAGCCAGCGCGCCATGTGCGGCATCATCAGGCCGATAAAGGCAATCGGGCCGACAACCGCCGTCGCGCTGCCGCACAGCACCGTAATCACCACTAAACCGAGCAACTGCGTGCGCGCCACGCGGCTGCCCAGCGCCGTAGCAGTATCGCTGCCGAGGCTCAGACTGTTCAGCGCACGGCTCAGCATCAATGCGATGAGCGCTGCCAGCAGCACCGGAATAAGGACAATTTTTAGCGTTTGCAGGGTGCGGATATCCAGCGAACCGGCCTGCCAGAAGCGCAACTGGTCGTAAACGTCGGCGTTAAGCAACGAAATGCCGCTCGATAACCCTTCCAGCACCGCCGCCAGCGCCACGCCCGCCAGCGTCAGGCGAACCGGGCTGAGCTGTCCGCCGCCCTGACTGCCGGTAAAGGCGACCAGCAGCGACGCCGCCAGCGCGCCACAAAAGGCGAGCAGCAGTTGTTCGACAGGGGTGACCGCGCCCAACAGCGCCGCGCCGAGCACGATGGCGAAGCTGGCACCGGCGTTAACGCCGAGTAAGCCAGGATCGGCGAGCGGATTTCGCGTGAGCGTTTGCATTAACGCACCGGCAATGCCCAGCGCGCCGCCAGCGAGTAAACCTGCCAACGTACGCGGCAAACGTGCATCGTTGATGATGGTGCAGTCCGCGCTCTGGCAGACGCCTGTCAGGGCGTCAATGACAACCGCGGCGGGCAGGGGTTTTGCGCCAACAAACAGGCTGAGTGCAATGGCGACAACCAACAATATCAATAACCCGGCGAGGGCAACGGGGCGCGCCGGGAAAGCAGAACACGACATAAAACGTCCCAAATTTGATAATGATAGTAATTATCGTTATCGATCTTGTTTTGATATGTTACCATGCGCAGCCTGCGAATGGACATAGAAAGTGTGTATTTAAGGCATTGGAATGAAGCAACAATCCTGGCTGTTGAACCTGAGCCTGCTGCGTACGCATCCGGCTTTTCGCGCGGTATTTCTGGCGCGTTTTATCTCGATTCTCTCGCTGGGTTTATTGGGCGTGGCGGTGCCGGTACAAATCCAGGCGATGACCCACTCCAGCTGGCAAGTTGGCCTTGCCGTCACGCTGACCGGCAGCGCCATGTTTGTCGGCCTGATGTTTGGCGGTGTTTTAGCGGATCGATTTGAGCGCAAAAAACTGATTCTGCTGGCGCGTTCCACCTGCGGCGTCGGCTTTATCGGCCTGTTTCTGAATGCGTTGTTGCCGGCGCCTTCGTTGCTGGCAATTTATCTGCTCGGTTTGTGGGATGGTTTTTTCGGCGCGCTGGGCGTGACGGCGCTGCTGGCGGCGACACCGGCGCTGGTCGGGCGTGAAAACCTGATGCATGCCGGCGCAATCACTATGCTGACGGTGCGGCTGGGTTCCGTTATTTCGCCAATGTGCGGCGGTTTGCTGCTGGCGACCGGCGGCGTGGCGTGGAACTACGGGCTGGCAGCGGCGGGCACGTTTATCACCCTGTTGCCGTTACTGAGCCTGCCTGCATTACCGCCACCGCCACAACCGCGCGAGCACCCGCTGAAATCGCTCCTTACCGCGCTGCAATTTTTACTGCATAACCCATTGATTGGCGGCATCGCGCTGCTTGGCGGGCTATTGACGATGGCAAGCGCGGTGCGCGTACTCTACCCGGCGCTGGCGATAAGCTGGAACATGTCGGCGGCCGAAATTGGCTTGCTGTATGCTGCGCTGCCGCTCGGTGCGGCCATTGGCGCGTTAACCAGCGGCAGGCTGGCGCACAGCGAACGCCCCGGCGTGATTATGCTGCTGGCGTCTGTTGGCGCGTTTATCGCTATCGGTTTATTCAGCCTGATGCCCATCTGGGCGCTGGGCGTGCTGTTTCTGGCGCTGTGCGGCTGGCTGACGGCGGTGAGTTCGCTGCTGCAATACACGCTGCTGCAAACGCAAACCCCGGAAGCGATGCTCGGGCGAATTAACGGCTTATGGACGGCGCAAAACGTCACGGGCGACGCCATCGGCGCGGCGTTACTTGGCGCGATGGCGTCGATGATGACGCCGGTTTCGTCGGCGAGCATCAGCGGTTTTGTGCTGGCGATAGTGGGCGTGTTGCTGGTGATGGTGCTCGGCGAGCTGCGGCGTTTTCGCCAGGCGCAGCCCGCCGCGGAAGCCTGATTAACCAAACAGCGCCGACAAACGTTGTAACACGCGGGTGGCGCTGTAGTAATCAAGGCGGAACGTTTCCGCACCCAGCGCGTACACACGGTGGTTATGAACTGCTGGCAGGTGCGCCAGTAATGGGTTCTGGCTGAGCGCGTCCGCGTCTTTCTGGTCGCTGGCAAACAGGAACAGCGCTTCGCCATTCAGCCCGGCGGCCAGATTCTCGCCGCCTAACTGAACGATGTCATGACGTTTCCCCTGGCTCTGGCTGGTGTGCAGATTCGCCGGTAACGGCGCGAGGGCGAAGCCCAGCTGCTGCATCAATTTTCCCTGCGCGGACTCTTCAGTCCACAGATTAGCGCCGTGCGCCGCCGGAGTATAAACCAGCGCGGTGACCGGCTGCGGTGGCAGTTTCATGCGGGCTTTAACCTCAGCAAGCTGTTGATTGAACTGGCTGATACGCGCCGCCGCCTCTTTTTCGTGACCGGTGATTTCGCCAAGCTGCGTTAACAACGCCTGCCAGCTTTTGTCGTCGTAGTTGATGATAAGCGTCGGGGCGATGGTCGAGAGCTGATCATAAAGCGCCAGGGCTGAGTCGCCGCCGGTGGCGCTGATCAGGATTAAATCCGGCATCTGCGCGGCAACGGCTTCAGCGTTGGGTTCACCTATGTAGAGACGCGCGACATTGCGCTGTCTGGCGATGTCGCCCCACTGGCGCAGAAAACCCTGTTCGTCGGCGAAACGATTATTTGGCGTGGTCGCGCCGCTGGCGATAACCGGCGCGTCAATCGCCAGTAGCGAACCGGTGAGCGTCACGCTGGTGGAAACAATGCGCAGCGGCTTGCTGGTAAGGGTGTGTGTTCCGTGGCTGTCGGTTACCTGGCGAGGCCAGTCGGCGGCGGTGGCTGAGGTTAGTCCTAAAACAAAAATACTCAAAAACACTAAGGGCTTACGGCTCCATAAAGAGAATCTCACAACGCGTATCCTGTTTTTGTTGAGGTTAATGCTTCTCATTTTCATCGTTGAATGAAGCAGATGCAAGCATTAGCGCTGCGGGCGACGAATCTGCTGTTGACAGAGCGGGGCATAACTTTTTATCTTACTGCGACAAAACACAAATGATAATCATTCTTAGTTCATTTATCATTGTTGGAGGATGATATGGATACGTCCCTGGCTGAGGAAACCCGGCAGTCTGCGAATACGCTGGCCGCGGATCAGTTTTTCTTTATGTCGCCGTACCGCAGTTTCACCACCTCCGGGTGCGTGGCGCGTCTCTGCGCGCCTGCCGCGGGGGGTGATGCGCCCGACAGCGCTTTCCAGCAAAAGCTGGCGCAAGCCTTTGCCGATGCGAAAGCGCAGGGCATTGCCCGCCCGGTGATGGTGGGGGCGATCCCGTTCGATACCACGCAGCCGTCTGCGCTGTTTATCCCGCACAGCTGGCAAACCTTCTCCCGCCCGGAGAAACAGCGATCTGCGCGCTATTTCACCAGCGGCGCGATGCCGAACATCACGGCGCAGCAGGCGATCCCGCCGCAGGAGACGTTTATGCAGATGGTGGCGAACGCCGCCGCCCGCACCGCCACGCCGGAAGTCGACAAAGTGGTGCTCTCACGTCTGATTGAGTTAACCACTGATAGCCGTATCGACAGCGGCGTGCTGCTGGAGCGCCTGATTGCCCAGAACCCGGCCAGTTTCAACTTCCACGTTCCGCTGCCGGATGGCGGCGTGCTACTGGGCGCAAGCCCGGAATTGTTGCTGCGTAAAGAGCAGGAGCACTTCAGTTCTCTGCCGTTAGCCGGTTCCGCTCGCCGTCAGCCGGACGACATTCTTGACCGCGAAGCGGGCAACAAGCTGCTGGCTTCGGAAAAAGACCGGCACGAACACGAACTGGTGACCCAGGCGATGAAAAACGTGCTGCAACCGCGCAGCCAAACTCTGACGTTGCCGGAATCACCGCAACTGGTCACTACCCCCACTTTATGGCACCTGGCCACGCCGATCACCGGCACCGCATTAGCCGGGGGAAACGCGCTGACGCTGGCTTGCCTGCTGCACCCGACGCCTGCTCTGAGCGGCTTCCCGCACCAGGTGGCGAAACAGGTGATTGCCGAGCTGGAGCCGTTCAACCGCGAGCTGTTTGGCGGCATCGTTGGCTGGTGCGACGCCGAAGGTAACGGCGAGTGGGTGGTCACTATTCGCTGCGCACGGCTTCACGATAACCAGGTTCGGCTGTTCGCCGGTGCCGGGATTGTTCCGGCCTCTTCGCCGCTTTCAGAGTGGCGCGAAACCGGCGTCAAGCTGGCCACCATGCTGAACGCATTTGGTTTGCATTGAGGATCAACCATGACCATTCCTTTTACCCGCTGGCCGCACGAGTTTGCAGAGCGTTACCGTGAAAAGGGCTACTGGCAGGATTTACCGCTGACCGATATTTTAACCCGCCACGCGCACAGCGACGCCACCGCGGTGATTGACGGTGAACGGCGCTACAGTTACCGTCAGCTCAACGCTGCCTCAGACAGTCTGGCCTCGGCGTTACAGGCGCAGGGCATCAAGCGCGGGGAAACCGCGCTGGTGCAACTGGGCAACGTCAGCGAGTTCTACATCACCTTTTTTGCGTTGCTGAAAATCGGCGTGGTGCCGGTGAATGCGTTGTTCAGCCATCAACGTAGTGAACTGAACGCTTATGCCACGCAAATCGCACCGGCGCTGCTGATTGCCGATCGCGCCCATACGCTATTCGAGAATGACCATTTCCTCACCGCGTTTGTTGCACAGCACCCGTCGGTGCGCGCCGTGCTGCTGCGCGGCGACAGCGGCGAGCAGGCGCTGGAAAACGCCATTGCCCGCCCGGCAGATAATTTTATCGCCACGCCAACGCCCGCCGATGAAGTGGCGTTTTTCCAGCTTTCCGGCGGCAGTACCGGCACGCCAAAACTTATCCCGCGCACGCACAATGATTACTACTACAGCATTGTGCGCAGTAACGAGATTTGCGGATTTAGCGCGCAAACCCGCTATCTCTGCGCGCTGCCTGCGGCGCACAACTACCCGATGAGCTCACCCGGCGCGCTTGGCGTTTTCCACGCCGAAGGCTGCGTGGTGCTGGCTGCCGATCCGAGCGCCACGCTCTGCTTCCCGCTGATTGAAGAACACCAGGTTAATGTCACTGCGCTGGTGCCGCCGGCGGTGAGCCTGTGGTTACAGGCGATTGCCGAATGGGGTAGCAATGCGCAACTCGCCTCGCTGCGGCTTTTGCAGGTCGGCGGGGCGCGTTTATCGGCAACGCTTGCGGCGCGTATTCCGGCGGAGATCGGCTGCCAGTTGCAGCAGGTATTCGGTATGGCGGAAGGGCTGGTGAACTACACCCGTCTGGATGATCCCTTTGAACGCATTATCAACACGCAAGGCCGCCCGATGTGCCCGGATGATGAAGTGTGGGTGGCGGATGAAAACGGCAATCTGCTGCCGCCAGGCCATGTTGGCCGCCTGATGACGCGCGGCCCGTACACCTTCCGCGGCTACTTTAACAGCCCGGAACACAATGCCAGCGCCTTCGATGAAAACGGTTTTTACTGCTCCGGCGATCTGATTTCGGTAGACGAGCAGGGCTATATCACCGTGCAGGGGCGTGAAAAAGATCAGATCAACCGCGGCGGCGAGAAGATTGCCGCCGAGGAGATCGAAAACCTGCTGCTGCGCCATGAGTCGGTGATCCACGCCGCGCTGGTCAGCATGGAAGACAGCCTGCTGGGTGAAAAAAGCTGCGCTTATCTGGTCGTGAAAGCGCCGGTACGCGCGGTGGCAATCCGCCGCTTCCTGCGCGAGCAGGGCGTTGCCGAGTTCAAACTGCCGGATCGCGTGGAGTGCGTGGACGCACTGCCGCTGACGCCGGTGGGTAAGGTCGATAAAAAACAGTTACGCCAGTGGTTAGCGCAACGCGCACCGGCGTAAAGGAGAGAAGATGGCGATTCCAAAATTACAGGGCTACGCGCTGCCTGGCGCGACCGATATCCCGGAAAACAAAGTGAGCTGGCCGTTTGAGCCGGAACGTGCAGCGCTGCTGATCCATGATATGCAGGATTACTTTGTTAACTTCTGGGGCGAAAACTGCCCGATGATGCAGCAAGTGGTGGCGAACATCGCCGCACTGCGCGATTTCTGCAAGCAAAGCAACATTCCGGTTTACTACACCGCCCAGCCGAAAGAGCAGAACGATGAAGACCGGGCGCTGCTCAACGATATGTGGGGGCCGGGCTTAACCCGCTCGCCGGAACAGCAAAAAATTGTTGCACAACTCGCGCCGGATGAGGCCGACACCGTGCTGGTGAAGTGGCGCTACAGCGCTTTTCACCGCTCGCCGCTGGAGCAGATGCTCAAAGAGACCGGCCGTAACCAGTTGCTGATCACTGGCGTTTATTCACATATTGGCTGCATGACCACCGCCACCGATGCGTTTATGCGCGATATCAAACCGTTTATGGTCGCCGACGCGCTGGCAGATTTCAGCCGCGAAGAGCATTTGATGTCGCTGAAATATGTCGCCGGGCGTGCTGGTCGCGTGGTGATGACACAAGAATTACTGCCTGTGCCGGGCAGCAAAGCGGCATTACGCGCGCTGATCCTGCCGCTGCTGGATGAATCCGACGAACCATTAGATGACGAGAATCTCATCGACTACGGCCTTGATTCTGTGCGCATGATGGCGCTCGCCGCGCGCTGGCGCAAAGTACATGGCGATATCGACTTTGTGATGCTGGCGAAAAACCCGACCATTGATGCCTGGTGGGCGCTGCTTTCCCGCGAGGTGAAATAATGGCCAGCCTGGATTTTACCGGCAAAATTGTCTGGGTGACCGGGGCCGGTAAAGGCATCGGTTATGCCACGGCGAAAGCCTTCGTCGAGGCGGGCGCACACGTGACTGGTTTCGATCTGGCTTTTGGCGGCACGGATTACCCTTTCACCTGCGAAGTGCTGGACGTTGCCGACGCCGGACAAGTGCAGGCAGTTTGCCAGCGTGTGCTGGCGCAACGCGAACGGCTGGACGTGCTGGTGAACGCCGCCGGGGTTTTACATATGGCCGCCACCGACGAACTGACAGCGCAAGCCTGGCACAACACCTTCGCCATTAACGTTGGCGGCGCGTTTAACCTGTTTCAGCAGACGATGGCGCAATTTCGCCGTCAGCAGAGCGGGGCGATTGTTACCGTCGCATCCGACGCGGCGCACACACCGCGTATCGGCATGAGCGCGTATGGCGCATCGAAAGCGGCGCTGAAAAGCCTGGCACTCACCGTCGGTCTTGAGCTGGCGGCAAGCCATGTGCGCTGCAACATTGTCTCGCCAGGATCGACCGACACCGACATGCAGCGTTTGCTATGGATGAGCGATGACGCTGAACAACAGCGCATTCGCGGTTTCGGCGAGCAGTTCAAGCTCGGCATTCCGCTGGGGAAAATCGCCCGTCCGCAGGAAGTGGCGAACACCATTTTGTTCCTCGCTTCCGATCTGGCAAGCCATATCACTTTGCAGGATATCCTGGTGGATGGCGGCTCAACGCTGGGGGCGTAGATGATCTGGAAACGTCATTTAACGCTTGAAGAACTGAATGCGACCAGCGAAAACACGCTGGTGGCGCACCTTGCCATGGTTTACACCCGTATCGGTGATGATTTCCTTGAAGCGGAAATGCCGGTAGACAGCCGCACGCATCAACCGTTTGGCCTGCTGCACGGTGGTGCCTCGGCGGCGCTGGCGGAAACGCTGGGATCGATGGCGGGCTATCTGATGACCCGCGACGGCCAGTGCGTGGTGGGCACGGAATTAAACGCCACCCATCACCGTTCGGTTTCACAGGGCAAAGTGCGCGGCGTTTGCCAGCCGCTGCATCTTGGTCGGCAGAACCAGAGCTGGGAAATTGTGGTGTTTGACGAACAAGGCCGACGCTGCTGCACCTGTCGTCTCAGCACGGCGGTGCTGGGGTAGTTTCGCTCTCTCCATAGCGGGAGAGGGTGCAATCTTGCGATCCCGTTAACACAATCAGGTAAATGCCTGGCGGCAGGGCAAATTTCCCATGTTTCAAAGTTGTTAAAATCCGCGAGTTGATATAGATACAAAATGTAACATCTCTCTGTCTCTCAACGGATACCCGCTATGAACAACTCAGGGAAATACCTTATTTGGGGCGTGCTGTCGCTGGTTGGCGCATTTGCCCTCGGCTATATCGCGCTTAATCGTGGCGAGCAGATCAACGCACTGTGGATAGTGGTTGCCGCGGTCTGTATCTACCTTATCGCTTACCGTTTTTACGGCCTCTATATCGCCAAAAATGTGCTGCAGGTTGATCCGACGCGCATGACTCCGGCGGTGCGCTACAACGATGGTCTTGATTACGTTCCAACAGACAAAAAAGTGCTGTTCGGTCACCATTTTGCGGCGATTGCTGGCGCAGGCCCGCTGGTGGGGCCGGTGCTGGCGGCGCAGATGGGGTATCTACCAGGCATGATCTGGATCCTCGCAGGCGTAGTACTTGCCGGTGCGGTGCAGGATTTTATGGTGCTGTTTATCTCCACCCGCCGCGATGGGCGTTCGCTCGGTGAGATGGTGAAAGCGGAGATGGGGCCGACCGTGGGCGTGATTGCGCTGGTGGCGACCTTTATGATCATGGTGATTATCCTCGCGGTGCTGGCGATGATTGTCGTCAAAGCGCTGACTCACAGCCCGTGGGGAACTTACACCGTCGCCTTTACCATTCCGCTGGCGATTTTTATGGGCATCTACATTCGTTATCTGCGCCCCGGGCGGATTGGCGAAGTGTCGGTGATTGGCCTGGTACTGCTGGTGTTCGCCATTATTTCTGGCGGCTGGGTGGCGGCAAACCCGGCGATTGCACCGTACTTTGATTTCACCGGTGTACAGCTAACGTGGATGCTGGTGGGCTACGGTTTTGTCGCCTCGGTGCTGCCGGTATGGCTGCTACTGGCACCGCGTGATTACCTCTCTACTTTCCTGAAAATCGGCACCATTATCGGCCTGGCGATTGGCATTCTGATCATGCGCCCGACACTGACCATGCCTGCGCTGACCAAGTTTGTCGATGGGACTGGCCCGGTGTGGACCGGTAACTTGTTCCCGTTCCTGTTTATTACCATCGCCTGTGGCGCGGTTTCCGGCTTCCATGCGCTGATTTCCTCCGGCACCACGCCGAAGATGCTCGCCAGTGAAGGGCAGGCTTGCTTTATCGGTTACGGCGGCATGCTGATGGAGTCATTCGTAGCGATCATGGCGCTGGTGTCCGCATGCATTATCGATCCGGGCGTCTACTTCGCGATGAACAGCCCGATGGCGGTATTAGCGCCTGCTGGCACCACCGATGTAGTAGCGTCGGCGGCGCAAGTAGTGAGCGGCTGGGGCTTTAGTATCACCCCGGATGCGCTCAGGCAGATTGCCAGCGAAGTGGGCGAGCAGTCGATCATTTCCCGCGCGGGCGGCGCACCGACGCTGGCGGTGGGCATGGCTTATATCCTGCACGGTGCGCTCGGCGGCCTGATGGATGTCTCGTTCTGGTATCACTTCGCCATTCTGTTTGAGGCGCTGTTTATTCTGACGGCGGTCGATGCCGGGACACGCGCAGCGCGCTTTATGTTGCAGGATTTACTCGGTGTCATTTCGCCGAACCTCAAACGCACGGAATCGCTGCCCGCTAACCTGCTGGCAACCGGCTTGTGTGTGCTGGCGTGGGGCTACTTCCTGCATCAGGGCGTGGTCGATCCGCTTGGCGGCATTAATACCCTGTGGCCACTGTTCGGCATTGCCAACCAGATGCTGGCAGGTATGGCGCTGATGCTCTGTGCGGTGGTGCTGTTCAAGATGAAACGCCAGCGTTACGCGTGGGTGGCACTGCTGCCAACCGCCTGGCTGCTGGTTTGTACGCTCACCGCAGGCTGGCAAAAAGCCTTTAGCCCGGATGCGAAAGTCGGCTTCCTGGCCATCGCCAATAAGTTCCAGGCGATGATCGACAGCGGCAATATTCCGGCGCAGTATACCCAGTCTCAACTGGCGCAACTGGTGTTTAACAACCGCCTTGATGCTGGTTTAACCATCTTCTTTATGGTCGTGGTGGTGGTACTGGCGTTCTACTCGCTGAAAACCGCGCTGGCGGCGCTGAAAGAGGATCAACCGACAGCGAACGAGACGCCGTACCAGGAAATGCCGGGCGACGTCGAGCAGATTGTCGGCCAGGCAAAAGGTGTGCATTAATCGCGTAACGCGGAGGAATTATGTTCGATACGCTTTCAAAAGCCGGGAAGTATTTAGGCCAGGCGGCGAAAATGATGATTGGCGTTCCGGATTACGACAACTATGTCGAGCATATGCGCGTGACGCACCCGGAGCAGACGCCGATGACCTATGAAGAGTTTTTCCGCGAGCGTCAGGATGCGCGCTATGGCGGGAAAGGCGGCGCACGCTGCTGTTAACACTCGTCTTGCTCAAAAAGCGGCGCACATGCGCCGCTTTTCTTTATCTACAGAAAACCCCCAGCCAGGCTGGTGCTTCCGGAAGCTTTCAGCTTTAAGCCAGTTATTTACGTCGGGATCAGGCGTTGGTGCCGCCATCAACAACAATATCCGCCCCGGTAATCTGCTTCGCCGCCGGGCTTGCGAGGAAAGCGACCGCTTCGGCAATATCCTGCGCTTCACCGTAATGCCCGAGCGCAATCATACGACGCTGCTCATCTGCGCCTTCGCCATCCGCCGGGTTCATATCGCTGTCCGTTGAACCAGGTTTAACCATGTTCACGGTAATGCCACGTGAGCCCAAGTCCCGCGCCAGCCCGCGTGTTAACGAGTTCAGTGCGGATTTGGTCATCGAATAAATGGCGATATCTTTAAACGGCACGCGATCGGAAAGGCAACTGCCGATATTGATAATGCGCCCGCCGTCCGGCAGATGGGCAATCGCCGCCTGCGTTGAATAGACCACGCCGCGAATATTCACGTCGATCATCGCATCGATATCCTCCTGCGACATCGCTTCTAACTGGCCGCCGCGCGCTATCCCGGCGTTATTGACCAGAATATCCAGCCCGCCGAGTTGCTGCACGGTTTGATCAACGGCGGCGCGGGCAGCGTGTGGCTCGGCGCTATTAGCCTGGATCGCCACGGCGTTACGCCCCAGCGCGCGGATTGCGTCCACAACAGCTTGTGCTTTATCGGCGGATTTTTCCCAGGTGATGGCGACATCCGCCCCTTCCCGCGCCAGCGTTAAGGCGATGGCTTTTCCCAGACCCCGGCTCGCGCCGGTGACCAGCGTGCGTTTTCCTGCAAGTGAATGTGACATGGTGGCTCCTGAATTATGTGTCGATTGATACATAATTAAAATAAACAGGCTTCCATGTATTCGTCAATGTTATTAATATACCGATCAGCACAAAATGTGAGGAGGCGAAAGTGAGCCGGGGAAGACCACGGGAATTTGACCGTACCGAGGCGTTGAATAAAGCGATGAAACTCTTCTGGCAGAAGGGGTACACCGCCACATCCATGAACGATCTGTATGAGGCGATGGGCATTAAATCGCCGAGCTTATACGCGGCGTTCGGCAGTAAAGAAGATCTCTACGATGAGGTGTTGCAACACTACGAACAGTGCGTTGCACCAGCAATCTGGGGTGATATGGCAAGTGAGCCATCGCCGAAAAAAGCCATTGCTCAGTGGCTGGAGCGATCGGCAGACGTATTAACCCGCTGTGATTTGCCGCACGGCTGTATGGTGACGCTGTCTGCGGTTGCCAGCGAAGGCCATGAACGGCTGGGCGAGCGGGTTCGTCAGTTGCGTAATGGCGGCGTTGCGCAGCTAAAAGCGCGTCTTAGCGAGGCGCAGCAGCGCGGCGAGTTACCTGAAACCACCGATATCGACGCGCTGACCCGGTTGTATGTCAGCATTCAGCAGGGGATGTCGATTCAGGCACGCGACGGCGCGAGCCGGGAAACGCTGCTCGGCATTGCGCGTATGGCAATGGGATTGTGGCCTGCATAATCCCGAAACAGGGTTTTCAGGGATGGGGTTATCGATCTTCTTTGGTGTGCCAGACGCGCAGAATAATGATACGGGTGTCGGTAAGTTCGTAAATCATCTCGTAGCTACCGACAAACAAAGAGCGGACGTCGCGCGGCGAAAATGCTTCATCTGCTGGGCCTATTTGTGGATGCAGTAACAGCAGTTCTGGCGCATCGGCAAGCATCGTGACGACTTTTCGCGCCGCTTCGGGATTTTTCAGAAATAAAAAACGGGATAACCTTTCGATATCCTGTAATGCAAGCAGCGTCCATTCTAATTGCATGAAGAATACCTATTTTCGGGGCGTGGGTAAGGGGAGTGGATTAGCCGTACCCAGACTTTTAAGCCAATTTGTGGCTTCTGCATTACTGAGCGTTTCACCACGTTCTACAGCCTCCAGCCCTTGCTGGATCATGGATTGTCGCAACTCCGCGCGCTCGACATATTCTGCCAGCGCACGCTTGATTATCCAGCCGCGCGAGCGCTCGCTACTTTCTGCAAGTAAATCAACTTTTTGTGCGAGTTCTATTGGGACATGCGCGGTTAGCACTTTGGTCTCAGGCATGTTGCCACCTTAAGCAATGTGATTTTTTAAAAATCGTATCGATTAGGTTGTCGGATTTCAACCCTTTTGCAAGAAAAACAGGCCACCGAAGTGGCCCGTCTGGTTATGGCTGAGGAAAGACGATATTAGTCCCCGGCGCTTCGCGGTGCAGATGGATAAAGTTCAGGTGGCGCTCATACTGATCCAGTATGTCAATGATCACCTGTTCTTTGTTGTAATCCATCAGATCATTGCCCTGGCTGCCCTCCAGCAGGAAGGTTTCCAGCCGGAAGTAGTGCGATTTCCCGCTGCGTGCGCGGTAGGTAAAGCCCGGTACGGAATATTGCTGCGGCCACACCTGATAGACAAAATCTTGCTCCTCACCGAGGTGGACACGCAGATCCAGATAGCCCAGCGGCTGGCCTTCCTCCGGCGCGACATTTTCAAGCGATACGCGTCCACCGCGCAGTTCCAGCTCTTTCGCCACATCCTGCATCGCCGGGTAAATCACTGTTTCCATCATCTGCCGGGTGTAATGCGTGCCCGGATAATTCATCAGCCGCGAGAGGCGTTTTTTCCAGCTCAGGCGGTCGTTGCTTGCCGGAATATATGGCGCGGTTTCGCGGCTGGCGCTGGCGCGACGATGATCTTCCACCTTCAGCGATTTATACAGCCCGGCCATAATAAAGAAGATCACAAAACTGAACGGCAACCCCATGATCACCGTGGTATTTTGCAGCGCGGAAATACCATTGGTCATCAGCATGCCCATGGTCAGCACGCCGATGGCGACCGACCAGAAAATCCGCAGCCAGTTTGGCGCATCGCTATTGATATCTTTCAGCTTCGAGGTGAAATTGCCCAGCACCAGCGAGCCGGAATCCGCCGAGGTGACATAAAACAGCAGGCCGGTAATGGTGGCGACAGAAGCACTGAGTTTAAACGCCGGGTACTGCGCCAGCAGGCTGTAGAAACCGCGTTCGGCATGGGAGATAACCTCCTGGGCGAACCCCGCATCACCGTGAATGATTTCATACAGCGCGGCGTTACCAAACACCGACAACCACAGCAGGGTGAAGGTAAACGGAATGATCAGCGTGCCGAGCACGAACTCGCGAATAGTGCGCCCACGGGAAATTCGCGCGAGGAACAGCCCGACAAACGGCGACCACGCGACCCACCAGGCCCAGAAGAAGAGCGTCCAGCTGTTCATCCACTCTGTCGGACGATCAAACGCAAAGGTGTTCAGCGTCATGCCCATAAAGCGGTTGATGTAATCCCCCACGTTGAGCACCAGCGCGTTGAGCAGAAAATCGGTCTTGCCCATAAACAGCACGAACAGGATCAGCCCGAGCGCCAGCGCCACGTTCAGCTCCGACAGGATGCGAATACCTTTATCCACCCCGGAGGTGACCGAAATGGTGGCGATCACCACCGACAGCACAATCAGCGCCATCTGCGCGGTTAGCCCTTCCGGCACATCGAACAGCACTTTTAAACCGTAATTCAGCTGTACCACGCCAATGCCGAGCGTGGTCGCGATACCAAAAATGGTGCCGATCACCGCGGCAATATCCACCGTGTGACCAATCGGGCCGTTAATGCGTTTGCCGAAAATCGGGTATAGCGCCGAACGAATAGTGAGCGGCAGGTTATAGCGATAGCTGAAGTAGCCCAGTGCTATGCCCATCAGCGCATACATCGACCAGCCGGTTAAACCGTAGTGGAACAGTGTCCATACCATTGCCTGACGCGCGGCTTCCATCGTTTGGCCTGCGCCTTCCGGTGGCTGCATATACTGCGTGACCGGCTCCGCCACCGAGAAAAACATCAAATCGATACCGATCCCGGCGGCAAACAGCATCGCCGACCAGCTCAGCAAACTGAACTCCGGCTTGGACTGCTCCGGCCCGAGTTTGATGGCGCCGTAGCGTGAGCAGGCCATATAGACCACAAAGACGATATACAGCGTCGCGGCCAGCATGTAATACCAGCCAAAGGTGGATGACACCCAGTTAACGGTGGTCTGGATCCAGGCAGCGGCAAAATCGCTGTACAAAATGGTGACCAGTGAAAATGTCAGAATCAGTCCGGCAGAGGTGTAAAACACCACGGGATTGATTCTGTCTTTTTCACTGGCAGGTGGATTAATCATCGGTTACCTCTGGTTAATTTCCTGTAATTTTTCAAAAGATTAACTTAATAACATCGGTTGTTTTATCGCGCTTGTTCCTCTCTTTTCTCGCGGTTTGTTTCGCCGTGTTCAGCTTACACATTCCCGCTTCGTTTATTTAACAATTGAAGCACAGTATCCTAACAAAATCTTTTTTTATATTGAACGTGCAATCAAAAAAAGATTAAATAAGGCCCTTACATTGCGGTGGAGATGGAGCCATGCCAAAGGTGGGAATGCAGCCGATACGCCGTCGGCAGCTAATTGATGCGACCCTGAGTACCATTAATGAAGTGGGCATTAACGATGCCACGATTGCGCAGATTGCGCGCCGCGCTGGCGTATCGACCGGCATCATCAGCCACTACTTCAAGGACAAAAATGGTCTGCTGGAAGCGACCATGCGCGACATCACCCGCCAGTTGCGCGACGCCGTGGCACAGCGATTAAAACCCCTCGCACAGGCCAGTACCGAAACGCGTTTGCTGGCGATTGTCGAAGGGAATTTTGATGACAGCCAGGTGCACAGCGCGGCGATGAAAGCCTGGCTCGATTTCTGGGCCAGCAGCATGCATCAGCCGCAGTTGGGTCGCCTGGAGCGCGTCAGCAGCCGCCGGCTGTTTTCCACGCTGGCGGCGGAGTTTCGCCGCGATCTGCCGCGTGAACAGGCACGGCTGGCGGCGCATGGCCTTGCTTCGCTGATCGATGGACTTTGGCTACGCGCGGCGTTGAGCGGCAAGCCCTTTAACCTGGACATTGCCAGAACGCTCACCACCCAATTTATTCGCCAGCAACTGGCTGGCGCGACGAATCACTGAGAAGGAGGAAGTATGTCCCGATTCGCAGAACAGCAGCTCTATATCCATGGTCAATACGTCCCGGCTGCGGCGGGTACCACATTCCAGACCATCAACCCGGCGAACGGCGAGGTGCTGGCCGAGGTGCACGAAGCCGGGCAGGCCGATGTCGATCGCGCCGTTGCCAGCGCGCAAAAAGGGCAGAAAATCTGGGCCGCGATGACCGCAATGGAGCGCTCGCGCATCCTGCGCCGCGCCGTCGATATTCTGCGTGAACGCAATGATGAACTGGCGGCGCTGGAAACGCTGGACACCGGTAAACCGCTAAGTGAAACCCAGGCCGTCGATATCGTCACCGGCGCGGATGTGCTGGAGTATTACGCGGGGCTTATCCCCTCGCTTGAAGGTCAGCAAATTCCGCTGCGTGAAACCTCATTTGTCTATACCCGCCGCGAGCCGCTTGGCGTGGTGGCCGGGATTGGCGCGTGGAACTACCCGATTCAGATTGCGTTGTGGAAATCCGCCCCTGCGCTGGCGGCCGGAAACGCGATGATCTTCAAACCGAGCGAAGTCACACCGCTCACCGCGCTGAAGCTGGCGGAGATTTACAGCGAAGCGGGTGTGCCAGATGGCGTATTTAACGTGCTGAACGGCAGCGGCGCGGTAACCGGCCAGTTGCTGACTGACCATCCGGGCATCGACAAAGTCTCTTTCACCGGCGGCGTTGCCAGCGGTAAGAAAGTGATGGCGAATGCGGCTGGCTCGACGCTGAAAGAGGTGACCATGGAGCTGGGCGGGAAATCGCCGCTGATTATCTTTGACGACGCCGATCTCGATCTCGCCGCCGATATCGCCATGATGGCGAACTTCTATAGCTCCGGCCAGGTATGCACCAACGGCACGCGCGTGTTTATTCCGAAGGCCTTGCAGAGTGCGTTCGAAGCGAAAATTGTTGCGCGCGTGGCGCGCATTAAAGCCGGTAATGTCAACGATCTGAACACCAATTTCGGGCCGCTGGTCAGCTTCGCACACCGCGACAACGTGATGCGTTATATCGAAAGCGGCATCAACGAAGGCACGCGCCTGCTGTGCGGCGGTAAACGTCTGACCGGCGGTGAGTTTGACCACGGTGCGTGGGTAGAACCCACTGTATTTACCGATTGCCGCGACGAGATGACCATCGTGCGCGAAGAGATCTTCGGCCCGGTGATGTCGATTCTGAGCTATGAGCACGAAGAAGAAGCGGTGCGCCGCGCCAACGCCACCGATTACGGTCTGGCGGCGGGGGTGGTGACGCAGGATCTTAACCGTGCGCACCGCGTCATTCACCAGATTGAAGCGGGGATCTGCTGGATCAACACCTGGGGCGAATCCGCCGCCGAAATGCCGGTGGGCGGTTACAAGCATTCTGGCATCGGGCGCGAAAACGGCCTGATGACGCTGCAAAACTATACGCAGGTCAAATCCGTCCAGCTCGAACTGAGCCGTTTTCAGTCCGTATTTTGAAAAAGTTTTAACCTGAGGAGCGACGAATGGAATTTGATTACATCATCATTGGAGCCGGATCCGCAGGGAACGTTTTGGCAACAAGACTGACCGAAGAGAGCGATGTCAATGTACTGCTGCTCGAAGCGGGCGGTCCCGATTACCGTTTTGATTTTCGTACGCAGATGCCTGCGGCGCTGGCTTACCCTTTGCAGGGGACGCGCTACAACTGGGCCTATGAAACGGAACCTGAGCCGCACATGAATAATCGCCGCATGGAGTGCGGGCGCGGTAAAGGGCTGGGCGGTTCATCGCTGATTAACGGCATGTGCTACGTGCGCGGCAACGCGATGGACCTCGATAACTGGGCGCAGCAGCCGGGTCTTGAGCACTGGACCTACCGCGACTGTCTGCCCTATTACCGTAAATCGGAAACGCGCGATATTGGCGCCAACGACTACCACGGCGGCGACGGGCCGGTTAGCATCACCACCTGCAAACCGGGCAATAATCCGTTATTTGCCGCGATGATCGAGGCGGGCGTACAGGCCGGTTACCCACGCACTGACGATCTTAACGGCTATCAGCAGGAAGGTTTTGGCCCGATGGATCGCTTTGTCACGCCGAAAGGCCGCCGCTCCAGCACCGCGCGCGGCTATCTCGACATGGCGAAAACGCGGCCGAACCTGAAAATCATTACTCATGCCACCACCGATCGCATTCTGTTCGACGGCAAACGCGCGACTGGCGTGGCCTATTTGCACGGTTCCAGCGACACGCTGCATGAAGTGCATGCGCGCCGGGAAGTGCTGCTCTGCGCGGGAGCGATTGCCTCGCCGCAAATTTTGCAGCGCTCCGGCGTCGGTGCCGCTGAGCTGCTCAAACAGTTTGATATTCCGCTGGTGCACGATTTACCGGGCGTGGGCGAAAACTTGCAGGATCACCTGGAAATGTACCTGCAATATGAGTGCAAAGAGCCGGTGTCGCTCTACCCGGCGCTGAAGTGGTGGAACCAGCCGAAAATCGGTGCGGAGTGGCTGTTCAACGGCACCGGCATTGGTGCCAGCAACCAGTTTGAGGGCGGCGGGTTTATCCGCAGCCGCGATGAGTTCGCCTGGCCGAATATTCAGTACCACTTCCTGCCAGTGGCAATTAACTACAACGGCTCAAATGCGGTTGAAGCGCATGGCTTCCAGTGCCACGTGGGTTCCATGCGTTCGCCAAGCCGGGGTTTTGTGCGTCTGAAATCGCGCGATCCGCGCCAGCATCCGGCGATCCAGTTTAATTACATGGCGCATGAGCAGGACTGGCACGAGTTCCGCGATGCGATTCGCATTACCCGGCAAATCATCAACCAGCCGGCGCTGGACAAATATCGCGGGCGGGAAATCAGCCCGGGCATTGAGTGCCAGAGCGATGAGCAACTGGATGAGTTTGTGCGTAACCATGCGGAAACCGCGTATCACCCGTGCGGCACCTGCAAAATGGGCAGCGATGAGATGGCGGTGGTTGATGGTGAAGGACGTGTTCACGGGCTGGACGCCTTGCGCGTGGTGGATGCCTCGATCATGCCGCTGATCATCACCGGTAACCTCAATGCCACCACCATTATGATTGGCGAGAAGATTGCCGATAACATCCGTGGCCGCACGCCGCTGCCGCGCAGCAATGCGGATTACTTTGTCGCGGGCGATCGCCCGGTTCGCGGCACACCGCTGCGGGCGTAAAAGAAAATGCCGCCGGTAAGCTCCTTACCGGCGGCATTACGCCAGCAAGAACGATTAGCGCGACAGCGCTTCCACTTTTTCAAACGCCGCGCGCAGCGTATCGGCGGAGAGTTTCACCGGCAGGTAGTGAATCGACTCCACCGGGCGCAGAGTGTGAGCAATCACCCTATCCAACTCCGCGCGGTTATTGATATCCACCTCCAGTTCCGCAAGCGTTGTCGGCAGGTTGAAGCGCTGATAGGCGTTAATCAACTGTGCCAGCACATCGTCCTGGCCGAGCAGGGCGCTTTGTACCAGAATGCCGTACGCCACTTTGGTGCCGTGCAGGAACTTCTCTGTTTGCGGCAGCACCGTTAACCCGTTGTGTACCGCGTGTGCGGCGGCTACGCGGGTGTAACGTTCGCCCAGCCCGCCAACCATCCCGCCACCGGCAATAATCGCATCCACCACATCGCGAAATGGCTGCGTCTCGTCGCCACGCTGCTGGTCGGCAAGGGCTTGTTCACTGCTTTCCAGCAACACATCGCGGATCGCCAGCGCGCCGTTAATGCCCAGACGCACGGTGAGCGGCAGCGTTTCCGGCTGTGGCGCTAACACCACCGCTTCATACCATTTCGCCAGCGTATCGCCGATGCCCGCCAGCAAGTATTCCGCAGGCGCATGGAGGATGATTTGCGGTTCCACCAGCACCAGGAAATTGGCGTCGTCGAAGATCTCAAAGTGCAGCGCTTGGCCGGCATCGTTATACCAGACCGACAGCGGCGTCCATGCCGCGCAGGTGGCGGCAATGGTCGGAATGGCAACCACCGGCAAACCGAGACGGCGCGCCACCGCTTTGGCGGTATCCAATAGCGCGCCGCCACCAAGCCCAATCACCACTGCGCGATCGTCGCCCGCCTGCTGCGCCAGTTCGCTCACGTCGTGTTCGCTGCAGTGGCCTTTAAACAAAATGTGTTTTGCACCTGGCGCGTTAAACCCTTGCGGCAAAAACGCTTTAGCCCCGGCAAAGGCGCGCTCGCCATAGATCCATACTGCGCGCGCCAGTTGTTCTTCGCTGAAGAAATCGTGCAGCCGCGCGAGGCTACCGGCGTGGGAAAAGTAGTTGGCCGGGCCGGGTACGACGCGGATATCAGTGCTGTTCATGTGTTGTGTCCTTGTGCGTGATCGCTAACCCGATGTTATGTCTGGACATCCGGATGGCTAATAATTTTTAGCTTTATCTTATGCATTTTCTGTCGTTGCCAGTCAAGCGAGGCTGTGAAAAATTCGTTAAATCAACCTATTAATTGCAGGAACACCGTGCGAATGAGCAGCAACCACCTCGAAATGCGCGGCATTAGCCTGGCCTTTAGCGGCTTTAAAGCGCTGTCGCATGTGGATTTCACCCTGCGCGGCGGTTCGGTGCATGCCTTAACCGGTGCGAACGGCGCGGGGAAATCGACGCTGATGGCGGTGCTGTGCGGCACGTATGACCATTACGAAGGGGAAATTGCCATCAACAACCAGGCGGTGTCGATTCGCACCCCGCGTGATGCCAAACAGTTCGGCATTCATCTGGTGCAGCAGGAAGTCGATGTGGCGCTGATCCCCGGTTTAAGCATTGCCGAGAACATCATGCTCGATACGCTGGCGGACGCCGGGCACCGCTACCGCTGGGGCGAGATCCGCCACCGTGCGCGCGAAGCGCTGGCGCAACTGGACGTTGAGCTTGAGGTGAAACGCTCGATTGATAGCTGCACGCTGGCAGAAAAGCAGCAGATTTTGCTGGCACGCGCGCTTTCGCATCACTGCCGTTTTTTAATTCTTGATGAGCCTACCGCGCCGCTCGACCAGCACGAAAGTGAGCGCTTATTCACCGTGGTTAAACGCCTGCAACAGCAGGGTATTGGCGTGGTGTTTATCTCGCACCGCATCCATGAACTTAAAGCGATTTGCGACACCTTAACGGTGCTGCGCGACGGCAAATTAATTGAATCCGGCCCAATGCGTGAGCTGAGCGGCGAAGAGATTGTCGAGAAAATGCTCGGTCATGAGCTGAGCGACATCTACCCGCCTGCGCGCCCGCCGCACAGCGAAGAGGTGCTGTTAAGCATTGACGGTTTGCACGACGAGGGGCTGCTGAAAGATATCTCGCTGCGCCTGCGCAAAGGGGAAATTCTCGGCATTGCTGGTCTGGCGGGTGCGGGGAAAACCGAGCTGTGTAAAGCGCTGTTCGGTGCGAGTAAAAGCCGAATCAACCGTGGCGAGCTGAATAACCAACCGTGGCGGCCGCGCGATCCGGCCGATTCCGTGATGCGCGGGCTGGCGCTGGTGCCGGAAGAGCGGCGCAAAGAGGGCATCTTTATTGAAGAGCCGGTGAGCATGAATTTGTCGATCAGCGCGGATAATAGTTTCTCGCGCTGGGGATTTTTTGCGCATCGCCAGGCCTGGCGCTGGGCGCAGGAAGTGATTGCCCGCGTCGGCGTGCGCACCAGCGGGCCGGGGCAGACGCTGCGCCGTCTTTCCGGCGGCAACCAGCAGAAAGTAGCGATTGGCAAATGGCTGCGCGGTCACGCCAATGTGGTGATTTTCGATGAGCCGACCAAAGGCGTGGACGTGAAAGCGAAAACCGACCTGTTCCAGTTGATTGATGGCCTGGCGCGCGAAGGCAAAGGGGTGATTTACGCCTCGGGTGAATTCGCCGAACTGGTGGGGTTGTGTGACCGGATTTGTGTGCTGTGGGATGGGCGCATTGTGGCGGAAGTGCAGGGCGAGGATGCCCGCGAAGAGACGCTTCTTTATTATTCCACCGGAGGAACGGCGCCGTGAGTAAGGCCCTTTCAGTCAATGCGGCGGTAACGTCCCGCCAGCAGTTTTTTGATTTTCTCTATAAATGGGGCATGTTGCTTACCGTGGTCGCGCTTGTCGCCATTTTCGGCGTGGCGTCGGACAACTTCCTCGATCCGTTCAACATCATCAACATTTTGCGCTCGATCGCCATCGTTACGGTGATTGCGATTGGCGTCTCCATTTCGCTGACCATCGGCGGGTTTGATCTCTCGGTCGGCTCCACCGCTTCACTGGCGAACGCGCTGGTGATTTCGCTGTTTGTCTGGCACGGCGTTGGCACCACCGAAGCGATCATTATCACACTGGCACTCTGTACGCTGGTGGGCTTGTTTAACGCCTTTTTGATTGTGGTGCTGCGCATCCCGGACATGCTGGCAACGCTCGGCAGCCTGTTTGTGATTCAGGGCGTGGCGATGACCTACAGCTATGGCGGCTCGATTACCGAAAATATGGTGTTGCCGAGCGGGGATATGGCAGAAGGCACCATTCCGGCGGCGTTTGGCCTGCTCGGTCAGGTGCCAACCATTGTGGTCATTATGCTGGTGGTGACAGTGGTTGCGCAGTTGGGTTTGTCGCTGACCACCCACGGTCGCCGCATGTATGCCATTGGCGGTAACCTGGAAGCGGCGCGTCTTTCCGGCATTCGCACCACCCGCTACAAAGTGGCGGCGTATGTGATTGCTTCGCTGCTCGCCGGGCTTGGCGGCATTCTGCTGGCGTCACGCATTGGCTCTTCGCAGGTCAACGCCGGCGGCGGTTATTTGATGGATGCGGTAGCGGCGGCGTGGATCGGTTTTTCGCTCGCCGGTTCCGGCAAACCGAATGCGCTCGGCACGCTGGTAGGGGCGGTTATTCTCGGCGTACTGCAAAACGGGCTGGTGATGCTCTCCGTGCCCTATTACGCGATGGACATTATTAAGGGGCTGGTGCTGGCCGGTGCTCTTGCGTTGACTTACTTCCAGCGTCGTTAATTATCCAGGGGAAAACAGATGAAAAAAATTGCACTCTCACTGCTGGCGCTGGGCTTACTGAGCGCGCTGCCAGGCCACGCCACCACACCTGCGCCGGTGCCGGACGCCATTGCTAACCATCACGGGCCGATACGCATTGCGCTTATCCGCAACCTTGGTTCGGACGATAACACCACGCAGTTTGTCTCCGGTGCGTTGCAGGAAGGCAAAAAGCTCGGCTTTAAAATCAGCACCTTTTTGAGCAACGGCGATGATGCCAAATTCCAGGACTTCGTTAACCAGGCGATAAGCCAGAAGTATGACGGCATTATTCTGTCGCAGGGGCGCGATCCGTACTCCACCGATCTGATTAAAAAAGCCGTTGCTGCGGGCATCAAAGTGGCGGTGTTTGATACCGCCGTCAACGGTGACATTCCGGGGGTGACGGTTACGCAGCAGGATGACGCCTCGCTGACCAAACTCTCCTTTGGCGAGCTGGTGAAAGATTTCAACGGCAAAGCCAACATTATCAAATTGTGGGTTGCCGGTTTCCCGCCGATGGAGCGCCGTCAGGCCGCCTACGCCGAGTTGCTGAAAGCCAACCCTGGCATCAAAGAGCTGGAGTCGATTGGCGCGGTCTCTTCTGATGTGCAGGGCGACACGGCTAACAAAGTGGGCGCGGTGCTGGCGAAGTACCCGAAAGGGCAGATTGATGCGATTTGGGGCACCTGGGATGCGTTCAGCCAGGGCGCGTATAAAGCGCTGAAAGAGAACGGTCGCACCGAGATCAAACTCTACAGCATCGACGTTTCCAACCAGGATCTGCAACTGATGCGCGAGTCGGGCAGCCCGTGGAAAGTGAGCGTGGCGGTGGATCCGAAACTGATTGGTGCCACTAATGTGCGCCTGATTGCCAACAAAATTGCCGGTGAACAGACGCCAGCGACGTATGACTTTAAAGCCGCTGCTATTCCGCAAGCGCTGCTGGCAAGCCAGCCGGGCGCGGTGAACGTGGCGTCGCTTGGCAAAATCATCCCGGGCTGGGGCCAGACGGAAGATTTTATCGCGCCGTGGTTCGCCACGCTGGAAGCGAAAAACAAGTAAGGAACGGACATGGCGAGTGAGTTACCGCGTCCCGAATACAGCCGCAATATGCGGCTGATTGGCCACAGCGATCAGGGCGGTCGCCCGGATGGCGTGCAACTGATGGTGCATCGCGGCTTTGCCTATATCGGGCATATGGTATCGCAGGGTTTTTCGATTGTGGATGTGCGCGATCCGAAAAAACCGAAAGCCGCCGGTTACGTACCGGCACCGCCGGGCACCTGGAATGTGCATCTGCAAGCCCACGACGACTTGTTGCTGGTGATCAACGCCCGCGATCTGTTCGCCGATGCGCGGTTTGCCGATGAAAAGGTCTATTACACCCGTTCGGTCGGCGAGACGGTTAGCGATGTGCAGGATAAAGGCTGGAGCGCCGGGCTGCGTATTTTTGATATCTCCACGCCCGATAAACCGCATGAAATCAGCTTCCTGTCGCTCAACGGCATCGGCATTCATCGCATCTGGTATGTAGGCGGGCGTTGGGCGTATGTCTCGGCGCTGATCGACGGTTTTACCGACTACATCTTCCTGACCATTGATCTGGCCGATCCGCGCAAACCGCAGGTTGCCGGGCGCTGGTGGCTACCGGGTATGAACCAGGCCGCAGGGGAAACGCCAGCGTGGCCGGAAGGCAAACGCTATGCGCTACACCACGCGATTATCGCCGGGGATACGGCGTACGGTAGCTGGCGCGATGGCGGTTTAACGCTGCTGGATGTGAAAGACAGAACGCAGCCAAAGCTGATCAGCCACCGCAACTGGAGCCCGCCGTTTGGCGGCGGCACGCACACCGCGCTGCCACTGCCGGACAGGGACTTGCTGGTGGTGCTGGATGAAGCGGTGCTCGACAATCAGGAAGATGGAGAGAAACTGATCTGGCTGTTTGATATTCGTGAGCCGTCAAACCCGGTAAGCATCTCCACCTTTCCGCAGCCGGACGAAACCGATTATGTGGCGAAAGGGGCGCATTTCGGGCCGCACAACCTGCACGAAAACCGCCCCGGCAGCTTTATCAGTTCGACACTGATTTTCGCCACTTACCAGAACGCGGGCGTGCGGGCTTACGATATTTCTAACCCATATCGTCCGGTGGAAACCGGCGCGCTGGTGCCTGCCGCGCCAGCGAAGATGATGGATACGCGGCCTGCACGCCCGCGCGTTATTCAGTCTTGCGATGTGTTTGTTGATGCGAACGGGATTATCTACAGCACCGATTACAACGGCGGGCTGTCGGTGATTGAGTATCTGGGGTAGTGAGGCCCTCTCCCCCGACAGGGGGAGAGGGCTGCGTTAGCTGTACTGGCGCACGCGGGCAATCAGCTCATCGACGTTCTCAATGCGCTCGGCGATGACAATCAGCGCTTTACCGAGCGTGATGGCGTGGCGCAGGCAGGCGTGGCGCATCGCTTCATCGTTGATGGTGTCGATATCGGCGACGTGCGAAAGTCCGACGCTGCGGCGAATGAGCTCGGTGCCGCAAAAACCGATCGCGTCGGTCCATACTTTTTTCAGGAAAGCGCTGGCATAGCCCGGTTGTGCTAGCGCTGCGTCGCGGGTTTTCTCGCTCGCTAGCGCCTGAAAGCGCTCGGCGAAGGTGGTCCATAAGGTTTGAATATCGGCCAGACGCTGTTCACGCGCGCTGGCCGCATCGCGAATGCCCAGATGCCCCGGCAAACCGCAGTAGTTGAGCAGCAGGTTGCCGATGGCGGTGCCGATATCAAAACCGATGGGGCCAAAGTAACCAAACTCGGCGTCAATCGCTTTCAGGCGACCCTCGGCGACAAAAATCGAGCCGCTGTGAATATCGCCGTGCAACAGCGCTTCGGCGTGGGAGAAGAAGCGGTGTTTAAGCGCCGCGACCGCCAGTTTAAGTTGTGCGTCATCGCGCAGGGCGGTGACTTCCGCTTCCAGCGCAGCCGGATAGTTGTTGCGCTCATGAACCTGGTAGGGATCGTTGAAAAACAGATCTTCAGTGATTTCGCACATTTCCGGGTTGATGAACTGCGCGACCTGCGCTTTTTTGGCATGCGGATGCAGATAAAAATCGCTGGTGTGAAACAGCACCTGCGCCAGGTATTCACCCAGTTGCGCAGCGGCTTGCGGGTAAGAGACGTTGTTTATCAATTCGCCGCGCCAGATTTTATGATCGGAGAGATCTTCCATCACCATCACCGCCAGCTCCGGGTCGAAGTGGTGGATTTTCACCGTGTGCTGCGGGCTATGCTGGTAGTGTTCCACCAGCGTTTGCGCCTCTAGCCGGGCGCGATCCAGCGTTAACGGCCAGGACTCACCGACGCAGCGCACATAGGGCAGTGCCTGTTTAACGATGATGCGGCTCACGCCCTGGGTATCGAAAATTTTGAACACCAGATTGAGGTTACCATCGCCCACCTCCTGTGCGTCCACCAGTTCGGACGGGTTGTCCAGGCCGCCAAATTGTTGTGCATACGCCACGGCATCGCGGGCGGAGAAGGTACGGTATTGCGACATTGCCTCGATCCTCTTTTGCTAATAAAGCCATTTAGACGTCTATACATCCGGAATTCATCCTGACACAATACGCTACAACAACGCAACAGGGATTTAACGCAATGCAGCCATTACAGACCACCAGCCTGCGAGTCGCCGACAATCAATTATATATTCTCGACCAACAGGCCTTACCGCAGCAGAAACAGTGGCTACCGGCCAGTACGGTAGAAGAACTTGTCGGTCATATTCATGCCCTGCGCGTGCGCGGAGCACCGTTGATTGGCCTTTCTGCGAGCTTGTTACTGGCGCTGCTGGCAGAGCAGGGCGCCAACCGCGACCAACTGGCGAAGGCGCTGGGAACGCTGCGCGCCGCGCGCCCGACGGCGGTGAACCTGATGAATAACCTCGATCGCATGAAACAGGCGCTTACGCAGGAGCACGTTGTGGCGGCGTTAACTGCCGAAGCGCTGCGGCTTATCGAAGAAGATAAACAGTTGTGCGACAACATTGCGGTGGCCGGTAGCGCACTGGTGACGCCGGGCAGCCGCTTGCTGACCCATTGCAATACCGGCGGGCTGGCGACAGCGGGCGTCGGCACCGCGCTGGGTGTTATTGCGCGGGCGCATCAGCAGGGAAAAATTACCAATGTGTGGGTGGATGAAACCCGTCCTCTGTTGCAGGGCGGGCGTTTGACCGCCTGGGAACTGGGCGAGCTAGGCGTGCCGTATCAGTTAATTACCGATTCAATGGCCGCCAGCCTGATGGCGAAAGGGCAGGTGGATGCGGTATGGGTGGGCGCGGATCGCATTGCCGCCAATGGTGATGTGGCGAACAAAATCGGCACTTACTCGCTGGCGGTGCTGGCGAAATTCCACCACGTGCCGTTTTATGTGGCTGCGCCGCAAACGACGCTCGACCCGCACTGCCCGAACGGGGATGCCATTCCTATTGAGCAGCGCGCTGCCGCAGAAGTGACCGGCGTGGCCGGGAGTTTTGGCGCGGTAAACTGGGCGCCGGAAAACGCGCGTGTTTACAACCCGGCGTTTGATGTCACACCGGCGGCACTTATCAGTGGCTGGGTGCTGGACAGCGGCGTGGTGACGCCTGCCGATGTGGCTGGCGGGATATTCCAGCCACGCTAAGCGTAAACCGACAGGCGTCAATACCGCCGTCTGCTTGTCAGATGGCGGTGACTTATGTGATCAACCGTGCCGATCACACACAGGGCCCGGTGGCGCAGCCGTAGATCATAATTAACGGAAACGCGGGGATCAGTAAGGGTGCCACCCATGAGACATTCTGTTCGGTGGTGTCGTTAATTGTCACGGTCACCGGTTTTTCCAGCACGCGGGTGTCGGGGCCGGGCGGGTGTTGCAGAATATAGACCACATCCCCCTGCGCTCTGAAGGTTACCGCCAGCTTCTTATTCGGCTCAATAATGTTTGCGCCATAGTGATAACGCAGGCGCTCAATTTGCGCGGCACTGAGGCCTGAGGCATCAACCAGCGCTTTGTACTCAGCCGTCACTTTTTCATCTTTCACCACAAAGTTCACGGCAACGCCGGGAACATGACTGGCAAACTCCTGATAAAACTCTGCGTAGCGGGCGTAGGCATCAGCATGCGGATCGTTACGGATGAAGTTGTAGGCGTAATGGCTGGAATAGGCGGTGATGCGATCCTGGCGCACTTCAAGTTCAGTGATTTTGTCCCATTTCGGCATCGGGGTCGTCGTCGTGCAGCCACCCAGCAGCACGATAAAAAGCAGCACAATAACCTTTTGCATGGTTGCTCCCTGTAAGCGTTAGCGCCGGGGCAGCATACACGCCTTGCGGCGTGCCACAAAGGGAGGCTACAGAATTGGGTAGGGGGAATTTATGTTGCCGGATGCAGCAAGATAACATCCTTATCTAGGGTGCTGGCCTGGCTTTGCGGCGTCGCGGCGTTTTTGTCATAGCGCGGCGGCGTGATCACCGGATAGACAAAACTACCCAGCTCGCTGCACTGCTCAGGCGCATTCGCGCCGGCATAAAACAGATAGTACTGACCGGAATCCGGGAAAAAGGCTAAGTTGTCGCCGTTGCCAAACGTGGTGCTCCAGAATGGCACGCCCGCTTTGGTTTTGCTGCGCTCTTTGCCCGCCGCGACCTGGAAATGGTCGCTCCACTTCATAGTTATCAGGTTGTAGTTAAAAAAAGAGACCGTCAGGTTGCCGCGTGTCGGGCAGTGAAGTTTGACGGCATCATCAGCCCGCACGCTGGAGATAAAGGTTATCAGCAAGAGAAGCAGGGAGTATTTCATCGGCGGTTTCCGCAGGTTTTTGGCAAAGCACGAAGGTAATTCATCAGGCCGGTGAAAATCCGTAAGAAACGATGTCAGCAAAAGAGAAAACGAATCAGGATGTTAACGTGGGGTTGCGGTCAGCATATTTTTTGATGTTGTATATGTTTCGTTTAATTTGACATGATAATAATTATCAAAATCATTAATATCTGACTATCAGCAGGGTTGTTTTTTTATGCAAGGGAAATCAATCTTTACGCTCGCGCTCTCCGCTTTACTCGCTGTTCCTATGCTGGCACACGCCACGCAATATCCACTCACCGTTACCGATTTCGATGGCCGCAACGTGACCATCGAACACGAGCCGCAACGCATTATTTTGCAGGACGGGCGCGACATCATGACGATGGCGCTGCTGGATCGCGACAACCCGTTTAAACGGCTGGTGGCATGGAACAACCTGGCGAAAAAACAGGATATTGCCACCTGGGAAATGCTGAAAACCCAGTGGCCGGAAGCGACCCGCATTATGGACATGGGCTTTAGCGATAAAGGCAATGTTGATCTGGAAAGTGTGCTGGCAAAACAGCCGGATCTGATGATAGCCCAACTGCGCGCGAAACCGGCGCTGGCCGATAGCGGCGTGCTGGCTAAACTGACCGCGTTGCACATTCCGGTGGTGTTTGTTGATTATGAAGTGAACCCGGCAAAAGATACCGCACCGAGTATCGATCTGCTGGGTAAAGTGATTAACCGCGAAAGCAACGCGGCGGCCTACACCGCGTATTATCGTCAGCGACTGGCGGCAATTGAGCAGAAAACCGCCGCTATCAACCCGAAACCGAAGGTATTCGTCGAAGCGCTGGCCGGTAACGCGGATAGCTGCTGCTTTACCCACGGACACAGCGGTTGGGGCGGGCTGGTTGAAGCGGTCGGCGCGAAGAACCTCGGCTCGGAACTGCTGCCGGGCGCAACCGGGTTTATCTCGCTGGAGAAAATCATCAGCGTCAACCCGGATGTCTATATCATGACCGGCTCAAAACGGGGCAACAGCCAGGTGCTGCCGCTCGGTCTGAATGTGTCGCAAAGTGAGGTGAACAACCAGGCGCAGGTGCTGCTGCAACGCACGGGTGTCGCGCAGATCCCGGCGGTCAGCGCCAAACGTGTGTATGGCGTTTACCACCACTTCTATAACCATCCGTACAACATTGTCGGCATGGAATATCTGGCGAAAGATATCTATCCGCAGGCGTTTGCGGATTTGAACCCGGATGCCACCTACCATCACATCATCAAAAATTTCACCAAACTGCCGGATAACCACTTCGTCTATAGCTGGCAGCAGGGCAAATGAGTACCACGCTGGAAACAAGCGAGCAGAGGCCGGACACGGCTGCGGACAGCCTGATGCTCAACTACCGCGTGATCCTTCGCCGCCGCGTCAGTTTGCTGGCGCTGCTGGTGGTATTCATCGCTGCGGCGATGCTGCTGGATTTCACTCTTGGCCCCTCCGGCTTGCCGCTGGAGACGCTGTGGCAAACGCTGGTCGACCCGGCGAGCGCCGATGCCGGAACGCGGGTGATTGTCTGGGATATCCGCATGCCGTACGCGTTGATGGCGATCATTGTTGGGCTGACACTGGGGCTGGCGGGCGCGGAGATGCAGACCATCCTCAACAACCCGCTGGCGAGCCCGTTTACGCTGGGCGTGTCGTCGGCGGCGGCGTTTGGCGCGGCATTAGCGATTGTGCTTGGTATCGGCATTCCCGGCGTTCCGGCGCAGTGGTTTATCTCGGCGAACGCGTTTCTCTTCGCGCTGCTGGCGGCGCTGTTGCTGGACGGCATCACCCGCTGGACGCAGGTGGCGACCTCCGGCGTTGTGCTGTTTGGTATCGCGCTGGTGTTTACCTTTAACGCGCTGGTGTCGATGCTGCAATTTATCGCCAACGAAGACACGCTGCAGGGGCTGGTGTTCTGGACCATGGGCAGCATTGCTCGCGCGTCGTGGGAGAAACTCGGCATTTTGCTGCTGGCGCTGGCGGTGATCATGCCGCTGTCGATGCTCAGCTCGTGGAAGCTGACGTCGCTGCGCCTCGGCGAAGACCGGGCGATAAGTTTTGGCATCAACGTGCGTCGCCTGCGGCTGGCGACGCTGTTGCGCATCAGTATTTTGTCGGCGCTGTCGGTGGCGTTTGTTGGCCCGATCGGTTTTATCGGGCTGGTCGCTCCGCATATCGCCCGCATGGTGTTTGGCGAGGATCACCGTTTTTATCTGCCCGGTAGCGCGTTGATTGGCGCGCTGGTGTTGTCGCTGGCCTCTATTGTTTCCAAGAACCTGATCGATGGCGTGATTATTCCGGTGGGCATTGTCACTTCGCTGGTTGGCGTGCCGTTTTTTATCACCATCATTGTGCGCCATCGGGGGAGTGTATGAGCCAGAGCGGCCTGAGCCTGCGCGGGTTTGGCGCGGGGTATCACAAGCGGCAGATCATTCGCGATCTCAATATTGCCCATCTGCCGCGCGGCAAAGTGACAATCCTGCTTGGGCCAAACGGCAGCGGCAAATCAACGTTGCTGCGGGCGATGGCCGGGCTGAACAAGGCGCAAGGGGAATTGCTGCTGGATGGCGACGACCTACTCAGCCAGCCATTTGCCAGACGCGCGGAGCAAGTGGTTTACCTGCCGCAATCGCTGCCGGCGGGCGTTCATCTGCATGTGCTGGAGTCAATTATCGTCGCGCAGCGGGCTTCCGGCGGTTTACACAGCGCGGCAAAGCAGGCCGAAGTGATGTCGCTATTGCGCCAGCTCGGTATTGAACATCTGGCGCTGCACTACCTCGACCAGCTCTCCGGCGGGCAGAAGCAGTTAGTCGGGCTGGCACAATCATTGATTCGCCAGCCTTCACTGCTGTTGCTCGATGAGCCGCTCAGCGCGCTGGATCTGAACTACCAGTTCCACGTGATGGATCTGGTGAAGCGGGAAACGCGCAACCGTAATATCGTCACCGTAGTGGTGGTACACGATATCAATATCGCGCTGCGCCACGGCGACCATGTGTTGATCCTCAAACAAGGCGAACTGGTGGCGAACGGCGTGCCGGGAGAGGTGATAACGCCGGAAAGCCTGGCGCAGGTGTACGGTGTGCGCGGGCGCGTGGAACCCTGCTCGCAAGGGATGAAGCAGGTGATTATTGACGGGTTAACCCATCAGGCAAGCTAGCCTCAACGCGTCGTCCACTGCGGCAAAAGGTAAACCGTCACCAGCGTTGATGCGGGTGCTGCGCGTAATGCTGCAGCACCGCTTTGTAGGGTTCGGTGCGGGCGTCGGGATGCTGGATAATCGACGTCAGCAGCGCGGCAATGGCGGCGTCGTGTTCGCCAAGATTATGCAAACACAGGGCATAAAAAGGCCGCACTTCTGTGGCCTGCGGCCAGCTTGCCATGATCTCCTCAAACAGCGTTTTCGCCTGCGCATATTTGCCCAGACAGCGCCACGTTGACGCCAGACCAAACTGCGCTTCGAACTTGTCTTCACCGCGTAATCCGGCCTCAAGCGCCGCCAGGTAATGAGGCTCGGCGTCGCGCTCTTTACCTTCGTTATCATACGACCAGGCGATATTGAGCAACGCCTGTGCACGCAGCGCAGGCTCTTCTGCCAGCGCTTGCAGCGCCTGACGACTTTTATCGTGTTGACCCTGTTTGCGCAGCGCAATCGCTGCCTGCAATCTGCTATCCATCGTTTTCATCCGTTAAGCGTGTCTGAACGTTATAAAGCAGGCAACAGGCAGCGACAAGATTAGCGTGCGCTGATTCGCCAGATGGCGTTACCGGCATCGTCGGCAATCAGCACGCCGCCTTGTTTATCCATCGCCAGCCCGACCGGTAGCCCGCGCACCTGTTTCTGGTCATCGGTAAGAAAACCGGTCACCACCGGCTGCGGTTGCCCAACCGGTTTACCATTCTCAAATTTCACCCACACCACCTGGTAGCCATTGAGCGGTGTGCGGTTCCAGCTTCCGTGCTCGCTGATAAACGCGCCGCCGCGATACTGCGGCATGTTGTCGCCGGTATAGAACAACAAGCCAAGTGGTGCGACGTGCGAGCTGAGCGCGTAATCCGGCTTGATGGCCTGGGCCACTAAGTCCGGGCGTGGCGGCTTAACGCGTTCGTCCACGTGCTGCCCAAAGTAGCTATACGGCCAGCCGTAAAACCCCTTCTCTTTAACCGATGTCATGTAGTCCGGCACCAGATCGGAACCAATTTCGTCGCGCTCGTTGACAATCGCCCATAACGCACCGCTTTCAGGCTCCCATTGTAGCCCGGTCGGGTTACGCAGCCCGCTTGCATAGATCCGGCTTGCGCCGGTGGCGGCATCCACTTCCAGCACCGCCGCGCGGCGATATTCCGCGCCGATGCCGTTTTCGGTGATGTTGCTGTTGGAACCCACGCCTACATAGAGTTTGCTGCCGTCAGGGCTGGCGAGCAGGGATTTTGTCCAGTGGTGATTAATTGGCCCGCCGGGCAGTTCGGTGACGGTTTCTCCCGGTGCGCTGAGGGTGGTTTCCCCTTGCTGATACGGGAATTTCACCAGGCTGTCGGCGTTGGCGACCCACAAGGTATTACCAATCAATTGCATACCAAACGGCGAGTGCAGATTTTCAATAAACGTGTGTTTCTGCCATGTTCCTCCAGCGTTACGCAACAACGTGATGCGGTTGCCGCCGGGGCCGCCTTTGCCGGAGGCTTTTTGCACCAGGCCCATAATCAGCTGTTTCGGGCGCGTGGTCGGTTTTTCCGGAGCATTGGCTTCAGCGACCAGAATGTCGTTATTCGGCAGCGCATACAGCTGGCGCGGATGCAGCAAGCCATCCGCCACTTTTTCAATTTTTAACCCCGCTGGCACTTTTGGTGTTTCTCCCGCTTTCCACGCCACGCCTTCCGGCACCTGCATCGGCGGTAACAGGAAATTCTGCGCTTTTGGCAACTCCGGTTCCGGGCCAACCTGCTTCATCGGGTCTACGTTTGCACCCTGATCGCAAGCGGTGAGCAGGGCGGCGAGTGAGGCAACAGTCAGTAAGCGATTAGGCATATTCATGGTTTTTTCCTTACTGGACACGCGTGCGCAGGGCGAGTTGAACATGGGCAATCAGCAGCAAAATCACCACCGCCGTTGAGAGGAGCACGCCAAGCGGCACCACCGCGTACGCATCCCGGCTGTGCACAAAGGCGTTAAAAATCGCCAGCACAATAGCCACCAGCCAGAGCCAGAAATAGATTTTTTCTGCGTTTGTAACGCTATGCCGCTGCGTCACCCAAACCTGCACAAGGTTGAGTAGCCGGGGAAGGATGGCAATCAACAGACCGATGGCGATAAGCCAGCTTGCCGCGTCGGTCCACATGATTTGAAAGGTTTTGAGGTACAGAATATCGAAGATCCACGCCGCCACAAAAAAGCCAGTGGGCAGCGGGTTAAAGAGTTCATAAAGCGCAAGCGTCGCGCGCGATGGCCCGGAGAGTGTTTGCATTGGTCTTTCCTTTTGGTGGAAACAAGCGGGATAAGCCACAGGATCTGCTTGTTAAAGGGTAGACCGCTTACACAAAATTTAATTAATTTTGCTTATGTGTTGCGTTTGTTCCATTCACGTCGCGCTATTCCTGCGCGTCTCAATTTCGCCTGGAAAATATTCACTTTACATTCTTTTATCGATAATGATAATCGATATCAAAATGTTTCTTATTGGTGTCATTTGATTTTATTACGGAATGATCCCCGCAAACGGTGGGGAATAATAAAAATTGAGGGTTGTTTAGATGAGAATTTCCCCTTTGTACGGCGCGATGGCTCTGCTTTTCGCCTCGCCACTTTATGCGCAGGACGCGAAAAATAGTGATGATGAACTGATTGTAACCGCCACCCGCACTGACGGTTCGCGTAATGATTCCCCGCAGGTCATCAAAGTCATCAGCGAAAAAGAGATTGCCCAGCAGCGGCAAATCACCTCCGATACCTCGCAGATCCTCAGCAATCTGCTGCCGTCGTTTTCACCGTCACGGCAGAAAATGTCCGGCAGTGGCGAAACACTGCGCGGGCGCACGCCGCTGGTAATGATTGACGGCATACCGCAATCAAACCCGCTGCGCCCGACCGGGCGCGAAATGCACACCATCGACGCCTCGATGATCGAGCGCATTGAGGTGATCAAAGGGGCGAACGCCAGCAACGGCGTCGGCGCGACGGGCGGGGTGATCAACATCATCACCAAACGCGCGAAACCGGGCACCGTCAACCAGCACGTCAGCGTGGAAACCACCACGCCCACGGCGGAATTCAGTCACGATACGCTTTCCTATAAAACCAACTACAGCATCAATGGCAGCGAAGAGTACATCGATTACCTGTTCGCCCTGAGCTATGAAGATCAGGGGCTATTTAAAGACGCCGACAACCACGCGATTGGCGTGGATAACACGCAGGGCGATTTGATGGACTCCCGCGCCTGGGATCTGCTGGCGAAAGTGGGTTACTGGCTGGATAACGATCAGCGCGTACAGCTGAGCCTTAACCGTTATCGCCTGAAAAACAAAGATAACTATGTCAGCGTGCGAGGCGATCGCGATAACGGTGTATTAACCACATCGAAGAAAGGTAACCCGCCGGGTAGCGCGCCGCACAACGATGTGTGGACGGTCGGCGCTACCTACGATAATTACAATCTGGCAGGCATGAAACTGACGGCGCTGGCCTATTATCAGCGTTATGAAGCGCTGTTCGGCGCGACCAATTCCTCGTCGTTCCAGGATCCGGCCATTGCTCCCATTGGCACGTTGTACGATCAGAGCCGTGCGTATACCGATAAATACGGCAGCAAAATCGCGCTCACCAAAGACGATCTCTGGGATGACCGTATAAAAGTGACGGTGGGTTTCGATACCCTGTTTGATAACTCGAAACAGGATTTATGGGCCACCGGGCGCACCTACGTGCCGGAAATTAACTACACCGATCTGTCACCGTTCCTGCAACTGGAATACACGCCAGTTGAATCGGTGAAATTAAGCGGCGGCGTGCGCTATGAATACGCCCGGTTGAATATCGACAGTTATCAAACCGTGTGGGCCAACGACCGGGTAACCGTGCAAGGCGGCACGCCATCGTTCGACCAGACGCTATATAACGCCGGTGTGGTCTGGACGCCGGTTGAACCGTTAAGCCTGTTCGCCAGCTACAGCGAAGGGTTTACCGTGCCGGATGTCGGACGCGTGTTGCGCGGCATCGACACGCCGGGCATTAAACTGGATGACTACAACGGTCTGAAACCGATCGTCACCAAAAACAGCGAAATCGGTTTTCGCGTACAACACGCGCCGTTTGATTTCGAAGCCAGCTATTACCAGTCCACCTCGAAGCTCGGCAGTCGCGTTGAGCTGGTCAACGACGCGTTTGTCGCCCGTCGCGAAAAGACCGAGATTGACGGTGTGGAAGTGAGCGCCGGTTACAGCCCGAATGCCGATCACAAATTCACCGTGTCGTGGTCACACATGCGCGGCCGGTATGACAGCGACGATAACGGCAGCCTGGATGCGAAACTCGATGGTTTAAACATCGCCCCGGATCGCATCATCGCCAGCTGGTCGGCAAACTGGAATGCGCAGTTGAGCACCTTCCTGCAAGCCAACTGGGCGCTTAGCAAGAAATTCGACGACGCGGAAAAAGACTTCTCCGGCTATGCGCTGGTGGATGCGGCAGTCGGCTACAAGCTGCCGTACGGGCAGGTGAGCCTTGGGGTTTCTAACCTGCTGAATAAACAGTACATCACCTACTATTCGCAAAGCGCGTCTGTCGATCCGGATCGCTATTTCGCCGGTCGGGGTCGCACCGCGACGCTGGGCTACAGTCTCGATTTCTGAGTGTTACCGCCCCGTTTAGCGGGGCGGTTTGAGTAGATGATGAAAAACGAACGCGCTTTCTCTCTTTCGCGCCGACGCAGCTTGCAGGCGCTACTGTTGTGCAGTGTCTCACCCGCACTGTTTGCCAAACCCGGCGTGCCACGCGCGGTTTCTCTGTTTCAGGGGGCAACCGACAGCCTGGCCGCGCTGGGCGTTACGCCCTGCGGCATTGTTGAATCCTGGGCGGAAAAACCGGTGTACCGCTATTTACGACCGCAGCTTTCCGGCGTGCCGCAACTGGGGCTGGAGACGCAGCCCGCGCTGGAAAAAATCGCGCTGCTGCAACCCGATATCATTTTCGCTTCCCGTTTTCGCCACCAGGATGTCGCGCCGCTGATGGCGAAAATCGCCCCTGTTACGCTGCTGGATGATGTCTTTGAATTCAAAAAAACGCTGACGGTGGTGGCGCAAAAACTTGCCCTGACAAACGCCGCCGCGCAACTGCTCCAGCGCTGGGATACACGTATTGCAGCTCTGCGCAGCCTGCTGCAACAGCGTTTTGCCGGGCCGCGTGCGCCGCAGGTGTCGGTGATTGAAGTGCGTCCTGACCACATTCGCAGCTATGTAGCGAACAGCTTTCCCGGCTCGGTGATGTCCGAAGTGGGATTTGCCTGGAACGCCCAGGCCCTGCAGGCGCACAGCGCGTCGTTGCGCTTTTCCAGCATGGAGAATATTCCGCTGCTGGACGCCGATCTGTTTTTTATCTTGCTGCGGGCTAACAGCCCGGCCATCACCCGCCAGTACCACACGCTGACGGCACACCCGTTATGGCAGCAACTGCGTGCGGTGAAAGCGCGGCAACTGTGGGAAGTGGACAGCGTGCCGTGGAGCTTATCCGGCGGCATTCTTGGCGCCAACCAGATCCTCCGTGATGTTGAACAGGCACTCAACCGGGGGCGCGTATGAGCGGGCGTTTTCTGCTCTGCGGCTTGCTGCTGGTAGTATTGATGCTGCTCAGCATGATGACCGGCGCGCGGTTTTATTCGCTCACCCAACTGACGCAGGCGCTGCTGCATGCCGATCCCACCAGCGCGGTGGATATTATTATTCGCACCTCGCGCCTGCCGCGCACTTTACTGGCCGCTGGCGTTGGTGCGTTTCTCGCCGTGGCGGGTGCGTTGATGCAGGCCTTGACCCGCAACCCGCTGGCGTCGCCGGGGCTGTTTGGTGTCAATGCGGGGGCGGCGCTGCTGATTGTGCTGGCGGGTAGTTTTTTCGCCATCGGCGATCCGTGGGTCACGCTGCTGCTGGCGTTTAGCGGTGCCTGCGCCACCGGAACGCTGGTGTGGTTTGCCAGTAAAGTCAGCAACGGGCAGCTTAATCCGCTGCGGCTGGTGCTGGCGGGTGTGGCGATCACCGCGCTGTGCAATGCCTTTACCCAGGCCATTCTCGTTATCGATCAGGAAAGTCTCGACACCATGTTGTTCTGGCTGGCCGGTAGCCTGTCGGGCAACGACGTGCAGCACATGTACCCGATGCTGCTCCCCGGTGCGCTGCTGGTGGTTGCCGCCTGCTTTTTCGCCGGGCAGATGAACGTGCTCAACGCCGGAGAAGAGATTGCCCGTGGGCTGGGGTTGAACATCGCGCTGGTGCGTCTGCTGGCGAGCATGCTGGTAGTGGGGCTGGCGGGTTGCGCCGTGGCGCTGGCGGGAAATGTCGGTTTTGTCGGCCTGATGGTGCCGCATATGGCGCGCCAGTTATTTGGCAGCGACCTGCGCTATACGCTTCCGGCCTGCGCGCTGCTCGGCGCGTTACTGCTACTGGCCGCCGACATCGCCGCGCGGGTGGTTATTTTGCCCCAGGAGCTGCCGGTCGGGGTGATGACCGCACTGATGGGCGCGCCGTTTTTTATCCTGCTGGCACAACGCAGGGGGAACCATGCCGGATAGTCAACTTTTGCGCTGTGGACCATTTTCCCGCCACTACTCCCGGCGTTTACTCCCGCTATTACTCGGCTGTACGGCGATGACTTTGCTGATTGCGCTGGTGGCACTGAACACTGGCGATGTGGAGATTTCGCTGGCGCAAATGCTTCGGCTGCTGGTGCAGCCGGATACCAGCGCGCACAGCTTTATTCTGCATCAATTACGTCTGCCGCGCGTGGCGCTGGCGATGCTGGCGGGCGGCGGGCTGGGGCTTGCCGGGTTGATCCTGCAAACGCTGGTGCGTAACCCGCTGGCATCGCCGGATACGCTCGGCGTGACCGCCGGGGCGAGCGCTGGGGCGTTGCTGTGGCTCTCCTTTTTCAGCCTGCAATATGGCAGCGCACCCTTGCCGTATGCGGCGATGGGCGGCGCGGCCTGCGCCGTCGGGCTGATCTTTCTGCTGTCGTGGCGCAGCGGTTTGACACCCTTGCGGCTGATCCTCACCGGCGTTGGCGTTTCAGCCCTGGCGGGCGCGGTAGTGACGCTGGTGCTGGTGTTCAGCCCGCTGACCACCACCTTTTCTGCATGGATATGGTTGAGCGGCAGCGTGTATGCCGCCACCTGGGATAAAGTGCTGCGCCTGCTGGCGGTGTATGTGTGGGCGTTGCCGGTGCTGCTGTTTCTGACGCGCTATCTGAAAACCCTGCAACTGGACGACGCGCTGGCCACCGGCCTTGGCGTACGGGTGCAGCCGCTGCGGGTGCTGTTACTGCTAAGTTGTGTGGTGCTCTCCGGCGGGGCGATTGCGCAAGTAGGCGCGATGGCGTTTGTCGGGCTGATTGCGCCGCACCTGGCAAGGCTTGTGGTGCGTCAGGGCTTTTTCGGCCAGGCGTTTGTCACCGTCTGTAGCGCTGGCAGTATGGTAGTTATTGCCGACCTGCTCGGCAGAACGCTATTCCGGCCTGCTGATTTACCGGCAGGGATTTTTGTGGCGCTGGCCGGTGCGCCGTTCTTTTTGTGGCTGCTGATCCGGCAGCGGACGTAATCAGATGGGGAAAAAGTGTCTCTCTCAACGCAAAAGCTGAGTGTCAGCTATCAACAGCGGCAGGTGATTAACGCGCTGGATTTAACCCTGCCTGGCGCGAAAGTCTCGGTGCTGATTGGCAGCAACGGCTGTGGCAAAAGCACGCTACTCAAAGCCATGGCGCGCTTGCTGACGCCGCAATCCGGCACCGTTATTCTCGATGGTCTGGACATTCACGCCAGCAATACGGCGGAGATTGCCCGCAAGCTGGCCATTTTGCCGCAAACCCCCGTCGCGCCAGAAGGTATCACGGTGCGCCAACTGGTGAGCCTGGGGCGTTTTCCTTATCAGAACTGGCTGCGTCAGTGGTCGCAGGAGGATGAGCAGCAGGTGAATGCCGCGCTGCGCCTGACAGGCACCGACGCGTTGCAGCATCGCCCGGTAGATGCGTTATCCGGCGGGCAGCGCCAGCGGGTGTGGATTGCCATGACGCTGGCGCAGGCCACGGAGACACTCTTGCTGGATGAACCGACCACCTATCTTGATCTGGCGCACCAGATTGAGATCCTCGAACTGTTGCGCCAGCTCAACCGACAGCAAGGCAAGACCATTGTGATGGTGCTGCACGATCTCAACCTCGCCTGCCGCTATGCCGATCATCTCGTCGCTGTGCATAACGGGCGGGTTTATGCCGAGGGCGCGCCGCAGCAGATAATGACCGAAACGCTGGTCAACGAGGTGTTTAATCTGCGCTGTCGCATCATCGACGATCCTTTTTTCCATACGCCGTTGTGCATTCCTTTTCCGGGAGCGTCAGATGCTGACGGTTGAAGAGCGTTCGTATCTGCAACGCACTTTTCGCCTGCGTTCGCGCTCGCAAGCCGATGCGCGCAGCGTACCGGCACAGGCGCTGCTGGAGGCGCAAAGCTGCCGCGCGCTGTTAACGCGAGTGATGCCGCTGACTGGCGCACCGGATCTGACGATTGCCGCATCGCTACTCGCCAAACGGCTGGCCTTTCTGGCAACCGGGAATGTGTTGTACGCGATGAGCGTGTTTGATAAGGGCTTGCCGTTGTCGCTTCACGCCAGTCGGCTGGAGTATGCGCATGACAACGGGCTGTGGAGCTCGTCGCTGCCGGTGGATGTTGAAGTGACGCATTACCTTCCTGGTCAGCGCGACGCGTGGCGCGAAACGGTGGTTGGCGCGCTGTTTCGCGACTATTTATCGCCGTTGTGGCAGAGCCTGGCGCGGGTAAGCGGCCTGCCGGAAGCCATTTTATGGGAGAACACCGCCGTGCGCGTTTACTCGCTCTACCAGGGGCGAATGGAGGGGCTGAACGCCCGGCAGATGCAGCGCCAGCAGGCGGATTTCGCCTGGCTGCTGGACGCTGCCGCGCCAGATCTGTTTGCTGCGACCTGGAATCCGCTGAAGCGCTTTCGCCGGCCTGCGCAAAAGAACGCGGCGGGCAAGATGGTGCGTTTTCGCCGCACCTGTTGTTTTTATTACAAAGCCTCAACGCCGGTGGAGTATTGCCACAACTGCCCGCTGTGCCGGGAGAAATAAATGACAGCAGGCGCGGCGGTGATTAAGGTAATGTCACCCTGTAAATAATAACGGTGCGCCGTGAAACAGACATTCACCCTCGATTTTTCCCACCGTGCAGTGATCCCCTACGCCCATGACTACCGGCACGGGGAGCATGAGCACTGGCATACCCATCCGTGCGATCAGCTGATTCATACCTTAAGCGGGGTGATCCGCGTGGACACGCAGCAGGGCATGTGGATTGTGCCGCCAGGGCGTGGTGTGTGGATCCCGGCGCAGGTGTCCCACGCGCTGCGAATTGATGGTGAAGTGCAGGCGCGCGGCGTGTTTGTCGAACCGCTGGCGCGGGCTGATTTACCGGTAGTGTGCCAGGTGGTGCGCGTCAGCGATTTGCTGCGCGCGTTGATTCTGAATGCGCTGGAATTGCCACAGGCGTATCAGGCTGGCAGTCGCGCGGAGCGCATTTATGAACTGATCCTCGATGAAATCCGTCTGATGAATACGCTGCCGTTTTGCCTGCCGGAACCCACTTCCGCGCGCCTCAAACAGCTTTGTGACGCGGTGCGGTGCGATCCAGCGGGTGAGTGGACGCTGGAAAATGCCGCTCGCCAGGTCAACATGAGCGGGCGAACTTTGTCGCGCCACTTCTACCAGCAGACTGGCTTGCAGTTCAGCGAATGGTTACGCCGGGCGCGTTTGCTGGCGGCGTTAACCCGGCTGGCGCATGGCGAGCCGGTCACGCAGGTGGCGCTGGAGTGCGGTTATGCCAATCCCAGCGCGTTCAGCGCCATGTTTCGCCGGGTGATGGGCGTATCGCCCGGCGATTACTTTACTTCGTAATGAACGGCTGAGCGGCATTTAACACCGCCTGCAGCGACGCACGGGTAATGTCGCTATCGATACTGACCCCCCACGCGCGCGCGCCGTGTTTATCCTCACAGCAGACATAGGCCACCGAGCGGCTGTCGCTGTGCTTGCCGAGCGTATGTTCGTGGTAGCTCTCAATGTTGATCTCCACCTGCAAGCTGCGGCACAGGGCGCTGATGGCGGCAGAAAGAAAACCGTTGCCGCTGGCGTCAAGCTTCAGTTTTTTGTGGTGGCAAAGGATCTCCGCCTGTAACGTGGTGCGCTGCCCTGGCTGGTTGGTGCAGACATATTCAATCAGTTGCAGCGATGGGCGCTCCACCAGCCCGTAAGTCTGGCGAAACAGGTTCCAGATAGCCATTTGCGACATCTCTTTTCCGTCCGCATCCGCCGCCTCCTGCACATGCTGGCTGAATTCCTGCTGAAGTTTGCGCGGCAAATTCAGGCCGTGGTTCTGCTCCAGCAGCCACGCCGCGCCGCTCTTGCCCGACTGGCTATTGACGCGGATCACCGCTTCGTAACTACAGCCAATGTCTGCCGGATCGAGCGGTAAATAAGGCACTTCCCAGAATGCAGCCGGGTTGTTTTGTCGTGCGGCAAAGCCTTTTTTAATCGCGTCCTGGTGTGAGCCGGAAAAGGCCGTGAACACCAGTTCTCCGGCATAGGGATGACGCGGCGCCACCGGCAACTGGTTGCACTCTTCGACGATTTCGACCACCTTTTTCATCTGGCTGAAATCCAGCCCCGGCGCGATGCCCTGGGTATAGAGATTCAGCGCCAGCGTCACCAGGTCGGCATTGCCGGTGCGCTCACCGTTGCCAAACAGACAACCTTCCACGCGCTCCGCGCCGGCGAGCAATGCCAGTTCGGCGCTGGCAATCCCGGTTCCGCGATCGTTATGGGTATGCACGCTGATGCACACCTGCTCGCGGCGCGAGAAGTGGCGGCAAAAGTGCTCAATCTGATCGGCATACACATTCGGCATGCTCACTTCCACCGTGGCAGGCAGGTTGATGATCATCGGCCGTGTCGCACCCGGTTCCCACACATCGGCGACCGCTTCGCAAATCGCCAGCGCAAACTCCGCTTCGGTAAAACAGAAGGTTTCCGGTGAGTACTGGAAAATCCACTCGGTTTCTGGCGCGTTTTCACAAAGGGTGCGAATTTGCCGCGCGGCGTTTACCGCCAGCGCGACAATCTCCTCGCGGCTCTGGCGAAAAACCTGCTCGCGGAATACCGGGGCGGTGGCGTTATACAGATGCACCGTGGCGCGTTTCGCGCCTTGCAGCGCAGCAAAAGTGCGGGTAATCAAATCTTCCCGCGCCTGGGTTAATACCTGAATGGTCACATCGTCCGGAATGCGTTGTTCCTCAATCAACTGGCGCACGAAATTGAAATCCGTTTGCGAGGCGGACGGGAACGCTACTTCAATCTCTTTAAAGCCGCAGTCGAGCAGCAATTGCCAGAATTTCAGCTTACGCGCGGCGTCCATTGGCTCGGCAAGCGCCTGGTTACCGTCGCGCAAATCGGTGGAGAGCCAGCGCGGCGCTCGGGTCAGCGCGTTATCCGGCCAGCGGCGATCGCGCAGCGCTAAAGGTGTGTGGCGTTGATATTTTTCAGCAGGGGTCGTTAACATTTTTCGGGTCTCCGCAGGGTGTGGTTTCAGTTTCCACGCCGCGACCCTTCGTCGCCCCCGCGCAACGGACAACCTATTGCGTAAAAGTGACAACCTGAGCGAAAAGCCGTGCGGCAGTAAGAATCGGGATGAAAAACGCCATACGCGCCGCAGGGTTTCTATACTTGGCTGCGGAGGTGAGAGATGAAAAAAATGTTGTATTCATTATTCGCAAGCCCGGACAGATTGTTGCAGGTGATGAGCCACAGTGAAATTCAGGACGCGATTGAAGATGGCGAACGGATTGTTGTCGATGCCGATGGCAACACTTCGGTGAATATCCATTGCCAGCGCGTGCAGGAAGATTTCAAACGCCACGTCGACACGTTAAAGAGGGCGTAGCATGGGAACGGCAATCTTTATGGTGTTGATGGTCTGCGGCTACTGGTATACCTCGCACGATCTCTCTACCCGTTTTAAATTCAAACGCAGCTTCGGCTGGGATGTCTACTTTCTGGTGGCGCTGTATGGCTGCGTTTTTGTGTTGCAGGGGATTCTGGCGACAGGGTTACTGTGGCTGTGCCTGTTGATCACCTCTGCGGTGATGAACGCATGGCCTGCGGTGTTTGGCCCGGAACAGCACCACTTGCACATGAGTTTTATGAACTGGAGCTTTTTAGGCATTCAGGCGCCGGTGGTGATTATGCTCGCCTTTGCGGTGCTGTTTTGCCTGTGGCGCTCGAACTGGTCCGGCAGCGCCAGGCTGGACAGCAATGGCCGCCGCGAGCTGTATAAACACCTTTCGCGCGCCAACGGCGTGGAAGGGCTGATTTATCAGTGTATGGAGAAGGGCGATCTGGCGTGGATCACGCTCAAATCGCAGCGCATCTACATTGGCATGATCCATACCGCCACCTTTGACAGCGGCGATGCCAATAACATTGTGTTGATCCCGATGCTCAGCGGCTATCGCGATGAAAGTACGCTCGATCTGCACGTCGAGCATAACTACAGCGCCTGGTACGACAAGCATGGTATCGATCTCGCTTCAGAGCCGCGCTCGGCGCTCGATTTTCGCAAAGTGCTGCTGCTCTCGCAGGTGGAAAGTTTGTCGCTGTTCGACCCGGCGCAGGTGATGGCGATGGGTATCAATCGTTATCCCGAAAGCGAGCAGTGAACCGCTGACGATTGCTCATAAATTGTGCTCATAGTCGATGGTCTGACGCACGGTAATCAACGCCTGGCGCAAATTTGCAAGGCTGACGGAACCGAGCGCTAACCGCAGGGCGTGCGGCACATTGTCCGTTGTGCAAAAGGGCTCGGCGGTGGAAAGCGAAATGTTGTGCGCCAGCAGTTTGTGCACCACGCGTTCGGCGCGCACCGCTTCTGTTAGCGGCAGCCAGACAAAATAGGCATTCGGGTGGCTGATAATTTCCAGCGGTGCCAGTAATTCGCGGGCCATTTTCTGGCGCTGGTAAGCATCTTTGCGCTTCAGGGCTTCCAGTTTACTGACGGTTCCATCCTGTAACCAGCCGCAGACAATCGCGCTCATCAGCGCCGGGGTATTCCAGCTGGTGGCGCGAATGGCACGCTCAAGCGAGGCTTTGTGTCGCGCCGGGCAGGCCACTGCGCCGACGCGTAAGCCGGTGGCGATGTTTTTGGAAAACCCGGTGACATAGACCGTGTGTTCGGGGGCAAAAAATGCCACCGGCGGCGGGGCAGGATGTACCAGCCAGGCGTAAGCAGCATCTTCAATAATCAGCAGATCGTGCAGACGGGCAATGTCGGCGATGATCTTGCGCTGAGCACGCGTAAGCACCCAGCCCAGCGGGTTATGCAGTGTTGGCATGGTATAGAGCGCCCGTACGCGCCTGCGCTGGCAAAGTGTTTGCAAATAATCGAGATCTGGCCCGCCAGGCGTTACCGGTATGGCAACCAGTTCCAGATGAAACAGCGCGGCCAGCGCCTTAAAACCGGAGTAGGTTAAGGCATCAACGGCGACGACATCGCCAGGGCGCAACAGCCCCATCACCGTAATCGCAAGTCCATGCTGTGCACCGTTGACGATCAGCACGTTATCTGCGGCGGGGGTAAAACCTGTCCGCGCCAGCCAACAGGCGATTGCCGCGCGCTCGCTGAGCTTCCCGGCATGGGGCTGATAACGCAACAGGGCGTCAAGATCGCCACGGGTGGTCAGCTGGCGCAGGGCGTCGCGCAGCCGTTCCGCCTGATCCGGCAGCGCGGGATAATTGAAATTCAGATCCACCATATCCGTGGCAATCACCTGCTGGTCGATTCCAAGCCCGGCGGGCAATGAAATCTCTCTGACAAAGGTGCCGCGCCCGGTTTCGCCACTCACCAGCCCCATGGATTCCAGCTCGGCGTAGACGCGCGTTGCGGTAGCCAGCGAGATCTGTTTTTCCACTGATAATGCCCGGTGCGTGGGCAGTCGACTCCCCGCCGGCAAGTGGCCTTCACGAATGGCGCTGGCGAAACTGTCGACGATCGCTTTGTAACGTGCTTTCACGCATTGTATCCATGACAATATTTTGATTGTCATGGATTGTTGCCCGTACGCTTAGCGCCGTCAATGCAGGGAAATGCTCTGCGTCATTAACCCGCACAGTGAGGTTTAACGTGGTCAATATCGCCAATAACAAAAGCGCATCCGGTTCGGTATCGGGTTGGGTTAACGGTCTGCTGGGTGTGCTGATTTTTAGCGGTTCGCTGCCCGCCACGCGCATCGCTGTGCTGGCGCTGGATCCCTTTTTTCTGACCTTTCTGCGCGCATCGATTGCCGGCGTGCTGGCGCTGATGCTGGTTGTGATTTTTCGCGTTAAACGCCCGCAGCGCGCGCAGCTTTTTTCGTTGTCGCTGGTCACGATCGGCGTGGTGATTGGCTTCCCGCTTCTCACGGCGTTGGCGCTGCAACAGGTGACGTCGGCGCACTCTATTGTCTTTCTGGGGTTGTTACCGCTGGCGACGGCGGTGTTTGGTGTGCTCCGTGGTGGCGAGCGTCCACGTCTGGCATTCTGGCTTTTCTCAGTGATGGGCAGCCTGCTGGTCGTCGGGTTTGCGCTGTCGCAGGCGGTTTCGGCGTCACTCACAGGCGATCTGCTGATGCTGGCGGCGGTGGTGGTATGCGGCCTGGGTTATGCGGAAGGTGCGGTGTTATCGCGTACGCTCGGCGGATGGCAAGTGATCAGTTGGGCGCTGATTCTTGCCCTGCCGTTGATGCTCGTTGCCGCGCTGGCCACGATGCCCCACACCGTCAGCGGGATCGGTATTTCGGCCTGGAGCGCGGTGGCTTACGTGTCGCTCTTCAGCATGCTGGTTGGCTTTATCTTCTGGTACAAAGGGCTGGCGCTCGGCGGTATTGCCGCCGTTGGGCAACTTCAGTTGTTGCAGCCCTTTTTCGGGCTCGGGCTGTCGGCTTCGTTGCTACATGAAACCGTCAGCCCGCTGATGGTAATGATTACCGTGGGGGTGATTCTCTGTGTTGCCGGTTCAAGGAGATTTGCCCGGTGATCATACGCGTACCTGATCTGCCATTACCGGCGGGGAGGCCGGTGTGGTGGTGTTATCCACATGGCGATATTTGTCCAGCAGATGAATTTGAATGCGGCGCAGCATATCGCCGTTCAGTTTGTAGAAGCGGAAATAGACCAGCAGCGACACAAGGAAAAAACAGACCGGCAGCGCCAGCATAATCAACTGCATGCCCATTAATGTACTGGCAGATTGCGCGACGTTCGGCACATAGCCGATCACCCCCAGCACGATGGCGATAAAGTACGCTGCGAAAGCCGCGCCCGCTTTAACCACCAGCGTTTGTACCGAATAGGCGATACTTTCGCAGCGGACATTGAGTTTGTATTCGCCATAATCGACGGTGTCGGCAACCATAATCACCTGTAACACCCAGAAGAAAGCTTTGCCAATGCTGAACAGTACGCCCGCCAGCAAGATAACACCTGCGTGGGTGGCCCCCATCAGCGCCATCCCCAACAACACGCCGCCGCTGAAAATCGGCAATACGGATGCTCCCGCCCACAACACGCGGCGCGAGAAGACCTTCACCAGTTTCGGGAACAGAATCAGGATCAGCAGATTGGCGACACCAGCATAGGACATGTAATAGGGGAACAGATCGACATTGCCGATGACATAGGTGAAGTAGTAGATGGCAAACCCTTCAATCACGTTGGCTGCGGTGTTGTAAGCCAGCGCCATGACCAGCAGACAGGCGAGCTGATCGTTTTTGAAAATTAGCTGAATCATCTGTTTCAGATTCATTGGAGTGCTGTCGGCGCTGGGATGTTTATCCGACGAATAGACTTCGTGGACATTGCGCAGCGTCACAATGGTCGACAGCACAAAGAAGGCGATTAACACCAGCGTCAGCATCTGAAAACCAAAGCCGCGATCTGCGCCACCGACGGCATTAACAAATGGCAGGGCGATCCCGGCGGTGACAAAACCGGCGAGGCTGGCAAAAAAACGCGGGTAGGGCACCAGTTGTTCGCGCTCACGCTTATCCAGCGTGATGGTTGGCACCAGCGACCAGAACGGCACATCCATAATGGTGTAGGTGAATCCCCACAGTAAATAGGTCGCCCAGACCCAGAGCAGCTGTGCGGTGCCCTCAAAATGATGGGCGCTGAATAGCATATACAGCACCACCGAGTTGCTGAGCGTGCCGATTAAGATCCACGGTTTGAATTTGCCCCAGCGCGAGCGGGTACAGTCAACTATCCAGCCCATGATCGGGTCGGCCAGCGCGTCGAGAATACGTGCCACCAGAAACAGCGTCCCGACCATGCCGACCGACAGACCGACAATATCGGTGTAGTAATACATCAAATACATGTAGACGATGCCGATCGCAAAATCCTTACCAAATGCACCAAATCCGTAGCTGAGCTTTGTTGTCATTGAAATACTCATAGGGTACCGATTGCCTCTTTCAGTGTCGGAAGGGTTGCAAAACCGCCGGGCGCGCGGCCCGGCTTATGCGTTAGCGATGCAGCCAGGCGGGAAGCCAGTCGCCGTGGCTGGCAATTAAGTCATCCACCAGCGCGTAGATTTCATCGATACCCAGCACGGCGGCGGTATGCGGGTCCATCAGCGCGGCGTAATAGACGTAATCGCGGTTTTCCGTCAGCACCGCTTCGGTGAGCAGCGTCTGCACGTTGATATTGGTCTGCATCATTGCCGCCAGATGCGCGGGGAGTTTCCCGGCTTTGGTCGGCTGAATACCATTGGCGTCCACCAGACACGGCACTTCCACACAGCAGCCCTGTGGCAGGTTGTCGATCAGTCCATCGTTGCGCACGTTGCCGTAAACCACGCTCGGCTCGCCGGTCCAGATGGCGTTCATAATGGTGCTGGCGTATTCGCGAGAGGCTTTCACCTCAATGCGGTCGGCGGTTTTAAACTCCTGCAGCTCTTTCTGCCAGTTCGCCAGTTGTTCAACGCAGCGTTTGGGATACTCATCCAGCGGCACCCGGTAGCGTTCTATCAGATCTTCGCGCCCCGGTTTGATAAACCACGGCGTGTATTCGGCAAAATGTTCGGAGGATTCGGTAACGAAGTAGCCGAGCTTTTTGAACATCTCATAACGCACAATGTTCTGGCAGCGCGGGTTGCCGTGCAGATTCGGCTTTGGCGCGCGTTGATCGGCGTAGGCCTGTAATAGCTCCGGATAGATGCTCACATAGCTGCCGTCGGCCAGCTTTTTCTCCAGCGTGAGATAAAAGGCCATATGATTGATCCCGGCGCAGCGGTAACGAAGCGATGCCGGGTCGAGATTGAGATCGTTGGCCAGCTCTTCCGCTGTGCCCTGAACCGAGTGGCACAGCCCAATTTGCTTGATATGCGGATAACGGGCATACATCGCCCAGGTGTTCATCGCCATCGGATTGACGTAGTTGAGCATGGTGGCGTTCGGGCAGACCTCGGTCATGTCCTCGCAAATCTGCCACAGATGCGGGATGGTGCGCAGCGCACGCATAATGCCGCCGGGGCCAAGCGTATCGGCAATGGTCTGCTCCAGTCCGTGGCGCTTGCAAACCTCAAAATCGGTTACGGTGCAAGGTTCGTAACCGCCAATCTGGAATGCGACCACGACAAAATCCGCGTTTTTCAACGCCGTTTTTTGATCCGTATGGCAGCTAATCTCCCCGTATGCGCCTATGGAATCCATCAGTTTGCTCACTACAATGTGCGACTCTTCCAGCCGCGTGGCGTCAATATCCATCAGCGCAACGTGTGCAGCTTTCAGCGCTGGTCGTTGAAAGACATCGCCGAGAATATTTTTAACGAAAACGGTGGAACCGGCGCCGATAAAAGTGATTTTTGGTGCAGACATGTGCGTTCTCCCTGTGTAGTTGTACGTCCTGAGCGTGGCACGCGTCGCCTGCGTCATCTGCCGTCTTCCCGGCGGGGAATTCCTGAAAACTCAGATCGCGCAATGTGCCGCGCTGGATCTGAGTTTCCGGGAAAAAATACGCGCTTAAGCAGAGTTAACGGCAATACCTTTAACTAAAATAGAACAGGACGGCGCAAAGCGAAGCGCGAAAGTGATGATTCAGGAAGGGAAGAATGGCAAAAGAGAAGCCCAGAACGGATATGTGCAGCGGCGATGAGAAAACCACGCGTGGCCCGCTGTCGCTCTATTCGGAATACCAGCGCATGGAAATTGAACTGCGCGCACCGCATGCCATGTCCGCCAGCCACTGGCATGGCCAGGTTGAAGTGAATGTGCCGTTCGATGGCGATGTGGAATACCTGATTAACAACGAAGTGGTACGCATCAAGCAGGGTTACATCACCCTGTTCTGGGCCTGTACGCCGCATCAGCTCACGCGACCAGGCGAATGCAAACAGATGGCAATTTTTAACCTGCCAATGCACCTGTTTCTCTCCTGGCCTTTGGATCGCGAACTGATTAACCATGTCACCCATGGCATGGTGATCAAATCCCTTGCCGCCCAGCAGCTTAGCGCGTTTGAAGTGCAGCGCTGGCAAAGCGAACTCAACAGCGACAATGAGCAATTGCGCCAACTGGCGATTGAAGAAATTGCGCTGATGCTCAAGCGTTTTAGTCTCTCAGGCTGGCAGCCGATTCTGGTGAATAAAACCTCGCGCACCCATAAAAATAGCGTTTCGCGCCATGCGCAGTTTTACGTAAGCCAGATGCTGGAATTTATCGCGGTAAATTATGATCAGGTGCTGACAATCAACGCCATTGCCGAGCATGTGAAACTCAACCCCAACTATGCGATGGGCATTTTCCAGCGCGTGATGCAACTGACCATGAAGCAATACATCACCGCCATGCGTATCAACCATGTGCGTGCGTTGTTAAGCGATACCGACAAGACCATTCTTGATATTGCGCTCACCGCCGGGTTTGGTTCCTCCAGCCGTTTTTACAGCACCTTTCAGAAATATGTCGGTATGCCGCCGCAAAAATACCGCAAACTCAGCCAGCTCCGACGACAGCAACACGCAGGTTGAATTTACCTTTGGCCTTCTTTCGTTCGCGCCATGCGCCTGCCCGGATCGCGCGTCAGTCGCCTTCCAGCGAAATTTCTCGTTAATCAACCGCTTATTTTTATTTGTGAAAATATGCAACGAGATATGTCCGAAATGATAAAGATTTATCTTAAGGTGACGATAACCATATTGTTACGGCGCATTTACATAATTCTGCGATAGCGACAGTTCAGACCTGTTGATCTGCAAGGGATGTAACGTTGCTTTGCAAAGAGCAACTTGCGAGTAAACACCCCATTACTCTTCTTGCCATCACAGGAATGATGCTCATGACATCATCGTTTTGCCGTTCTTCAGCTCAGCACCAGGGCAGTAACACGCCACCGGTTTTTACAAAACGTTTTATCGCGCTGTTTGTCAGCGCCCTTTGCGCTGCACCCGCACTGGCGGGTGAGTTGCCCACCGGTGGGAACGTCGCGGCGGGGCAGGTCTCCATCGGGCAAAATGGTTCCGCCGTCACGGTGAACCAGCACTCCGGCACGGCGATTGTTAACTGGAACAGTTTCTCCGTCGGCAAGGGCAATTCGGTCGATTTCGTTCAGCCGAGCAGCTCTTCCGCCATTCTTAACCGCGTCACTGGCGCAACAAAATCCACCATTGCCGGCTCGATAACCGCCAATGGCCAGGTCTATCTGGTAAACCCGAATGGTATCGCCATTACGCCGAGCGGCACGGTCAAAACCGGCGGCGGCTTTGTTGCTTCGACGCTGGATATCAAAGATGAAGACTTCCTCAAAGGGAAGCGTGTCTTCACCGGCAACGGTTCATCGGCTGAAGTGAGCAACGCGGGCGTGATTAACGTCGGGCGCGGCGGCTATGCGGCATTGATTGGCGGCAACGTCAAAAACGACGGCTTAATTAACGTCCCGGTCGGCAAAGTGGGGCTTGGCGCCGGGGAATCTGCCACCCTCGATCTCTCCGGCGACGGCTTCTTGCAGGTCGCCGTACCAAGCAATTCCGGCGTGAAAGAGGCGCTAATCGACAACAGCGGCACGGTGTCAGCACAGGGCGGTTCGGTTATCATGACGGCGGCTACGGCGCGCAATGCGGCGCGTAACGCCATCAATCTGAGCGGCGTGGTTGAAGCCGACAGCGTCAGCGGCCAGAACGGCTCCATCGTCATTGGCGGCGGCGAAGGCGGTAATGTGGCGCTTTCCGGTACGCTGAGCGCGAAATCGAGCGACGGCACGGGCGGGAAAATCACTGTCACCGGCGATAACATTACGCTGGCGGGAGCGAAAGTGGACGCCTCCGGCAAAACCGGCGGCGGCCAAATTAACATTGGCGGCGAGCACCAGGGCAAAGGCAGTACGCAACGCGCAACGAACACACAAATTGACAGCACCAGCCGTATCAGCGCCGATGCGACAGCCCAGGGCAATGGCGGCGATGTGGTGGTGTGGTCAGATAACCAGACGACGTTCAGCGGTAAAATCAGCGCACGCGGCGCGGGCACCGGCAAAGGCGGCGAAGCGGAAGTCTCCGGTAAAGCCAAACTGGCCTATACCGGCAGTACCGATCTCTCTGCACAAAGCGGCCAGTTCGGCAATCTGTTGCTCGATCCGCATAACGTGGTGATCTCCACGGCGGCTGACAGCGGCACCGGCTTTAGCGCCAGCGCGGACGATAGCGTGATCAACGTGACCACGTTACAAAACGCGCTCTCGACCGCCAACGTCACGGTCTCCACCGGCTCGACCGGCAGCCAGAATGGCGACATTACGCTTGCCACGAACCTTGGCTGGACGACAGACACCACCTTAACGCTGGCGGCGGCAGGCAATATTATTCTCAACGGTAATATCTCGGCGACCGGAGCGAATGCGGGTCTGGCGCTGAACTACGGTATTGGCAAAGATTACACGCTGCTCTCGGGCAAACAGATAACCATCCCTGGTGCGAATGCTTCATTGACCATTGGCGGGCAGAATTACACGCTGATCCGCACGATGGCGGATCTCGATGCCATTGACAGCACCGGGCTTGGCGGCAAATACGCGCTGGCGCAAAACATTCTTGCCATCGGCAACACATACACCTCGTCACTGGTTGGCGTCTCTTCCAGTGCGCCGTTTAGCGGCATCTTTACCGGGCTTGGGCACACCATCTCCAGTCTGACCATTAACAGTGCCGATACCTACGTTGGCTTGTTCGGCTATAACACCGGCACCATCCGCAACATGGGGCTGAACTCGGCGCAGCTTACCGCATCTTCGACATCACCGTTCTACGCCGGGCTGCTGGCAGCCTACAACACCGGCACTATCGCCTATTCAACGGTGCTTGGCTCATTGACCCGCTCGTCTGACGCCACGGCTTATATGGGCGGGCTGGTGGGTAACAACGCCGGGCAGATCTCCTACAGCCGTTCCGGGGCGTCAATTACCGCGACGAACAGCGCTAACTGGTCTTACTGGGGGGGACTGGTCGGACAGAACAGCAAAAACATTACGCAAAGTTATTTCGACGGCTCCCTGAACCTATCCGGCACCAGCGGCAACGGCTTGCAGTATGTCGGCGGTTTGACCGGCTACAACATGGCGGGCGGCACCATTAGCGCAAGCTACGTTTCCGGTAGCGTGACCGGCAGCGGGATGGGCGGGGCGATTGGTTATGTCGGCGGGCTGACAGGTAATAACGCCGGGAATATCGACAACGTCTACTCCTCCGGCGTGATTAACGCGGGTTTGAACGCGCAGGCAGGTGGGCTGGCGGGCAGTAACACCGGAACGATCAGCAATAGCATTGCAACCAATACCATCAACGTGACCTCAACACCCAGCGCAATTGGCGGGGTGGTAGGATCCAAAAGCGGTAGCGGAACGCTAACGAACCTCTACTGGAATAGTGATAACGTTGCGGCAGGCATCGGGCGCGGCGCGAACGGTATGGAAGCGATTACCGGTTTAACCGCTGCGCAAATGAACAACAGCGCGAGTTTTATCGGGCTGGATAATAAAGCCTGGGCACCGGCCACCGGCTCCGCCATGCCGGCGCTGTTCGGCGTGTCCGGTATTGTTGGCGTGGCGCAAACCGCCATCTATGGCGCGAATCCGATTACAACTTACTACGGTGCCGGCTTCTGGAACGCCATCAGCGGCAGCCTGACAAACGGCCTTAGGAGCACCGATAACGTTGGCAGCTATGCGCTGGATACCACCGGTGTCAGCGCGCTTAAAGCTAACGGGCAGACGGCCAGCGTTGTGGGCGTTGGCGCCACGGTGACGCCAGCCACGCTGACCATCAACGTGGATAACGCCAGCAAAGTGTATGGCCAGTTCCCGGGAAGTGTGAACTACTCCGCGCAAGGCCTGGTCAATGGCGACTCCGTGAACGGCTTGACCTATACCAGCCTGGGTTTTGCCACTACGGCTAACGTTGGCAGCTACAGCATTGTGGGCAGCAACGTGACGGGCACCGGGCTTGCCAACTACAACGTTGTCTATCACAACGGCAATCTGACCGTCACGCCCGCGACGCTGACCATCACCGCCGATAACGCCAGTAAGGTTTACGGTGGAGCAGCGAACTTAAGCGGTTACAGCATTGTGGGCTTGTTAAACGGCGATACGGTAACGAATGTCGCGCTTAACAGCGCAGGCGCCGCCATCACAGCAGGCGTGGGCAGTTATGCCATCAACGCCAGCAATGCGAACGGCAGTGGCTTGTCGAACTACACCATCAGTTACGGCGCAGGCTCGCTAAACGTGACGCCAGCGCAACTGGTGATCAACGCGGGCAACGCCAGCAAAACCTACGGCGACCTTGTCAGCCTGAGTGATTACAGCGTGCTCGGCCTGCTTAATGGCGACACGGTGACCGGTGTGGCGCTGAACAGCGCAGGTTCGGCGGCGACTGCCATTGCGGGCAGCTACGCAGTGATTGCAGCCAATGCCACCGGTAACGGGCTGGGTAATTACACCATCAACTATATCGACGGAACGCTTGTGGTGAATGCCCAGCCGGGCACGCCAACCCCGACGCCGACATCAACACCGGTATCGACGCCGTTAGCCGCCACCATTGGCAACCGTGTCTCGGCGCAGGATGTGACGCGTCAGTTGACCGGTAACACGATGCTGGTGACCCATGATGCCAGCAGTGCTGGCAGTGCGGATAACGCGGTTATCGCCACGGCGGATCCTCGTCTGGCGGGTGCGGTTTGTTCCATGGGCGCCGATTTGGCCCTTTCCTGCTCCGGCAAGTAAAAATAAGAGATAACTCATGCGTTTATTTTCACACTCTTCACTTTTAGCACCGACATTGCTGAGCCTGAGTATCGCCGCGAGCTTACACGCAGGAGCCGTGATGGCGGCGCCCAACGCGGGCCAACTGGTGCAACCCTCTTATGCGCCGGTTCAGCAGCACACCGGCGGCGGCATTACGCTGCCTGCCACCACCGGGCTTACTGCGCCGAACGGCGCGGAAAAACTGTTTGTCATACCAGCCGGTCTGCTCGTTGAAGGTGGTTTTCCACAGTTAGCGAGCGAAACGGCGCGTATTGAGTCGCGCGTTAAAGGCCGCCGCGTCTCAGCGGCGAATTTATTTGCCGCCGCGCAGGAACTGGAAACCGCCTACATCAAAGCGGGCTACTTGCTGGCGCGCGTCAGTCTGCCGCCGCAACAGATCAAAGATGGTGCGCCGCTGCGTGTGGTGATTACCGACGGCTATGTGGAAAAAGTGGATGCCTCTGCGCTGCCGGATACCGCGCGCAGTCGGGTGGAAAGCCTGTTGCAGCCGCTGGTGGGCGAGAAACATTTAACCCGTAAAGCGCTGGAGCGGCGTTTGCTGCTGGCAGGCGACACACCAGGCGTGATGCTGAAATCGACCCTCAAACCGGGCAGCAAGCCGGGTTCAACGGTGCTGATTGTTGATGGTCGCTACGATCCGGTTGCCGGGCTGGTGACCTTTGATAATGGCCTTTCCGACGAGCTGGGGAAATACTCACTCGGGCTCGGCGGGCAGCTTAACAACCTGACAGGCTTTGGCGAGCAGGTGTACGTGCGCCTGAACGGTTACCCGCGCGGCGACAACCCGTTTACGGATACGCAGCCGCGTAACCGCCAGTGGGCGCTCGGCGTGGTCGTACCGCTCGGCACCGACGGCTTGTGGATGAACGTTGAAGGGGTGGACAGCCGCACCAAACCGAAAACTGACAGTGGGTTGACCTCACGCGATCACTTCCAGCGCCTGTCGACACGCCTGGGGTATCACTGGGTGCGTGCGCGTGATTTCAACACCTCGACCTTGCTGTCGCTGGATGTGCAAAACGAAACCCAGCATTTGCAGTTTAATAACAATGACGTACCGTTCACCGATGATCGTCTGCGCATTGTGCGCCTGGCGCAGTCGATGGATTACACCACTGATTTTGACGCGCGTTTCGCCTCCAGCCTGACGGCTTCTTTTGGCATCGACGGCCTGGGCGCGCGCCACGGCACCACTGACCTGCCGATGAGCAGGAATGGTGCAGATCCGGATTTCCAGAAGCTGGAGCTGACTATGAACTACAGCCAGCCGCTGGTGGATGGCAAAGTACAGCTCTCCCTTTCTGGCCTGGCGCAGACCTCGTTTGACCAGGCTCTGCCGTCCTCTGAGCAGGCTTCACTTGGCGGCAGTAGTTGGCTTTCGGCGTTTGATTCCGGCACGGTCAGCGGCGATAGCGCCCTGGCCGCGCGCGCTGAAGTTGGCTTGCCGCAGCCGCTGGGCGCGTTCTCCTGGGCACCCGATCTTGGTAGTGCGGTAATGCCGTACGTCTTCGGTTCACTGGGTTCCGTAAGCCAGGCAAAACCGACGGCGCTGGAGAAAAAAGAGGTGCACGGTAGCGCGTACGGTGCCGGTTTGCGCCTGAGCGCCAGCCAGGCCGCCAGCCCGAACAGCGCCTTGCTGACGCTGGAATACGCGCGCGGCAATCAAAGCGGCGAATCGCAGGACAATCGCTTTAACCTCAGCCTGCTGACCTTCTTCTAAACTACATACTTTCCCGCGCACCGCCTGGTGTGCGGGTTTCTTTCCCTCCGCTAAACACATGCGCAATCCCACTCAGGAATAGCCGTTGCTTTATCCCGTTGTCGGGAACATGATGTTTTGCCACAACAAACGTCCGGAATGTGTCTGCTCAGCATAAGGAGCCTGCAATGAACGACATCTTTCTCTCCCTCAGCGTTGGGATGCTGGTGTTAATGGCGGTTGCCATTCCGCTGGCGCGGCAACGTATCAAACCCAATCGTTTTTACGGTGTGCGTACCGCGCTAACCTTGCGGGATGACACGGCCTGGTATCGGGCGAACCGCCTTTTTGGCAAGGTGATGCTTCTCTGCGGTGCGGGATTTTTTCTCTTTTCAGCGCTGCTCGGCAACTGGCGTGAAAACGCCGATAACGTAATGACCAGCATCGTGCTGTTTTTGCTTGCGGTATCTGTGCCGGTGGTTTGCGCGCTGGTCAACGAATCGCGGGAGAAGAGAGGATCGTAATGCGCGAGGGCATTAAAACCTTTGGTGCGCGTTTTGCTGGCCGCGTGAATGCAGAGAAACTGCGCTTTGCCATTGAATATGTCGATTTCGGTGAAAGCGGCTTAGCATTTGAAACAATCTGCGATTATATCGTCGAAGAAGACGCGCCCATCAGCGAAGAGGAGTACCGCCTCGCGGTGGAAATTTTTCACCAGATGAAGATGAAATGGGGCGCTGACAGCCTTGAAGATATGAAAGCGCTGATCGTGAAAGATCCAGGCGCAGAGGCGTGATGTGTTCTCAGGGATGGCCTAACGCGGAGGCCAAATATCGCCTGGTAGCGATGTTTAATGAAAGATCACAACACTATCCGGCCGATAACACCGCGTTTGTTAGCCATTTACCTGAAGCGTTAGGGCGAGGGTGAAGCCGGGAAACACGAGCGCTTCCCGGCCTCGTTGTTACAGCTTAAAGGCATTGACATCGTTAAGCAGTTTACCGGCCTGGTGGCTGAGTGAGTTCGCGGCAGTGGCCATCTCTTCAACCATGGCGGCGTTCTGCTGCAGGTTGCCCTCCATCTGACTGACCGCCACGTTAACTTGATCAATACCGTGGCTCTGCTCGGTTGAAGAATTATTTACCTGGTTTATCAGCACCGTGGTTTCATCGACAGCGCCCAGCGCTTCGTTCATCCGCGTAGTCACGTTGGCCGCATAGCTGACGCCCTGGCCGACATTTTTAATCGCCTCGTCGATTAAGCCGCGAATATCGCGCGCCGCCACAGAAGAGCGTTGCGAGAGCGAACGCACCTCACCGGCGACTACCGCAAAGCCTTTACCCTGCTCACCGGCGCGGGCGGCTTCCACCGCTGCGTTGAGCGCGAGGATGTTCGTCTGGAAGGCGATGCCGTCGATAATGTCGGTGATTTCAGAGATTTTCGCCGAAGACGCGGAAATATCGTCGATGGATTTTTGCAGGGAACTCAGCTCGCGATGGCTTTCATTCACCATGGTTTGCACACGACCAATAAAGGCATTTGCCTCTTTGGCGTTGTCCATATTGTGCCGCACCGTGGCCGACAATTCGTTCATGCTGGCAGCGGTCTGCTCCAGCGACGAGGCCTGTGATTCGGTACGCGATGACAGATCATCATTGCTTTTGGCGATTTCGGTGGCAGCAACATCCACTTCGTTGCTGGCGTCTTTCACACTGCTTAATACTTCGCGGATTTTGTCTACCAGATTATTAAAACTGGCAGCGGTAGCGCCAAGTTCATCTTTTTTATCGAGATCCACTTTGACAGTTAAATCCAGCGTGCTGCTGATGGTTCCCATGCTATTTTGCAGGTTTTTTAACCCTTTGTTTAAATAGCTAAGGATCGTTGAAGCGAATACGGCAATTAACACCAGTAAAAAGATAATGGTTCCGACCAATAACCAGAAGGTATTGATATATTGCGTATGGTTATTTTCAGCGTATGTTGCGGCAATTTTATAATTATGCACCAGCATCTCTTTTAAATTGGCGCTAAGCGCAACAGAGGCATTGGCAGTAATACCACCATCCGACACCATTTTGCGTGCGGCTTCAATGCCTTCGCTATGATAAATGCCAACCATGGATTCTGCTTTTTGCAGATAGTCATCAAAGGAATCCTGTGTTTTTTTCAATAACTGACCATCAATATCATCGCTAATAAGTTGCTCGCGATAATATTTAAATATCTCATTGGTTTTATTTAACTCATCTTTCGCTTGCGCCATATGTTTAGTGAATACCGCTTCATCGCTTATCAGCAGCGACATCAGGATTTGTCGACGCGCCTCTTCGCGGTGCTGAAGCGCCTCGCTGAGCTTACTGATACTCGGTAAACTATTTTCAACAACGTAATCGAAACGTGATTGCGCATTATCTAATGCCCGGATGCTTAAACCACCGAGCACGATCATGGCAATAAACGTAATGGCAAAAACAAATAACAGTTTCTTTAAAATGGTCATAACGGCCTCAGGTGCTTTCCATATCCAGGGTGAACTCTATTTTTATCGGCGACTAAAGCGAAACCTTCATAGAAGATTTAACAAAAAGAGATATGGGTTTTGTTTTTTAGTTAGCCAGTTAACACACGTTAAAAATGACCATAAAATACAATCGGTAAGGTTTTTAATAAAATATGGATTGCCGGGTTTATATAATATATTTATGATGGTTTATAATTTTGTGGAGAATATATCCTGTATTGGTTGCCGATATTTAACGGCATCATTTAGCTGCGCTGAAATATCATGTAGCAAAGCAAATTACTTATGAGGTAAATAATTAGGGAAGCGGTATTTCTAACGGTGTGCGAGCTTTCCGTGTTCTGGCAACCGAAACGTATAAACCTCTCGTTCGGTCGCCTGTGTTGCTGGTTGTCACCGGACGGGAAACGAAACGGTGATCTTCGGTGGAAGCATGGAGAAACTAGCTCAAGTCGTGCAGATCTTTCTCCAGCAGCGGCGTGAGCGCCATTTCAGAAAAGACCACTTCCAGACCGCTGCGTTCCGGTGTGCAGCACATCATGCCAACCGCGCAACGCGAGTGGGGAAAATGGCACAGCCGCAGCAGCGGCCAGATGCGACCATCGGTGGAGTATTGCAGCCGTAGCGCGTCGCCTTTGCGGCTCAGGCGCAGCCAGAAATCGCCCGCGTCACCGGGGAAAATACCGGTCGCCCAGTCCGAATAACCCTGCGTCAGCACGCTGCCGATGGCGGGCGCGCCATCGTTAAATTCGATGCCGACTTTTAGCCAGTTCTGCTCGTCCGCGACCAACAACACGCCCGCCTGGTCATACAGCTCGGAAAACCGCGCCTGAATCCGCACCTGAAAGGTGAAATCCCCCGTCACATCGCGCACAAAACCGTGACCGCTGAAGCGCTCAAATCCGTACCAGGTTTTGCGCCAGAAATCGGTGCTGCCATCGGTCACCACTTCAATTTTGCCCTGCGTTTCGCGCCACTGCTGCGGTTCGTTGATCCAGTAAAAATCACTCGTCATGTTTTGCTCCTTTATGTGTGCTGGCGGCTTACAGAGTGTTGCTGGTGGCGGGGGAGATTGCCAGCGCGGGGTGCGGCCTATTACGCAGAGATCACAAATGTTTCGCGGCAAGAAAGGCGCGGCGGGGAGTAATGAGGTAGCGTTAACAGGTAGCAAGCGTTGCGATGCAAAAGAGAGAGGAAGAAACCGTTTCGAAAGTGTGAAAAGGAGTTTGGCAAATGACATCTGTCTATGCGCAAGGGTACCGACGCGTTATCACGGCGCTTAAAAAAGCTCGCAAAACACGGGGTATCACGCAGGCGAAACTTGCCGAAGCACCTGGTCGCCCACAATCCTTTATCACCAAAATCGAGCAAGGCGAGAGAAGGCTGGATGTGGTGGAATTTGTCCACCTGGCGAGACTGGTAGGGCTGGAGCCAGAGGAGATAATGAAGGGTATAGGGTAATTCGCTATGGCTGGAGAGCGTTCACTCTTCAAACAGGCACTCAATAGATTTTGTCGGATAGAACAGCAAATGTTGGTTGCCAGCAGCTAACGGAATGAAGCCCAGTTTTTCATAAAAATTTTTGGCACTGTCCGTGAGCGCCTCGACAAATAATCCATGGACACCGACAGCAAGTGAGGCGTTGTAAACCACGTGCATGGCATGTGCGACCAGCATTTCTCCCCAGCCGTTTCCCTGGAGTGATTTATCGATAGCCAGACGACCCAACATCACGCACGGAACAGTGCGGTAAGGCACTTTTTTTTGCTGCGTTTTGGTTGGCAGTTGCTCTTTCTCGAAACTCCCGCCCGACAACGTGTAATAACCAAAAACGCGCGGCCTGGAAGCTGTTGTTTGCAGGATATAGGCGCGTAAAATTTTTCCGTTGTGCTGGTGCTTGAGATGCTGGGTTAAAAAGGTGTTGAGCGAGATCTCACCACAATCAAAACCACCCGTTTCATACTCTGTCTCTCCTGAGAACATCTCAATGGTCAACTTGTCCACGATTCACTCCCTGTTTTGCAGACGTTTTGCGGCGCGTTTAAGTTTGTCATTCGGTGCGGGTGGGTTTTCGATAGCATCCATCACCCGGTTCCATGACGCTTCATTCAGAACCAGACGGCGATGCTGTTCAATCACTTCTGCGGCGCGTTCCGAGGCGCTGCTCACCAGAAATTGGGTGATCGTCTGGTTGGTCATTGCCGCCGCTTCTTCAATCATTTTTTTATCCTCGTCGGTCAATCGCAGATCGATGCGCTGTTTTTTCAGTGCGGGCATAGCGTTACTCTCCCAGGCAGCCTGCTTTATGCAGATCTACCAATAATCTTGTCAGCTTGTGTACGGATATAATCCGTACACAAGGATAAGATTGGACAGCGCGAATTGCAACGCAAAACGGGGGCTAATCGCAAGGCGTGGAAAATGAAAAACCGAGCAGGCTCCCAAAAGCGTTAACTGCGCGTAGTGGGAGCCTTGTGGGTTAGATTAGATACTCTTCTGCGGCGATTTTCCGCTCAGTCATTTGATGAAGCTCCATCAGCGCAGGAAGCAGCGTTGCAGTGGTCTTTAACCCATGACCTAACTGGCAGAGACTTTCGCGGGAAAACTCCAGCACGTCGCTGTCTGCAAATGAGACGAAGGTTTTGCCCAAAAAGTGCAGACCGTGGCAAAGTCCTGCGATGTGATCTTCGCAACCGTTCGCCAGTTGCAGCATCTCTTCTTCGCTCAGGTTTGAGGTATCCAGTTTGCGAAAAATATCGCGCAGTTCGGAAGAGAGGATATCGGTGTCAGGCAGCATAGCGCACCTCCGGCAAAGCGGAGAAACGAACAGCAGAAAGACAAACAAAAGCGTTAATTGAGAAGGGGTTGGGCTTTAAATACCCATGCGTGATATTATTGGCAACAGCCATACATTACCTCCAGTAATGATGTGGTTAGAGGCCCGCAGGTGTTGGTAGCACCTGTGGGCTTCGTTGTTTTAGTAAGACAAGTGTCATACACTTGCTTACATCGCTACTCTAAAATGGTGTCTGACACATGTCAACTGTATCATTCAAAAAAAAGGGCAATAAACAGATCGCGCTGCGTGTAGAACCTGCGCTGGAAGAAGCAATGCAGCAGGCATTGAAAGCGGATGGAGACGCAACGCTTTCTGCGTGGATTAAGCGGATAATCAGGAAAGAGTTGCAGGCGAAAGGGATTGAGTTGAAGCAATGATATAAAAAAGTCCGGCTCTTTGGTTATAAATCTAATTGGGTCGTTTTTTAAATTTTAGGATATGGGTGTGCATTGAGTCTTAGCACGAAATACCCGCAGGGATGAGCGTTGATGTCAATCAAAGACAACCAAAAAGAAAGGCACGTGGTGCAACTCCGTCTGGATGCTGATCTGTCAGAAAGGCTGGCAATAGCGATGAAAGAAGACGGCGACGACAACAAAGCAGGGTGGATCAAGCGGCTGTTACGCAGGGAATTGGATCGACGTGACATACAGAAAAAGTGATCTTTTACACGCCAGGATTATGGTTAAATCGCCACCATAAAATCTTAAAATAAGGCTCCGAAAGGAGCCTTATTATCACGCCAACCGCGGATACCCTTCGGCAATATCACTCCCGGTAAACTGCGCGATCCAGCCCTCTGGGTTATCAAAAATCCTGATCGCCGTGAAGTTCGGCTCTGAGCCCATATCAAACCAGTGCGGGGTTCCGGCGGGGACGGAAATCAGGTCGTTTTTCTCGCACAGCACCTGGTAAACGTCGCTACCGATGTGCAGGCAAAACAGACCCGCGCCTTCGACAAAGAAGCGTACTTCATCTTCGCCATGCGTATGTTCGTTAAGGAATTTGGCGCGCAGCGCCTCTTTCTGCGGGTTATCGGCGCGCAGGCTGATCACATCCCAGCTTTGATAACCTTTTTCGGCCACCAGTTTGTCGATGGCGTGCTGGTAAGCGGTAATCACCGTCTCCGGTGTCGGGGTTGCGCCGAGATCGCGGTCGGCCTGCCAGCGTTCAAAACGCACACCTTTGGCGTTCAGTTTTTGCTGGATCTCTGCGGCGTCGGTGCTGTGCCACACTGGCGTGCTGGCATCGGTATCGGTGTAAATCGTCAGTGCGCTCATGAAGGGATCTGCTCCGGCTTAATGTTGCTGAAAGAGGGAACCTGGTAATGATGGCTGGCTGCGTCATCATCGCCGCGAATCAGTTGTGTGGTGCGAAAACCTGCCGCTTCGGCGGCGTCCAGCTCCTGGTGAATATCGGAGAGGAACAAAATGGCCGCGGGCGGCAGCCCAATCTGCGTCGCAATATTACGGTACGACTGCACATCGCGTTTCGCGCCAACCAGCGTGTCGAAATACCCGCTGAACAGAGGAGTAATATCACCTTCGTCGCTGTAGCCAAATAACAGTTTTTGCGCCGCAACCGAGCCAGAGGAATATACATACAGATCAATGCCCTGTGCTTTCCATTTCTCAAGCTGGGGCAACACGTCCGGGTAGAGGTGGCCTTTGAAATCACCGTTCACATAACCGTCGCGCCAGATAATGCCCTGCAACGCTTTCAGCGCCGTTGATTTGCGATCTTCATCCATAAAAGCAAACAGCACCTCAATCAGTTCGGTGGTGCTGGCTTGTGGCCGGGCGATCTCTTCCCGCAGGTTATCCAGGATGGTGCTCACCGGCTCGTTGTACTGCTCCGCCGTGACAAACGCCGCCAGGCGTTCGCGGGCGTAAGGGAACAGGACGTTATGCACAAAACGGATGTCACTGGTGGTGCCTTCAATATCGGTAACGATAGCGCGGATCATGGTCTCTCCAGCAGGCGACGCTGCATTTCGCATTCAAATAAAAATTCCAGCCCTTCCAGATGGCGACGGGCTTCGGCGACATCACGCCCCCAGCAGGTCAGCCCGTGGCCGCGCAGCAGAAAACCATAGCGCAATGGGTGAGTCTGCGCATAGGCGGCGATGCGTGCAGCCAGCGCGTCGATATCCTGGTCATTGTCGAAAATGGCCACCGGCACGGTGTCCAGGTGCGAGGTCTGACCGCTCAGGGATTTTTGCATCTCAAAACCGTTCAGCAGCAGGACAGGGGATTTCTCCACCCGTGACAGCACCGTCGCGTTCACGGTGTGTACGTGCAATACGGCGTTGGCGTCCGGATAGAGACGGTAAATCAGGGTGTGCAGGCCAGTTTCCGCCGAAGGTTTACGGCCGGAAGGGGCATGGTTATCGGCAATCGACACCTGCAAAAAATCCGCCGTGGTCAGGCTGCCTTTGTCTTTGCCGGATTCGCTCAGCCAGCACCAGTCGGCGTCCTGGCGAACCGACATATTCCCGCCGGTGGCGGGTGCCCAGCCTTTCGCGCCGATCCAGTGGCAGGCGGCAACGAGTTGTTGGAGTTGCAGGTTGTCTGTCATCACCCTTCCTTATAAGGAATATTGTTATCGTATAGACGTCTAAGCGTCTTGATTGCCAAATACTAGCATCGTGTTATAGTGGCGGCAACACGCGTATCACAGGCAGGCAGATAATAATGAGCAATAACGCACTGATTCCACTAAGTAAACTTCCCACGCTTGGCACCACCATCTTCACACAAATGAGCGCCCTGGCGCAGCAGCATCAGGCGATTAATCTGTCGCAAGGCTTCCCGGATTTCGACGGCCCGCGCTATTTGCAGGAGCGTTTAGCGTTCCACGTGGCGCAGGGGGCGAATCAGTACGCGCCCATGACCGGTGTGCAGGCGCTACGCGAAGCGATTGCCGATAAAACAGCCGAGCTGTACGGGCATAAACCGGATGTGAATACCGATATCACCGTCACCGCCGGGGCGACTGAAGCGTTGTACGCGGCGATTACTGCGCTGGTGCGCCAGGGCGATGAGGTGATCTGCTTTGATCCGAGCTATGACAGTTACGCGCCAGCGGTCGAGCTTTCCGGCGGGGTGCTGAAACGCATTGCGCTGCAACCGCCGCATTTTCGCGTCGACTGGCAGCAGTTTGCGGGGCTGCTGAGCGATCGCACGCGGCTGGTGATTCTGAACACGCCGCACAACCCGTCGGCGACGGTGTGGCAAAAGGCGGATTTCGCTGCGTTGTGGCAGGCAATTGCCGAACGCGAAATCTATGTGCTGAGCGATGAAGTCTACGAGCACATCTGTTTTGCCGAAGAGGGGCATGCCAGTGTGCTGGCGCATCCGCAATTGCGCGAGCGGGCGGTGGCGGTGTCATCATTTGGCAAAACCTACCATATGACCGGCTGGAAAGTGGGCTACTGCGTGGCACCTGCCGCGATTAGCGCGGAGCTGCGCAAAGTGCATCAATATCTGACGTTCTCGGTGAATACCCCGGCGCAGCTGGCGCTGGCGGATATGCTGCGCGCCGCGCCGGAACATTATCGTGATCTACCGGAATTTTACCGCGCGCGGCGCGATGTGCTGGTCAATGCGCTCAGCCACAGCAAGCTGGAGATTTTACCGTGTGAAGGCACCTACTTCCTGCTGGCGGATTACAGCGCCATTTCCGATCTGGATGATGTGAGTTTTTGCCAGTGGCTGACGAAAGAGGTGGGCGTGGCGGCGATCCCGCTGTCGGTGTTCTGCGCCGATCCTTTCCCGCACAAACTGATTCGTCTGTGCTTCGCGAAACAGGAATCGACGCTGCTGGCGGCGGCAGAGCGCCTGTGTAAGCTGTAACAGGTTAACGGCGGTGCTGGCTGCGCCGCCGTGACTGCTTTATTTCTCGCCCATAATCGTGTTCAGTTTTTCCGCGTCCGGCAAACCGACTTCCTGCTGCAACACATTGTCTTCATTCATGTAGTAAATGGCAGGCGTGGCGTTCGCACCGAGATCGTCCATGATTTTCTGGTTGATGTTGAGCTTTTTCATCATTTCCGGCGGTACGCTTTTCGGTAACGTCAGCGCCATTTTGCCGTTCGACTGCTCAAAGTCGTGCCAGCTTTTCGCCGGATCTTTTGCGCTCATAATCGCTGCCGCGGCCGCCGGGCTTTCCGGTTTGATCACGCCAACCAGCAACGTGCGGATCTGCACTTTGCCGGACTCCACCCACGGGCGCGCCTGCTGCCAGAACTGTTTGCAGTACGGGCAATACGGGTCGGCAAAGACGTACACCACGCGCGGTGCCTCTTTTTTGCCATCCAGCAGCCAGTCGGCTTTTTCCATCTGCTGCCACAGCGCACGGCCTGCCGGGGCGTAAATCTCTTTGGCGATCAGCTTTTCGCTTAGGTTGGTGCCCGCGTCATCGTACATGTAGCCGGAAATGGCGTGTTTGCCGTCCGGCGTGACGTAAATGGTGACGCCCATCTCCTGATATTTGCCAAGATAGCCTTTCATGCCGCCCGGTGCGTCGAAGGATTTGATGATGGTGATGCCTTGCTTTTCAATGGCTTTTACCGGCGCGGGCAGTTCTTCGGCGTGCAGAGTCAGCGGGAGCAGGGTCAGCATTAACAGGCGCTTGAGCATAAAAATCCTTATAAAAACAGTGGGAAAGAGCAAGGGTAGAGAAAACCTATCACAACTATCGGTAAGACCGCCGGGTAAGGCATTGTTCTCACGTGTCCGCAGTGTTGTAATCAACAACGCTTGATGACCAACAGGTTATGAGCGCAACGCAAAGCCAGCTTGCTGGCGCTGAAGTTACCCACGGGTATTTCAGGTATCGAGGCCACCCGTCGCGGTGGCCTTTTTACTTTTGGCAATTCAGCCGTTCACAAGGTTGCTCGATGTGGGTTGTTAGCTAACACTTATTGATTTGATAAAGCAAACGCATTAGCCCAATCAATCAAAGTTCGTTAACTTACACCCCAACGAAAACACGGAGGAAGTATAGATGTCCTTAATTAATACCAAGATTAAACCTTTTAAAAACCAGGCGTTCAAAAACGGCGAGTTCATCGAAGTAACCGAGAAAGATACCGAAGGCCGCTGGAGCGTCTTCTTCTTCTACCCGGCTGACTTCACCTTCGTATGCCCGACTGAACTGGGCGACGTGGCTGACCACTACGACGAGCTGCAGAAACTGGGCGTGGACGTTTACTCTGTTTCCACCGACACCCACTTCACCCACAAAGCGTGGCACAGCAGCTCCGAAACCATCGCGAAAATCAAATATGCGATGATTGGCGACCCGACTGGCGCCCTGACCCGTAACTTCGACAACATGCGTGAAGATGAAGGTCTGGCCGATCGTGCCACCTTCGTTGTGGACCCGCAGGGCATTATCCAGGCTATCGAAGTCACCGCTGAAGGCATCGGCCGCGACGCATCTGACCTGCTGCGTAAAATCAAAGCAGCACAGTACGTGGCTTCTCACCCAGGTGAAGTGTGCCCGGCGAAATGGAAAGAGGGTGAAGCGACGCTGGCTCCGTCCCTGGATCTGGTTGGCAAAATCTAAATTTCCTGTCGTCTTTCACGCCATAGCGGCGTTGGCGTCGCCTGCTAGCCCCGGTCACTTACTGGTGTAAGCTCCCGGGGACTCTCAGGCTAGCCGCCTTGCTCTGGCGCGAAATACTGGGGAAATTATCTGGCAAACGGGTACTTTTGAGTGCCCGTTTTATTCAGCACCATGATGCAAGTTGCATTGATGCAGCCTTAAACAATTCGGCTTGCATGATGATGTTTTAAGGGAGAACGTTATGCTCGACACTACTATGAAAACCCAGCTCAAAGCCTATCTTGAGAAACTCACCAAACCTGTTGAGCTGATTGCTACGCTGGACGTCAGCGCGAAATCAGCAGAGATCAGAGAACTGCTGGGCGAAATCGCTGAACTGTCAGACAAGGTCTCCTTTAAAGAAGACAACAGCCTGGCGGTGCGTAAACCGTCATTCCTGATTACCAACCCTGGCTCGAATACCGGCCCGCGTTTTGCGGGTTCGCCGTTGGGCCACGAATTTACTTCACTGGTGCTGGCGCTGCTGTGGACCGGTGGTCATCCGTCAAAAGAGACGCAGGCTTTGCTGGAGCAGATCCGCGATCTCGACGGCGATTTTGAGTTTGAAACCTACTATTCGCTCTCCTGCCATAACTGCCCGGACGTGGTGCAGGCGCTGAACCTGATGGCGGTGCTGAACCCGCGTATCAAGCACACGGCGATTGATGGCGGTACGTTCCAGAACGAAATTACCGATCGCAACGTGATGGGGGTTCCGGCGGTGTTTGTGAATGGTCAGGAGTTCGGCCAGGGGCGTATGACGCTGAGCGAAATCGTTGCCAAAATCGACACCGGCGCGGAAAAACGCGCGGCGGAAGAGCTGAACAAACGTGACGCTTACGATGTGCTGATTGTCGGTTCCGGCCCGGCGGGTGCGGCAGCGGCGGTTTACTCAGCGCGTAAAGGCATTCGTACCGGCCTGATGGGCGAGCGTTTCGGCGGTCAGGTACTGGATACCGTTGATATCGAAAACTACATTTCTGTGCCGAAAACCGAAGGCCAGAAACTGGCGGGCGCGCTGAAAGCGCACGTCTCGGATTACGACGTTGATGTGATTGACAGCCAGAGCGCCAGCAAGCTGGTTCCGGCAGCGGTGGAAGGCGGTCTACATCAGATCCAAACCGCCTCCGGCGCGGTGCTGAAAGCACGCAGCATTATCATTGCCACCGGCGCGAAATGGCGCAACATGAATGTGCCGGGCGAAGATCAGTATCGCACCAAAGGCGTAACTTACTGCCCGCACTGCGACGGCCCGCTGTTTAAAGGCAAGCGCGTGGCGGTGATCGGCGGCGGTAACTCCGGCGTGGAAGCGGCTATCGATCTGGCGGGGATTGTCGAGCATGTGACATTGCTCGAATTCGCCCCGGAAATGAAAGCTGACCAGGTATTGCAGGATAAAGTGCGCAGCCTGAAAAACGTCGACATTATTCTGAACGCGCAGACCACCGAAGTGAAAGGCGACGGCAGCAAAGTGACCGGCCTTGAATACCGCGACCGTGTGAGCGGCGATGTGCACAGCGTGGCGCTGGCGGGGATTTTCGTGCAGATTGGTTTGCTGCCGAATACCACTTGGCTGGAAGGCGCGATTGAGCGCAACCGCATGGGTGAAATTATCATCGACGCGAAATGCGAAACCAGCGTGAAAGGGGTGTTTGCCGCGGGCGACTGCACCACGGTGCCGTACAAACAGATCATTATTGCCACGGGTGAAGGTGCCAAAGCGTCTCTGAGTTCGTTTGACTACCTTATCCGCACCAAAACTGCGTAAGCAAAAATAAGAAAGTAAACAATACCTGCAAATGTAAAGAGGCTACCATTGGTAGCCTCTTTTTTTACGCCTTAGCGCCTTTATCTGACCACCAGCACCGGAATGTGCGCGTGGCGCACAATATTCGCGGCATTCGAGCCGAGCAGGTGGGTGGAGATGGAAGGATTGCGCGAGGCAATCACCACCATATCGGCGCTCAACTCTTCGGCTAGCTCATTGACCACATCGCGCACATTGCCAAAACGGACATGAATATGAATGCGTGACGAATCGATGTGGAAATGTGTGACCATGGTGCTGAGGCGCGTTTGCGCTTCCTGTTGCAGATGCTCTTCGAAACGGCGCAAATCAGCGGCGAAACGGTGCAGGCTCAGGCTGGCGGAGGCGGGTAATACATGCAAAAGGTGGATGACGCCTTCACTCTGAGCGAGAAATTCAGCGTGACGCACGGCTTTGTCGCTTAACTCCATTTCGAAAACATCGACCGGCATAATGATTGTCTGATACATAAACGCTTCTCCCTGTAGGTTATGTCCTTCTGATTGAATCATAAACGGGAAGAATATTTTGCTGCCTGGATGGCAAATCTGAAGAATAAACGGGCGGGAACGGAAAGAGGATGCGGGCGCATCCTCTGCACAATAACGCAGGGCGGGGCTTAGTGCATGAAATCGCCTGCGGCTTCGGGCTGGTACAGCAGTTCGAGCACTTCAAGGTCGGTGGTGGTGCCGCCTGGCAGTTCCCAGTGGATGGTATCGCCAACGCGCAAGCCCAGCAGCGCTGCGCCGACAGGCGCAAGCACCGAAAGCTGGCTGGCGCTGTCGGTCACATTCGCCGGATAAACCAGCGTGCGCACGCGCTCTTCGCCGCTTTTCAGCTCACGGAATTTTACCGTGCTGTTCATGGTTACCACATCGTGTGGCATCGCTTCTGGCGCGCACATCTGGGCGCGATCCAACTCTTCATTTAGCGCATCCGCGACCGGCAGGTTAGCGTGAGCGGGCTGCTCAAGCAGACGGTCGAGGCGCTCGGCGTCTCGCTCATTAATGATAATGGCAGGTCTGGACATCTGGTACTCCATGTCAGGTGATTGATCCAAAGAAAAACCCTCGCCGACTGGCAGCGAGGGTTTGTCTACAAGGGATGATACTGACACGACAGCGTGCTGTGAAGTGATGTTGCGCACATTTGCCGGAATTATGGTTTTTCAGTATCCCGCTTTATCAATGACGAAGCTGTTTCCACAGTTGCCGGGATGCGGCTGCGGCAGTAAAGATGTTGCCGCGAGCGGGGCGTTTATCGCGTCGGCTTTGATGGCTATCTGCATTTCCGTCAGCCACGCCGGGTTGCCGCTACAGGTCAGTTTCACCGCTTTTACGCTTTGATCGCCATACGCTTTCGCGACGGCTGCGTTAAATGCCTCGCGGGTGACGGTTTTCCCGTAATTATCTGCCAGAAACTGGCCGAGTGCGCTCTGTTTGATTTCGGTGTCCAGGCGTACCATCGCGCCGAAATAGTCATCCGGATCGAAGCCAAAACAGACGCCATGTTTGGCATATTCATAGCGCTCAAGGCAGGTGGTGCTGCCTGCGCCCGGCATGACGGCGTTGAGTTTGTTGGCAACTTCCAGCGACAGGCCGGTTTCCGCAGCGGCGCATTTCTGGCTGGCTTTCGCCTCTGGCATATTTGGAATCGGACGCGTGGCACAGCCGAAGCGCATCCAGCGGCGATCGTCGACGCCGCGCGCGGCGATGGATTTTGGCAGACCTGGCCACAGACCATGCACGGTCAGATAATCGGCTTTGTTAGCGGGTTCTTTTTGCGGTCGGCATTCATCCGGCTCATTGCGACCTTGCGCATGCAGGCTCTGGCAAAAACCGGTTTGCCAGGAGAGCGCCAGAACATAGCGGTCAAAGTCACCATACTGTGTGGGCTTGAGCGGTGCGGCATAAGCGGCGGAGAACAGTGTTGCGGCAAGGCTTGCGCAGGTGAAGAGTCCCTTTATAAACATATCAGTTCCTGATGGATGTATCCGGGTAATTGCCATGCGTTATTAAACCATAAAAAAAGCGCCGGGCAGGCGCTTTTTCATTAATGGTGTTTATAAATTAATGTACTGCTACGCCCGGAACCAATACTTCGGTCGCGATGATCACCACAATCAGGCCGACGATCACCGGCACCGATGTCCGTTTCACCACTTCAAAAGGCGAAATGTTCGCCATCCCCGCCACGGCAACCACCACACCGGAAACCGGAGAGATGGTGCGCCCGAGGTTGGACGCCTGCAACATCGGAATCGACAGGTAAGCCGGATTGATACCTGACTCATGCGCCAGTTTCGGGATCATCTCGACAAAGGCATAGAACGGCGCGTTACCGGAGCCGGTGGTCATTGCCGCCAGCATGGTCAGCGTGACCAGCACCAGCATCAAAATGATGCTCGCCGAACCGAACGAGGTGGCAATCGAAATAAGACTCTGAATAAAGCCAATGGTGCTCAAACCCTGGGCGAAAACCCCGGCGGCGACCAGCAACATCACCACGCCAGCAAATGCGTCAGCCATACCGCGATAAGCCACTTCTAGCCCGGAAAAGACATTTTGCGTATTGAAACCACGTAAAAATTCCAGCACTGCCGCCAGCAACATGCAAATCACCAGAATGGTGATGATATGCAGTTCCGGGCCCCATTTGCCGTCGAAAATCAGCACGCCGATAATCGGCGTAAACGGCAGAATGGAGTAGAACGTGGGCGCACTGGTGGTGATGTCTTTCACATCCAGCATTTCGCTGACGATATGCTCTTTTTTATCCAGGTAGCGCTGCCAGAAAAAGTGCGCAATCGCCATGGCAATAATCGCCGCGATAGAGATGGGGAGGGTGGTTTTAAACGCGAAGTCGATAAGCGGCATCTCGGCGGCTTTCGCGGCCAGCACCACATCACCGGAAGTTGGCGAAAGAATGATTGCTGCCGGAGAGGCGCAAATCGCTGCTGCCGCACCGCGGCTAATGCCCACGTTTACCATCACCGGGAACAGGGTCGCCATCAACAGCACGCCAAGGCCGGTTGCGGAAGAGACTGCCAGCGACATCAGGCAAGCGACAAAATAGGCGGCAATCATCAGCAGGTAAGGCGAGTTGATAAAGCGCAGCGGGCGCGAAGCCAGCTTCACCACCATGTCATTAGCACCGATGTGGGTCATATAAGCGGCAAAACCACACAGCATCATGATCATCATGCCGAGGTCGCCACCACGGCTCATCAGCAGGATTTTAATGTATTCGACAATATCGGTAGCGCTATAGCCAGTGCTGGCGGCGCTGCCGGGTAATATTTTGTGGCCCATCAGTGCGCTGACAATTAATAGCGCCAGACCGCCGACAAATAGTACGCCGGTAGCTGAGTAGCCTTTGATGATGTAGCGCGCCACGCCGACAATCACCACCACGCCTATCAGCAGTTCAATGAGTGTTAATAACATGTTGTTGGCCCCGGAGGTTGACCTGAATGAAAAGTAAGTAAAAAAACTGGCAACGCAATGTGCCGAATAATAGCCAGCGGGTAGATGATTAAAATCAACAAAGCGATGTGTTGAGCGAATAATCGCGTCAAATTGTTATCACTCCACTTAATTAATACTGCTTAAGCGATAAACGGTATTAATTGGAAATGATGGGGTTGTTATTTAAAAGATGCTGATAGGTTAATTTATTTAATGGTTTTGGTTGTATTTTATTTCCGGACGTAAATTAGTTAAAAAACACTTTAAAAATAAAAAAGATGCTGCTTATACTCGCCGTTACTTTTCTTTCCCCCATGGCGACGTTATGCACGCAGGCTGGCTATACCGATTACGCTTTATTAAGCGGCATCTGTTGATGCTGCTGATGGCGTTTGGTTGGCTGCTTATTCAAAGCCAGGTAGCGATTGCTTCGCATAACTGTGATTTAAGCGTGCAGGGTGAAAATGTGATGGTTCAGCATATGGACCATCGAATGGCGATGTCTGACAGTGCGCCGCAAATGGACATCATGAAAACGCCGCTATGCGAAAAACATTGTGTCCCGGATTTGGCGCAAAAAGACACCGATCACGCTTCACTGGTGGCGCTGCCCGTTTCGCTGACGCTGGCGGTCGCGGAACCGGCTTGTGCCTCCGTCGCGCATGACGGATGGTCGTTAACCCCTCCTGCGATAGGCCCGCCGGCAACGATTCGTTTTTGCCGGTTCCGTGAATAAAAACCTGTTAATGCATTGAATTTCATTAATTTCATTGTCTAACAGGAGTTTTATTATGCGTTCTTCTCTTCTTTGCATGCTCTCTGGCGTGCTGTTTTTCTCCCTGGCCGCTCACGCGGAAGATATGCCCGTAATGCACGGCATGCACGATATGTCACAGCACCCGGCGATGCATAGCCAAATGCAAACCTACCAAAGCCAGGGCGTCATCAAAAAAATCACCCCCGATGCGATTTCGATCGCCCATAAAGCCATTCCCGCGTTGAACTGGCCGCCAATGACCATGCAGTTTGCACTGGCCAAAGGCAGCACGTTTGCGCCGCTGAAAGTGGGCGATAAGGTCGACTTCACTTTTGTGCAAAGCGAAAACGGCTACCAGCTCGTTTCATTAACGCCGCAACGCTAACCGGGGGCAACAATGAAACGTTACTCGCTGAGCCTGCGGCTCGGCGGGGTGTTGCTTGGACTGATGTGCTCCGCCGCGCAGGCGGAGTCACTGACGCTGATGCAAACCCTTGCCGCCGCTGAGCGCTATTCCGCAGAACTTTCCGCTAACCGCAATGAGGCGCAGGCGCTGGATGCGATGGCAGATTCTGCCCGCCAGTTACCCGACCCTAAGCTGAAATTCGGTATTGAAAACGTCCCGGTTCAGGGCAACAACGATCGCCGTTTAACCCGCGAAGGGATGACGATGCAGCGGATTGGCATCATGCAGCAGTATGTCAGCGCCGAAAAACGCGATCGCAAAGCCGATACCCTGTTAGCCGAAGCGCAAAGTGTCAGCGCCAAATCCGCCGTCGTGCGCGCCAACTTACAGCGCGATACCGCCCAGGCGTGGCTTGATTTAGCGCTTTCACAACAGGCGTTGCAGACCGCACGCGCCCTGCTGGCAGAAACCGAACGCCAGCAAGGCGCGCAGCGCGCCAGCGTGGGTGCTGGCAATGCTGCACCAGACAGCGTGCTGGCTTTTCGGGTCGGTCTGAGCGCAATGCGCGATAAGCTCACGCTTGCCGAACGTGATGTGCAACTGGCACAAACCCGCCTGATGCAGTTGACCGGCCAGGATGTGAGCGCCGTTTCCGGCGAGCTTCCAAGGTATCAACGTCTGCCTGCGGATGAAAAAACGCTGGAGCAGGGCATCGCGCAGCATCCGGACATTATCGCTGCTGCCAGCACGGCAAATAGCGCGAAAGCGCGTTCCGCTGAATCCGCCATCACCGCCATTCCGGATGTCGAGGTGGAAGTGTGGTACGGGCGCCGCGCCGAAGGGTTCGAAGACATGGCCGGGGTGATGTTTACCGTCGATTTGCCGTTGTTCCAGTCGCACCGTCAGGATAAAGATCACGCCGCTGATGTTTCCCGCACTATGCAGGCTAACGACCAGTTGGCGCTGGCTGAGCGCGATCACGCCGCACAGCTGCATTCACTCATTGCTGAATATAACGCTGCGCAAACCCTGTGGATGCGCCAGCGTGACGAGGTGCTGCCGCTGGTTCGCCAGCGTGCCACGTTACTGGCGGCGCAATACCGTTCGGGGCAGTCGGATCTCTCCGCGTTACTGGAGGCCCGGCGTAATGTGCTCGATAGCGAACTGGCCGCGAACCAGGCCGAGAAAGAGATGGCGCAGAAATGGGCCGCAATCCGCTGGCTGATCCCTCAGGAGTTAAGGTAATGAAGAAAACGATTTTAGCCGTCGTGATTGCGGCTTGCCTGGCGGCGAGCGTTGGGTATTTCGCCGGTCGCCAGCACAGTGCGCCTGCGGCTTCCGGCGAGCCGACGCCGCAACGAAAGGTGCTCTACTGGTACGATCCGATGGTGCCGGATCAGCGTTTTGACAAGCTAGGTAAATCACCGTTTATGGATATGCCGTTGGTGCCACGTTATGCCGATGAAACACCTGCCAGCGGCGGTGTTAGCGTCAGTGCGCAGCAGCAGCAAAATCTTGGGATGACCACGGCGAAGGTGGAAAAACGTGCGCTTGCCGACGCGTTTTCTGCCTTCGCCACGGTAACCACCGATGAGCGCAGCATTCAGAGCGTGCCGTCTCCGGCGGCGGGCGTGGTGGAAAAACTGTTTGTCCGCGCGCCACAGCAGTGGGTGAAAAAAGGCGAAGCGCTGGCGCAGTTGTGGATCCCGCAATGGACCACGGCGCAGCAAGAGTATCTGGCGGTGCGCCAGTTGGGCGATGGTGAACTGACGCGGGCTGCCCGCGAGCGGCTGGCGTTGCAGTTTATGCCGGATGCCATTATTCGCGCAGTTGAACGCAGCGGAAAACCGCAAACCCGGCTCACGCTGCGCGCCGATCGTGACGGTTATGTGGTCAAGCTTGATTCCCGCGAAGGTGCGCAAGTTGCCGCTACGCAAGTTCTCTTTGAGCTGGCGAGCCTTGATCCTGTCTGGCTGGTGGTCGATTACCCGCAAAGCCAGGCGCAGGCACTTACTGCGGGTAGCGAAATCATTGCCACATCTGGCAGCTGGCCGGGCGAGCAGTTTCACGGCCGCGTCAGTGAGTTGCTGCCACAGCTTGAAACTACCACCCGGACGCTGAAAGCCCGCATCGTGCTGGATAACCCGCAGCAAAAACTCAAACCCGGCATGTTCCTGACCGTCACGCAACCTGCTTCGGCGCAGCAGCCTGACGTGCTGGCTATCCCGGAAGAGGCGCTGATTGAAACTGGTGCGGCAAGCCGCGTGTTACTGGCGACGGGCGACGGGCATTTCCAGGCCGTTAACATCACTACCGGACGGACAGCACAGGGCTGGACCGAAGTGCTGTCCGGGTTAAAAGAGGGCGATAACGTTGTGACGTCCGGCCAGTTCCTGATCGATTCGGAAGCGAGCCTGCGTAGCGCGCTCCCGCTCCAACAGGCACCGCAGGCGGCGGTGAAGAACGTGCAGACTTACGAATCAACCGGGGTGGTGAAAGCGATTGAGGCGGGCAGCATCTCGTTATCGCACCAGCCGATCCCGGCGCTGAACTGGGGTGCGATGACAATGGATTTCGTGCTTAAACAGCCTGAACCCGATATCAAAGTGGGCGATAAGGTGATGTTCAGCTTCACGCTGGACGATGAACAGGGCGCTGTCATTACTCATCTGATGCCCACGCAGGAGGCAATGAAATGATTGCTGCCGTCATTCGCGCCTCGCTGCGTAACCGCTTGTTAATTCTGCTGGCCGCGCTGGTGCTCACCGGCTGGGGGATTTGGTCAGTGCAGCGCGCACCGCTGGATGCGCTGCCGGATCTCTCTGATGTACAGGTGATTATTCGCGCCAGCTATCCGGGTAAAGCGCCGCAACTTATTGAAGATCAAGTCACTTATCCGCTGACTACCGCCATGCTTTCCGTGCCGGGGGCGAAAACGGTGCGCGGCTATTCGATGTTTGGCGATGCCTATGTCTATGTGCTGTTCGATGATGACACCGACCTCTACTGGGCGCGTTCTCGCGTGCTGGAGAATTTAAGTCAAATCCAGTCATCGTTGCCTGCGGGCGTGAGTGTTGGGTTAGGGCCGGATGCGACCGGTGTGGGCTGGATTTATGAGTACGCGCTGGTGGATCGCAGCGGTAAACATAATCTGGCAGATTTGCGCGCGTTGCAGGACTGGACGCTGAAATTTGAACTCAAAACGGTACCGAACGTTGCGGAAGTAGCAAGCGTTGGCGGTATGGTGCGGCAGTATCAGGTTGCGCCGGATCCCGCGAAAATGCGGGCGTTGAATATTACCCATGAACAGATTGTCAGCGCTGTGCAGGCGGCGAATCAGGAGAGTGGCGGCGCGTTGCTGGAGATGGGCGAAGCCGAATTTATGGTGCGCACTACCGGTTACTTGCGGCAACTGGCAGATTTTCGCCAGATAGTCATTGCCAGCCGGGACGGTGTGCCAGTGATGCTTTCCGATGTGGCGACGGTGCGCCTTGGGCCGGAACTGCGCCGTGGCGTGGCGGAATATAATGGCGAAGGCGAAGTCGCGGGCGGCATTATCGTTATGCGTTATGGCAAAAACGCGCTCGATACCATTCATGCGGTGAAAGCAAAACTGAGTGAGGTGCAAAAAACGCTGCCCGACGGTGTAGCGATCGTGCCGGTTTACGATCGCTCGACGCTGATTGAAAGTGCAGTTGAAACGCTGACGCATAAATTGATCGAGGAATTCATCGTCGTTGCACTGGTTTGCACGCTATTCCTGTTCCATTTCCGCTCAGCGTTAGTGGCAATTGTGTCGCTGCCGCTGGGGATACTTGGCGCGTTTATCGTCATGCATTACCAGGGCATCAACGCCAATATCATGTCGCTTGGCGGGATTGCGATTGCTATTGGCGCGATGGTGGATGCGGCCATTGTGATGATTGAGAACATGCACAAAGTGATGGAGCAGTGGCGGCACGATAACCCTGACCGCCAGCCGACCGGTGCGGATTACTGGCGTTTTTCAGAACAGGCGGCAGTCGAAGTGGGACCTGCTCTGTTTTGCAGCCTGCTGATTATCACCTTGTCGTTTATTCCGGTGTTTTCGCTGGAAGCGCAGGAAGGGCGCATGTTCTCACCGCTGGCGTTCACCAAGAGCTGGGCGATGGCGGTGGCCGCCGGGCTTGGTATCACGCTGGTTCCGGTGCTGATGGGCTTGTTTATTCGCGGAAAAATTCCTGATGAGAAAGCCAACCCGATCAACCGTTTTTTGATCCGCATGTATGAGCCACTGCTGGACAAAGTGCTGGCGTGGCCGAAAGCGACACTGGCAGTGGCGCTGCTGTTGCTGCTGGCAACGTTATGGCCGCTGAGCCGGCTGGGCAGCGAGTTTATGCCGCCGCTTAACGAAGGCGATTTGCTGTATATGCCGTCGACGTTGCCGGGGATTTCTGCGCGGGAAGCTGGACGTTTATTGCAGCAAACCGACCGGCTGATTAAAAGCGTGCCGGAAGTGGCGAGCGTATTTGGTAAGGCCGGCAGAGCGGAGAGTGCAACCGATCCCGCGCCGTTGACCATGCTGGAAACCACTATTCGCTTTAAACCGCGCGACCAGTGGCGAGCGGGGATGACCCCAGAAAAGCTGGTGGAAGAACTGGATAAAACCGTCAGCGTACCGGGCATCGCCAATGTCTGGGTGCCCCCTATCCGTAACCGCCTGGATATGCTGGCAACCGGCATTAAAAGCCCGGTGGGGATTAAGGTGAACGGCAATAATATTGCTGATATTGAACCTGTGGCGCAGCAAATTGAGCAGGTGGTGAAAACCGTGCCGGGCGTAACATCGGCACTGGCGGAGCGCCTGGCGGGCGGGCGCTACGTCGATATCAACATTAACCGGCAGCAAGCCGCGCGTTATGGTGTGTCCGTAAAAGAGTTGCAGTCGCTGGTTTCAACGTTGGTGGGGGGAGAAAATATTGGTGAAGTGCTACAGGGTCGGGAACGGTATCCCATCAATGTGCGTTACCCGCGAGAAATACGTGATAACGTTGATGATTTGCGCAAATTGCCGGTGATCACGGAAAATGGCAGCCAGATTGCGTTAGGTGAACTGGCGGATATCGTGGTGAAAGAGGGGCCGCCGATGCTGAAAAGCGAGAACGCGCGCCTCTCGAACTGGATCTACGTTGACCTGCGCGGTCGCGATTTGAAATCGGCAGTGGACGAGATGCAGCAGCGGGTGGCGCAGCAGGTGAAACTGCCGCAGGGGGTAACGCTTTCGTGGTCCGGACAGTTTGAATATCTGGAACGCGCCACGGCAAAATTGAAAATCGTTTTGCCGGTAACGCTAATGATTATCTTCGTCCTGCTATTTATTACCTTTAAGCGTATATCTGATGCCCTGTTAATAATGGGGACATTGCCATTTTCGTTGATTGGCGGTGTCTGGTTATTGTGGCTGCTGGGATATAATTTGTCCGTTGCGGGAGCCGTAGGCTTTATTGCGCTTGCCGGGGTAGCGGCGGAGTTCGGCGTTATTATGGTGCTCTATCTTAATCATGCACTTCAGAAATATCGCACACGTGAACCGGATGGGGGGAATAAGGTGTTGCTACAGGCTATCCATGAAGGTGCGGTACTCCGCGTGCGGCCAAAGGTAATGACAGTTGCGACGATTATGGCAGGGCTGCTTCCCATTATGTGGGGCGGTGGCAGCGGTTCGGAGGTGATGAGCCGTATCGCTGCTCCTATGATTGGCGGCATGATAACGGCACCCTTGCTGTCGATGTTGGTTATTCCGGCGGTTTATTTCTTACTGCATCGCAACAAACGTTAGTCATTGTTTGCGCTCCTGTGAGGGGGCGCATCTAACGCTATTCTGTGTTAAGTGAGGCAAATACTGCGATTATTCCGTAGGTTTTTTCAGAATTAATCCGATCTCGTTAAGGAACTATTCAGATAGCATGCCCAAGAATAAACGTCGTTGCGTAACATGGAATAAATACGGTGTCTGTAAATAAGAAGTTTTTAGCTATTTTTTGGGCTTTGTTTTGTCCGTTTTCGGTGGTTACCACAGCAGTTGCTGCAGAAAGCTCCTGGTTCTCGAGTTTTACTGACAATGTGAAGCAAACCTGGCAGCAGCCAGAGCATTATGATCTTTATGTTCCTGCTATCACCTGGCATGCGCGTTTCGCCTATGACAAGGAAAAAACGGATCGCTATAACGAACGTCCGTGGGGCGCGGGTTTTGGTCAGTCTCGCTGGGACGAAAAAGGGAACTGGCATGGCCTTTATGTGATGGCGTTTAAAGATTCCTATAACAAATGGGAACCGATTGGCGGCTACGGGTGGGAAAAAACATGGCGCCCGCTGGCAGATGATAATTTCCGTCTGGGATTGGGTTATACGGCCGGGTTTACCGCGCGTGATAACTGGAAGTACATTCCCATTCCGGTATTGTTGCCGCTGGCATCTATCGGCTATGGCCCGGCGACCTTCCAGATGACCTACATTCCGGGCACCTATAACAACGGTAACGTTTACTTTGCCTGGATGCGCTTTCAGTTTTAGCTGCAAATGCTGTGTTAACGCGGTGTGCAAATTTTAATCATTGCCTAAAACGCGGAATAAACTCACTTTTGCAAAAAAGTTAGCGACATTTATCACTTTTTCACGAATAACGACTGGACAAAAGTCGTCACAATTGTTGTACTGATACCCGACACAGCATTTGTGTCGATTTTTCATGTAAAGGTAATTTTGATGTCTAAGATTAAAGGTAACGTTAAGTGGTTTAATGAATCCAAAGGATTCGGTTTCATTACTCCGGAAGATGGCAGCAAAGACGTGTTCGTACACTTCTCTGCAATCCAGAGCAATGGTTTCAAAACCCTGGCTGAAGGCCAGCGCGTTGAGTTTGAAATCACTAACGGTGCCAAAGGCCCATCTGCTGCGAACGTAATGCCTGTTTAATTCAGCTACGTACGTACAGTAAGAATTCCAAAACCCGCCGTAAGGCGGGTTTTTTTATGCTTTCAATTTGCGTTAACCGAGGAAAACAACCAAAACGCCAGCGTCGTCATGGCAAACGAACCCAGCAGGTTTACCGCTACATTCAGCAGCGCCCAGTTAATTCGTCCCTCCTGTAACAAAAACACCACTTCAGCGGAAAAGGTAGAAAAGGTCGTCAGCCCACCACAAAAGCCGGTGGTTAACAGCACTTTCCAGACGGGATCAATGTGCGTCATACGATTGAACCACGCCAAACCCATACCGATAATAAACGCGCCAAGCAGGTTGGCGGTGAGCGTACCAACAGGAATTGCCTGATGTGCCGGATTAAGTTTCATACTTAACATCCAGCGCGCAACGCTGCCGGTTCCACCGCCAATAAATACCGCTAAAAGAAGTTGTAACACCGTGAGATCCTGCTATTTGATTTGTTAGAGTGTTGAGTTTAGCGTCGCGGCTATTTTCTGGCTATCGTGACGAAGCGAGAGGACTAAAGATGATTGTTGCAGCCGGGCAATTTGCGGTCACGCCAGACTGGCGGACCAATGCGCAGACGTGTGTTGCGTTGATGGCACAAGCGGCAGCGCGTCAGGCGTCGCTGCTGGTGCTGCCAGAGGCATTATTGGCAAGAGATGATGCCGACCCCCACCTTTCAGTCAAATCGGCACAGACGCTGGATGGTGGCTTTCTGAGCCTGTTGCGTACGGAGAGTCAGCATAACGCGTTGACGACGGTGTTGACGGTGCATGTTCCGTCAACCGAAGGCAGGGCCGTTAATACGCTGGTGGTATTGCGCGGTGGAGAGGTGATCGCGCAGTATGCCAAGCTGCATTTGTATGACGCATTCAATATGCAGGAATCGCTACGAGTGGACGCCGGGCACGATATTCCTCCGTTGATTGATGTGGAGGGCATGAAGGTCGGGTTGATGACGTGCTACGATTTGCGTTTCCCGGAACTGGCATTGTCGCTGGCGCTGCAGGGTGCTGAACTGCTGGTGTTGCCTGCTGCCTGGGTACGCGGTCCGCTCAAGGAGCAGCACTGGTCGACGCTGCTATCGGCAAGGGCGCTGGACACAACATGTTATATTGTCGCGGCCGGCGAATGCGGCAATAAGAATATCGGGCAGAGCCGGGTTGTTGATCCGCAGGGCGTGACGGTTGCGGCAGCAGCAGAAGCGCCACAGCTGATTTTCGCAGAGGTCACGCCTGAACGCGTGGCGCAGACACGCGAGAAACTGCCGGTGTTACGCAATCGCCGTTTCGCTGTACCGCATTTATTGTGATGTTTTTTTAAACAATGCTTGATTCATCTCGTTACACATTGCTATTGTGTGCGCGCGTCGAATGACCGTTAATGAAGTCCGGTTATAATGGCGTTTTATGCAGCCTGTTTTACGAAAGAAGGTATCTATGGGTGAGATTAGTATTACCAAACTGCTGGTTGTGGCCGCACTGGTTGTTCTGCTGTTTGGAACCAAAAAATTGCGTACGCTCGGCGGTGACCTGGGCGCAGCCATCAAAGGCTTTAAAAAAGCCATGAATGATGATGATGCAGCGAAAAAAGCTGACGAAGTCACAGCAGAAAAACTCTCTCACAAAGAGTAACAGCGGCTTTGACAGGCGAAAAAAAACCGGCGCAGAAGCCGGTTTTTTTGTTTGCAGTGTAAGCAAGTGTTACTTCACTTCAATGCCTTTTGCCTGCAGATCTGCATGGTAAGAGGAACGAACGAACGGGCCACAGGCTGCATGGGTAAAGCCCATCGCCAGCGCTTCCTCTTTCATTTCGTCAAACTCATCCGGGCTGACATAGCGCTGTACAGGCAGGTGGTGGCGGCTTGGCTGTAAATATTGGCCCAGCGTCAGCATCGTCACGCCGTGACGGCGCAAATCGCGCATGACTTCAATGATCTCTGCGTTGGTTTCGCCTAAGCCAACCATCAAACCGGATTTCGTCGGGATTTCCGGATGCGCTTCTTTAAAACGCTCCAGTAGTTTCAGCGACCAGTTGTAATCTGCGCCCGGGCGAACCTGGCGGTAAACACGCGGCACGTTCTCCAGGTTGTGGTTAAACACATCTGGTGGCGTGGCAGTGAGGATATCCAGCGCACGATCCATACGACCACGGAAATCTGGCACCAGCGTTTCGATTTTGATCGATGGGCTTTTTTCGCGGATTGCAGTAATGCAATCAGCAAAATGCTGAGCACCTCCGTCACGCAAATCGTCACGGTCAACAGAGGTGATTACTACATAACGCAGCGCCATATCAGCAATGGTTTGCGCCAGTTTTTGCGGTTCGTTGGCATCCGGTGCCACAGGACGGCCATGTGCCACATCGCAGAACGGACAGCGGCGCGTGCAAATAGCGCCAAGGATCATAAAGGTTGCCGTACCGTGATTGAAACACTCAGCGAGGTTCGGGCAGGAAGCCTCTTCGCACACAGAGTGCAGCCCGTTTTTACGCATGGCTGCTTTAATGCCCTGGATACGGGAAGAGTCGGCCGGGAGTTTGATTTTCATCCATTCCGGTTTTCTTAACAGGGCTTCGCGCTCAGTCGCCACATTTTTAACCGGGATAAGCGCCATTTTATCGGCATCGCGGTACTTAACACCGCGTTCCATCACAATGGGTTTACTCATAGCGTGCGTGTTCCAGTTGCGGATAACGAAGTAAGCATTCAATTCAAATGAATGTTGTATTTATCAACTATTTTTGAATTAAGTTGCGTGCAGTATACCATTGAGGGGGATAGAAAGCAGCCTGACAACGGGGCAATTTGTAAAATAGTTGTTGTTTTGTGCCGAATGCCCAATAAGGGTTAGCGCTTTCGCCAGGCACGGACGGGCGTTAAAAAGCCCGCCGGATAACATTAATGACGCTTTCCAGTACCGGGTCGCGCAGGCTCAACTTATTGTAAAAAAGTGAGATTTCAAGCTGCTCACTGCTGATCGGCGGGTAATTAATTTCAACCAGCGGCCAACAGCCACTGAATAACTCAAACAGCCGCGCCGGCATTAACCCGAGCATATCGCTGTTGCCGATCAGTGCCGCAATCGTAAACATATTGTAACTGCTGAAGCTTACCTGACGCTCAGGTAAAAGATCCTGTACGCGTTGGCGAAGCCCGCTGAGATTTTGCCCTTCCAGCATTAGCAGCGTGTGTTCGTACTGTTGCAAAACTTCTCCATTGATTAGCCCATTTAAACAAGGGTGCCCTTTACGGCATACCAGCATGACGCGGTCGCTATAAAGGACGTGATGATTAATGGTACGAGAGCCTGCAATATGCGTATCAATAATTAAATCGGTTTGAAACTGGCTGAGCTGACTTTCCGCATCATTAACGGGAATATTACGCATCATCAGATGCGGCGAACTCTCTTTTATTGCCTGGAAGATAACAGGTATAACTAATGCACCAATCGATGGTGGCGTGCCGATGGTAATCGTTCGTTGTTTGTCATAACTGCCGGTCAGATCTAATGCGCCAAGAATAGACTCCAGCCCCTGGCTGATATATTCGTGCAGATGGGAAGCATAAGCCGTAGGCGTCACGCCCTGGCCTTTACGAATGAAAAGCGGATCGGGAAATATTGCGCGTAATTTTTGAATAGACTGGCTAATTGCGGAAGGCGTTAAATTGAGCACTTTGGCCGCGTTGACTATCCCTTTGTGCACATATACTGCCTCAAAAATGGTCAATAAATTGAGATCAATATTGCGCAGCGTTCTGAAGACTTGCGGCTTATCATCGTCGGGGCGCACGGTTATTCGCTTTTCCTGCAGGTTATTATTATCCACGCTTGTGCTCCGTATTCATTCAAAAACTGAATGATAGTTGAATTTATTTTTGTTGTTGATTATTAACTTGAGTAAACATCCTGTCTCTCGTCATCATGACGTAGTTTTTCATCGCGAGGCCAGACAATACACGCAAAAAAGATTGAACTGGAGCGCGCATACAAAGCCTGGCAACGTGCTTTAATGCTAATTATCCCGACAAAGCAGGCAGGTTGAAAATAGAGAATATGGCTTCTATTGTAAAGCGCTAACAGGGCAAATAAATAACTACCCGCACAAAATGCGGGCTTCTATACATGATATATTAAGCGCTCATATATTGATGCGGTGGATTGTTTAGTAGCGCTAAAAATTGCTGGATAAGAATCGTCCTTAATTTATCCATATCGCTATTTTCCACCAGTTGGCTGACCTGGGTCATTTCCATACCGGCGTACCCGCAAGGATTGATGCGCATAAACGGCGCCAAATCCATATCGATATTCAGCGCCAGCCCATGAAATGAGCACCCTTTACGGATCCGCAGCCCCAGAGAACAGATTTTCTTGCCTTGCACATATACACCGGGTGCGTCAGCACGCGCCTGGGCGTTAATCCCGAGCGTTGCCAGCGTATTGATAACCGTATTTTCCAGCAATGTGACAAGTTCGCGCACGCCCACTTTTCGCCGCTTCAGATTAATTAATACATACATGATCTGCTGGCCTGGCCCATGGTAGGTTACCTGCCCGCCGCGATCGCTCTGGATCACAGGAATATCGCCCGGAGCCAGCACGTGTTCGGCTTTGCCGGCCTGGCCTTGCGTAAAGATGGGGTGGTGTTCTACCAGCCAGATTTCATCCGGCGTCGTCTCGTCGCGAGCATCGGTGAATTCATGCATCGCCCGAGAAATGGGATCATAAGGCTGCAAACCAAGATTGCGGATAAGAATGGTGTCCTGAGACAAAACGGCATCCCCGGGGGAGAAAAAGAGTGGGGGGAGTATATCACAGCGAAGACGTTACCCGAATGGCTCCGGGTAACGTGATGAACAATTACAGCACCATACGAACAATTTCGATATTGCCGAGTTCTTCGTACAGCGTCTCTACTTGCTCAATATGCGTGGCGTTAATGGTGATGGATACCGAGTGGTAATTGCCTTTGCTGCTCGGTTTTACCTGCGGAGAGTAATCACCTGGCGCATGGCGCTGTACCACTTCAACCACCAGATCAACCAGCTCTGGTTTCGCCAGACCCATCACTTTGTAAGTAAAGGGAGTCGGGAATTCAAGCAGTTCTTTAAGATTGGTTTTCATGTCAGCTCCGGCGTAAAAAATAAGAACTCCTGCCGCAAGGGCAGGAGTTTTTCTGAGATGCTAAGTATATGGGGACGGAAATCACACTTTCAAGTGTTCAATTTTTAGCCAAACCAGTGATGGAACATCAATTTAATGTAATCAATGATTTTGCCGAAGAAATTGCCTTCCGGGATCTCCTGCAACACCACCAGCGGGCGCTGTTCGATGGTTTTACCATCCAACTGGAAGTTGATAGAGCCAACCACCTGATTTTTCTGCAGCGGTGCGTGCAGTTCGCTGGTGTTCAGCACATAGCTGGCTTTCAGATCTTTCATGCGACCACGCGGAATGGTCAGGTACACGTCTTTATCAACGCCCAGCGACGCGCGATCGCTGTCGCCAAACCATGCTGGCTCTGAGGCAAACTCTTTACCGGCTTTGATCGGACTTACGGTTTCAAAGAAACGGAAGCCCCAGGTCAGCAGTTTCTTGCTTTCGGTTTCACGGCCTTTAAACGTGCGACCACCCATCACAGCAGAGATCAGGCGCATCTGGCCTTCGGTTGCTGATGCCACCAGGTTATAACCCGCTTTATCGGTGTGACCGGTTTTAATCCCGTCGACATTCAGGCTGTTATCCCACAGCAGGCCATTACGGTTGGTCTGGCGAATGCCGTTAAAGGTGAACTCTTTCTCTTTATAAATGGAGTATTCGTTCGGCACATCGCGGATCAGCGCCTGACCAATCAGCGCCATGTCACGCGCGGAGCTGTACTGACCATCCGCATCCAGGCCGTGTACGGTCTGGAAGTGGCTGTTTTGCAGGCCCAGCGCTTTAACGTAGTTGTTCATCAGGCCGACAAACGCATCCTGGCTGCCCGCCACATAATCGGCCATTGCCACGCAAGCATCGTTACCGGATTGCAGGTTGATTCCACGGATCAGTTGGGAAACCGGCACTTGCATACCGGGTTTCAGGAACATCAGCGAAGAACCACGGAACACCGGGTTGCCGGTAGCCCAGGCGTCGTTACCAATCGTGACCAGATCGCTGTCTTTGAATTTGCCCGCTTTCATGGCCTGGCCAATGACATAGCTGGTCATCATCTTGGTCAGGCTTGCAGGATCGCGGCGCGCATCAGCGTTTTGCTCAGCCAGCACTTTGCCGGAGTTATAGTCGATCAGGATATAGGATTCCGCGTCAATCTGCGGAACGCCCGGGATCATGGTCTTAATATTCAGGTCATCGGCATGCGCAGCGGAAAGAGAAGCTGCTGCCAGCGCCGTGGTGAGCGCCAGGCGCTGCATAAAACGAGCGGAAAAAGTGGTCTTCATGGTCGAACAACGACATCCGTGATGGAGTTAAAAAAAGTGCCTTACTATAGCAAAAGCTATACCTGCAGGCATCTGACTTTCAGCATGACTTTGTTAATGTTGCTGACATAAGTTGACAAAATCAGACGCCTTAGCAACGTTACTGGGCGTTCGTGACGAATGACTGCAACTGCGCCTCGTTTTGCAGGCGCTGCTGCAAGGCGCTGGCGTCCGCTTTGTTGCTGAACGGCCCTAACTGTACGCGCCAGACCGCACCGTTTTGCGTGACGCGCCCAGGAACCGCAAACTGCTGCGCCAGGCGCTGCTGGTATTGTTGTGCACGCGTCTGATCGCTGACGGCACCCACCTGCACCATATAACCGCCGCTGCTTACTGCCGCAGCGCTGCTGGCAGGTGCGGCAGTATGTACGTTGCCCTGTACTGAGCCTGGGGCGGTAACGGGCGAAGTGCGCGTTGGTGTGTAAGTTTGCGCAGCCGGAGCAGTCTGCGCGGCCGGCGTAGCCGTTGGCGTCACAGATGCTGTTGCTGGTTGCGCTGCTGTCGCGGTCGCAGTATCGGTGCTGCCTTCCAGCACGCCAGAGGCGAGTGGAGTCGGCGCGCCCAGGAAGCCGCCGCTACGCACTGGCGCCGCGGTCGTGTCGTCGCTTTTCAGCGTGTCATTGCTGATAGCGTGGACATTGCCCTGCGGCTCTACTGGCTGCGGAGCCGAAGAGACGCTGCCGAGACCGCCGCCAAGATCGGGACGCGCTGGCAACGCGTAGGTTTGCTGTGCAACTTTCGTACACGCCATACCCGGGCCGGAAAGGGAACCATCTTGCGCAACGATAATCGGATCGATACGCACTTTGGTGTTATTGGAGGTGTTCAGTCGATCCGCCGCCGCACGTGACAGGGAAATCACGCGATCGTTGCCGTAGGGCCCGCGATCGTTAATGCGGACCACAATCATGCGACCATTCGCCAGGTTGGTGATACGCGCATAGCTCGGAATGGGCAGTGTCGGGTGTGCTGCGGTAAGCTGCATTGGATCGAACGCTTCGCCGGAAGCAGTCAAATTGCTGCCGGGTTCGGCATCATAAATGGCAGCCAACCCCGCCTGGCTAAAATTCGCCGGAGTCTGCACGATTTTGTAGCGCTTACCGTCGCGTTCATAATCCTGATTCGCCGTGGCGACAGGCGCTTCGTAATGAGGCTCCGCACCGCTAATTTCAACGACAGGGCCGTTACACACCGCAGGTTGCGGCGCTACGGTCGTCTGCTGCTGACCATCATCGTTCGAACATGCCGCCAGTAATCCTGCTGCTATGCAGATCCCAAGCCATTGCTTACGCATTGCCCACCTCTTATACGCTCTTTGACAACATTTTCCTGTGGGTATGGATCGACATAACGATACCAAACCCGGCCATGAGTACGATCAGGGCGGAACCCCCGTAACTGATCAGTGGCAGCGGTACGCCCACCACCGGCAGGATACCGCTCACCATACCAATATTTACGAACACATAAACGAACAAAATCAACATTAAACCACCGGCCATAACGCGCCCGAACGTGGTTTGCGCCCGGGCGGCAATCCACAGCCCACGCATAATCAGCAACACGTACAGCGCCAGCAAAATCAGAATACCGATGAGGCCCAGCTCTTCCGCCAGCACGGCAAAGATAAAGTCGGTATGGCGTTCGGGCAGAAACTCCAGTTGCGACTGGGTTCCGTGCAGCCAGCCTTTACCGCTCAGACCGCCGGAGCCGATGGCGATTTTTGACTGAATAATATGATAGCCCGCGCCGAGCGGATCGGTTTCCGGATCGAGCAGCATCATCACGCGCTGGCGCTGATAATCATGCATCAGGAAGAACCACAGCACCGGGATAAACGCCGCCACCAGCACGGCGGCAATGCCAATCAGCCGCCAGCTTAACCCGGAAAGAAACAGCACAAACAGCCCGGAGAGCACCACGAGGATGGAGGTTCCCAAATCCGGTTGCGCCGCCACCAGCAGCGTCGGCACGAAAATCAGCGCCAGCGCGATAGCGGTGTTCTTCAGCGAAGGCGGGCAGACATCGCGGTTAATAAAGCGTGCCACCATTAACGGTACGGCAATTTTAGCGATTTCCGAAGGCTGGAAACGCACCACGCCCAAATCAAGCCAGCGCTGCGCGCCTTTTGAGATAGCGCCGAAGGCATCCACCGCGACAAGCAAGACGATGCAGAAAATGTAAAGGTAGGGCGCCCAACCTTCATAGACGCGTGGCGGCACCTGCGCCAGGATGACCATGATAATCAGCCCCATGGCGATCTGACCGATTTTGCGCTCGGTCATACCGATATCCTGGCCACTGGCGCTCCAGATAACGATCGCGCTGTAAAACAGCAGAGCGAGGATAATCAGCAGCAGTACCGGATCGATGTGGATTTTATCCCAGAACGATTTCTTGTTCGGATTATCCGTCATGTTATTGGTCCTCCACTGCTGCCGTGGACGGGTTTTCCGTTGGCAGCTCGGTGTTGTTATCGCCAAGCATAATGTGATCGAGGATCTGGCGCATAATCGTACCCACCGCCGGACCTGCGCCACCGTTTTCCAGAATGACGGCGACGGCGACCTGCGGGTTATCGTAAGGGGCGAACGCCGTCATCAATTTATGATCGCGCAGACGTTCGGCAATACGGTGAGCGTTATAGGTTTCGTTGGCTTTCAAACCAAAGACCTGGGCGGTACCGGATTTCGCCGCGACTTTGTACGGCGCGTTGGCGAAGTATTTATGACCCGTACCATTCGGGCGGTTGGCTACACCATACATCCCGTCTTTGGCAATCTCCCAGTAGCCAGAGTGAATATCACCCACCGGCGGCTGTGCCGGCTGTTGCCACGGCACTTGCTTGCCATCTTCTACCGTGCTCATCAGCAGATGCGGCACTTTAACAACGCCGTCATTAATCAGCGTCATCATCGCTTTGTTCATCTGTAATGGCGTTGCCGTCCAGTAACCCTGGCCGATCCCTACCGGAATGGTATCGCCCTGGTACCACGGCTTTTTAAAGCGCTTCAGTTTCCATTCGCGGGTTGGCATGTTCCCCGCGCGCTCTTCCGAGAGGTCAACGCCGGTATAATGACCGTAGCCAAATTTGCCCATCCACTCTGCCAGGCGGTCGATGCCCATATCGTAGGCAACCTGATAGAAGAAGGTATCAGCAGACTCTTCCAGCGACTTGGTAACGTTCAGGTGGCCGTGACCCCATTTTTTCCAGTCGCGGTAACGTTTTTCCGAGCCGGGTAATTGCCACCAGCCGGGATCGAACAGGCTGGTGTTACGCGTGATCACCCCGGCGCTGAGTGCGGAAACGGCCACATACGGTTTTACCGTGGACGCTGGTGGGTACACCCCTTGCGTTGCGCGGTTGATCAGCGGCGTATTTGGGTCGTTTAAGAGGGAAGAGTAATCTTTGCTGGAAATGCCATCGACAAACAGGTTCGGATCGTAGCTTGGCATCGACACCAGCGCGAGAATGCTGCCATTGCGTGGATCGGTTACTACCACGGCGGCACGGCTGCCAGCGAGCAGCGTTTCAATATATTGCTGGAGTTTTAAATCCAGCGTCAGGTAGATATCATGACCGGCCTGTGGCGGCACCTCTTTGAGCTGACGGATCACGCGGCCGCGGTTGTTGACTTCCACCTCTTCATAACCGGTCTGACCGTGCAGCACATCTTCGTAATAGCGCTCAATGCCCAGTTTACCGATATCGTGGGTGGCGGCGTAGTTTGCCAGCTTGCCCTCTTTATCCAGCCGTTCGACATCTTTATCGTTAATTTTCGACACGTAGCCAATAACGTGTGTCAGCGCGGAACCATACGGATAAAACCGGCGCTTATAGCCCTTGACCTCAACGCCGGGGAAACGGTACTGGTTCACCGCAAAGCGCGCCACCTGAACTTCCGTCAGGTTAGTTTTTACCGGTATTGAGGTGAAGCGGTGCGAGCGTGAGCGCTCTTTTTTGAAGTTGGCAATATCGTCGTCGTTCAGATCGACCACATCGCGCAGGGCATCCAGCGTTTGCTGCACATCATCGACTTTCTCCGGCATCATCTCGACCTGGTAGATGGTGCGGTTCAGCGCCAGCGGCGTGCCGTTGCGATCGTAGATAATGCCGCGGCTTGGCGCGATAGGCACCAGCTTAATGCGGTTTTCGTTGGAGCGGGTCTGGTAGTCCGCAAAACGGACGATTTGCAGGTTATAAAGGTTGGCTACCAGCACGCCGGTAAGCAGCAAAATCCCCGTAAAAGCGACCAGCGCCCGGCGCACAAACAGCGCGGACTCAGCCGTATAGTCGCGAAAAGAATTCTGTAATTTCATCCGCTGCTTAATCTACCCAAGACTCGTCGTTACTCACGGTGATAAGGATGGTTGGTGGTAATACTCCATGCGCGATATAGGCTTTCAGCAACCAGCACGCGCACCAGCGGGTGAGGTAACGTTAGCGCAGAGAGTGACCAACTTTGTTCTGCCGCCGCTTTGCAGGCTGGTGATAGCCCTTCCGGCCCGCCAATCAGCAAGCTGACATCGCGCCCGTCTTGCTTCCAGCGCTCCAGCTCGTTTGCCAGCTGCGGTGTATCCCAGGGTTTACCCGGAATATCGAGGGTAACGATACGATTTTTGCCGGCCGCGGCCAGCATCAATTCACCCTCTTTATCGAGAATGCGTTTGATATCTGCGTTCTTGCCGCGCTTTCCCGCCGGAATTTCGATTAGTTCGAACGGCATATCTTTTGGAAAGCGGCGCAGGTATTCACTAAAACCTGTCTGTACCCAGTCCGGCATTTTCGTGCCGACGGCGACCAGTTGCAGTTTCACGCATTAACCCCAGAGTTTTTCCAGCTCATACAGGCGACGGCTCTCTTCCTGCATGACGTGGACAATCACATCGCCCAAATCGACAACGACCCAGTCCGCGGCGCTTTCACCTTCGACACCCAGCGGCATCATGCCGGCGGCACGCGATTCCTGCACCACATGATCCGCAATAGAGATAACGTGACGCGTAGAGGTGCCGGTGCAGATAATCATGCAGTCGGTGATACTGGATTTACCCTGAACGTCAATGGCAACGATATCTTGACCTTTCAGGTCATCAATTTTGTCGATAACAAAATCCTGGAGTGCTTTACCCTGCAAGTGTTCCCCCTGGGGTGAGTGAAAAATGTACTGTTAATGAACGGCCTGACATTATACCTGAACTGCATCGATTGTCGGGGTAACAGAGACCCGGCAAGTTTAAAAGTTGGCTATCATCCCATCACGGGCGCGCGATTGCATTGCCATTTTTGTAAAACAATCTCTGCGCGCGGAGGATAGCAGCCTGTGAGGGCGTGTCAATGGCCGAATCAGCGGTGTGAATAGGATGCGTGAAAAACAGGCTATGCAACGTCCGCGCGCCATGCTGCGCGACTATTTAATACCCGTAGCGTGGCGAAATCATCATGGATATCAATAGCGCTCCAGCATCCTTGATCAACACGAAAATGCCACAGCGATGCGGCAGGCATGTTGAGCAAGCGGGCTATCAACAAACTCAATACCCCCTGATGGCTGGCGATCAACACGTTCTTGTGCTGACTTTTTATATCGGCAAGCAGCGCAATAACTTGCTCAATTCGTGCAGAAAATGCCTGAAATCCTTCACCATTGGTAGGAACGGCGTGCTGCCAGTCGGTACACCAGGCGGTATAGCTTTCCGGATCTTCTCGCGTTAAATCGCGATGATGGCGCATTTCCCAGTCGCCAAAAAACATCTCATTAAGTAATGGTGTGGTATGAACGGTCAGCGTACGCGATTCCAGTACGCGCGCGGCCGTCTGCTGCGCGCGCTCCAGTTCGCTACACAGCACATAATCGAAGGGCACACTCGCGAGTAAATCGCGCAGGGCTTCCGCCTGCGCCAGCCCTTTGGGCGTCAGCGGAGTCGGTGAGTGGCCGCTATAAAGCCCGGCAACATTCGCTTCGGTTTCTCCGTGGCGTATCAGCCAGAGTCGCATTGTGATCTCCCGTCTGGATTCGTGCGCAAAGTTTACCATCGCGCCCTCAATCACAGCCTCTTTTTCGTTTAAGATAACGGCTTTTAACCGGAGCGGAAGATGGCTTTGTTTCACAGTGCGCACGGTGGCAATACGCGTGAGGCGGCAGAACTGTTGGGGATATCAGCGGAACAGTTGCTTGATTTCAGCGCCAACATTAACCCGGCTGGCATGCCGGCATCGCTTAAACATGCGTTGCAAAATAATCTGTCGCTCGCCGAGCGCTACCCGGATGTTGAATATCAGCGTCTGCATCAGGTACTGGCGGCTCATCACCAGGTTCCGGCTTCATGGATACTTGCCGGGAACGGTGAAACGGAAGCGATCTTTGCGCTGGTCAACATGCTTAAGCCACGTAAAGCGATGCTGATAACGCCAGGGTTTACGGAATACCGCCGGGCGCTGGCGTTGGTGGGATGTGCGATTAGCGACTATCAGTTGCGTGAGACTGATGGCTGGCAGCTTACCGATGCGCTGCTGGGCGCGCTGAGTGCCGACCTTGACTGTTTATTTCTCTGTACACCGAATAACCCCACCGGCTTGTTGCCGGACGACGCTTTGCTGCACGCGATCGCCGCACGTTGCGAAGCGCTGGGAATTACGCTTGTCCTCGACGAAGCTTTTATGGATTTTATTGCCGAACGCGAAGGTTTTATTCCTTATCTGGTAAACAATCCGCACGTTTGGGTGCTGCGTTCACTCACCAAGTTTTACGCCATTCCAGGCCTGCGATTGGGGTATGTGTTGGGCAGCAATGAACAGCAAGTCTGCTCTATGCGCGATGCGCAGATGCCGTGGTCCATCAATGCCTTTGCTGCGCTCGCGGGTGAGGTAATTTTACAGGACTGCGACTATCAGCAGGCAAGCTGGAATTGGCTTAATAAAGAACGTCCGCGTTTATTCGCCGCTCTGAACGCGCTGCCGGGGTTAACGGTCTGGCCTGGCTGCGCAAATTATCTTTTTATGCGCTGTGACGTGCCGGAGATGGAGTTACAACAGGCATTGCTTTCCCGCCACATTTTGATTCGTAGCTGTGCCAATTACCCAGGGCTGGATGCGCGCTATTACCGTGTGGCGGTGCGAAGCGAAGGGGAGAATGATCGGCTTATCGCTGCCATGACGGCGGTGCTCAGCGGTACAAACCCTGCTCGTTGATATATGCCATGACGGATTCGGGGAGCAAATCATCACACTTTTCACCGTGCTCCAGCCGTTCACGGATAAGCGTCGCCGAAATGTTGAACCACGGGGTTTCGGCAAGGTAAATCCGTCCTGCAGGTAAGGTATGCAGATCTTCAGGATTGGTGGTGAGATGGGCTTCCAGCCACTGTTGATGCGCTTCCTGCTCCATTGTCAGCGGGTAACCTGGGCGGCGGCAGACAATCAGATGGCAGTTATCCAGAATGGACTCGTAGTGATGCCAGGTGGGGAAAGTCAGCAGTGAATCCTGACCGATGATAAACGCCAGTGGGCGTTGCGCACCTTGCTCTTCCCGCCACTCTTGTATAGTTTGCGCCGTATATGAAGGAGTGTCGCGGCGCAGTTCGCGTTCATCAAGGGTGAATAAGGGTTTATCGGCAATCGCCAGTTCGACCATTTTTTTGCGTTGCTGGCTGCTGGCTTCGGGTTGTGCACGGTGCGGCGGCACGTTATTGGGCATGATGATCACCCTGGAAAGGCCAATCTGGTTCGCCAGCGCTTCCACAGGTTTCAGGTGCCCATAATGAACCGGATCAAATGTACCGCCAAACAGTGCCTGCAACTGATTCATGTCAACCATCAATAAAAACGTCTGCCAGTGCCTTATGACAGAGTAGCAGAGAAAGCCCTTCAAGCTCGGCCCAGACCGACTGACCAAAATCCTGCTTCACAATCAGCTCAATGCGGCTCAGCAAATGGACCGCCTGGCGTAACTGGTCGAGGCTCAGGCGGTTAAGCGCATCGCCCGTCACACCCCGGCGGTTTTGCCACACCCGATGCTTGTCAAACAGCGCACGCAGTGGGGTATGTGCTGACTGGCGTTTCAACGTCACCAGCAACAGCAATTCGCGTTGCACGGTACGCAGCAGGATCACCGGCTCACACGCTTCCAGTCGCAACTGGGTGAGAATGTGCAACGCGCGTTTGCTTTTCCCGGCAAGTAGCGCATCAACCCAGTGGAAAGGGGTGAAGTGCGCTGCGTCGTTCACCGCATGTTCCACGCGGGGCAGGGTGAGTTTGCCATCCGGCCACAGCAGCGCCAGACGTTCCAGCGCTTGCGCGAGTGCCAGTAAGTTTCCTTCGTAGCAATAACAAAGTAACTGATTGGCGGCGTCGTCCAGTTCCAGCTTGTTTTGCTTTGCCCTGGCGGCAACCCAGCGCGGCAGGTTCGCCTGTTCCGGTGTCTGGCAGCTTACCTGCACGGCACGATTATTTAGCTGCGTTATCCATGCCGCATTTTCCTGCGCTTTGGTGAGCTTGTTCCCGCGCACTGTCAAAATCAGGTCGTCATGCAGCAGGCTGACCAGCTTTGCCAGTTGTTCATTGATAGCAGCGTTTGGGCCATTTTCGGGCAGCTGTAACAGTAACGTCTGGCGGCTGGCGAACAGACTCAATGCCTGGCAGATGGAGAAAATCGCATCCCAATCCGTGCTGGCATCCAGTGTGAAGGTATGGTGTTCGATGAAACCCTGTTCAGAGGCGACCTGACGCACAGCGTCCTGGCTCTCTTGCAACAACAGCGGATCATTACCGAGGAGTAAATACGCCGCGCGCAGCCCTTCATTAAGCTGCGCGCGGAGTTGTTCCGGATACAACCTGAGCATTAGCTACCCGGTTGTGTGGAAGAGGAGCCAGTCGTCGAGGTGGCGGCATCCTGCGTGCTTTTCGCGTCTGCCGTATGTACGCTAGGCAGCTTACGAATTAGCTGTTCGGCTGCTTTGTCATACATCTCCTGAACGATCATCTCCTGCTCTGCCGCTTTCGCCAGTGCCGTTTGCGGGTTATCGAAGAAGGAACGATAAACTTTGGTATTGATCGGGTAAATATCATGACCCGGGATCAGCACGCTGGCGTTTACGGTCAGCACCATTTGATATTCCGCAGTACGACCATCCTGGAAAACAGAAGCCGTGTCACGAGAGAATGTTACGGCCCCCAGACGCAAAGAAGGCACATCCTGACGTGTGGACGTTTTCTCCAACAGTTCGACGCCATTCAGGCGCAACTGGCTGCGGATCGCGCGGCTCAGCGGGCCATTCGGATCCCCGGAGTCAAAAAACATCGTTTTCATTTCGCTCGGCACCTGCGTGGTATTACGCAGATGCCAGCCACATCCGGCGGTGATGAGCACCGCCAGTGATACGAACAATGTAGCCAGATATCGCACGCTTCCTCCCGCGCTTAGCCAACGACCAGATTAAGCAGTTTACCCGGTACGTAAATCACTTTACGCACGGTCACGCCATCAAGATATTTTGCCACCAGATGTTCCTGGCCTGCACGTTCACGCACCTGTTCTTCCGTCGCGTCAACGGCAACAGTAATTTTACCACGCACTTTACCGTTGACCTGGACGACGACCAGCGTGGTGTTTTCCACCATCGCTTTCTCATCAGCCTCCGGCCATGGCGCATTGTCGATATCGCCTTCGCCGCCCAACGCCTGCCACAGCGTGAAGCTGGCGTGTGGGGTGAACGGGTTAAGCATACGTACCACCGCCAGCAGGGCTTCCTGCATTAAGGCGCGATCTTGTTCGCTCTCCTGCGGCGCTTTCGCCAGTTTGTTCATCAGCTCCATAATCGCCGCGATAGCGGTGTTAAAGGTCTGACGGCGACCGATGTCATCGGAAACTTTCGCGATGGTTTTATGCACGTCACGGCGCAGGGCTTGCTGGTCTTCACTCAGCGCAGCCACATCCAGCGCGGCAACAGCACCCTGAGCGGTGTGTTCGTAAACCAGTTTCCAGACGCGTTTCAGGAAGCGGTTCGCCCCTTCTACACCGGATTCCTGCCACTCCAGTGTCATATCGGCTGGCGATGCAAACATCATGAACAGACGCACGGTATCCGCGCCGTAACGCTCAACCATTTCCTGCGGGTCGATACCGTTATTTTTCGACTTGGACATTTTGCTCATGCCGGTATAAACCAGCTCGTGGCCCGCCGGATCGGTCGCTTTGACAATGCGGCCTTTCTCGTCACGTTCCACAATGGCATCTTTCGGCGAAACCCAGTTACGTTCGCCGTTTTCACCCACGTAATAGAACGCATCAGCCAGTACCATGCCCTGGCACAGCAGCTGTTTGGCAGGCTCATCGGAGTTCACCATGCCCGCGTCGCGCATCAGTTTGTGGAAGAAGCGGAAGTAGAGCAGGTGCATGATGGCGTGTTCGATACCGCCAATATAAATATCTACCGGCAGCCAGTAATTCGCCGCTTTCGGGTCGAGCATGCCTTCGTTGTGCTGCGGGCAAGTGTAACGTGCATAGTACCAGGAAGACTCCATAAAGGTGTCAAAGGTATCAGTTTCGCGCAGTGCCGGTTGGCCGTTAACGGTGGTTTTCGCCCACTCAGGATCGGCTTTAATTGGGCTGGTGATGCCGTCCATGACTACATCTTCCGGCAGGATAACCGGCAGTTGATCTTCCGGCGTTGGAATAACGGTACCGTCTTCCAGCGTCACCATCGGGATTGGTGCGCCCCAGTAACGCTGACGGGACACGCCCCAGTCGCGCAGACGGAAGTTCACTTTGCGCTCGCCCACGCCTTTGGCCGCCAGTTTGTCGGCAATGGCGTTAAAAGCGGCGTTAAAGTCGAGGCCGTCGAATTCGCCGGAGTTAAACAGCACACCTTTTTCGGTCATCGCTTGTTCGCTCAGATCCGGCGCACTGCCGTCTGCGTTGAGGATGACCGCCTTGATCGGCAGATTGTATTTAGTCGCAAATTCGTAGTCACGCTGATCGTGGCCCGGAACGGCCATCACCGCGCCAGTACCGTACTCCATCAGCACAAAGTTTGCCGCCCACACCGGGATGGCTTCGCCGGTCAGCGGGTGAATGGCTTTCAGGCCGGTATCAACGCCTTTTTTCTCCATCGTCGCCATATCGGCTTCCGCAACTTTGGTGTTGCGGCATTCGTCGATAAAGGACGCCAGCTCTGGTTGGCTCGTGGCAGCCTGTTGCGCCAGCGGATGACCCGCCGCAACGGCAAGGTAAGTTGCGCCGATAAACGTGTCCGGGCGAGTGGTGTAGACCGTCAGTTTCTGGTCGCTGTTCTGCACGTCGAAGGTGATCTCCACGCCTTCAGAACGGCCAATCCAGTTGCGCTGCATGGTTTTCACGGTATCCGGCCAGTGATCCAGATTATCCAGGTCATTCAGCAACTCGTCGGCGTAAGCGGTGATTTTAATAAACCACTGTGGGATCTCTTTACGCTCAACTTTGGTATCACAGCGCCAGCAGCAGCCGTCGATAACTTGTTCGTTTGCCAGCACGGTCTGGTCGTTCGGGCACCAGTTCACCGCAGAGGTTTTTTTATAGACGAGCCCTTTTTTGTACAGCTCGGTGAAGAACTTCTGTTCCCAACGGTAATATTCCGGGGTGCAGGTCGCCAGCTCGCGGCTCCAGTCATAGCCGAAGCCCAGCATTTTTAGCTGGTTTTTCATGTACGCGATGTTGTCGTAGGTCCACGGTGCCGGTGCGGTGTTGTTTTTTACCGCTGCGCCTTCAGCGGGCAGACCAAACGCATCCCAGCCAATCGGTTGCAGCACGTTTTTACCCAGCATGCGCTGGTAACGGGAGATCACATCGCCGATGGTGTAGTTACGGACGTGGCCCATGTGTAGTCGGCCAGAAGGATAGGGGAGCATCGACAAGCAATAGTATTTCTCTTTGCTCTCGTCTTCAGTGACTTCAAATGTGCGCTTCTCTTCCCAGTGGCGCTGTACTTTGGATTCTATCTCTTCCGGGCGGTATTGCTCTTGCATGGCAGCCAGTAGTCCTGTTTTTGCTACAGCTACAAATGTAGCGTTGTTACGTGATTTTTCGAAAGGCATAGCATAGCCCAAACGCCACTCTCAAAACAGCCTTTCCGCGAGGCGGGAATGAAATTGCCGCAGCCTTTGGCGGCTACTTTTTTGTCGACAGTGCGGGCGAGTCGGCACAGCGAGCAAGAAATAACGTCTACCATTAGAGAGAGTTACTGAACCGGGAGGCGAAACGATGAACAAGGTTGCTCATTTTTACCGTGAACTGGTGGCGGCGTTGACCGAGCGTTTACGCAATGGAGAGCGTGATATTGATGCCCTGGTTGAACAAGCGCGCCTGCGCGTGGCGCAAACCGGCGAGTTAACGCGCACGGAGGTTGACGAACTGATGCGCGCAATTCGCCGCGATCTGGAGGAGTTCGCCCTCAGTTACAGCGAAAGCCAGCAGGAGGTCACCGACAGCGTATTTATGCGGGTGATTAAAGAGAGTATCTGGCAGGAGCTGGCGGATATCACCGATAAAACGCAGCTTGAGTGGCGTGAAGTGTTTCAGGATCTCAACCACCACGGCGTGTATCACAGCGGCGAAGTGGTAGGACTCGGGAATCTGGTTTGCGAAAAGTGTCATTTTCATCTGGCGGTCTACACGCCGGATGTGTTGCCGTTATGCCCGAAATGCGGACATGACCAATTCCAGCGCCGCCCGTTCGAACCGTAACCCAAAAAGCGCCTGCCCGAAGCGGGCAGGCGCAGGCTGTCAATGCAGGATTTTTGCGAGGAAGTCTTTGGCACGGTCGGATTTCGGATTATCGAAGAAGGCGTCTTTCTCTGAATCTTCGACAATTTTCCCTTCATCCATAAAGATCACCCGGTTCGCCACTTTGCGGGCAAAGCCCATTTCGTGGGTCACCACCATCATCGTCATGCCTTCGTTCGCCAATTCGACCATTACGTCCAGCACTTCGTTGATCATCTCGGGATCGAGCGCGGAAGTCGGCTCATCAAACAGCATCGCCACCGGATCCATACAGAGCGCGCGGGCAATCGCCACGCGCTGCTGCTGGCCGCCGGAAAGCTGCGCCGGGAACTTATTCGCATGCGCTGACAAACCAACGCGCTCCAGCAGCTTGAGCCCTTTTTCCCTTGCAGCGGCTTTATCACGCTTCAGCACTTTTACCTGTGCCAGCGTCAGGTTTTCAATAATCGACAAATGCGGGAACAATTCAAAGTGCTGAAACACCATCCCGACGTGAGAACGCAGCTTCGCCAGATCGGTTTTCTTGTCATTCACTTTGGTGCCGTTGACGACAATCTCGCCTTTCTGCACCGGTTCCAGACCGTTGACGGTTTTTATCAGTGTGGATTTACCGGAGCCGGACGGCCCGCAAACCACAACCACTTCGCCTTTTTTCACTTCGGTGGAGCAATCGGTCAACACCTGAAAGTGACCATACCATTTAGAAACATTTTTCAGGGATATCATTAGACGGTCCTTTTCTTCAGCCAGCTGACCAACAGCGAAGCACTCAAACTGATAACAAAATAGACAGCACCGGCAAACAGGATCATTTCAACCTGCGTACCATCGCGCTCGCCAATAGTAGATGCGGTGCGGAAGAAATCCGCGAGGCTCAGGACATAGACCAACGAGGTGTCCTGGAATAGCACAATGCCCTGCGTAAGCAGCAGCGGAACCATGGCGCGGAATGCCTGCGGCAAAATGATGAGTTTCATCGACTGCCAGTGTGTCATACCGAGTGCCAGTGCGGCACTGGATTGTCCGCGAGAGATACTCTGGATGCCTGCGCGAATGATTTCTGAATAATAGGCCGCTTCAAACATCGAGAAAGCCACCATTGCTGAAATCAAGCGGATATCGGTTTTGGGTGACAGGCCTAGCACGTTTTGTAGAAAACCCGGCACGATCAGATAGAACCACAGCAGCACCATCACCAGCGGAATGGAGCGGAACACGTTAACGTAGCTCTTGGCGAACCAGCGTAGCGGGGCGAAAGTGGACAGGCGCATCACCGCCAACAGCGTTCCCCAGACGATACCGACAACAATCGCAATCGCCGTGATCTTGAGCGTGACGATCAGACCCGCGACCAGGTACGGCAACGAAGGGACGATTGAACTCCAGTCAAATTCGTACATGATTATTTGCCCCCCATATTGCCCGGCAGGCGAATTTTGCGTTCAACCAGGTTCATCACCAACATAATGAAAGCGTTAATTAAGACATACGCAACGGTGATTGCCGTAAACGATTCCCAGGCATGTGCGGAGTAATCCAGTAATTTTCCTGCCTGCGCTGCCATGTCTACCAGGCCGATAGTGGAGGCGATGGCCGAGTTTTTCACCAGATTCATCATCTCCGAGGTCATCGGCGGCACGATCACGCGATAGGCGTTAGGCAGCAATACATAACGGTAGGTTTGCGGCAGCGTCAGCCCCATCGCCAGACCGGCATTTTTCTGCCCGCGCGGTAGCGACTGAATCGCGGCGCGTACCTGTTCGCAAACGCGAGCGGCGGTAAACAGCCCCAGGCAGACCATAGATGAGACGAAGAACTGGATATTCGGATCCAGTTCTGATTTGAACCACATGCCGATATCTTCTGGCAGTAGTTCCGGTACCACCAGGTACCAGGTAAAAAACTGCACGATCAGCGGCACGTTGCGGAACAGTTCGACATATAGGGTGCCAATGCCGGACAAGAAACGGTTAGGGACGGTGCGCAGGATGCCAAACAGGGAACCGACCAGGAAAGCGATAATCCAGGCCGTCACGGAAAGCGCGATGGTGACCTGAAAACCACTCCATAGCCAGCCAAGATAGGTGGTGTTGCCGAACGGGGCCTGTTCAAGAAATATTCCCCAGTTCCAGTCTATGGACATAAATCTACTCCGGAAAAAAAAGGGTAGCAGCGCTACCCTCGAAGATTGTATGAAGAGCGAGTTTTCGTGTTGAGTGGGGAACGGCCACTCAGCATATAGTCTGTCCGTGCTACTTCGACAATCGAGAGGGCAGGTAAACCCGCCCCTAATGGTTGTAATTAGTTCAGAGCTTTGTCATTCGGTTCTTTGAACAGCGCTTTCATATCGTCAGAGAGATCGAAATTGAGGTTCATGTTTTTCGGCGGAATCGGGTTTTTAAACCATTTATCGAAGGATTTTTCCGCTGCACCGGATGTCTGCAACTGAGCGATGGTGTCATCCATCAGCTTTTTGAACTCCGGATCGTTTTTACGCAGCATACAGCCGTAGGCTTCTTTCGATTGCGGTGTGCCAACGATGTCCCAGTTATCCGGTTTTTTCGCTTTCGCACGTTCACCCGCCAGCAGGGCGTCATCCATCATAAAGGCCACTGCGCGGCCGCTTTCAAGCGTACGGAACGAGTCGCCATGGTCTTTCGCGCTGATAATGCGCATATCCATTTTCTTCTCGTCGTTCAGCTTGTTCAGCAGAATTTCTGAGGTAGTGCCGGAAGTCACAACAACCGCTTTGCCTTTCAGGTCGGCGAAGTCTTTAATTGGGCCGCCTTTTTTGGTCAGCAGACGCGTGCCAACCACGAAAATGGTGTCAGAGAACGCCGCTTGTTTCTGACGTTCAACGTTATTAGTGGTGGAACCACATTCAAAATCGAAGGTGCCGTTTTGCAGCAGCGGGATACGGTTTTGTGAAGTGATTGGAATCAGTTTTACCGCCAGATCCGGCTTATTCAGTTTTTTCTTCACCGCTTCAACGATAGCGTTGGAGTAGTCCTGGGAGTAACCCACGACTTTTTGTTCATTGTCGTAGTAGGAGAACGGTACGGAAGATTCGCGGTGACCGACGACGATAACGCCGTTTTTAGCAATTTTAGCCAGCGTAGCTTGTTGATCGGCCGGCGCTGCGTCGGCAGGTTTTGCATCTTCAGCATGCACCAGACCGGCGGACAGTCCCATCACCAGCATCGCGGCGGCCAGTTTACGTAATTGCATATCCAGACTCCTTTATCGTCAGCGCCAGAGACGCGTATTGATACCCATTGTGTGTATTGTGTTTTTGTTGTTCTGCGACAATATCGTGCAGTGTCGTGTGTGTTTGTTACATTCAGTCTGGCTTAATGTAAAGATTTTGCTGCGGTATTGTTTATTTTTGCGAGGCGCGCCGCACCGTTTAGAGGCAAAAATCTCCCATTGCACCAGATTGGTGCTGCTACTGTTTCCTGCTGGTGCGACCTAAGTTGCACATAAGCGGATTTCATAGCTGCCTGATAGATATAAGCAAACCGCATGCCAAAAACGGCTTAATCGTAAATTTTGCGTAACGAAGAGAGGATGCCCGGTAAGCAGACCGTCACCGGGCAGAATAACGAGGAAAGGGATTAACGGCGGCGCTGACGCAAGCCCATCACCAGGGCGCCAAAGCCCAGCAGCGCGGTGATAATCCACAGCGGCCAGTTACCCGTGCGGGCATACGGCGTGAGGCCAGAGGTCGGTGTTACCTTTGCCGTCAGCACTTCACGGGTAAATTGCGGGATCATCGCCTGGATTTCACCCTGCGGGCCAATGACCGCAGTGATGCCGTTATTGGTGCTACGCAACAGCGGTCGCGCCAGCTCCAGCGCACGCATCCGCGCCATCTGGAAGTGCTGCCACGGGCCGATGGATTTGCCAAACCAGGCGTCGTTCGAGATGGTCAGCAGGAAATCAGTATCCGGGCGGAAATTATCACGCACCTGCTCGCCAAGGATGATTTCGTAGCAGATTGCCGCCGTCAGCGTTAGCCCATGTGCCGACAGCGGAGGCTGTACATAAGCGCCACGGCTGAATGAGGACATCGGCAAATCGAAGAAGGGTGCCAGCGGACGCAGAATCGACTCCAGCGGTACAAACTCGCCAAACGGTACCAGATGGTTTTTATTGTAGCGATCGCTTGAGCTGTAGCTGTACGCGTTGTCTTTGCCCAGCGTAATGATGGTGTTGTAGGTATCGTAGCGGTTTTGCTTATTGAGACGTGCATCGACAATCCCGGTGATAAGCGTACTGTTGTTTGCCCGCAGCAGATTATCCATGGCGCTTAAAAAGCGTTGCTGGTTAATTTCCAGATCCGGAATGGCAGACTCCGGCCAGATAATCAGCTGCGATTTACCCATCACTTGCTCACTGGCTTCGCTGTAGATTTTCAGCGTATTGAGTAGCTGGTTTTCGACCCACTTCATCGATTGTGGAATGTTCCCCTGCACCATCGACACCTGAGTGGTGCGATCCGGCAGCAGTTGATACCACTGGATATAACGCAGCGGGAAGGGTAGAGCGAACAGCACGACGGCGACAACCAGCGGGCGCAAGCGACGCTGCACCAACGCCAGCACCACCAGACCGCTGACCACCATCAGTAAGAAATTGATCGCTTCAACGCCAAGCACCGGCGCGAGGCCTTTCAGCGGCCCATCTATCTGGCTGTAACCAAACTGGAGCCACGGGAAACCGGTTAGCACCCAGCCGCGCAGGAACTCGGTAATTTGCCAGACGACGGGCGCGGCAACGGCCAGTCGCAACCAGGTGGTATGTGGCCACAGACGCGACAAAATACCGGCGAACAGCCCGGTGTAGAGCGACAAATAGGCCGCCAGCAGTACCACAAGGAAAATATTGACCGGGCCTGGCATGCCGCCGAACTGGGCGATACTGACATACACCCAGTGCACACCGCTGCCAAAAAGACCAAGCCCCCAGAAATAGCCAATCCAGGCAGCCTGCAACGGGCGGCGATTCAGGGTTAAACCCTGTAGACCAATCAGGGAGATAAGTGCGGCGGGCCAGAAATCATAAGGAGAAAAAGCCAGCGTTCCGCTGGCTCCGAATAACAACGCCAGCAGCAGACGTATGCGCTGGCGCTCAAACAATGCGGCAAATACCATTTACATTACTCATCCAGTTTCGGTTGCGGAGAATCATCCGGCATTCTGACATGGACCTGAATAATACGTCGACTATCAGCCATAGCGACCTTGAATTGGTAACCATCAATGTCAATCGATTCGCCGCGCGCAGGCAAGTGACCGAACGCCTGCATCACCAGACCGCCAATGGTGTCTACTTCATCATCACTGAAGTGGGTGCCGAAGGTTTCATTGAAATCTTCAATCGGCGCCAGTGCGCGTACTGTCCATGTATGGCGGCTAAGCTGGCGGAAATCGATATCCTCTTCTTCGTCATATTCGTCTTCGATTTCGCCGACAATAAGCTCGAGAATATCTTCAATCGTGACCAGACCAGAAACGCCGCCGAACTCATCAATAACGATAGCCATATGGTAGCGCTGGGAACGGAACTCTTTCAGCATGCGATCGACACGCTTGCTTTCCGGCACCACTACCGCCTGGCGTAACACTTTTTCCATACTGAACGCTTCGGCGTCGCTGCGCATAAAAGGCAGCAAATCCTTAGCCATCAGGATCCCTTCGATGTGATCTTTATCTTCGCTGATCACCGGAAAACGCGAGTGGGCAGACTCGATAATGACATCGAGACATTCGTCCAGCGTCTGGTTGCGTTTCAGGGTAATCATTTGGGAGCGGGGGATCATGATGTCGCGAACGCGCTGGTCCGCAATATCCATTACCCCTTCCAGCATGTCGCGCGTATCGTTGTCGATAAGCTCGTTCTGCCCGGAGTCTCGGATCAGTTCCAGCAGTTCATCACGATTTTTCGGTTCGCCGTGAAAGAGCTGGCTGAGTAAAAGGGAGAAGAATCCCTTTTTGTTGTTGGTGTTGTCGCTACTGTGTGAGTTATCGTCGCTCATGGCGTCGTGTGGGTTCTCGTGTGGGTTAATCTGTCGCTCGTCGCGCGTAAACTCAGCGCCGGACGGCATTTCAGGTGAGTGGAGCGCAGCAATCTGCGCGCCAACTTACTCTTTCTCGGAAATGTACGGATCCTCATAGCCCAGAGCAAGCATTATCTCTGTCTCGATCCCTTCCATCTCTTCGGCTTCATCGTCTGCAATATGGTCGTAACCGAGCAGGTGTAAACTGCCGTGCACCACCATGTGCGCCCAGTGAGCCTCCAGCGGTTTGCCTTGTTCCTGGGCTTCCTGTTCCACGACCTGGCGACAAATAATCAAATCGCCAAGCAGCGGCATTTCGATGCCCGGCGGTGCTTCAAACGGGAAAGAGAGCACGTTAGTCGGCTTATCTTTTCCGCGGTAGGTCAGGTTCAGTTCGTGGCTTTCCGCATTGTCGACCAGGCGAATGGTGACTTCTGCTTCTTCCTGAAACTGCGGGATAACGGCGTCAAGCCATTTCTGGAACTGCGCTTCTTCCGGCAGGCCGCTGTTATCTTCACACGCCAACTGTAGATCAAGGATCACCTGACTCATTTCTGCTCCTGCTCCTGGGCTTCGCGTTTGCGCTCGGCGGCCAGTTCTGCTTTACGTTTCTGTTCGGCCTCTTCCCAGGCTTCATAGGCGATAACGATGCGGGCAACCACCGGATGGCGCACCACATCTTCGCTGTGGAAGAAGTTAAGGCTGATTTCGTCGACGTTCGCCAGCACTTCGATGGCGTGACGCAAACCGGATTTGGTGCTGCGCGGCAGGTCGATCTGCGTGACGTCGCCTGTGATCACCGCTTTGGAGTTAAAACCAATACGCGTCAGGAACATCTTCATCTGTTCGATGGTGGTGTTCTGGCTCTCATCAAGAATGATAAACGCGTCGTTTAGCGTACGACCGCGCATATAGGCTAACGGCGCGACTTCAATGACGTTGCGCTCAATCAGCTTTTCGACGCGTTCAAAGCCAATCATCTCAAACAGCGCGTCATAAAGCGGGCGCAGATAAGGATCGACTTTTTGGCTGAGATCGCCGGGCAGGAAGCCGAGTTTTTCACCTGCTTCTACCGCCGGGCGCGTCAGCAGAATGCGGCGTACTTCCTGGCGTTCCAGCGCATCCACCGCTGCGGCAACGGCGAGGTAGGTTTTACCGGTGCCCGCCGGGCCAACGCCGAAGGTGATGTCATGGTCAAGAATATTGGCGACGTACTGCGCCTGGTTCGGCGTGCGCGGTTTAATCACGCCACGCTTGGTTTTGATATGGATAGCTTTGCCGTATTCCGGCACGCTTTCGGCGCTCTGCTCCAGCACGCGCGCTTCTTTGATAGCCAGATGGATCTGTTCCGGTTCGATATCCTGAATCTGGCCGCGCATTGGCGCGGTATCGACATAAAGGGTGCGCAGAATATCGGCCGCGGCATTAACGCAAATTTCGCGTCCGGTGAGTTTGAAGTGATTATCGCGGCGGTTGATTTCGATGCCCAGTCGCCGCTCCAGCTGTTTGATGTTGTCGTCAAACGGGCCGCACAGACTTAACAGACGTGCGTTGTCCGCTGGCTCAAGGGTAATTTCACGCGTATCTATATTCAAACTGTTCCTCTTTTCGATAAGTCGAGGGCTATGCCCATTAGGGAATTATTCACGGCATATAAAGAAGTCGCAAGCATTGCGCAAGATGTTGGGGTCGGCGAGGGGAAAAGCAAGGCCTGCCAGATATGGCAGGCCGATGGCATTACGGTTGGTACAGGCCGACGCCGAGGTCGTTCTCTTTACGCGTACGGGCAATAACAGATTGCGGAGATTCTACCACGCGCAGCCCCATTTCCTCTTCGGTACGCACCAGCACGCCGCGCAGAGAGTTCGGGTAGACATCGACGATTTCTACATCGACAAATTTACCGATCATCTCTGGCTTGCCTTCGAAGTTCACCACGCGGTTATTTTCGGTGCGACCGGACAGCTCCATGATGTTCTTACGCGAAGTACCTTCCACCAGGATGCGCTGCGTCGTGCCAAGCATACGGCGGCTCCAGGCCATCGCCTGCTGGTTAATACGCTCTTGCAGAATGTACAGGCGCTGTTTTTTCTCCTCTTCCGGCACATCATCTACCATATCGGCAGCGGGCGTGCCCGGGCGTGCGGAGAAGATAAAGCTGTAGCTCATATCGAAGTTAACATCGGCAATCAGCTTCATGGTTTTTTCGAAGTCTTCAGTGGTTTCACCCGGGAAGCCGACGATAAAATCGGAGCTAATCTGAATGTCCGGGCGCGCTTCGCGCAGCTTACGGATGATCGCTTTGTATTCCAGCGCGGTATGCGTGCGGCTCATCAGGTTCAGTATGCGGTCGGAACCACTTTGCACCGGCAGATGCAGGAAGCTCACCAGTTCCGGGGTGTCGCGATAGACCTCAATGATGTCATCGGTGAATTCAATCGGATGGCTGGTGGTGAAACGGATGCGGTCGATACCATCAATGGCTGCCACCAGACGCAGCAACTCGGCAAAGGTGCCGATACTGCCGTCAAAGTTCTCACCGCGCCAGGCGTTTACGTTCTGGCCGAGCAGGTTCACTTCACGCACACCTTGTGCCGCCAGTTGCGCGATCTCAAACAGGATGTCGTCGGCAGGGCGGCTGACTTCTTCACCACGGGTATAAGGCACCACGCAGTAAGTACAGTATTTGTTACAGCCTTCCATGATCGATACAAACGCGGTCGGGCCTTCGGCACGCGGTTCCGGCAAACGGTCGAATTTTTCAATTTCCGGGAAGCTGATATCGACAACCGGGCTACGGGTGCCGCGTACGGAGTTGATCATTTCCGGCAAGCGGTGCAGGGTTTGCGGCCCAAAAATAATGTCGACATAGTGTGCGCGCTGGCGAATATGATCGCCTTCCTGAGACGCCACGCAGCCGCCAACACCGATAATCAGATCGGGGTTTTTCTCTTTCAGCAGCTTCCAGCGGCCCAACTGATGGAAGACTTTTTCCTGAGCCTTTTCACGGATTGAGCAGGTATTAAGCAGCAGCACATCCGCTTCTTCCGCCACCTCGGTCAGTTGATAGCCGTGAGTGGCATCCAGCAGATCGGCCATCTTCGATGAATCGTATTCGTTCATCTGACAGCCCCAGGTTTTTATGTGGAGTTTTTTTGTCATCGACTTGCTCTTGCTTAAGTTCGTATACGCTGAGTATGACGGGTATCAGCCAGGATTGCAGGCCGCGTATTGTAATGCTTTGGTCGCGTGCTGACCAGTATGACGGTTGTCAGTCTCAAGGGGTAAAAAATCCGGTAAACTTAACGGATTCTCGTTGAAGGACAAGTAGCCATGACAAATAAATCCACTGAAGTTGCCATCGTCGGCGGCGGAATGGTCGGCGGAGCGCTGGCGCTGGGGCTGGCACAACATGGTTTTGCCGTGACCGTGATTGAAAAACAGGAACCCGCGGCGTTTGATGCAACGTTGCCGCCGGACGTACGCATTTCGGCAATCAGTGCCGCATCAGTGGCGTTGCTGCGCGGCCTGGGCGTCTGGGAGAACATTCAGGCCATGCGCTGCCACCCTTATCGGCAACTGGAAACCTGGGAGTGGGAAAATGCGCATGTGCTGTTCGACGCCCGCGAGCTGAAGTTGCCGCTGCTCGGTTATATGGTGGAAAACACGGTGCTCCAGCGTGCGCTGTGGGAGGCGTTACAGGCGCACCCGCAGGTAACGCTGCTCACGGCGAAAGAATTAACCACATTGCATGCCTACAACGAAGGTCAGCAACTAACGTTTGCGGATGGTGACATGTTAACGGCGAAGCTGGTAGTGGGCGCTGATGGCGCGAATTCCTGGGTACGACAAGCGGCGGGGATTGGCATTCACGCCTGGCAGTATCAGCAATCCTGTATGTTGATCACCGTTCAATGCGAACACGAAGCAGGTGACAGCACCTGGCAACATTTTACGCCTGATGGCCCGCATGCCTTTTTACCACTGTTTGATAACTGGGCATCGCTGGTGTGGTATGACTCCCCGGCGCGTATCCGCCAGTTACAGACATTGACGATGGCGCAACTGGAGCAAGAGATTACCCGGCATTTCCCGGCGCGCTTAGGTGCCGTTAAACCGGTCGCCGCAGCCTCTTTTCCGCTGACTCGCCGCCATGCGCTGCAGTATGTCAGGCCGGGGCTGGCGTTGGTGGGCGACGCAGCGCATACCATTCATCCGTTGGCCGGGCAGGGCGTTAATCTGGGGTATCGCGATGTGGATGCGTTGCTGGATGTATTGACCAGCGCGCGTACGCAGGCGGAAACCTGGGCCAGCCACGCGGTGTTGAAGCGTTATCAGACGCGACGCATGGCGGATAACTTTATTATGCAAAGCGGTATGGATCTATTTTACGCCGGGTTTAGTAACTCCCTCGGCCCGGTGCGACTGCTGCGCAATATTGGTCTGATGGCGGCGGAACGCGCTGGCGTGTTGAAACGTCAGGCGCTGAAATATGCGTTAGGTTTGTGATGTCTGGCGGTGAGCGTGTGTTTACACGTTAGCCGCCCGGTTGTACCAAACGATAAAAACAAAAAAGCCCGCCGAAGCGAGCTTTTTTGTTTTGTTGGCTGGGGTACGAGGATTCGAACCTCGGAATGGTGGAATCAGAATCCACTGCCTTACCGCTTGGCGATACCCCAAAAGTGCGTTCGCGAAAGCAAACGTCTTTGAGATGGCTGGGGTACGAGGATTCGAACCTCGGGATGGTGGAATCAGAATCCACTGCCTTACCGCTTGGCGATACCCCAACAAATCTTTTTCAGGCTTAACGTTTTAACATTAGACCTTAAATATGGTGGCTACGACGGGAATCGAACCTGTGACCCCAGCATTATGAGTGCTGTGCTCTAACCAGCTGAGCTACGTAGCCAAGTTTTACTGCTTTCCCAGTCATCGACTGGCTGGGGTACCTGGATTCGAACCAGGGAATGCCGGTATCAAAAACCGGTGCCTTACCGCTTGGCGATACCCCAACGACTAGTGCGTTTCGCAGGAGTCGAAGAAGAGATGGCTGGGGTACCTGGATTCGAACCAGGGAATGCCGGTATCAAAAACCGGTGCCTTACCGCTTGGCGATACCCCATCCGTGCAACGCTTACTTGGGAATGGTGCGGGAGGCGAGACTTGAACTCGCACACCTTGCGGCGCCAGAACCTAAATCTGGTGCGTCTACCAATTTCGCCACTCCCGCAAAAAAGATGGTGGCTACGACGGGAATCGAACCTGTGACCCCAGCATTATGAGTGCTGTGCTCTAACCAGCTGAGCTACGTAGCCATCTTTTTTCGCGTTACCTTATCGGCGTTGCGGGGCGCATTATGCGTATTGGACCTTACAGCGTCAATACCTTTTTCATCGAAAATTGCCGGAATGTGACTGTTTGGTTAGGTTGCGAACAGCATGGCGCTTTATTGGGCGAAAATAGATTTTATTCATTAAATCAGCGCACAAAAAACAACAGGCCCCGCAGGGCCTGTAAGAATAACCATTACTTATTAATAAGCTGACTGGTGAATACCTACCGCGCGACCTGACGGATCGTTCATGGTTTTGAAGGCTTCGTCCCATTCAAACGCTTTTGCGGAAGAGCAGGCAACGGATGGACCGCCAGGAACGCATTCCGCGGCACTCGCCAGCGGGAACAGCTCTTCAAAAATTTCACGGTACAGATACGCTTCTTTCGATGCTGGCGTGTTGTACGGGAAACGGTAGCTGGCTGTTGCCAGTTGTTGATCCGTCACCTGCTGCGCGGCAACTTCTTTCAGCGTATCGATCCAGCTGTAACCGACGCCGTCGGAGAACTGCTCTTTTTGACGCCATGCTACGCTTGCCGGCAGGTAGGATTCAAAACATTCGCGCAGAATGTGTTTCTCCATTTTGCCGTTGCTGCCGCACATTTTGTCTTCCGGGTTGATACGCATGGCCACGTCGAGGAATTTTTTATCCAGGAACGGTACACGCGCTTCCACACCCCAGGCGGACATCGCTTTGTTTGCACGGGCGCAGTCAAACATATGCAGGGCCTGCAGTTTACGCACGGTTTCTTCGTGCAACTCTTTGGCATCTGGCGCTTTATGGAAATAGAGATAACCGCCAAACACTTCATCGGAACCTTCGCCGGAGAGCACCATTTTGATGCCCATCGCTTTGATTTTACGCGACATCAGGTACATCGGCGTTGAGGCGCGAATTGTCGTCACGTCATAGGTTTCAATGTGGTAAATCACATCGCGAATCGCATCCAGCCCTTCCTGCACGGTGAAATGAATTTCATGGTGCACGGTGCCAAGATGGTTGGCGACTTCCTGCGCCGCTTTCAGATCCGGCGCGCCTTTCAGACCAACAGCGAAGGAGTGAAGTTGCGGCCACCAGGCTTCTGATTTCTCCTGATCTTCAACGCGACGGGCAGCAAATTTTTTGGTGATTGCGGAAATGACCGAAGAGTCCAGACCGCCGGAAAGCAGCACGCCGTACGGTACATCGGACATCAGGTGGCTTTTCACCGCGTCTTCCAGCGCCTGGCGCAGTTCCGCTTTGTCGGTCACGTTGTTTTTTACTGCATCGTAGTCAAACCAGTCGCGCTGATAATAAGAGCGGATTTCACCCTCTTTGCTCCACAGGTAGCTGCCTGCCGGGAACTCTTTAATGGTGCGGCAAACCGGCACCAGCGCTTTCATTTCTGACGCCACGTACAAGTTGCCGTGTTCGTCGTGACCCATGTACAGCGGAATGATACCGATATGGTCGCGGCCAATCAGGTAAGCATCTTTTTCACTGTCGTACAGCGCGAAAGCGAACATGCCTTGCAAGTCGTCGAGGAATTCCGGCCCTTTTTCCTGATACAGCGCGAGGATCACTTCGCAGTCAGAACCGGTCTGGAATGCGTAACGGTCGCCATATTCTGCACGCAGCGCCTGGTGGTTATAAATTTCACCGTTCACTGCCAGCGCATGTGTTTTCTTTTCGTTGTAGAGCGGCTGTGCCCCGGCGTTAACGTCGACAATAGAGAGACGTTCATGCGCCAGAATGGCTTTATCACTTGCATAAACACCGGACCAGTCCGGGCCGCGGTGGCGCATCAGTCGGGATAATTCCAGCGCTTTTTTACGTAATTCGACCGCGTCGGTTTTAATATCCAGTACGCCAAAAATTGAACACATAGACTTCTCCGTTAACCTTGAGTGCAAAGCTGTAATGTTGTGTGCTTGCAGTCAAAATGCCGCAAAAACGGGGCTGGGCGCAAGCCTTTTACCGCGCCGAAAGTAAAAAGTGCAATGATGATTATTGGATGCTGAAAAAAGAGTATGTATAAGACGCTATTATTGATGGATCGGCAAAATAACACGCTTTTTATTGAATGACGTTCTTTTTTGCAGGGGTGGAAATAAAAAACCACGTCCGAAGACGTGGTGGCGTTTAGATAACGTCGATTTCCGCGACCGAAGGATAAATCCACGACGGGCGAAACGGCATGCTGTCGATATCATCAATGCGCGATACGCCAGAAAGCACCAGGATGGTTTCAAGCCCGGCCTGAAAGCCCGCCAGGATATCGGTACGCAGGTTATCACCCACAATTACTGTCTGTTCTGAGTGTGCCTGCATGGTATTCAGTGCCGCACGGATGATCCACGGGCTGGGTTTGCCCACATAGAAAGGTTTACGCCCGGAAATCTTTTCGATGCCGGCGCACAGCGCGCCGCAGGCCGGATAATATCCGCGCCCGTGTGTGTCCGGGTTGGTGGCGATAAAGCGCGCGCCATTCGCCACGAAGAACGCAGCCTTATGCATCATTTCCCAGTTATAGGAACGGGTCTCGCCAACGATGACAAAATCCGGGTTGATATCGGTAATGGTAAAACCGGCTTTGTAAAGCTCGTGGATCAGTGCGCCTTCGCCCACCACATAGGCTTTTTTCCCTTCCTGGCGCTTAAGGAAATCGGCGGTCGCCATTGCAGAGGTATAAAAGACGCTGGCAGGTACATCAATACCGGCAGAGACAAAGCGGTTCGCCAGATCCTGGCCGGTTTGCGAAGGGTAATTGGTCAGTAATACCAGCGGCATACCTTTTTCAAGGATGCGGGTGATGAACTCAGCAGCGCCCGGTACGGCAACGTTGTCGTGCATCAGCACGCCGTCAATATCACAGATTACATTCTGAATGGTCATGGACTGTCCGGATAAAAAATAAGTATTAACGATAGACGCTGTCAGTTTTCCAGCAAACGTTGCAGCAGCAGACCGTTCAGCATAGCGCGTTTCACCAGCGCAAACGCGCCGATCGCCGAGCGGTGATCCAGCGCGGAAGGTACCACCGGCAAGTTTTTGCGAAACGCTTTTAACGCTTGAGTGTTAATGCACGCCTCGATGGCCGGGAGCAGCACTTTTTCTGCTTCGACAATTTCCCCGGCGATCACCACTTTCTGCGGGTTAAACAGGTTTATAGCAATGGCGATGGTTTTACCTAAATGGCGACCAACATATTCAATCACTTCACACGCCAGCGCATCGCCTTTATTGGCGGCTTTACAGATGGTTTTGATCGAGCAATCTTCCAGCGTCAGGCGACTCTGGTAGCCCTGTTCTAAAAGATGACGAACGCGGTGCTCTATCGCGGCATTGGCGGCGATCGTTTCCAGACAGCCAAAGTTGCCGCAGTGACAGCGTTCGCCCAGCGGCTCGACTTGCACGTGTCCAATTTCGCCGACGTTACCGTTACGGCCGATAAAAATACGCCCGTTAGAGATAATCCCGGCGCCTGTCCCACGGTGTACACGCACCAGAATGGAGTCTTCACAATCCTGACTTGCCCCAAAATAGTGCTCAGCCAAGGCCAGGCTGCGGATGTCATGCCCGACAAAACAGGTCAATTTGAAGCGTTCTTCCAGTGCTTCCACCAGCGCCCAGTTTTCAACCTGAATGTGCGGCATATAGCGAATCACCCCGCTTTCCGGGTCTACCAGACCCGGCAGAATCACGGAAATCGCGATCAGTTCGCGGATTTTGCGTTGGCTGGTTTCAAGAAAGTGGCTGATGGTATTGAGCAGCGCATGTTCCAGCGTCTCCTGGGTTCGTTCGGGCAGCGGGTAATGCTCTTCTGCCAGCACTTTGCTGCTTAAATCGTACAACGTCAGTGTGGTGTCGTAACGCCCGAGGCGCACGCCGATAGCCTGGAAACTGCGGGTTTCGGTGACAATGGAGATAGCGCGACGGCCTCCGGTGGAGGCCTGCTGATCGACTTCTTTGATCAGCCCGCGTTCGATAAGTTGGCGCGTGATTTTTGTCACGCTGGCGGGAGCTAGCTGGCTTTGTTCGGCAATTTGAATGCGCGAAATGGGGCCGTGTTGGTCAATCAGGCGATAAACCGCCGCGCTGTTAAGCTGCTTTACGAGGTCAACATTACCGATTTGAGCTTGTCCGCCTGATGTCATACCGTCTCTTTATGCAGTGACGACCTCGTTGCCATTAACGATGGTCTTGATGATTTTATAATCGCGCGTGAACGCCGTCAGGTTCGCCACTTTCCCCGCAGCGAGACTTCCCAGCTTTTCGTCAACGCCAATGGCGCGAGCGGGGTAGAGTGTTGCCATACGCAGCGCTTCATCCAGCGCAATGCCGACATGCTCCACCAGATTTCGCACCCCTTCGATCATCGTCAGGGAGGAACCGCTCAGCGTTCCGTTTTCGTCCACGCACAGTCCATTACGGTAGTATATTGTTTTGCCAGCAAAAATGAACTGCTCAATATTCGCCCCCGCTGGCGCTGTCGCGTCAGTTACCAGGCAAAGTTTGTCGCCTTTCAATCGCTTAGCATTACGGATATTAACGTAATCGACATGCAGGCCATCTGCAATCACGCCGCAGTAAACGTCTGTGTCATCAAGCACTGCGCCTGCCAGACCTGGTTCACGGCCGGTGATGTACGGCATGGCATTATATAAATGTGTGGCGAACGTGATCCCGGCGCGGAAACCGGCTTTTGCTTCTTTCAGCGTGGCATTGGAGTGACCAGCAGAAACCACGATGCCTGCGTCAGCTAACTGGCGAATCACTTCGGTGCCCGCCATTTCCGGGGCCAGCGTAACTTTGGTGATCACATCGGCGTTCTGGCACAGGAAGTCGACCAACGCCGGATCCGGTTTACGCACGAATTCCGGGTTGTGTGTGCCTTTTTTTACAATATTCAGCCACGGCCCTTCCAGATGAAGGCCCAGCGCCTGATGCGGGTATTTAGCCAGGTAATCGCGCATCACCTGCACGCCCTGTTTCATTAATTCGTCACTGGTGGTAATCAGCGTCGGCAGGAAGCTGGTACAGCCAGATTTCTCATTCGCCTGCTGCATGATTTCCAGTGTTTTTACGCTAACGGCTTCTGCGGTGTCGTTAAACTGTACGCCGCCACAGCCGTTGAGCTGCACGTCGATAAAACCGGGGGCAAGGATGGCACCATTCAGCGAGCGTTGTTCAATTCCTGTTGGCAGCTCGGCCAGCGGACAAAGGCGTTCAATCAGACCATTGGCGATGACCAGCGCATGGTCATCCAGAATTTCATGGCCGGTGTAGATTCGGCCCTGGGTTAAAGCATACATAACGACCCCCGATTAACTAGGTATACCGCTCCGCAGGTTCCGCCTCGCGGAGCGGGAACTGACTTACAGACCTTTAATGTTTTCCGCTTCTAACTCGTTGAAGTATTTCAACGTTTTCACTTTCAGCTCCATCGTGGACGGTTCGTCGCAGACGATAACGGCTTTCGGATGTAACTGCAGGCAGCTGATGGTCCACATGTGGTTAACGTTGCCCTCAACCGCCGCTTGCAGCGCCTGCGCTTTAACACCGCCGAGCACCAGGATCATCACTTCTTCTGCATCCAGCAATGTGCCCACGCCCACGGTCAGTGCGTACTTCGGCACCTGATTAACGTCGCCGTCAAAGAAGCGAGAGTTCGCGACGCGGGTGTCATGGGTCAGGGTTTTAATACGGGTGCGCGAGGCCAGCGAAGACGCCGGTTCGTTAAACGCGATGTGCCCATCGTTACCTACGCCACCCATAAACAGGTGAATTTTGCCGTAAGAACGGATTTTTTCTTCATAACGGCGACATTCTGCGTCAATATCCGGCGCGTTGCCATCAAGCAGGTTAATATTTTCAGCCGGGATATCAACGTGATCGAAGAAATTGCGGTGCATAAAGCTGTGGTAACTTTCCGGGTGATCTTTCGGCAAGCCGACATACTCATCCATGTTGAAGGTGACAACATGCTGGAAACTGACCTGGCCTGCTTTGTGCATCTCAACTAACGCTTTGTACGCGGTGAGCGGGGTTCCACCGGTCGGTAAGCCGAGAATAAACGGACGGTCTGCGGTCGGTTTGAACGCGTTGATACGATTGACGATATGGCGGGCTGCCCATTTGCCGACTTGTTCAGCTGTCGCCAGGGGAATCAGTCTCATTGTTCACCTCAAAAGTTAAATGAAGAAAGTTGGCGGAATGCGTGCTAACTCAGCGTTAAGCGTAACCTGGTTCGCGACAGAGAGAAGGGAGCAATCCGCCCTGATATTTTTAATCATAAAATAAGTTTTGCCTGTTTGCCAGTGATTGGGAGGGTGATTGACGATACTTAGTGATTTTAATCACAGAAAATACGCTTTTAATTTGCGAGGCGAATTAATTTTTCACACACTCTGTCAGGTAGTGAGAAAATAGCCGTGATTTCAGGGTTAGTGACACAATAAAAAACGACTGTTTCAGTGAGCTCTCATCGGGTTCATAGGGGGAATAAAAGTGAGTATTCTAGGTTATCTGCAAAAGATCGGCCGTGCGCTAATGGTGCCTGTCGCCACGCTGCCTGCGGCGGCAATTTTGATGGGCGTCGGGTACTGGATTGACCCGGTCGGCTGGGGTGGTCAAAACGCACTGGCGGCGTTTTTCATCCAGTCCGGCTCCGCCATTATCGACAATATGGGCGTGCTGTTTGCGGTGGGTGTCGCTTACGGTATGTCAAAAGACAAAGATGGTGCCGCTGCGCTGGCTGGCTTTGTCGGCTTCCTGGTTCTGACCACGCTCTGTTCACCGGCAGCTGTGGCAATGATCCAAAAAATCCCTGCGGATCAAGTTCCGGCCGCGTTTGGCAAAATCAAAAACCAGTTCGTCGGTATTCTGGTGGGGATTATTGCTGCTGAACTGTATAACCGCTTTAGTAGCGTTGAGCTGCCAAAAGCGCTCTCCTTCTTTAGCGGCCGCCGTCTGGTGCCGATCCTCACCTCGTTTGTGATGATCGTGGTTGCTTTCATCATGATGTATATCTGGCCAGTCGTGTTTAGCGGTCTGGTGGAATTTGGTGAGAGCATTCAGAAACTCGGCTCCGTGGGTGCAGGCGTTTACGCCTTCTTTAACCGCCTGTTAATTCCGGTTGGTTTGCACCACGCGCTCAACTCTGTGTTCTGGTTTGACGTAGCAGGTATTAACGATATTCCTAACTTCCTTGGTGGCGCACAGTCTATCGAAGCCGGTAAAGCGGTGGTCGGTATCACAGGCCGTTATCAGGCAGGTTTCTTCCCGATCATGATGTTCGGTCTGCCGGGCGCGGCGCTGGCGATTTACCACTGCGCACGTCCGGAAAATAAAGCCAAAGTTCTGGGTATCATGATGGCGGGCGCGTTTGCCGCGTTCTTTACCGGTATCACTGAACCGCTGGAATTCTCCTTTATGTTCGTTGCGCCGGTACTGTATGTGATCCATGCCGTGCTGACGGGGATCTCCGTATTTATCGCCGCCAGCATGCACTGGATTGCCGGTTTCGGCTTCAGCGCCGGTCTGGTGGATATGGTGCTCTCCTCGCGTAACCCGCTGGCAACCCAGTGGTGGATGCTGATCCCGCAAGGTCTGGTGTTCTTCGTTATCTATTACGTGGTTTTCCGTTTCGCTATCACCAGGTTCAACATGCTGACTCCGGGTCGCGAACTGGCTGTATCCGGCGATGAAGCGGATGGTCAGGATATGAATGTCAGCGGTAACACTGAGCAGGATGTGAGTGGCCTGGCGCGTCAGTACATCGCCGCGATTGGGGGTTCTTCTAACCTGACCGGCATTGACGCCTGTATCACTCGTCTGCGTTTAACGGTGAAAGACTCTTCGCTGGTGAACGAATCCATGGCGAAACGTCTTGGCGCCTCCGGTGTTATTCGTCTGAACAAAACCGGCGTGCAGATTATCGTTGGTTTCGTGGCGGAAAAAATTGCCGACGCAATGAGAACGGCAGGCGATGTCCCGGCGGCAGGTAATGCTGCTCCCGCAGCGGCTCCGGCGGCAGCGGTAAAGCCGCAGGCGGTACCGAACGCGACAACCATCGCTGAGTTGGTATCGCCTGTAACCGGTGAACTGGTGGCGCTGGATCAAGTGCCGGATGAAGCCTTTGCCAGCAAAGCAGTGGGTGACGGCGTGGCGGTGAAACCGACGGATAAAACCGTGGTTTCTCCGGCTGCTGGCACCATTGTGAAAATCTTCAACACTAACCATGCCTTCTGCCTGGAAACCGAGAAAGGTGCGGAAATCGTTGTCCATATGGGCATTGATACCGTGGCGCTGGGCGGCCAGGGCTTTACTCGCCTGGTTGAAGAGGGCGCGGAAGTGGTAGCGGGACAGCCGATCCTCGAAATGGATCTGGAGTACCTCAATGCTAATGCCCGTTCAATGATTAGCCCGGTTGTGGTCAGTAATATTGACGACTTTAGCGGCCTGGTTATCAAGGCGCAGGGCGCGGTGGTTGCTGGTCAGACTCCGCTGTATGAAATTAAAGGCTAATGGCTCCTGAGTAAGCTTTCATGCCTTAAGCGGCGGGGGAATATCCTCCGCCGCTTTTTTTTGCCTTGCATTTAATCAGTGCCATACTGATGTCGCTTTTATCTAGGGGATGATATGAAAAGGATAATCTGCGCGTTCTTTATCGCACTGACGTTAAGCGGCTGTATTCCACGTTACGCCACGCTGCGCCCGCACTATGAAGTGGATGTGCGTAATCCGGCCGGGGAAGCGATCTCAACGGCAATGATGTGGGTGAGTACCGGGCGTTCACCACCGGGGTACTATCCGCCGCCGGAAGCGTTTGGCGCTGATCGGCAAGGGCATATCGACGTGGAGAAAAAATCCCAGTGGGAAAATATGATTTTCTTTTTGCACGGGACGAATTTCTACTCGTGGGGCTGGTGTATTGAAGCGCCGGGTTATATTCCGCAAAACGGACAGGGCGATGAGATAGCGAGCCCGGTCATCCTTAAACCGACCACGCAAGATTTACGCTGCCGACAAGCGCAGGACGTAGCTGAATACCTTTCTTCCGGGCATCAGTGATTTGTATAAGTAAAGGTTGTTTCCTGCGTCCTCTTATTAGATCATATGCCGTTATACGTTGTTTACGCCTTGAGGAACCTGTGATGAGTGAGGCAGAAGCCCGCCCGACTAACTTTATTCGCCAGATCATTGATGAAGATCTGGCCAGTGGTAAGCACACTACCGTCCATACCCGTTTTCCGCCGGAGCCAAATGGTTATTTGCACATTGGCCACGCGAAATCGATCTGCCTGAACTTTGGTATCGCCCAGGATTACCAGGGGCAGTGCAACCTGCGTTTCGATGACACAAACCCTGCAAAAGAAGACATCGAATACGTTGAATCTATTAAGAACGACGTGCAATGGTTGGGCTTTCACTGGTCTGGCGATATCTGCTATTCCTCGGATTATTTCGACAAGCTGTACGAATACGCGATTGAGCTTATCAACAGAGGTCTGGCCTACGTTGACGAGCTTTCCGCTGATGAGATCCGCGAATATCGCGGTACGTTGACGGCACCGGGTAAGAACAGCCCGTATCGCGATCGCAGCGTGGAAGAGAACCTGGCGCTGTTTGAAAAAATGCGTGCGGGTGGCTTCGAAGAGGGTAAAGCGTGCCTGCGCGCGAAGATCGATATGGCGTCGCCGTTTATCGTGATGCGCGATCCGGTGCTGTACCGCATTAAATTTGCTGAACATCACCAGACTGGTAACAAGTGGTGCATCTACCCGATGTACGACTTTACCCATTGCATCAGCGATGCACTGGAAGGCATTACTCATTCGCTGTGTACGCTGGAGTTCCAGGATAACCGCCGCCTGTATGACTGGGTGCTGGATAACATCACCATTCCGGTTCACCCGCGCCAGTACGAGTTTTCGCGCCTGAATCTGGAATACACCGTGATGTCCAAGCGCAAGCTGAACCTGCTGGTGACTGACAAGCATGTTGAAGGCTGGGACGATCCGCGTATGCCGACCATCTCCGGTCTGCGCCGCCGTGGTTACACCGCTGGCTCTATCCGTGAGTTCTGCAAACGTATCGGCGTCACCAAACAGGACAACACCATTGAGATGGCGTCTCTGGAGTCCTGCATTCGTGAAGATCTGAACGAAAACGCACCGCGTGCAATGGCGGTTATCGATCCGGTGAAACTGGTTATCGAAAATTACCCGCAGGGCAGCAGCGAAATCGTTAGCATGCCGAACCATCCGAATAAGCCGGAAATGGGGACACGTGACGTGCCGTTTAGCGGTGAAATCTGGATCGATCGCGCTGACTTCCGCGAAGAAGCCAACAAACAGTACAAACGTCTGGTGCTGGGTAAAGAGGTTCGCCTGCGTAACGCTTACGTCATCAAAGCAGAACGCGTGGAGAAAGATGCCGACGGCAACATCACCACTATTTTCTGTTCTTACGATGCGGACACGCTGAGCAAAGATCCGGCCGATGGTCGCAAAGTGAAAGGGGTTATTCACTGGGTGAGCGCACAACATGCGCTGCCGGTTGAGATCCGCCTTTATGATCGTCTGTTCAGCGTACCGAATCCGGGTGCTGCAGAAGATTTCCTGGCAACCATCAACCCGGAATCGCTGGTGATCAAGCAAGGCTACGCCGAACCGTCGTTGAAAGAAGCAGAAGCGGGTAAAGCGTACCAGTTCGAACGTGAAGGTTACTTTTGCCTCGATAGTCGTTATGCAACCGCTTCCAAACTGGTGTTCAACCGTACCGTGGGTCTGCGCGACACCTGGGCGAAAATCGCTGACTAAGTAAGTCAACCAGAAACAATTGGGTTATAGCGCCGCTTTCAGCGGCGCTTTTTTTTGCTTATCCATTAGGTTGTTACACTTTATATACATTCGCGACGCGAATTAATGTGTCTTCTCATTGATGCGTTTATTGAACGCATGGAAATCATTTTTGAGGTTTTAAAAGTCGATTCTAATGTGTAATCGCTATCAATTAGTATTAATCTCTTTGTTTTTTCTGTTTTTATTTGTTGTTTTCCTGTTTTATGTAACATGTTTCAAAACACTACGGAATATGTGCTCTTCGTCATAATCCTGTCATTTTGCCGCTAAAAAACATTGATAATTCGCGTCGCGAAAAATAGTCTTAAGCCGGTAGTGCATTCGGGGGTTTTCGTAACTACCTAAACTATTTGACCTTTTTTCGTCATCTCCGGCGATTTTTTAATACGTCTAGAAGGAATCACACATGCGTACGTTTAGTGGCAAACGTAGTACGCTGGCGCTGGCAATCGCCGGTGTCACAGCAATGTCGGGCTGGGTTGTCTCTCCACAGGCTCATGCAGCAGGCTTTATCGATGATTCCACGCTCACCGGCGGTATCTATTACTGGCAGCGTGAACGTGACCGTAAAGATGTTCTGGAAGATAAATACAAAACCAACCTTTCCCACTCAACATGGAACGCGAACCTGGATTTCCAGTCCGGTTACGCCGCCGATATGTTTGGTCTGGATATTGCTGCCTTCACCGCCATCGAGATGGCGGAAAACGGCGACAGCGCACACCCGAACGAAATCGCCTTCTCCTCCAGCAATAAAGCCTACAAAGAAGACTGGTCAGGTGATAAGAGCGGGGTCAGCCTGTATAAAGCCGCAGCGAAATTCAAATATGGCCCGGTATGGGCGCGTGCGGGTTACATCCAGCCAACCGGCCAGACGCTGTTAGCCCCGCACTGGAGCTTTATGCCCGGTACTTATCAGGGCGCGGAAGCCGGGGCGAATTTTGACTACGGCGATGCCGGGGCGTTGAGTTTCTCTTACATGTGGACCAACGAGTACAAATCGCCGTGGCATATCGAGATGGACAAGTTCTATCAAAACGATAAAAAAACCAAAGTTGATTACCTGCACTCGGTTGGTGCGAAGTATGACTTCAAAAACGATCTGATTCTGGAAGCAGCATTTGGTCAGGCTCAGGGTTATGTCGATCAATATTTCGCAAAAGCCAGCTACAAATTCGATATCGCCGGCAGCCCGCTGAGCACCAGTTACCAGTTCTACGGCACGCGCGACAAAGTGAGTAATGGCGGCGTAAATGATATTTATGACGGCACTGCATGGCTGCAAGCGCTGACATTTGGCTACAAAGTCGGTCAGGTCGATCTGCGTCTGGAAGGCACGTGGGTAAAAGCCGATGGTCAGCAGGGCTACTTCCTGCAACGTATGACGCCTACGTATGCTTCATCCAACGGTCGGCTGGATATCTGGTGGGATAACCGCTCTGACTTCAACGCCAACGGTGAAAAAGCGGTGTTCTTCGGTGCGATGTACGACTTGAAAAACTGGAACCTGCCGGGCTGGACGGTGGGTGCGTCTTACGCTTACGCCTGGGATGCGAAACCCGCAAATATGGCAACGCCAGATGCCTATTACGATCCGAACTACCGCCTGAAAGAGTCTTCTTACAGCCTCGATGCGATTTACACCCTGCAAGAAGGGCGTGCGAAAGGCACGATGTTCAAATTGCACTTCACCCAGTACGACAACCATTCCGACATCCCGAGCTACAGCGGCGGTTATGGCAACATCTTCCAGGATGAGCGCGATGTGAAGTTTATGGTTATCGCACCGTTTACCATTTTCTGATGAGCGCATGCCGGGTTCGGCCCGGCAAACTACAAGGAATACGTAATGAAAACAGTTCGTTTAAATATGCTCGCCAGTGCCGTACTGGCGATGCTGGGCAGCACTGCGGCGCTGGCGAATCAGAGTACCGTGGATGCTATCAGCCAGTTTCATCTTAACTATGCGGTGAAAGATAATTTCGCCGCGCAACACGGCGTTGACTGCGCGAAGCTCGGCGCCGATTGGGCCTCCTGCAACAAAGCGGTGATCACTCTGACCAATAATGGCGACGCGGTAACCGACAACGCGTGGGCCATCTATTTTCACAGCATTCGCCCGGTGCTGGAGGTAGCAAACGATCAGTTCAAAGTGACCCACATTATGGGCGATCTGCATAAGCTGGAACCGACCGACAAATTCACCGGTTTCCCGGCGAAGCAGGCGATAGAGATCCCGATTATTAATGAATACTGGCAGTTGTTTATCACCGATGTGCTGCCGCGCTGGTACGTCACCGCTGACGGCGCGACGGCGAAAGTCATTGCCAATACGGATACGGAAGATTTATCCCGCTTCGTTACGCCGCTTGATAACCAGTGGAAACGCACGCCGGACGACAAAAATATCCTGATGACTGCCGAGGCGCGCTTTGAGAAAAATAGCGATGTGAAGGCGTTAAATCTCGCGTCGCTGCGCGGCCAGATAGTGCCAACGCCACAGCACGTTAACATTCACGGGCAGGATGTTGACCTGAGTAAGGGCGTGAAGCTGGATCTCTCAGCACTCAGTGCCGATGCGCAAGATGCGGTGAAATCGCGTTTTGCCTTGCTGGGGGTGAAAGAGGGCAGTTATCCGCTGCGGACTGAAATTGCCAGCAACGCCTTTAGCGGCGACGAGGCGGTTTCTGGCGCTTACCAGTTACACATTGGCGCGAAAGAAACCGTAGTGACCGGCTACGATCAGGCGGGCGTGTTCTACGGTCTGCAATCGCTGCTGTCGCTCGTTCCTGCCACGGGCGAGATGAAGATTGCCACGCTTGAGGCGAAAGATGCGCCGCGTTTTGACTATCGCGGCATTCAGTTGGATGTCGGTCGCAATTTCCACAGTAAAGCGGCGGTGCTGCGCCTGTTGGATCAAATGTCGACGTACAAACTGAACAAATTCCATTTCCATCTTACAGATGATGAAGGCTGGCGCATTGAGATCCCTGGCCTGCCGGAATTGACCGATATTGGCAGCAAACGTTGTCATGATTTGAGTGAGAAAACGTGCCTGTTGCCACAGCTGGGCTCCGGGCCGGACAGTAATAACAACGGCAGCGGCCACTTTAGCCGCGCGGATTACATCGAGATCCTCAAATATGCCAAAGCGCGGCAGATTGAAGTGATCCCGGAAATCGATATGCCAGCTCATGCACGTGCGGCCGTGATCTCAATGGAAGCGCGTTACCAGCGCCTGATGAAAGCGGGCAAAGAGAAAGAGGCGCAGCAGTATCGCCTGCTGGATCCCACTGACACCTCGAACACCACCGGTGTGCAGTTCTATAACCGTACCGGCTATCTCAATCCGTGCCTTGATTCGTCGCGTAACTTTGTGAACAAAGTGATTGGCGAAATTCAGCAGATGCATAAAGAAGCCGGGCTACCGCTGAATACCTGGCATTTCGGCGGTGACGAAGCGAAAAACATCTATCTTGGCGCAGGTTATACGGATCAGAAAAAACCGGAAGCGGGCAAAGGCATTATCGATCAGAGCAATCAGGATAAGCCGTGGGCGAAATCGCAAGTCTGCCAGGCGATGATCAAAGAGGGCAAAGTTGCCGATGTTGAACATCTCTCCAGTTATTTCGGCGTGGAAGTCAGCAAGCTGGTGAAAGCGCACGGTATCGGCACTATGCAGGCGTGGCAGGACGGTTTGAAAGATGCCAAAGACGTGTCGGTGTTCGCCACCGATCATGTCAATGTTAACTTCTGGGATACGCTCTACTGGGGCGGTTTTGACTCGGTGAATGACTGGGCGAACAAAGGCTTCCGCGTTGTCGTCTCCAATCCTGATTACGTGTATCTTGACTTCCCGAATGAGGTCAACCCGGCGGAAAGCGGCTACTACTGGGGCACGCGTTTTAGCGATGAACGTAAGATTTTCAGCTTCGCCCCGGACAACATGCCGCAGAACGCGGAAACCTCGCTCGATCGCGATGGCAACCCGTTTAGCGCGAAGTCCGACAAACCGTGGCCGGGCGCGTATGGCCTTTCCGCGCAGCTGTGGAGCGAAGTGGTGCGCACCGATAACCAGATGGAGTACATGATCTATCCGCGTATGGTTTCGGTGGCTGAACGTGCATGGCATCGCGCTAGCTGGGAGCAGGATTACAAAGCCGGACGTGAATACAAAGGCGGTGAGACACATCTGGTAGATGTGAAAGCGCTGGAACGTGACTGGCAACGCTTTGCGAACCTGTTAGGTCATCGCGAACTGGCGAAACTGGATAAGGCTGGTGTTCATTACCGCCTGCCAGTACCGGGCGCGCGCGTGGTTGGTGGGAAACTTGAAGCCAATACCAGCTTCCCTGGCATGATGGTTGAGTTCTCAACCGACGGCGGTAAAAACTGGCAGCGCTACGATGATAAAGCGCGTCCGCAAGTGAGCGGGGAAGTGCAGGTGCGCACTGCCAGCCCTGACGGCAAACGCTTTAGCCGTGTCGACAGCGTAAAAGCGTAATGTGAGGCAGTAATTAAACCCGGCGGCGCGAGCTTGCCGGGTTTTTCTGTTTTTGCCGAAATTGCAGGCAAAAAAAAGCCAACCGTCAGGCTGGCTCTTTAGGCTTCAAAAGCTGTTATTTCGCGTCGTGCGCGTGTTCATCTTCGCGGCAGTCACCTTCGGCGCAGTGGCCGTAAAGGTAAAGACTGTGGTTAGTCAGGCGAATGCCGTGTTTCGCGGCGATTTCACGCTGACGCGCTTCAATGGAGTCATCACTGAATTCAATCACCTTGCCGCAATCGAGGCAGATCAGGTGATCGTGGTGATGTTGCTGAGTCAGTTCAAAAACGGACTTGCCGCCTTCGAAGTTATGACGGGTCACAATCCCGGCGTCGTCAAACTGGTTCAGTACACGGTAAACCGTTGCCAGCCCGATCTCTTCGCCCATGTCGATCAGTCGTTTGTATAAATCTTCCGCACTGACATGATGGTTATCCGGTTCCTGAAGCACTTCAAGGATTTTTAACCGAGGAAGCGTGACTTTCAGGCCGGCCTTCTTTAATGCGGTATTGTTGTCAGTCATGCGGAATCTGTCCTGTTGCTATACGATTCACTTCCTTAGCGGAAGTTATAAGGAATGCACCTGGGGTAATGCGTCTCATTATAGAACTGCCATGGCTGGATGAAAACTGCAAGCCCTCAAGTAAAGTAAGCTTATAAAACGTGGTGTCGCCAGCAAAGTCCTTTACGACGGCACCCAGTTTAGCAGGGCTCATTGTACAGCGATGGAGAAAAAAGTTAAAAATTTGTAGCAATTATTTCCATTGCTTTTATCTATCAATACGGCGTAACCCACAGATTACGCCGTAAAAAAATCAGGCGTTAATGATATCGTCCAGGTGCAGCTCTTCGCGAACCTGTTTTACCCATTTTTGTACGCGTTCTGATGTCATCTCGGGTTGACGGTCTTCATCAATCGCCAGGCCAACGAAGTGGTCGTCGTCCGCGAGACCTTTAGAGGCTTCAAAATGATAGCCCGCAGTCGGCCAGTGGCCAACGATGGTCGCGCCGCGCGGTTCGATGATATCGCGAATGGTGCCCAGCGCATCGCAGAAATATTCCGCGTAATCTTCCTGGTCGCCACAGCCGAACAGCGCAACTAATTTGCCATTAAAGTCGATCTCTTCCAGCGTCGGGAAAAAGTCATCCCAGTCGCACTGCGCTTCACCATAGTACCAGGTAGGAATGCCGAGCAACAGAATGTCATACCCTTCGATATCTTCTTTGCTGCTCTTGGCAATGTCATGTACGTCGGCAACGTCTTTACCAAGCTGACTCTGAATCATTTTCGCGATGTTTTCGGTGTTGCCGGTGTCGCTGCCGAAGAAAATGCCTGTAATTGCCATGAGTAAAATAACCTCTTGAAACTTAATGAGTATGGTGGTGGCGCTACGCCCACAGATAAGGGCAATCATAGCAGAACAGGGAAGCACGCGGAAACTGCTATCGCGTCGGACTGCACTGTATGACACATGAAAGTGTTATTTCGATGATGTTTCGGAGGATTCGCTAGCCGCGCAATGCCTTCAACTGCGCCAGCAGCATCTCTTCGATAAGCTCGCTGCGGCTCATATCACGCGCTTCTGCCAGCTCGTTTAACGCATCGACGGCTTCCACGTTGAGTTTTAATTCGACACGCTTAAGCCCACGAACCTTATCGCGTTTTAGCTGATTGCGTTTGTTGATGCGCAACTGTTCATCGCGCGAGAGCGGGTTTGTCTTCGGCCGTCCCGGGCGACGCTCATTCGCGAACAGATCTAGTGTCGTACGGTCCGTTTGTTCTTTAGCCATGGTCTAAGCATACTACGGGAAAAACAAGCAATCGGGCGGCGCGCCCGGGCTGAATAGCGCGCCATCATACATCAGCACAACGGACACGCCAACGACCGGGCGCGTTGAAACGACCAGTCGCCGCCTTTTTAATCAATTCGTCTTTTCAGCGAGATAACGACGGATAGCGCGCAAAACCGCGTCGGGTTTCTCGGCATGAACCCAATGGCCGGCTCCGGCAATCACATACGCACGCGCTTGTGGGAACTGTGCCAGCAGCGCGTCACGGTAGGCTTCAGTGACGTAAGGAGAGTTTCCACCGCGAACAAACAGGGCCGGTTTGTTCCATGCCGGAACCGTTTCCCAGCCGACAATATGCGGGTATTGCTCCCATAACACCGGCACGTTGAAACGCCACGCGCCGTCGACAAAGGATTTCAGTAGGAACTGAATGACACCTTCTTCATTTATATGTTCGCGCATCAGGGCTGCAGCTTGCTGACGAGTGGATGCTTCTGCATCACTGACCGCGTTGATGGCGGCAAAAATTTCGTCATGGCGGCGCACCTGGTAATCCACAGGCGCAATATCAATCGCCACCAGTTGATCAATACGCTCCGGCGCGAGCGCTGTTAATGCCATCACGGCTTTACCGCCCATGGAGTGGCCAATAAAGGTCGCTTTGTCGAGCTGATGAGCGTCCAGCGTATCCAGCAGATCCTGCGCCATTGCCGGGTAGTTCATTTCTGAGGCGCGTTCTGAAAGACCGTGGTTACGCATATCCACTTGCAGCACTTCGTGATCCTGAACCAGCTCACGGGCGAGCACGCCAAGGTTATCGAGACTACCAAAAAGGCCGTGAACAAGGACAATCGGAGAATTGTTGTGCGGATGTTGCGCAGTTTGCGCGCGCGTATTCAATTTCATGGCAAAGTTCTTTTTTTCACTGATTCGGGTTAGGTTATTATGTTGAACATTCTGCCGCCCGGCCGCAAGGTTAAGAATTACTCTTACTTTTGCCGCCATCCTGGTTTGACGCTATCCGCTGTTGAGATTTCACTTTATAATCCCAACACTTGTATTCAGATAAGATATCGCACTGGATTAAGATGAAAACGATCGAAGTTGATGATGAGCTCTACAGTTATATTGCCAGCCACACGAAGCACATTGGCGAGAGCGCATCCGACATTTTACGGCGTATGTTAAAATTTTCCGCCGTTCCTCACTCACAGCCTGCCGCTTCCCTCGCGCCGGTAAAAGAGACGCGTACTGTCAGCACCGTTGAAGGGGTTAAACCGACAAACACCGCCAAAGACAAAGTCCGTGCCGTTCGCGAGTTGCTTCTGTCTGATGAATACGCCGAGCAGAAAAAGGCGGTGAATCGTTTCCTGCTGGTGCTGTCTACACTCTACTTACTGGATGAAAAAGGGTTTACGGAATCCACCGAGTCTCTGCATGGGCGCACCCGCGTATACTTTGCCGCGAACGAGCAAACGCTTTTGCAAAACGGCAATCAAACCAAGCCGAAACAGGTGCCGAACACCCCTTACTGGGTCATCACCAACACCAATACGGGTCGTAAATGCAGCATGATCGAGCACATCATGCAATCAATGCAGTTCCCCGCGGAATTGATTGAAAAAGTTTGCGGCACAATTTAATCCTTGCATTGAAAGGACCAGGCAATGGCTAACCATCCGCGTGCGGGGCAACCTGCACAACAGAGCGATTTGATCAACGTCGCTCAGCTTACTGCGCAGTATTACGTGCTGAAACCGGAAGTCGGAAATTCAGAACATGCGGTGAAGTTCGGAACATCCGGCCACCGTGGCAGCGCAGGTCGCCACAGCTTCAACGAGCAACATATCCTCGCCATCGCTCAGGCTATCGCCGAAGAGCGTGCGAAAAACGGTATTACCGGCCCGTGCTATGTGGGTAAAGATACTCACGCGCTGTCTGAGCCGGCGTTTATCTCTGTGCTGGAAGTGCTGGCAGCCAACGGTGTGGACATTATTGTTCAGGAAAATAATGGCTTCACGCCGACGCCTGCCATCTCAAACGCTATCCTGGTTCACAACAAAAACGGCGGCGCGCAGGCGGACGGTATCGTTATTACGCCGTCGCATAACCCACCGGAAGATGGTGGGATCAAATACAACCCGCCGAACGGCGGCCCGGCGGACACCAACGTCACCAAAGTGGTTGAAGATCGCGCTAACGCACTGCTGGCAGACGGCCTGAAAGGCGTAAAACGCATTACGCTGGATGCCGCGCTGGCGTCCGGTCATGTGACGGAAAAAGATCTGGTACAGCCGTTTATTGAAGGGCTGGCGGATATCGTCGATATGGCGGCTATCCAGAAAGCGGGTCTGAAACTGGGTGTTGACCCGCTGGGTGGCTCCGGTATTGAGTACTGGAAACGCATTGCTGAGCACTACAAGCTGGATTTGACCATTGTTAACGATCAGGTCGATCAGACGTTCCGCTTTATGCATCTCGATAAAGATGGCGTTATCCGTATGGATTGCTCCTCCGAGTGCGCTATGGCGGGCTTGCTGGCGCTGCGTGACAAGTTCGATCTGGCCTTCGCCAACGATCCGGACTACGACCGTCACGGCATTGTCACTCCGGCTGGCCTGATGAACCCGAACCACTACCTGGCAGTGGCGATCAATTACCTGTTCCAGCACCGTCCGCAGTGGGGCAAAGAGGTTGCCGTTGGTAAAACGCTGGTTTCGTCTGCGATGATCGACCGCGTGGTGAATGACCTGGGCCGTAAGCTGGTGGAAGTGCCGGTCGGCTTTAAATGGTTTGTCGATGGGCTGCACGATGGCAGCTTCGGCTTCGGCGGCGAAGAGAGCGCGGGCGCTTCTTTCCTGCGTTTCGACGGCACACCATGGTCAACGGATAAAGACGGCATCATCATGTGCCTGCTGGCTGCGGAAATCACCGCCGTCACCGGGAAAAACCCGCAGCAGCACTACGATGAGCTGGCAGAGCGTTTCGGCGCGCCGAGCTACAACCGTTTGCAGGCTTCTGCTTCTTCCGCACAGAAAGCGGCACTGTCTAAACTTTCCCCGGAAATGGTTAGCGCCAGCACGCTCGCTGGTGATCCGATCACCGCGCGTCTTACCGCTGCACCGGGCAACGGCGCATCGATTGGCGGGCTGAAAGTGATGACCGACAATGGCTGGTTCGCCGCGCGTCCGTCAGGTACCGAAGACGCCTACAAAATCTACTGTGAAAGCTTCCTCGGTGCTGAACACCGTAAGCAGATCGAAAAAGAAGCGGTAGAAATTGTCAGCGAAGTGCTGAAAAACGCCTAAGCGCTGAAAAGAAAAGGCTCCCTCGGGAGCCTTTTTACTGCCTGTTAGCGATTACCCCAGCGCCACCATCAGCGCACCGGCAGTGATCAGCGCGACACCCGCGCCAGAAATCAGAGAAACCTTCTCGCCAAACAGCACTACCGCCAGAATCACTGCAAACACCACGCTGAGCTTATCAATCGGCGCCACGCGCGACACATTCCCGGTTTTGATCGCCATAAAGTAGAACAGCCACGACAGCGCACCGGCCACGCCGCTTAGCACCACAAACAGTAGCGCTTTTTTATCGGCGAAAACCGTCGAAATCAGCGACAGCTTGCCCTGAACCACCACCACGCCAACCAGAAAAATTGCCATCACCACCGCGCGGATGGCGGTAGCGGTATTGGCATCAAGATGTTGTAAACCGATTTTGCCGAAAATGGCGACCAGCGCAGCGGTCAGCGCCGACAACAAGGCATAAATTAACCAGGCACTCATGAATCTCCTCCCAAAAATCAGAAGGATACGCCGTCAGAGCATAAACCGGTAGCCGATACCTGTTTCCGTCAGTAAATGGCGAGGGCGCGCCGGATCGACCTCCAGCTTTTGCCGCAGATGCCCCATATAAATACGCAGGTAATGGCTGTGTTCCACAGCATTCGGGCCCCACACCTGGCTAAGCAGCTGGCGCTGCGTCAGGACTTTCCCGTGGTTATTGAGCAGCACCGCCAGCAGGCGAAACTCAATCGGCGTGAGATGAAGCTCTTCCTCTCCGCGCTGAATCCGGCGGTTAGCCAGATCGACACGGATATCCGAAAACGTGACCACCGGCTCATCGGGGGTAGCTGCGGCATGGCGGCGCAGTGCGACGCGCAGGCGTGCCTGCAATTCGCCAATGCCAAACGGCTTGCTGAGATAATCGTCGGCACCCGCATCCAGCGCGGCGATTTTGTCGCTCTCTTCTGTACGCGCAGAGAGCACAATCACTGGCATCTTGCTCCACTGGCGCAGGTCACGGATAAAGTCGAGCCCGTCACCGTCCGGCAGCCCCAAATCGAGGATCACCAGGTCCGGTTTGCGGGTGGCGGCTTCAATTAACCCACGCTGTAATGTTTCTGCTTCATGGACGCGCAGCCCCTCGGCTTCTAGCGCGGTACGCAGAAAACGGCGGATAGCTTGTTCATCTTCAACAATCAGAACGTTGATCACAGATCCTCAGGTAATTCATCCAGTTGCGGCGGTGTTTCCCGTGGAAGTGTAACACAAAATAGCGCGCCGCCTTGTGGGCGGTTACGGGCGGCGATGGTGCCGCCATGCACCTCGACAATCGCCTGGCAAATCGCCAGCCCCAGCCCAACGCCGGGAATGGCTGACTCTTTAGTACCGCGGGCGAATTTATCGAAAATCGCCGCTTCCTGGCCTGCGGGGATCCCCGGCCCGTTATCCCACACATCCAGCGTTAACTGATCCGGTGTGCTGTGCGCGGTAATGCCGATTTCGGCACGATGTCCGGCATATTTCACCGCATTTTCCAGCAGATTAATCAGCACGCGCTCAAACAGCGGGCCGTCTACATGCACCAGCATCAGCGGGTCGGGCAGGTCGAGCGCAATATGCTGGCCGCCAAGCCCTGGCTCCAGCGTTCGCAACGCGCTGCCAATCACCTCTTCGAGCGTCAGCCACTCTTTTTTCAGGTTAAAGCCGCCAGACTGGATGCGCGCCATATCCAGCAAATTGTTCACTAGCCGCGTGGTATTCAGCACATGCTGGCGGATTTCGTTGGCTTGTGGCGCATGTGCTGAACCTTCGCTCGCCAGATCCAGTGTGAGGATCTCCGCCTGACCAAACAGCACGGTCAGCGGCGTGCGTAGATCGTGAGACAGTGCCGCCAGCAACGAGTTGCGGATGCTTTCGCGCTCGCTGGCAAGCCGCGCCTGCTCCTCGCTGGTGGCTAATGCCTGGCGCTCCAGCGCGCTGGCGACCAGCAGGGTGAAAGTTTCCAGCAGGCGCTGCTGCTCCGGGATCATTAACTGACGAAGATTCGCCGGTTCAACAATCAACAAGCCATGGGTTTTTTGATCGCTTTTTAGCGGCAAAATTTGATACGGCACGCCGGGCAGCGTATCGGTGCCCGCGCCTGCCGGCTGGCCTTTGTCAAAACTCCAGCGGGCGATGGCGTCATCCCACGGCGTCATGCCGTGCGTCTGTGTCACGGCCGCTAACTGGCCGTGGCTGTCCGGCAGCAGTAGTTTGCTGCGTGCATTAAAAGTGGAGTGGATAAAGGTTTCGCTGGTCGCGGCGATATCCTGATTGCTTCGCCCAACCGCCAGCGCTTTTGACATCTCATACAGATGGCGGGTGCGCTGCTCCCGGTAGCGCGCCACGCGCGCCTGGTAACGAACCCCGGCCGTCAGGTTGCCAATCACCAGGCCTACCGTCAGCATTACGCCAAACGTCAGCAGGTACTGCACATCGGAAACCGCCAGCGTGCCGCGCGGGGCAATGAAAAAGAGATCGAAGCTGACAACGTTAATCACCGTGGCGAACGCGGAGGGCCAGCGGCCAAAAAACAGCGCCACCAGCACCACGCCAAGCAGATAGATCATCACCAGGTTGGCGGCATCAAACGCCGTCAGCCACTGCATGGCAATTAATGTAATGGCGGCGCAAAGCGCAAGCGCGACAACGCAGCCTTTAAGCTGCACGCGAAAGCGATCCATAAACGGTCGCACATCCCCGGCGCGGGCGGGTAGGGGAGTTGGCGCATCTTCCAGCGCGATAATCACCAGATCGAGATCCGGCGCGCGCCTGGCGAGTTTGTCGGCAAAGGATTCCCGGCTCCACCAGTGGCGTTTGTTGCGTCTGCCAATCAGAATTTTGCCGAGATTATGTTCGCGCGCGTAACGCAAAATGGCGCGGTCTTCCGCCGGATCGGAAAGGGTGGCGGTTTCTGCGCCCAGCTCCTGCGCCAGACGCAGCGAACTTAAAATCGCCCGTCGCTGAGGTTCCGGTAGCTTATGCAACGTTGGGGTTTCGACATACACCGCATGCCAGGCGCTGCCGAGTTTTGCTGCCAGGCGTGCGGCAGTGCGGATCAGCTTCTCATTGCCTGCACCGTGGCCGACGCAAAGCAAAATAGCATCGCGCGTGTGCCAGACTTTTTCTTCGCCCTGGCGGTCACGCCAGGCGCGCATTTGGTCATCCACACGATCGGCTGTGCGGCGCAGCGCCAGTTCGCGCAAGGCAATCAGGTTGCCTTTACGGAAGAAGTGCTCAATCGCGCGTTCCGCCTGACCACCAATATAGACTTTGCCTTCGTGCAGACGCTGGCGCAGATCATCCGGCGGTAAATCCACCAGCACCACTTCATCGGCGCTGTCAAAGAAAGGATCCGGCACCGTTTCGCGCACCTGAATGCCGGTCACGCCGCTGACCACATCGTTCAGGCTTTCAAGGTGCTGAACGTTGACGGTGGTAAAAACATCAATTCCCGCCTCCAGCAGCTCTTCAACATCCTGCCAGCGTTTCGGGTGACGCGAGCCGGGTGCGTTACTGTGCGCCAGCTCGTCCATCAAAATAAGCGCCGGACGCCGCGCAAGGGCGGCGTCCAGATCAAACTCCTGAATTAAGCGTCCGCGATGATGGATACGCCGGGCGGGCTGCGTTGCCAGCCCCTCCAGCAACGCGGCGGTCTCTTTTCGGCCGTGGGTTTCCACGACGCCAATCAGAATATCCAGTCCTTGCGCCCGCAGCCGCTGTGCTTCCTGCAGCATCGCAAAGGTTTTCCCCACCCCGGCGCAGGCGCCAAAAAAGACTTTCAGCTTTCCCCGGTGCGCGGTGGCAGCATGCTCCAGCAGGCGGTCGGGATTGGGGCGCAAAGGCTCATCAGTCATGCTTTATTTGTCCTTGAGCGCATCCAGCGCCAGATTAAGTTCCACCACATTCACTACCGGTTGGCCGATAAAATTCACCAGCGGCGTTGAGGTATGCTTGGCCACCAGTTTCGTCACCTCCTGCACCGGCAGGTTGCGCGCCTGCGCCACCCGAGGGATCTGCCATTCTGCGGCCTGCGGAGATAACTGCCCATCAAGGCCGCTGGCCGAAGTGGTAATAAGCTCTACCGGTACATGCGTATCCGCTTGCGGATTATCAGCCCGCAGTTGCGCGACGCGCTGCGCCACTTCTTTATCCAGCTCCGGGTTGCTACCCGCCAGGTTACTGCCGCCGGATGCCATAGGATTATAAGGCGCGTCCGCCGTGGCGGAAGGGCGGCCATGAAAATATCCCGGCTGGGTAAAGTCCTGGCCTAACAGGCGTGAGCCACGCACATTGTCGCCTTCACGAATAAGTGAGCCGTTGGCCTGATCGTGAAACCACCATTGCCCCAGCGCGGTGGTAAGCAGCGGATACAGCCCGCCGGTAATCAGGGTAAAGAGTATCAAAAGCAGAAATGCCGGACGTAATAAAGCCATTTTTATCTTCCTCTTACACCAGGCCGAATAACGTGAGAATAAGGTCGATCGCTTTGATGCCAATAAACGGCACGATCAAACCGCCCAGCCCGTAGATCCACAGGTTGCGACGCAGCATGGCAGAGGCGGTCAGCGGTTTGTAGCTCACCCCTTTCAATGCCAGTGGGATTAGAAACACAATCACCAGCGCGTTAAAAATAACGGCGCTCAAAATCGCCGACGCCGGGGAGTGCAGGTGCATCACGTTGAGCATATTCAGTTGCGGATAGGTCGCCGCAAACGCCGCCGGGATAATGGCGAAGTACTTTGCCACATCGTTAGCGATACTGAAGGTGGTCAGCGAGCCGCGCGTCATCAGCATCTGTTTGCCGATATGCACCACTTCAATCAGCTTGGTGGGGTTGGAGTCCAAATCCACCATGTTGCCCGCTTCTTTCGCCGCCTGCGTACCGGAGTTCATCGCGACCGCCACATCCGCCTGCGCCAGCGCGGGGGCGTCGTTGGTGCCATCGCCGGTCATCGCTACCAGTCTACCTTCCGCCTGATACTGGCGGATCAGCGCCAGCTTGGCTTCCGGTGTCGCTTCGGCCAGAAAATCGTCGACACCCGCTTCGGCGGCAATCGCCGCGGCGGTCAGGCGGTTATCGCCGGTGATCATCACCGTTTTAATACCCATTTTGCGAAGCTCGGCAAAACGCTCTTTGATGCCACCTTTGACGATATCTTTCAGCGCGATCACGCCAAGCACTTTTGCCCCTTCGGCAACCACCAGCGGCGTTGCTCCCTGGCGCGCCACGCGTTCGACCAGTGCTTCGACATCTGCCGGGAACTGACCGCTATTCGCTTCGATATGGCGGCGAATGGCATCGACGGAACCTTTGCGGATCATCCGGTCCTGCACGTTAATTCCGCTCATCCGGGTTTGCGCGGTGAACGGCACAAAGGTCGCTTGCAGGCTCTGCATGTCGCGCTCACGCAGGTTAAAGCGCTGTTTTGCCAGGATAACAATGCTGCGGCCTTCCGGCGTTTCATCGGCCAGGGATGAGAGCTGTGCGGCATCGGCCAGCGTTTTTTCATCCACGCCCTGGGCGGGCAGGAAGTCTGATGCCTGGCGGTTACCCAGCGTGATGGTGCCGGTTTTATCCAGCAATAACACATCGACATCGCCCGCCGCTTCTACCGCGCGACCGCTGGTTGCAATGACGTTTGCCCCCAGCATGCGGCTCATCCCCGCGACACCAATCGCGGAAAGCAGCCCACCGATAGTCGTCGGGATCAGACACACCAGCAGGGCAACCAGCACGGTGACACTCACCGGCGTGCCGCCATACACGGAGAAGGGCCACAACGTTGCCGTTGCCAGCAGGAACACTATTGTTAGTGCCACCAGCAAGATGGTCAGCGCGATTTCGTTCGGCGTTTTACGCCGCTGCGCGCCTTCCACCATCGCGATCATGCGATCAAGGAAGGTTTCGCCGGGGTTAACGCTGCACTGGATCACCAGCCAGTCAGAGAGAATGCGTGTACCGCCGGTAACCGAGGCGAAATCGCCGCCGGACTCACGAATCACCGGTGCGGACTCCCCGGTAATCGCGCTCTCATCTACCGAAGCACCACCTTCGATCACTTCGCCATCGCAGGGGATAATGTCGCCTGCTTCCACCAGCACGATGTCGCCTTTGCGCAGATCTTCCGCCGGAATGTGGTCGATTTGCGCGTCATGCTGCGGGGCGCGAAGTTTGCGGGCAAACGCGGTCTTTTTCACCCCTTTCAGGCTGTTGGCCTGTGCTTTACTGCGGCCTTCGGCCAGCGCTTCGGCGAAGTTGGCGAACAGAACCGTCACCCACAGCCACACGCTGATCGCGCCGGTGAACCACGCACTGCCGTCGAGATGGCCGGTCGCCATTGCCAGCGCCAGCAGGGTAGTTAACACGCTGCCAATCCAGACAATAAACATTACCGGGTTACGCCACTGCACATGCGGGCTTAACTTGGTCACGGAATCCATCAGCGCCTGGCGAACAAGATTCGGTTCGAAAAGCGCCAGTTGTTTACGACTCATATAACGCGTCTCCGCCACTCTTAAAATTGCAGGTATTCCGCCACCGGGCCGAGCGCCAGGGCTGGAATAAAGGTTAAAGCGCCGACCAGTAACACGGTGCCGATCAGCAGGCCGATAAACAGCGCGCCATGCGTTGGTAGGGTGCCGGAGCTGGTCGGTTGAATTTTCTTCGCCACCAGTGAACCGGCAATCGCCATCACCGGCACAATCACACCAAAGCGGCCAAAGAACATGCAAAACGCCAGCAAACAGTTCCAGAACGGCGTATTGGCGCTTAAGCCCGCAAAGGCGCTGCCGTTGTTATTGGCGGCGGATGAGACGGCGTACAGCACTTCACTAAAGCCGTGAATGCCGGGGTTGAACATGCCGCTACGACCTGCGTCGGTCATCATTGCCAGCGCGGTGCCAATCAGCACCAGAGCCGGGGTGACAAGGATCGCCAGCGCGGTCATTTTCATTTCACGCACGTCAATTTTCTTGCCGAGGAATTCAGGCGTGCGGCCAATCATCAGCCCGGCGATAAACACAGCCAGCAGCACAAACAGCAGCATGCCGTACAGACCTGAACCCACGCCGCCGAACACCACTTCGCCAATCTGCATCAGCCACATCGGGATCATGCCGCCAAGCGCGGTAAACGAGTCGTGCATGGCGTTGACCGCGCCGCAAGAAGCTGCGGTGGTGACCACGGCGTACAAGCTGCTGGCCAGAATGCCAAAGCGGCTCTCTTTCCCTTCCATATTGATGGCGCTATCGCCGCCAAGCGTCAGGAAGTGCGGGTTACCCTGTAATTCCGCCCACATCACAATCCCGGCGCAGATGACGAAAATAATCGACATAGCCCACAGCAACATGTGTCCCTGACGGCGATCGCCAACCGCATCGCCAAAGGCGAAGCACAGCGCCGCTGGGATCAGGAAGATCGCCAGCATCTGCACAAAATTGGTTAAAGCAGTAGGGTTTTCAAATGGATGCGACGAGTTAGCGTTAAAGAAGCCACCGCCGTTGGTGCCGAGCATTTTTATCGCTTCTTGTGATGCTACCGGCCCCATCGGCATCAGATGTTGCACACCTTCCAGTGAGGTATAAGCCTGGTATGCTGAAAAGTTTTGCAGCACGCCTTGCTGAATAAAAAACAGCGCAATCAGCAGTGCGATAGGCAGCAACAGCCACAGGGTAATGCGCGTGATATCGACCCAGGCGTTACCGAGCGTCTCCATACTGCGGCGTGAAAAAGCGCGGATCAGCGCAAAAACCACAGCAATACCCGTCGCGGCGGATAAGAAGTTTTGTACCGTCAGCCCAGCCATCTGGCTGAAATAGCTCAGGGTGCTCTCCCCGGAATACGACTGCCAGTTGGTGTTAGAGATAAAGCTGACGGCGGTGTTCAGCGCCAGGTGCCAGGAGAGCCCCGGCAGGTTTTGTGGGTTGAGCGGCAGAACGCCTTGCAGCATCAGCATCGCAAACAGCAGCAGCAGGCCGAAGATATTCAGCCACAAAATCGCCAACAAATAGTGGCGCCAGTTCATTTCACGGGTATCAATACCGAGCCCGCGCCAGAGGAGATTTTCCACACCGCTCACGCCGGGAAGCGGCTGCCCGGCGATCATTTTCGCCAGCAGCGAACCGAGCGGGCGCGCGAGGATAAACAATACCAGCAAGAAGCTGGCAATCAGAAGAAACGCCTGAGCGGCCATCAGAAAGCCTCCGCGTTGATCAGGGCATAAACCAGATAGCCCAATAACAGGAAAACCAGCACGATGCCGATGACTACGCCTGCACTCACAATCCACCTCCGGGGTGATTTAACGATGTGCAGAAAAAGTAGAATTTTCGACGCAAAGATTTCGCAAAAATCGGCGGGCGAGGTGTAAAAAAAATATAAAAATCGCGCGGAGTGCGCAGGTGGAGTGATGTTGATATGCGTAGCCCCTTCAACTGGGGTTACCATGCTCAACCAAAAATCCACAATTTAACTGGTGGTTAGTATTATTTTAACCGTTTTGTAACTTATTTACCGGCTCAATGTAAATAAAGCCAAAATTGACAAAAAATAGTGGTCGGATGAGTAGTAAAATTACAAACAAAACGGTACTATTTTAACCAGATTTCAGTGCCGCCCTGGTTTTTACGTTAGTGGCTTTCAGTGGTGGCTCATTATTTTCCGGTGCTGCTTACCGGCCTGACAAAGGGGAGAGAATTATGGACACATACAAAACGTTTCCGGCTCATATTGTGTTGATGCGACGTGCTTTCGCCGTTCTGGCGGGTGTGCTGGCGTTGCCGGTAATGTTGTTCTGGAAAGACCGCGCACGTTTTTACAGCTATCTGCATCGCGTCTGGGCAAAAACCAGCGATAAACCGGTGTGGATGGAGCAGGCAGAGAAAGTAGCCTGCGATTTTTATTGATCGACGACACACAGCAAACCTCATCGCCACCGCCCTTGCGGTGGCTTTTTTTTACCTGCGGCCTTTGACTGCACTTACTGCGGGTAGAAAAAGGAGCCGTGATGCGCGAGCAAATTCCTGCTGACATTCGTGCCTGTTTGTCCGGGAAAGCTGTCTGTTTTTACGGCGTCCATACGGAGCTTACCCTCGCGGCAAAATCGCTTTCTCCCCGACAGACATTTGTTCCGACCCGCCTGGCGCAAGCCACGCGGCGCAATCCCACCCGGGCGTTGATGCCTGGTTTTTATCAAACGCTTTATGCCCACCAGCAGCCAGCACTCGCCACGCTGATTGAGCGTTACCGCCAGCGAACCCAACCACGGCTTGCACCCAAGACCTTACTCAAACACTATATGGTTGAATTTCCCGACGCGTCCCTGGCCGGGAAACGCATTTTGCCCCCGGCCAGAGGCGCGGTGCTTACGTTACGGATATTAGGAGCGGTATGACCACCCATCTGGTCTGGTTTCGCGCGGATTTGCGCGTGCATGACAATCTTGCGCTTGCTGCTGCCTGTCGCAGCGATAACGCGCAGGTAAAAGCCCTGTTTATCGCCACGCCGACACAGTGGCGGCAACATAATATGGCGCCACGCCAGGCAGCCTATCTCAATGCGCATCTCAACGCCCTGCAGCAGGCGCTGGCGGAAAAGGGCATTCCATTGATTTACCGGGAAGCGGCGGATTTTACCGACAGCGTGCAAACGGTGGTGGATGTCTGTGAAAGCGAGCAAGTCAGCCATCTCTTTTACAACTATCAATACGAATTTAACGAGCGACAGCGTGACGTCGCGGTCGAAAAAGCGCTGCCGAATGTCGCCTGCCAGGGCTTTGACGATAGCGTGATGCTGGCACCTGGCAGCGTGATGACCGGCAATCATGAGATGTATAAAGTCTTTACGCCTTTTAAAAACGCCTTTCTGCGCCGGTTAAAAGAAGATCTGCCCCAGTGTGTTGCCGCGCCGCACCCGCGTGAAGGTGTCGACGTCGCGCCAGAACCGATTACGCTTGATTACACGCAGCAGAATTTTGACGAAAACCTGTTCCCTGCCGATGAGAAAAGCGCTCTCGCGCGGCTGCGTCAGTTTTGCCAGCAGCAGGCGGCAGCGTATGAGCAGCAGCGCGATTTCCCGGCGATCGAAGGCACCAGCCGCTTGTCGGCGTATCTGGCGATTGGCGCGTTATCGCCGCGCCAGTGCCTGCATCGTCTGCTGGCTGAACAACCGCGGGCGCTCGACGGCGGGCCGGGAGCCGTGTGGCTAAATGAGCTGATTTGGCGCGAATTTTATCGCCATCTGATGACCTATCATCCGGCACTCTGTAAGCATCGCCCTTTTATAGCCTGGACTGATAAGGTGCAGTGGCAGGAAAACGCCGGGCATCTGCAAGCCTGGCAACGCGGCAATACCGGCTACCCGATTGTTGATGCGGCGATGCGCCAGTTGAACGCCACCGGCTGGATGCACAACCGCTTACGGATGATAACCGCGAGCTTTCTGGTCAAGGACTTACTTATCGACTGGCGTCATGGGGAGCGTTATTTTATGTCGCAGTTGATCGATGGCGATTTCGCGGCGAACAATGGCGGCTGGCAGTGGGCGGCCTCGACGGGCACCGATGCGGCTCCCTATTTTCGTATTTTTAACCCGACCACGCAGGGCGAACGCTTTGATGCTGACGGCGCGTTTATTCGCCACTGGTTACCTGAACTGAAAAAGGTGCCGGAAAAATCGGTGCATCAACCCTGGGACTGGGCGGATAAACACGGGGTGAAACTCGATTATCCACGCCCGATTGTTGACCATAAACAGGCGCGAACCGCCACGCTGGCGGCCTATGAAGCCGCCCGTAAAGCGTAAAGGAGTGATGATGAAAAATACCGAGCTGGAAAAACTGATTAACGAAAAACTTAACAGTGCGGCGTTCAGTGATTACGGCCCGAACGGGCTACAGGTTGAAGGGCGGGAAACGGTACAGAAAATTATCACCGGCGTGACCGCAAGCCAGGCATTGCTGGACGAAGCTGTACGCCAGCAGGCGGACGCGGTGATTGTGCATCACGGTTATTTCTGGAAAAACGAAGCGCCGATCATTCGCGGGATGAAGCGTAACCGCCTGAAAACGTTACTGGCGAACGACATCAACCTGTACGGCTGGCACCTGCCGCTCGACGCGCACCCACAGCTTGGCAATAACGCCCAACTGGCGGCGTTGCTCGGCATTAACGTGATGGGTGAAATTGAAGAATTGCTGCCGTGGGGCGAACTCTCCATGCCGGTTCCGGGAGGGGAACTGGCGTCGTGGATTGAGGCGCGTCTTGGTCGCAAGCCGCTGTGGTGTGGCGATACCGGGCCGGAAAAAATCACCCGCGTTGCCTGGTGTACCGGCGGCGGGCAGGGTTTTATTGACAAAGCGGCCCGCTTCGGCGTTGATGCGTTTATCACCGGCGAAGTTTCCGAACAGACTATTCATTCCGCCCGTGAACAGGGGCTGCATTTCTACGCTGCGGGCCACCACGCCACCGAGCGCGGTGGCATTCGCGCGCTCAGCGACTGGCTGAATGAAAATAGCGATCTTGACGTCACGTTTATCGATATTCCGAACCCGGCGTAAGGAGAGTGCAAGTGCAGCGAGCACGGTGTTATTTGTTAGGTGAAAGCGCGGTGGTGCTGGAACTGGAGCCACCGGTACAACTGGCGACGCAAAAGCGTATCTGGCGGCTGACGCAGCGGCTGGCGGACGTGCCGGACGTGGTGGAAGCCATTCCGGGGATGAATAACATTACGGTGGTGCTGCGCGATCCCCATTCGCTGGCGCTTGATGCGATTGAGCGCTTACAGCGCTGGTGGGAAGAGAGCGAGGCGCTGGAGCCCGAGTCACGATCCATTGAGATCCCGGTGCTGTACGGCAAAGCGGCCGGGCCGGATCTGGGGCTGGTGGCGGAACACTGCCGGATGACGGAAAAGCAGGTCGTTGAGCTGCATGCTTCTATCGATTACGTGGTGTGGTTTCTTGGCTTCCAGCCCGGTTTCCCTTATCTGGGCGGGATGCCGGAGGCGCTTGCCACTCCGCGCCGCGCCGAACCGCGTGTGAGTGTTCCCGCCGGTTCTGTCGCCATTGGCGGCGCGCAAACCGGCATTTACCCACTGGAAACGCCTGGCGGCTGGAACCTGATTGGCCGCACCGATCTGGCGTTGTTCAACCCGCGCTTGCCGGAGCCGGTGCTATTACGTCCGGGCGACACGCTGCGGTTTGTGCCGCGCAAGGAGGGCGTATGCTGAAAATTATCCGTGCGGGAATGTATACCACCTTGCAGGGCGGTAAACGTATTGGCTTGCGCCAGTCCGGCGTCAGCTACTGCGGCGCGCTGGACGAACCCGCGTTGCAAATTGCTAATGCGCTGGTGGGGAACGCGCCGGCGGCGGCGGCGCTGGAAATTACTTTTGGTCAGTGCGAAGTGGTATTTGGTCGCGATGCCTGGTTTGCGCTTACTGGCGCAGGCTGTGAGGCGAAGCTTGACGGTAAAGCGGTGTGGACCGGCTGGCGGTTTGCCGCAAAGGCCGGGCAGCGACTGGTGTTGAAAAGGCCGTTGCACGGTGTGCGCAGCTATCTTGCGGTTGCCGGGAACTTTGCCGTGCCGGCGGTAATGGGCTCGGTCAGCACCGATCTGAAAACCGCTATCGGCGGGCTGGAAGGGCGGCTACTGCGCGATGGCGATGTGTTGCCGCTGGGTGAACCTGTCCGTCATTTTCACACACAGCAAGGAGTAAAACAGTTGCTGTGGGGCAACCGTATTCGCGCGTTGCCGGGGCCGGAATATCACGAATTTGACAGCGCCTCGCAGGAGGCGTTCTGGCGTTTGCCGTGGCAGATAAGCCCGCAGAGTAACCGCATGGGTTACCGTTTACAGGGGCAGCCGCTGGTGCGCACTACGTCACGCGAACTGCTTTCCCACGGCTTGTTGCCGGGCGTCGTCCAGGTTCCCTCTAACGGGCAACCGATAGTGCTGATGAATGATGCCCAGACCACCGGCGGTTACCCGCGAATTGCCTGCATTATCGAGGCGGATATGTACCACCTGGCGCAAATCCCACTGGGGCAGTCGATACACTTTGTTCAATGCTCGCTGGATGAGGCGCTGAAGGCGCGGCGCGAGCAGCGTATCTATCTCGATCAACTGGCATGGCGTCTGCACAATGAAGATTGATTTAAACGCCGATCTCGGCGAAGGCTGCGGCAACGATGCGGCGTTACTCCAGCTTGTATCTTCCGCCAATATCGCCTGCGGTTTCCACGCAGGTGATGCGCAAACCATGCTGACCTGTGTGCGCGAAGCATTGCGTAACGGCGTGGCGGTGGGCGCGCATCCCTCATTCCCGGATCGGGAAAACTTTGGCCGCACGCCGATGCATCTGCCGCCGGATAGGGTCTATGCCCAAATGCTGTATCAAATTGGTGCGCTGGCGGCGATGGTGCGTGCCGAAGGCGGCAAACTGCACCATGTGAAACCGCACGGTATGCTCTACAACCAGGCGGCGGATGACGCGGCGCTGGCCGATGCCATTGCCGGAGCGGTTTATGATGCAGATCCCGCATTGATTCTGGTTGGGCTGGCGGGCAGCGAGTTAATTCATGCCGGTGAGCGTTATGGTCTGCGTACGCGCCAGGAGGTGTTTGCCGATCGTGGCTACCTCCGCGATGGTCGGCTGGTGCCGCGCAGTGCGCCGGGTGCACTGATTGATGATGACAATCTGGCGCTGGCGCAAACGCTGGACATGGTGCTTGAAGGCCGGGTGAGGTGCGTCAGCGGTGAGTTTGTTAATGTGCAGGCGCAAACGGTCTGCCTGCATGGCGATGGTGAGCATGCGTTGCTATTTGCCCGCCGCTTACATAGTGCCTTCGCCCAACGTGGCGTGTTGATTTCCGCCCACTAACGCAAGGAGTTTTTATGCCGGAAGGACCGGAGATCCGCCGGGCGGCAGATACGCTTGAAGCCGCTGTTAAAAACAAACCATTAACGGATGTCTGGTTTGGCCTGCCGTCGTTGAAGGGGTTCGCCGCTGATCTTGTGGGGCAGTGCGTTGAGAACATTGAAACGCGGGGAAAAGCGCTCCTGACCCATTTTTCTGGCGGGCTAACGCTTTACAGCCATAACCAGCTTTACGGCATCTGGCGCGTGGTTGAGGCGGGGGAGATCCCGCAAACCAACCGTGTGCTGCGCGTGCGGCTGCAAACGGAGCAAAAGGCGATTTTGCTGTACAGCGCGTCGGATATCGCGCTGCTCACGCCCGGGCAACTGGCGCAACATCCGTTTTTACAGCGTGTCGGGCCGGATGTGCTGGATATGTCGCTGACCGTGGCGCAGGTAAAAGAACGGCTGCTCTCACCCCGTTTTCGCCGTCGCCAGTTTTCGGGGTTATTGCTCGATCAGGCCTTTCTTGCCGGGCTGGGAAATTACCTGCGTGTCGAAATTCTCTGGCAAAGCGCCCTGGCACCGCAGCGCAACGTTTTGCAGCTAAGCGAAGAACAACTCGACGTGTTAGCGCATGCGCTGCTGGATATTCCCCGTTTGTCGTATCAGACACGCGGCGTGGTGGATGAGAATAAACACCACGGCGCGCTGTTTCGCTTTAAGGTGTTTCACCGCGCAGGCGAACCGTGCGAGCGTTGCGGCGGGATAATTGAGAAAACCACCATGTCGTCCCGGCCGTTTTACTGGTGCCCGGCTTGTCAGCGTTAAAATAAAAAACGCGCCTTCAGGCGCGTTTTTTTCTGCGGGTTGGCTATCAATCTTTTTTCAGATCGGAGCTGAACTCGCGTTTTTCGTAACCGGTGTACAGCTGGCGCGGACGGGCAATTTTGATGCCATCGTCGTGCATTTCGTTCCAGTGTGCAATCCAGCCCACAGTACGCGCCATCGCGAAGATAACGGTAAACATAGACGACGGAATACCCATCGCTTTCAGGATAATACCGGAGTAGAAATCGACGTTCGGGTAGAGCTTACGTTCGATAAAGTACGGATCGTTGAGCGCAATGTGCTCAAGCTCCATCGCCACTTCCAGCAGATCATCTTTGGTGCCCAGCTCACGCAGCACTTCGTGGCAGGTTTCACGCATCACGGTTGCGCGCGGGTCATAGTTTTTGTAGACACGGTGACCGAAGCCCATCAGACGGAACGAATCGTTTTTGTCTTTGGCGCGGCGCAGGAATTCCGGAATGTGTTTCACGGTGCTGATCTCTTCCAGCATCTTCAGCGCAGCTTCGTTGGCGCCGCCGTGTGCCGGTCCCCACAGTGAAGCGATACCTGCGGCGATGCAGGCGAACGGATTCGCGCCAGAAGAGCCCGCGGTACGCACGGTGGAGGTGGAAGCGTTTTGTTCATGGTCGGCGTGCAGGATCAGAATACGGTCCATTGCGCGTTCCAACACCGGGTTCACTTCATACGGTTCACACGGCGTGGAGAACATCATGTGCAGGAAGTTACCAGCGTAAGAGAGATTATTCTGCGGGTAGACGAACGGCTGACCAATGGAATATTTGTAACACATCGCCGCGACGGTCGGCATTTTCGACAGCAGGCGGAACGCGGCAATCTCACGGTGACGCGGATTGTTAACGTCCAGTGAATCGTGGTAGAACGCCGCCAGCGCGCCAGTCACACCGCACAGCACGGCCATCGGGTGCGAGTCGCGACGGAAACCGTGGAACAGACGGGTGATCTGCTCATGAATCATCGTATGGCGTGTTACGGTCAGTTTGAACTCGTCAAACTGCTCCTGCGTTGGCTTTTCGCCGTACAGCAGAATGTAGCAGACTTCCAGATAGTTGGATTCGGTCGCCAGTTGGTCGATAGGGAAACCACGGTGCAGCAGAATACCTTCGTCACCGTCGATAAAGGTGATTTTCGATTCGCATGATGCGGTAGAGGTAAAACCTGGGTCAAAAGTGAATACCCCTTTTGAACCGAGACTACGGATATCAATCACATCCTGACCGAGCGTGCCTTTTAGCACATCCAGTTCAATAGCAGCGTCACCATTGTAGGTGATGGTTGCTTTCTTATCAGCCATTTACGGTCTCCTTAGCGCCTTATTGCTTAAGACCGCCAGTCACCGGATTTGCATTCAACTGCCCGTCAACGTTACCAGTTTGTTATTTAGCTCGCAGCTCTGTTGAGAGGAGGTACCAGGGTACAGAGCGATGGGCGCGTGCAAGTACACATTGAAAACACAGTGAAAAAACAGCAAATCAGCGTCTTAGCAGTCCGAATTTATCAAACCTGTATATCACTAATAACTGTCCTGATTACATCGGTCAATACCATCACACTGTTACATAACTTATTCTCAGGTGAAAGTAAGACCCCATAACTTTTGCGAATTATAAGCCCTTTCTGGCGTTGTTTGTAACAAGAATGTTTAACTTTTGTCAAATCAGATGATTAAAATTTAAAAGAATGTTGTTATCGTGATGGGGGTCACTGTTCTGCATAAAACCCGACAAACTATATGTAGGTTAATTGTAATGATTTTGTGAACGACCTATACTGCCGCCAGGTCTCCGGAATACCCCTGCAATCCCGAGCCACCCAGCGTTGTAACCTGTCGTTTAGCATCTGGAAGCTAATTTTTTGCATGACGAGCAGTTATAGAAAAGGACGCTGTCTGACCCGCACGCAGACCGGAGGAAGGAAACTATAAGAATAGCATGTGGGCGTTATTCATGATAAAAAATGTTAAAAAACAAAGACCTGTCAATCTGGATCTGACAACAATTCGGTTTCCTGTTACGGCTATAGCTTCCATTCTCCACCGCGTTTCCGGCGTCATTACTTTCGTGGCGGTTGGCATTCTGCTGTGGTTATTGGGCCTGTCGCTGTCATCCGAAGAGGGCTTCCTGACCGCCTCTGCCATCATGAGCAGCTTTTTCGTTAAATTCATTTTCTGGGGCATCCTGACAGCGCTGGCTTATCACGCTGTGGGCGGTATTCGCCATATGTTAATGGATTTTGGCTGGCTGGAAGAAACCTTCGAAGCAGGAAAGCGTTCCGCTAATCTCTCTTTTGCAATCACTGTCGTGCTTTCAATTCTCGCAGGAGTCCTCGTATGGTAAGCAACGCCTCCGCATTAGGACGCAACGGCGTACATGATTTTATTCTTGTCCGTGCTACTGCCATCGTCCTGACGTTATACATCATCTATATGGTCGGTTTTTTTGCCACACACGGCGATCTGACCTGGGTGGTGTGGACTGAGTTTTTCTCCTCCGCTTTCACGAAAGTCTTCACGCTGCTGGCGCTGTTTTCGATTCTGATCCATGCCTGGATTGGCATGTGGCAGGTGTTGACCGACTACGTTAAATCGCTGGCTGTGCGCCTGGTGCTGCAACTGGCTATCGTCATTGCACTTGCGGTTTACGTGATTTATGGATTCGTTGTGGTGTGGGGTGTGTAATGAAACTGCCAGTCAGAGAATTTGATGCTGTTGTCATTGGTGCCGGTGGCGCAGGTATGCGCGCGGCGCTGCAAATTTCCCAGAGCGGGCAAACCTGTGCGCTGCTCTCTAAAGTCTTTCCAACCCGTTCTCACACCGTATCTGCGCAAGGCGGCATTACCGTTGCGCTGGGTAATACCCATGAAGATAACTGGGAATGGCACATGTATGACACGGTAAAAGGTTCCGATTACATCGGTGACCAGGATGCCATTGAATATATGTGTAAAACCGGCCCGGAAGCGATTCTTGAGCTGGAACATATGGGTCTGCCGTTCTCCCGTCTGGATGATGGCCGTATCTATCAACGCCCGTTTGGCGGCCAGTCGAAAAACTTCGGCGGCGAACAGGCGGCGCGCACGGCAGCCGCAGCGGACCGTACCGGTCATGCGCTGTTGCACACTCTTTATCAGCAAAACCTGAAAAACCACACGACGATTTTTTCCGAGTGGTACGCGCTGGATCTGGTGAAAAACCAGGATGGCGCGGTGGTGGGTTGTACCGCACTGTGCATTGAAACCGGTGAAGTGGTCTACTTCAAAGCGCGAGCAACCGTGCTGGCGACCGGCGGCGCAGGCCGTATTTACCAGTCCACCACCAACGCACATATCAATACCGGCGACGGCGTTGGCATGGCGCTGCGCGCAGGCGTACCGGTGCAGGATATGGAAATGTGGCAGTTCCACCCGACCGGTATTGCGGGCGCGGGCGTGCTGGTAACGGAAGGTTGCCGTGGTGAAGGCGGTTACCTGCTGAACAAACATGGCGAGCGCTTTATGGAGCGTTATGCGCCAAACGCCAAAGACCTGGCGGGTCGTGATGTGGTGGCGCGTTCCATCATGATCGAAATCCGTGAAGGTCGCGGCTGCGACGGCCCGTGGGGTCCGCACGCGAAACTGAAACTCGATCACCTGGGTAAAGAGGTGCTGGAATCGCGCCTGCCGGGGATCCTTGAACTGTCGCGCACCTTCGCGCACGTCGATCCGGTGAAAGAGCCGATCCCGGTCATCCCGACTTGCCACTATATGATGGGCGGTATTCCGACCAAAGTAACTGGCCAGGCGCTGACGGTGAACGAGAAGGGCGAAGATGTCGTCATTCCGGGTCTGTTCGCAGTGGGTGAAATTGCCTGCGTATCGGTACACGGCGCCAACCGTCTGGGCGGTAACTCGCTGCTGGATCTGGTGGTGTTTGGTCGTGCGGCAGGTCTGCATTTACAAGAATCGATCGCCGAGCAGGGCGCACTGCGCGACGCCAGCGAGTCTGATGTTGAAGCGTCACTTGAGCGCCTCAACCGCTGGAACAACAACCGCAACGGCGAAGATCCGGTCACCATTCGTAAAGCGCTGCAAGAGTGTATGCAGCATAACTTCTCGGTCTTCCGTGAAGGTGATGCGATGGCGAAAGGGCTTGAGCAATTGAAAGTGATCCGCGAGCGTTTGAAAAACGCCCGTCTGGACGATACGTCCACCGAGTTTAACACCCAGCGCGTTGAGTGCCTGGAGCTGGATAACTTGATGGAAACCGCGTATGCAACGGCGGTCTCCGCAAACTTCCGTACTGAGAGCCGTGGCGCGCATAGCCGCTTCGACTATCCGGATCGTGACGACGCAAACTGGCTGTGCCATTCACTGTATCTGCCAGAAACGGAGTCCATGACGCGTCGCAGCGTCAATATGGAGCCGAAACTGCGTCCGGCATTCCCGCCGAAGATTCGTACTTATTAATGCGGAGACAGGATTATGAAACTCGAATTTTCGATTTATCGCTATAACCCGGACGTTGATGACGCGCCGCGCATGCAGGATTACACCCTGGAAGGCGAAGAAGGGCGTGACATGATGCTGCTGGATGCGTTAATGCAGCTGAAAGAAAAAGATCCTACGCTGTCGTTCCGCCGCTCCTGCCGTGAAGGGGTGTGTGGTTCCGATGGTTTGAACATGAACGGCAAGAACGGTCTGGCGTGTATCACCCCGATTTCCGCACTCGGCAATGGCAAACAGAAGATTGTGATTCGTCCTCTGCCTGGCCTGCCGGTGATCCGCGATTTGGTGGTGGACATGGGACAATTCTATGCCCAATATGAGAAGATTAAGCCTTACTTATTGAATAATGGGCAAAATCCGCCAGCAAGAGAGCACTTACAGTCACCTGACCAGCGTGAAAAACTCGACGGTCTCTATGAATGTATTCTCTGCGCCTGCTGCTCGACATCTTGCCCGTCGTTCTGGTGGAACCCGGACAAATTTATCGGTCCGGCTGGCCTGCTGGCGGCGTACCGTTTCCTGATCGACAGCCGCGATACGGAAACCGATAACCGTCTGGAAGGTTTAAGCGATGCTTTCAGCGTATTCCGCTGCCACAGCATTATGAACTGCGTCAGTGTATGCCCGAAAGGGCTGAACCCGACGCGCGCCATCGGCCATATTAAGTCGATGTTGTTGCAACGAAGCGCATAAATGTCAGTGCCGGATGGCGCTGACGCGTATCCGGCCTACATTAATAGTGATGTTTTTTTTGCCCGGTAGCGTTAGCGCCGCCGGGTAACAAGGAAGCAGGAAACCTTTAAAAACCGCCACAGTAGACATAATCGAGATGTCTGGTGCGAGACAAGGCGGCAACTGAGCGCATCGCTGGGAGCATAGTCAACTATGTGACCAGGGTAAGCAAAGGCAGCCAACGCAGTCGCAGCCCGGACAGCGAAGATTAGGCAGTTTTTAAAGGTTCCTTCGCGGGCCACCAAGAGCCCGCAAGTGAACCCTGGGACGTGCGCTAACGGGTGTACGTCGTAGTTATCCACGGCGAAGTAAGCATAACAATGCTTAAGGGATCACGATGCAGAACGGCGCAATGAAAGCCTGGCTGGACTCTTCTTACCTCTCTGGGTCTAACCAGAGCTGGATAGAACAGCTCTATGAAGACTTCTTAACCGATCCTGACTCGGTAGATGCAAACTGGCGATCTATGTTCCAGCAGTTACCGGGCACCGGAGTCAAACCGGATCAGTTCCACTCCAAAACACGTGATTATTTCCGTCAGCTGGCGAAAGATGCTTCACGTTACTCCTCCTCTATTTCCGACCCCGACACCAATGTAAAGCAGGTTAAAGTCCTGCAACTTATCAACGCATACCGTTTTCGTGGTCACCAACATGCGAACCTCGATCCGCTGGGATTGTGGCAGCAAGAAAGGGTTGCCGATCTCGATCCGGCTTACCACGATCTGACGGAAGCCGATTTCCAGAACAGCTTTAACGTGGGTTCTTTTGCGATTGGCAAAGACACCATGCCGCTGGGCGAATTGATTAACGCACTGAAAGAGACCTATTGCGGTTCGATCGGCGCGGAATATATGCATATCACCAGCACCGAAGAGAAACGCTGGATCCAGCAACGTATTGAGTCCGCAACAGGCAAGTCAAGCTTTAGCAGTGAAGAGAAAAAACGCTTCCTGGCTGAGCTGACGGCTGCAGAAGGTCTTGAACGTTATCTGGGCGCGAAATTCCCCGGTGCGAAACGCTTCTCGCTGGAAGGCGGTGATGCGCTGGTGCCGATGCTCAAAGAGATGATCCGCCACGCGGGCAAGAGCGGTACTCGCGAAGTGGTGCTGGGTATGGCGCACCGCGGACGTCTGAACGTACTGGTTAACGTGCTGGGTAAACAGCCGCAGGATCTGTTCGACGAATTCGCCGGTAAACATAAAGAACACCTTGGCACCGGCGACGTGAAATATCACATGGGCTTCTCGTCCGACGTGGAAACGGAAGGCGGCCTGGTTCACCTGGCGCTGGCGTTCAACCCGTCACACCTCGAGATTGTCAGCCCGGTGGTTATCGGTTCCGTTCGCGCGCGTCTTGACCGCCTTGACGAACCGAGCAGCAATAAAGTGTTGCCAATCACCATTCACGGCGACGCCGCCGTTGCGGGCCAGGGCGTGGTGCAGGAAACCCTGAACATGTCCAAAGCACGCGGCTACGAAGTGGGTGGCACGGTGCGTATCGTCATTAACAACCAGGTGGGCTTCACCACGTCGAACCCGCTGGATGCACGCTCCACGCCATACTGTACCGACATCGGTAAAATGGTGCAGGCGCCGATTTTCCACGTCAATGCGGACGATCCGGAAGCGGTGGCGTTCGTCACTCGCCTGGCGCTTGACTTCCGTAATACCTTCAAACGCGATGTCTTTATCGACCTGGTATGCTACCGCCGTCACGGCCATAACGAAGCCGACGAGCCGAGCGCAACCCAGCCGCTGATGTATCAGAAAATCAAAAAACACCCGACGCCGCGCAAAATCTACGCCGATCGCCTGGAGCAGGACAAAACCATTACGCTGGAAGATGCCACCGAAATGGTCAACCTGTACCGCGACGCGCTGGATGCGGGCGAGTGTGTGGTCGCCGAATGGCGTCCGATGAATATGCACTCCTTTACCTGGTCGCCGTACCTCAACCACGAGTGGGATGAGAGCTACCCGAACAAGGTAGAAATGAAGCGCTTGCAGGAGCTGGCAAAACGCATCAGTACGGTGCCGGAAGCCATCGAAATGCAGTCCCGCGTGGCGAAAATTTACGGCGACCGCCAGTTGATGGCGAGCGGCGAGAAGCTATTCGACTGGGGCGGCGCAGAAACGCTGGCGTATGCCACGCTGGTGGATGAAGGGATCCCGGTGCGTTTGTCCGGTGAAGACTCCGGCCGCGGCACCTTCTTCCATCGCCATGCGGTGATCCACAACCAGGCGAACGGTTCCACCTATACGCCGCTGAGCCATGTACACAATTCACAGGGGGCGTTCCGCGTATGGGACTCCGTGCTCTCTGAAGAAGCGGTACTGGCCTTTGAATATGGTTATGCCACGGCAGAGCCGCGCACGCTGACCATCTGGGAAGCGCAGTTCGGTGATTTCGCCAACGGCGCGCAAGTAGTTATCGACCAGTTCATCAGCTCCGGCGAGCAGAAATGGGGCCGTATGTGCGGCCTGGTGATGCTGCTGCCGCACGGCTATGAAGGGCAAGGCCCGGAGCACTCCTCCGCGCGTCTGGAGCGTTATCTGCAACTGTGTGCTGAACAAAATATGCAGGTTTGCGTGCCGTCTACCCCGGCGCAGGTTTACCACATGCTGCGTCGCCAGGCACTGCGCGGTATGCGTCGCCCGCTGGTGGTGATGTCGCCGAAGTCGCTGCTGCGTCATCCGCAGGCGGTTTCCACGCTCGATGAGCTGGCGAACGGCACCTTTATGCCAGCGATTGGCGAAGTGGATGATCTTGATCCGCAAGGCGTTAAGCGCGTGATCCTGTGCTCTGGTAAGGTCTATTATGATCTGCTGGAACAGCGTCGTAAAAACGACCAGAAAGATGTCGCGATTGTGCGTATCGAACAGCTTTACCCGTTCCCGCACCAGTCGGTGCAGGAAGCGCTGAAACCTTACGCTCACGTACATGATTTTGTCTGGTGCCAGGAAGAGCCGCTTAACCAGGGCGCATGGTACTGCAGCCAGCATCATTTCCGTGATGTGATTCCGTTTGGGGCCGCTCTGCGTTATGCAGGTCGCCCGGCCTCCGCCTCTCCGGCGGTGGGATACCTGTCCGTTCACCAGAAACAGCAACAAGATCTGGTAAATGACGCGCTGAACGTCGATTAATTAAAGGATAAATAATGAGTAGCGTAGATATTCTTGTTCCCGATCTGCCCGAGTCCGTTGCTGACGCGACCGTTGCGACCTGGCACAAAAAACCAGGCGATAGCGTACGACGCGACGAAGTGTTGGTCGAAATCGAAACTGACAAAGTGGTACTGGAAGTACCGGCGTCGGCAGACGGTATTCTGGACGCGGTGCTGGAAGATGAAGGCACCACTGTGACTTCCCGTCAGATCCTCGGTCGCCTGAAAGAGGGCAACAGCGCTGGTAAAGAGAGCAGCGCCAAATCTGAAGAGAAAGAGTCCACGCCGGCGCAGCGCCAGCAGGCTTCGCTAGAAGAGCAAAACAATGACGCACTGAGCCCGGCGATCCGTCGCCTGCTGGCTGAGCACAACCTCGAAGCCAGCGCTATCAAAGGCACGGGCGTCGGTGGTCGTATTACGCGTGAAGATGTTGAGAAACATCTGGCGAAAGCACCGGCGAAACAAGAGAAACCGGCTGCTGCTCCGGCGAGCGCTCCGGTGGCACCGCTGGCTGGTCGCACTGAAAAACGTGTGCCGATGACACGTCTGCGCAAACGTGTTGCTGAGCGTCTACTGGAAGCGAAAAACTCCACCGCCATGCTGACCACGTTCAACGAAGTCAACATGAAGCCGATTATGGATCTGCGTAAGCAGTACGGTGACGCCTTTGAAAAACGTCACGGTATCCGCCTGGGCTTTATGTCTTTCTATGTGAAAGCCGTGGTTGAAGCGCTGAAACGCTATCCGGAAGTGAACGCGTCCATCGATGGCGATGACGTGGTTTATCACAACTATTTTGATGTCAGCATGGCGGTTTCCACGCCGCGTGGTCTGGTAACTCCGGTGCTGCGCGATGTCGATACGCTGGGCATGGCTGATATCGAGAAGAAAATCAAAGAGCTGGCGGTTAAAGGCCGTGACGGCAAACTGACCGTTGATGATCTGACCGGCGGTAACTTCACCATCACCAACGGTGGTGTGTTCGGTTCGCTGATGTCTACACCGATCATCAACCCGCCGCAGAGCGCGATCCTCGGCATGCACGCCATTAAAGATCGCCCGATGGCGGTTGATGGCAAGGTCGAGATCCTGCCGATGATGTACCTGGCGCTCTCTTATGATCACCGTCTGATTGACGGTCGCGAATCCGTTGGTTTCCTGGTAGCCATCAAAGAGCTGCTGGAAGACCCGACTCGCTTGCTGCTGGACGTCTAGTGTCCTTAGCCCGGCGACGTCCGTTGCCGGGCCACTATAACGAACACCTGCTTTGTAGGCCGTCATCCGGCGTGACAAATTAAATGAAGGATGGATAGAACACATGAACTTACACGAGTATCAGGCGAAACAACTGTTTGCCCGGTCAGGTCTGCCGACTCCGGTTGGTTACGCCTGTACTACCCCGCGTGAAGCAGAAGAAGCGGCATCCAAAATCGGCGCAGGCCCGTGGGTGGTAAAATGCCAGGTCCATGCAGGCGGCCGTGGTAAAGCGGGCGGCGTAAAAGTCGTCAACAGCAAAGAAGATATTCGCGCCTTCGCGGAAAACTGGCTGGGCAAACGCCTGGTGACCTACCAAACAGACGCGAACGGCCAGCCGGTAAACCAGATCCTGGTTGAAGCGGCGACCGATATCGACAAAGAGCTGTATCTGGGCGCGGTGGTTGACCGTAGCTCCCGCCGTGTCGTGTTCATGGCCTCCACCGAAGGTGGCGTGGAAATCGAGAAAGTCGCGGAAGAAACCCCGCATCTGATCCACAAAACCACCATTGATCCGCTGACCGGCCCGATGCCGTATCAGGGGCGCGACCTGGCGTTTAAACTGGGTCTGGAAGGCAAGCAGGTTCAGCAATTCACCAAAATTTTCATGGGGCTGGCGACCATTTTCCTTGAGCGCGATCTGGCGCTGATTGAAATCAACCCGCTGGTTATCACCAAACAGGGCGACCTGATCTGCCTCGACGGCAAACTGGGCGCTGATGGCAACGCCCTGTTCCGCCAGCCTGAACTGCGCGAAATGCGCGACCAGTCGCAGGAAGATCCGCGCGAAGCGCAGGCAGCACACTGGGAACTGAACTATGTTGCGCTGGATGGCAACATCGGTTGTATGGTCAACGGCGCAGGTCTGGCGATGGGCACCATGGACATCGTGAAACTGCACGGCGGCGAGCCGGCAAACTTCCTGGATGTGGGCGGCGGCGCGACCAAAGAGCGCGTGACCGAAGCGTTCAAAATTATCCTTTCCGATGAGAACGTGAAAGCGGTGCTGGTTAACATCTTCGGCGGTATCGTGCGTTGCGACCTGATCGCTGACGGTATCATCGGCGCGGTAGAAGAAGTGGGTGTTAACGTACCGGTGGTTGTACGCCTGGAAGGTAACAATGCTGAACTGGGCGCGAAACGCCTGGCGGACAGCGGCCTGAATATTATTGCAGCAAAAAGTCTGACGGATGCAGCGCAGCAGGTTGTTGCCGCAGTGGAGGGGAAATAATGTCTGTTTTGATTGATAAGAACACCAAAGTTATCTGCCAGGGCTTCACCGGAAGCCAGGGGACTTTCCACTCTGAGCAGGCAATTGCCTATGGTACGCAGATGGTTGGCGGCGTTACGCCGGGCAAAGGTGGCACCACGCACCTCGGTCTGCCGGTGTTTAATACCGTGCGCGAAGCGGTTGAAGCAACTGGCGCGACGGCTACCGTTATCTATGTTCCGGCACCGTTCTGCAAAGACTCGATCCTCGAAGCCATCGATGCGGGCATTAAACTGATTATCACCATTACTGAAGGTATTCCGACGCTGGATATGCTGACGGTGAAAGTGAAGCTGGACGAAGCTGGCGTGCGCATGATTGGCCCGAACTGCCCAGGTGTTATCACCCCAGGCGAGTGCAAAATCGGTATCATGCCTGGCCACATTCATCAGCCTGGTAAAGTTGGTATTGTTTCCCGTTCCGGTACGCTGACCTATGAAGCGGTTAAGCAGACCACGGATTACGGTTTCGGCCAGTCCACCTGTGTGGGCATCGGTGGTGATCCGATCCCGGGTTCAAACTTTATCGATATCCTGAAGCTGTTCCAGGAAGATCCGCAGACTGAAGCGATTGTCATGATCGGTGAGATCGGCGGCAGCGCGGAAGAAGAAGCGGCAGCGTATATCAAAGATCACGTGACCAAACCGGTGGTGGGTTATATCGCTGGCGTGACCGCGCCAAAAGGCAAACGTATGGGCCACGCTGGCGCCATTATTGCCGGTGGTAAAGGCACCGCGGATGAGAAATTCGCTGCTCTGGAAGCGGCGGGCGTGAAAACCGTTCGCAGCCTGGCCGACATTGGCGAAGCGCTGAAATCTGTTATCAAATAAAACCTCATTGCTCCTCCATGTAGGGGAGCAAGTATCCTTTCGACATGGTTGGCCGCTCCCGTAGCGGCCTTTTTTATGGCTGCAGTTTACGTACCTGCGTGTTTGCCGCACTCAGGATACGCCCGTCTGCCGCCTGCGGTTGCATTGGCGCAATGGCTTCACCGCTTTGACTATCAATCAACACGGAATGCGGCTCGTTCGGCGCGAAAAGATGCTGTTCGCCCCACTGGCGTAGCGCCACGACGACCGGAAACAACGACTCGCCTCTTTTGGTCAGCACATACTCCTGATACGCCGTGCCGTCTGATGCCGGCTGGGTGGTGAAAATGCCCGCTTCCACCAGTTTGCGTAGCCTGTCGGTAAGAATGTTGCGCGCGACGCCAAGGCCACGCTGAAAATCGCCAAAACGGCGCGCACCATCAAAAGCGTCACGCACGATAAGGAGTGCCCAGCGATCGCCAATCAAATCGACAGAACGTGCGACGGGGCAAGGTTGAGTATTTAGTTGCACGGCGAATCTCCGATTTGTCATTTTGGTTGCATTTTAAAACTGGTTTATCTACCCTTCAACTAGTTTTGTTTTGCAACCAGGATCGAATATGAATAAAAGCGCACAGGCAACGCCGCGCGGTGTCATCGCATTGTTCGCGGTAGCCAGTGGTTTATGTGTGGCGAATGTCTATTACGCGCAGCCGCTGCTGGATGCACTGGCGCAGAGCTTTGCTATCAGCCAGGCGGTTGTTGGCGGCGTGGTGACGGCTACACAAGTGGGATCGGCGCTGGCCTTATTGTTGTTGGTACCATTGGGCGATGTTGTTGAGCGACGCCGGTTATTATTGGTGCAGTTGCTGGCGCTGGTGGTTGCGCTCGCCGTTGTCGCGCTGGCGCAATCGGCAACTGTGTTGCTTGTCGGTATGCTGGCGACAGGGTTACTGGGCACGGCGATGACACAAGGATTGATTGCCAGTGCGGCCAGTATCGCTAACGAACAAGAGCGGGGCAGGGTAGTGGGCGCGGCGCAAGGCGGCGTTTTTATCGGCCTGCTGTTAGCACGAGTTTTTGCCGGTGTTATTAGCGATTTAGCGGGCTGGCGCGCGGTTTATGGCGTCTCGGCATCGCTGATGATGGTGTTATTGCTGCTGCTCTGGCGGCGGTTACCTGTGATGCGCAGCACGATGATTTCTGTCAGCCGGTTACGTTTGATGGGCTCAATGCTGGGGCTGTTACGCACGGATCGCGTACTGCAAGTCCGCGGCGTATTGGCTTTGCTGATGTTTGCCGCTTTTAACATTTTCTGGAGCGCAATGGTGCTGCCGTTAAGCACGGCACCGTTTGGTTTCTCCCATACGGCAATTGGCTTGTTTGCCCTTGCGGGTGTTGCGGGCGCGCTGGTAGCGTCAAAAGCCGGGCGCGAAGTAGATCGCGGCAATGCGCAGCGCACAAGTTTGCTGGCGCTCCTCGTGCTGTTGCTGGCCTGGTGGCCGCTGTCACAGCTACAACACTCTCTGGTGTTGTTTATTCTCGGCATTGTTTTGCTCGATCTTGGTGGTCAGGCATTGCATGTGACAAATCAGAGCCTGATTTTGCGTACCGCCACATCGCAGCACGGCAGACTGGTGGCGTTGTATATGCTGTTTTACGCCCTCGGCAGCGGGTTGGGGGCTATGGCAACGACGGCGGTTTACGCTGTTTTCGGCTGGCAGGGCGTTTGCTTGCTTGGCGCAGCAGTGACGTTGTTGGCGCTTATTGTCTGGGTTACAACCCGGCGCTGGATGCTTTTCAGTAATAACCTATAAAATAAAAGGGTATTAGTGTGCAGGAAATATAACGAATAATCACTGCGCGGTGTTAAGTATGATAATCGTGGAAGTGAAATAATTGTAAAATAAACAAGATAATCACCCGCTTTAATTTTACGCCCCCCTTTAGATGTAACGAGTGTCTCATTTTTTAGATGAATGCTAAACGTTAAATAAAGTCGCCATTATTTATCGTTACTCGCCGATTGATAACCATTGATGGCGTTAAAATGAACATGCTATTAACAATGTTTTTACTGTGATTATACACCGGTTACAAAATTAACAAGGCTGAATAAAATTGATTTAAATCAATATTTAAAAGCTTGGAAAAGATGCTGAAAGTCGTTAAATTGTCGCCGATCAAATTGGTGCAAAAGTGGTAAATTCGCTATAAATTGATCACTGTCGAAAAACGTAAAACTAACTCAATAAAAACCTTTTTATTGTAAGGGTTTTGCGGAGTAATATATGCGTGAGATCAATTCGAGTTTTTTATTAACCTGGTTGTAACTTTTTTCATTCATTGTCACGCTTTATGTGATGTGAATAAAACAGTGCAGCAATTTTGTATTGGGGCATGCGTGTGAACCTTCGCTAACGGGGTTTACTCTCGGAGTCTTCATGCGATGAGCAAGGAGTCATAATGTTAGATATAGTCGAACTGTCGCGCTTACAGTTTGCCTTGACCGCGATGTACCACTTTCTGTTTGTGCCACTGACGCTCGGTATGGCGTTCCTGCTGGCAATTATGGAAACGGTCTACGTCCTCTCCGGCAAACAGATTTATAAAGATATGACCAAGTTCTGGGGCAAGTTGTTTGGTATCAACTTCGCACTGGGCGTGGCTACCGGTCTGACGATGGAGTTCCAGTTCGGGACTAACTGGTCTTACTATTCCCATTATGTTGGGGATATCTTCGGTGCGCCGCTGGCCATTGAAGGTCTGATGGCCTTCTTCCTCGAGTCTACGTTTGTAGGTCTGTTTTTCTTCGGTTGGGATCGTCTGGGCAAAGTGCAGCACATGGCAGTGACCTGGCTGGTGGCTCTTGGCTCCAACTTGTCCGCACTGTGGATTCTGGTCGCAAACGGCTGGATGCAAAACCCGATTGCTTCTGATTTCAACTTTGAAACCATGCGCATGGAGATGGTGAGCTTCGCTGAGCTGGTGCTTAACCCGGTTGCGCAGGTGAAATTCGTTCACACTGTGGCGTCTGGTTACACCTGTGGCGCGATCTTTATCCTTGGCATCAGCTCCTACTACCTGCTGCGCGGGCGCGACATCGCCTTTGCTAAACGCTCTTTTGCTATCGCTGCTAGCTTCGGTATGGCTGCGGTGCTGTCTGTTATTGTGCTGGGTGATGAATCCGGCTACGAAATGGGCGACGTGCAAAAAACCAAACTGGCTGCGATTGAAGCCGAATGGGAAACTCAGCCTGCACCGGCGGCGTTTACCCTGTTTGGCGTGCCGGACCAGGATAAGCAAGAGAACAAATTTGCTATTCAGATCCCATACGCGCTGGGCATCATCGCGACCCGTTCTGTTGATACGCCGGTCATTGGTCTTAAAGATCTGATGGTGCAGCACGAAGAGCGCATCCGTAACGGTATGAAAGCGTATCAGTTGCTGGAGCAACTGCGCGCAGGCTCTACCGATCAGGCCATTCGTGACCAGTTCAATAACATCAAAAAAGATCTTGGTTATGGCCTGCTGCTGAAACGCTATACGCCGAATGTGGCTGACGCGACAGAAGCGCAGATCAAGCAAGCGACCAAAGACTCCATCCCACGCGTTGCACCGCTGTACTTCGCATTCCGCTTGATGGTGGCCGCTGGCGTGCTGATGCTGCTGATTATCGGTGCCTCTTTCTGGACCGTGATTCGTAACCGCATCGGTGAGAAAAAATGGCTGCTGCGCGCTGCGCTGTATGGCATCCCGCTGCCGTGGATTGCTATTGAAGCGGGCTGGTTTGTTGCAGAGTACGGCCGTCAGCCGTGGGCGATTGGTGAAGTGCTGCCGACCGCAGTTGCGAACTCATCGCTGACCGTTGGCGATCTGCTGTTCTCCATGATTCTGATTTGCGGCCTTTATACGCTGTTTATGGTGGCGGAAGTGTTCCTGATGTTCAAATTTGCTCGCCTTGGGCCGAGCAGTCTGAAAACAGGTCGCTATCACTACGAGCAGTCCACCGTGGCTTCTCAGCCGGCACGCTAAGACAGGAGTCGTCAAATGATTGATTATGAAATATTACGTTTTATCTGGTGGCTGCTGGTTGGCATTCTGCTGATTGGTTTTGCGGTCACCGACGGCTTCGACATGGGCGTGGGTATGCTGACCCGCGTGCTGGGTCGTAGCGACACCGAACGCCGCGTGATGATTAACTCCATCGCGCCGCACTGGGACGGTAACCAGGTTTGGCTGATCACCGCCGGTGGCGCGCTGTTTGCCGCCTGGCCGATGGTTTACGCTGCCGCGTTCTCCGGTTTTTATGTGGCGATGATCCTGGTGCTGGCTTCCCTGTTCTTCCGTCCGGTTGGTTTTGACTACCGTTCGAAGATTGAAGATATGCGCTGGCGCGGCATGTGGGACTGGGGCATCTTCATCGGCAGCTTTGTTCCGCCGTTGGTGATTGGTGTGGCATTCGGCAACCTGTTGCAGGGCGTGCCGTTCCATCTCGATAATGATATGCGCCTGTTCTACACCGGTAACTTCTTCCAGTTACTGAACCCGTTTGGTCTGTTGGCCGGCGTGGTGAGCGTGGCGATGATCCTGACCCAGGGCGCGACTTACCTGCAAATGCGTACCGTTGGCGAACTGCATCTGCGTGCTCGTGCCACGGTGCAGATTGCTGCGTTGGTTACGCTGGTTTGCTTCGCACTGGCTGGCGTGTGGGTGGTTTACGGTATCGACGGTTACGTGGTGACTTCTGTTATGGATCATCACGCCGCGTCTAACCCGTTGACCAAAGAAGTTGCGGTACAGGCGGGTGCCTGGCTGACTAACTTCAACAACATGCCTGTGCTGTGGCTGGTGCCGGCGCTGGGCGTGGTGTTGCCACTGCTGACCGTGCTGACCGCGCGTCTGGATAAAGCCGCGTGGGCGTTCGTGTTCTCTTCACTGACGCTGGCGTGCATCATCCTGACTGCTGGTATCGCGATGTTCCCGTTCATCATGCCGTCAAGCACTATGCTGAAAGCAAGCCTGACCATGTGGGATGCAACATCGACTCAGTTGACGCTGAACCTGATGACGTATGTGGCGCTGGTCTTCGTGCCGATCATTTTGCTGTACACCACCTGGTGTTACTGGAAAATGTTTGGTCGCATCACCAAAGAGCACATTGAAAGCAATACCCACTCTATGTACTAAGTAAGGAGCAGAATATGTGGTATTTCGCATGGATTTTAGGAACGCTTCTTGCCTGTGCTTTCGGAGTGATTACCGCGCTGGCGCTGGAACATGTTGAAGCGACCAAAGCCGGGAAAGAAGAACACTGATGGATAAAATTATCGCAAAATTGTATGCGGTAATGGATAAGGGCCCGTTAAGGGCCCTTTCCTTAATCATGGCATTACTGCTGGCAGGCTGTATCTTCTGGGATCCCTCCCGTTTCGCGGCCAAAACCAGCGAGCTGGAGATTTGGCACGGGCTGTTATTAATGTGGGCGGTGTGTGCCGGTGTTGTGCACGGTGTTGGCTTTCGCCCGCGCGCGCTTCACTGGCAGGGTTTTTTCTGCCCACCAGTTGCTTTCCTGGTAATGCTTGCGGGGCTTGTTTTTTTCTTCTTTTGAATAAGAAATATCCGCTATCCTCATGGGCTTGCAAAAGCCCATAAATTTTTACTCTCCGTTTACCTCAACCCATTCCAAAGCATCTTGCCCGCGCGTATAGTAGCGAAGTTTAAAAGCTCTAACTTTTTTTGCATTACCGGGATGTAAAGTGAATACAACGCTGTTTCGATGGCCGGTTCGGGTCTATTACGAAGATACCGATGCCGGTGGCATGGTTTACCACGCCAGCTACGTTGCTTTTTATGAAAGAGCCCGCACTGAGATGCTGCGCCACCATCACTTTAGCCAACAGGTTTTGTTGGCTGAGCGCGTTGCATTCGTGGTACGCAAAATGACGCTGGAGTATTTTGCACCCGCCAGACTCGACGACATGCTCGAAGTCCAAACGGAAGTTACATCAATGCGCGGAACCTCGATGGTTTTCTCGCAGCGGATTGTCAACGCAGAGAATAAAGTGCTGAACGAAGCTGAAGTGCTGATTGTCTGTGTTGATCCACTCTTAATGAAGCCTCGTGCGCTTCCCAAGTCTATTGTCGCGGAGTTTAAGCAGTGACTGACATGAACATCCTTGATTTGTTCCTGAAGGCTAGCCTTCTGGTCAAACTTATCATGTTGATTTTGATTGGTTTTTCTATCGCATCCTGGGCAATCATCATCCAGAGAACGCGCATCCTCAACGCAGCAGGGCGCGAAGCGGAAGCCTTCGAAGACAAGTTTTGGTCCGGCATCGAACTGTCTCGTTTGTATCAGGAAAGCCAGGGACGCCGCGATAATCTAAGCGGCTCAGAACAAATCTTTTATAGCGGTTTCAAAGAGTTTGCCCGCCTGCACCGCGCTAACAGCCATGCGCCAGAAGCAATTGTTGAAGGGGCATCAAGGGCGATGCGTATTTCGATGAACCGCGAGCTGGAAACCCTGGAAAACCATATTCCTTTCCTTGGTACCGTGGGTTCTATCAGTCCGTATATCGGCCTGTTCGGTACGGTATGGGGGATCATGCACGCCTTTATCGCGCTGGGTGCGGTGAAGCAGGCGACGTTGCAAATGGTTGCGCCAGGTATCGCCGAAGCGTTGATCGCAACAGCTATCGGTCTGTTTGCTGCCATTCCAGCGGTTATGGCTTACAACCGACTGAACCAGCGCGTGAACAAACTGGAACTGAATTACGACAACTTTATGGAAGAGTTCACGGCTATTCTGCATCGCCAGGCATTTGCCAGCAGCGACAGTAACAAGGAGTAAGCCATGGCCAGATCGCGTGGACGGGGCCGTCGTGACCTCAAGTCTGAAATCAACATCGTACCGTTGCTGGACGTGTTGTTGGTGCTGCTGCTGATCTTTATGGCGACGGCACCGATCATTACGCAAAGCGTAGAGGTTGATCTGCCGGATGCGACACAGTCGCAAACCGTCAGCACCAATGACGATCCTCCGGTCATTATTGAGGTTTCCGGTGTCGGACAATACAGCGTGGTGGTGGAAAAAGATCGTATGGATCAACTGCCGCCGGAGCAGGTGATTGCGGAGGCGCAGCGTCGCCTGCAATCCAATCCGAAAACCGTGTTCTTAATCGGCGGGGCGAAAGATGTGCCGTACGATGAAATCATTAAAGCGCTGAACCTGTTACATAGCGCGGGTGTGAAATCAGTCGGCTTGATGACGCAGCCTATCTGATCACCGGCTTAACAGGCGGACAGTTTTTGGGAACCGAGAGTGTCAAAGGCAACCGTACAAAACGACAAGCTTAAGCGAGCAATAATCATTTCAGCTGTGCTGCACGTAATCCTTGTGGCGCTGCTGATCTGGAGCTCGTTTGATGAGCATATTGATGCTTCTTCAGGCGGTGGCGGTGGCTCTGCGATTGATGCGGTGATGGTCGATCCGGGCGCTGTGGTGGAAAATTACAATCGCCAACAGCAGCAGCAAGCCAGTGCGCAGCGCGCTAAAGAGCAGCGTGAAAAACAGGCGCAACAGCAAGCGGAAGAGCTGCGTGAAAAGCAGGCTGCCGAACAGGAGCATTTAAAACAGCTGGAGCAGGAGCGTTTGCAGGCGCAGGAAGCGGCGCGCGAACAGGCTGAGCAGCAGAAAAAAGCGGAAGAGGCGGCAAAACAGGCTCAACAGCAGCAGAAACAAGCTGAAGAGGCTGCCGCGAAAGCCGCAGCTGACGCAAAAGCAAAAGCGGACGCGCAGGCAAAAGCAGCGGAAGAAGCGGCGAAGAAAGCCGCTGCTGACGCACAGAAAAAAGCGGAAGCCGAAGCCGCTAAAGCTGCCGCAGACGCACAGAAAAAAGCCGAAGCGGAAGCGGCCAAAGCGGCTGCCGATGCGAAGAAAAAAGCGGAAGCCGAAGCTGCGAAGAAAGCGCAGGCTGAAGCGGCTAAACAAGCCGCCGCAGAAAAAGCGGCAGCGGAGAAAGCCGCAGCAGCCGAGAAGGCCGCCGCTGAAAAGGCTGCTGCCGAGAAAGCAGCGGCTGAAAAAGCGGCTGCAGAGAAGAAAGCCGCAGCGGCAAAAGCGGCAGCCGACAAAAAAGCGGCTGCAGAGAAGGCCGCAGCAGCCAAGAAAGCCGCTGCGGAGAAAGCTGATGCCGCTGGCGTTGACGATCTGTTTGGCGATTTAAGCTCCGGTAAGAATGCACCGAAAACGGGTGGTGGAGCGAAAGGGAATGGTCAGCCAGCAAAAGATTCGGGCCAATCTGGCGCGAAGGGTGGTGCAACTGGTACGGATATTAGTGCGTATGCAAAACAAATCCAGGTCGCGATTGAAAGCCGCCTTTACGGATCCGATTTGTACCGTGGTAAGTCTTGCGTTCTGCATATTAATCTCGGACCGGATGGAACGCTGCGTGATATTACTTCGGAAGGTGGCGACCCTGCCTTATGTCAGGCGGCATTGACTGCTGCTAAAACGGCCAGAATTCCTAAACCGCCGAGCCAGGCTGTTTATGAACAAGTAAAAGATGCCAAATTAGACTTCAAACTGTAATGATCTTTCCTTTACAAGGGTAGATCAGCAGCTACGGTTGACATTGGGCATTGGTAGTATTGTCTATTGAGTTTGTTAAAATTCTGCTAAATTATCGCGGGTTTTCCGCCCGGATAAGGGAGATATGATGAAGCAGGCATTACGTGTTGCATTTGGTTTTCTGATGCTGTGGGCAGCTGTGCTGCACGCAGAAGTACGTATCGAGATCACCCAGGGGGTGGACTCGGCACGCCCGATCGGCGTCGTGCCTTTCCAGTGGGGTGGCCCTGGCGCTGCGCCTGAGGATGCTGGCGGTATCGTTGCTGCGGATCTGCGCAACAGCGGCAAATTCAATCCACTCGACCGTTCACGTCTGCCGCAGCAACCTGGCAGCGCTCAGGAAGTACAGCCAGCCGCATGGTCAGCACTGGGTATTGACGCGGTGGTTGTCGGCCAGGTGACCCCGAATCCTGACGGCAGCTACAATGTCGCTTACCAACTGGTGGATACCGGTGGTGCACCGGGAACCGTACTGGCGCAGAACTCCTTTAAAGTGAACAAACAGTGGCTACGTTACGCCGCTCACGCTGCCAGTGACGAAGTATTCCAAAAACTGACAGGCATTAAAGGCGCGTTCCGTACCCGTATCGCTTATGTTGTGCAGACCGCTAACAGCCAGTTCCCATATGAACTGCGCGTTTCCGACTACGATGGTTACAACCAGTTCCTGGTGCATAAATCTCCGCAGCCGCTGATGTCTCCGGCATGGTCACCAGACGGCTCCAAACTGGCGTACGTGACGTTTGAAAGTGGTCGTTCTGCGCTGGTTATCCAGACTCTGGCTAACGGCAGTGTTCGTCAGGTTGCTTCGTTCCCGCGTCACAACGGCGCGCCGGCGTTCTCACCGGATGGTTCTAAACTGGCGTTCGCACTGTCGAAAACCGGTAGCCTGAACATTTACGTCATGGACATCGGCTCTGGCCAGATCCGCCAGGTCACCGATGGCCGCAGCAACAACACGGAACCGACCTGGTTCCCGGATAGCCAGACTCTGGCTTTCACCTCTGACCAGGCTGGGCGTCCGCAGGTTTATAAAGTAGGCATTAATGGCGGCGCAGCACAGCGTATCTCGTGGCAGGGTTCGCAGAACCAGGATGCGGATATCAGCAGCGACGGCAAATTTATGGTGATGGTTAGCTCTGACGGTGGTCAGCAGCACATCGCTAAACAAGATCTGGAAGCGGGTGGCGTACAGGTTCTGACGTCAACGTTCCTGGATGAAACGCCAAGTCTGGCACCTAACGGCACAATGGTAATCTACAGCTCTTCTCAGGGGATGGGATCCGTGCTGAATCTGGTTTCTACAGATGGGCGTTTCAAAGCGCGTATTCCGGCGACTGATGGACAGGTTAAATTCCCTGCCTGGTCACCGTATCTGTAATAATAAATAATTGATTATAAAGGAATCAAAGAAATGCAACTGAATAAAGTGCTGAAAGGCCTGATGCTGGCTCTGCCTGTAATGGCGATCGCTGCATGTTCTTCTCACAAGAATGCAAGCGACCAGAGCGGCGAAGGCATGATGGGTGCTGGCACTGGCATGAACGGTAGTGGCAACATGTCCTCCGAAGAACAAGCGCGTCTGCAAATGCAACAGCTGCAGCAGAACAACATTGTTTACTTCGATCTGGACAAGTATGACATCCGTTCTGACTTCGCAGCGATGCTGGATGCTCACGCTAACTTCCTGCGTAGCAACCCGTCCTACAAAGTCACCGTAGAAGGTCACGCTGACGAACGTGGTACTCCGGAATACAACATCTCCCTGGGCGAACGTCGTGCTAACGCCGTTAAAATGTACCTGCAGGGTAAAGGCGTTTCCGCTGACCAGATCTCCATCGTTTCTTACGGTAAAGAAAAACCTGCAGTACTGGGTCACGACGAAGCGGCTTACGCTAAAAACCGTCGCGCCGTACTGGTTTACTAAGAGAATTGCATGAGCAGTAACTTCAGACATCATCTGTTGAGTCTGTCGTTACTGGTTGGCATAGCGGCCCCCTGGGCCGCTAATGCTCAGGCGCCAATCAGTAGTGTCGGCTCAGGCTCGGTCGAAGACCGTGTCACTCAACTCGAGCGTATTTCCAATGCTCACAGCCAGCTTTTAACTCAACTCCAGCAACAACTCTCCGATAATCAGGCCGATATTGATACGCTTCGTGGGCAAATCCAGGAAAATCAGTATCAATTGAACCAGGTGGTTGAACGCCAACAGCAAATTTTGCAGCAGATAGGCAATCTTAGCAGTGGCGGTGCGGCGGGGCAGACGCAGCAGACGTCCGGCGATCAGAGCGGTGCGGCAACGCAGACTCCGGCAGCGGATTCTGGTGCCAACGCGGGGGCGGCAAACACTGGCGCGCCCGTACAAAGCGGTGATGCCAATACCGATTACAATGCTGCGGTTGCGCTGGTGCAGGATAAATCCCACCAGGATGAAGCGATTGCCGCATTCCAGAATTTCGTCAAAAAGTATCCTGATTCAACCTACATACCGAATGCCAACTACTGGCTTGGTCAGTTGAATTACAACAAGGGTAAAAAAGACGATGCTGCTTATTATTTCGCTTCTGTTGTGAAAAATTTCCCAAAATCGCCTAAAGCGCCAGACGCTATGTACAAAGTCGGTGTGATTATGCAAGACAAAGGAGATACAGCAAAAGCGAAGGCGGTTTACCAGCAGGTGGTCAGTAAATACCCTGGTACCGAAGGCGCGAAACAAGCGCAAAAACGTCTTGGTTCGATGTAATGCATAGCACATGACCAGAAATCGAGCTTTTTCTGGTCTTGTCGCATGAATCATAAGCAGTTAAGTGATATTCATCGAAATTGTTGTTGCGCTCAATTCTTAAATCAGTAATATATGCCGCCGTTGCCAAGGGATATCACACAACCAGAAGCAGCGCAAAAGTGGGTCGTTAGCTCAGTTGGTAGAGCAGTTGACTTTTAATCAATTGGTCGCAGGTTCGAATCCTGCACGACCCACCACTTAAAGTAGTATCCAGCGCAGTATCGGGTGATTAGCTCAGCTGGGAGAGCACCTCCCTTACAAGGAGGGGGTCGGCGGTTCGATCCCGTCATCACCCACCACTCGGGTCGTTAGCTCAGTTGGTAGAGCAGTTGACTTTTAATCAATTGGTCGCAGGTTCGAATCCTGCACGACCCACCAATTTAACATCCATACGATGGTGTTAAACGTGAAGGATAACGTTGCGTCAGCAGCGTCCGGCTAAAAGCGAGCCATCCTGCACGATCAACCACTCAATGTGGTCACAAAAAATTGTCTTCGAAGTTGCTACCCGTATGGGTCGTTAGCTCAGTTGGTAGAGCAGTTGACTTTTAATCAATTGGTCGCAGGTTCGAATCCTGCACGACCCACCAATTTAACATCACATTGGCGCCGGTTAACTTCGAAGAACAGTCCCGAAAGGGGTCGTTAGCTCAGTTGGTAGAGCAGTTGACTTTTAATCAATTGGTCGCAGGTTCGAATCCTGCACGACCCACCAATGTAAAAACGGCGCTGGCGGCGCTTTTTTGCTATCTGCCTTGGTTGAAGATTCGACAAAATTGTCGGGAACAATTTTGAACAACGCGCAGCGTTGGCCCGCAGGGCGAGTCTCAGGATGAGACGAGTAACTCTGCAGTAGGTTCGAGTCGAACGGAGTGAGACAACGGAGCCGTCTGCGGCGACGACCCGAAGGGCGAGCGAAGCGAGTCATCCTGCACGACCCACCAATGTAAAAATGGCGCTGGCGGCGCTTTTTTGCTATCTGCTATTCCACAAAAATTCTCCACGACATTTTTTGTCCAATCAGCTATCTTGTTTAGTATATAAAACACCGGTGCGCTAATGACGTCACGCATTTGCGTTGTTCTGGTAATTAAGTTAAGCAAGCAAAACGAGTAAGCATGATGAGCGTAATGTTTGATCCTGAAACCGCAATCTATCCGTTCCCGCCCAAACCCACACCGCTAAACCTGCATGAGAAGCAGTTTTACCGCGAGAAAATCAAGCGCTTGCTCAAAGAGCGAGATGCGGTGATGGTTGCGCACTACTATACCGACCCGGAAATTCAGCAACTGGCGGAAGAGACGGGCGGTTGTATCTCTGATTCGCTGGAGATGGCGCGTTTTGGTGCCAGACATTCCGCCTCAACGCTGCTGGTAGCAGGCGTACGTTTTATGGGGGAAACGGCCAAAATCCTCAGCCCGGAAAAAACCATCCTGATGCCGACATTGCATGCGGAATGCTCGCTTGATCTCGGCTGTCCGATCGAGGAGTTCAGCGCCTTTTGTGATGCGCACCCGGATCGTACCGTGGTGGTTTACGCCAACACCTCTGCGGCCGTGAAAGCGCGTGCCGACTGGGTTGTGACCTCAAGCATCGCGGTGGAGTTAATTGAGCATCTCGACAGCCTTGGCGAGAAAATTATCTGGGCTCCGGATCGCCATCTCGGTAACTATGTACAAAAACAGACCGGCGCGGATGTGCTGTGCTGGCAGGGCGCGTGCATCGTGCATGATGAATTCAAAACGCAAGCACTGACGCGCATGAAAGCGCTCTATCCTGATGCTGCCATCCTCGTGCATCCTGAATCGCCGCAGGCAGTCGTGAATCTGGCCGATGCTGTCGGCTCAACCAGCCAGCTTATCGCAGCAGCAAAAACACTGCCAAATAAGCAGCTTATCGTCGCGACCGATCGCGGTATCTTTTATAAAATGCAGCAGGCTGTGCCGGAAAAAGAGTTGCTGGAAGCGCCTACCGCAGGTGAGGGAGCAACGTGCCGCAGCTGCGCGCACTGCCCGTGGATGGCGATGAACGGTCTGAAAGCGATCGCTGAAAGCCTGGAAAACGGTGGCGCGGAGCATGAAATCCACGTTGATGCTGCGCTGCGTGAAGGCGCGCTGCTGCCGCTTAACCGTATGCTCGATTTTGCGGCTACACTACGTTCTTAGTGAATAATCAATGCGTAGCAATACGCTGTGGGGAAAGAATGGATTTTTTTAGTACACAGAACATCCTGGTGCATATCCCGATTGGCACCGGTGGGTACGATCTTTCATGGATTGAAGCCACAGGCACACTGGCCGGTTTATTGTGCATCTGGCTCGCCAGCCTTGAGAAGATCAGTAATTACGCGTTTGGTCTGATCAACGTGACGCTGTTTGCGATTATTTTCTTCCAGATCCAGCTGTATGCCAGCTTACTGCTGCAGCTGTTTTTCTTTGCCGCCAACATTTATGGCTGGTATGCCTGGTCACGGCAAACCTCGCAGAATGAAGCTGAATTGCAAATCCGCTGGCTACCGTTACCCAAAGCGATGAGCTGGTTAGCGGTATGTGTGGTGGCGATTGGCTTGATGACCTTCTTTATAGATCCGGTCTTCGCCTTTCTGACGAAAATCGCCGTTGCCGTCATGCAAGCGTTGGGGCTGAACGTGGTCATGCCGCAATTGCAGCCCGATGCGTTCCCGTTCTGGGATTCCAGCATGATGGTGCTCTCCATCGTGGCGATGATTCTGATGACACGCAAATACGTTGAGAACTGGCTGCTATGGGTGGTGATTAATGTGATAAGCGTGGTGATCTTCGCGCTTCAGGGTGTCTGGGCGATGTCGCTGGAGTATCTGATCCTGACCTTTATCGCCCTTAATGGCAGCAGGATGTGGATTAATAGCGCGCGTGAGCGGGGTTCTCACGCGCTTTCGCATTAATGCGAGTGTGAATGGTGATGGTCAGGCTGCATCTCGCCCAGATGGCAGTCTGGCCCGCTACAGGGCTGGTACTCCATCTGCACCGTCGCATGCTCAATCTCATAATGATGTGCCAGAAAGTGGTGGATCTCGCCAAGTAGCTTGTCATGGTCGCGCGGAGGGATCACCTGCACATGCAACGTCATGAGCGGTTTTTCGCCGACCAGCCAGACATGCACGTGGTGAACATCACGCACCTCCGGGATAGCGCGTCGCAGATGGCGCTGCAACGCGCCAATATCCATTGAGCCCGGCGCACCTTCCAGCAGCTCGTTAACGCTTTCTTTCATTAGTCGCCAGGCGCTACGTAACACCAGCGCGGAAACCAGCACTGAGAGTATCGGGTCAATCGGTGTCCAGCCGGTGAACAAAATCACCAGTGCCGCAGCGATGGCACCCACAGAACCGAGTAAGTCGCCCAGCACATGCAGCGCGGCGGCGCGGACATTCAGGTTCTTCTCTTCGCTCCCCCGGTGCAGTAACCAGAACGCCAGCACATTAGCCACAAGCCCGGCTATCGCAATTACCATCATGGTTAAGCCTGCAACGGGCTGCGGATGAGAGAAACGCTGAATCGCTTCCCAGACAATCCACACGGTAATCAGCACCAGCGCCAGCGCATTGATGAATGCTGCAAGCGTGGTCAGACGCAGCCAGCCAAATGTACGGTGAGTGCTGGGTGGCTGGCGCGCAAAATAGACCGCTAATAACGCAAAAAGCAGCGCGGCGGCGTCCGTCAGCATATGGCCGGCATCGGCAATCAGCGCCAGAGAGCCGGAAATCAGGCCGCCGACCACTTCGATAACCATAAAAACGGCGGTAACGATAAACGCCAGCAGCAGACGGCGGGCGTTGGCATCTGCGGGAGTGTGCGAGTGTGAATGCGCCATGGACGGGTCGTTCCTTGTAATTATTTTAACGCCTTACATCATTGCAGATTTTTCGCTGTGCGGGAGAGATCGGGCAGAAAAAAGTAAGGAGAGCCGAAGCTCTCCCTGATATGTAATGCACCGAATCTTACTGGGTTGTGCCATCGGTTTTCTTATCAACGCTATGGTTGTTACCGCTTTCGGTTTCAACCTTTTTATTCACATCCGGGCAGCGGCCATCTTTACACATGGTGTTTTTATGCACCTCATCTTTGCTCATCTGCTGCCTGGAGTTGTGTTGAGTGGTCGAGTTGGTATTCAAGCTACCGCTGTTGATTTGGCTGTTATCCACGTTGTTTGGCGCAACATTCTGTTTTGCGTCCGATGCCGGTTGACCAGCAGCCGCTGCGGCATTGGCATCGCCATTACTGTCACTGGAGGATGCTGCGTCGGCCGCATAGGCTGCGCCACCTGCGAAAGTCAGCGTCGTCGTCAGTAATAGTGTCGCTAATTTATTCATTTTCATCATGATGCTCCTGTTCCGGTCGTTTTTACCGCCGCTGAGGGCGGTAAAAGCAGCGCGAACGAATTATCACGCTCAGTGGTTAAAGATGCCATTCATGTGCGATATAGCAGCATGGAATAGCGATAAAATGAAAAATAGAAGTGTTAACAGTTAAAAAGTGTAGCCCTGATATCGCCACCCGCTACTTTTTAACGCGATTTGGCCCTATTCCAGGAATTATCCGGGCGAAGTGTAAAATCGCGTTTACACTTCGTCGCTGACGAGATAGATTGGAAATATTGCATTCATCAAAAAAAGTATGGCCAGACTGGAACGAACATGAATTATCAGAACGACGATTTACGTATTAAAGAGATCAATGAGTTATTACCTCCTGTAGCACTCCTTGAAAAATTCCCCGCCACTGAAACCGCCGCAAATACGGTCTCGCATGCCCGCAAAGCGATTCATAAGATCCTGCGCGGAAATGACGATCGTCTGCTGGTGGTTATCGGGCCGTGTTCCATTCACGATCCTGCGGCGGCAAAAGAGTACGCTGCGCGTCTGCTGGCATTGCGCGAAGAACTTAAAGACGATTTAGAAATCGTTATGCGCGTTTACTTTGAAAAACCGCGTACCACGGTGGGCTGGAAAGGGCTGATTAACGATCCGCACATGGATAACAGCTTCCAGATTAATGACGGTTTGCGTATTGCGCGTAAGCTGCTGTTGGAAATCAATGACAGCGGTTTACCGGCGGCGGGGGAATTCCTCGATATGATCACCCCGCAATACATGGCCGATCTGATGAGCTGGGGAGCGATTGGCGCGCGTACGACGGAATCGCAGGTGCATCGTGAGCTGGCTTCCGGCCTCTCATGCCCGGTGGGGTTCAAAAACGGCACCGACGGCACCATTAAAGTCGCCATTGACGCGATCAACGCCGCAGGTGCGCCGCACTGCTTCTTGTCCGTCACCAAATGGGGCCACTCCGCCATTGTGAACACCGCCGGTAACGGTGATTGCCACATTATCCTGCGCGGCGGTAAAGAGCCAAACTACAGCGCGAAGCATGTCGCAGAAGTAAAAGTCGGCCTGCAGAAAGCTGGCCTGGAGCCGCAGGTGATGATCGACTTCAGTCATGCTAACTCCAGCAAACAGTTCAAGAAACAGATGGAAGTGGGCGCGGATGTGTGCCAGCAGATCGCCGGTGGTGAAAAAGCCATTATCGGTGTGATGATTGAAAGCCATCTGGTGGAAGGCAACCAGAGCCTGGAGAGCGGTGAGCCGCTGGTGTACGGTAAAAGCGTTACCGACGCCTGCATCGGTTGGGACGATACCGAAACGCTTTTACGCCAGCTCGCGGCGGCAGTAAAAGCGCGACGCAGTTAACGGTTGCAAAAATAAAAAAGCGTGGAAAGTTCCACGCTTTTTTTATGGGCGAAAACTTACTTCGCTTTACCCTGGTTTGCTACCGCAGCAGCTTTCGCGGCGATCTCGTCCGCGTTACCCAGGTAGTAGTGTTTCAGCGGTTTGAAGTTTTCGTCGAACTCATAGACCAGCGGTACACCAGTCGGGATGTTCAGCTCGAGGATCTCTTCTTCGCTCATGTTATCGAGGTATTTCACCAGCGCGCGCAGGGAGTTACCGTGAGCGGCGATGATCACGCGCTCACCGCTTTTCAGGCGCGGCAGAATGGTGTCGTTCCAGTAAGGAATGACGCGATCGATGGTCAGCGCCAGGCTTTCAGTCTGCGGCAGCTCGGTATCGGTCAGTTTCGCGTAGCGTGGATCGTGGCCCGGGAAACGTTCGTCATCTTTGGTCAGCGCTGGCGGAGTGACAGCAAAGCCGCGACGCCACTGTTTAACTTGCTCGTCACCGTATTTTTCAGCGGTTTCAGCTTTGTTCAGACCCTGCAGCGCACCGTAATGACGCTCGTTGAGTTTCCAGCTTTTCTCTACCGGCAACCACGCCTGATCCAGCTCGTCCAGCACGTTCCACAGCGTATGGATGGCACGTTTCAGCACAGAGGTATAAGCAAAATCGAAGCTGTAGCCTTCCTCTTTCAGCAGTTTGCCTGCCGCTTTTGCTTCGCCAACGCCTTTTTCGGACAGATCAACATCGTACCAACCGGTGAAGCGGTTTTCGTTGTTCCACTGGCTTTCGCCATGACGAACCAGAACCAGCTTAGTAACAGCCATACACTTACTCCTGTGAGCCTGATTGAATGATAACAATTCTCATTATATTGCCGTAAAGGTGCTCCCGGCAACGGTTACCCATAACCATAGCGAAAATAGCCGCCGAGTGTAAGGTGCTTGTGAATCAGGGGTTATGGTTTTGTCGATAAGTGGCGCATATTTCAGCAAAACGGGTAAAAAAAGCCCTCCGGAAGGAGGGCGGGGGATTTACTGCGCAATAAAGTGGTATTCCGCCAGGCTGACATAAACGTCGCCAGGCAGTAAGAAGCAGTCCGGCTGCGGGAAATCCGGGCGGTTCGGGCTGTCGGGCAAAAACTCGCTCTCCAGCGCCAGGCCTTGCCACGCGTTATAGGTTTTGCCGCCGCGCGCTGGCGTTCCTTCCAGATAATTACCGGAATAGAACTGGAGCGCAGGCGCGCTGGTATACACCGTCATTTGCAGCTGTTTGTCCGCAGACCACAACTGCGCGGCGGGTTGACTGACGTCGCCTTTTGCCTGCAATAAAAACGCATGGTCGTAACCTTTCACCACGCGCTGATCGTCCTCGGCCAGAAAATCCTGCGCTACGGTTTTCGGGGCACGGAAATCAAAACTGGTCCGCTCAACATCTTTCAACCCGTCTGTCGGAATGCCCATCTCATCGACCGGCAAATAAGCATCCGCCAGCAGTTGCAACGTGTGGTTGCGAACATCCGACTGATCACCATCAAGGTTAAAATAAGCGTGGTTAGTCAGATTGACCGGGCACGGTTTATCGGTCGTTGCCCGGTATTCAATGGCAAGTCGGTTATCGTCGCCGAGGCGGAAATGCGCGCGGGTATGAACGTTTCCGGGGAATCCCTGATCGCCATCCGCTGAATTCAGGACGAAGACCACTTCGTTATCATTCTGCCGCTCTATCAACCAGCGCCGTTTGTCGAACCCTTCCGGGCCGCCATGCAGCTGGTTTTCACCCTGGCTTGGCGTCAACGTATAGGTGTGGCCATCCAGCGTGAAACGGCTTTTGGCGATACGGTTGGCGTAACGGCCCACCGACGCGCCCAGATACGCCGTCTGTTGCAGGTAGTGTTCCGGCGTGGCGCAGCCCAGCAGCGCTTCACGCACGGAACCATCTTTTAACGGCACACGCGCGGATAACAGCGTCGCGCCCCAGTCCATCAATGTCACCACCATCCCGGCGCTATTGCGCAGGGTGATCAGGCGAAAGGGCAGCCCGTCCGGGGCTGCTGCAGAAGCTTCGTTTAGCACTGTCCTGCTCCCTGTGAAGGTTTGCAAACATAGAAGGTTTCTTTGATACCGGTTTTCGCTTCGTACTGGCTCTCAACAGCCTTTTTGACTGCCGGTACGAGGTTTTCTGGCATCAGCGCGACGATGCAACCGCCGAAACCGCCGCCGGTCATGCGCACTCCGCCCTGGTCACCGATTGTCGCTTTGACAATCTCGACCAGCGTATCAATCTGCGGGACGGTAATTTCAAAATCATCACGCATTGACGCATGGGATTCAGCCATCAGCACGCTCATACGCTGCAGATCGCCTTTCTCCAGCGCAGCCGCAGCTTCCACGGTACGGGTGTTTTCGGTCAGCACGTGGCGTACGCGTTTGGCAACCAGCGGATCCAGCTCATGCGCCACCGCATTGAACTGGTCGATGCTGACATCGCGCAGCGCTTTTTGCTGGAAGAAGCGCGCGCCAGTTTCACACTGCTCGCGGCGGGTGTTGTACTCACTGCCAACCAGGGTGCGTTTAAAGTTACTGTTGATGATGACGATCGCCACGCCTTCCGGCATCGACACCGCTTTGGTGCCCAGCGAGCGGCAATCGATCAGCAGCGCGCTGCCTTTTTTGCCCAGCGCCGAGATAAGCTGATCCATGATGCCGCAGTTACAGCCGACAAACTGGTTTTCCGCTTCCTGACCATTGAGGGCAATTTGCGCGCCGTCCAGCGGCAGATGATAAAGCTGCTGGAACACGGTTCCGACCGCCACTTCCAGCGAGGCAGAAGAGCTCAGGCCAGCGCCCTGCGGCACATTGCCGCTGATGACCAGATCCGCGCCGCCAAAACTGGCATCGCGTTTTTGCAGATGTTTCACCACGCCGCGCACATAGTTCGACCACTGCTGGCTGTCATGGGTCACAATTGGCGCATCCAGTGAGAACTCATCGCTCTGGTTGTCATAATCGGCAGCGATCACCCTAACGATGCGATCAGTACGCGGGGCGCAGCTGATCACCGTCTGGTAATCAATGGCGCACGGCAGAACAAAACCGTCGTTATAGTCGGTGTGTTCGCCAATCAGATTCACGCGACCAGGTGCCTGGATTGTGTGGGTGGCAGGGTAGCCGAATTTTTCAGCAAACAGGGATTGTGTGTTCTCTTTCAGACTCATTGTTATTCTCCGGATTCGCGAAAATGGATATCACTGACCGCGCGCAGACGTTCGGCGGCTTGTTCTGCTGTCAGGTCACGCTGGGTTTCGGCCAGCATTTCATAGCCGACCATAAATTTACGCACCGTGGCGGAACGCAGCAGCGGCGGGTAGAAATGCGCGTGCAGTTGCCAGTGGTCATTCTCTTCGCTGTTAAACGGTGCGCCGTGCCAGCCCATCGAGTAGGGGAACGAGCACTGGAATAGATTGTCATAACGGCTGGTCAGTTTTTTCAATGCCAGCGCTAAATCGCGGCGCTGTTCATCGCTTAAATCGGTGATGCGTTGTACATGCGCTTTCGGCAGCAGCAAGGTTTCAAACGGCCACGCTGCCCAGTAGGGAACCACACCCAGCCAGTGTTCTGTTTCCACCACGGTACGGCTGCCATCGTTCAGCTCGCGCGTTGCGTAGTCCAGCAGCATAGGGGACTGATACTGAGCGAAATAGTCGCGTTGCAGGCGATCTTCACGATCCACTTCATTCGGCAGGAAGCTGTTGGCCCAGACTTGCCCGTGCGGGTGCGGGTTGGAACAACCCATCGCCGCACCTTTGTTTTCAAATACCTGTACCCACGGGTACTGCTGACCCAGCTCAGCGGTTTGCTGTTGCCAGGTTTTTACCACGGATTCCAGCGCATCGACGCTCAGTTCAGGCAGCGTTTTGCTGTGATCCGGCGAGAAACAGATCACCCGGCTGGTGCCGCGCGCACTCTGGCTGCGCATCAGCGGATCGTCGCTCACCGGCGCGTCCGGCGTGTCGGTCATCAACGCGGCGAAGTCGTTGGTGAACACATAAGTGCTGGTGTAATCCGGGTTTTTATCCCCGGTTACGCGGGTATTGCCCGGGCAGAGGAAACAGTCCGGATCGTGCGCCGGCAGGGTTTGTTTCGCAGGCGTCTCTTGCGCCCCTTGCCAGGGGCGTTTTGCGCGGTGCGGTGAAACCAGTATCCACTGGCCGGTCAGCGGGTTGTAGCGGCGATGCGGGTGATCGACCGGATTAAATTGCGTCATTACCATTCCTTTAATCGGGATAGCCTTGCGGGTGGCGTGACTGCCAGCGCCAGGTATCTTCTGCCATTTCGTCAAGCGTACGGGTTACGCGCCAGTTCAGTTCCTTATCCGCTTTGCTGGCATCGGCCCAGTAGGCCGGGAGATCGCCCTCGCGGCGCGGCGCGTAGTGCCAGGCTACCGGTTTGCCACAGGCTTTACTGAAGGCGTTCACCACATCCAGCACGCTGCTGCCGACGCCCGCGCCGAGGTTATAAATATGCACACCTGGTTTACCGGCCAGTTGTTGCATGGCGGCGACATGACCGTCTGCCAGATCCATCACGTGGATATAATCACGCACGCCGGTGCCGTCTGGTGTCGGATAATCACTGCCAAAAATCGCCAGCGAATCGCGGCGGCCAACGGCAACCTGGGCGATATATGGCATCAGGTTGTTCGGGATGCCCTGCGGATCTTCGCCCATATCGCCTGACGGATGCGCGCCAACCGGGTTGAAGTAGCGCAGCAGCGCAATGCTCCACTCCGGCTGCGCTTTTTGCAGGTCGGTGAGGATCTGTTCCACCATTAGTTTGCTTTTGCCGTAGGGGCTTTGCGGCGTGCCGGTCGGGAAGCTTTCCACATAAGGGATTTTCGGCTGGTCGCCGTAAACGGTGGCAGATGAGCTGAAAATGAAGTTTTTAACGTTCGCGGCGCGCATTGCGTTAATCAGGCGCAGCGTACCGTTAACGTTGTTGTCGTAATATTCCAGCGGCTTCGCGACGGATTCGCCAACGGCTTTCAGCCCGGCGAAGTGAATCACCGCTTCAATGGCATGATCGTGCAGGATCTCTGCAAGCAGCGCTTCATCGCGAATGTCGCCTTCGACGAACAGCGCGCTTTTTCCGCCAAAACGCTCGATCTCATTGAGCACGCTGCGCTTACTGTTACAGAGATTGTCGAGGATGATAACGTCGTGGCCGTTTTGCAGCAGTTGCACGCAGGTATGACTTCCAATGTAACCGCTACCACCTGTAACCAGAACTCGCATATTTCCCTCCATAAAGCATTTGATATGAACAAACCTTAGCATAACAGAGAGGTGAAAACTGTGACATGGGATAAATTAGTGGAATCGTTTACACTCAGTTTTCTGCTAGCCAGTTTGCGGGGTAAGCGCCAGAAAAACCCCGCAATAGCGGGGTTCGTCTGACGCAAGTAAAAAGTCTTAAAAATGATGTCACTGCGGTGCAGCAACGCAGGCGGCATCAGCGAAAGCCGGATAACGCCTCGTGGAGGTTATAAGTCATCAGGGAGAGCCAGGCAATCAGCCCGAAGTACAAAAGCGTATATTCCAGACGTTTGCCAGGGGTCAGTGTGTCGAGATTCGGTTGATCATGGCGCCGCGCCCAGATTTGTGATGCCGCGAGAAAGCACACCAGCAGTAACAGCGGACTCGGGTGAAGGTAAAAGAAACCCAGCAGTACGGGAATGCCCAGATACCAGATCTTGCGCGAGATGGCGACCGTAATGCGCCCGCCATCCAGCGGCGGTACGGGGATCAGGTTAAACAGATTAAGTACAAAACCTGAATAGGCTACCGCCATCAGTAGTGAACTGTGGAAATACTCCGCCAGATAGTAGCAACCGAGGGCGGCAAGCGAGCCGAGCAGCGGGCCGGCAATACCGACCCAGGCTTCGGTTTCCGCATCTGGCAGCTCATCTTTCAACGCGATCCAGGCACCCACGAAGGGGATAAACATCGGTAATCCCGTCGCTAACCCGCGTTGACGCGCCGCCAGATAGTGCCCCAGCTCATGGCAAAACAGCAGCACCACAAACCCCGTCGCATACGGCCAGCCGAAGGCGAGCGCATAGGTAGCGATCGACAGCAGCATGGTGGCCCCGGAAAGGAAAAACTTCCCGAGGCTTGCCCCTTTAAGCAGCAGCAAGAGCATGCTCATGGTTTACTCGGCTTTTTTGCGAAACAGCATTTTTTTCACACCCATGCCGAATGCCGCCACGGCGATTAGGCCAAGTTTCCAGAACTTCAGCAGCGTCACACCGATAAGCGCCAGCAGACCCAGTTTTTTCGCCGCCAGGCCGCCAATCAGCGCCGCGAGGCCATATTCGGCAATCTTGTCGGTAGAAGCATTAAAATCGCTGTATTTTTTGCCGTCGTTAAAGGTCACGGCATTGAGTAACGTTTTGGCGAGCGGTTTTTCCTGCTCAACGGTGCCGCGATCGGTCACCAGGTTTAACGACAGATAACCTTCACGACCCAGCAGATAGGTGTTGTAGTTAACACCCTGTTCTTTTTCCGGCACGTTGCTGCCAATATCGCGGATAGCCGCAGACCAAATCAGGCGATGCGAGGCCGCCTCGTAGGTAGGTTTTTCTACCCAACCCAAGACTTCAATTGGCGGGATACCTTTTTCGCTACGCTCTTTATTGCCCGCTTTAGTCCCTTCCTGCAAATTACTCAGCAGTTCGTCGGCGTCCCAGTCTTTGGCATCGTCATCTTTGATATAACCGGCGTCGGCATATTCAATCGAAACAAAGCCGGAAATATCATTACTGAATACCAGACCATAAAAAGAGTTGTTATCAACATGGTTACCCAGCGCGCGCATAAATACCGCTGCCTGCTGTGACGGAATATAGGCGAAGCCTTCGGGCAGGTTCAGAATCGCCTGATTACCAAGATCAATTTTATGCGGGCCGTGAATACTGGCACGCTGCATATTTTCAACGGCTTGCTTTAATTGTGCTTCCTGCCCGGAAGCTGGTGTTTGCGCACTCTCATCGGCGAAAGCGACACTGCAGAAACCCAGTAACAGCGACGCAGCCAGAGAAACGGCGCGGGTCATGCGGAGGAATTGATTCATCATAGTCCCGTAATTTTTTACCCGGCGTCCATCGACGGGCTTTTTTCTTGCCATAACAAAAACTGGCCGCCGACAATTTTATGTTGCCAACTGACCAGTCAGAGATCGTTATTATGTTGCTTATTTAAAACGGGGCTATTACATCATATCCGGCGAAATGGAACCATCCCCCTAATTATTGTGGTGTAAGTTGATAACGATATCCGTCGCCCTCTTGTACAAATTCAAGACGGTGGGTAATACAAGCGGGCGCGTCTCCGGCGTGGTGCGAAACAAATAACAGTTGGGTTTCGCCTTCGCTAATTAATACATCAACAAAGCGGCGAATAAGCTGGCGGTTTAAAGGATCAAGACCCTGTAACGGTTCATCAAGAATGAGCAGCGTCGGGTGCTTGACCAGCGCACGCACAATCAGCGCCAGCCGCTGCTGACCCCAGGAGAGGCTACTAAACGGCGCGTCGGCGGTGCGTGCATCGAAACCTAAAATATCCAGCCAGCGCTGTGCCAGTTTGTGTTGTTTGTCCGATACCGCCTGGTAAATACCAATCGAGTCGAAATAACCAGAGAGGATGACATTGCGCACGTTGGTGCTGACGCGGTAATCCAGATGCAGGCTGCTGCTGACATAGCCAATATGCTTTTTGATATCCCAGATGGTTTCACCGCTGCCGCGACGCCGGCCAAACAGCGTCAAATCGTTGCTGTAGCCCTGTGGATGATCGCCGGTTATCAGGCTGAGCAGCGTGGATTTGCCCGCACCGTTCGGGCCGACGATCTGCCAGTGCTCGCCAGGATTTACCGTCCATGAAAGGTGGTCGATGATTGGCCGGTCGTTATAAGAGACGACGCCATCGTTCAGCACGATAAGCGGCGCGTCTGCGTTTAATGTTTCACGTGCGGGCGGCGCATCCGGTTCTGGTAATGCAATACCGGATAATTTTTCGCTGTGGGCTAACTGGGCGATCAGCGCTTGTTGCAACAGGGCTGCTTTTTCTCCGGTCTCTGTGAGCGAGCAATCCACCAGAACCCCGGCGTGTTGTACGAAGTCCGGTATTTCATCAAAGCGGTTCAGCACCAGCACCAGCGTAAAGCCGTCGGCATTGAGGCGCGCGAGAAGCTCCGCCAGTTGCTGCCGTGAGTGAACGTCAAGCCCATCGAAAGGCTCATCAAGGATCAGTAAATCCGGTTCGGCCATCAGGGCCTGGCACAGCAGCGTTTTACGGGTTTCGCCGGTCGAGAGGTATTTAAAGCGTCTCTCCAGCAGATGCGTGATGCCAAACTGCGCCGCAAGTTGCGCACAGCGCTGCGCGTCTTGCACCTCATCCTGAATAATCTCGGCGGTAGTTCGCCCGGTATCCTCTTCATCGGGGCTGAGCATATCGGTGTTATTGCGCTGCCACTCGTCGATGACCAGCTTTTGCAACTGCTCGAAAGAGAGGCGGGTGAGGCGGGTAAACTGGCACTGGCGTTCACCTTTCAGTAAGGTCAATTCCCCCGCCAGCGCGCGAGCCAGCGCTGACTTGCCGCTGCCATTCGCGCCGACAAAAGCCCAGCTTTCGCCAGCGCGTAGCGCTAAGTGTTCAATGTGCAGCGTGCGAGTGTCGCTAAGACGAAACGTACCTTGCGAAATGTGCAATGACGACATTGTGTATCCCATTTTTTGCAGCGTAGAAACTCAGGGATACGTGCAATGGGCTAACTTGTCAATGCGATTAGCATAACGTGGCGATAATCACGCGATCGGCATTAAAATATGCGGTCACTTCGCTCTGTTCCTGCAAATTATCCATCTCTTGCGTCGGCACGGTGGCGCACAGCACCTGACCATCTGGCAGCGTCATCAGCACCTCAGTTTGCTGCTCGCCGCGCTCAATATGGCTGATGCGCCCGGTAAGCTGGTTATCCGCCTGCGCGGCGCGTTTGGCATCCTGTGTGATGCTCACCCACGGCGCTTTTAGCAGCACCAGCACCTCTTTGCCTTCGTCGAGACCCAGGCGTTCGCCGCTTTGCGCGGTAATCGCAACTTTGAGACGGGTTTCACCGTCCGCCAGCAGCACGTCGACATGTTGCTGCACATGGTTGTGGTCGCGCGCTGTGATGGTGCCAAACCACTGATTGCGCGCGCTGGTCTGCAACGAGAAACGCGAAATCGCCGCCAGCAGGCTGTTTAACGGCAGGGCGTCATCATCACTTAACACGTCAAACGCTTTTTGCTGGATTTGCGCCAACAGATCGTAAAGCTGGATTAAGCGCTGCCCGTAACGCGTCACCACCGCACCGCCGCCGCCTTTACCTCCGGTCGCGCGGTCAACCAGCGTCTGTTCGCTGAGTTGGTTCATCTCATTAATAGCATCCCAGGCGCTTTTATAACTGATGCCAGCGTTCTTCGCGCCCTGGCTGATAGAGCCGGTTTCAACAATCTGCTTGAGCAGGGAGATGCGGCGCGGATCGGCAAATAGGCGCTGCTGGAGTTTGAGTGTGAGAAGAATTTCAGCCTGCATTACGCAATGTCCTGGCAAAAGAACTATTGTGAAGGAAAACCGTCACTACGCCTAGCCTGATGCGGGTGAATGCGCGCAAAGCTGCGAGGCGAATCGCACAAAAGGCGAGTGTTTTTCACCTGAATCAGGCTAGAATGCCCCGTTTACATTTTCTGGAGACGACTATGTTTGAGTTGTTGAAAAGCCTGGTGTTTGCCGTCGTCATGGTGCCTGTCGTGATGGCGATTATCCTGGGGCTGATTTATGGCCTGGGTGAAGTGTTTAACGTGTTTTCCGGCGTCGGTCGCCGCGACCAAAGCCGTCAGCAACGCTGATCCTCTCTTGCAAACGCCCGCTTTCGCGGGCGTTTATCTTTCAGATATTCAAGATCTCCTCACTTCCTGCCGATATATTTAAATAGGTTGCTAATTCTTGATAGGTATTACCTAACCGCCGGGAAACTCTGGTAATATCGTTATGTTTTTACGTATATAACGACACTCACAGGAGTTCCTAATGACACGTACAGGGTTACGCCTTTTTGCCGGGGCGACATTAACGCTCTCCGTTGCCGGGCAAGTTCTGGCGGATGAAGGTAAAATTACCGTTTTTGCTGCAGCATCACTGACCAACGCAATGCAGGATATCGCGGCGGCCTATAAAAAAGAGAAAAACGTCGAGGTGGTCTCCTCGTTTGCTTCTTCTTCTACTCTGGCGCGCCAGATTGAAGCGGGGGCTCCGGCGGATCTGTTCATTTCTGCCGATCAGAAATGGATGGATTACGCGGTAGAGAAAAAATCTATCGATACCGCAACCCGCGCAACACTGCTCGGTAACAGCCTGGTGGTTGTGGCTCCCAAAAGCAGTGCGCAGAGCGATATCGTCATTAATGCTAAAACCGACTGGAACAGTCTGCTGAAAGGCGGACGTCTGGCCGTTGGCGACCCGGAACATGTTCCGGCGGGGATTTATGCCAAAGAAGCATTGACCAAACTGGGCGCATGGGAAACTCTGTCGCCGAAGTTGGCTCCGGCAGAAGACGTGCGCGGGGCGCTGGCACTGGTGGAACGCAGCGAAGCGCCGCTTGGCATTGTCTACGGCTCTGACGCGGTTGCCAGTAAAGGGGTGAAAGTGGTCGGAACCTTCCCGGAAGATTCACACCAAAAAGTTGAGTACCCGCTGGCTATTATCGACGACCATAAAAACGCGACGGTCACGGCGTTTTATGACTACCTGAAAGGCCCGCAGGCTTCTGAAATCTTTAAACGTTACGGATTTACAACGCACGAATGATATTGACGGATCCCGAATGGCAGGCGGTATTGCTGAGCCTGAAAGTCTCATCCCTGGCAGTGGTTTTCAGTTTGCCGTTTGGGATCTTCTTTGCCTGGCTGCTGGTGCGCTGCACCTTTCCGGGCAAAGCGCTGCTCGACAGTTTGCTGCATCTACCGCTGGTGCTGCCGCCGGTGGTGGTGGGGTATTTATTGCTGGTGGCGATGGGACGACGCGGTTTCATTGGTCAGTGGTTGTATGACTGGTTTGGCATCACCTTCGCCTTTAGCTGGCGCGGCGCGGTGTTGGCCGCCGCGGTGATGTCGTTTCCGCTGATGGTGCGGGCCATCCGTCTGGCGCTGGAGAGCGTTGATACCAAACTGGAGCAGGCAGCCCGCACGTTAGGTGCCGGGCGCTGGCGCGTTTTTCTCACCATCACGTTACCGCTTACTTTGCCGGGGATTATCGTCGGCACGGTGCTGGCCTTTGCCCGTTCACTGGGCGAATTCGGCGCGACGATCACCTTCGTTTCCAATATTCCTGGCGAAACCCGCACTATTCCCTCTGCGATGTACACCTTGATTCAGACGCCCGGCGGTGAAGGCGCGGCGGCGCGGTTATGTATTATCTCGATCGTACTGGCACTGGTTTCGCTGTTGGTTTCCGAATGGCTGGCCCGCATTAGCCGCGAAAGGACAGGGAGGTAAGTCATGCTGGAGCTCAATTTCACCCAGACGCTGGGTACGCATCGCTTACGCATTGCTGAAAAGTTGCCCGCCAGCGGCATCACCGCGATTTTTGGCGTTTCGGGCGCCGGGAAAACCTCGCTAATCAACGCGATTGGCGGCCTGACTCATCCGCAGCAAGGGCGGATTGCGCTGAATAATCGTGTGCTGTTTGATTCCGAAAGCAAGATTTGCCTGCCGCCGGAGAAGCGGCGTGTCGGCTATGTTTTCCAGGATGCGCGGCTGTTTCCCCATTACAAAGTGCGCGGCAACCTGCGTTACGGCATGGCCAAATCCATGGCTGGCCAGTTCGACAAGCTGGTGGCGTTACTCGGTATTGAACCGTTGCTGGATCGGTTACCCGGTGGGCTTTCCGGTGGCGAAAAGCAGCGGGTGGCGATTGGCCGCGCGCTGTTAACCGCGCCGGAACTGATGTTACTCGATGAACCGCTGGCGTCGCTGGATATTCCGCGTAAGCGCGAACTGCTGCCATACCTGCAACGACTGGCGCGCGAGATCAATATTCCGATGCTGTACGTTAGCCACTCCCTGGATGAAATCCTGCATCTGGCAGATAAAGTGATGGTGCTGGAGGCGGGAGAAGTAAAGGCCTTCGGTAGTCTGGAAGATGTCTGGGGCAGCCGCGTGATGAACCCGTGGTTACCGGCGGAGCAGCAAAGTAGCGTGTTGAAAGTGGTCGTGCTGGAGCACCATCCGCACTATGCGATGACGGCGCTGGCGCTCGGCGATCAGCATATTTGGGTTAACAAGGTCGACCTTCCGCTGCAAAGTGCGTTGCGGATCCGTGTTCAGGCGACCGATGTTTCGCTGGTGCTGCAACCGCCAATGAATACCAGTATCCGTAATATCCTGCGTGCGAAAGTGGCGCAATGTTTTGATATCGACGGCCAGGTGGAAGTGCAACTGGAAGTGGGCAGCCGCACCCTGTGGGCGCGCATCAGTCCGTGGGCCAGAGATGAGCTGGCCGTGAAGCCTGGCCAGTGGTTATATGCGCAAATCAAAAGTGTGTCGATAACCGCATGATCGCCGGATGCGACGCCTGCGATGCATTGTGGGCGGTCATCTGCCCTCGCTCGGTATTAGCCCCTGACGCAGGGGCATAAGCTTTTCACCCGGCGAACCGGGCGGGGGTTTACAGCAGTTCTTTGTAGATAAATTGCGCAATGCTGTCGACGGTGTTGTCGCCAATCACCACGTTAGCATGGGCTTTTACCGCGTCGTCGGCATTGCCCATCGCCACGCCAACACCGGCGGCTTCCAGCATGCTGATATCGTTATAGTTATCACCAAACGCCACCACGTCCTTCATCGATAGCCCCTGTGACGCCACCCATTCGCTCAGACGTTTGCCTTTGCTGTTGCCCGCGCGGGCGATATCGACCTGATCATGCCATGACCATTCGCACTCCAGCCCCAGCGTTTGCTCCACGTGGTGGGCAAAATTTTTCAGTTTCTGCGTGTCGGTATCGGTGAGCGCAAATTTCCAGATAGACTCAACTTCCTGCGCCGCTGTGCGCAGGGACGTCACTTGCCGGAAGACCGGGCGCTGCTCTGGCGGCAACTGTTGCGCCCAGGTGTTGGTGCGTTCAACATGACCGGTTGGCTTTTCATAGAGCATGGCGTTGTCGACGTACATCAGGCCGTGAACCGCGTGCTCATCAAGCAGTGTGATCAACTGCTGCGCCTGTAAAACCGGCAACGGATCGGCGCTTAACACTTTTTTTGCATGATAATCATACAAATAAGTGCCATTACAGCAAATTGCAGGTGTATCCAGCGCCAGTGCCTGATAAAAAGGGTGGATGGCAACATGATGCCGGCCGGTCACGATAATGAGTTGATGTCCGGCGGCTTTTGCGCGAGCCAGCGCTTCAAGGGATGAGGGCAGAAGCGTTTTTTTCGGGGTCAGTAGCGTACCGTCTAAATCCAATGCAATCACGCGCGAAGTCATATCGTATTCCGTGGTCGATGTTGAAATTCAAATGTCCGGGGATGGTACACCGGGTCACCGGCTGCGCAAAATCTCCGGGTAAAATTCAGCATCAACCAACAAAAGCAGCTATCCTGGTTACTTAATGCAAAAAAGAATTAGAGGAAAGGAGCGTTCATGAAACAAACCGTTTATACCGCCAGCCCGGAAAGCCAGCAGATCCACGTCTGGCGCCTGAACTCTGAAGGTAACCTGACGCTTGTCCAGGTGGTGGATGTGCCAGGCCAGGTGCAGCCGATGGTCGTCAGCCCGGATAAACGTTACCTCTATGTTGGGGTTCGCCCTGAATTTCGCGTTATCGCATATCGCATCGCGCCGGATGATGGCGCCCTGACTTTCGCGGCGGAATCTCCGCTGCCGGGCAGCCCGACGCATATTTCGACCGATCGCAGCGGGCGCTTCCTGTTCAGCGCGTCCTACAACGCGGGCAGTGTGAGTGTTGTCCGTCTGGAGGTTGGCCTGCCGACCGGAATTGTTGATGTCGTGGAAGGGCTGGAAGGCTGCCACTCGGCGAATATCTCCCCGGACAACCGCACCCTGTGGACACCGGCACTGAAACAGGATCGCATCTGCCTGTTTACGCTGGCCGATGACGGCAACCTGACGGCGCAGGATCCCGCTGAAGTCACCACTGTCGAGGGCGCCGGCCCGCGTCATATGGCGTTTCACCCGAACCAGCGTTTTGCCTACTGCGTCAATGAACTCAATGGTTCAGTGGATGTCTGGCAGCTCAGCGACGCGCACGGCAACATCGAGTGTGTGCAGACGCTGGATATGATGCCTGCGGATTTCAGCGACACGCGCTGGGCGGCGGATATTCACATCACGCCGGATGGCCGCCATCTTTATACCTGCGATCGCACCGCCAGCATTATTACTGTGTTCAGCGTTTCTGAAGATGGTAGCGTGTTGGCTATCGAAGGATTCCAGCCAACGGAAACGCAGCCGCGCGGTTTCAATATTGATAATCGCGGTCAATACCTGATTGCCGCCGGGCAGAAATCGCACCACATTGCGGTGTACGAGATTGGTGGCGAGCAAGGGTTGCTGACCGAGAAATCCCGTTATGCCGTAGGCCAGGGGCCAATGTGGGTAGTGGTTAACGCCTTCTGATGCTGCATTTCGCACATAAAAAACCTCGCCACGGCGAGGTTTTTTCTTATCAGGAGCGGCTTATTTTTTCGGCATCGCCACAACCTGGCTGCCAACGCCGCGGTTGTTGAACTCCCACATGCGGTTGAACTGCGGGTTGTTCAGCTCGCGCTGCACGTTGCCTTTATCGTCAACGGTTCCGGTGTTACCGGCATAAGCACGGCCGGAAACAGCGGCATCGGCCCACGGTTTCGCCACGTTAAAGCCTTCGTTGATTACGCTATCGCGGATCACCACCTGGCCGTTGGTGTTACCATCAACATCCAGTGAACGGCCGAGCTGTGCCACACCGTTACCGGCGGCGTTAAAGCGGCTGTTGACGGCGAGGAAACCGTAATACAGGTTAGACAGGGTGGCTGGTGCGAACACATAACCTTCCTGCTGGGTGCGCGAGTTCACTACGCGGAAGTCGGTGTTATCAAACACCACCGCGCCGCGACCGGCCACGATATCGACATCGCCTTCAAGATAGCTGTTGGTCACCAGCGTACGGGTCTGGCGATCGGTACGCAGGGTGTTATCCACGCCGCTGTTGGTAACAAAGAAGGTGTTCTGGCGACCCAGAATATTGACGTTGTTGATCTGCACTTTATCGCCATCGCTGCGCAGCGCCACCGCCTGGTGGTTACCCGCGTCAACGCTGTCACCCAGCGTATTTTCAATGGTCAGGTTTTGCAGTTGCAGGCCGTTATTCTGTGACCAGAAGACCGCAGAACACATTACACCAACGGTGGCAGTGCGTTTGCTCTGGCAGTTATCGAACATATACCACGCCGGTTTGCCCGGCATGTATTTGCCCGACGGATTGACCAGACGACGCCAGCTGTTCGGGTCCATTTCGGCATCAATAGCCTGTTTGATTTTCACATCCAGCGCTTTCTCGCCGGTACCGTAAATGGTCACGCTGCCGGACGCGGCAGGCACATAAACCGTACCTTCATATTCACCCGGCATCACCGCGATGTACTGACGATCGCTGGCGTGTTTGTTGATCGCCGCGTCTACCGCTGCCTGAATGGTAGTGTGCGTCACACCCGGCGTGCCGGCCGGGCCGACCACGAAGTTCGCTTTTTCCGGCAGACGGATTGAGACCGGTTTCCATGCCGCGCTGTCCGGCGTCATGGCGGTAAAATAGCTGTCCGCTACAAAGTTTTTCGCTTCACCTGCGCTGAGGATTGGGCGCGCGGCGGTGCCAGGCGCTTTCTGTTCAGACGGACGTTCCGCCGGCGGGGTTGAGCTACAGGCGGTCAGTGTCACGCCAAAAGCGAGCGCCAGCGCCAGACGGGAAACCGATGATGTGTTCAAGGGGAGCTCCAGACTATGCAAAAGTTGAAAGAGGACGTCAAAGCCTGCTTTTTTATACTAAGTTGAGCGAAACGGGAAGCCGATTTGTACAATCGGCTGTAAATCCCTTCTTTTTAGCTAAAAAGGGCAGTAATTGAGGCGCTGGAAAGCGTATGGAAATGGACGTTAAAACCGACCATCGCGCCGCTGGCATTTTCATCGACCTCAATGCGATCTACGTCCAGGGCATAGACGGTAAAGATATAACGGTGGGTTTCGCCTTTCGGCGGTGCTGCGCCGCCATAACCGGCTTTGCCAAAATCGGTGCGTGTCTGCACCGCGCCATCCGGTAATGCCGCCAGACCGGAACCCGCGCCTTGCGGCAGCACACGTGTATCAGCGGGAAGATTCGCTACTACCCAGTGCCACCAGCCGGAACCTGTCGGCGCATCCGGGTCGTAGCAGGTCACGACAAAACTTTTGGTACCGGCAGGAACCTCATCCCACGCCAGATGCGGGGAGATATTGTCGCCATCGTAGCCCATACCGTTGAACACCTGGCGATGCGGCAGCTTTTCGCCGTCGCGTAAATCATGGCTGACCAACTTCATATGCACTCCTTCTGCGTTTCATGCGTGCCGGGAAGTGTAGCCGATCCCCGGCAAAATCTCAGGCAAAAAGCTCATCGCGCAGTACGGCGGCATTGACGGCGCGGGTCAAACGGGAGAGCTGCTTCGGGGTGATGATATAAGGCGGCATCAGGTAGATTAGCTGGCCGAACGGTCGCACCCACACGCCTTGTTCAACAAAGAAGCGTTGTAGCGCCGCCATATTGACTGGCGAACGGGTTTCCACCACGCCGATGGCCCCCAGCACGCGCACGTCGGCAACATTGGCCGCTTCGCGCGCGGGTGCCAGCTCCGCGTTTAACTGCGCTTCAATCGCTGCCACCTGCGTTTGCCACGCGCCACTTTGCAAAATCCCGAGGCTAGCGTTGGCGGCCGCGCAGGCCAGCGGGTTGCCCATAAATGTTGGCCCGTGCATAAAGCAGCCCGCTTCGCCATTGCTGATGGTTTCGGCGACGTTGCGCGTGGTGAGCGTTGCCGAAAGCGTCATTGTGCCGCCGGTCAGCGCTTTGCCAAGGCACAGAATGTCCGGGGCGATCCCGGCATGTTCGCAGGCAAACAGTTTGCCAGTGCGACCAAAACCGGTGGCGATTTCATCAGCAATCAACAGAATGCCTTCCCGGTCGCACATTCTGCGCACCCGCTTTAGCCACTCCGGGTGATAGATACGCATGCCGCCCGCGCCCTGAACAATAGGTTCGAGGATCACTGCTGCTATTTCGTGGCGGTGCGCCGCCATCAGGCGCGCGAAAGCCACCATGTCGTGCTCGTCCCATTCACCGTCAAAGCGGCTTTGCGGCGCGGGCGCAAACAGATTTTCCGGCAAATAGCCTTTCCACAGGCTGTGCATGGAGTTATCCGGATCGCAGACAGACATCGCGCCAAACGTGTCGCCGTGATAACCGTTTCGGAAGGTGAGAAAACGCTGTCGCGGCTCGCCTTTCGCCTGCCAGTACTGCAGCGCCATCTTCATCGCCACTTCCACCGCCACGGAACCGGAGTCGGCCAGAAAAACGCACTCCAGCGGTTCTGGCGTCATCGCGACCAGCTTGCGGCACAGGTCAATCGCCGGCTGGTGGGTGATGCCGCCAAACATCACATGGGATACCGCGTCGATTTGCGCTTTCATCGCCGCGTTAATCTCCGGATGCCCGTAGCCGTGGATTGCCGCCCACCAGGAGGACATGCCGTCTATCAAGTGTTCACCGCTGCTGAGCATTAGCTCGCAACCCTGTGCGGATTGCACCGGGTAAACGGGCAGCGGAGAGGTCATGGAGGTGTAAGGATGCCAGATATGTCGCGTGTCAAAAGCGAGATCGTCCAGGGTCATAATCGACTTGTAAACCAAATTAAAAAGTTTTAGGTTTACGAGTCTACACCGAATAACGATTTTACAACACCTTTTGGAGACGCCCGATGGCTCACCACGCACGCTGGACAATGTCGCAAGTCACTGCGCTGTTTGAAAAACCCCTCCTTGAACTGCTGTTTGAAGCACAGCAGATCCATCGCCAATATTTCGATCCGCGCCAGGTTCAGGTCAGCACTTTGCTGTCGATTAAAACCGGTGCCTGCCCGGAAGATTGCAAATACTGCCCGCAGAGCGCGCGGTATAAAACCGGGCTGGAGTCCGAGCGGTTAATGGAAGTTGAACAGGTGCTGGAGTCCGCCCGCCAGGCGAAGCGCGCGGGCTCGACGCGTTTTTGCATGGGTGCGGCGTGGAAAAACCCGCACGATCGCGATATGCCGTACCTCGAAAAAATGGTCGAAGGAGTAAAAGCGATGGGGCTTGAAGCCTGCATGACGCTGGGCACGCTGAATGAAAACCAGGCGCAGCGGCTGGCTTCTGCCGGGCTTGATTACTACAACCACAATCTCGATACCTCGCCGGAATTTTACGGCAACATCATCACCACACGTACTTATCAGGAGCGCCTCGACACGCTCGATAAGGTGCGCGACGCGGGCATCAAAGTTTGCTCCGGTGGCATCGTTGGTCTTGGTGAAACGGTCAACGATCGCGCCGGTCTGTTATTGCAACTGGCGAACCTGCCAACACCGCCGGAAAGCGTGCCAATCAATATGCTGGTCAAAGTAAAAGGGACGCCGCTGGCAGATAACGAGGACGTCGACGCCTTTGATTTTATTCGCACCATCGCGATTGCGCGCATCATGATGCCGACTTCGCATGTGCGTCTTTCTGCCGGGCGCGAGCAGATGAACGAGCAAACTCAGGCGATGTGCTTTATGGCCGGGGCGAACTCCATTTTCTACGGCTGCAAACTGCTTACCACGCCGAACCCGGAAGAGGATAAAGATCTGCAACTGTTCCGTAAGCTCGGTCTGAACCCGCAGCAGACGGCGGTGCTGAACGGCGACAACGAACAACAGCAGCAGCTTGAGCAACAGCTGTTGCACGCCGATACCGACCAGTATTACAACGCGGCAGCCGTATGAGCTGGCAACAGCGTATTGACGCCGCACTGGATGAGCGCCGCGCAGCAGATGCGCTGCGCACACGGCGTGCCGTCTCGCAAGGCGCGGGACGCTGGCTCACGCTTGGCGAGCAGCGCTTTTGCAACTTCTCCAGTAATGATTATCTCGGTTTAAGTCAACATCCCGCCGTGATCCGCGCCTGGCAACAGGGCGCGGAACGTTATGGCGTGGGCAGCGGCGGTTCCGGACATGTGAGTGGTTACACAATCGCGCACCAGGCGCTGGAGGAGGCACTGGCCGACTGGCTCGGTTACTCGCGCGCGTTGCTGTTTATCTCGGGTTTCGCTGCTAATCAGGCGGTCATCGCTGCGCTGACGGGCAAAGAGGACAGGATTGTCGCCGACAAACTAAGCCACGCATCGCTGCTGGAAGCCGCCAGCCACAGCCCGGCACAACTACGACGTTTCGCGCATAACGATGTCGGGCAACTGACCACGCTACTGGCAAAACCGCTTACCGCGCAGCAACTGGTGGTTACCGAGGGTGTATTCAGCATGGATGGCGACAGCGCACCGCTGGCGGCCATTGATAATGCCACGCGGGAAGCGCAGGCCTGGTTGATGGTGGATGATGCCCACGGCATTGGCGTGGTGGGCGAGCAGGGGCGCGGCAGTTGTCATCTGCATGGCATCAAGCCGCACGTGCTGGTGGTGACCTTCGGCAAAGGTTTTGGTGTCAGCGGTGCGGCGGTGTTGTGCAGCGACACGGTGGCGGATTATCTGCTGCAATTTGCCCGTCATCTGATTTACAGCACCTCAATGCCCCCGGCGCAGGCGGTGGCGCTTGGCGCGGCACTGCAGGTTATTCGTAGCGACGACGGTAATGCGCGGCGTGAAAAACTGGCGGCACTGATTGCCCATTTTCGCCACAGTGTGGCACACCAGGCCGTGACGATGACCGATTCCACCAGCGCAATCCAGCCGCTGATTGTCGGTGAAAATAGCCGCGCACTGCGACTGGCAGAACGCTTGCGTCAGCGCGGCTGTTGGGTGACTGCGATTCGACCGCCCACCGTACTGCCGGGCACGGCACGTTTGCGCCTGACGCTGACTGCAGAGCACCAGTTCGACGATATCGACCGCTTGCTGGAGGCGTTGCATGACAGTGAATAAACAGGCGGTCGCCGCTGCTTTTGGTCGCGCGGCACAGAGTTATGCTCGGCACGACGAATTGCAGCGCCGGAGCGCCGATCTACTGTTATCTAAGTTGGGTACTCTCACGCCTGGTCAGGTGCTGGACGCCGGTTGCGGGCCAGGCGCAATGAGCCGCTACTGGCGCGGGCAGGGCGGCGAAGTAACGGCGTTGGATCTCTCAGCGAATATGCTCGATGAAGCGTGCCGTCAGCACAGCGCGCAACGCTATGTCAGGGGCGATATTGAAGCCATGCCGCTGGCGGATGCGCAATTTTCACTGGTCTGGAGCAACCTGGCAGTGCAGTGGTGTGATGATTTGCGCCAGGCTGTCGGGGAGTTGTATCGCGTCACCCAGCCCGGCGGTTGTGTTGCCTTTACGACACTGGTTGCGGCATCATTGCCGGAGCTGAACGAAGCGTGGCGCGCGATTGATGACCATCCGCACGCCAACCGTTTCTTAACCTTGCCTGCTATCGGGCAGGCTTTGTGCGGCTGGCGTCTGCACAGTGGCGTCGAAACGATAACCTTGCACTTTGACGATGCCGCTGCGGCGCTACGTTCGCTAAAAGGTATTGGCGCAACACATTTACATGCGGGCAGGCAGCAGGGGCTGACACGCGGCAAACTGCAACGTTTGCAGCTGGCCTGGCCGCAGCAGCAGGGCAAATACCCGCTGACATACCATCTTTTTTGGGGAGTGATCGTCCGTGATTGAACGCTATTTTGTGACCGGTACGGATACGGAAGTCGGGAAAACGGTCGCCAGTTGCGCACTGTTGCAAGCGGCGAATCTACGAGGCTTACGCAGCGCGGGTTATAAACCGGTGGCCTCCGGGAGTGAGATGACCGCAGAGGGGCTGCGCAACAGTGATGCGCTTGCGCTGCAACACCACAGCAGCCTGCCGATGGCGTATAAGACCGTCAATCCGTATACCTTCGCAGAACCGACATCACCGCATATAGTCAGTGCCGATATGGGTGAACCCATTGATGCAAAGGTGATGTCCGCCGGGCTGCGCGCGCTGGAAACGCAGGCAGAGTGGCTATTGGTGGAGGGGGCAGGAGGCTGGTTTACGCCGCTTTCAGAGACGCACACCTTCGCCGACTGGGTGGTGCAGGAACAGTTGCCGGTGATTCTGGTCGTTGGCGTAAAACTTGGCTGTATCAACCATGCCATGTTAACCGCGCAAGCGGTGCGCCAGGCGGGGTTACGGCTGGCGGGCTGGATTGCCAACGATGTGGTGCAGCCGGGCAAGCGGCATCCTGAGTATCTGGCAACGCTTCGGCGCGTGATGCAGGCTCCGCTGATTGGCGAAATTCCCTGGTTTGCCCACGCACCGGAAAAAGAAAAAACGGGTCATTATCTTGATCTCAGTGTCCTGACTCCGGTGTCATCCACTTTGAGAGCAGCGGATCATCAAGCAGTTTAACGTCGCCCTGCGCGACATTGCGCCCACGGTGCAGCAGGCAGAAACGGTCGGCGACCCGGCGAATAAATGATAAGTGCTGTTCAGCCAGCAGAATGGTCATGCCAAACTCCTGGTTGAGCCGCACGATCAAATTGCCCAGTTTATGAATAAAAGCCTGCCCCAGACCGCGCGTCGGCTCATCGAGAATCAACAGCCGTGGGTGCGTCACCAGCGCCCGCGCCATCGCCAGCTGTTGTTGGTTATCCTCTGACAACTCCGCGCCACGTATCTGGCGCAACTCATACAGTTCAGGGAACAAATCGTAAATATCCCGCCGCACTGCGCTGCCCGGTTCACTGCCGGCGCGCATCGCGACATGCAGATTTTCCTCAATGGTGAGTTGCGAAAAAATCCGCCTGTCCTGCGGCACATAGCTGATGCCGATGGCGCTGCGGTGTTCGGCTTGCAAAGAGAGTAAGTCGCGCGGTGGCGCGCCCGCGTCCTGCCAAATCATGCTGCCGCTTTCAATGGGTAAATAGCCGGTGATGCAATTCACCAGTGTCGTCTTGCCCATGCCTGGCAACCCAATAACTGATGTGCAGACCCCGGGGGATAAATCGAGATCGACATTCCACAATGTATGCTGATTACCGTAATACTGATTTACTGCCCGTAAGCTCAACATTGTCCGCTCCTTGTTTCGGATCTGATGACTTTGATGATTCTGCAAAAGGCTTGCCAGAACATAAAAAAGGCTTTTTTTTCGGATGCCGCTGAGAAAAGTGGCTTTTAAAACGTGAGGAGGGAAGAAGCCAGGTAAAAATTCTGCACTTTGCCAGTGCTTGTAGTGTTGAGTTGTGGTGCAGCAATCGCTGGATCTGTGAGAGCGATCTCATGCGGATCCTGCGTTTCGTTTGCCGATAATTATCAAAAAGAAAAGATAAAAAATTTTTAGCGCCACCCGCCTGGGACAAAATGGGATTTGGCGGGAAGGCGAGGTGTCCGGCCTGGCGGCAGTTATCCACTATTCCTGTGGATAACCTTGTGTATTAGAGTTAGAAAACATGCGGCAAGCGAGAGAGGACGCGGGCTGCGCCTGAATTGGTGTTAAACACGTCTTTTTGAAATTACTTTTAATAATCAATTGGTTATATAAAAGCAATGCCTGTAAGAAAAGTGTCACTCGCTGCCACAAAACTTTCAAAGGCTTGCTTGACAAATGTTAAAAGAGGAAAAATTTTGGGGATAACCTGAAAGGGTTAGAGTTTTATCTTGTCCGCGCAGAAATTTGAGGGGAGAAGCGGTGCCCAAACGGGCAGTAGTACGGATTGCCTGTTTCGCTACTGTTTTTTCATCCAGTGTTATTTATTGGCAAAAGTGAACAGGGTGAGTAAAATGTGTTACCTGCACGCTCATTCCTTCATCAGGTAGCCGTTCATGAGTAAACCGTTCAAACTGAATTCCGCTTTTCGTCCTTCCGGCGATCAGCCTGAAGCTATCCGCCGCCTCAAGGAAGGTCTGGAAGACGGCCTGGCGCACCAGACGCTGCTCGGGGTGACGGGTTCAGGGAAGACATTCACCGTCGCCAATGTGATTGCCGATCTCCAGCGCCCGACAATGGTGCTGGCACCGAACAAAACGCTGGCCGCGCAGCTGTATGGTGAAATGAAAGAGTTCTTCCCGGATAACGCGGTGGAGTATTTCGTCTCTTACTACGATTACTACCAGCCGGAAGCGTATGTGCCAAGCTCTGACACTTTCATTGAGAAAGATGCCTCGGTGAACGAACATATCGAGCAGATGCGCTTGTCAGCGACGAAGGCGCTGCTGGAGCGTCGCGATGTGATTGTGGTGGCCTCTGTTTCCGCGATCTACGGTCTGGGCGATCCGGATCTCTACCTGAAAATGATGCTGCACCTGACGAAGGGCATGATCATCGATCAACGCGCGATCCTGCGCCGCCTGGCGGAGCTGCAATATACCCGCAACGATCAGGCGTTCCAGCGCGGCACTTTCCGCGTACGCGGCGAGGTTATTGATGTGTTCCCGGCGGAATCGGACGATCTGGCGCTGCGTATCGAATTATTCGATGAAGAGGTCGAGCGTCTGTCGCTGTTCGATCCGCTGACCGGCCATATTGAGTCGGGCATTCAACGCTTCACCATCTACCCGAAAACGCACTACGTGACGCCGCGCGAGCGGATCGTGCAGGCGATGGAGGAGATCAAAGTTGAGCTGGCGGAACGCCGTAAGTCGCTGCTGGAAAATAATAAACTGCTGGAAGAGCAGCGGCTCAGCCAGCGTACGCAGTTCGACCTGGAGATGATGAACGAGCTGGGCTACTGCTCGGGGATTGAAAACTACTCGCGCTATCTTTCCGGGCGCGGGCCGGGGGAGCCGCCGCCGACGCTGTTCGACTACCTGCCAGCCGATGGTCTGCTGGTTATCGACGAATCACACGTGACCATTCCGCAGATTGGCGGGATGTATCGTGGCGACCGCGCGCGTAAAGAGACGCTGGTGGAGTATGGTTTCCGTCTGCCGTCGGCGCTGGATAACCGACCGTTAAAATTTGAAGAGTTTGAAGCGCTGGCACCGCAGTCGATTTATGTTTCGGCGACGCCGGGCAATTACGAGCTGGAGAAATCGGGTAGCGAAGTGATTGATCAGGTGGTGCGCCCGACCGGCCTGCTCGATCCGGTGATTGAAGTGCGCCCGGTGGCGACCCAGGTGGATGATTTGCTTTCTGAAATTCGCCAGCGCGCCGCGATTAACGAACGTGTTCTGGTGACGACGCTGACCAAACGTATGGCGGAAGACCTCACGGAATACCTGGAAGAGCATGGCGAGCGGGTGCGTTATCTGCACTCGGATATCGACACCGTTGAACGTATGGAGATTATCCGCGATTTGCGCCTTGGCGAGTTCGATGTGCTGGTCGGCATCAACTTACTGCGTGAGGGGCTGGATATGCCGGAAGTCTCGCTGGTGGCGATTCTGGATGCCGACAAAGAGGGCTTCCTGCGTTCTGAGCGCTCACTTATCCAGACGATTGGCCGCGCTGCACGTAACATCAATGGTAAAGCGATTCTGTATGGCGACAAGATCACACCGTCGATGGCGAAAGCGATTGGCGAAACCGAGCGTCGTCGTGAGAAACAGCAGCGCTATAACGAAGAGCATGGCATTACGCCGCAAGGCCTGAACAAGAAAGTGGTGGATATTCTGGCGCTTGGCGAAGGGCTGGCGAAGACGCGCGCGAAAGGGCGTGGTAAAACGCGCACACCTGCTCAGGTGGAAGCGGCTGAACTGGCGCTCACGCCAAAAGCGCTGCAGCAGAAAATCCACGAACTGGAAGGCCAGATGATGCAGCATGCGCAGAACCTGGAGTTCGAAGAGGCGGCGAAAGTACGCGACCAGTTGCACCAGCTGCGCGAGCTGTTTATTGCCGCATCCTGAAATCAGCGCGGTGATATGACAGCACAAAATAACAAAAAAGAGAGCCTGTCCGGGCTCTCTTAATGTTGGCTTAACCTACGCCTGACACACTGCCCACCGGTATTCTGGAGGGCAATCTGATGCAGCAATTTAAGGTTCGTGAGTTTTTCGCTGTCGCATTCGCGCTGGCGTTAGTGATTGGTTTTGCCCGTCTGTGGGTGCTGACCTACTGATTTACGCCTGGCGGGTGCCCGGGAGGAATTTTACCCACGCCCGCACACCAGATTGTGTCAGCCGGTTGTGCAAAAAGAACTGCGCGTCATGCAGTTGCGCGATACGCGACACAATGCTTAATCCCAGGCCTGCGCCGCCATAGCGGCTGTCCATACGCACGAAAGCTTTACTGAGCTCTCCGCTGCGGCTTTCATCAATGCCCGGCCCTTCATCTTCCACAGCCAGTACTGGCGCGGCAGCGTTTTCGATACGTACGGTAATGGTCGATCCTGTCGGGCTATAGCGGTGTGCGTTTTCCACCAGGTTTCGCACCAGCAACCGCAGCAGCGTGGCGTCGCCGGCGACCGCAATATCCCTTTCTGGCTCTGCAATTTCCAGCGTCTGTTCGCGCGCGGTCAACATCTGTTCCAGTTCACTGCGAATGGGCTGCACTACATCCTGCAACAGCATCACCTGCTGGTAACTGCCCGCGGAGAAAGACTGCCCAACGCGCGCCAGCAGCAACAACTGGGCGATGTTTTCCGTCATTTGCTCAAGGCGCTGCACCAGCGGGTCAACGTTGATACCGCTGGTTTTCGCCATCAATTCCAGATGCAGACGTAACCCGGCCAGCGGCGTACGCAGCTCATGGGCAACATCGGCAGTAAACAACCGCTCTCTGTCGAGGGTTAGCGTCAGGCGGGAGACCAGCTCATTAATTGATGAGGTCACAGCTTCCACTTCGCTGACGCTATTGTTCAGGGTGATGGGTTGCAGGTTGTTCGGCGTGCGTTTATTCAGCTCTTCCTGCAGCTCAAGCAGCGGACGGGTAATGGCTTTCACCGCCTGCATACAGAGCAGCAGCGCCAGTCCGATGATCAGCAGGCTTGGCACCAGCAAGCTGGCCACCGCTTCGCGGACTTCATGCTCGATATGTTTGCGGTTGTTGTGGTTATGAATGGCTGCCTGCACCAGCAGCTGGATTTGCTCTTCGCTTTCATGCCACAGCCAGAACACGCTAACCAACTGGCAAAACACCAGAATGCCACCAATGGTGAGTAACAAACGGCGGCGCATGCTCCAGCGCCTGAAATTGAAGAGCGCCATTAATCAGCTCCGTTCCTGCGGTTGCACCAGCATATAACCAAACCCACGCACTGTGCGGATACGCGATTTGCCGATTTTGTCGCGCAAATTATGGATATGCACTTCCAGCGTGTTCGTCGACGGTTCGTTATCCCAGTTGTAAATATCGTTATAGAGGATCTCCCGGTGTACCGGGCTTTCGGCTTTCAGCATCAGGCGCGACAGCAGGGCATACTCTTTCGGCGTCAGCTCCAGCAACTGCTCATCCAGCCACGCCTGGCGGCGGGTTACATTCAGCGTCAGATTACCGTGGCTGATTTCGTTATCGCCCTGGTTATTATGGCGGCGCAGCAGCGCGCGAATGCGGGCGTTCAGCTCGTCCAGCGCAAAGGGTTTGACCAGGTAGTCGTCTGCCCCGGTATCCAGCCCCGCCACGCGATCTTCAAGCGTATCGCGGGCGGTGAGGATCAATACCGGCAACGTATATTTTTCGCGGCGCAGCCGGGTGAGCAGATGTAAACCGTCTTCATCCGGCAGACCCAAATCGAGCACCAGCAGGCTGTAATGGCCGTTGGCCAGACACAGCGCAGCTTCATGCGCGGTAGAGACGCCATCGCAGGCGTACCCTTCGCTTTGCATCGCCAGAATCAACCCCTGCAACAGCAGAGCATCGTCCTCAACCACCAGAATCTTCATTTCAGCTGCCCCCGGCACGCGGTTAAAAGATCGTCCTCAGCACGGTACTCTTTTGTGCTGACACCCAGTATACCCAACATCGTCGGGAAGAGGTTGTCCTGTGAAACCGCCTTCTCCCGCGCATTTTTTTGCAGACACTGACTGTTCACGCCATAACGCGTTTGATACTCCTGCGACAGCCAAATCAGCAGCGGAACATGTTTTTGTGTTTCCGGTGCGATGGAGTACGGCAGGCCGTGCAAGTAAACGCCATTTTCGCCAAGTGACTCACCGTGATCGGAGAGATAAACCAGGCTGGTGGTGAATTTATCCTGCTTCGATTGCAGCAATTTTATTGCTTTATCAACAATATAATCGACGTACAAAATGGTATTGTCGTAGGTATTTATCAGTTGCTGCTGTGAGCAGGTCTGAATTTCATTGGTATCGCAGGTCGGCGTAAATTTACGGAACTGCGCCGGATAGCGGTTGTAATACGTCGGTCCATGGCTACCAATGGTGTGTAATACAATCACCCCGTCGCCCTGCAATTTATCGATATAACTGGCGAGATCGTGGAATAAGATCTCATCCTGGCATTCGCCTTTAATACAGTAATCCGGCAAGTTTAATTGCGTCATATCCTGATGCGGAACACGATCGCATGCGCCTTTACAGCCACCGTCGTTCTCATTCCACAGCACGTTAATTCCCGCACGTTGGATAATATCCAGCAACCCTTCCTGATGCGCCGCCAGTTGATCGTCATAATGCGCACGCGTCATACCGGAGAACATGCACGGTACGGAGACGGCGGTCGCCGTCCCACAGGAAGCAGTTTTCTGAAAGTAAATAACATTATCCTGTTTTAACAACGGGTTGGTTTCACGCTCATAACCGCCGAGCGAAAAGTTCGCCGCACGCGAGGTTTCACCAAGCACCAGAATGGTGAGGTTTTTGTGTGGACCGTGCTGCATTTGCGGGCGTTGACGCGCATCTTCGCCAATTCTCACCAGCGGCAGGTTGGCGGTGCGGTTATGGGAATACCAGGAAAGTGACGCGGTAATTGAGTTTGACGGGCTGAGTGATTTCACCAGCTCTTTATTATTGCGAAACAGTGAGGCGTAATCTTTATAAAACAGCAGCGCCACCGCCACGATAACCAGCACAGAAATTACGATGCTGGCAACGCGCAACATTACGCTGCGTAACGCGGAGCGGGCGGGTTTTATTTTAATCCACCAGGCGATAGCTATCGCCAGAATGCCGGTCAGCAGCAGCGTCAGCACCAGTTTAGTCGACAGCAGGGCGAAACTTTCTGCCGGGGTGGTGTCGAGAATATTGGTGATCATCGAACGGTCGATAATAATGCCAAACGTCGAAATGAAATATTGCGCCGCCGAACTCACCAGCACAAAGAGTGAGATAACCAGGCGATCAAGACGCACAAACGACGCCAGAGACAACACAATATTAATGACGCTGAAAGCGACCAGCGGCATGGAGAGGAAAACCAGCCAGTTATGCAATGAGTTCACCGGCAATAAAGTGAATGCCTGGTGATAAAACGCAATATTCAGACCCAGCGCAATATAAGCGGCAAAGAGCAGAATAAAGTGGAGGCGGCTTAAGGTTGGCCGACGAAGGTGAAGCATACGCATACTCGGATCCAGCAATGAAAGTAGCGCTATGCTGACAGCCGATTTTTAAGACAACCTTAAGAAATTAAGCAAAGCGCTGGAGCCAGAAAAAATTCCCGCCGCCGCGTCTTAACCCAGATGTTGCACCGCTTTTTCCAGCGCGACGCGCAGCAGATGACGGTCATGGCGATAGGGAATATCGCTGGCTTCCAGCACTTCCTGAATAATTAACCGATCGCTAACGGCTTGCGTGTCGACTTTTGGGCCAACAATGGCGGCATCGATAATTTTTTTGCCGACGTACTGCTCCATAATCGCCAGTTTGTCTGCCAGCGTCAGGCTGGCCGCGGCCGGGCTGAGTTCTTTACCGAGGTTGCCAATGTAAACGACCGGCGCGGGTGTACGGCGTAACGCCTGTGCCAGATCGTCGAGCAGCAGCAGCGGCAGCAGGCTGGTGTAAAAGCTGCCTGGACCGATGATAATCAAATCCGCTTCTGCGATTGCCTGTACCGCTTCGCGAGTGGCATGCACCTTTGGAAATAGCATTAATTCCTGGATTGGCGCATGAAGCTGGTCAATGTTGACCTCGCCATAAACCTGATGTCCTTCGCTGTCAGTGGCCATCAAATCGACAGGTTGCTCAGACATCGGGATTAAAAACGCGTCCACTTTTAATAAATTGCGAATTAAATTGATCGCTTCAAGAGGCCGCACACTGAGGTGATCGAGCGCCTTTAACATTAAATTTCCGAGGTTATGCCCGGAAAGTTCGCCATTACCGCTAAAACGGTACTCAAACATCGCCGACGCCACGCTCGGTTCGGTAATGAGCTGGTTTAAACAATTACGCATATCACCCCAGGCGATCCCGCCTTCAGAGCGGCGAATTCGGCCGGTTGAACCGCCGTTATCGGTGGTGGTGACAATGCCGGTAAGCCGCGATCCCAACGAGGCCAGCGAAGACATCACACGCCCGAGGCCATGCCCGCCGCCGAGGGCGACAACACGATCCAGGTCTGCAAGTGTGCGATTACGCATAATGGTTCCTTATGAAAATTTACCGCGCTACGTTAGCCTAAATACCACCAAAAGACGATGCCGCGCAGAGAGGAAAATGACACATATCAAAGCAAAAAGGCGATTTTCGCGTACTCTGTAGCGAAACTGCACGATCATGTCGCTATGTATGTGTTTATATAGCGATGATCGTGATAGCGAAAGCTCGACGTTCGCGCTACTATCGCTTAAGCAATTTTAGCGTTACTGACAAAACATACACTCAAGCCTAAGCAACCTAACTCTCACGACATGGTGCTTTGGCCGTAGCAAACCGAATGGTTCTGCTGCCAGGGTGCAGGAAGAAATGACTGCATCTCCCGTACTTGGAAAGGTGTACATGGCCTCACAACTTACCGATGCGTTCGCGCGTAAGTTCTATTACTTGCGTTTGTCGATCACCGATGTGTGCAATTTCCGTTGCACCTACTGTTTGCCCGACGGCTACAAGCCGAGCGGCGTCAACAATAATGGTTTCATGAGCGTCGAAGAAATTCGCCGGGTTACGCGCGCGTTTAGCGCCATGGGCACAGAAAAAGTGCGCCTGACCGGCGGGGAACCCTCCCTGCGCCGCGATTTCACCGACATCATCGCCGCCGTGCGCGAAAACAGCGCCATCCGCCAGGTAGCCGTCACCACCAATGGCTATCGCCTGGCGCGCGACGCTGTTCAGTGGCGCGATGCCGGTCTTACCGCCATCAACGTCAGCGTCGACAGTCTTGATGCGCGGCAATTTCACGCCATTACCGGGCAGGATAAATTCCGCCAGGTGATGGACGGTATTGATACCGCCTTCAGCGCCGGGTTTGCCAAAGTCAAAGTCAACACCGTGCTGATGCGTGACGTGAATCATCATCAGCTCGACACCTTTCTGGCGTGGATCAAATCGCGTCCTATCCAGCTACGCTTTATTGAACTGATGGAAACCGGCGAGGGCAGCGAGCTTTTCCGCAACCACCATATCTCCGGCATGGTGCTGCGCGATGAGCTACTTAAACGTGGCTGGATCCACCAGTTGCGCCAGCGCAGCGACGGCCCGGCACAGGTTTTCTGCCATCCGGATTACGAGGGGGAAATCGGCCTTATCATGCCGTATGAAAAAGATTTCTGCGCCAGTTGCAACCGTCTGCGCGTCTCCTCGACCGGTAAACTGCATCTGTGCCTGTTTGGCGATGGCGGCGTGAATCTGCGCGATCTGCTGCAAGACGATGCGCAGCAGGCGATGCTGGAACAGCGTATTGCGGTGGCGTTAACGCACAAAAAGCAGGCGCACTTCCTGCATCAGGGCAATACAGGCATTACGCAAAACCTTTCATACATCGGCGGTTAAACCGCAAGGAGAATGACATGAGCCAGGTCAGCGCTGAGTTTATCCCGGTCAGGCTAGCTATTTTGACGGTCTCCAGCCGTCGCGGTGAAGAAGACGATACTTCCGGTCACTGGCTGCGCGACGCCGCGCATGAAGCCGGTCACCAACTGGTCGATAAAGCCATTGTCAAAGAGAACCGTTACGCCATTCGCGCCCAGGTTTCGGCGTGGATCGCAAGCGATGATGTGCAGGTCGTGTTGATCACCGGCGGCACCGGTTTAACGGAAGGCGACCAGGCACCGGAAGCGTTATTGCCGCTGTTTGATCGCGAAGTCGAAGGGTTTGGCGAAGTGTTCCGCATGCTCTCTTTTGAAGAGATTGGCACAGCGACGCTGCAATCCCGTGCGGTCGCCGGTATAGCGAATAAGACATTGATTTTTGCCATGCCCGGCTCGACCAAAGCCTGCCGCACCGCATGGGAAAATATTATTGCGCCACAGCTGGATGCGCGTACGCGCCCGTGTAATTTCTACCCCCATCTTAAGAAATAAGTTATGTCACAACTGACCCATATTAACGCCGACGGCGAAGCGCATATGGTGGATGTCTCCGCTAAAGCGGAAACCGTCCGTGAAGCGCGCGCTGAAGCGTTTGTCACCATGTTGCCGCAAACGCTGGCGATGATCGTCGACGGTAGCCACCATAAAGGTGATGTCTTTGCCACCGCGCGTATCGCCGGGATCCAGGCGGCGAAACGCACCTGGGAGCTGATCCCCCTGTGCCACCCGTTATTGTTGAGCAAAGTCGAAGTGCAGTTGCAGGCCGAGCCGGAACATAATCGCGTACGTATCGAAGCCGTATGCCGCCTGAGCGGCAAAACCGGTGTAGAGATGGAAGCGCTCACGGCGGCCTCGGTCGCGGCGTTAACCATTTACGATATGTGTAAAGCGGTGCAGAAAGATATGGTGATTGGTCCGGTGCGCCTGCTGGCGAAAAGCGGTGGCAAATCCGGTGATTTCAGGGCGGATAGCAATGATTAAAGTCCTTTTTTTCGCGCAGGTGCGCGAGCTGGTCGGCTGCGACAACACCACCATCGACACCGTTTTCTCTTCCGTGGAGGCGCTGCGCCAGCATCTGGCTGCGCAGGGCGATCGCTGGGCGCTGGCGCTGGAAGAGGGCAAATTGCTGGCGGCGGTCAACCAGACGCTGGTCAGTTTTGACCATCCGTTGCAAAGCGGTGATGAGGTCGCTTTCTTCCCGCCGGTCACCGGAGGCTGAAATGAGCGAAACGCGAATTTGCGTCGATCATGCGACGTTCAGCGTCGGTGATGAGTACGCCTGGCTGGCGGCTCGCGATGAAGACGGCGCGGTAGTGACGTTTACCGGCAAAGTGCGCAATCACAATTTAGGCGACAGCGTCAGCGCGTTAACGCTGGAGCACTATCCGGGTATGACGGAAAAATCGCTGGCGGAGATCGTTGATGAAGCGCGTAGTCGCTGGCCGCTCGGGCGCGTCACCGTCTATCACCGCGTGGGCGAATTGTGGCCGGGCGACGAAATTGTCTTTGTTGGTGTGGCCAGCGCGCATCGCAGCAGCGCATTTGACGCCGGACAATTTATTATGGATTACCTGAAAACCCGCGCGCCATTCTGGAAGCGCGAGGCGACGCCGGAAGGCGATCGTTGGGTGGAAGCCCGCGACAGCGACCAGCAGGCGGCGAAACGTTGGTAATCCGTTGAGCAGGGATGTGTTAACCTTAAAAGGCTAACCCATCAATCTGGAGTGATTATGGACCGTTTCCCTCGTTCTGATTCTATTGTTCAGCACAGCCGTACCGGCTTACAAACGTATATGGCGCAGGTGTATGGCTGGATGACCTGCGGCCTGCTGCTGACGGCGTTTGTCGCCTGGTACGCCGCGCGCAGCGAAGCCATCATGTCGTTCGTGTTTTCCAGCCAGATAACCTTCTTTGGCCTGGTGATTGCGCAACTGGCGGTGGTGTTTGTGCTCTCCGGGCTGATTCATAAGCTGAGCGCCGGGCTGGCAACCACGCTGTTTATGCTCTATTCGGCGCTAACCGGGCTAACGATTTCCAGTATTCTGCTGGTCTACACCGCGCAATCTATCGCCGCGACCTTTGTTGTCACCGCCGGGATGTTTGGCGCGATGAGCCTGTATGGTTACACCACCAAACGCGATCTCAGCGGTCTGGGCAGCATGCTGTTTATGGGGCTGATTGGTATTCTGCTGGCCTCACTGGTCAACTTCTGGCTGAAGAGTGAAGCGCTGATGTGGGCGGTGACCTATATCGGGGTGGTGATTTTCGTTGGCCTGACCGCCTACGACACGCAGAAGCTGAAAAATATCGGTCAGCAAATCGATGTTCGCGATGCGTCACAACTGCGTAAATCCTCCATTCTCGGCGCGCTGACGCTGTACCTCGACTTCATCAACCTGTTCCTGATGCTGTTGCGTATTTTCGGCAACCGCCGTTAATATCCCGCTTCACGATCCCGGCATTTGCCGGGATTTTTTTGCCTGGCGGATAGCCACTATTCAGGGAGGAACCCGGTGAAACCCTTTGGCTGGAGCCAGCCTGCACAGGTCGCGCCTGTAGAGCTGATGGTCAATATTTGCTTATGGCTGGCGGCAGGAATGGCGCTGAGTATCGCGACGGCCTGGCTGGTGCTGGATGTCATGGCGCTCCGCGCGTTTACCGAACACAGCGCCATCATTGTTCTGCTGTTGATCCTCTGGTTTGTCGCCGCCCTGGTGCTCAACGTTCTTTTTGACCGCTTCAATACCTGGCTGGCGTTAGCCGGTCTGGCGCTGATGAGTATCCTCTCGGGCTTGTTGCTCGCCAGCCTGTTTCCGCTCGCCGGGATTATCGTCCATCTGGCGATTACCGGTGGCATGTATCTGCTTGGCGCAGCGATTGCCCATTTTGCCGGTTCATCCCTGCGCGGCAGCGGTTACTACTGGCTGATGGCGCTGGCGGGTCTGTTGCTGGCGATAGCCGTAAACAGCCTGCGTCACAGCGGTCTGCTGCTGTGGTTCGGTAGCATAATGGCGGTGCTGTTCTTTAGCGCGGTAAGCGCCTACAAAAGTAAGTCCATCGCCGTGAGTGCGCGTGAGCTCTACGCCCGCGAGTTTACCACCGTGCAGAGCAGTGCGATCCGTGGCGCACTGGCTATCTGGCTTGGGGTCATCACCGCGTTTTTCAGAACGCTGGAACTGCTGTCGTATCTCTTACCTGGCACCAGCTCGCGCTAAAAACTTACTGCTGTGCCATCGCTTTTTCGTTTTTCGCCCGCAGCTTTTTCGCCCGGCTCTCCAGCAACAGGTAGCAAACCAGCGCCAGCAGCAGCGGCAGGAAGTAGTAAAGCACGCGGTAGGCGAGCAGGGCGGCGATAATCATGCCCTGTGAAACGTGCTCGCTGGCGAGCAGGGCGATAAACACCGCTTCGAGCACGCCGATCCCCGCCGGAATATGCACAATCACACCCGCGATACTGCTGACCAGTAACACGCCAAGCACGAAGAAGAAATCGGCCTGCATGCCCATCAACAGCCAGATAATCGCCCCCATGGCTATCCAGTTGGCGCTGGAAATAACCAACTGCGCAACGGCAAATTTCCACGATGGCAGCACCAGCTTGTGGCCTTTAATTGTCAGATGACGGCGTTTGGCGAACGCGCAGCCCCACAGGTAGACCGCAATCACCAACAACAGCACTACGCCGACAATACGCAGCGTCGTGTCGTCGATATACCAGTGCGCCGGGATCTGCACCACGCCGAAGGTAAAAATCACGCCGCCGAGCAAAATGTAGCCTAGCCAGTTGGTGGTAATACTCAGCGAGAAAATGCGCGTAATCGTGCTGCCCGGCAGACCAAGACGTGAGTAGAGCCGGTAGCGCATACCGATACCGCCCACCCATGTGCTGAGCGTCAGGTTAAAGGCATAACAGATAAACGACACCAGCATCACCTGGCGTTTTGCCAGCTTGTGCCCGCAGTAAGCACGGCCGAGCAAGTCATAGCAGCCATATAACAGGTAACTGACCACCACCAGTGCGACGGCGCTCAGCAGCGCGGTGCGGTTGTAGTCGCGGATGACTTTCCAGACATCATCCCAGTTCACTTTTTGTGCATACAGCACCAGCAGCACCACAACAGCAATAAAAAACAGTACCGTGAGGACTCTTTTCGCCAGCCGCCAGCGCGGATGTGAGCGTGATGTCATGGTTTCACCCCTGAGTGCTGCGCTTCAGTCCGATCCTGGGTTTCGATTTCGGGCTGAACGGGCGGCTCCACCTCGGCCAGCCTTGGCGTGTGCGCCGGTAGCCAACCGACCATCGCCGGGAAATGGCGTAAAAAGTGGAACACCACCACGCTTTTTCCGAGGTTCCACCACGTTCGTTTCGGTGCCATCGACTCATTTACCCGCACGCAGTCGTTATTAATCAGCCCCTGCAAATTGTCGCGCAGCGTCTGGTTAAACACGCGGTCATGAATAATCAGATTGGCTTCAAGGTTGAGCGACAAACTTAGCGGGTCAAGATTGCTGGAGCCGATGGTGGCCCAGTGATCGTCCATCAGCGCCACTTTGCCATGCAGCGGGCGGCGGCGATATTCATACACCTGAACCCCGCCCTTCAGAAGATAGTTATAAAGCAGCTCCGCACCGACTTTCACAATCGGCATATCCGGTTCACCCTGCACAATCAGTTTTACGCTGACACCACGCCGGGCGGCGCTGCGCATGGCATGTAACAAACGGTAGCCGGGGAAAAAGTAGGCATTGGCGATGATCACTTCGCGGCGCGCATTCGCCAGCATTTTCAGGTAGTGGCGTTCAATGTCGTCGCGGTGATCATCGTTGTCGCGCCAGACAAACAGCGCCTGCGCTTCGCCGGGTTTGCGGTTCTCCTCCGGGCGATGGCGGCGCTTGCGCCACCAGCGTTTTACCGGTGCGCTATCCGGCAGATTCTCCAGTTCAAATTGCAAAATATCGAGCACCACCGGGCCTTCAACCCGCACGGCGTAATCCTGTTTCGCTTCCGGGCCGTAGCTGGTAACGTGCTCTGCCGAGTAGTTAATGCCGCCAACAAACGCCACCGTATTGTCGATTACCACGATCTTGCGGTGCATGCGGCGAAAGAGATTGGTGCGCATGCCGAACAGCCGTGGGCCGGGATCGTAGTAACGGAAAATTACTCCCGCTGAGGTCAACGCACTGACAAACGGTTCGCTCAGATCCGGCGAACCGTAGCCGTCCAGCAACACTTCGATGCTGATCCCGCGCTGGGCGGCACGCAGCAGCACCTGCTGCAACTGACGTCCAACATCGTCTTCAAACCAGATAAAGGTTTCCAGAATAACGCGCTGTTTTGCATGATCGATGGCGTCAAACAGTGCGGGGTAATAGTTATCCCCGTTTTCCAGCAACTGAATGCGATTACCTTCCTGCCAGCTACATTTCATAGATGGATCTCCGCGCTCAGTGGGGCATGATCGGACAAATGACGCCAGTTACGCAGCGGCAACGCGGTCGGTGCGCTGGCGTTCGCGTTTTTCACATAAATACGATCGAGGCGCAGCAGCGGCAGGCTTACCGGAAACGTACGGGCAGGGCGGCCATGCGCGCGGGTGAAGATCTCCTCCAGCCCGGCCTGCGTTTTCAACGGGTGATTGGCTTTTTGCCGCCAGTCGTTAAAGTCGCCAGCGACCACCACCGGTTCGTTTTCCGGCAGTGAATTGACCCACTCCGCCAGCATCGTCAGTTGTGCCTGGCGGTGCGCTTCCCGCAGCCCCAGGTGGACACAAATCACATGCAAAGCGTGACCGAGATCCGGCGGCACAATCCGGCAGTAGAGCAGGCCGCGTTTTTCGCTGCCGTCAACGGAGACATCGCGGTTTTCATAGTGCTCGATCGGAAAGCGGGAGAGCACCGCATTACCATGATGCCCTTCCGGGTAAACCGCATTGCGCCCGTAGGCGTAATCGCTCCACATAGTATCGGCAAGGAATTCGTAATGGGTGGTGTCCGGCCAGTTTTCCACATGCAACGGGTGAACTTCATGCGCGCCCATCACCTCTTGCAAGCAGACGATATCAGCGCTAACGGTGCGCACCGCGTCGCGCAGCTCGGGCAAAATAAAGCGGCGGTTAAACGCGGTGAAGCCTTTATGGGTATTAATGGTGAGCACTTTCAATGAAAAATTTCGCGCGTGTTGGGTCATAACTCTCCTGCCAGCGTCACTCTCCTCGTGAAAATAAATTGTAGTCCCTGTCACAAAAAAGGGCGGGGTTACGGAATTTTCCGTAAATACGAGTACGCTTCATACAGATAAAAATCCTCCAGGAGAGAAACCATGAAGTGGCAACAACGTGTTCGTGTCGCGACTGGCCTGAGTTGCTGGCAGATTATGTTGCACGTACTGATTGTAACGCTGCTGGTGATGGGCTGGATGAGCGGCACGCTGGTGCGTGTTGGCTTAGGGCTGAGTGTGCTGTATGGCATCTCCGTGCTGCTGATGCTGTTTCTCCAGCGCCACCATGAAGCGCGCTGGCGCGAGTTCGGCGATGTGCTGGAGGAGCTGACCACCACCTGGTATTTTGGCGCCTCGCTGATTGTTATCTGGCTGCTCTCCCGTATATTGCAAAATAACTATTTGCTGGCGGTGGCCGGGCTGGCGATCCTCGCGGGACCGGCGGTGGTGTCGCTGCTCACCAAAGAGAGAAAACTTCCTGCTAAATCCTTCGGCCTGCATCAACGCGGCAGCGCAGCCAATCCTCACGATCACCGCTAATGCAGTAAAACAGACGGGCAAACAAACCTGCCCGTACGCAAGCCGAAAAAGGAATCACATGATTTTGCGTCTGAACAGCGCATACGCCGCCGATCCGGTGGTCGCCGCAATCACCAGCAGCGGCCACAAACTCTGCCAGACAATCGTAAAGCTGGCGTCCTTCAGGTAAATCTGCTTGGTAATATCGGTAAAGTGGCGGATCGGATTCGCCCAAGTGAGATCCTGCAACCAGACCGGCATATTCTCCACCGGCGACACATAACCGGAGAGCAAAATCGCCGGCATCATAAAGACAAACACGCCAATAAATGCCTGCTGCTGGGTCGAGCAGAGCGACGAGATCAGCAAGCCAAAACCCACCAGCGACAAGCCATACACCAGCATAGTGAAATAGAACAGCAGCAGCGAACCGGCGAAGGGGATTTTATACGCCAGAATACCCACGCCGAGCACAATCGTTGCCTGGAACGTGGCGACAATCAGCGCCGGCACCGCTTTACCGACAAAGATTTGCCACGTCGCCAGCGGTGAAACCAGCAGTTGATCGAGCGTGCCTTGTTCACGTTCACGCGCCACCGACAGCGAGGTGACAATCATCACGCCGATAGTAGTAATCATCGCAATCAGCGACGGCACCACAAACCATTTGTAATCGAGATTCGGGTTATACCAGTTGCGCACGACCAGCTCGCTGTTGTTCGGTTTTTCCCGTCCGCTGAGCAACTCCTGTTGATAATCCTTGACGATCTGCTGCAAATAATTGGCGGCGATTTGCGCGCTGTTCGAGTTACGCCCATCCAGAACCAACTGCATCGGCGCGGTAACGCCGCTGTCGAGATTGCGCGAGAAATCCGCCGGGAAGCGCACCAGCAACAGCGCTTTTTGCGTGTCGATGGTTGGGCGAATTTCTTGCGGGCTGTTCAGCAACAAAACGTGGGTAAAGGCTTTCGCACGGGCAAAACGCTGGGTCAGTTCGACGGCATGTTTGCCGTTATCTTCGTTGTAGATAGCGATCGTTGCGTTGGTCACTTCCAGCGTGGCGGCGAAAGGAAACAGCAGCACCTGAATCAGCACCGGCAGGATCAAAATGGCGCGGGTTTGCGGCTCGCGCAGCAGCGATTGCAACTCTTTGCGGATAAGCGTCAGTAAACGGTAAAACATGGCTTTTCCTTAATCCAGTCTGCGTTTGGTTTTCAGCCACGTCAGGCCAATAAACATCACCGCCGAGGCGATTAAAAACAGCACGTTCACTACCAGCACTATCGGGATATTGCCCGCCAGAAACAGGCTTTGCAGGGTGCTGACAAAGTAACGAGCCGGAATAATGTACGTCACCACACGGATAATGGCGGGCATGCTGTCTATCTGGAAAATAAACCCGGACAGCATAATCGACGGTAAAAACGCGGCGTTAAGCGCCACCTGCGCGGCGTTAAATTGATTGCGTGTGACGGTGGAAATCAACAGCCCCATGCCTAAGGTGCTGAGCAAAAACAGGCTGGTAATAAAAAAGAGGATCAGCAGCGAGCCGCGATACGGCACGCCGAGAATAAACACCGACACCAGCATGCACAGCCCCATCGCCAGCATGCCAAGAAAGTAATAGGGAATGAGTTTGCACAGCAGCAGTTCCGCGCGGGTGATTTCGGTGGAGAGCAGCGCTTCCATGGTGCCGCGTTCCCATTCGCGCGCCACCACCAGCGAGGTGAGGATCGCGCCAATCACCGTCATGATAATGGTCACCGCACCAGGGATAATAAAATGCTGGCTGATAGCCGCCGGGTTAAACCAGTAGCGCGTCTGCACATCGATCAAAGGCTTGAATGTTTGCCCGCTGTCTTCCGCGCGTTGCTGCTGCCAGAGTTGCCAGATGCCTTCGACATACCCCTGCACAAAGTTGGCGGTGTTCGGTTCGCTGCCATCGGTTATCACCTGAACCGGCGCGCTGTCGCCTGGACGCGCCATTTGCGCGGCGAAGTTCACCGGTAACACCACCAGCCCGCGAATGCGCCCGGCCTGCATCATCTGAATTAACTGCTGACGGTTATCGCTGATGGTGGCATCAATATAAGGCGAACCGGTCAGCGTATGGGTAAAATCCAGCGCCTCTTCGCTGTGCTGTTCAAGCAGTACGCCCACGCGTAATTTGCTGGAATCGAGGTTAATACCGTAACCGAAAATAAACAGCAGCAGCAGTGGGATCACCACCGCAATCAACCAGCTACTCGGGTCACGCACAATCTGGCGCGTCTCTTTCACGCATAACGCGCGCACGCGCCGCCAGGAGAGGGCTTTAACGCTCATCGTGATGCTCCTTATCCCAGTTGTGGATAAGCGTTATAAACGCGTGCTCCATGGTCGGGTCCGGGTGATCCGCATCGGCGGTTTGCGCCTTCAGCGCATCCGGCGTGCCGCTGGCAATTAACTTCCCGCGATAGACCAGCCCAATGCGATCGCAATACTCCGCTTCATCCATAAAGTGGGTGGTCACCATCACGGTGACGCCTTTTTCCACCATGCTGTTGATATGCAGCCAGAACTCGCGCCGCGTCAGCGGATCGACGCCAGAGGTGGGCTCATCCAGAAACAGAATATCCGGTTCATGCATCAGCGAGCAGGCCAGCGCCAGCCGCTGCTTAAAGCCGAGCGGCAGTTCGTCGGTGGCATGACTGGCGATACTTTTCAGCCCGAAAGCCTCGCTCATGCGGTCGATTTTGTCGTTCTGCGCTCGCCCGCGCAGGCCGTAGACGCCGGAAAAGAAGCGCAGGTTTTGTTCCACCGTCAGGTTGCCGTAGAGGGAGAACTTCTGCGCCATATACCCCAGGTGCTGGCGCGCTTTGCCGGAGCTGACTTTCAGATCCATATTCAACACCAGCGCCTGGCCATCAGTCGGCACCAGCAAACCGCACATCATTTTGAAGGTAGTGGATTTCCCCGCGCCGTTCGGGCCGAGCAGGCCAAAAATCTCCCCGCGTTTGACGGCGAAATTGACATTATCGGTCGCGGCGAAATCGCCAAACTTTTTGGTCAGCGATTTAGCTTCAATTACCGTCTCTTGCGCGCTGCCTTCAACCGTATGCAGAATCGCCCCCAGCGGTGATTCGGAAGTGCCCGCGCCGCCAAGCAGGTCGATAAAAGCATCTTCAAAGCGCGGCGCGGTCTCCTCGATCTCCAGAGCGGGCATCTTTTCAGCCTGTCGCAGATCCTCGGGCTGCGCCCCTTTTTTCAGGATCATACGCACCGAGCGGCCCTGGATCATGCCGTCGCTGACCTGCGGCTGCTTAAGAATGCGGCGCAGCAAGCGCCGGTTATTTTCCTCGGCGCTGGTGACGAGGAAACTGCGTCCGGCCATGGTCTTTGTCAGCGCTTTCGGCTCGCCCTGATACAGCAGTTCGCCTTCGTTCATCAACAACACATCGCGGCACTGCTCGGCTTCATCAAGATACGACGTGCTCCAGAGGATCAGCATGCCATCGCCTGCAAGTTCATGCACCATCTGCCACAGTTCACGGCGGGAAATGGGATCGACACCCACACCCGGTTCATCCAGCAACAGCACTTTCGGTTCACCCACCAGCGTGCAGGCCAGCCCCAGCTTTTGTTTCATGCCGCCGGAGAGTTTCCCGGCCAGTCGCCCGGTAAACGGGGCGAGGGCGGTGAATTCCAGCAGCCGTGCAAACGTCTGGCGGCGCTGCTCACCGGTAACGCTGCGCAAATCGGCATACAGATTGAGGTTTTCCATGACCGTCAAATCTTCATACAGGCCAAACTTCTGCGGCATATAGCCGAGCATGGCATGCAGCTCGCTGTCATTGGCTATAGGATCGAGACCCATTACCTGTGCGCTGCCCTCATCCGGGCGCATCAGCCCGGCGAGCATGCGCATCAACGTGGTTTTTCCGGCGCCATCCGGCCCGACAAGGCCGGTGACATATCCCGCTTTGATGTCACAATCCAGCCGCGCGACGGCGGGTTTTTCCATTCCGGCAAAGCGCTTAACCAGGCCGTGCAGGTGGATAGCCGCGTCACTCATGGCGCGCCTCGCCGCTAAAGCGCAGCGTAACGGGCATCCCCTGGCGCAGGCTGTCATCGGCATCGGTCACAATAATGCGCAGGCGATAGACCAAATCGGTACGCAAATCCGGGGTTTCAACGGTTTTTGGCGTAAATTCGGCGGTGGGTGAAACAAAGCCAATTTTGCCGTGATAAGGCTTATCCGGGCGGCCATCGGTATACAGCAAAACTTCTTGCCCCGGCTGCGCCTGGTGCAAATTGCGTTCACCCACGTAGGCGCGAACCCATACCGGGCGCGTCAGAGAAAGGGTTAATACGGTGCTTCCGGCGTTGAGCATGCTGCCGGGTTCGACGGCGCGCGTCAGGACCGTGCCGTTACTTGGCGCGATAAGCGTGGTGTCATGCAGATCCAGTTGCGCCTGCGCCAGCGCGGCTTCGGCCTGCTCAAGGCTGGCTTTCGCCTGGGCGATTTCCTGCGGGCGATTACCGGCGCGGTACTGGCTCAGTTTATCTTGTGCCGATTTCAGCGTTGCCTGGGCCTGATCCCGTGACGAGCGGGCATTTTCCAGGTCGTTTGCCGAAATCGCCCGGCTTTTCATCAGCCCCTGCTGGCGCTGAAAGAAGTTCTGCGCGTAATCATACGCCGCTTGTGCCTGACGCACGGCGGCGACAGCCTGGGCTATCTCTTCATCACGGTAACCGGCAGTCGCCAGCGAATATTTTGCCTGTGCCGTTGCAACATTGGCCTGTGCCTGCAACAGTGCGTTTTCGTAGGGCGCTTTGTCTATTTCGCCAAGTGTTTGCCCGGCGCTTATCGCATCCCCTTCATCCACGTTCAGCGCAGAGAGCCGTCCGCCAACGCGAAAACTTAAATTCACCGTGCGGATGTCGACATTCCCGTACAGGGTGAGCGTGCGGTCTTGCTTGCTTTGATACCACATCCAGCCGCCGCCCAGCGCGGCCAGTACCACCACAACTATCACTACCACGACGATGGTTTTTTTCATCACGTTGAACTCCTGTTCGTTAATCCTTGCAAGATAAGATCGATATGACAGGTGATGACCTGATAAATCAGTGTCGCTTTCTCTTCATCAAACTGCGTCCAGCCGGCGCGCAGCAAAATGGTTTCCCGTCCGAGGCGAAAGGCGAGGATCTGGCCGATAAGCGCATGGGTATGAATAATGGTTTGCGTATCTTTGGCGTCGCGCCCGGTGTAGGCGGCGAGCAGCGCCGTAAAGTGGCTGTGCAGCGGCGCAATCACCTGGTCATGCACCAACTGGTAAGCGCGCGTCGGCGAGAGTTGCTCGCGGGAGATAAATTTGCTCAGGTTGAGCGTCTCGTCATGGGTGAGCAGCACAATCATATTTTTACAGGCGCGGTGGATAAGCTCGCGAATGGCGGCTTTATCCGGTGTAGGCTGGGCGAACAGCTCTTCGGCGGCTTGTACATGCGGGCGAAAATTGTCGCTGATGAAATCGGCAATCCACTGCGCGCAGGCGAGATATAAATCCTCTTTTGAGCCAAAATAGTAAGTGATCGCGGCGATGTTCTGCCCGGCTTGTGCGGCAATATCCCGCGTGGTGGCATGCAAGCCATATTCACCAAATTGCGCCAGCGCGGCGGCAATCAGCTGGTTTCGGGCCTGTTCACCCCGGCTGGTGGTCGGTGTTGTATGCATGGCAGTGATGAGAGTTAATCAATCGATTGATTAACTTTATGGCTAAATTTTAGGCTTGTCCAGTTAGCGGTGCGTTAATATCGCGCATTCCGCTCCCGGAGGGATATTTTATGCGTGTGATCACAAAAGCTGATACACTCCGCCCCTTCATGACATTGTGGTTTTTGTCATCAGCCAAATTATTATCTCCTCGAAAACTACACCTGTTCACAGGTCGGGGCGGTGTGGAGTTGTTATGTCTTTTGATGCCCTTGGCCTGAACCCGGAAATCCTGCGCGCTGTTGCCGAGCAGGGTTATCTTCAGCCGACCCCTATTCAGCAGCAGGCTATCCCGGCGGTGCTGCAAGGCCGCGATCTGATGGCGAGCGCCCAGACCGGCACCGGTAAAACTGCCGGTTTTACGCTGCCGTTGTTGCAACGCCTGATTCAAAACGAGCCGCACGCCAAAGGCCGTCGCCCGATCCGTGCGCTGATCTTAACGCCCACCCGTGAGCTGGCGGCGCAGGTAGGTGAAAACGTTCAGGAGTACAGCAAATACCTGAATATCCGCTCGCTGGTAGTATTCGGCGGCGTGAGCATTAACCCGCAGATGATGAAGCTGCGCGGCGGCGTTGACATCCTGGTGGCGACACCGGGGCGTCTGCTGGATCTGGAACACCAGAACGCGCTGAAACTCGATAGCGTGGAAATCCTGGTGCTGGACGAAGCCGACCGCATGCTGGATATGGGCTTTATTCACGATATTCGCCGCGTGCTGGCAAAACTGCCGCCGAAGCGTCAGAACCTGCTGTTCTCCGCGACCTTCTCTGATGAGATCAAACAGCTGGCGGAAAAGCTGCTGCGTAATCCGCTGGAGATCGAAGTGGCGCGGCGCAACACCGCCTCTGAGCAGGTGACGCAGCATGTGCATTTCGTCGATAAAAAACGCAAACGGGAACTGCTGTCGCAGATGATTGGCGAGGGCAACTGGCAGCAGGTGCTGGTCTTCACCCGCACGAAACACGGCGCTAACCACCTGGCGGAGCAGCTTAATAAAGACGGCATCACCAGCGCGGCGATCCACGGCAATAAGAGCCAGGGGGCGCGTACGCGTGCGCTGGCGGATTTCAAATCTGGCGACATTCGTGTGCTGGTCGCGACCGACATCGCGGCACGTGGGCTCGACATTGAAGAGTTGCCGCATGTGGTGAACTACGAACTGCCGAACGTGCCGGAAGATTACGTGCACCGTATTGGCCGTACCGGCCGTGCAGCGGCGACCGGCGAAGCGCTGTCGCTGGTCTGCGTTGACGAACATAAACTGCTGCGCGATATCGAACGCCTGCTGAAAAAAGAGATCCCGCGCATTGCCCTTGACGGTTATGAGCCGGATCCGTCGATCAAAGCCGAGCCGATCCAGAACGGTCGCGGCCAGGGCGGCGGTCGTCAGGGCAGTGGTCGCGGGCAGGGCGGCGGTGGCCGTGGTCAGTCTGCACCGCGGCGCAGTGAAGGCGAAGGACAAGGACAGAAACCGCGTTCACCGCGCCGCGCCGAAGGTGGCGCTGCGAAGCAAGAGGGTGGACGCCGTGGTGAAGGAAGTGCGAAGCCAGCAGGCGGACGCCGTCTTGATGGCGGCGCTGCGAAACCAACCGGTGGACGTCGTCTTGATGGCGGCGCGGCGCCGGCGGGCAACCCGTCTCGCCGTCGTCGCCCGCGTAAGCCTTCTGCCGCCGAGTAATTAGCGATTAAAACGCGCCAGCCAGTTCTGGCGCGTCTCTCTGGCCCGCTGTGCGATGCTCGCTTGCGGGTCAGAGTTAAAACCGTGATATGCCCCCGGCCAGACATTCAGTTCCACCTCAACTCCCGCTCGCATTAACCGCTGCGCATACGCCATATCTTCATCAAGAAACAGATCCAGCGTGCCAACGCCAATCCATGTCGGCGGTAGCCCTGCCAGGTCATCGGCGCGCGCCGGAGCGGCATACGGCGATACGTCAACACTTCCGGGTTCACAGCCAAGCAGCGCATGCCAGCCAAACGCATTGTTTTCCCGCGTCCAGATAAATTCGCCCGTCACCGGGTTTCGCTCTGTCTCCACCACCGTACGATCATCGAGCATCGGGAACATCAGGTTCTGAAACGCCAGTGTCGGCCCACCGCGATCGCGCGCCAGCAGCGCCAGAGCGGCGGCAACCCCCGCGCCTGCGCTGTCGCCCATCAGACCAATATTGTTGGCATCAATGCCTAATTGCGCCGCGTTTTCCGCCATCCACACCAGCGCGGCATAGCTGTCATTAAGCGAACCGGGAAAGCGGATTTCCGGCGATAAGCGGTAATCGACAGAGACCACCACGCAGTCATGGCGCGCGGCTGTCGGGCGGGTGAGCGACAAAGATTGTTCGGGGCTGCCAAACAGATGACCGCCGCCGTGCAGATGCAAAATCCCCATCCGGTTGGCGCGACGTGTCGTTGGGGCGATCACGCGTACACGCACGGCGGGTTCACCGCTGACCCCCGCAATATGCTGTTCGTGCATCGCCAGTGAAAGCCCATCATCAAGATGCATAGCTTGCAGCGCGACTTGCTGGCGCTGCTCGCGTAGGGCGGGAAGTGCGTCGGCTTTCAGTGTGGAAGGTATCCAGGATTGCAGGGCGGGGCGAAGCTCGGGGTCAACCAGATGCCATGTACTCATGCGTAAACCTTTATCGTCAACAGGCCAAAATAAGAGAAGCGCCGTAGCGCTTCCCGGTTTTAACCTTACAGCACTTCGCCATTGCTGGCGATAACCTGTTGATACCAGCCAAAACTCTTCTTCTTACTGCGCGTGAGCGTACCGTGACCGTCGTTGTCTTTATCGACATAGATAAAGCCGTAGCGTTTTTTCATCTCACCCGTCCCGGCGCTAACAATGTCAATTGGCCCCCACCACGTGTAGCCCATAATGTCGCAGCCATCTTCAATCGCTTGCGCCATGGCTTCGATATGGCGACGGCCATAATCAATGCGGGCGTCATCGTTAATTTGCCCGCTGGCGTCCGGTTCATCCACGCCGCCATAACCGTTTTCAACAACGAACAGTGGCTTACGGTAGCGATCCGCCAGTTCATTACAGACAATGCGAAAACCTTGCGGGTCAATCGGCCAGCCCCATTCGGTTTTCTCCAGATACGGGTTGTCCAGCCCGGCCGTGCCGCCGGTATCAATGCGGAACTGGCCGCCTGCCTGGTGTAACACGCTGCGATAGTAGCTAAAGCCAAGATAATCAGAAGGGTAATCTGCCAGCAGTTGCAGGTCGCCATCGGCTATCTCCAGTTTTACGCCCAGTTCTCGGAACAGACGCGGCGCATACGCCGGGTATTGCCCGAACATCATCACATCCGAGAAGAACAGCGAACGGCGGCGCAACTGCATGGTCGAGAAGATGTCTTGCGGGTTGCTGGTTGCCGGGTAGACGGTGCTCAGCGACAACATGCAGCCGATTTTCGCCTCAGGGATAATCTCGTGGCATAACTTGTTGACCAGCGCGTTAGCGACAAACTGGTGATGATTGGCCTGCCAGATCGCCTGCGCACCGGCATCGGCATCCACTGCGCCGGTGGCGAACGGCATACGGTTCATGTTGTTCAGCTCGTTGAAGGTCATCCAGTATTTGACCTTGCCTTTGTAGCGGCGAAATACCGTTTCGCAGTAGCGGCTAAAAAAGTCAATCAACTGGCGGTTTTTCCAGCCGCCATACTCCTGATACAGCGCCAGCGGCGTTTCGTAGTGTGAGAGGGTTATAACCGGCTCAATGCCATATTTTCGCAGCTCATCGAACAGCGAATCATAAAACGCTAAACCGGCTTCGTTGGGCGTGGTTTCATCGCCGCGCGGGAAAATGCGCGACCAGGCAATCGAGGTACGAAAACATTTAAAACCCATTTCGGCGAACAGCGCCACGTCCTCTTTGTAGCGGTGATAAAAGTCCACCGCGTCGTGGCTGGCATAGTAAAGGTTGGGGTCAATCACCGCATCGTGTTTGCCGGAGGCGATACCGCCGCGTACCACATCGGCGATGGACGGTCCTTTGCCATCTTCATTCCACGCACCCTCTGCCTGGTTGGCGGCAATTGCGCCGCCCCATAAGAAATCTTTGGAAAAAACAGACATATCTACTCCTTAATCGGCTAAGTCTTCGCCGTTCGAGGCGATCAGTTTTTTATACCAGTGGTAGCTTTTCTTCAGCGAACGCGCCTGCGTGCCGTTGCCCATATCGTCCTGATCGACATAGATAAAGCCGTAGCGTTTGGAGATTTGCGCCGTGCCCGCGCTGACCACATCGATTGGCCCCCACCAGGTGTAGCCGAACAGATCCACGCCATCGGCGATGGCCTCTTTCATCTGCTCAACGTGCTGGCACAGGTAATCGATGCGGTAATCGTCATCAATAGAACCATCCGGGTTGACGGTGTCCACCGCGCCCAGGCCGTTTTCGGCAATAAACAGCGGCTTCTGGTAACGGTCATAGAGCTGATTGAGCGCCAGGCGCAGCCCTTTCGGATCGATTTGCCAGCCCCACTGGCTGGTGGGCAGATGCGGGTTGCGGATACCGCCAGTTATCATGTTGCCTTCCGCGCCTTCCAGTTTTTCCGGGTGTGCGCTGACGGTGCTCGACATGTAGTAACTAAAGGAGACGAAATCGACCGGGTGCTGGCGCAGGATCTCATCATCGCCGACCACTTTTTGCAGCGTTACGCCTTTTTCAGCCAGCATGCGGTCGGTGTAGGCGGGGTAATAACCGTGCGCCTGCACATCGCTAAAGAACAGCGACACGCGCTGCATCTCTTCGCACGCCTGCAAATCATCCGGGTGACAGGTGTGCGGGTAGAGCATCTGGTAGCTGATCATGCAGCCGACCTGCGAGCCGGGAATAATGTTATGGCAGACTTTGGTCGCAAGGGCACTGGCGACAAACTGATGATGCGCGCCCTGGTATTTATCCTGCTCCAGATGCGGGTTGTCCTCTTCGATCACGCCCACGCTGACATACGGGTGATGCTTCACGCAGTTGATCTCGTTAAAGGTCATCCAGTATTTCACTTTCTTGCGATAGCGGGTGAATACCGTGGTGGCGAAACGCACATAGAAATCCACCAGCTGGCGGTTCGGCCAGCCGCCGTAATCAGTTACCAGCGCCAGCGGCATTTCATAGTGTGAGAGCGACACAATCGGCTCGATACCGTGCGCCAGCAGCGTGTCGAACACCTCATCGTAAAATTTCAGCCCCGCTTCGTTGGGCGTGGTTTCATCGCCGCGCGGGAAGATGCGCGTCCAGGCGATCGACATGCGGAAGCATTTGAAACCCATGCCGGCAAACAGCGCGATATCTTCTTTAAAACGGTGGTAAAAGTCGTTGCCTTTGCGCTTCGGATAATATTTTTGGCTGTGCGGATCCTGCGCTTCCCGTATCTGCGCGTGGGTCATGCCCAGCCACTGATCGAGCCAGCGCTCACGCGGCGTGCTGCTATCGAAGGTGTAAACATCCGAGACGGAAAGCCCTTTGCCGCCTACATTCCACGCGCCTTCCAGTTGGTTGGCGGCGGTTGCGCCACCCCATAAAAACCCTTCCGGAAATGCTTTTGAAAATGCCATGCCTCTGCTCCTTATGCCGCGCTTGCGGTCAGTGTGAGAAATGCGTCCCGGCTGGCGACATCGCCATTCACTTTCACCGGGCTGATATCGCCGTATTGTTCGCTGTTAGTGACCACCACAATCACGCTGGGATCGATGCCTGCGGCCTGCAATGCGGCCAGATCGAAGCTCACCAGCAAATCACCGACCTCCACGTTTTGCCCGGCAGTTATATGGCTGGTGAAGTGTTTGCCGCCGAGTTTCACCGTGTCGATGCCGATATGAATCAGGATCTCCGCCCCGGTATCGCTTTGCAGCGCCAGCGCGTGATGCGTTTCAAACAGGGATTCCACCGTGCCGTTGACCGGCGAACGCAGCTCGCCGCTGGTGGGATAAATGGCGATCCCTTTGCCGAAAATTTCATCGGCAAATACTGGATCGCTCAGGGTATTAAGCGGTTTCAGTTCGCCGCTGACCGGCGCGAAGAGTTTCTCTTCGCTGCGCGCAACCGGCATCGGGCTGACACCTGCCACCACGTTCTCTTCAAAACCAAGCACCACGGTGACAATAGCCGCACAGACAAAAGAGATAGCGATGCTGACCAGCGCCCACACAAACGTCGGGCCAACCAGCGCCGGCAGGCCGGGCAAACCGCTTAGCGCGAAGGCATAAGTTTTGACGCCCATCGCCATCGCGAATCCGCCGCCGCAGGCACCACCAATAAGCGCGGCGGCAAACGGGCGTTTGTAGCGAATGTTGATGCCGTACATCGCCGGTTCGGTAATGCCCATCACGGCGCTGAAACTGGTGCTCAACGCCAGTGATTTCAGCTTCTTATCGCGGGCGCGCAGGAACACACCAAATGCCGCGCCCGCCTGGCCGAGGTTGGCGACATAGAAAAGAATTTTGAACGGGTCAAAGCCCATGGTGCTGATGTTGTTGATCATGATGGGCACCAGCACGTAGTGCATGCCGGTGATGATGATCATCGACAGCGTGCCGCCAACCACCACACCTGCCACGATCCCGGCGTTTTCCACCAGCCAGATAATGCCGCTGGAGAGCGCGTTCCCGGCGAAAATCCCCAGCGGGCCGATGGCGATCAAGGTGATGGGCGTGACGATAACCAGGCTTAACAACGGCACGAACATGGTTTTCAGCACGCCGGGCATGATGCGATCTATTAGCTTTTCCACCCGGCTAAGCAGCCAGACGGCGAGCAGGATCGGGATCACCGTGGAGGCGTAGTTCACCGTTGGCACCGGCAGGCTCATAAAATGGACCGGCGCGCCAGATTTAAACAGTGTCTGAATCGCCGGGTGGAAGAGGGCGGCAGCCAGCGCAACGGCCACGTAAGGATTCGCGCCAAATTTACTCGCCGCGCTGAAGGCCAGCGCCAGCGGCATGAAGTAGAACACGCCATCGCTGATGGCGAGCAGGATTTGGTACGTCTGATTACTGGTTTCCAGCCAGTGCATCGCCACCATCAGTGCCAGCACGCCTTTCAGGATCCCGGCTCCGGCAATCGCCGGAATGATCGGCGAAAAGATACTGGATAACCCTTCGAGCACCAGCGACACCGGGTTGCGGCGTTTTCCGGATTGCGCTGCGCTGGTGGCGGAAACCCCCGGTAATTTCGCCAGCAAGGCATCGCACAGCGGTGCCACGTCATTACCGATGATGAGTTGATACTGATCGCCAGAAATGTTTACGCCAATCACGCCATCCAGCGCCTCCAGCGCGGCACGATCGGCTTTATCGTTATCTTTCAGCAAGAAACGCAAACGGGTGATGCAGTGAAACAGTGACAGAATATTGCCCTTGCCGCCGATCTTGTTGATTATCTGCTGCGCGGTATCCTGATAGTTCATGGTCATTCCTCCAGACTGACACCTGCGTGGCAGGTGCCATAACAATTACCGGTTACCCACCGGCGCTTTGTTCTTCTGGGGTTTGCCTGATTTAACAGTAACAAGCCTGGAAAGAATTTATACTTCGGGTCGCAGGCGCGACCTTGTTACCTTACGACTCTGTCCGCTGCACCACATTTTCGATGTGCACGGTCAGGTAGAGTTTTTCCGAATTGCTCATCGTGTGGTGATAATTTTTGCCAACAAATTCGTTAATCGCGTCAACGCATTTCAGGGTGGTTTGATAACGACGCTGCACCATAGCGAATAATTCTTCGTCGTCATTATTTAACACCACACCATCAATCACCCGTTGGGCGAAAAACTTTAAATGAGTAATGAAACGCTGGTAATTCAGGCTGTGCTCGTCGAGCGGCAGGGTGAAAAAGTATTTAACGATATTCTGTAGCTGATAAATAAGCCGTGTAATTTTTGTGGTTTTACCCATCGTATCATTCAGCCCGGCATTCACAATATGCAGCGCAATACTACAGGCTTCACTGTCGGGTAATAGTGTGCCGGTACGCGCGACAATCATACCGAGAGCCTGGCGGCCAATGGCGTACTCTTCGGTATAGAAATGGCGCACTTCCCACTCTAACGGATTGGGTAAAACTTCATTTTTTTCCGTGCGTTGTAGCGCAAAGTACAAGTGATCGGCCAGCGTCACATACAGGCCTTCACTTAATTTATGTGCAAGCGTAGATCGCGCCAGCGCGACAATATCGGCGGTGAGTTGCACTATTTCCACCGGCACTTCGCTGACCAGATCTTTAAAACGTGCGGAGACTTGTGAGTCCTGCAAATGGAATATTTTTTCGATGGCTTGCGCATCGACGCGCGCACCGCTTTGGGTATTAAACCCTAAGCCGCGCCCGGTCAGAATAACCTCAAGGCCATGCTCATCAATGGCGCTGACAACGTTATTATTTAATATTTGTTTGACCAGCATCGCCAACTCCTGCAAACAAAAACGGGCAAAACGTAAATACAGCAGCGAGCGGATGTCGCCCTCATTCTCTGCATTTAGGTTTTGCCCGATATTCGGTAACAAGCGTAATGCAGGTAAAAACTAGCATTGCCTGAATAAATGATCAACGCGGCCTGAACGGCAATAGTGAATGGATCTGCCAATTTGTGATCGGCGTTGTGAAAAATATCCTGTATCAGAATGATGACGCACAGGATATGCGGGCGCGCTTCCGGCATGGCAAAAAGGGTTACCCTACGGGCGCTAAAAATGCAACAATAGTGGCTGTTTATACAGTATTTCAGGTTTTCTCATGGCCCTTACCGCCGCGCTAAAAGCGCAGATTGCCGCCTGGTATAAGGCGTTGCAACAACAGATCCCGGACTTTATTCCCCGCGCGCCGCAGCGGCAGATGATTGCTGACGTGGCGAAAACGCTGGCGGGGGATGAAGGGCGTCATCTGGCGATCGAAGCGCCAACCGGCGTGGGGAAAACGCTCTCTTATTTGATTCCGGGTATCGCCATCGCGCGTGAAGAGCAAAAAACACTGGTGGTCAGCACCGCGAACGTGGCGTTGCAGGATCAGATTTTCAGTAAAGATCTGCCGCTGCTGCGCAAAATCATCCCGGACTTACGCTTTACCGCCGCGTTTGGCCGTGGGCGCTATGTCTGTCCGCGCAACCTGGCGGCGCTGGCAAGCAGCGAGCCGAACCAGCAGGATCTGCTGGCGTTCCTGGACGATGAACTGACGCCGGGTAACCAGGAAGAACAGAAACGTTGCGCGGCGCTGAAAGCGGATCTCGACAGCTATAAGTGGGACGGCCTGCGCGATCACACTGACAAGGCGATTAACGATGATTTGTGGCGACGGCTCAGCACCGATAAAGCCAGTTGTCTGAACCGTAATTGCCACTACTACCGCGAATGTCCCTTTTTTGTCGCGCGCCGCGAAATCCAGGAAGCGGAAGTGGTGGTCGCCAACCATGCGCTGGTGATGGCGGCAATGGAGAGCGAGGCGGTGCTGCCGGAGCCAAAAAACCTGCTGCTGGTGCTCGATGAAGGCCACCATTTGCCGGACGTGGCGCGCGATGCGCTGGAGATGACGGCGGAAATCACCGCACCCTGGTATCAGCTTCAGCTCGATCTGTTCACCAAACTGGTGGCGACCTGCCTTGAGCAGTTTCGCCCGAAAACGCTGCCGCCGCTGGGGACACCGGAGCGGCTCAACGCGCATTGCGAGGAGCTTTACGCGCTTATCGCGTCGCTTAACAACATTCTCAACCTTTATCTTCCGGCGGGTCAGGAAGCGGAATATCGCTTCGCGATGGGTGAGCTGCCCAATGAAGTGATGGAGATTTGCCAGCGGCTGGCAAAATTGACGGAGATGTTGCGCGGGCTGGCAGAACTGTTCCTCAATGATTTAAGCGAGAAGACGGGCAGCCACGACATTGTGCGTTTGCACCGGGTTATTTTGCAGATGAACCGCGCGCTGGGCATGTTCGAAAGCCAGAGCAAACTCTGGCGGCTGGCCTCAATGGCGCAGGCGTCCGGTGCGCCGGTAACCAAATGGGCCACTCGTGAGGCGCGTGACGGGCAGCTGCATCTGCTGTTCCACTGTGTGGGGATCCGCGTGAGCGATCAGCTGGAAAAGCTGCTCTGGCGCAGCGTTCCGCACATCGTGGTGACCTCGGCGACGCTACGTTCGCTGAATAGTTTTAATCGTCTGCAAGAGATGAGCGGTTTAAAAGAGAAAGCCGGGGATCGCTTTGTCACGCTTGATTCGCCGTTCAACCATGTTGAGCAGGGAAAAATTGTTATTCCGCAGATGCGCTACGAGCCGCTGATGGAAAACGAAGAGCAGCACATTGCGGAAATGGCTACCTGGTTTCGCGAACAGGTTGAGAGTAAAGCGCATCCCGGGATGCTGGTGCTGTTCGCCAGCCAGCGCGCGATGCAGCTGTTTTTAACCTATGTCGCGGACTTGCGTTTATTGCTGCTGGTGCAGGGCGATCAGCCGCGCTATCGGCTGGTGGAGCTGCACCGCAAACGTATTGATAACGGCGAGCGCAGCGTGCTGGTGGGGTTGCAGTCATTCGCCGAAGGGTTGGATCTCAAAGGTGATTACCTGACGCAGGTTCACATCCATAAAATTGCCTTTCCGCCTATCGACAGCCCGGTGGTGATCACCGAAGGTGAGTGGCTGAAAAGCCTGAATCGCTATCCTTTTGAAGTGCAGAGCCTGCCCAGCGCGTCGTTTAACCTTATTCAGCAAGTGGGGCGGCTTATTCGTAGCCACAGTTGCCGTGGCGAAGTGGTTATTTACGATAAACGGCTGCTGACCAAAAACTACGGTAAACGGCTGCTCGACGCGCTACCTGTGTTTCCTATTTCACAACCGGCAATGCCGGACGTTATAGTGAAGAAACCTGTGAAAAAAGCAGAACAGAAGCGTCGCAAACGCCGTTAACGATGTGAGCCCGCAAGGAGTCGCTATGGATTACCGCAAAATTATTAAAGAAATTGGTCGTGGGAAAAACCACGCCCGCGATCTGGATTTCGATACCGCTCGTGGCCTGTACTCGCAGATGCTGAAGGGGGAAGTGCCGGATCTGGAGATGGGCGGCATTTTGATTGCCCTGCGTATCAAAGGGGAAGGGGAAGCGGAAATGCTCGGTTTTTACGAAGCGATGCAGCAGCACACCCTGAAACTGACGCCGCCGGTCGCGAAGCCGATGCCGATTGTGATCCCCAGCTATAACGGCGCGCGCAAGCAGGCGAACCTGACGCCACTGTTGGCCATATTGCTCAACAAACTCGGTTTTCCGGTTGTGGTGCACGGCGTCACGGAAGATCCGACGCGCGTGGTGACGGAGAGCATTTTCAAACTGCTGGGGATTGACGCCACGCTACACGCCGGCCAGGCGCAGGCGAAGCTGGAGGGACATCACCCGGTCTATATTCCTGTGAGCGCACTCTGCCCACCACTGGAAAAACAGCTGGCGATGCGCTGGCGGATGGGCGTGCGCAACAGCGCGCATACGCTGGCGAAGCTGGCAACGCCGTTTGAAAAAGACGCCGCGCTGCGTTTGTCCAGCGTTTCGCACCCGGAGTACATCACGCGGGTGGGGAAATTCTTTGCCGATATTGGCGGACGCGGCTTGCTGATGCATGGCACTGAGGGTGAAGTTTATGCCAACCCGCAACGGTGCCCGCAAATTAACCTGATTGATGCGCAGGGTGAGCGCGTGCTCTATGCGCGTGACGATGCTGCACCAGCGGTAAGTGACGGAGCAGCGAAAGACGCGGAAAGTACTGCGCGCTGGACAGAACGCTGCCTCGCGGGAAGTGAAGCGGTGCCGGCGTCGCTCAAAATTCAGCTCGCCTGCTGTCTGGTGGCGACGGGTGAAGTGGCGACACTGGAAGAGGGGCTGGCGCGGGTTGCGCAAAGTTTCTGACGAAAAAAAGCCCGTCACATTTCTGGACGGGCAAAACAGGGTAACAACAGGGTTAATGAGGGTGGAGCACTCAGGCAGGGGGTTAATTTGCCGGGGGTAAAACGCGTGTTTCGGTTATTTGTAGATAACCGCGGTGCCGCTCAGTTTGTTATTGCCTGTCGCGGACGTGATGCTGTAGCCCGTTGCTCCAGCGGCTTGTGCTTTCTCTGCCAGTTTGGCTTCCAGTCCGTCCAGCGTGGTCGCGCCTTCAGCGGATACAACACCAATTTTATTCAGATTATCTGCCTGGGCAGCGGTAACTGATTGTGCCGCGAAAGCACCGAAAGAGAGGGTAGACAGCGCGATAGCAGCAACAGCATATTTGATGGTTTTCATAGTTAATTTCTCGCAGGTTATTCTGTATGGGGGACAATGTTCCGTCGATGTGATGAGTATCACGGTTTTTGGCGGGAGATAAAATCGAAGAGAATTGACGGCCTTGTTCTAAAAAATTGAATAAAGGCTAATTTATTGAATTTAAATATATTTAAGGATGAAAATAACGCAATTTGCCGCCGCTCGGGCTGGCACCCATTTTTGCGGCACATTTTGCTACGTTCAGGGCGGGGTTTTGTGGATGTAAAGGCAACCGCTTGCGCTGGTTACAGGCGTCAGGAAAGGTCAACGTAGCTGGCTGTCTTTCGAACCTCTGCGATTATATCCTGCAAATGTAGAGTTATGTGAATCTTTCTCCTGCTGGCAGGTAATGCATAAGCGTACGCCGGGAATCGCTTTACGCCGGGCTTCCGGGATCGGTTCTCCGCACTCTTCGCAAGCCTTTAAACTTTCGCCGGAAGGTAAACCGCTGCGCGCTCGCGCTACGGCATCATCAATGGTGCTGTCGATTTGCTGCTGCACTGCGCCATCATTTGCCCAACCTGAAGCCATAATGTGTTCTCCTGAGCCAAAAGCATAATTATAGCAAACCGCCCGGCGGCGCTGATGTCGGGCCGGGCGAACGGTAAAATTATTGCCCGGCGAAGAGGGCTAACGGTTGTCCGGGCGCGTCAAATCGAAACGCTGCGCTTCGCTAATGCCGTAATAGGCTGAAGGGCCGCCTGCGCGTAACACCGGCTGCGCCTTTGCTGTCTGGTAGATACCGTTTTCCAGTAGCGTTTCATCGATATGCACGGCAACCACTTCACCGAGCACCAGCCAGCTATCGACCGGCGTCCCGTCTGCGGCGGTCAGTTGAATACACTGAGAAAGACGGCATTCGAAGTTGACCGGGCTTTCCGCCACGCGTGGCGTCCTGATGATTCGACTGGCCGTGGGCGTCAGACTCGCACGGGCAAACTCATCTTCGCCGTGCGGTAAAGAGGCGGACGTTTCATTCATCGGTACCGCCAGCGCACGCGTTGTCAGATTCCAGACAAACTCTTTGGTTTCGCTAATATTGCGCACACTGTCTTTCCAGCCGCTGCTGGCAAAGCCGATAATCGGCGGGCGATAATTGAAGCAGTTAAAAAAACTATACGGGGCGAGATTCTGTCGACCCTGGCCATCCAGCGAGGCGATCCAGCCGATGGGGCGCGGGCCAATAATGGCATTTAGTGGATCATGGGGTAGACCATGACCTTTTGCAGGTTCATAAAAATACATAGCGCTTTCCGGTCGTTAAAAACAGATTCTTCAGCCTCACTTATTTACCCGACCATCGTCAACGGGTATCTTACGCCGCTGCTAACAGGAGAATGCCATGAATGCCCAGAAGCCGGGTCTGCACCCGCGTAACCGCCATCACAGTCGCTACGATCTCGACGCGCTGTGCGCCGTGAACCCGTCACTGCGCGCGTTTCTTACCACGAACCCGAATGGTGAGACGACCATCAATTTTGCCGAGCCGCAGGCAGTTAAAGCCCTGAACAAAGCGCTGCTGGCGCAATTCTATGGTGTGCGTGAGTGGGATATCCCGGATGGCTTTCTCTGCCCGCCTGTTCCAGGGCGTGCGGATTACGTTCACCATCTGGCGGATGTGCTGGCGGAAAGCAACGACGGCAAGGTGCCGACGCAGGCCAGTGTGCTGGATATCGGCACTGGCGCAAACTGTATTTATCCGCTAATTGGTGCGCATGAGTATGGCTGGCGCTTTACCGGCAGCGAAGTTAACGATCAGGCCTTTGCCAGCGCACAGGCGATCATCAACGCCAACCCCGGGTTGAGCCGTGCGGTGCGGTTGCGTCGACAGAAAGATCCGGCGTCGATTCTCACCGGCATTATTCATAAAAATGAGCAGTACGATGCGGTGCTCTGCAACCCGCCGTTTCACGACTCTGCGCAAAGCGCGCAGGCTGGAAGCGAGCGTAAGCGCCGCAACCTCGGGCAATCAGCCAGCGACGCCGCTAACTTTGGTGGTCAGCAACAGGAGTTGTGGTGCGAAGGCGGCGAAGTGGCTTTTATCAGCAAGATGATTGCTGAAAGCCAACAGTTTGCGCGCCAGGTGTTGTGGTTTACCTCGCTGGTGTCTCGCGGTGATAACTTGCCCGACCTTTATCGCGCGTTGACCCAGGCCGGCGCCGTGAAAGTGATGAAAAAAGAGATGGCGCAGGGCCAGAAGCAGAGCCGTTTTATCGCCTGGACGTTTTTCGATGAGGCCCAGCGTAAACGCTGGGCGCAGTCGCGTTTTAAAGGGTAGGTTCTGTCGGCGGTGGCGGGCTGGCGGGCGGCGCTGGCTGTGTTGCGCTTTCCGCTGCCGGTAACATCTGGTATGTCTGCACCGGCGGGCGCACGCCCGCGCGGTCGAAGTGCTTTTTCACCATCGTGTCGAGGGCGAAACGCACCGTCCACTGTTTCAGCGGCAGGGTAGTGCAGGTGACGCGAAGCGTGAAGGCCGTGTTGGTAAGCCCAACCAGCCCGGCGAACGATGGTTCGCCAATAATCAAGCCGCGGATCTCCTCCTGCTCCATCAGTTCCGCCACAGCATCTTTTAACGCCTGATTCGCTTTATCGGTGTCCTCCTGGCGATTCACGTCATAATTCGCCACCACCGAGCCAATGCCGCGCACAAAGTTGGCGAATGTGGTTATCGAGGACCACGGAATGATGTGGTACGCGCCGGTATCCTGACGTACGCCAACGGAGCGAATCGACATCCGTTCTACGGTGCCGGTTAGCGGGCCGATAGTGACCAAATCCCCGGTATTCATGCCATTTTCAAACTGGATGAAAATGCCGGTGATAATATCTTTCACCAGCGTTTGCGAACCAAATGAGATAGCCAGCCCGAGCGCCCCGGCCCCGGCCAGCAATGGTGCGATGTTGACGCCAATTTCCGACAGCACAATCATCACCGTTATGGTGCTTATCACCACCGCCAGCGCATTGCGAAACAGCGTCAGTAGTGTGCGGGTGCGCGCGCTTGGCAACGGGCGACCGTGAATATCCGACGCCAGCCGGTTTTCAATAATACTGGCGAGCAGCGTCCAGCCCACGGCGGAGAAGAAGAGGATTAAGGCAATACGGATCAGAATATCGACGGTTTTCTCACCGGCGCCGTAATTCAGCCAGTGCCAGACATCAAACAGTCCCCAGGCGTTCAGCAGCAGCATGATCGTTGCGCAGACCACCAGAATCCGTGCGGCTTTTAACGACGCTGAGAGCCAGCCATTGAGCCGCTTTTGCAGTTCGGGATAGTTGCGCTGTACCGGTGGCGACAGAGTGATGGTTTTATTCAACCAGCGTGACAATACACCAGAAAGAAACGCGGCAATGCTCAGGATCGCCAGGCTATTGACCGTGGCGCCCATCATAAATTTCAGGCTGTTGCCGGGATCGAACAGCGAAAAGAAAAACAACACAATAAAGTAAGCGCTGGCGAGCCAGTGCCAGATCAACGCAAACGCGCGGATAAACAAGCTAAAAAAGGCCAGCGAGTGATCCGCCAGGGCAATCAAGTTGTGCTGAATTTGTCGCTTATTATGAAAAATAAGGTACAGCGCCCATACGGTAATGCAGAGCATGATCACCACATTCGCCAGTGCGCCAAACTGCACGTTGACCTGATTGGAAATAATTGGCACTGCAACCAGCAAACCGTAGCCAATCAGGCTGCTCAGCGCACTCAGGCGCAGATGCCAGTAGCGGGCGGTTTCGTCGGTAATACGAAATGGGCGCAGATCGGCAATACGCGGGCAGAAAACCAGCCGCAAAATTGCTTTAAAAAACTCAATCAGCGCAAAAGCGTTCAGAAACAGGCTTTGTTGAAAGGCGATGGTGCTGTTACCTGCGTTAAGGTTGGCGCTAAGTAACTGACCGACAAATATCGTCAACGCCAGCAGCATCAGGTCAATAATAAACGCGCTGATGATCATTGAGGGTAGTTGCAACCAGTTACTGCGGTCGCGGTTTTTACGCCGTCCCCAGGCGCCCATTTTGCGATACAGCGGCAATACCGCTAAGCGAACAAGAAACCAGAAAGCAAAAACCAGCGCGGCCAATAGCAGAAAATGGCTGGCGGCGTTGCTGAAGGTCTGCGGGTTAAAAGCTTTGTGAGGCGAACCGGTGATATTGCGATACAGCTGAGCAAAACGAGATGCCAGTGCATTGCCATAATGTTCGCTAACCTCGGTCACGTTTTCCAGTACCGTTTTTTGCTCTTTCACCTCCGGCGGGGTGAGTTCCGGCACGGGCTCCTGTGCTGGCGCGGCGGCAACTTTACGCAACTGCTCAATCAGTTCCTTGCGCGAATCATCGTTTTCCAGCACGTCCGCAAGTGCGGCATAAGCGGCCTTTTTCTGCTCGACACTGGGCTCACTCGTTTGCGTCGCAGGCGCAGGCGTGGTTGTCGCAGAGGTAATGCCGGGTATTGTTGCTGCCTGTAACGGCGCGCACCACAACCCAATCAATAGCAGGATCCACGGCATGTGCTCCTCCGGTGAGAAAGTCCAGCAAAATGATAAGTATAGATGCGGTAGCGCAGCCGCGATGAATTGAGAAGAATCTGGGGGGGCCCCTCCGCAAGGAGGGGCGGGGTAAATCAGGAGACGTGTTGCAGGAATTCCTGCAGGCGCTGACTCGGCGGATTTTCGATCAGCTGCTGAGGGTTGCCATCTTCGGCAATGCGGCCTTTGTCGATGAAAATCAGGCGTGAGGCCACTTTCTCGGCGAAGCCGATTTCGTGGGTCACGATCACCATGGTCATGCCTTCTTCGGCCAGGTCCTGCATTACTTTCAGCACTTCATGACGGAGTTCCGGGTCAAGTGCAGAGGTTGGCTCATCAAACAGCATCATTTTCGGTTTAACTGCCAGCGCGCGGGCAATCGCCACACGCTGCTGCTGACCACCGGAAAGCTCAGACGGATAGTGATGACCTCGCTCGGCGAGACCAACTTTCGCCAGCAGATCTTTCGCCAGCTTTTCCGCGTCCTCTTTCTTTGCACCACGCACACGAAGCGGGCCAAACATGACGTTTTCCAGCGCGGTCAGGTGCGGGAACAGATAAAACTGCTGGAACACCATACCCGCTTCCTGGCGGATCAGGCGCTCGTCCACTTTCGGATCGTTAACTTTCAGACCGTCGACAATCAGATCGCCGCTGGTGATCTCTTCCAGCTTGTTAATGCAGCGCAGCAGCGTCGATTTCCCGGAACCCGACGGCCCGATAATCACCACCACTTCACCCTGAGTAATGTTCAAGTCGATGTTATGCAGCACCTGGGTTTGACCGAAGTGCTTGGAAACGTTTTTAAATTCAATCACAGGATTTTCATCCTTTTTTCAAGACGGCGGAGCACGATGTTCAGCGCCTGGGTAATGATCAGATAAATCACCCCGACGGCGGTCCAGATTTCCAGCGCACGGAAGTTACCGGCAATGATTTCCTGGCCCTGACGGGTTAATTCGGCTGCGCCGATAACAATAAACAGCGAGGTATCTTTGATGCTGATGATCAGCTGGTTACCCAGCGGCGGCAGCATGCGGCGCAGCGCCAGCGGCATGATCACATGGCGGATAGTTTCAACGCGGGAAAGCCCCAGCGCCTGGCCCGCTTCGCTGAACCCTTTATGGATGGACAGCACGGAGCCGCGGGTGATTTCGGCGATATAAGCCCCGGAGTTGATCATGATGGTGATCACTGCGGCGCTGAAGGTGTCGATACGGATATCGGGGAAGGCCATCGGCAAGGCGAAATAAATGTACATCACCTGAACGACGATTGGCGTACCGCGAATAACTTCGATGAAAATCAGTGCGATGTGGTTAGAAATCCAGCCGCCATAGGTACGGGCTAAACCGGCCAGCAGGCCGATAACGATGCCGCCAGCCAGACCAAGGATCGAGATCCATAAGGTCATTTTGGCCCCGTCAAGCAAAAGCGGAATGGCGGGCCAGATGGCGCTCCAGTCAAACTGCATGATGTGTTCCTGTATACCGTGGTTTTAACAAAAAGCATCGGAGGCGAAAGCCGCCTCCGAGATGTAACGCTTTATTTTTTAATAATTATTTAGGTTCGGTGCCGAACCATTTTTTGTAGATTTCGTTGTAAGTACCGTTGTCGTGCAGCGTTTTCAGCGCACCGTTTACTTTTTCGCGCAGTTCATCGCTGCCTTTCGGGAAGGCGATACCGTACTGCTGCGCTTCCAGAGAGTCGCCGACAGCTTTGAACTTGCCGTTGCCAGCGGTTTTGATGAAGTAAAGGATGTTCGGCGTGTCGTGCAGTACTGCGTCAGCGCGACCAGTGCCCAGCTCCATATACGCGTTATCGATGTTCGGGAATTGACGCAGATCTTTAGTTTTGATGTTCGCTTTTGCGTAATCAACAGAACCGGTGCCGCTCTTCACTGCCAGCACTTTACCATCAAGGTCTTTCACGCTTTTCACGTCGTTGTTGTTGGCTTTCACCATCACCAGCAGACCGCTTTTGTAGTAGCCGTCAGAGAAATCGATGGCTTTTTTACGCTCTTCCGTAATGGTGATACCCGCCAGCGCCAGATCGATATTTTTGGTTTGCAGCGCAGGGATGATGCCGCTGAAATCCATCGGCTTCAGTTCGTAATCCAGTTTCAGTTCTTTGGCGATTGCTGCCCACAGGTCCACGTCGAAACCAACATATTGGTTACCTTGTTTGAATTCGAAAGGAACGAACGCAGTGTCGGTGGCGACAACCAGTTTTTTGTCAGCAGCCTGAGAAGAAACGGCAAAAGCGAGAGCGAGTGCAGCCAGGGAAAATTTCAATACAGACTTCATAGTTTTTCCTTTTGTATCCGGGGAACGAACCCCTGCGAGAATGAACGCAGTATGAAAAAATCATGCCAGGTTTACAACCTATTGTTTTGTAAAGGCGAACCTTTAACCGGTTGCACAATAAGTGTAGCAACAATAGCCGCATGCACCATTTTGAGTCACTATTTTGGTGCATTCTGGCGGCGTGGCCTGTTTTGCTTTTTTTTAGCGCAGTTCGTGGGGTAAAAACAATCACTTATTAACAATTTTGTGATGGGATAATTACGAAGTGGTAACTTTGTGCGTGGGAAGGGAAGAAAAGGCGCACTGTAATAGTGCAAAACCCTGCGCGGGATGCGCAGGGCGTATAGGCAAAACTTATGGATTACTCAATGTTGGACTCAATGAACCACAAGAATTGATCCAGGTCGCGGGAAGCGGCGGTAAAGATATCAGCGGTATCTTCGTCTTTCGCTTCGCCAATCGCTTTACGTATATCATTGGCGACCACGGCGTAACGATCGGCCAGTTCTTTGAGGTGATCCTGCACGCTATGAATATCCAGCGGGTAGCTTTTCAGCGCGGTTTTGCTGTTAATCACCTGCGTGGTGCCGAGTGCGACACCGCCCAGCTGTACGGCGCGTTCTGCCATGGTATCAAGGTGGGTTACTAGCGCTGTACGGAAGCCATCCAGCATTTCATGTACGGCAATGAAGTTAGCACCGCGCATATTCCAGTGGGCCTGTTTAGTGATCAGAGACAGGTCAATAAACTGGATCACCTGGCGATTCAGCAGCTCGATGGTCGCTTTTTTATCGCTATCCGATACATCGTTACGGGTATAAAGCAGATTAGACGCTTTCGTTTTAACCAGTTTAGCGGTACTCATAATCTCATATCCTCTTGATGTTTGTGTCCCAGGAAATTACCGAAACTAAGTATAGCACCAGATTTTTGCTGCCAGTCTTGGCTGTACCTATCAGTTCGATAGCGAATATAAAATATAGGAAAGAATTTCAGGATGACGCAACTAATCAAATGAAATGTAAGATAATTCTAATGACTTATTATTTCTAAAATGCGAATGATTCTATTTAATGCAGGATGCTGGGAAAAGTAAGAAATAATGTCTGCTATGAGGGGAGAATATTTGGCATAAGAAGCATCTCATGCCAAATAATAGTTATTTAACCGATATCAATTTCTTTGACTGTCGCTTCCCGACGCAGCGTGAGTGTCGAGCCCATCGACGCGATAATAATCGCCGCCAGCGCCAGCGCTTGCTGGAAAGTTAGCGTTTCACCGAGGAAAATCATGCCGGAAATAGCCGCCATCGCGGGTTCCATACTCATCAATGTGCCGAATGTGCGAGTCGGTAAGCGCGTCAGGGCGATCATCTCCAGCGAGTAAGGCAGGGCGGTGGATAAAATCGCCACCGCGATCCCCAGCGGCAGAACAGACCAGTGCCACAGCACTTCGCCCGCCTGGAACGCGCCAAGCGGCACAAAAACTACCGCCGCAATTAATGAACCCAACGCTACTGTTGCCGGGCCATGCTCTTCCCCGGCGCGCTGCCCGGAAAGGATATAGATTGCCCAGCACGCGCCGGCACCAAGGGCAAACGCCGCGCCAGTGAGATCAACATGTGAAACATTTTCGCCCAGCGGCAGCAGATACCAGAGGCCAAGTACAGCCAGGATCACCCAGATGAAATCCACCGGGCGGCGTGAGGCGAAAAGCGCCACCGCCAGCGGGCCGGTAAATTCCAGCGCTACCGCGACGCCGAGCGGTATCGTCTGGATCGATAAATAGAACATATAGTTCATGGCGCCGAGCGACAGGCCGTAAAACAGCAGTGGAAGACGCTGTTCACGGGTAAAACGTAAACGCCAGGGCTTGAACACTACGACCAAAATAAGGGTGCCAAGTGCGAGACGCAGCGCGGTGACGCCGGGTGCGCCAACAATCGGAAAAAGCGATTTCGCCAGCGACGCGCCTCCCTGAATGGACATCATCGCGACAAGCAATATTAATACCGGCAACCACACCGGCAATTTACGAGACTGCGCAGGCATCCTTTCTCCCGTCAATTTCTGTCAAATAAAGTAAAAGAGGCAGTTTACTTGAATTACCCCCGGCTGGTTGAGCGTTTGTTGAAAAAAAGTAACTGAAAAATCCGTAGAATAGCGCCGCTCTGATGGTTAATTAACCTAGGCAATTAAGAATTATCTGGATGAATGTGCCATTAAATGCGCAGCATAATGGTGCGTTGTGTGGGAAAACTGCTTCTTTTTGAAAGGGTTGGTCAGTGGCGGAAACTTTCTGTTACATCAAATGGCCCTTTAGACCCCAATTCCCGCAAAGAGTTTCTTAACTAATTTTGATATATTTAAATGCGTAGGACGTAGGATTTACTTGAAGCACATTTGAGGTGGATTATGAAAAAAATTGCATGTCTTTCAGCACTGGCCGCACTTCTGGCGGTTTCTGCAGGTTCCGCAGTAGCAGCTACTTCAACCGTAACTGGCGGTTACGCTCAGAGCGACGCTCAGGGTATTGCTAACAAAACTAACGGTTTCAACCTGAAATATCGCTACGAGCAGGACAACAACCCGCTGGGTGTTATCGGTTCCTTTACTTACACTGAAAAAGATCGCACCGAAAGCAGCGTTTATAACAAAGCGCAGTACTACGGCATCACCGCAGGCCCGGCTTACCGCATCAACGATTGGGCGAGCATCTACGGTGTTGTGGGTGTAGGTTATGGTAAATTCCAGCAGACCGTAGACACCGCTAAAGTGTCTGACACCAGCGACTACGGTTTCTCTTACGGTGCTGGTCTGCAGTTCAACCCGATGGAAAACGTTGCTCTGGACTTCTCCTACGAGCAGAGCCGTATCCGTAGCGTAGACGTTGGCACCTGGATTGCCGGCGTTGGTTACCGCTTCTAATCGCTTCGGCGATAATAAAAAATCCGCCCACTGGGCGGATTTTTTTTGCCTGCAATCTGCTTCAGAAATTACCACTTACTGCGCGTATCGAAGAGATCCGTGCCGAGATGGTTGTAGTCAACTTTCTGTAACTTAAAGTTGGTAATGTACGCTGGCCCGGCTTTTTGCTCGGACATAAAACGGTAAGGATTTTTAATCTGCTCTGCGCTAATCCCGGTCCACTGCGAAAAGAAGCTCAAAAAGTCGTTCGCTGAACGGCGCGCTTTAATCACCCGATGTTTAGTATCGTCGCTGGAAAGCACCATAAACGGCACCTGGAAGTCCTGTTGAAAGGTATCGGCATGCGCCAGGTACTGCACTTCTTTTCCGCGTTCTTTAATCGCCAGCCCGTGATCCGAGAAGTAAACCATCGAGAAACTTTCGCCGGTATTGACCAGTTGCGAATACATTTTTCCGAGGAAATCATCGGTCTGCGTGATGGAATAGAGGTAGCATGAAGTCTCTTTTGACTGCACAAACTCGTTGTATTTGCCGCCGGTGCGATCGCAGGCCTGCGGGTGCGAGCCCATCAAATGCAACACAATCAGCTGCGGCTGGGTGCGTTTTGTGCTCAGCACCTGGTTGGTGAGTTTTAACAGATCCTCGTCGCGCGTATTTTTATCTGCTTCGAAGTCGCCGCGTTTCAAAAACTGCACTTCATCGGCACGCTTTGCGATACTGGCGATGGCCGTGTCGTATTCGCCAATCTGTCCCTGATTAGAAAACCACCACGTCTGGAAACCGGCACGGTTAGCCAGCGTAACAAAATTATCCTGATACTGCGGTTTGTCTCCCTCCACGCGGTTTAACGTCAGGCCAAGGGATTTTTGTGTTGAACCGCTCGCGGAAATATAATCCGTAAACAGCGTGCCGTTTACCTGGCTGGCAAACGGGGTATTGTTCCAGTGGCCGCCAAAGGCGCCCAGCGCGTCACGACGTGCACTTTCGCCAATTACCACCACGTAAGTATGGTATTTCGGTTTCACCGCCAGCACAGTCCAGGTGTCTTTCACACTGGCGAGCGCGGCCATATTTTTCTGTTCTTCTTTGACTACATAGTAGTTAAACGCCACGTCGCGCACGAAACGAAGCACCGGAACACCGGTATCAATGATCCTGAATTCGTAACCTTTGAAGTGGTTTTGCACCGGGCCAATAAAATAAGAAGCGATGCACACAATCGTGCCCAACGTGTCCCATTTTAGCCATGGTGTCGAACGCACGATAATCCGACGGCGCAGCGAAATAACGCCCAGCGCAAAAATGAATACGCCAATAGCATAGTGATACCACGGGAAGATAGTCAGAATTTCCGTCGACTCTTCCATATTGGTCGACAGCAGCGCCAGCAGCGTATTGAAGTTCGGCGCGCCGTATGCCCGGCCAAAGGGGAAATAACAGGCGGCAACCAACGAGATAATCCCGAGAACGGTTTTCTGCGCACGAGGCGCATGACGCCAGAGGATCAGCAGCGCGCAGGTTAAAAGCACCGCATACATCACGCTAAATTCATAACCCAGAGCGAAGTTAATCAACATCGATTGTAAAAAGTAGAAACCCGTCCACGGGTTGAGCGTCTGGCTGCGAAAGGCAACGGATTCTTTAAGGATTAGGCTCATAGATTACTGTCATGAAAACGCCATGTGCTCACCCTGGCGTTAAGGGTCAAAACCTGCCGGACAGTGCGTGTGAAGAGGGGAGGGGGTCCGCATCTGCGAGCCGCAATTTGTGCAGGGCAGCGCAAAGATAGAGCGAGGCGCGTCGAAGGTCAACAGGGGCTAAGCGGTTGTTTTGAGAGAATGATTGCAAATCCAGCAAAAATACGCTGATTTTTAGACGAATTAGCCAGTATGACGGGGGATTGTGACAGAAAAATGAAGCGGCGTACCGCGACGCCGCATTAGTGAGAAGATTTGTCGGAGTCCTGCTGAGGTTTGCCGGTAATGATATCGGACAACATATTCAGCAGCATTAAACGGACTTTAAAAGGAGAGTGACTAAACACGCGCATACACCTCTTGAACTCATTCATCGTTACCTCCTGCCATTTTCATGCCCTTCGTTCCATGAAGAGTGAACGCATTACATACAGATATAGCACAGGCTATGTTCTATAGCTATGGCTAAGACGTTAATTTTTTGTGCTGATTCACGGATGGTTTACAATGGCGTTTCTCTTATATGATGCTGCACAGGTGTCACACCTTCAGAGGAAGCACAATGAACCGTCGCGCAGGTAAGCCAACAATAAAAAAAGTGACGCTGGTAAATGTAGAAGAGCATGTTGAAGGCTTTCGTCAGGTGCGTGAAGCGCATCGTCGCGAGCTGATTGATGACTATGTTGAACTGATTTCGGATTTGATCCGCGAAGTGGGCGAAGCCCGCCAGGTGGATATGGCTGCCCGTCTTGGCGTTTCACAACCGACGGTTGCGAAAATGTTAAAAAGACTGGCGACAGTCGGCTTAATTGAACAGATCCCCTGGCGCGGCGTTTTTTTGACTGCGGAAGGTGAGAGGCTGGCGCAGGAGAGCCGCGAGCGGCACCAAATCGTTGAGAGCTTCCTGCTGGTGCTGGGCGTGAGCCCGGAGATTGCGCGTCGCGATGCCGAAGGTATGGAACATCACGTTAGCGAGGAAACGCTGGAGTGTTTCCGTCGCTTCACTCTGCAACACGAGCAACCGCCTGAATGACTATGCCCTTCATTCGCGCCCTGGCGCGCGATCGCTTCCTGCATCTGTTACTGCTTATTGGTATTGCACTGTGCTTTTTTGTCCCGTTTGCGCCGAAAACCTGGCCGGGTGCGATTGACTGGCACACCATTATTACCCTTAGCGGGTTGATGCTGCTGACTAAAGGCGTTGAGCTGAGCGGTTATTTTGATGTGATTGGGCGGCGTATGGTGCGCCGTTTTCATCATCAACGCAGGCTGGCGATGTTTATGGTGCTGGCGGCGGCGCTTCTCTCTACATTTCTCACCAATGATGTGGCGCTGTTTATTGTGGTGCCGCTGACCATCACGCTGAAGAAACTGTGCGAAATTCCGGTTAACCGGCTGATCATTTTTGAAGCGCTGGCGGTGAATGCCGGGTCGTTATTAACGCCTATCGGAAACCCACAAAATATTCTTATCTGGGGGCGCTCTGGCCTCTCTTTCCCCGCGTTTATCTGGCAGATGGCGCCGCTGGCGCTGGCAATGATGGTCACGCTGTTGGTGGTGTGCTGGTTCTGTTTTCCGAAAAAAGCGCTTAACTACCACAGCGGCGTACAAACGCCGGACTGGCAACCCCGTCTGGTGTGGAGCTGCCTCGGTTTCTACATAATCTTTATTACCGCGCTGGAGCTGAAACAGGAGCTGTGGGGGCTGGCAATTGTCGCCGTCGGCTTCTTGCTACTGGCGCGCCGGGTAGTGCTGAGCGTGGACTGGACGCTGTTGCTGGTTTTTATCGCCATGTTTATTGATGTCCACCTGCTGATTCAGTTGCCTGCGCTGCATTCGGTGCTGAACAGCGCCAGCCAGTTGTCACCTTCAGGGTTGTGGTTGACGGCCATTGGCCTGTCGCAATTTATCAGTAACGTGCCTGCGACCATTTTGCTGCTCAATTATGTGCCGCCGGATACGCTGCTGGCATGGGCGGTGAACGTTGGCGGCTTTGGTTTGCTGCCCGGTTCGCTGGCCAATCTTATCGCGCTGCGTATGGCAAACGATCGCCGCATCTGGTGGCGCTTTCATCTTTATTCCATGCCGATGCTGCTGTGGGCGGCGCTGGTGGGATACGGATTACTCTTATTCAGATAGTGCTGATTTGTCAGTTTATCCTGGCAAATGTATAGCAACCGCCTAACTTTAGTTAACGGCGCATCCTTGGCGCCGTTACCTGACAGGACTGTTGCGAAACTATGGCAGAAAACACAACGCATCCTGACGATGTTCAGGACGATAACAATCAAAATCCACGTAAACGCCCCGGAAAGAAGCCACTGATTATCCTCGCCCTTGTTGTCGGCGTGATGGTGATTGTTGCGCTGGTGTGGTGGTTTTTAACCCGTAATGAAGAAACTACTGACGACGCTTTTACCGATGGCGACGCGGTGACGATTGCGCCGAAGGTGGCAGGTTATGTCACTGAGTTGCGGGTGAAAGATAATCAGCGCGTCAAGAAAGGGGATTTGCTGGTCACTATTGACCCGCGCGATGCCACCGCGCAGCGCGATCAGGCGAAAGCGCAACTGGGGCTTGCGACCGCCCAGCTACACCAGGCGCAGGCACAACTGGACTTATCAAAAGTGCAGTATCCCGCTCAGCGTGATGAAGCGCGCGCGCAGGTGCTGAAAGCAAAAGCCGATCTGGCAAACGCCGAAGCCGCTTACCGTCGCCAGCGCGGTGTCGATCCACGTGCCACCACACAGCAAAATATCGATAGCGCTAATGCCCAGTTGCGTAGTGCTCAGGCACAGCTTGCCAGTGCGCAGGCACAGCTGGAAGTCGCCGACCAGGTGCAGTTGCAAATCCGTCAGCAGGAAACCAATGTCGAAGCGCGCCAGCAGCAAGTGGCGCAGGCAAAAGCGCAGCTGGAAACCGCGAATCTGAATTTATCCTGGACGGAAGTGCGTGCGCCTTTCGATGGCTTTATCACCAAACGCAACGTGCAAAACGGTACGTTAGTGCAGGCAGGCACCGCGTTGTTTTCCCTGGTCTCACCAGATGTGTGGGTGGTGGCCAACTTTAAAGAGTCGCAGCTTGAGCGTATGCGTCCGGGGAATAAAGTTAGCGTCAAAGTGGATGCGTGGCCTGATCTGGAGCTGGAAGGGCATATCGATAGCATCCAACAGGGCAGCGGGTCGAAGTTCGCCGCTTTTCCTTCAGAAAATGCGACCGGCAACTTTGTCAAAATCGTCCAGCGCGTACCGGTGAAAATCGTTATCGATAAAGGTCTGGATCCCAACAAACCGTTGCCGTTAGGCCTTTCCGTTGAACCGAAGGTGACGCTGGAATGACGGATCACAGCCACGAGAACTGGAAACCCGCCAGTAACCCGTGGGCGGTGGCGTGGGTCGTCACCCTTGCGGTGTTTATGGAGATCCTCGATACCACGATTGTTAACGTGGCGCTGCCGCACGTCGCCGGATCGCTCTCCGCCAGTTATGACGAATCAACATGGGTGCTGACCAGCTACCTGGTGGCGAACGGTATCGTTCTGCCGATCTCCGCTTTTCTCAGCCGCACCTTCGGGCGCAAGCAGTTTTTCCTGATCTGCATTGTGATGTTTACCGTCTGTTCGTTTCTGTGCGGCATCGCCACTGAGCTTTGGCAAATCATCCTGTTTCGTATTTTGCAGGGCTTTTTTGGCGGTGGTTTGCAGCCCACGCAGCAATCGGTGTTGCTGGATTACTTCAAACCGGAAGATCGCGGCAAAGCCTTTGGTTTGTCCTCTATCGCCATTATTGTCGCCCCGGTGTTGGGGCCAACGCTGGGCGGCTGGATAACCGATAACTACTCCTGGCGCTGGGTCTTTTTTATCAACATTCCGGTGGGCATTGTCACGGTACTGGCGATTTACCAGTTGCTGGAAGATCCGCCCTGGGAGCGCAAATCGAAGCAGAAATTGTCTATCGACTGGCCGGGCATTGGCCTGATTGCGCTGGGGCTGGGCTGTCTGCAAGTGATGCTCGATCGCGGTGAAGATGAAGACTGGTTCAACTCCGATTTCACCCGCATTTTCGCTGTCCTCACTGCGATTGGTATTGTCGGGGCCATTTACTGGCTGCTGTATGCCAAAAAGCCGGTGGTCGACTTGCGCTGTATGGCGGATAAAAACTTTACGGTTTCCAGCTTGCTGATGGCTGGCATGGCGATGATCCTCTATGGCAGCTCGGTGGTGATCCCACAACTGGCGCAGCAGGATCTGGGCTACACCGCCACCTGGTCCGGGTTGGTGCTGTCGCCCGGCGCGGTGTTGATTGTGCTGACCATTCCGCTGGTGCTGAAACTGATGCCGGTGGTGCAGACGCGCTGGATCATCGCCTTCGGCTTTTTCTGCCTGGCGGCCTCATTCTGGTGGTCGCGCACACTGGCTCCGGATATCGACTTTGAAACGCTGATGCTGTTTCGCAGTGCGCAGTCGATTGGGCTGGGTTTCCTGTTTGTACCGTTGACGACCATCGCCTTTATCTCGATCCCGCGCCAGCTAAATGCCGATGCGGCGGCGCTGTTTACCATGTTCCGTAACGTGGCGGGATCGGTTGGTATTTCGCTGTCAACGGCGGCGATCACCGAGCGCTCGCAGGCACATATGTCGCACTTATCAGAGCATACCTCTCCCTTTAATGAGCAATTTCAGCTGGCGTTGCGTGAATCCGCCGAGGCGATTCGTAACTTCACCAGCCTGGTCGGCGATCCGCTGAGTAGCGCCACGGGGCAGATGTACAAAACGATGATCGCCCAGTCGCGTTTTCTGGCCTATATCGACGTTTTCACCGTGCTCAGCCTGGTGGCGATGTTGCTGATCCCCTTTTGTTTATTGCTTTCGCCGATCAAAAGCGAAGGTAGCGCAGGAGCACATTAATATGACGTGGTGTCGTTTTCCCGTAACCCTGTTATCGCTGTGGCTTGCAGGCTGTGCCGTCGGGCCGGATTACCAGGCGCCCAAACCGCAAATGCCTGCGCGCTGGAACGATCCGGGTGACAAAGCGGTAAAATCGCAGACCTCTTCGCAGGCGGTGAATCCGCGCTGGTGGACAACCTTCCAGTCACCGCAGTTGAACAGCCTGATTGATCGGGCGATTAAAGATAATCTCTCGCTCCAGCAAACCGTGCTGCGCATTGCCGGTGCGCGCGAGCAGATTAATCAGGCGGGCGGCGCGTTTCTGCCAGCGGTTAACGGTTCGCTGAAAGCGACTCGCCAGCAACTGGGTATTGAAGGCGAGCTGAAATCTCATAACGTCGAAGGCCAGTTGCAGGACGCCGACCCGGCGATCAGCGGGGCCCTCGGGGCACTTACCCAACCGGTGAATCTCTATCAGGGCAGTTTTGACGCCCAGTGGGAGCTGGATCTGTGGGGCAAAGTGCGACGCCAGGTAGAAGCGGCGTCCGCGCAGCAGCAGCAGGCAATTGAACAACGTAACGATGCGCTGGTGTCGCTGGAAGCCGAAGTGGCGCGCGCGTGGTTGCAACTGCGCGGTGCGCAGAACATCATCAGCACACTGAAAACACAAATCGACAGCGCGCAGCAGACATTTACGCTGACCGAAAACCGACAAAAAGGTGGGCTTTCTCCCCAGTTGGATGTGGAAAATGCCCGCGCCCAGGTCGGCAACCTGGAAGCGCAACTCCCGCAATATGAAGCGCAGGAGCGCCAGGCGATGAACGCGTTAGCTATTCTGCTCGGTAAACCGCCCGGTGCGCTGGACAGCGAATTGCGCAATGCGCAGCCGTTACCCGCACTGCCGGACATTGTGCCCACCGGAATTCCCTCGACGCTGGCGCGTCGTCGACCGGACGTTCGGGAAGCGGAAGCCAGCCTGCATGCGGCGACGGCACAGATTGGCGTTTCGGTTGCGCAGTTGTTCCCCAGCTTGTCATTGAGCGGCCAGTTTGGTCTGCGCAACAGCGAAACCAACTGGCTTACCGACTGGAGCAGCCATTTTTATAGCTTCGGACCGCAGATTTCGATTCCCATTTTCCAGGGGGGGCGGCTGGTATCGAGCGTCAAGCTGGCGCGTGCTGAGCAGGGCGCGGCGGTGCTGAACTATCGCCAGACGGTGCTCAGTGCGCTGGGTGATGTGGAAAATGCGCTGGTCAGTTACCGCGCCGATCAGCAGCGTGAAGCAGGACTGGATAAAACGCTCAGTGCGCTGCAAAACGCCTTCTCGCTTGCCACCGACAGCTACCGTCAGGGGATCGCCAGTTTTATCGATGTGCTGGATGCTCAGCGTCAGCTGGCGCAGGCCAGCCAGCAGCGCGAGCAGGCGCGGGTACAAAGCAGCCTCGATCTGGTGGCGTTGTATAAAGCGCTCGGCGGCGGCTGGGAACCGTATCAGAATGTGCAACTCCCTGATTACAAAGTGTTTGGCGATGCGCCGCGCGGATAATCAGAGAATTGGGCAAGAAACAGGCAGGATCCTCACATTCGCCGCCGCAGAGGATTGCGTATAACTGTCTGCGTCAACTAAACAGATGAGGAGACGCCATCATGCGCTACAAAAAACTGGGCAATACCGGACTGTTTGTTTCTGAACTGTGCCTCGGCACCATGACATTTGGCGGTGACGACAGCGAGAGCATGTGGAGCAAAATCGGCCAGTTGCAACAGGCGCAAGCCGAGCAACTGGTCGGCAGCGCGCTCGATGCCGGCATTAACTTTATCGATACCGCGAACGTCTATTCCGACGGGCGTTCGGAAGAGATCACCGGCCAGGCGCTGAAAAACCTGAAAGTGCCGCGAGAAAATGTCATTGTCGCCACCAAAGTGTTTGGCGAAACCGGCACCGCCGGGGTGAACTCACGCGGCAGTTCGCGCTATCACATCATGAATAGCGTGAAAGAGAGCCTCAAGCGCATGCAACTGGATCATATTGATCTCTACCAGTTGCACGGCTTTGATCCGGCCACACCTATTGAGGAGACGCTTTACGCGCTGGATAACCTCGTTCAGCACGGGCATGTGCGCTATATCGGCGTCTCTAACTGGGCGGCGTGGCAAATCGCCAAAGCGCTGGGGATTTCGGAGCGTCTTGGGCTGGCGCGCTTTGCCTCGCTACAGGCTTACTACACCATTGCTGGTCGCGATCTGGAACGTGAACTGGTGCCGATGATGCAGAGCGAAGGCGTGGGGTTGATGGTCTGGAGCCCGCTGGCGGGCGGTTTGCTGAGCGGCAAATATAGCCGCGACGGTCAGGCACAAGCCGGTGGGCGCCGTCTGGCGTTTGATTTCCCGCCGGTGAATAAAGACCGCGCCTTTGATTGCGTGGACGTTATGCGCACCATCGCCGACAGCAAAGGGGTTTCCGTGGCGCAAATCGCGCTGGCCTGGCTGCTGCATCAACCGGTGGTCAGCAGCGTGATTATTGGCGCGAAACGCCCGGAACAACTGGACGATAACATTGCGGCGACGGCGATCCGCCTCAGCGATGACGAACTGCAACAGCTGGATGCGGTGAGCGCACTGCCGCGTGAATATCCCGGCTGGATGTTTGAGCGCCAGGGTGAATATCGCCGTAACCAGTTAAAACAACAGTAATTATCCTTCCTCTCACACGCGACGCTCACCCCGTCGCGTTTTTCTTTTCTTTCGAATAGCGTCACAAAATCGCATCGTCCCTTTTGCCCATTTTTTCGCCGTTATCTATATGACTAGTCATATCTTAAAAATGACTAGTCATGGAGAAGCGAGATGAGCAAAACGTTACCGAACGGCTTTTTATGGGGTAACTCCGTATCCAGCATGCAGACCGAAGGCGCATGGAACGAGGGCGGGAAAGGGATGTCGGTCTACGATATTCGCGAAGCCAGCGAATTTGCCTCCGACTGGAAAGTCGCCACCGATTCGTATCACCGCTATCAGGAGGATTTCGACCTGATGCAGGATCTGGGCATGAACTGCTACCGCTTCCAGATTTCCTGGAGCCGCGTTTGTCCGCAGGGTGATGGTGAGTTCAACGACGAGGGCATCGCCTTTTATGACCGCTTTATCGACGATCTGCTGGCGCGCGGCATTGAGCCGATGATCTGCCTGTACCACTTTGATATGCCGCTGGCGTTGGCCGAGCAGTACAACGGTTTTGCCGACCGGCGCGTGCAGGACGCTTTTGTGCGCTACGGGAAAAAGATGATCGACTGCTTTGGCAGCCGGGTGAAGTACTGGCTGACGTTTAACGAGCAGAACATTTACCACATGCCAGGCGCGTTTCAGGTTGGTGGCTATCTGCAAGGCGAGAAAACCCTGCGCGAGCTTTATCAGATTCAGCACCATGTGATGATGGCGCATGTGCTGCTGACCCATTACCTGCACGCTACCCAGCCCGGAAAATTAATGGGCGGCATGCTGGCGCACCAGTTGGTTTATCCGGCGACCTGCAAACCGCGCGATGTGTTTTGCGCCACGCAATATGACGAATTCCTCAATCAGAACCTGCTGCGAGTCTATGCCGGACAGGGTTACAGCCCGGAAGTGCTGGCGGTGGTGGACAGGGAAGGCTTCCGCGATATCTACCGCGATGAGGATCTGGCGGAAATCGCGCGGGTCAAAAACGACTTTATGGCGTTTAGCTACTACGCCAGCAAAACCCTCGACAGCGATGCCATTGCGCCGGGAACCCCGGTCAATTATTTCCTGCAACAGGGCGATAAAGCGAACCCATATCTTGAGGCGACCGAATGGGGCTGGCAAATCGACCCGCTTGGTTTCCGCGCCATTATCACACGCTATTACAACGACTGGCGCTTGCCAGTGTTCCCGATTGAAAACGGCATTGGCGTGATTGAAGAGTGGGACGGCGTTAATCCGATCGAGGATGATTACCGCATCGCTTATCACCGCGACCATATCCAGGCGATGCAGGACGCCATCTTTGAGGACGGCGCACAGGTGTTGGGCTACCTCGGCTGGGGTTTGATCGACATTCTCAGTTCCCAGGGCGATATGCGTAAGCGCTACGGCGTGGTGTACGTCAACCGCGAAAACCACGACCTGAAAGATTTAAAACGCGTACCGAAGAAGAGCTATCGCTGGCTGCAACAGCTGATTCGCAGCAACGGCCGCGACATGTAAGTAACGATTGAGAGGGTAGCCGCAATGTCTGACAGCAACATCACGCCAAAAATGCAGTCATTCGTCGATAAATTTGTCGAGTTCTCCGCCAGGCTGGCAAACCAGGTGCATCTGCGATCGCTGCGTGACGCATTTGCGGCGGTGATGCCGATTTTTATCCTCGCCGGGCTGGCGGTATTGGTTAATAACGTGGTTTTCCCCTGGGTGCTGGAAGGGGAGACGCTGGCGCGTTTTAAAGTCTGGGGCGAGGCGGTGATCAACGGCACGCTGAATATCGCCGCGTTATTAATTGCGCCGATGACCGCCTGGTCGCTGGCGCGCAATAAGAACTTTGACAACCCGGTATCAGCGGTGGTCATTGCGATCTCCAGCTTTATCATCATGATGCCGATGCAGCTGGATGTAGTGCCCGTTGGTGGCAAAGCGACGGTGAGCGTGACGCAGATGCTGGCATTCACCAACATTGGCACGACGGGGATTTTCGCCGGGGTGATCATTGGCTTGCTCTCCACGGAGCTGTTTATCCGCGTTGCCAGCGTGAAGAAATTTTCTATTTCGCTCGGGGAAAATGTGCCCTCGGCGGTGGGGCAATCCTTCTCCTCGCTGATTCCGGCAATCATTACCCTCTCGCTGTTCGCCATTGTCGCGGCGCTGTTGGCGAACCTGTTGCATACGGATTTGATCCACCTCATCACCACGCTTATCCAGCAGCCGCTGCGGCAGATTAATACCAGTTTACCGGGCACGCTGTTTATCTACAGTTTTGGTAATTTTCTGTTTACGCTCGGTATTCACCAGACGGTGGTCAACGGCGTGATCCTTGAACCACTATTGTTGATTAACACCAACGAGAACATGCTGGCGTTTGCCAACGGGCAGCCCATTCCGCATATCATCAACAGCATTTTTGTGCCCACGTTCGGCATGATTGGCGGCACCGGCAGTACCCTTTCGCTACTGATCGCCATTTTTATCTTCGCGAAGCAGCAATCGGCGAAGCAGGTGGCACGGCTCGCCATCTCGCCAGGCTTATTCAATATTAATGAACCGGTGATTTTCGGTCTGCCCATCGTCTTTAACCTGCCGCTGATGATCCCCTTTGTGCTGCTTCCGGCGCTGGGGATTTGGTTTGCCTGGCTTTGTACTACGCTCGGTTGGATCTCGCGCTGTGTGGTGATGATCCCGTGGACTACGCCGCCGATTTTAAGCGCCTGGCTGGCCACCGCAGGCGACTGGCGGGCGGTGGTGGTTCAGTTGATAATCATCATCTTTGGTGTATTCTTCTACCTGCCTTTCCTCAAAATAGCCGAGAGAGTGGCCTTAAGAAACAACGGGATAGATTAAAAAATGAAGGAAGGCTATGGCGGCAAAATACATCACTATTGCGCGTGAAATTAAGCGGCGCATTCTCAGCCAGCAGTACGCCGCCAGCGCGCCGTTGCCGGATCAGTTCGCGCTGGCATCGGAATTTGCCACCAGCCGGATGACCATTCAGCAGGCAATGCGCCAGCTGATTGTTGAAGGGCTGGTTTATACCCGTCAGGGACAGGGCACGTTTATCCGCAAGAATTTCCTGCAATTGTCGCGCTGGGATCTGCCCGGTAGCGACTATTTCGGTGCGACCAAAACCTGGGAAAACGTCGGCGAAGTGACCAGTAAAATCATCCGCTTCGAGTTGCGTTTCCCCACGGAAAAGGAGCAGGCCTCGCTGCTGGTGGGGCCGGATGACCCGGTGTATGACTTTATTCGCCTGCGATTGCTGGAAGGTGAACCGATGTCGCTGGAGTTTACGTTGATGCCGGTGAATCTGGTGCCGGGGTTAAACCGCGGGCATCTGGAAAGCTCTGTATTTCGCTATGTGCAGGACGATCTGGCGCTGAAGATTATGGGTTCATACCGCATTGTGCGCGCCTTAAAACCCTGGGCGGAGGATAAGCAGTATCTGAATTGCGAAGAGACCGATCCGGTGCTGGAAGTGGAGCAGGTGATTTATCTGGAGGATGGCACGCCGCTGGAATATGCCCATTGTCATTACCGTTACGATCACGGTGGCATTATTGTGGTGAATCACGGGTAAAAAAAAGCGGAGCCATTGCTCCGCTTTTTTATGCTATCAACCGTAATCAGTTCAGACGAACCGGCATACCGGAACGGTTCTGAATTGCCTGATCAACCACGTTTGAATCAACATCAGACTGGTTGGTCACGGTCTGCACCGCTTTGGTCAGCGCAATCGGTACAATCTCACCACCGGTGAACTGCGCTTCCGTGGTCGACAGCGGGTTGTGAACTTCGATGTAGCGGCTACCATCCGGTTCGGTGGTCGCTTTTACCGGCTCATCAATAAACTGTACGCGCGTACCGACCGGCACGTTTTCGAACAGGAATTTGATGTCATCGTTACGCAGACGCACACAGCCGTGGCTCACGCGCAGGCCGATACCGAAGTTAGCGTTGGTGCCGTGAATGGCGTACAGGCGGCCGATATAGAGCGCGTACAGACCCATCGGGTTATCCGGGCCTGCTGGCACAACTGGCGGCAGCGGTTGTCCCATCGCTGCGTATTCCGCGTGCATTTTCGCCGTCGGTGTCCAGGTTGGGCCGTTTTTCTTACGTTCTACTTTGGTGGTCCAGGCAATCGGGGTGTCTTTACCCAACTGACCGATACCGATTGGCAGCACGATCACCGTGTTGGTGCCTTTCGGATAGTAGTAGAGGCGCATTTCCGCACTGTTGATCACGATCCCTTCGTGAACCGTATCCGGCAGGATCAGCTGCTGTGGAACGTTCATCACAGTGCCGCCTTTCGGCAGGTAGGCATCAATGCCCGGGTTTGCTTCCAGCATGTTGGACAGACCCATTTGATATTCAGCCGCAAAATATTCCAGCGGCTGGTTATTGCCTTCCGGAATAGTGACGACCTGGTTCTGACCGATCAGACGACTGCCATCAGTCGGCAGCGGATATGTTACAGCAGACGCGCTTTTGCAAAATCCCACGACAGCAAACGCCGCCGCTAAAAGGGTGGTTAATTTCATGTTCATCTTATGCAAGACTTATTGCCACACAGGCCGTTGGGTTGAGAATGCAGGAAGCGCATTATATGTGCATTCCACCGTCCAGGGAATTCAGATGTGTACGAAATCACACTTTTTTCCCTTTGCTTGCAGTTTAGTGCCCTGACACCAGGCAGGAATCTAATTCGGAATTGTGGCATAATAGGGTGTTTGTCACATATTTCAGGATACCTCTGTGTTAGTCACCAGCAACGTCACCATGCAATTCGGCAGCAAGCCGCTGTTCGAAAATATCTCCGTCAAATTTGGCGGCGGCAACCGTTACGGCCTGATCGGGGCTAACGGGAGTGGTAAATCCACCTTTATGAAAATCCTCGGCGGCGATTTAGAGCCGACGCTGGGTAACGTTTCCCTCGATCCGAATGAGCGCATCGGTAAGCTGCGCCAGGATCAGTTCGCCTTTGAAGAGTTCAGCGTGCTCGACACGGTGATCATGGGCCATGCGGAACTGTGGGAAGTGAAACAGGAACGCGACCGTATTTATGGCCTCGCGGAAATGAGCGAAGAGGACGGCTACAAAGTGGCCGACCTCGAAGTGCAGTATGGCGAAATGGACGGTTACTCGGCGGAAGCGCGTGCGGGCGAACTGCTGCTCGGCGTCGGCATTCCGGTTGAGCAGCACTACGGCCCGATGAGCGAAATCGCCCCCGGCTGGAAACTGCGTGTGTTACTGGCGCAGGCGCTGTTTGCCAACCCGGACATTCTGCTGCTCGATGAACCGACCAACAACCTGGACATCGACACCATTCGTTGGCTGGAGCAGGTGCTGAACGAACGTGACAGCACCATGATTATCATTTCGCACGACCGCCACTTTCTCAATATGGTCTGTACGCACATGGCGGATCTCGACTACGGCGAGCTGCGTGTTTATCCGGGCAATTACGACGAATACATGACGGCGGCGACGCAGGCGCGCGAACGTCTGCTGGCGGATAACGCCAAGAAAAAAGCGCAGATCGCTGACTTGCAATCGTTCGTCAGCCGCTTTAGCGCAAACGCCTCTAAATCTCGCCAGGCGACCTCCCGTGCACGTCAGATCGACAAAATTAAGCTGGAAGAGGTTAAGGCTTCCAGTCGTCAGAACCCGTTTATCCGCTTCGAACAGGACAAGAAATTGTTCCGTAACGCGCTGGAAGTGGAAGCCCTTACTAAAGGGTTTGATGAAGGCCCGTTGTTTAAAAACTTCAACATGCTGCTGGAAGTGGGCGAGAAGATCGCCATCCTGGGTGCGAACGGCGTGGGTAAATCCACCATGCTGAAAACGCTGGTGGGCGAGCTTGAGCCTGATAACGGCACGGTGAAATGGTCTGAAAACGCGCAGATCGGTTACTACGCGCAGGATCACGCCGAAGATTTCGATAACGATCTGACTGTCTTCGACTGGATGAGCCAGTGGAAACAGGAAGGCGATGACGAACAAGCAGTGCGCAGCATCCTCGGTCGCCTGCTGTTCAGCCAGGACGATATCAAGAAACCGGCGAAAGTGCTCTCTGGTGGTGAAAAAGGCCGCATGTTGTTCGGCAAGCTGATGATGCAAAAACCGAACATCCTCGTTATGGACGAACCGACCAACCACCTGGATATGGAATCCATCGAATCGCTGAACATGGCGCTGGAGATGTATCAGGGTACGCTGATCTTCGTTTCCCACGACCGTGAATTTGTCAGCTCGCTGGCAACCCGCGTGATTGAGATTACGCCGCAGCGCGTGGTGGATTTCTCAGGGAATTATGAGGATTATCTGCGTAGTAAAGGTATCGAATAAATTTACCGTCGTCTTTCACGCGACAGGTGCGTTGGCTGCACTTTCGTCCCCCGGTCACTTACTTGTGTAAGCTCCCGGGGATACTCAGGTTTGCCGCCTTCCTGTCGCGTGAAATACTTAGGTAAATGCTTTACCGTCCTCTTGCACGCGACAGGTGCGTTGGCTGCACTTTCGTCCCCCGGTCACTTACTTGTGTAAGCTCCCGGGGATACTCAGGTTTGCCGCCTTCCTGTCGCGTGAAATACTTAGGTAAATGCTTTACCGTCCTCTTGCACGCGACAGGTGCGTTGGCTGCACTTTCGTCCCCCGGTCACTTACTTGTGTAAGCTCCCGGGGATACTCAGGTTTGCCGCCTTCCTGTCGCGTGAAATACTTAGGTAAATGCTTTACCGTCTTCTTGCACGCGACAGGTGCGTTGGTTGCACTTTCGTCCCCCGGTCACTTACTTGTGTAATCTCCCGGGGATACTCAGGTTTGCCGCCTTCCTGTCGCGTGAAATACTTAGGTAAATCATTTACCGTCCTCCCCACGTCACAGATGCGTTGGCTGCGCTTTCTTACTCCGGCTATTTATCTGAATAAACTCCCGGGGCTACTCAGATTTGCTGCGTTCCTGTTGCGTGAAATGGCCCGGTACATAAGAGAAGCAAGCCCGGTAAGCACACGGCTACCGGGCTTTTCACATTAAGCAAAGGCCCACTCGCTGGCCGCAACGCCATTAATTAACAACTGGCGTTTTTCACCTGCAGGCAGCGCCACTTTCAGTGCTTGCCACGCCGGGCGATAGTCGCCGCGTGCGTGGATCTGTAAATTAATGGTGCTGCCCGAGCAAACCATTTCCCACTCCAGCCAGAGCGCATTGCCCTCTTTATAACCCCATGACTCACCATCGTCCTCAAACAGCAAGCCGTTTGAACGCCCGGTGCCTTTCACCGGGAACAGGTGCAGCTCACGCGTGGTATCCGCGTTGGCATCGACATGCCTGATGCGATCGCTGAGTGGCAGACCGGCACCGGCACGCACCAGCAGCGGCAGCGTTTCCAGCGGCGCATCCAGCGTCACCCACTGGCCAGGCGCATACCAGCAACCGGTGTAAAAATCGTACCAGCCGGTGTCGTTGGCAGGCAGCCAGACGCGGCGCTCGCGCTGGCCGGGTTCGACGACGCTTGCCACCAGAAGATCGCGGCCAAGCAGGAAGTCGTCGCACTCTTCAAATGTTTGCTCGTCATGTTCGTGATCGAGGAACGTCGGGCGCAGCATCGGTTCGTCGTCGGCATGTGCCTGCCACAGCAGCGTGTAGAGATAGGGCAGCAGGCGGTAGCGTAACTCAATCGCGCTGCGAATCGACGGCGTGATCGCCGGGTACATCCACGGTTCGTTTACCGTGTGATCATCATTCCACGAATGGATGGTGAAACGCGGATGCATTACACCGTTTTGCACCCAGCGCACAAACAGCTCCGCATCCGGTTTATCGCCGGAAAAACCGCCGACATCGTGACCGACGTTATACAAACCGGACAAACTCATGCCCACGCCCATGCGGATGTTGTAGCGCAATGTGTCCCAGTTGGTGCGGTTATCGCCGCTCCAGGTCTGCACATAACGCTGCATCCCGGCGCAGCCGGAACGGGAAATCAGGTACGGGCGCTTTTGCGGAGCAAACCGTTGCTGCGCTTCCATTGAGGCGCGCATCATTAGCAATGGCATCACCGGGCGAATATGCTTGATGGCAATTTCCTGGCCAAAACCGTGGCAGCGGGCTTCGCCGTCCCAGACTTCAAATTCGTTGTTATCGTTCCAGGTCGAATCGATCCCCATCTCCAGCAACTGCGTGGACACGCCTTCCTGCCACCAGGCGACAGTCTGCGGGTTGGTAAAGTCGAGGTGTGAGCCTTCGTCATCCCAGAAACTGGAACGTTCCGGCGCATCGGTTTCGGAATCACGAATAAACAGACCGCGCTCCGCCACTTCGCTATAACGCGGATGATCCTGCAACAAACAGGGTTTGATATTTGCCGCCAGTTTCAGGCCCGCATCGTGAAACGCCTGGCTCATCACTTTCGGCTGCGGCACTTTGTCGTAGTTCCAGTTAAAGACGTAGCGCTTGCCGTTAATCGAGGTGTAGCCGGATGAGAGCTGGAACGAATCGCACGGAATGGCGTGTTCTTCGCACAGACGAATAAAGTTCATCAACTGGTTTTGCGCATCCGGCGCATCGGTGTAATGCATGGTTGAGCCGCTATAACCGAGGCTCCATTTCGGGCCGAACAGCGTTTTCCCGGTGAGGCGCACAAACGCTTTGGTGACATCCAGCGCACGCGCGCCGGTAAAAATGTAGTAATCAATATCGCCCGCTTCCGCTTGCCAGCGGCGATAAGCGGTGTGGTAGTTATCGATCTCGTTACCCAGATCCAGCCAGCAACTGCTCAGGTTGTCATAAAACAGACCGTAGCTGATATCGTCGCGGCGGGTGAGGGTAAACGGAATATGTTTGTACAGCGGATCGGTGCTGACGGCGTTATAGCCCATCGCATCGAGGTTGCGCATTTCGTAGCGCTGGCCGGTACGTTGCAAATTACCCGCTTTCTCGCCGAGGCCGTAGAAACGCTCCTCTTTTTTACGGCTGAGATAATGCGCCACGCCGTCGCCATGGGCGTTAACCAGATACGCGCTGGTCGGGCGATCGCTCGCCAGCCATTGCCACTCACCCGCGTCGTTGCGGTAGTGCCACTCCAGCCACAGCGGTTGATGCACGGTGACGCGCAGTTTTGCGCTCTCAATAGTTAATGTCTCTTGCTGTTGCGCCAGCGACCATTGCGGCAGGCTAAAACCCGACAGATCGTCACGCGAGCGGCCTTCCCACGGCACGTCATCTTTCGGCGCAATGCTCCACGTTCTGTCCAGCGCCAGCTCACCTTTACGCTTGAGCAGCACACGGAATAAGTTCTCTTCCAGCACATACAGACACAAGGTGTGTTGCCCGTCCACCAGCAGCTCAACATGATGAGCTGCTTGTTTTTGTAACGTCCAGTTCTTCAGGGTTTTCATATCAGACATCCACAATCAGGCGCGTTTTGCGCGTCGTTCAGCAATAAATGCTACCAGGAAACAAGCGCCAATCAGGTCAAAGAAACCCATGGCAATAAACAGCGGGTTGAAACCAATTTTGTCGGCGGTAACGCCAATCAGCAGTGAGAAGAGGAAGCTGGCGATCCACGCCGCCGAGCCGCGCATGCCGTTCACCGTCGCCATCTGGCCTTTATCGAAGGACTCCACCACCAGCGCGCTCAACATGCAGGAGATGATCTGGTGGCCAAAACCGCCAATCGAAATCAGCACAATGGTGAGGTACGGATCGCGGGTGATGGCGACAGCGGCGAGTGAAATCATCAAAAACGCGCCGGTCACCGAGCTGGCAACCACCGAATTCACGCGGGTGCAGCCAAACCAGCGGGTATAGAGTTTGGTCAGGTAACCGCTGGCGACGCTACCGAGATCGGCGGCGAGGAACGGCAGCCAAGCGAACATGGCGATCTGTTTCAGATCCATACCGTGTTCTTTTGCCAGATAGAGCGGCACCCAGAAGCTCAGCACTGCCCAGGCCGGTTCTGCCATAAATGCCGGGATGGCAATACCGTAAAAGCGTTTGTTTTTCGAGACGGTTTTCAGGGCGGTAAAGAAGGGCAGTTTGACCGCTGGTGGTTCATTATCCTGCTGAATAAAGGCCAGCTCGTCTTTACTGAGGTTCGGGTGTTTATCCGGGTTGTGGTAAAACACCCACCACAAGATCACCCACAGCAGCGCCAGCACACCGGTAAACATAAACGCGCCCTGCCAGCCAAATGAGGCGTGAGCGAAGTAGATAATAGGCGGAGCCAGCATGGCGCCAATCGAGAAACCCACGCCTGCCCAACCGGCAGCCACCGGGCGTTCTGATTTCGGGAACCACTCGCCGATGGTTTTGGCGTTGGCGGGGGTTGCCGCTGCTTCCGATGCGCCCATGGTGAAACGCAAAATCGCCAGATGGACCCAACTGCCTGCGCCGGCGTGGAAAATACAGGCCAGCGCCCAGATGATGGCGCACACCATAAAGCCGACTTTCAGGCCAATCACGTCAATCAGCCAGCCACACAGCGGCTGGAAAATGGTGTAAGCCAGCTGAAACGCGCCGACAATCCACGAATATTGTTCAGTGGTGATGCCGAGGCTGGTTTTTAATTCCGGTGCCAGAATCCCCAGCGAGTTACGGGTGATGTAGTTCACCGTCACGCCGAATAAGAACAGCACTAATACCCACCAGCGTAAGTTTTTCACTATCCGGCGGCTTTTGCTGGCCGCCATTTCATTGTTGATCCCCTGGCTCATTCTTTTCTCCGCATATCTTCTTGTAGGGAAGTCGGGGCAAACTCTTGCGGAGTTGTTATACCGCACAGGTTTGCGTGATGATTTATCTGCGTTTTTTTGGTTATTGTTCCTACAACTAGTATGGAAGTTGTATGACACGTTTACGTTAGGCGAGAAAAATCGGCAGCTAAAGCGGATTTTGTGCAAGAATTCTCATCAATCAGTGATGATATGCGGCAGACTTGCATTGGTGTCATGAATATCAGGCTTTTCGATTCATGAAAATTTTCCCATTTCGGAAACGGAGCAAGATCACAGAATGGATAAAAAGCTCAAAATCAACGAAATTGCCCTGCGCACCAACCTGTCGACCAGCACGGTTTCCCGTGTGCTGGCAGGCAAAGCCAATACCAGTGAAAAAGCACGTGCAGCAGTGCTGGCCTGCGCGCGTGAGCTGGGGGTGATGGAGGGGATTGCCGCCGGGCGGCTGCTGCTGAATAACCTGATTGTTTTCGCACCGCAGCGGGCCTTTGATGAGCGTTCCGATATCTTCTATTACCGTGTGATCCAGAGCATTAACAAAGCGTTGGCACCCCATGAAGTGCGGCTGCGCTACTGCGCGCTGGAAGAGCTGGACAGCGACGCCAATGAATTTCTCGCGCGCATGAACGCACCGGAAACCCAGGCGGCGATCCTGCTGGGCATTGATGATCCGCATATTCATGACCTGGCGGCCGATATGGGTAAACCCTGCGTGCTAATCAACTGCCGTGACGGGCGTATGCGTTTGCCTTCCATCGCGCCGGATCACCGCACGATCGGCGAGTTTGCTGCCAATTATCTGTTTGAGATGGGTCACCGCGAGGTGGTGAATGTGATGTGCCTGCGTCGCTATACCATGGATCTGCGCCTGGCGGGCATCAAAGAAGCCTGGCAGCGGCGCAATCTGCGTTTCCAAAGTAAGCGGGATCTGATCACCGTCCCCAGTTTTAGTGCCAAAGAAGCGGGGATGCGGGTAGGGGAGTGGCTTGATGATCCGGCGCATAAATCACCGCCTACCGCCTTTCTCGTCGGGGGCGATTTTATGGCGGAAGGCACGGTTCATGCGCTCCAGCAGCGTGGGCTGCGCGTGCCGCAGGATGTCTCGGTGATGAGCATTGACGCCTTTAATCTGGCGGCGATTCAGGATGTGCCGCTCACCGCAGTGCATGTCCCGCGTGATGAATTGGGTGTAGAGGCGGTACACCTGCTGCAACAGCGTTTGATCCGACCGCAGGCCACCACCGGTTCGCTGTTACTCAACGGTACGCTTGCGGTGCGCGAATCGGTACGGCGGATACGTCCCGGGCAACAACGTACCGCCGTGGAGCGAGAAGGGTTGTACGATGCCTAAACGTCCATACCCAGCGCGCGCTTACCGTGAATATTCAGGTCGTCCAGCGTAAAGCGGCCTGACCAGTCGCTTTCGTAGTTCTCACGCGGGAAATCGCCCGGCGAAGCACCTTGCTCAAGCGCCACTTTCACTTTGCGCGCATACGCGAGGTTTTTCGCGCACAGCGGCGCGGCGGGAATGTACATCACATTGCCCCAGCCTTGCTGGTTTTCCACCGGCGCAACCGAGTGGATCACATCGCAGTGCCACCACACGGAATCCCCGGCTTCCAGCGCCGGAATGCTGCTCAGGGCTTCCATCAGCAGCGGATGCCACTTCTCCGAAACCGGTAATACCCGCCCTGGCGCTACGCCGCACAGTTCATCTTCCGGTACATCATCGAGCAGCGGGCGCAGCAGAATATACGGCATCGCTTCCGGGATCGGCACCACGTGCAGCAACCCCTGGCCGGGGATCATATCCGACAACGCCGTCCAGCCCTGAAAGGTGCGGAACACCGAACATTTGGTGGTGTTATCCACCGTGTACTCTTCCACCTCGGTACGGTGCGCCGCATTCCACGGGTCATATTCCTCAAATTTGCCGTTAAACACGCTGGCAAACACACGCTGGTAAGCGGGGAGAAGCCAGCGCTCCAGCGCGCCGGAATCCGTATGCGCGCCGAGGCCTTTCGAGGTGGTTCCCGGCGGACGGCGGCGAATGCGATCCGGGTAGATAACGCTCACATCCGGGTCGAACCACTGCTGGCCTTCACTCTCGAAGCGCCACAGTCGGTTAAGGAAGGATTGCACGGCGGCCATTTCGTTACTTTGGCGCGCCTGCATTTGCGCCTGCGACCAGTAAATGGGATAGATTTCCGGACGCGAGGCCTCCAGCGTGCCGAAGAAGCTGTCACCAGGTCCTTTGTACACCTCATCAAAATGGTTTTGGTCGAGGTAATCCAGCATTGAGCGATCCCAGCCCAGCGCCTGCTCACGCGGAAAATGCCCCTTAATGACCGCACAACCGCGCCGCTTGATCAGCGCCCGCTGCGCCTCGCTGACCTTGCCTTGCGCAATGTCGCTGTAGGCGAGTTGTGGCCACACGGATTTGCCTTGAGCTTTAAGGGCATTGATATCGGCTACGCGGGCGGCAATCTGCTCACTCAGGCGGTTAAATACCTGCTGTACATCGCCGATTTGCGCGCGCAGTTGCTGTTTCATCTGACGGATCGATGCTTTGTGATCGGTGGGCAGCGTTTCACTGGTAAAAGCCATGTTGTACCTCACATTCTTTCATTCGAAAGTTATTTAACTTACAAATGATAAAATAAGTTAAAAATAAGTTAATGCAAGTTTAAAAACTTGATGCGTGGCACAAAGCGGAAAATTAGCAGCAGAAAGGGCCGAAGCGGGTGCTCCGGCGGGGGATCAGCGATTGAATGGTGCGGTGTTATCAAGCACGGCCTGAATCACATTCAGCGCGCCCTGGTGGTTATTGTCATCGGTCTGATGACGGGCAATAGCTTTAATGGCGTCGCTGGCGTTGCCCATGGCGAACGAAAAATCGGTCATGCGCAGCATTTCCGCGTCGTTACCGCTGTCGCCAATGGTAACGCACTGTTGCGGTGAGATGCCCCAGCGTTTAAGCAGGCGCGTAATGCCGTTAGCTTTATGCAGACCAGGGATTATCAAATCGACAAAACCAAAGCCGCTGGTGACTGGCTTCATGATGCCGTCAAGCGAGACATGCAGAGCGTCGATCAGTTGCGGGATGTCGCTGTCCGGCAAGTTCAACGAAAACTTGAACAAGGTATCGTCAATGTGCTGAAAATCGCGCACTGGCTTTAAACGGTAATAGTGTTTCGACATCAGGTCGACAAACTCAGCCGGGGCGTTTTCGCTGACGTACGCGCTTTCCAGGCCGCAGGCAACAAAGTTGAGGCTGCTGTCTTTTAACAGCTCGCCAATCACCACTTGCGCTTCGTGGCGGGTCAGCTCACCGTGGAATAACTGTTGACCGTGCTCATACACCAGCGCGCCGTTTTCCGCGACGAACGAAATGGTCTCTTTCAGCTCCGGGAAGAAGGAGATCAGCTGGTAATACTGGTTGCCGCTGGCGACAACGAATTCAATATTCCGCTGACGAAGCTGCTCGAATTGCGCCATAAATCGTGTGCGATCGTACTGCTTGGCGTCATCAAGGAAGGTTCCGTCCATATCGGTAACGATAACTTTGACGGTCATACATAGAACTCCTGAATGTAACTGCGACGAGAAACATTCTAGAGATAATGTGAGGGGAAGCACAAATTTTATTTCATTCGAAAGTTTAACCGTCGTCTTTCGAACTGCAGGTTTGTTGGCTGCGGCGGCGCGGCCCAGTCACTTACTGATGTAAGCTCGTTTAACCGTCGTCTTTCGAACTGCAGGTGTGTTGGCTGCGGCGGTGCGGCCCGGTCACTTACTGATGTAAGCGCGTTTAACCGTCGTCTTTCGAACTGCAGGTGTGTTGGCTGCGGCGGTGCGCCCCGGTCACTTACTGATGTAAGTTCCCGGGGACTTACCGCCTTGCCGCCTTCCTGCAATCCGAAATCCATAGGTTAAACAGCCGGGAAAAGCGAAAAAGTCCTTTGGGTTTCGCAGGTGTGGGGCTGGAAAGTAACTGACGGAGTTTCTATTTTCGGCAGACGAAAAGTAGACCGGGCTTTGTGGGAAAGCCCGGCCATCGCTTTATAAGGTATGTTCAGTTCGGGCGATAATGTCGTCCTGCGCATCTGGCGACAGGGCGGTGAAGAACGCGGAATAGCCGGCGACGCGCACCACCAAATCGCGATACTGATCCGGGTGTTTCTTCGCCTCCAGCAGCGTTTCGCGCGACACAATGTTGTACTGAATATGCCAGCCTTTATGTACCTCGAAGAACGTGCGCAGCAGCACCATCAGCTTTTGCTTATCGCTCTCATTTTCCAGCGTCGACGGATTCAGTTTCTGGTTCAGCAACACGCCGCCGAGAATCGCTTCCACCGGTAATTTACCCACGGAACTTATCACCGCCGTCGGCCCCAGATGATCGGTGCCGGACGCCGGGCTTGCGCCCTCCGCCAGCGGCGTATGCGCTTTGCGACCATCCGGTGTCGCCATGGTTGCCGCGCCAAACGGCACGTTCGCGGAAATAGACGAGGTTCCGGCGTAATAATTACCGCCGATCGGGCCGCGACCGTAACGCGGGTTGTGATACTGCTTCAGCTCATCAATATAGGTTTGATAGGCGCGTACCAGCAGCGTATCTACGCTGTCATCATCGTTGCCGTATTTCGGCGCGCTGTTAACCAGCCGCTGGCGCAACTGTTCGTGCGTCAGGCCATCGAAATCCTCTGCCAGCGCCTGTGCCAGTTGTTGTTGCCCGATAACACCCTGGTCAAAGACCAGCTTTTTCACCGCCGCGAGGCTGTTACCCAGGTTGGCAATCCCCACCTGCAAACCGGACACCCAGTCATACTTCGCGCCGCCTTGTTTAATGCTTTTCGCCCGTTCAATGCAGTCATCGACCAGCGCGGAACAGAGAATATCCGGCACGTTCTCTTCCAGCATGGTGTCGACCACGTACTCAATCTCAATCGATTTACGGGTGTAATAACGAATCTGTCGGTCCCAGGCGTGCATGACCTCATCGAATGCGTTGAAATTCCCCGCCGACAGCGCCTGGGTTTGAGGCAGAAAGATTTTGCCGCTGGTGGCATCGCGACCACCTTCCAGCGCTGCCAGCATCACGCGGGCAAAATTGATAAAACTCATGCCGGTGCAGCGGTAGCCCCATTTGCCGCCAACGGCAGTTTCAATGCAGCCAATGGCCGCGTAATCGTAGGCGTCCGCGGGTTCGACACCGAGCTTGATGAATTCCGCAATAACAATTTCATCGTTATTGAACGCGGGCATACCGAAGCCGCAGCGGATCACCTGCACGCAGGCATCAAGGAAGTCGTTGCTCATGCCGGCGTGGTAACGCACGCTCAGGTTCGGCTGGGTAGAACGCAGGCGTCCGCAGGATTCCAGAATTGCGTAGGAGAGCGGGTTAACCGCGTCGCGCGCTTCACCGTTATGCCACTGCTGGCCGCCAATGGTGACGTTCTGATATAGCGGGCTGCCCGCCGAGGCTTTTGAATGGGAACCGGAGCGAATTTTGTTCACTTCCAGCAGCTTTAGCCAGCAACTGTGCAGTAACTCAATGGCCTGTTCGCGGGGCAGAGATTGTTGTAATTCAACATCGCGACGATAGTGCGGATAAAGATACTGATCCATGCGTCCGAAAGAGACCGAATGCCCGTTGGATTCAATCTGCAAAATCAACTGGATAAAGTAGCAGAGTTGCAACGCCTGCCAGAAGGTGCGCGGCGGTTCATGGGCGATAATCAGGCAGTTTTCCGCCATCGCCAGCAACTCATCGCGGCGGTTTTGCCGCGTCTCTTCCCCGGCCATTTGACGCGCCAGATCGGCAAAGCGTTCGATATGCAGGCTGACGGCTTCCAGCACAATATCAATCGCTTTTAAGAACTGCTCACCGTGCAGATCGTCGAGCACCGTCAGGTTGATGCGCGTCCGGCGCTCATCTACTTTGTGGCGCAGCCCGTCGAGGCCAAGCTCCAGCAGCAGCGGGAAGTTCACCGCCAGGTGCGCGTCGCCAGACGTCATATTGCCTTCGGCTTTGATAATGCCGGTTTCCAGCAGCGCTTTTTGTTCGTCAGTAAACATGCCGTAGCAGCGATCCTGCACCGTCTGGCCACGCCACCACGGGCAAATCTCATGCAGCACGCGTTTGTTCTCTTCGCTAACCGCAAAGCCAGCGCCGGGGCGGTCGGCGAGCTCATCGATCTCTTTTTCGATCCATGAAACGGTGTATTCCGGAAAAATCGGCGCGGCGCGCACTTCGCTGGCCTGATTACCGATAATCAGCTCGTCATGTTTGATCCAGATAGTGCGCTCGGCCAGGTGATGCGCCAGCGCCAGCGCGCGGCGTACCGGCAGCGGTTTGTCCAAATTTTGCTGATAAATCTGCGTGTAATGCCGGGCGCGCTCGGTGCAAACCGGTGGCTTCACAATGTGCACCAGCGCGGTTTTATGGTTTTTTATACGATCGGTCAGGGTGTTGAGTTGCAGCGTGGTCATGGTTCTATCCTCGTAATGTCGCCGTCAGCCCTTTGCGCTGGGCACAATCCTGCGCATATGCCAGCAGTTGCGGGGCGTCCAGCGGCTTCTCTGGGGCGGTGTAGGGTTCGCCGAGCAGGTGATACTTGTTCATGCCCAGCGTGTGGTAAGGCAAAAAATGAATGTCGCTGACGTTCAGCTCATCGGCAGCGAAGGCAGTAATGGCGCGTATGGCGTCTTTATCGGCATTAAATCCGGGGATCAGCGGCACGCGGATGGTGAGTTTTTTCCCCACCTGCGCCAGCCGTTTCAGGTTATCCAGCACGCGTTTTGCCGAGCCGCCGGTCCACTGGCGAAAGGCGGCGTTATCGACATGTTTTAAATCCGCGAGAAACAGATCCACAAAGGGCAGGGACGGTTCGATATAGCGCCACGGCACATGCAGGCAGGTTTCCACTGCCGTATGAATGCCGTGCTGATGGCTGGCCTGGAGCAGTTGCTGCGCCAGTTGCGGGTTCATAAACGGCTCACCGCCGGAAAGGGTGATGCCACCGCCGCTGCGGTCATAAAAGGGCTTATCGCGCAAAACGGTAGCCATAATATCGCGCACATCGGGCGTTTCACCGCAGACACTCAGCGCCTGCGTCGGGCAACACCCGGTGAGCGCATCAAGCTGCGTATCATCAAGTTTTTCGCGGTGGATAAGCAAACCGTTCACCGCACGTTCAATCACCTTTGGCGCGGCATGCTGGCATAACTCACACCCGGCAAGGCATAGACGGTTGTCAAACAGTAGATCCCGCGTGCGGCTGCGGCTCTCCGGGTTCTGGCACCAGCGGCAACTTAGCGAGCAGCCTTTCAGGAACACAACGGTACGAATACCTGGGCCGTCATGAGTGGAATAACGCTGGATGTTGAAGATCATAACTTATCTCCATGTGTTTCATATGGAGATTAAATTACTTTCGAATGAAGGTTACTGTGATGAAAGTCGACCTTTTATCGCGATGCCGGATGACGTTGCGCCATCCGGAAAAAGAGGCGGGAGATTAATGTCCGCAGACGTCGCAGTCAGGATTGCGCAGCAGTTTCATTTCGCGGAACTGGCAGGTCATCGCATCATACATGACGATTTTCCCCGCCGCCGGCGTACCGTAATGCGCCAGCACTTTGATGGCTTCCATCGCCTGCAGCGAACCAATCACCCCGACCAGCGGCGCCATGACACCCGCTTCGACACAGGTCAGCGCATTATCGCCAAACAGGCGGCTCAGGCAGCGATAGCAAGGATCGTTTTCGCCCCAGGTAAAGACGCTGATCTGGCCTTCCATGCGAATGGCCGCGCCGGAAACCAGCGGCACGCGATGCTGGAAACAGCCCGCGTTGAGCTGGTTACGAATCGTGACGTTATCGGTGCAATCCAGCACCATGTCATGGGCGGCAATCTGTGTGAGCAGCGCCGTGTCATCAAGCAGGGCGTTGATGGCGGTGTAATGCACATTCGGGTTGACGCGCAGTAACGATTCGCGCGCCGAGTCCACTTTCGCCACGCCGATATCCGCGTCGCTGTGCAGCGTCTGGCGTTGCAGGTTAGAGAGCGCCACCGTATCAAAATCGAGCAGCGTCATATGCCCGACGCCTGCCGCCGCCAGATATTGCGCGGCGGCGCAGCCGAGGCCGCCGAGCCCGACCACCAGTACGCGAGCGGCTTTTAACCGCTCCTGGCCGTCGAAATCAAAACCGCGCAGAATAATCTGCCGGTTATAGCGCATCATCTCCGCGTCGCTGAGTTCTTCAGCCATCTTTAGCCTCCGAAGAGATGGTTAAACATCTCGACATCCACCCATTCACCGGCTTCGACATTGCCACGTTCGCGCTCCAGCACCACAAAGCAGTTACCCTGGCTAAAGGAACTGAAAATATGTGAACCCTGGTGACCGGTGCTGCGCACTTCCAGCGTGCCATCGTCGCCACGGCTTAACACGCCACGCTGAAAATCGAGACGTCCCGGCGACTTTTTCAGGCGCTCCGTCGCACGGGCGCGAAAACGCAGCGGCTGCGTATCGGCGGTGTTACCGGCAAGCTTCGCCAGCAGCGGCTGAACCAGCTGATAAAAGGTGAGCGTCGCGGAAACCGGGTTACCCGGCAGGCCGCAGAACCAGCTGTTCTTCAGTTTGCCAAAGGCGAATGGTTTACCCGGCTTGATCGCCAGTTTCCAGAACGCGATTTCGCCCAGTTCATCAAGAATGGTTTTGGTGTAATCGGCTTCACCCACCGACACACCGCCGGAGCTCAGCACCACATCGGCCTGACTGTCGGCAGCAATAAAGGTGTCGCGCAGTTTCTGCGGGTCATCCGGCACGATGCCAAGGTTAATCACCTCATAACCGAGCTGGCTCAGCATCAGGTGAACGGACAAGCGGTTGGTATCGTAGATTTGCCCGTCAGCCAGCGGCTGGCCCGGCAGCTGCAGTTCGTCGCCGGTGGAAAACAGCGCCACGCGCACTTTGCGCAGCACACTGACATCGGCAATGCCCAGTGAGACAATAACCGGCAGCTCGGCGGCGGTCAGTTTTGTGCCCGCCGTAAAAACGCTGGCGCCTTGTCGAATATCTTCACCCGCGCGGCGGATATTCTGATTAGCCCGCACTTCGGCGGTAAAACGAATACCACTATCGGTCTGTTCTGTTTGTTCCTGCATTACTACCGCGTCGCATCCGGCGGGGATCGGCGCGCCGGTCATAATGCGTATGCACGTGCCTGCAGGCCATTCGCCGTCGAAGGGCTGTCCGGCAAACGCTTTACCCGCCACCGGCAGGGCGTTACCACTTTGTACCTCCGCCAGCCGCACGGCGTAGCCGTCCATCGCCGAGTTATCAAAACCCGGTACGTTCAGCGGAGAGATAATATCTTGCGCCACCACGCGACCAAAGCAGGCCACCAGCGGCAGGGTTTCGCTTTCAGTCAGCGGTGAAATGCGTGACAGCATCTGTGACAGGGCCGTATCGAGCGAGATCAGGCCGTTTGATGATTCCATAGTTAATATCCAGTCAACGCGATGAAGCGGCCATTATGGCAGAAAAGAGAAGGCCTCAACATGCCTTACGCCTACCCCGTTGTAATGACATCGCTTTACATCGTTGTAACGACTTTCTATATTCAGAAATCCCTCCAGGCGCAGAGAAATCCAGGCGGCACAAATGGTTAAAGCGGTAATCGCAATACACGGCGGTGCGGGTGCTATCGGTCGTGCGCAGATGAGCCCGGAAAAAGAGCAACGTTACGTACACGTACTTTCGTCCATTATCGAAACCGGGCAGCGCATGCTGGAATCGGGCGTTAGCGCACTGGATGTGGTAACGGAAGCGGTGCGGCTGCTGGAGGAGTGCCCATTATTTAACGCCGGTATCGGCGCAGTGTTTACTCGCGATGAAACCCATGAGCTGGATGCCTGCGTGATGGACGGCAACACATTACAAGCGGGTGCGGTGGCGGGTGTCAGCCGCTTGCGCAATCCGGTGCTGGCGGCGCGTCTGGTGATGGAGCACAGCCCGCATGTCTTCATGATTGGCGAGGGGGCGGAAAAGTTTGCTTTTTCCCACGGCATGGAAGCGGTATCGCCGAGCCTGTTTTCCACCCCGGAACGTTTTGCACAACTGATGGAAGCGCGGGACGCCGGGCACACCGTGCTGGATCACGGCTCCGCGCCGCTTGATGAGAGTAAAAAATTTGGCACCGTGGGGGCGGTGGCGCTGGATAAGCAGGGCAACCTGGCGGCTGCGACATCGACCGGCGGTATGACCAATAAATTACCGGGTCGTGTGGGCGACAGCCCATTACCCGGCGCAGGCTGTTATGCCAATAACGCCAACGTGGCGGTTTCTTGTACCGGCACCGGTGAAGTATTTATTCGCGCGCTGGCCGCTTACGACATCGCCGCGCTCATGGAGTACGGCGGTTTGAGTTTGCAGGAAGCCAGCGACGCGGTGGTGATGGAAAAACTCCCGGCGCTGGGCGGCAGCGGTGGGCTGATTGCGGTTGATCGCGAAGGCAATGTGGCGTTGCCGTTCAACAGTGAAGGGATGTATCGCGCGTGGGGTTACGCGGGCGATGCACCAAGCGTGGGCATTTATCGTGAATAATGCGAGTGGAGTTGAGCGGATGGAAACCGATGCGAACGTGGTGCTGGATGTCAGTAATCTGAACGTCGCTTTCAGCCATGACAAGCAACTCGTCCCGGCGGTTCGCCATCTCTCCTTTTCCCTCAAACGCGGCGAAACGCTGGCGATTGTCGGCGAATCCGGCTCTGGTAAATCGGTTACCGCGCTCGCGTTGCTGCGCCTGATTGAGCAGGCGGGCGGCGAAGTGAGCTGCGATCACATGCGCCTGACCCGGCGTAACCGGCAGAATGTGGAACTCACCCGGCTGAGCGCATCGCAAATGCGCAGCGTGCGCGGCGCGGATATCGCGATGATTTTTCAGGAGCCGATGACCTCGCTCAACCCGGTTTTTCCGGTGGGCGAGCAGATCGCCGAGTCGATACGCCTGCACCAGAAACTGGGCCGTGAAGACGCGATGATTGAGGCACGGCGCATGCTCGATCTGGTGCGCATTCCCGAATCGCAGGAGATGTTGTCCAGCTTTCCACATCAGCTTTCTGGTGGTATGCGCCAGCGCGTGATGATTGCGATGGCGCTCTCCTGTCGCCCGGCGGTGCTGATTGCCGACGAACCGACCACCGCGCTGGATGTCACGATCCAGGCGCAAATCCTGCAACTCATCGCCGTGCTGCAAAAAGAGATGTCGATGGGGGTGATTTTCATCACTCACGATATGGGCGTAGTCGCCGATGTTGCCGACCGCGTACTGGTGATGAACCAGGGTGAAGCGGTGGAAACCGGCAGCGTTGAGCAAATTTTCAATCATCCACAGCATCCGTATACCAAAGCGCTGCTGGCGGCGGTGCCCAAACTGGGAGCGATGAACGGCAGCACGTTGCCGCGCCGCTTTCCGCTGATTTCGCCGAAAAACCCGGCGCATCAGGAAGCGGAAATCGAGCAGGATACGGTGGTGCCGGGCGAGCCGATTTTGCAGGTGCGCGATCTGGTGGCGCGCTTCCCGCTGCGCAGCGGCATTCTTAATCGCGTCACCAAAGAGGTGCACGCTGTGGAAGGGGTGAGCTTTGATCTCTGGCCGGGCGAAACGCTGTCGCTGGTGGGCGAATCCGGCAGCGGTAAATCCACCACCGGGCGCGCGCTGCTGCGGCTGGTGGAGCACCAGAGCGGTTCCATCACCTTTAACGGTGAGCGCATTGATACGCTGCCGGATAGCAAGATGAAACGCATCCGTCGCGATATTCAGTTTATTTTTCAGGATCCTTACGCCTCGCTGGACCCGCGCCAGACGGTTGGCGATTCGATTATTGAACCGCTGCGGGTACACAATTTATTAGGGGCAGAAGAGGGGCGGCAGCGCGTGGAGTGGCTGCTGGAGCGCGTCGGTCTGAAGCCGGAACACGCCTGGCGCTACCCGCATGAGTTTTCCGGCGGGCAGCGTCAGCGCATTTGCATCGCCCGGGCGCTGGCGCTCAACCCGCGCGTGGTGGTGGCGGACGAATCCGTTTCGGCGCTGGATGTCTCGATCCGCGCACAAATCATCAATTTGCTGCTCGATTTGCAGCGTGAGATGGGCATTGCATTTCTGTTTATCTCGCATGATATGGCGGTGGTAGAACGCATCAGCCACCGCGTCGCGGTGATGTACCTTGGGCAAATTGTTGAGATCGGTCCACGGCAGGCGGTGTTTGAAAACCCACAGCATCCGTATACACGTAAGTTAATGTCGGCGGTGCCGGTTGCCGACCCTGCGCACCATCACGCGCAGCGTGTGTTGTTGTCTGATGACATGCCCAGCAATATCCGCAAGCGCGGCGAGTCAATGCAACGCGTGCAGTTGCAGAACGTGGGGCCGGGGCATTTTGTCGCCCGTTCGACGCCCGGCAGTACGCAATCCCGTTTTTAACTGAGCACTGGCAGGGTTCTTCAGGAGAGCAACATGACACAATTCATTTCACGGCACTGGCGGGGACTCGCCAGCGTGATGTTCGCGCTGACCGCCATCCCGGCCTTTGCGGCGAAAGATGTGGTTGTCGCAGTGGGATCCAATTTCACGACCCTCGACCCGTATGATGCCAACGACACGCTATCGCAGGCGGTGGCGAAATCGTTCTATCAAGGGCTGTTTGGCCTTGATAAAGATATGCAGCTGGAGAACGTGCTGGCAGAGAGCTACAGCGTTTCTGCTGACGGCATGGTCTATACCGTCAACTTGCGCCACGGGGTAAAGTTCCAGGATGGCACTGACTTTGACGCCGCTGCGGTAAAAGCCAACCTCGACCGTGCCAGTAATCCGCGCAACAGCCTGAAGCGCTATAACCTGTATAAAAATATCGCGAGAACCGATGTGGCGGATGCCTACACGGTAAAAATTACCCTGAAGCAGCCTTTTTCCGCGTTTATTAATATTCTCGCGCATCCGGCAACCGCCATGATTTCTCCGGCGGCGCTACAAAAATATGGCAACGACATTGGTTTTCACCCCGTAGGCACCGGCCCGTATGAACTGGAAGCGTGGAACCAGACCGATTACGTGAAAGTGAAGAGATTCGCCGGGTACTGGCAGCAAGGTTTACCCAAGCTGGACTCGATTACCTGGCGGCCAGTGGTGGACAACAACACCCGCGCGGCGATGCTGCAAACCGGCGAAGCGCAGTTTGCGTTCCCCATTCCCTACGAGCAGGCGGAAGTGCTGAAAAGAAACAGCAAGCTGGAGCTGGTTGCCAGCCCGTCGATTATGCAGCGTTACATAAGCATGAATGTCACGCAAAAACCGTTCGATAACCCGAAAGTGCGTGAGGCGATCAACTACGCCATTAACCGCCCTGCACTGGTGAAAGTGGCGTTCGCCGGTTTCGCGACGCCCGCCACCGGCGTTGTACCGCCAACCATTGCCTATTCACAGGCCTATCAGCCATGGCCGTACGATCCAGCAAAAGCCCGCGAGCTGCTAAAAGAAGCCGGTTATCCGCAGGGATTCAGCACGACTTTGTGGTCGTCGCATAACCACAGCACCGCGCAGAAAGTGTTGCAGTTTACCCAGCAGCAACTGGCGCAGGTGGGCATTAAAGTGCAGGTGACGGCGATGGACGCCGGGCAACGCGCAGCGGAAGTGGAAGCCAAAGGGCAGGAACAGAGCGGCGTGCGTATGTTCTACACCGGCTGGTCGGCCTCGACCGGCGAAGCAGACTGGGCGCTATCGCCGCTGTTCGCCTCGTGGAACTGGCCGCCAACGCAGTTCAACACCGCGTTTTACAGCAACCCGCAAGTGGATAAAGACCTCGCCGAGGCGCTAAAAACCACGGATGCTGCGGAGAAAGAGCAGTTGTACAAGCAGGCGCAGGATCTCATCTGGCAGGAGTCGCCGTGGGTGCCGCTGGTGGTGGAAAAGCTGGTTTCAGCGCATAACAAGAAGCTCACCGGTTTCTACATTATGCCCGACACCGGGTTCAGTTTTGATAACGCGGATTTGGTGAAATAACTCACTCCACCTCGCAGAGCAAAAGGAGGCGTGAGGGAACGCACAATGCAAAATTATATTATTAAACGCTTGCTGGGCCTGATCCCGACGCTACTGATTGTGGCGGTGCTGGTGTTTCTGTTTGTCCACTTGCTGCCGGGCGATCCGGCGCGGTTGATTGCCGGACCGGAAGCCGATGCGCAGGTCATTGAGCTGGTGCGCCAACAGCTTGGGCTGGATCAGCCGCTGTGGCGGCAGTTCTGGCACTACATCGGCAATGTGCTGCAGGGCGATTTTGGTATCTCGATGGCCTCGCGCCGCCCGGTGGTGGATGAAATCGCCAGCCGCTTTATGCCGACGCTACTGCTGACCATTACCAGCATGTGCTGGGCGATGCTGTTTGGGCTTGGCGCGGGGATTGCCGCCGCCGTGTGGCGCAACCGCTGGCCGGATCATCTGGGGATGGCGCTGGCGGTAACGGGCATGTCATTCCCGGCGTTTGCGCTCGGCATGTTGCTGATGCAGATCTTCTCGGTTGAACTCGGCTGGCTGCCGACCGTCGGTGCTGACAGCTGGCTACACTATATTTTGCCGTCGTTAACGCTCGGTGCGGCAGTGGCGGCAGTGATGGCGCGTTTTACCCGCGCCTCGTTCGTGGAAGTGCTCAATGAGGACTACATGCGCACCGCGCGTGCCAAAGGCGTGAGCGAGCGCTGGGTTATTCTCAAACATGGTCTGCGCAACGCGCTGATCCCGGTGGTCACCATGATGGGGCTGCAATTTGGCTTTTTGCTCGGCGGCTCCATTGTGGTGGAGAAAGTCTTCAACTGGCCGGGGTTGGGGCGTTTGCTGGTGGACTCGGTGGAGATGCGCGACTACCCGGTGATTCAGGCCGAGGTGCTGCTCTTCTCACTGGAGTTTATTCTTATCAACTTGGTGGTGGATGTGCTCTACGCCGCCCTTAATCCCGCGATCAGGTACAAGTAAGGATGCGATTATTAAACTGGCGTCGACAGGCGGTTTTAAACGCCATGCCCGTAGTCAAACCGGGGCATGTGCGCACGCCGTGGCATGAATTCTGGCGGCGTTTTTGCCGCCAGCCGCTGGCGATGACCGCCGGGATTTTTGTGCTGCTGCTGATCCTGCTGGCGATTGTCGCCCCGTGGATAGCCCCGTTCGATGCGGAGAACTATTTTGACTACGACCGGCTCAATGAAGGGCCGTCTCTGGTGCACTGGTTTGGCGTTGATTCGCTGGGGCGCGACATCTTAAGCCGTGTGCTGGTCGGGGCACAGATTTCGCTTGCCGCCGGTCTTTTTGCGGTGCTGAGTGGCGCGCTCATCGGCACGGTTCTGGGGTTGCTGGCGGGTTACTACGAAGGTTGGTGGGATCGTCTGATTATGCGCATTTGTGATGTGCTGTTTGCGTTCCCCGGCATTCTGCTGGCGATTGCGGTGGTGGCGGTAATGGGCAGCGGCATGGCAAACGTGATCATCGCCGTGGCGGTGTTCTCCGTGCCGGCGTTTGCCCGTCTGGTGCGCGGCAACACGCTGGTGCTCAAGCAACAAACCTTTATCGAATCCGCGCGCAGCATCGGAGCCAGCGATGCGGTGATCCTGTTTCACCATATTCTGCCGGGCACGGTGTCATCGATTGTGGTCTATTTCACCATGCGTATCGGCACCTCGATTATCTCAGCCGCCAGCCTCTCATTTTTAGGTATGGGCGCACAGCCGCCAACGCCGGAGTGGGGCGCGATGCTCAGTGAAGCGCGTGCGGATATGGTGATTGCGCCGCATGTGGCGCTGTTCCCTTCGCTGGCGATTTTTCTGACGGTGCTGGCGTTTAACCTGCTGGGTGATGGCCTGCGCGACGCGCTGGATCCGAAAATTAAGGGGTAGGAAATTCCCTCTCCTGCATGAGGAGAGGGAAGAAAGGTTTTAAACGCGGGAGCCCCACAGATCGTATTCGTCGGCGTTTTCCACCTTCACGCGGATAATGTCGCCCGGTTTAACACCGGTTTCGCCATTCAGGTACACCGCGCCGTCGATTTCCGGGGCGTCTGCCATGCTGCGGCCAATCGCGCCTTCTTCGTCGACTTCATCGATGATCACCAAAATTTCGCGACCGATTTTTTCCTGCAAGCGCTCAGCGGAGATCTGCTGTTGCAGTTGCATAAAGCGGTTCCAGCGCTCCTCTTTCACCTCTTCCGGCACCTGATCCGCCAGTTCGTTGGCGGTTGCGCCTTCTACCGGGCTGTATTTAAAGCAGCCGACGCGATCCAGACGCGCTTCTTTAAGGAAATCGAGCAGCATCTGGAAATCTTCTTCGGTTTCGCCAGGGAAACCGACGATAAAGGTGGAACGCAGGGTCAGTTCCGGGCAGATTTCACGCCACTGCTTAATGCGCGCCAGTTGCCTGTCGACCGCGCCGGGGCGCTTCATCAGCTTGAGAATGCGCGGGCTGGCGTGTTGCAGCGGGATATCCAGATACGGCAGGATTTTGCCTTCCGCCATCAGCGGAATGACATCATCAACGTGCGGGTACGGGTAAACGTAGTGCAGACGCGTCCAGACACCGAGTTTCGCCAGTTGCTCGCACAGGCCAACCATGCTGGTTTTCACCGGCTCGCCGTTATGAAAGCCCATGCGGTGTTTTACATCCACGCCGTAAGCGGAGGTGTCCTGCGAGATCACCAGCAGCTCTTTCACGCCCGCATCGACCAGACGTTTGGCTTCGGATAACACGTCGCCAATCGGGCGGCTCACCAGATCGCCGCGCATCGACGGGATAATGCAGAACGTGCAGCGGTGGTTACAGCCTTCGGAAATTTTCAGGTAAGCGTAGTGGCGCGGCGTCAGTTTGACGCCCTGTTCCGGCACCAGGCTCAGGAACGGGTTATGCTTCGGTTTCGGCACATAGTGGTGAACATGTTCCAGCACCTGCTCATAGCTGTGCGGCCCGGTTATCTCCAGCACTTTCGGGTGCACTTCGCGGATCTGATCCTCTTTTGCGCCCAGGCAGCCGGTCACAATCACCTTGCCGTTTTCATTCAGCGCTTCGCCGATGGCTTCCAGCGACTCTTGCACCGCGCTGTCGATAAAACCGCAGGTGTTGACGATAACCATGTCGGCGTTGTCATAGCTTGGCACCACGTCATAGCCTTCGGTGCGCAGCTCGGTGAGGATACGTTCGGAATCCACCAGGTTTTTCGGGCAGCCCAGCGAGACAAAGCCGATTTTCGGCTGCAGGTTCACATTGCTCATAGTTCAAAAAGTAATCAGTTATAGGATCTTAGGGCAGGGATTGTACAGGGCTCTCGCCTGGATTTATAGGGTAATTAAGCGGGAGCGCGGGGAATTCTGAACAGCAACATTCGGCTTATGGGCGGGAAAGGTGTAGCTGACGCGGTAATGTGGAGTGAAACCCCATCAACGGCTCTCTTGTTACAGCGTCGGGATTTGCGAGCACGCTTCCAGTAATATCAATCTATTCATTAAGTTAGCTGTAATCCCTTGTTGCTTGTAGTGTTACGCTTTATGTGTGCCCTGCACCTGCAAAATCAGGCGTCGGGATTAGCCTCCTCGCAACCGTGTGGTAACACGTAGTGTCACGCGTCCGCTCATAGCGCTTTTGACCCTATGAAAAGCCATGTTGACAGCCTGCTGCGTTGATGGTTGTATTGTACAACTATCTACTCCCCTTTGAGGTAACAACGTGGCTGCTGACCAATTGATCAACAATATTCGTAGCGCATCAAGGCGGATGGTGCGTGAGCTGGGCTTTATGAACAGTACGCTTGCGGCGACGGATTATTCGCCTTCCGCCGTACATACACTGCTGGAAGTGGAAAAGCAGGGCGCGATGACAGCAGCGCAACTGGTGCAGATCCTGGGGCTGGAGAAATCAAGCGTCAGCCGTATGCTGAGCCGGCTTATCGCCGCCGGTGAATTGCAGGACGTTCCCTCGGCTGAGGATGCCCGTTATAAAACGTTGCAGCTGACTGCGCAGGGTAAAGCGAGCGTCGCGCGCATTAACAGCTACGCCGCCATGCGGGTGCGCGAGGCGCTGCAGCACCTGACTTCTGCCGAACAGGAGGCGGTAGCTCGCGGCTTGTCGGCCTATGCCACAGCGCTTGAAGCCTGCCGCCAGGGCGCGCCACGTCCTGCCCGTGAGAAACCGGAAATCGTCACTGGTTACCTGCCGGGAATGATTGGCCGCATCAGCGAAATGCACGCCAGCTACTATTCGCAACATTATGGTTTCGGCTATTTTTTTGAAAGCAAAGTGGCTGCGGGCCTGGCCGAATTCGCCGGGCGTCTTGAGAGCGTGCGCAATAATATTTGGCTCGCGGTACATCAGGGCAAAATCGTCGGCTCGCTTGCCATTGATGGGGAAGATTTAGGCAATAACGAGGCGCATCTGCGCTGGTTCATTCTTGACGATGAATGCCGTGGCACCGGTATTGGGCGGCAGTTGCTTGCCAAAGCGATGCAGTTTTGCGATGAACAACAGTTTTCCGCCGTGCAGCTGTGGACATTCAGCGGGCTGAACGCCGCGCGCGCACTTTACGAATCTTTCGGCTTCACCCTGAGCAAGGAGTGGCAGGGCGAACAGTGGGGACGCGCTATGCTGGAACAGCAATTTACCCGCAGCGGGGAAATTGTGCAGCGTTAAGCCCGTTGCGCTATTAGCGGTTAGTCGCTAATAGCGCCTTATATGTCCCGGGAAGGCAGGCTTTTAACCGCTATGCCTGGACTTTATTTTGCCGTTTTTTCGGCGATCTTTTTATCGATATAGGTTTTGAGGATCTGCTGCTGCGCCGCGACGACATCACTTGATGACACCGCTTGCAGCAGCCCGGCGAGTGTTTCATTGTCTGGTCCCTCCGTTACCGTAATTTTCAGGGTATACGGCGTCACTTTTGCCAGCTCAATGGTTTTGCCGTGCGTAATTACCGCTTTTTGATTGTAATAGTGACCAACCTTTACTTTATCGAATTCCATTGTGATATCGTTACCGCCAAAATCTATTGCCACGGTTAACCCGTGATGATTATTCATGCCGTATGGCCGCAGTTGTTTGGGGTAAAAAAGAGAATACGGAACAAACGATAATCGCTCTTCGCTACGCTGTATTTTAATTTGCATGGCAAAACCGAGATCGCTGGTTAATTGCCCGGCCAGAAGTTTGTTATTGTAATATCGATAGGGTAATCCGGGGGTCGCTAGATTATTTTTTCCCGTACCGCCAAACTCACCATAAACCAGCGTTAAACATTGCGCGTTGGAAATTAGCGTAGTTTCATTCGGATAAATATAAGCATTTACCGGATAGGGCTTTGCCATATTGCTGCCAACTTTAGATATTAGCGAAAACCCATATTTAAGGGTTTCACTGAGGATCGGCGTAGCCACCGCTAATAATAGCGCGGCGGCTTCATTAGAACCTCTGTCCTCATCTAACGAAGCTGGGCAGGGATCTCCCGATATAAACGCGCGCATCTCTTCAATTCCGCCCTCTTTTATTGCCTGTGGGTTATAACTCACAGTGTTTACATGCTCACTTGCACACCCTGCCAGGAGTGCGCTGATAAAGAGAAGTGTTCTTTTTACAGGCATAGGGGATTACCTCTTAAAAGGGGAGTTTTGATTTCGGTACAGCGTAATTAGCCAGTAATTTTTCGGTGTCTAATTTGCACATCTCTTTACTGAGGGTCTGTTTTGATGAAATATGTATGCCACTTATTACCACGCTATTTTCTTTTTTGCTTTTCGTGATATTAACAATTGGTGCCCCGGAAAAACCCTCAAGCACCGTACACAGATGAATAAGACAGTTATCGTTGATATAAACCACTTTGCAGCTTTTATTTTGTTGATTATCAGTTGCCGCCATATTAGAGGCCGGATAACGATCCGGGATGGTTTCAAGGGATGAAATAGCCACGCCTGGTATCCATAATTCATCATTAACATCGGCTTGTTGCCACTGAAGAGGGGGCGAGGCAATGTTGATTTTATCAATGGTTAACGCAGCATAATCGCAATAACTTCCCTCGGTTTTAAAACACACTTTGCCATTTTTTTTACTGACTTTCCTCGACTCGCCATTACTAAAATATGCCGTATCAACATTACAATGCGCAGCGGTAACAACGGTGGTGGTGTTGATTAAAAAGCCGGTACACGCTTCTAATGAAGATCGCAGATAAACAACCGAAGGAATAAATTTAGCGGCATACGCAAATGTGCCGAAGTTATTCTTTTCCAGCTTTTTTTGACAGCGGGTAATGACTAATTGCGCCGATTCTTTATTGCCGCGGGTACGATAAAAGTCAGCCGTCGCTGAATCACAGTCTGGCGTATTTTCCGCAATGCTGCTTGCCGGTAACTTCAGTTTCGCCATGACATTTTTATTATCTTCGTTACGCGTCGGGTATTGATTAATACCCTCCTGCTGCATGTCGCGGATGGCCAGATTGAACAGAATTGATTCATGCTCAGCAGATTTTATTCCCTTATCAAACGGGTGTTTTTTGAGTAAATCATCCGTCTGGTATTGCTCAATATCTAGCCTGTTATTGCCGAGGGTGCTGGTTTCGCGAGCATCCACCTGATTGATTACGCTACATAAAATAAGCAGCAGAAGAGAGGGTATCGCTCGCATGGTAACGATCCAGATTGCGGGGGGATTGCTGAATTATCAGACGCAGCGGCGCAAACTTTTCTCATACGAAAGTATGATTTTTGTTGCCAGGTAAGCAGCCTGTTGCCTTTATCAAACGAGGCCACAGGAAAGGCCATTTTGGTTGCAATCAATAATGATTCGCATTAACTTTGCTGCCGTTGGTTTCTTGCTCCAGGGAAGGATAATGTTCATGCGTTCATTTAAAAAAAGCTCTACATTCCTGCGATTAAGCGCGTTTAACGCAGGCGGTTTTTCAACCTTTAGCGCAGTGATTCGCCAGTTGGCGGCGGTTTTGCTGTTGCTCTGCGCGGCTAACGGTTATGCCCGCCCGGACATGACGCCGTTGGGGCCGAATATCGCCGACAAAGGCTCTGCGTTTTACCATTTCACCGTCAACACCTTTGATTCCGCCGACGGCAAGCGTCACTACAAAGTGTGGACTGCCATCCCGAATAAAAAACCGCCCGCCAGCGGTTACCCGGTGCTCTATCTGCTGGACGGCAACGCGGTAATGGACCGGTTATCTGATGAGCTGTTGCAAAAACTGTCGCTGCGCGATCCGCCCGTGCTGGTGGCGATTGGCTATCAGACCGATCTGCCGTTTGATTTAACCGCCAGAGCGTATGATTACACGCCCGCAACGCAAAGTAGCCCGCAGAATTTGCGCGGCAGAGCCGGTGGCGGTAGCGCGCTTTTCCGCACATTACTGGAGCGCACCATTGCGCCACAGGCTGAAAAAGATCTCGCTATCGACCCGCAAAAGCGGGCGCTGTGGGGTCACTCTTACGGGGGATTGTTCGTGCTGGAGAGCTTTTTATCGTCCGACTTTTTTCACACATTTTACTCGGCCGTGCCTTCGTTGGATCGTCATAACGCTGTGATGCTCAACGCACTTGAGCAGGTCAATGAAGCGCAGGGCAGCCAGAAATCACTGTGGTTTATGGAAGGCGATGGCGACAGCAATGCGCGGGACGAAAACGCCACGTCAGACGTGTTAAACGCACTAAGCCAGACGGTTTCACGCCTGCGTAGCAGAGGAATACCGGCGACTTACCGGCTTTATCCCGGCCTGACGCACGGCGCGATGTTTGACGCCTCGATGCACTCGGCACTGTTAGATATTTCCGGCGAGACACTTGCCGAAGCACAGTAAAAGAGGCCGCGAATGCGGCCTTCAGCGGCTTAGCTCAACGCATAAATCGCGGCGAAAATGGTGGCGGGAATGCACCAGTCTTTGGTGAACTCTTCAAGCGCTTCCAGATTCTCTTTGAAATGCGCCAGCATGATATCAATGGCCTGCGCTTCGTCTTCTGCCTGGGTTTCAAACGGCATTTTGCGAAAGCCTTCAGCTTGAAGCTGGCGTACTTCTTCAGCGGACAAGGCTTTTTTCTCATAGACATTCACGGCAATGTCACTGGAGTAGAACACATAGGTTTTCATGACATCTTCCTTGTAAATGAAACGGTTAGGGCAATTGCGTTATCGGCATCAGGCTACGTTGGTTTACCCCTGCACGGTGTAAATTATTACTATGCGCTTCGCTTGCGCGGTAAAAAAGCCCCTGGTTTTCGTCTTTTCTCGTGCTCACCGGCGCACAAAATTCATGCTAATTTGAACGTTTTCCGTACGTGATAAGGGCAGATCTATGGCAAGTTTCGACGTTCAGGAATGGCGTAAAGAGGATTACCTGGTAACAACCGACGCCGAAAAGCAGGATATTTCTGCTATCCACCGTTATCTGACGCGATCGACATGGGCGGTGGGGATTGATCGGGAAACAGTGGCGATCTCTGTGCAAAATAGCCTTAATTTCGGCCTTTTTCATGGTGATGAGCAGATAGGTTTTGCCCGTTTAGTCACCGATTACGCCACCTTCGCGTATCTGTGTGATGTGTATGTGCTGGAAGCGTATCAGGGGCAAAAACTGGGGAAATGGTTAATCACCTGCTGCCATGCGCACCCGGTTTTTGAAAAACTGCGGCGGATTGTTCTCTTTACTTCCACTGCGCCCTGGCTGTACGCGCAGGCGGGTTATGTGCCAATCAACCGGCCCGATTACACATGGACGATTGCCCGCCCGGATATCTACAAGAGCAGGAGCAACCCGACTGAAAAGTAACGGGCTTACACCATCGCGGTAAAATTGGGCGATGCATTTAGCGCCGCGTTGCCATTGCTATGCCGTTCCCGCGCTGGTAAAACCGTCTGGTTTAGCAACACCGGAAAGGGAAAAACGATGCGCACGGCAATCATTAAAATTCTGGCGGGGCTGCTGTATGTGGTGCTCGCCTTTTTTATTAGCGCTGTCATCAAGCCGGTTAACCAGTTCTGGGAATGGTCATCGGGCTGGTTATTTGATCTGCTCTGGCGGCATCAGCTGATTACCGATACCTACGAATGGGGAATGGATCCGCCGAGCACCATTATGCTGGTGATAATTGTGCTGGTGATCGCCTGGCTTCTAGCCCTCAGCGTCAACGTACTGCGGGCTAAAATCGGGCGCTGAGTGCCGCATTTTACCATCCGTATTCTGAATAGGGTTGCCCGGCGGCGATCTGCGCAATCGCCTGTTTGACATAGCCAATCGTGTTTTCAGGTAAATCGTCAATGGCGTGCCAGCATAAATCGCCATGCTTCTCCGGCTCGGCGATAAACGGTTCGCCCTGCCAGCGTGTGCAACTGAAAAAGTGCCCCATCCACGAGCGATTCTCAGTCCAGACGTGTAGCGTATGCGCCAGGTGAAGATCATCCGGCGAGATAATAACGCCTGTCTCTTCGTTGGCTTCCCGCGCCGCTGCTGCCCCCAGCGTTTCGTACTGCTCCAGCCCGCCGGCGGGTAAGCTATAGCACCCGTCCATCCAGCCTGTTCCGGTGCGCTTAAGCATGCAAATCTGGTTCTCTTTTCTCAGCAAAACAAATACCGCAATCGATAAGTTATAGCGTTCTCGCTTCATTTGATTTCCACTATTTTTCCCATTCCGTGACGCACTCCTGCGGCAGCCAACCCTTTTCCCCGTCCGCTTTCTGCGCGTAATACCAGCCGTTAAGGGCGTGAATCAGCGTAAGTGAGTCTCCCGCATGCACGGTCAGTTCATGAGCACAGTAGTCGTCAAGCGCACTTCCTTCACACGCGCTGAGTGGTGCGAAAAGCTGCTGCGGCGCCCAACCGCTTTTCCCCGACGCTAACGTCACCCACACCCAGCCACGCCACTGCAAATCACAGTGGCTTATCAGCACGCGCTCGCCTTTGCCGACCGCAATCGGATCGGGATACGCCGAAGTGTAATCACGGGTAACTTTCGCCTGGGGTGGCACCGCTTTACACCATGCCATTATTGCCGTGACGCAAAAATGCCGGGCGCTGGTTTAATCGTTCAAACCACGCGTCGATAGCGGGAACGGGCGGGTGGTCAAACGGCGTCATTTTCCAGCGGTTGACCGACAGCCCCAGTACCACATCCGCCAGCGTAAAGGTGTCGCCTGCGGCGAATGCTCCGGTGTGCTGCAACTGCTGTTCCAGAATACCGATGCAGTGATTCCACTCTTTGATGCCTGCTTCGATGGCTTTCGGGTCGTTAAATGCCGGGTTTTTGCGCGCCAGCGCCGGGAAAACGTAACGCCAGGCGTTGTTGAACTCGGTGGCCTGCCAGTCCATCCAGTGTTCGACGTTGGCGCAGGCTTGCGGCTCACCGGGGAGCAAATCCTCACGCCCGGCTTTACGCACCAGATAACGGCAAATCGAGTTGGACTCCCGCAGTACGAAACCGTCGTCTATCAGCACCGGTACCATCGCGTTGGGGTTCATGGCGCGGAATTCTTCCGTTTCCGTGGAGGCAAAACCGCTGCCGTAATCTTCCTGCACATAATCCAGCCCGGCTTCTTCGCAGGTCCAGAGCACTTTGCGCACATTTATCGACGTCGTTTTACCAAGAATTTTAAGCATGTTGCAGGTGTCCATTCGTGTAATTAATCGTTTAAAAACAATACACCAGACAAATGCTTTCTGACCACTGGCAGATGAGTGGCAACTCGCCACGTTAACTCACAGTAAACGCCATGAATAAAGCAAGAGACAGTGCGCAAAGTACGGCGAAAGATACGCCAGTATGGGAATCGCCATCCAGTAAAGTGATGCTGGTATTCAGGCTCTGCTGGCGACGGGTAAGATTGAGCGAGTGAGTTGATTCATTTGGTAAATTTATGAATTGCGGGGGGCGCACAGCATGATAACTTACCGTGAATGGCGGTCACTGCTCACTTTAAGTGAAATGTAAAGGTCCGGCAGACAAAATTAAATATTGACCAGACGCATGCTTTTGTTCAAAAAGCGACCATACTATGATCCTACACTGGCTGACAAGGGGGGAAGATATATGACCGTTGATGAACTTGCGCGTCGTCTGCTGACGAAGTTGATTGCTGCCCGAAGTGACCTTGCGGCCTATATCCAGATGCGAAAAGCGAAAGGGTATATGTCGGTCAGCGAAAATGATCGTCTGCGTGAACGCTTCTTTGCCCTGGCGCTGGAGATCCGCGATAAAGGCGAACGGTTAAACGAAATGCCGGATCGCGACTCACGCAGTGCGATATACCGCGCCGAGGAAGCGCTCTCTTCAGCAGCTGTTTGTCTGATGAGCGGGCGACAGGATTGTCCCACCTACATTTCGGTGAATGTCGATAAGCTGGAACGTTCCCTGAATGTGCTTAATTACTGCATTCAGTATCTGAACGAGCATTCACCGCTCGAAGAAGCCTGATACCAGGGGGAGGAAACTCCCCCTTTCTGCGTCTACCTCCTCCGCGTTGCTCCCTAGTTTAACTGCAACAATCGCGATGTGCATGCGGTTGTGTATAGGGAGTGTAAAAATCTTTTTTGCCCGCGCTGCGCGGTCTACCCTTTATCAGAATAAAAAACTGCATAAAGGAGCGCCGTATGCGCCAGATCCCGCTGCTTTTCCTGTTTCTCTCAGTTTCTGTGTTCGCCGCGCCTGCTGCGGTGAAAGTCGATGTATTACAAACCAAACTCGATCACCCCTGGGCGCTGGCTTTTCTGCCCGATAATCAGGGCATGTTAATTACCCTGCGCGGCGGGCAACTGCGTTTATGGCAACAAGATAAGGGGATTTCCGACCCGATTACCGGGGTTCCCGGCGTCTGGGCGCATGGTCAGGGGGGCTTGCTGGATGTGGCGCTGGCACCGGATTTTGCCCAGTCGCGCCGCGTGTGGCTGAGCTACGCCGAAGCGGGGCAGGATGATAAAGCCGGAACGGCGGTGGGGTATGGCCGTCTTAGCGAGGATTTTAAGCGCCTCGACGATTTTCAGACGGTGTTCCGCCAGCAGCCGAAACTCTCCACCGGTAACCATTTTGGCGGTCGGCTGGTGTTTGATGGCAAAGGCTATTTATGGATTGCGCTGGGCGAGAATAACCAGCGTTCGACGGCGCAGGATCTGGATAAATTGCAGGGCAAACTGGTGCGGCTGACGGACCAGGGCAAGGTGCCGGAGGATAACCCGTTTGCCGGTAACGCGGGGGCACGAGCGGAGATCTGGTCTTACGGTATTCGCAATCCGCAGGGAATGGCGATGAACCCGTGGAGTAACGCGTTGTGGCTCAACGAGCATGGCCCGCGCGGCGGCGATGAGATCAACATTCCGCAAAAGGGGAAAAATTACGGCTGGCCAATTGCCACCTGGGGCATCAACTATAGCGGGCTGAAAATCCCGGAAGCGAAAGGGGAGATTGTCGCCGGCACCGAGCAACCGATCTTTTACTGGAAAAAATCCCCGGCGATCAGCGGCATGGCTTTCTATAATGCCGATGTGTTCCCGCAGTGGAAAAACAAACTGTTTATCGGCGCGCTGAAAGATAAAGATCTCATCGTCATGAGCGTGCAGGGCGACAAGGTGACGGAAGATGGCCGTATTCTTGGCGATCGCGGGCAGCGCATTCGCGATGTACGCGTTGGACCGGATGGTTATCTCTATGTGCTGACCGATGAATCCGACGGCGCGTTGTGGAAAGTCAGCCCGGCCTCCTGAAGCAGAAAGGGGTTATTCCCCTTTCTTTATTCTGCGTATTAGTCGTGACTTTTTTCTTTCTGCCGTTAACAGGCAAAAGCTATATTTTGTTTTTATATAAGTGTTTTCTGTTAATTGTTTTTAAATAAAATAATGCCGCCATTTTTATTTATATAGCGGCTGGCTATGTGGCGTCTTTTATTTAAGTGCCAGCAGCGATTGCCGATAACTGAATATCTTAGAGTATGCGTTAAAGGAGAAGTAATAATGCATCATCAAGGTATTTCGGGTGCGTCGACAGATATTTATGAATTGATTTCCCGCATTGGCAACGTCACCCGCATGTTAAGAAGTAGCCTGCGTGAGTTAGGCCACGATATCACCATTGTTGAACTGGCTAATTCCATTCCCGATGCACGCAGCCGGCTGCAATATGTTGTCGACCTTACGGCGCAGGCCTCCGGCAAAACGCTGAACTATATCGAACTGACACAACCTCTTCAGGAGCAACTGAGCCAGCAAGCTAACCAGTTGCTTGCGCAATGGCAGCAGCATAATGAAGCCGCAAGTCTCGATGAAACGATGGCGCTTGCCCGCGCCACGCGCGGCTGGCTGGACTCGGTTCCCCATTGCACCGAAGTCACAAAATCCTACCTGCGGGAAATTATGATGGCGCAGGATTTCCCGGATACCACGGCACGGATTATTTTGCGCATGATGGCGTTGCTGGAAAATATTGAGAAAGAGTTCCTGAATGTGTTGTTAGAAAACGTACCGCGAGAAGGGCGCGCGGCAATCAACAAAGCCAGCGCTGATTCAGCTTCGCAACCAGCCGGGCAAGAGGATATTGACGAGTTGCTCAATAGCCTTGGCCTGTAATTTATTTTGTTAGTGCTTCACCCTCGTTGTTGTGCTTATTGATATCCACTAATTGTTCTTTTGGTGAATGCAATATTATTGCATTCACTCTTTTTTGGGCTGTTTATCTCGCATAAAAGACGCATTCCTTTCAATAAAAAAATCCCGCAATGCCATCAACATATGCGGGATAAAAAAGAAAAATAAATTCGTTATGCTCAATGAAGCCCGCCCTCATGACAAAGCGGGTGTTAGTCAAGGAATTACATCTTAGAAATCCGCTCTGAAGGAGGTAAGCGGATTTCTCACTACTTAACGCAGCAGGGACAGCATGGTCTGAGGAACCTGGTTAGCCTGCGCCAGTACGGAGCTACCAGCTTGTTGCAGGATCTGCGAACGGGACATGTTAGACACTTCTGTCGCGTAGTCAGAATCCTGAATACGGCTGCGCGCTGCCGACAGGTTGTTCGTCGTATTGTTCAGGTTGGAAATCGTTGATTCAAAACGGTTCTGGGAAGCACCGAGCAGGCTGCGTTCGGTATCCACGGCTTTGATGGCTTTATCCAGATCGGCCAGCGGATTACCGTCGGTGGTGCCGCCGGAACTGACAACGCCCTGCAGCACGTCGAAACCATGTGCGTCAGTAGAACGTGCGCTGCCGTTGACGATCTGGCCTGTTGTTGCGGCCGTTGCACCGGTGGTGTTGTAGAGGTTGAACGCGTCGCTGCTACTCACGGTAATGCTGATGGTTTCACCATCTTTCGCGCCAACCTGGAAATTATACTGGCTGTCGCCCGAGCCGGTATTCAGCACTTTCAGGCCGTTAAAGTCGGTCTGGGTGGTAATACGGTTGATCTCTTCCATACGCTGGTTAACTTCCGCCTGGATGGAGTCGACATCGGATGCGGAGTTGGAGCCATTCTGCGCCTGCACAGTCAGGTCGCGAATACGCTGCAGGTTATTATTCACTTCGCTCAGTGCCCCTTCGGTGGTCTGTGCCAGTGAAATGCCGTCATTCGCGTTACGCACCGCAACGGAAAGGCCATTAATATTTGACGTGAAACGGTTAGCAATTGCCTGGCCAGCCGCATCATCTTTTGCGCTATTAATACGCAGGCCGGATGACAGACGCTCAATAGACGTACCTAAAGAAGACTGAGATTTGCTCAGGTTATTTTGGGTCATTAAAGACAAGGTGTTGGTATTAATAACGGCCATTTCATTTCTCCAGAAATATAGAATTAATCTATCGGTATTGCCCAATATCGCTGGGCGAAATGGATATCGTCCACAGGGAATAAAACTTTAAATTTAAATGACTAATAGTTTATTTTTATAAATGAAACGATTTAATGCGATGATTTTATAGCTAATAGTGGTTGTAAATATATTTTAATTGCCGCTGGCGTATTCTATCCTAATAATACTTATAGGCACATCCGATCATAATTCCGGATAGGTTGTCGATAAATAAGAATAACCGTACCAAGTTATTTTAGTATTGCTAAACTATAATTAAGTATTATTGAATAATCTTGGCGGGAAGATTATTTTTTGTAACTTTAAAGCAGGTAAATTCGCTTTTCCTGACGCAAGGATGCTGTTAGGCTGATATTTAAATAGGTGGTTGTCTTCAACGTTATTTGTCTGAAAAGGTTAAATGTTGCCCATAATGTGGGTACTAAAAGCAAATTCTAACATTATTGCATCGTTGCATCCTATTAAACGGTTGACGATATGAATTAACAATTAAAGTTTTGCGCCAGATTTTCGATTACTGATAAGAAAGAATACAGCGTTGTTTATATAACAAATAACTGAATAGTTGTGCCGATAATGGCACTTAAATTAAATTTAGCATGAAAAATCACGCATCAGTCGCGGTCGTGTTTGTTACCCTGGCTGAAATATAAAAGGCTTATGTTGTGTGATGTTTTTGTGTTTTTTGTCTGCACACGGGAGAGTTGGCTTTATGAGAACGCAAGATTTGGAATACTTCGTCGCGTTGATAAAACATATGAATTTTCAGAAGGCGGCTGAGGAGTGCGATGTTTCTCAACCCACCCTGAGCATCCAAATCAAAAAACTGGAAGAGGAATTAGGCATTCCACTACTGCACCGTAAAGGCAAAGGATTTAGCCTGTCGCCGATCGGTTTGCATTTGTTGCCGCTGATTGAAAATATTCTTCGGGAGGTGCATAACCTGCATGAATTAGCGCAGCGGCTGCGTTTTCAACCGGTTGGCGTTATCAATATTGGTGTCACACCAACGCTTGGATCGTATATATATGAAGATCTGTTCAGCGCCTTCAAAGAAAAATTCCCGGATAATGAGATCAAGCTCCATGAAGTCAGTGAAGATAATTTGCTGAGTATGTTAGGAAAAGGGCAATTACAGTTGGGGCTGCTGATTGGGCCTATTGATAATGATAACTTCCTTGAAGCGCAGCTCTATGAAGAGCAATTTGTGTTGGGCGTAAACAACAGCCATCCGCTATCTAAACAAGAAGTGATTGATCTCAATGAGTTGAAAAAGCATAAGCTAATTATGACCAAATCGATGCCAGAACATCTCACTCTTGAACCTGGTAGCGAGGAGATACTCAACCATGCGCGGAGTATTTCAAACGATCTGGAAACCATCAGATATATGGTAAAGCATTCGGATAATGTCTCCTTTTTCCCGAAACTGTCAACGCTTGGTAACGATCACAATAGTATTAAATATATTAATATCAAAGATAATAATTTATCACGACGGGTTTTTATGATGGTGCGTGAAGGCGATATTATGAAGGAAAAATATTATAGTTTTGGCAGCGATGTCGGCGGCCGAATTAACGCAAGGTTGAATACGTTGTAATGAATTTATTGTCTTAATTAAACGGTAATCACGGCGACATGATCGCTGGTTATAAAAATATGTTGAGATACAAACATTACGTTTTTGATAAGTGTTTGTCTCTCAGCAGTAGTGCTGCGCCTTTTTTTAAAATGTGTCTTTTTTATCGCTCTTAATCGTCAATGAAAACGCCGGGTGTAGACGCTGGCAAATTTATGATGTCAGAGGTGACTCATGTTTCTTAACTCAAAATATACCAACGTTCATCGATCGCTACTTGCCATTATCAAACCTGCATTGAATGAGCATGCATTTGAAAATAAAAAGACAGATGCCTGCGTTGCGCTGAAAAAATTGGTGGCTCTGTATAATGAGCTTCGCGTTGAACTGACGCTGCAGCCATATCCGCCAGAGTTGACCGATTTTTTATTTACCTATGAGTGTGCGTTGATAACATTGGATGATTATTTAAACTCCAGCTCTCCTAAAGAAATGAGTAACGCCATTCTCACTTGTTTTCAATATATAGAAACCGTCCCGGTTTTGCTTCGGCGTGTTTCGGTTCAGTACCGCATGCAAGCCATGTGAAAAATAATTATTTAGCAGTAATCAAAAACTTATATCACTTTACGAGATGGGTATGATGGATAATGTCGCCACTGAGCAGTTGGGTCTGTCATTAGAACGGGCTAATTTTTTAAAGAAAAGATCACAATCATTTCTGTCGGTCGCCAGACAATCTGGCTTAGCCGGTCACGCTTTTACTCAGCGGGATGACGCGTTGAGTGACGATCATGCTGCGGTAATTTCCGGTATAGAGTGTGGCGAAGAGGTGACGCTTTTGCAGGAGAGTTTGCAGAATATCGATTTTGCTATCCATAAACTCGACGCGATAAATAATGACGAAGTGGCCGAACCTGACGTGATGGCGTTTTATCAGGATGCAATCGAACTTCTTGATGAGGCAGAAGCGCTGCTGGAGGAGTGCTGCGAAGTCGATGTTATTGACTACGCAATGGATGAGATCGAGTGGGATGAAAGTAGCCTGGTTCCTTTAGAAGACGATCCACTGTTTGCGGATGGCGAGGAATAACGTCTCTGCGCCTGGCCGCGAAACCGGCGGGTTGCCGCGTGGGAGGACCGGATGGCGCCGGGCGCATTTCACCATCAACCGCAGGTGATAATGCCAGCGCCACCGGTCAAAAAAAGGTTCAGGTCACCGGGATCATTACCGCATTTTTGAAGCCGGGACGTTCGCACAATTGCGCATACCAGCGTTGCAGGTTGGCGTGCGGTGCCCAGCGTAATCCGGGGATATTATAAAGGTTATAGATAAACGGGCCGACGGCGATATCCCCGCAGCCAAACGCTTCCCCGGACAGCCACGGCTGTTTTGCCAGTACATCGTCGAGCATCGCGAACAGCCCATCCAGCGCGTTTTTATTGGATTCAATCGCGGCGTTGTCACGCTGTGCCGGCGCGGTGCGCACCAGTCCCTGCAACAGTGGGCCATGTTTTGGCGAAAGGGTGCTCAGCGCCCAGTCCATCCACTTTTCCCCTTGCGCACGCTCAGCAGGGGATTCCACCCACAAACGGCCCTGGCCATACTGCGCTGCCAGATAACGCACGATGGTGTTGGATTCCCACAAAACCACATCAGTTTCATCATCACGCAGCAGCGGCACCAGACCATTCGGGTTCATCGCCAGATACTCAGGCTCATGGTTCACGCCGAATTCTCTGCCCGCCAGAATATGCTGGTACGGTAATTCCAGCTCTTCCAGTAGCCAGCGAACTTTTTTGACATTAGTCGAGTTATTTCTGCCCCATAGCGTTATCATTTTTACCTCAGTGGTGTGAATGAGTGTCGGTGTGACATTCATCGTGTGCCAATCTCCGTCATTCTTCAAGTTGCAGATGCGCGGGTTTTGTTACCGGTTCCTTCGTAAGCGTCGCTCCTTCGGCGCCAGCGCAAGCACGGCTCAACGCGCAAGGTGCAACTCGAATTATTCAGGGGATAAATATTCAGCACAAACGGCACGCAACACGCGGTTATTGCGTAAACTTTAAAAACTTTACCCAGTGACGGTTTTTTTCGTTTCGTTTGTGCGCTATTACTCACCGTTTGTTGCGGCACGGTGTTGTGACGTTTTTGAATGGATACTCGGGTGGCCCCTATGACGCATTTCTCTTTATCCCTTCGCAGCCTGGTTGCGGGCTCTGCGCTGTTGATGCTTTTCTCCCCTTCGTTGTACGCGGTGGAACAAACGCCGGGTGCGCCCCCGGTCGATGCGAGGGCGTGGATCCTGATGGATTACGCCAGCGGTAAGGTGCTGGCAGAAGGCAACGCTGACGAGAAGCTCGATCCTGCCAGCCTCACGAAATTGATGACCAGCTATGTGGTTGGCCAGGCGTTGAAAGCCGGAAAAATTCATCTCACTGATACAGTGACCGTCGGCAAAGACGCCTGGGCGACCGGCAACCCGGCGCTGCGTGGCTCTTCGCTGATGTTCCTGAAACCCGGCGATCAGGTTTCCGTGGCCGATCTCAACAAAGGCGTGATTATCCAGTCCGGCAACGATGCCAGTATCGCTATCGCAGATTTCGTGGCGGGCAGCCAGGACTCATTCGTCAGCCTGATGAACAGCTATGCGCAAAAACTCGGTCTGACCAATACCACCTTTAAAACGGTGCACGGCCTGGATGCGCCGGGGCAGTTCAGCACTGCGCGCGATATGGCACTGCTCGGCAAGGCACTGATTCATGATGTGCCGGATGAGTACGCCATCCATAAAGAAAAAGAGTTCACTTTTAATAAAATCCGCCAGCCGAACCGTAATCGGTTGCTGTGGAACACCGGCATGAACGTGGATGGCATGAAAACCGGCACCACCGATGGCGCGGGTTACAACCTGGTAGCTTCGGCGACGCAAGGTGATATGCGTCTGATTTCTGTGGTGCTGGGGGCGAAAACGGACCGTATCCGCTTTAATGAGTCAGAAAAATTGCTCACCTGGGGTTTCCGTTTCTTCGACACGGTTACGCCTATCAAACCGGACGCGACATTTGTCAGCCAGCGCGTGTGGTTTGGCGATGAGAGCGAAGCGAAACTTGGCGCGGGTGAAGCAGGATCTATCACCATTCCAAAGGGGCAACTGAATAACCTGAAAGCCAGTTACACCTTAACGCAGCCGGAACTGCAGGCGCCGCTGACCAAAGGTCAGGTGGTGGGCACCATCGATTTTCAGTTGAACGGTAAAACGATTGAGCAACGCCCGCTGGTCGTGATGGAAGCGGTGGAAGAGGCCGGGTTTATCGGCCGGATGTGGGACTTTGTGCTGCTGAAATTCCACCAGTGGTTTGGCGGCTGGTTCTCCTGATACAACCTTGACCGTGCCCGACCGGGCACGGTCAATAGAGCAATGTTAACTGGTGTTTTTTTGCTTCGCTCTCCAGCGCCTCGTCGGGGCGACAGTCACTGACCAGCACATCAAAGCGACTTAATGGCCCCATGCAGGCCGAACGCACTTTACCGAATTTGCTGTGATCCACCACCAGAACATGGTATTGCGCGCTGGTCATCGCCCAGTGCTTTACCGGCAACTCTTCCAGATTAAAACAGGTCGCGCCCTGCTGAGCATGCACGCCCGCCGCCGAATAAAAGGCAATATCCGGGCGCAGATTATTCAGCGTTTCATTGAAGTTCAACGGTTTGAAAATGGCGTTGCTGGCGTGAAACTCACCACCGCTGAGAATGGCGCGACACTGCGGTTTTTCCTGTAATGCCAGAAAGGTATTCAGCGAGTAACAGACGCCGGTGAAGGGCAGATCGTCCGCAATAGCTTCAATGATCCATGGCGTGGTGGTGCCGCAATCGAAAAAGGCCATCTGATGCGCTTTCAGAAGCCCGGCGGCGAGTTTTGCCGCGTGGCGCTTTTCTTCAACCAGACGATTTTTTTGATCGCTTAACAGATAATGGCTAGCGGAGCGCGGCTCCAGCACGATGTAACCGCCCAGCAGTACTACCGGCGCGCTGTTGGCGCTGAGATCGCGGCGAATGGTCATTTCAGATACGCCAAGCAGCGTCGCCGCCTCTTTCAGGTGCAGTTTATCGCTGCGCTTGAGCGCCGCCAGCAGCTGGCCTATCCGTTCGTCGCGTCTTGTTTCCATAATTCCCCTGAATAAAAGAAAGCCCTGCATTGAGCAGGGCGTTCATATTACCTTTGCCTCAGGGCTTAGTCACGTACCCAGCCGCGGCGAATCAGCAGGGCGAAACAGGCGCGATAGAGCTGTTGCACACTGTGGTAAAGCGACGGGCCAAAGCCTTGCCAGAGGATTTGCGCGGACAAACAGCCGCCGATGCCAACCAGCAGCGCGCCCAGCATATCCAGCGGCCAGTGCACTCCAAGATAAACGCGTGACCACGCGATGGTCAGACCGATGACCATCAACAGCGCGCCCGACCACAAACGGTGCCAGGCAAGGAAAGCGACTGCAAAGGTGAAGATCACCGTGCCGTGATCGCTCGGGAAAGAACTGTCCGGCGCGTGGTGCAGGAAGTTGTAGCCCACGCGATCGGCAAAGGGGCGATCGTGCGGGAAAAAATGCCCCAGTAACGCTGAACAACAGAGACTGACCAGCATGGCCAGCGTGACTTTAATCACCAGTTGGCGTTGCGCATTCACTTGCTCGCGTGGACCCCATAACCAGAGGCCAACCGCCAGCAGCGGCACAATGCTGATTAAATCGCTGGCGGCAAAATCGGCAAACGCAATCAGCCAGCGCGGAGAGTCTGGCGTGGCGTTAATCCAGTAAAAGAGGGTGTAATTCAGGCTCTCTAACATACGCTTGTTACTCTTTGATGAAATAAGCAAAATTGACGCGAAAGCGACCACCATAAAAGCGGCATGGTCAACGGTAAAGGGGTTTTGTCTTACTCATCTGAGAGTTAGACGATTCCTGGAGCGAACCACTGAGGGCGTATCTTACGGCTGCGCACTTAAGTGAACCTTAAACGAACTGAAATGTGCTTTATTTAATCTGTGACAGAGAATTTCCTATCGCTGCATAGCGGCTTTGATTACACTCTGCGCGATTTTTCATAGATGAAGAGATTGCATGCAAAACCATACCTTAACGAGCCAACGTCTGGGACGACGGGCGCTACTGTTTCCCCTCTGCCTGGTGCTTTACGAATTCTCCACCTATATCGCCAACGATATGATCCAGCCCGGCATGCTGGCCGTGGTGGAGCAGTACAACGCCGGCATTGAGTGGGTGCCAACGTCAATGACCGCTTACCTGGCGGGCGGCATGTTTTTGCAGTGGCTGCTGGGGCCGCTGTCGGATCGCATTGGCCGTCGCCCGGTGATGCTAACCGGCGTGGTGTGGTTTATCGTTACTTGCCTGGCAACACTGCTGGCACAGGACATTGAGCAGTTCACGCTACTGCGTTTTTTGCAGGGCATTAGCTTGTGCTTTATTGGCGCGGTCGGTTACGCGGCAATCCAGGAATCTTTCGAAGAAGCGGTGTGCATAAAAATCACTGCGCTGATGGCGAACGTGGCGCTGATAGCGCCGCTGCTCGGCCCGCTGGTGGGTGCTGCGTGGGTACATGCCGCGCCGTGGCAGGGGATGTTTGTGCTGTTCGCGTTGCTGGCGGCATTCGCCTTTTTTGGCCTGCAACGGGCGATGCCGGAGACCGCCACGCGGCTTGGTGAAAAGCTCTCCTTTAAAGCCTTGTGGCGCGACTATGTCGAAGTGATGAAGAACCTGCGTTTTGTCGCCGGGGCGCTGGCGACAGGCTTTGTCAGCCTGCCACTGCTGGCGTGGATTGCCCAGTCGCCGATTATCATCATCAGCGGTGAGCAGTTGAGCAGCTATGAGTATGGCCTGTTGCAGGTGCCGATTTTTGGCGCGTTGATTATCGGTAACCTGGTACTGGCGCGACTGACTTCCCGGCGCACCGTGCGCGCGCTGATCATTATGGGCGGCTGGCCAATCGCGGCCGGGTTGCTGCTGGCAGCCGTCGCGACTGTTACCTCTTCGCATGCTTATCTATGGATGACCGCCGGGCTGAGCCTTTACGCCTTTGGTATTGGGCTGGCAAACGCCGGGCTGGTGCGTCTGACCCTGTTTGCCAGCGACATGAGTAAAGGCACCGTTTCGGCGGCAATGGGCATGTTACAGATGTTTATTTTTACCGTCGGTATCGAAATCAGTAAACACGCCTGGCTGAGCGGCGGCAATGGCTTGTTCAGCCTCTTCAACCTGGCTAACGGTGTGCTGTGGCTGGGTTTAATGGTGGTGTTTCTGCGTGATAAACGGGTGGGGAATTCGCTGGAAGGTTAGGGCGGCGCTCATCAACAGCGCCGCCGCGCAATCAGCAGGTTTCAGCCTGGGTTTCCGGGGCCGGTTTGGCGACCGCGTGGGCAACCACGGCGGCAATCAACACCAGCCCCATCACCACCAGCATGGCGCTACGCAGGCCGTAGTGCTCGCCGAGAAAACCGAGCAGCGGCGGGCCGACGAGAAACGCCAGGTAGCCGGTAGTGGCGACCACGCTGACGCGGGTTGCCGCGTCCGGGCCGGTATCGCTGGCGGCGGAAATGGTCAGCGGGAAACCGAGCGAGGCACCAAGCCCCCACAAAATCACCGAGAAGCCTGCCACCCAGGCACTATCAACAAAGATAATCAGCCCGATGCCCAGCGCACCCATCAACGCGCTGGCGCGCACCACCGTGACGCGGCTGTAACGGTCAATAAACCAGCCGCCGATAAATCGCCCGACGGTCATTCCAAGGGTAAAACCGGTGTAGATCAGCGAGCCGGACGTTGGGCTAAAGCCGTGTCCGTCCACCATCAATAGTGGCAGCCAGTCGTTGGCGGAACCTTCAGCGAATGCCATTGCGAGCACCACCACGCCAATCAGCAACAGTTGGGTGTCACGCCAGAACGGCTGCCCTTTTTTCCCGCGAGCTTTCTCATCGGCGGAGTCTTTGCCGGTGCCAGGTGGAATGGCGGAAATCGCCAGCATGATGGGAACAATCGCCACCAGTGCCGCCGCCAGAATGTGCCAGTTGGCCGCCAGGCCAATAGCGGTAACGCTCATACCAATGCCTGCGCCGACCAGCGTGCCGAAGCTGTAAAAACCGTGCATCATTGGCAGCACGGTTTTGCCCATCTCACGCTCGACTTCCGCACCTTCGATGTTCATTGCCACTTCGCCCGCACCCAGGCTGCCGCCGAACAACGCCAGGCCGATGGCAAATAACAGCGGAGACGCCAGCCACAGCGCGATACTCAGCACCACCATGCCGATGACGCTGAACGACATGCTGGCGCGGATCACTTTCCGTGCGCCAAAGCGCTTTACCAGCCAACCGGAAGAGAGAATTCCGCTCATCGAACCGACCGACAGGCCAAACAGCACCCCGCCCATTTCCGCGGTGGAAACCGATAAAATATCGCGTATTGCTGGCGTTCGCGTGGCCCACGACGCCATTAATAGCCCTGGTATAAAGAAGAAGGTAAACAGCGCCCACAAGCGATGTTGCAGGGCTTTTCGCGATGCATTTTCAGTCATATCGTCACTGAGAAAAAAGAAAAGATAGGACAACACTAGCAAGAATGTGTACATTTGTACATAAATGAGTGAGAGGATCTATGGCTCGAAGACCCAACGACCCGCAGCGGCGTGACCGCATTCTGCAAGCGACGCTGGATACCATTGCCGCACATGGGATTCAGGCGGTGACGCACCGTAAAATCGCCAGCTGTGCTGATGTGCCGCTGGGTTCAATGACCTATTACTTTTCCGGTATCGATGCGTTGTTAGAAGAGGCTTTCAGCTTGTTTACCCGCCAGATGTCGGCGCAATACGCCGCTTTTTTCGACGGCGTTGACAGTCAGGCAAAAGCCTGTGAGGCGCTAACCGAGCTGATTTACAGCGCCCAGGTGACCACCGCGCGCAATATGGAGCTGATGTACCAGCTGTATGCGTTTATGAGCCGCCAGCCCACGCTGAAAAATGTGATGCAAGACTGGATGCGTACCAGCCAGACCACCCTGGAGCGCTGGTTCGAACCGATGACGGCACGTGCGCTGGACGCGTTTATCGAAGGGATGACGCTGCATTTTGTGGTCGATCGCGAGCCGCTGAGCCGCGAAGCCATTCGCTTAATGATCGGGCGTCTCGCCGGACAGTGAGCGATACGCGTTGTCGACTAATGCGCAGGCGCGATGGCTTGCGTCAAGCGCGAGACACAATTCTACGTCCGCTGAAAAACCCCGTGCGTGGAGTTCATTAGCGGATGCGCAGTGACGGAGATCGCTGAATTCACCGCCCTGAAATGCGGCTTTTGCCGCTTGTGCTTCAGGCGAGAGTTTACGCTTGCCAAGTGCGGCGATAATGGCGCCCGCAGCCAGATAATCCTCCACCGCCGGGCGCAGACTGCCATCCGGCCAGCGTTCCCCGGCCGGGATCAGCAAAATGCGCTCAAAACCTGCACACACTGTCGCAGTTGCCAGCCGGTTGCGAAAACACCCGCTGAACACCGCTGCGCCGCAATCGCGTGCTTTAAACGAAAGGGTGGAACCGTTAGGTGAGGGGAGCACCAGCCGGTGTCCAGCGGGAATAGGCAGTAACGAGGTGGGTGAGAGCGTGTATTTGCCCCCGGCAAAGGTGCGATTGAAGCTGGCGACATCGGCATGGTTTTCCTGCGCGTAGCGCTGCGCGCTGGCATCTTTCCATGGCCACGGGTAAATCAGCGCCTGGTTATCGGTGGCGATGCTAACGCATGTGGAGAACGACATCACGTCGACAATCACCACACAATCGGCTTCCCGCGCCAGGTGCTCCGCTGCGGCTAAACCCCACTCCAGCCGTACATCGAATGGGCCTTGGCTGTACCATTGTGCACACATTTTCTGCTCCTTTATTCCACGCGAAAAACATCGGGATGTTTTTCCGTTGCGGCCTCATGGAAAATATCTCCCAGCCAGCCGGGGATCTCTGCTTCGCTTAATTCCCCGGGAATGATGATGTTGTAAAGCCGTGAATGCTTGCCTTCGCTTCTGTCCACGCGGAACACCTGCCAGTCATCTGCCACGCGCTTCACACCAATATAACGACCAAAAACGTTGTAAATCAGCATCGAAGGGCTCCTTGCGGTGTCGGGTGAGGGTTAAAAAAGAGCACTATGAAAAACGCAGCGCTGGCGTTCGCTTAAGTATTAATGCAAAAATAGTAAATTCAAACAACCTGTTGAAAAGGAATAGAATGTTTTTAAATACTGTAATGTGGCTGATATCCGCGGCAGCGTTTTTCGCCTGGATTTTTGGTATCACTTTAAAAAATACTTTTGCCAGAAATGCGAAACATTTTGCCCTTTTTTTGCTGGTGCATCTGATGTTAAGCGGTGCCGCCATTATGCTGAAAAAGCACGGCGTTGCGGGTGTCAGCAGAGACTCCGGCCCGTGGGTATTTACCGGTCTCAGATTGTTTTTGAAGTGTTATATGGCGTTTGCAATGATCATAACAGTGAGTTTTTTCTTTGCGCTTGTCAGCAAAGGTGCACAACAGATGACGCAGTTCCATAAAACTTATAACTCTGCCAATCTGCACCGCAACCCGCTTAAATTCTACCTGCGCCGTGAGTCGGGGATTGTATGGGCCTACGGGCTCTGCTTTTTAGCGGGTGGCGTTTATGTGCTGTGGGCGATATGGTTTCGCGTGGCGTTTTAAGACATTTTTGGCTGAGATTGTTCAACTGTCGCTTTTTTGTCGATATCGACAGATATTTTATGCGCGGCGTATAAACAAAATAGAATAATAACAAGGTGTCCTAACTTTATTCCTCGCTGACTATTCATAATGGAAAAGAGTACAGCATTATTGCGTTTTAATATGAAATAACACCATACAGTGGCAAATAAGAAAATGAATAATACCGTTAATACATAAGCGATTTGCACAAGGCTTTTATAGGTCACTTGAGGTTCTCTGTAAAAGAGAATCGCGAGCGCCATTAATGATGTTGTCAGTAACGCTGTAGAAATCCCGCTGGACCACAGCAGCAGGTCGCTGGTCACTTTGCGCAGTGCTGCACCAACCTTACCTCGCAGGGTCTCCATTCCCCAGGTATCGGGTTTCATGGCTTCCATATCTTTCATGAAAAAGGATACCGGGACAATAATAAATAACACCATCCAGCCGTAATTAAGTTGCGGCATGCTTTTATCCAAAAAACTAAGCAGATATTTTGCGACATCAAAATTCGCCGTTTTTCCTGCAATATAAAATGAAATAATGGAGATAACGCACCACATGCCGATTTTATAAAAAACATCGCGGTATAATGATTTTTTTAGCCAGCTTTCGAGTCTATTTTCTTCCGCTTTCATCGTTTTCCCGTTATAGCGAGTAGTGCTGTTTCGGCATCGATATTACCAAATCTGCATTGCTTCGCCAGAGTCAGAGGAAAGGCGAAACACAGGCTTCTTATCGGTTCAAATCGAGAAGGGGCAATGAAAAAAGGCAACAAAAAACCCATTTATGTAAATGGGTTAGTAAAAACAATGAGTTATATGATAATCAATAAGTTATATGAGTGATGAAAGGTGGCTACTACGGAGTAATACCAACCGCTGCCGCCACTTTGTCGCCATCGTGCATGGTGGCTATTGGATTGAAGCGCAGAGCCGTTTCAAGGTGATCAGGTGCAAGATGAGCATAACGCATGGTCATTTTAATATCGTGATGCCCAAGGATTTTTTGTAGAGCAAGTATATTTCCACCGGACATCATAAAGTGTGCTGCAAACGTATGGCGCAGAACGTGGGTTAGCTGTCCGCGAGGAAGCACTATCGATGTTTTCTCCACCACCGCCAAAAATTGGAAGTAACAGTCTGTGAAAAACTTGAAGCCATCCAGGGCAATTATTTCATCATAAATTGAATCGCCACGGGTTTAACAGACACCTCAGAGTCATTTAAGATGGCTTAAAGAGAGGTGCCCATGAGCGGTAAGCGTTATCCCGAAGAGTTTAAAACTGAAGCAGTCAAACAGGTTGT
>NZ_JAENHT010000004.1:0-357182 GCF_016620385.1 Kosakonia sp. LAM2021
ACAACCTGTTTGACTGCTTCAGTTTTAAACTCTTCGGGATAACGCTTACCGCTCATGGGCACCTCTCTTTAAGCCATCTTAAATGACTCTGAGGTGTCTGTTAAACCCGTGGCGATTCACACTAAGTGTTTGCTGAAACCACAAAACTTCTTCTGGCTTGTTGTTGCCACACTCCCCCAGAGTGGAATCTATCCGCATAATATGCGGTATGTAGCTTTTTCTACTACTCATAAACGCTCCCCTATCCCTTGATGCGTCAACAAATTTTTTTACTATTATGCATTTTAAAAATTGTGGGCGTCACTGGAGAAAACTGTAACGAAAAATGCCGGAAAAGTTTTACAACGGTCTAAACGGATGGCTAAGACAGATACAATTTTTGCGAATTGTCAGCATCGCCTCTTTAATGCCCGGCTTCCAGCACATCTCAAGTGCACTGATAACCAGCTCCTCGTTGATTCACACGGAATGCTGTTAGCAATGCCCTCTGTTCGCTCTGAGCAGACATGTCTGCCCCCTGATCGACTCTTTCGTGCCAGGAACAGACGTTGCTGACATCAGTTTGTGTTGATTAACGGGGAGCTGGTCAACACACCGATAAGTATTTTCTTGCCTTAACAGATTTTCTACCATACAACATTTTCATAATCTATTTTTAAATCAATAATGATCTGGGGAACAAAATGAGACCACCAATAACTGATGATGAACTGGAATTACTGAATCAGGATATGGGCAAACTGAGTCGTGCTCAATTTAATGAAGGCGATGTTTTCAATGCTCTCAGGTTGCTAGAAATGCGTCGCCAGACAGCAAAACTGGAAGCGATAAAGCGTTTGTTGGAATCAATGAGTGAACAGGAAACCTGATGGTTAGTTTGATGATGATAAGCCAGGTTATAAGTAACTCAATGTAGCAAGTCGGGTGACCTTCTCCCCGGTGATTAACACACTGCAATGTTAGTAGTGTCTTTATTTGACCCTGAACCTGAATATGATCCAGCCGCAATCAGGGATAACTGGCTATGAGACAATCTCGAACTTCTGCTTCTCGCTCTGAGCAGACATGTCTGCCCCCTGATCGACTCTTTCGTGCCAAGAGCGGACATTGTCAACGTTTTATATAATTCAATGGTAAAGGTGGTATATCGCTTACCTTGCCTGTCGATTTTAAAGCTTTGAAGGGTGTTTAATGAAGCAACAGTCAGAATCACTTTTACCTTTTAAAATCAGTAGAATTCATACTGAAATAGGTGTATTCAAAGTCGATGGATACAGATCATCATTCCGCGCAAGGAAAATGACTATCGTCCTCTCAACGGTTTTCATACTTTCCACAGATGGCTGGGAAGAGCTCGCCTTAACCCAAACCAATAATGATTTTATGAAACAACTAATTCCTTACCTAGAATGCCATTTGAAGGCAAGTTTGTAGCTACGAAATTCGCTTATAGATAAATGAGATATTAAATTTCTGAACTGCGGCTGTTTATATAAACACTCTTATGGGGGCAGTCTACAGTCAATAAATTTCCGCAGATCGCTCGTAGCGGACCTTGTGATCTTGATTTCTGTCCGCTCCGTGCCAAAAGCGGTTATCAAAACTCAAAAACAACTTTTGATAATCATGGACTTAGAAACCGGTTCAAAACAACCACACCAACATCAAAAACCACGCATTCAAAATATTTATCAATTACTTATGCGTAATTCTAATAACTACTGTTGCGTCATATGGGCTGGGTTGAAGCGGCTGACCTGATCGTTAAAGGCATGAGCGGCGCGATCAACGCCAAAACCGTGACCTACGATTTCGAACGTCTGATGGAAGGCGCTAAGCTGCTGAAATGCTCAGAGTTTGGCGACGCGATTATCGCGAACATGTAATCCGCCTCGCTGGTTAAACAAGAACGGGAGCCGGTTGGTTCCCGTTTTTTATGGGCTGCAAAAAATCTTCCCCAAAGCTGGACAGAAATTAATCCCTTTTCGTACTGACAATTGTCCAGTCTTTACCGCGATCGTCATTATATTTATCGGTCATTTTTCTTGATTTATGACCCAATAAATTGTTTGTACAGAGTTCTTATGACCAAAATCCGGATTATATTTCTCACCAGTGCGTTACCAGATGCGAGATAAGAAGTGCTGTTAGAATCGCACGATCAGTGGGAATTTCCCTCACCCTGCAGGACCCAACACCATACATTTGGAACTTGCCTGCAAATCATTGAGGCATGCTGTTAAGTTTCTCTCTTAATTCCAGTATTTTATTGTAGTATTCAGTACCTTGCTTAATCTGCTGCAGATGTCTATCAACCATCTGACTGAAGGAACGCCCTTGCTTATTCACTGGGTTAGGGTTAGCTCCGTGCTCCAGCAAAAAGTCAACCTTATCCAAATCGGCTTTAAAAAAAGCGTCAACAAGCGGAGTGTTACCCAAGGTATCTCGGATATTTACATCGGCACCCCGTGCTATTAGCAATGCAAGCGTGCCTGTGTTTTTTGAATTTAATGCTGAGAAAATAAGAGGAACATTTAGTAATTTATCGCGAGAATTTGGGTCAAGCCCGCCGTCGATAAGCGCTTTAAGCCAGATATCTTTATCTCCCATAGCCATCATTTGTGCAGGAGTACCTGGCATATTCGGTTGAGCTTGCTGGGGATCTGCACCAGCGCGTACAAGCTCGGTGACAATATCTAACCTTTTTTGAGCGTTGCCGTTATACATGGCCTCATTCAGAGCAAAAAAAAGCAGAGTCAGTTGTTCATTTCCTGGGGTGTTCAGATCGGTCACTTTTGACAGTCGAAGAACTGATCCACTGTCTGCAGCCTGGATAGCCTTAGCCAGAATCAGTTGCGGGCCAGAAAAATATTTTTCAGGTTCTACCTTTTTCATATCATTACACGCCGATAAAAAAACAAACAGAAAAGAAAAAAGCATCACGGATGCGAGTTTTTTCATGCAAAACCCTACTTTTAATGATTCCAATATCCTCATCCTTTTGCGCCTCAATGCAGTCTATTACCTGTACCATACCGTGTTTGTCCAGCATGCTTCCAGTACCGCCAGCAAGCCCGGTGGGTTTACCTATCGCATTTGGGAACATATTTGAAACGCCTGCTTTTAGTGCAAAAAGGGATGTGTCAAAATTCGCATCTGCCAGATCCTCAATGCTCGCTTCCTGAATTTTAGTCAGCATCTCCCCATTAACTCTATAGGCGGATATTGCAGAGCCATCACCCATAAGTTGGGCACCATATTTTTCAACCGTATCGTGATTGAGCCCTGCGGCGTTGAATGTCCACGTTTGCTGACCGCTGGCCATCCCGGCAGCAGAAGCTAGTCCACCGCCAAGAGAATGACCAGCTATGTCAATTTTGCTAGCATTTTCTGCAATCATGCGACCAATATTTACTGCTTTTTCATAATACGATGAGTTAAAGCCTGCTCCCTGAGCAAAGTTATTGCCCCAGTCGGCCATTTTATCTGGTCGCGTCCCTCTGAAAACAACTGTTGGATTCATATCATCTCCAAAGACATATTTGTCAGGGGCATAAACGCGACTAAAAAAATTGGGGTCAACCGACTCGTCAAACAACATCTCGCGTTTTAAGCCAAGAGAGGACAATGCGTTCTCATCATTACTTATATCAACCCACCCCTCAGGAACATCCGGCATAGATTCGAGAGCATTTATGGGCTGTCCCGCACGTCCATAAATATTCTGTGCAAGCTTAGCCTTTTCAACTGCCACATTATTTTCTGCCAACCGGTTAGTGCGGTCTGCGCATCGGGATACACGCTACGCTGGCCTTTACTGATGAGATTTTTTCTCTCCTGCCAACGCTCGGCTTTTGTGAGTGGGCGAGCGGGCTCATCCATTCGGCTACGATGGCCGCCACCTGAGCTGGGTTCTTCACCTCGCATGGGTGAATTAGTGCGCGTAAATTGCCCTTGAGGAATATCTGTTGGAGGGGCGTTTTCCGAATGTACTGACCATTTCTTCATATCGCCGGGTGATAGAGCTAACCGGATAAGTAACGGACAGACTCGCCGAAAAAAGCTGAAGGCGTCCTTCATTATCAATAAAGAACAGGGCCGTCACCGGGGACCACAAACGGAAACTGTCATCAATAGCCACCATAGTGCCACGTTCAAGATCCACTGCAGCGGCAGTACGTATATCCCGGCCTGACTGATTGGGATTTGCGCCGTTACGTGAACGAAGCGTGTCCTGACGGCTTAGCATCGCGCTTACCGAAGAGGGAGGCATCGTTCTGATTCTTTGCAATGCATGTTGAGGGTGGATAATGAATGAAAATCGCCACGGAGCGACTTTTTCTTCAAAAATATATGTCAATGACATGTAATTTGTCATGATGTCGACTCCCGGTTCACGCCATTCCATTTACGGGTATGCATTGTTCTCCAGAAGAGAAATAACTGCTCTGCGGGACGGAGCCCGCAGTCTGGTCGCTGGCAAACTCCTGCCTGGTCAGATAAAGAAATATAAATTCGAAATTTACAGTAATGACGCCAAAAGTCGCCTACCAAGACCAGTGGGTATGGATACGAGGGATCCTCATACACGCAAACAGCATCAGTATCTGGTTCGGCTATTTCCCGGTAAGTGTCATGGGGACGTTTGGTCGGCTCGGAAGAATTTGAGTCCTCGCGCCAGACCCCATGAAAATGGGTTAAACGGACTCCCTCGAAGTGAACAGCTACTTACGATAAGTCGTGTTATCGCAGGCTTATGCACTGGTTTATAAGCGCATGTTGGTCAAACCCGACGCATAAGCGACAGGCTATGTAGTGCCAAAAAGTGGCTATCAAACCCCAAAAACAACGTTTAACAATCACGGGTTATCAGTCAGCACAAATTCAACGTATCACAAGCAAAAATCGATTATTTGTTAAGTTTATCAATACAATAACAATGAGCTTATTAACCACTATATCGTCATATGGTCTGGGTTGAAGCGGCTGACCTGATCGTTAAAGGCATGAGCGGCGCGATCAACGCCAAAACCGTGACCTACGATTTCGAACGTCTGATGGAAGGCGCTAAGCTGCTGAAATGTTCAGAGTTTGGCGACGCGATTATCGCGAACATGTAATCCGCCTTGCGGGTTGTACAACAACGGGAGCCTAAGGGTTCCCGTTTTTTATGGTTATATATCAGCCTAATTAAAAATAAGAATCCGCTATATGGTTGAGGTAATAAACATTATTTATTCTAATAATGTGTGCTCACTTTTGAGGTATAAAGATCATGTTTAAACGTCGCACTCTTAATGCTGCACTTGCGGCGGTGATTTCGTTGGCCGTATTTTCCGCGCCTGTGTTCGCAAATCCGGGAAACGGAAATGGTAATGGAAACGGCGGCGGCCATGGCAACAGTAGTGGCAATCATGGCAATAGCGGTAACCATGCTAATAAAGGTAATAATCCTTCCTCTGATGAGCAGGTTAACCGTAAAAACTATGGAAAGCCGGACCATGTTGAGTCAGATATCAGTGTCGCGCGCGCCCGATCCCTTGCAGTTAACTACGGCCTGACCGGTTATCAGTCTCTCCCGCCGGGGATTGCGAAAAATCTTGCCCGTGGCAAACCTTTGCCTCCAGGAGTTGCGAAAAAAGCAGTACCGGCATCCATGCTTGGTCAGTTGCCTTATTATCCCGGTTATGAGTGGCGCATTGTCGGAGATGATCTGGTTCTGGTCGCGCTGAGCACCGCTATTGTTACCGCGATCATCAACGGTGTTTTTGATTAACACGGCCCACGTTATACATTCAAAGCCTCGCAATATGCGGGGCTTTTTTATACGCAAAAAAAGAAAGTCGTGAATTCTGTGTATGTTTAATAAGGTCGTGGCATTTGCCAGAAGAAAAGGCAACGATTGAAACTATCTTCTGCTGCTCAGTGAGCGCTACGTTTAGCGGGATGACAGACGAGTGAAATATTTTTTAGACTTAAGGTAAATCCAGGTCGCCGGAATATAATTACCAGTCGCTATTTGTTAGATTGTCCTCGTTTATAAGACAAGCCTTACAAAAGGAAGATGATGAAAATTAACGCCGGACATGCGTTGCTATTGGTGACGTCATTATTACTCTCAGGTTGTACACTGACCGGTTCTGCAACGCAGCGCGCAGAGGCAAACGCTGAAGTTAATAACATGTTTGCCGGGTACAAAGGGACACAGGCAACTGCAGCGGAAAGCGATATCAACCGCTATGCAGGCCAGATCAAATCGGCAATTGAGAGTCACCTTTTTGAAGCGGGTCGTTACGCCGGAAAATCCTGTACGCTGCAAATCAGGCTTGCTGAGAATGGCGCATTAGAAGATGCGCAGCCGACAGGCGGCGATCCTGCACTTTGCCGCGCGGCTATTATCGCTATCAGGCTAGCGAGACTCCCGAAACCGCCTTCCCCGGCTGCTTATTCTGCCTTCAAAAACGCGACGCTGGAGTTCAAGCTCTAATGGGTAATGCAGGAGCGGATAGATAAGCGACACACTTTTTCCCTATTGCCTGCCTGTGCAAGGGGGAAAAATTACTCCTGCACCAGCCACATGTCCGACTCTTCAAACATCTCCTCAAGCATACGGTTGAGCTTTTCACGATCGCTTTTGCTGGCGTCGCTATTGAGGCCATTGGCCTGCATCGGTTTTACGCGCACATCAGCATCAGGAAAGATGCGGTGCACACGTTTAGTCAGTTCTTCGAGGATAATCTCTTTAGCGCCGGGTAAACCCGCAACATTACGCTTGTCATAAACCAGTTCAACAAACACAAGGCAGCCCTTTTCACTGTTTTTTCGTACAGCACTTATACTGGATGAAAAGCCAGTATTCAAGCGAAGAATCCTTTTTCGTTCAACGAAGGTGAGATATTTGGGCCATGATGGAAGGCGTTGCACAAAAGAATCCCGCACAAGGCGGGATGGTCAGGCGAGTTTAATTACCGCTCTTTTTCTTTTTAAAGTTCTCGTCGTTTATCACATGCTGGAACGAATCCAGTATCAAGCCTGAGATCCGTAATACATCTTCGGGATGGTCGAGATAGATTCGCGTGCCATCATGCTCCAGCCCAGCGCGTGCCACTTCATTTAAAGCAATAGGCGTCAATTCGATGGGCAACTGAATAGATGAGCGATTTTTCTTATCAAAATAACGAACAATCCAACGGTTGGTTTTTCCCTGATAAAGCACGCTGTAATACGACTCGGTATCTTTTGGTTGCAGATCTTTTTCCGGCCCAATAATTGAGACAATTTTTTCATATAGCGCGCGTTCATTATGCGTCGTAATAATGTTGGGATTGTCCGGATCGATATGATCCGCTTTTTCATCAATTGATACCGCTTCGTCGATGCCCTGGTTTGCCAGCTCTTCCCGGATCGGCTGATGGGCGGTAAGTCCGGAGACTACCATAGCGCTGACGGAACGCTGAACCGCCTCTCTGACCAGCGGGGTGATCGCATCAATAAATCGCTGATTGAGCTGTCGACCAATATTGGCGCGTGAGGCGACATACCGAACAAATTCTGAATCCACCTCTTTCAGGCTGGCGGCGATAACTTTAGAGAATGAAGAGATATAGACGCTCTCTTCAGCAAGCGTTCGTAATGCTTCCGGTTTGAATTTGTCGTGGCGAAAGCGGAAGAGTTGTTCGGCATCTGCGTCGGTAATATCGTCCATGCGAATGCGCAAAAATGGCGTGGGATCCATAATGTTTTTTTCCTGCAGATCGGTAAAAAAACGCCACTCCTGGCCATTCGTTATCGCGGAAATTGTCACTTCCGGCGTGCAGTTAAAGTATCGGGAAAGCTGTGGGCAGTGGTTATCGATTTTCTCTTTATACGGTTTTGCTTCGATGAACATGACGGGGACACCCTGGCAAAACAACGCATAATCAACGCGTTCGCCCGCTTTAACACCGGGAAAGTCGGCGCCATATTCCGCTCTGACTTTTTGCGGGTCGTAAGCATTGAAGCCAAGAATATCTAAAAAAGGCAGGATCAGCGCTTGTTTGGTGGTTTCTTCCGTTGTGCAGTGAATGCCAACGTTTTTGACATGTTCAATATGGTTTTTAAGTCTGAGTTTGAAGTTTTCCATTTTTTTCCCATAACCTTAGAGTGTGTAGTACTCAAACAGAATCAACGATTTCGGGTTAATAATACCTGTCCGCATGTAGCTGCTATTTCAGTCTGGAACGAATTAACTCAATGCTTAAATGGTTACAACTCTCTTATCTTTTTTTCGTCGGCGTTTACTGATGCTGAAAGTAATTCATTTCCTATGATTTCATTGCGCAGGAAATAAGTAATCTCACCAAGCGCCTGGATACTCCATGATCCAGATCATCATTGACAGATGAGTCAACGCGAATCTTTATTTCGATCGCGATAATGTTTGCGAGTTAACAAATTTGAATGTGGATTGAATACCCGTGGAAGAAATATCTCATCATCAGGTCGATATATTTTAGCGCGGGCCAGTTCCAATGCTCGATTGTTTAAAAACCGGGTAACCCTGTGCCAATAGCGGCCACAGCAAACAAGCCATGAAGCACACTATTTTTAGCGATCTGGTTCATGTCGGGCATGGTCGCATTTTCATCGATCACCCCTGAGGTTGCCCTCATCACAGCCCGGTGATAAAGATATTTACCCGCTCAATAATGAAGATGAGTATTAGCTTAATTAATTTTACTTAAAGCCTGCTTTCGCCAGACACATAGAGACATTATCGGCTGAGCTAATCTGCGATTTAGCCGCATTTCGTGCTTACTCCTGTGCGCTGCTGCTGGGGTGTGGTACTGTTGTACCTATAAGCGGTATGTATTATTTTACAGGAGTTGTTGTGTTTGCCGAATATGGAGTTCTCAGTTACTGGTCCTATTTTATTGGGGCCATTTTCATCATTTTATTGCCAGGGCCGAATACCTTTTTTGTATTGAAAACCAGTGTTGCCCATGGATTACGAAATGGCTACGTTGCAGCAAGCGCCGTGTTTATTGGTGATGCGGTCTTGATGTTTCTGGCCTATGCAGGCGTTGCCACACTGATTAAAACCACGCCGGTATTATTCAATATTGTTCGTTATCTGGGGGCGTTTTATCTGCTCTACCTTGGTATCAAAATGTTGTACACCACGCTTAAACGCGGCGCGAAAGAAGAGGGCGATCATGACGTGCATAAAGGCGATATCTTCAAGCGGGCGCTGATATTAAGCCTGACGAATCCGAAAGCGATTTTGTTTTATGTCTCCTTCTTTGTGCAATTTATCGACATTACCTATGCAAGGCCTGGAATGTCATTCTTTATTCTCGCCAGCACGCTGGAGCTGATCAGTTTCTTCTATTTCAGTTTCCTGATCGTTTCCGGTTCGTATCTCACACAGTGGGTAAAAACCAGGAAGAAGCTCACCCGGTTGGGTAACTCACTGCTGGGGCTGGTTTTTGTTGGTTTCGCCGCGCGCCTGGCGACGCTGCAATCCTGAACCCAGGGGCAATAGAGATGCGTTTCTACATCGAGACTTACCGAAATGCTTTCCGCCGACGCCATACCTTGAGCGGGAAACAACTGGCCAAATTTCTGCTTTATAGCATCGGGGTTTTTGCGCTATTGATGGGGCTGTATCTGTTGGCGTGGCAAGTGGTGATTTATACACCAGTGATAAATTACTTAACCGCGCCAGGCGTGATGCAATTTTCAATTTATGCCGTTCATTTTTTCCAGGTTATCGTCTTGCTGCCCGTGGTTATCCTGCTTATGAAAATGGTGGTCGCTTATTTTTGTCGCAAATAATTATTCCGGTGCAATGGCCTGATTGCTGAAAAACCACGTCCGAAGACGTGGTTTTAACACGCTCACTGCGTTAATTCAGGCATATGATCCATCACAAATTTCAACACCTTCTCTCCATCCATCGATGCGAAAGGATAGCTTTCAATGATGGCAATCGGTGCTTCTTCAGCAATATGGCGTTTGAGTTCATCAAGTTTGTACTGGATGTGCGGCGCAACCAAAAAACAGTCAAAAGCAGGGGCGACGCTGGCGAAATTATCCAGGCCGACAGCGCTGACGAGCAGGGGATAACCGTGCTCATTAGCCGCTTTTTGCATCTTTTTGGCCAGTGATGTGGCGGTATTGCCAAAAAGACAACATATTAATAGTTTTTTCATAGGTGCCTCCTGTGGTAATTGCGACCACACTATGCCCACTGTTGGCGAGAAAATGAGCGCAATATCCAGGTTTACACCACGTCATACGAAAGTTTATGCGGGCATGATTCAAAGCAGTTTATTCATGTTATAGCCGGTAATCTGGTAACCATTCGCCTCATAAACTTTCCTGGCATGTTCGTTTTCGACCGCCACGCGAAGTTTAATTTGCCGAATTCCCGCCGCGCTAAGACTGGATTCCAGAGATTGCATTGCCTGGCTTCCCAAACCTTTGCCGCGAAAGGCAGGCCGCAGGAAAAAATCATAAATAAAAGCGGATTTATCGATGAAATCGGCTCTGTACCACAGCGATCCCACAATCTGCGTAACGCCGTTGTCGACAAGCGTAATGCTCGTCAATGAATGGCCTGGCGTTTTCTGCGCCGCGGGCAAACTGGTTTCGATTTCTCGCCTGGCTTGTTCTGTCGCCTCGTCGAGGGATAAACGGTAATTTGCTGCAATTTCTGTCGCATAATCAGGGATAAAATAAGCAACAAAATCAGCGAATTCAGCCGCTGACATGGGACGTAGCCGAATCATTTTTGACCTCAATGTATTCTCCGGGCGTTTTTGCCCGGAGAGCTCTTCGCAAAGGGTTAGCGAAACACCGATATCGCTTCCGCCAGGCGAATGGCCTGCTGGTTCATGCGACCGGTCGCTTCCGCTCCTTCTTGTACTCGTTGTGCATTCTGATGGGTGATCTTATCCAGATCCTCCACCGCCAGGCTGGCTTCACTCAACGCCGTAGCCTGCTCGGCGGTTGCCGCGCTGATCTGTGCTATCAGCGAGGTCACATTTTGCACCTGCTCAACAATTTCCTTCATGGTTTTTCCCGCGTCGTCCGCCAGTTGGCTACCGGAGTTAACATGCGTAACGCTGTTCTCAATCAACTCTTTGATTTCGCTGGCGGCACGCGCACTGCGCTGCGCCAGACTGCGTACTTCTCCTGCGACGACGGCAAATCCTTTACCTTGCTCACCCGCTCGCGCTGCCTCAACCGCCGCGTTCAGCGCCAGAATGTTGGTCTGAAAGGCGATGCTGTCGATAATACTGGTGATACTGGCGATTTGCCGTGAGCTTTCCGCAATCGCCGACATCATTTCTATCATCTGGTGCATCACCTGACCACCTTGCCGTGCGGCATCGCGTGTACCTTGCGACAAAGCAGTGACTTCGGCGGCAGTTTCCCGGTTACTTTTTACCGTGGCGGTTAATTCGTTCATCGTCGCGGCCGTTTGTTCAACGTTCGCCGCCGCCTGTTCTGTCTGGCGGCTCAGGTCGTCATTACCTTGTCGCAGAGATTCTGAGGCTTTCAGGACGGTCATCGCCTGGCCGCTAACGTCGTTGACCAGCCAACGGAACATCAGCCCAAGTTGGCTTATCGCACGCAATGTCATACCGACTTCATCAACCCGATTGAGTTGATCCACTTGATGTGCCTCGCCGCTTGCTACCTGTAAAGCCTGGCGGCACAAGCGCTCGATCGGGCGGACAATTTGCAGTTCCAGCCAGATATTAATAAACAGCAGCAGGAGTGCCATAAAACTGGCGAAACTACCCAGTTGACCGGGCGTCAGGTCATGTCCCCAGGCAGCGGCAAGGCTGAATAGCAGCGCGATGATCAGCGCAGAACGTAGCCGCCAGCGCAGAGGCATAGTGACAAACAGGGAGCGCCAGCGCATCAGACCCGTGCGGATAATCAGCCCTTTATGAAAACGCCGGCCGCTCGCCTGGCCTTCACGAAACTGGCGATAAACTTCTTCGGCGGCAGTAACTTCCTCTGCCGCTGGTCGGGTACGTACCGACATGTAGCCCTTCACTTTGCCCTCGCGAATGACCGGAATCGCGTTAGCGCGTACCCAGTAATGATCGCCATTACTGCGGCGGTTTTTTACCAGCGCTGTCCAGGGTTCCCCTTGTTGCAATGTCGACCACATATCGGCAAACGCCTGCTTTGGCATATCCGGATGGCGCACCAGATTGTGCGGCTGGCCTTTGATCTCCTCCAGCGAGAAGCCGCTGACATCAATAAATGCATCGTTGGCATAATTGATGTAACTATCCGGATCGGTGGTGGACATTAACGTTGCATCATTATCGAAAACGTACTCTTGCTGTGTAACGGGCTCATTGTTGCGCATAGTGAGTATTCTCGGGAAAAAGGAAGGGCGTTGGATATTTCTAAATTCTTATATCTATTTACGGCATGGTTCACTCAGAGCTTTATATTTTTTGACACGCCTCTGATAACCGTAAAACAAAAAGAGGTTTTACGCCATAAACATAGCCATACAAAATAAATGTGCTTTAATTATGATTGGGTAGAGAAAACATTATATATCTGGAATTTTTAGCGCCTGGTCAGAAAAGTCGTTTGTGAACACGCCAGATAGTTAGTGTGCTGACGAATATTTAAGATAAGGCGCATAAAGAAATAGCTGAATCGTTCTCTGGCTCACTAAAACCAGCAATGAGCATTTCCGCTGCGCACGGATTCAGCTAATCTGAAATGAACAACAACGAAAGGATTGTTCATATGAAAGCTACTGTCGTTCATCACGAACACCGCATTGGGTTTATTGTTATCCGCGACGAGAATGGAGAGTTTGCTGTCGCGGAGCTACTGGGGAGCTACGATGTCGAAAGGGGCGATGTCGTGTCCGGCGAGCTGCAGACCAGCGGCGGCGGAACGCTATTCAATGAGACGCAAGATGAGTCGATGGATGTTTTTATGAAGGGGTACGGGCTATCGGAGCAGGATGCGATAAGCTATATCCTGCGTACTCATTAAACCGCGTCAGTATGTGCGGCTCGCCCCTTGCGGGCGAGTTGACGATAGCCTTCACATTTTTATCCGGGCCGGGCAATTTTTTCTCTGGAAAAGACGTTTTTCTGTTGCCATGCAGAACCTTAAGCTAAATTCCCTGTCCATTGACTGAGGAATACGCAAGGGCAGTTGCAGACGATTCTGCAAGACAATTATCCGACTGTGCGTAATGCTAATGTCAGATTAACGCATTATCTTTTTTCTCATACTTTAGAATTTTTATGTTTTTACCTTTCAGGTATTTAAAGTTAATGAGCTTAGGATAGATGATGAATACGATCCCGCATAAGATCCATCAGGTCTACACCAGGGGGCTGGCAGCGCTACCAACCGAAGTGCATGCCTCCATCGACAGACTCAGGCAGTTAAATCCCGGCTGGGAATATTATTTTTATGACGAGAAAAAAATGCTGGCCTATATGCATGAGCACTATGGTCAGGAGATGCTGGCATTATATGAAAAAATAAACCCGCAATATGGCGCTGCGCGCGCGGATTTTTTTCGCTATTTATTAATGTATCGCGAAGGTGGCGTTTATTTAGATATCAAAAGTTCTTGTACTGTGCCGTTTAGCGAAGTGATTCCGCCAGATTGCGAAATATTATTATGTAACTGGGATAATAAACCGCAGGGTTGCGATAATAATATGGGCAAGCATGAAGAGCTCGCTTTCCTCAAAAACGGAGAGTACCAGCAATGGAATATTATTGTCGCACCGGCTTCACCCTATATTAAAGCCGTTATTGATGAGGTCGTTGATCGACTTAAACGCTATAAACCGTGGCGCTATGGTGTCGGAATGCGAGGGGTGTTAAATACCACCGGGCCGATCCCGTTTACGTTGGGTATTGAAAAAGTGCGTAAGTGCGAGCGTTTTCGCCAGCAGGAAAACCACCGTGACGTGGGGCTGGTCTATCGCAATGTCAGTAAAAAAGTCATTAAGCAATTTAATGTCAGCCACTATAGCAAGTTACGATCGCCTGTTGTTAACCTGACCGGAGCCGATCATTTCTATTATTTGCTCTGGCGGGCTTTCGTTTTTCCGTTCTGGCGTTTGAAGAAAAATACAATTAATGAGAGCAAAAAGGTGCTGAGTAAGCTGAAGTCGAGATGTATCTGAAGGGAAGAGAGAAAACCAAAAGAAAGATGGCAGTTTCGACATCAAAACTGCCAGCGAAGATTTTTGACATTGTTAAAGCGTATATCCATCACTTGCGCACTTTATAACCTGTTGGCATAAAGTGCGCAAACGCAAATTTTTCTGCGGTTGGATTGATAAAATTTATGATCCGAGTATTAATTCATCACTATTGCTGATTGACCAGCCCCTGCAACATGTCAGGAACTGGTCATAAGACGCTATGCCGGGTTGCGCTGCTCATGCAGTTTGAAAATTTGCACCATCTCTAACAGATTCTCTGCCTGCTGCTGCATCGCGTGCGCGGCGGCTGACGATTCCTGCGACAGCGTAGCGTTCTGCTGTGTGGCGGCATCCATCTGGGTAATGGCGATATGCACTTGATCTATACCCGTGCTTTGCTCATTACTGGCCAGCGAAATTGTCTCCACTAACTGGCTGACGCGTCCCACGCTTTGCATGATCTCTTCCATGGCGTTACCGGCGTTTTTCACCAGTTTATTACCTTCATCAATACGGCTGACTGAGCGCTGGATCAGCGCGCTGATCTCTTTTGCCGCTGTCGCGGAGCGTTGCGCCAGCGCCCGAACTTCTGCGGCGACAACCGCAAAGCCGCGGCCTTCGGTTCCTGCGCGTGCGGCTTCAACGGCGGCGTTCAGCGCCAGAATATTGGTCTGGAAGGCGATACTGTCGATAACGCCAATAATGTTGTTGATTTCGCCAGAGAGCAGATTAATTTCACTCATCGTAGTGACAACGTGTTCCACCACTTCGCCGCCCTGGTTTGCCACACGGGTCGCTTCCCGGGTGATAGCGCTGGCAACACGCGAATTCTCGGCGTTGTTTTTTACTACCGACGTGAGCTCTTCCATCGACGCCGCCGTTTGTTCCAGCGCGCTGGCCTGCGCTTCATTACGCGATGAAAGCTCACGGCTGCCGCTGGCGATTTGCTGTGACGCACCGGCGATCGTTTCGGTGCCGGAACGCACGCCGGTCACGATGCGCGTCAGGTTGCCGTTCATCTCCTGCAGGGCGTGCATCAGCTCGGCGGTTTCATCGCGCCCGGACACCACGATAGCAGACTGTAAATCACCGGCTGCGACATTGCGGGCAACCGAAACTGCCTGCGCCAGCGGGTGAGTGATACTGCGGATCAGCCACCAGGTGATCAGCATGCCAACCATCAATGTGAACGCCATCACCAGCATCAGCATCAGGCGTGTCTGCTGGTAATGCTCATGATTACTCGCGTCGGTCTGCGCACGGATAAGCTCCGCTTGTTTCAGCGTGCTGGCGACCATCTCATCAATCATCCGTGTCGGCTCGCGATCGATTCCCGTCACCAGGTGATCGACACGCTGGGCGCTGGTGGTGTCCTGAACATTGTATTGTTGCAGTGCAGCCAGATAATGGCTTTCCAGTTCAGCGTGTAAATTGATGGTCTTGATGGCCTCGGTATTGGCGAGGCCAATTTGTGGCAGCAGTTCGCTGAGCGTTTTCAATAGTGCCTGGGTTTTCTGGCTCTGTTCGACAAAGGTGTTTTTATACTTGTCGAACGCTTGTTCTCCTTGTGTGCCGCGCAGCAGGGTGTTTTTCCACTCCTGCACCTGAATCTTAAACTGCACCTGCGCGTTGCGGGCCGTATCAATACTCTCCGCAACCACCTTCTCCGTGGCCATGATCTGTTGGTTTTGTACTAATCCGCTGGCGTTAATCGACAACCCGCGAATACCCATAAACAGCGTTGCCAGTAAAAGAATGGCCGCCAGGAAACCGAGCCGTTGCCCGATAGTGAGATGGTTGAGCTTCATTAATCGATACTTCCCATAGTCAGTGAGGCGCAAAAAAGAGCGCACACCAGCAATATCGACGGGTTTAAGCGCAGCTTTAATGGGGAAAAGGGCAGTAAACAAGCAGAATTTGGCTTAACTATTTGAAGCGGAATGTAATCGATGTTTTATGACATTTTCGTGACATGGCCTGACTGTTGCGAAATACAACAGTCAGGCTCATTTGTCGGCATTACGAACCGTACAAATGTTGCTGCTGTGGCTCTGTTGCGATCTTCGACAACAAGCGGAACGGTTTGTTATCTGCGAGCCAGGCCGGGATCTCCTCGGGCGACAATGGACGTGAGAAGAGATAGCCCTGGGCTTCATCGCAGCCGTACTCGGCAAGCATTCGCGCGGTTTCCAGATCTTCAATCCCTTCCGCCAGCACCACATAATGCAACTCTTTGAGCATCATAATGACGTTGCGGGCAATAATCCGGCTACCGGTGTCGGTGGTGACCTGGCTAACCAGCGAACGATCGAGCTTAATCACATCAATGGGGATGCGTCTTAAGTAACTGATATTGCTGTAGCCAGCGCCAAAATCATCCAGCAAAATGGTAAAGCCGAGCAATTTTAAACGGTCAAGTTCTTCCAGTGCCGGATCACTTTCCAGCACTTTCTCCGTCTCCAGGCATTCAATGCGCACATCCGAGGTGAACAGCCCGGCGGCCAGCACGTTCTGTTCCAGCTCATCGGCAAATCCCGGACGCGAAAAATCACTGACCGTAACGTTAATTGACACCGGTAGCATAATGCCTTGCTGTTTCCACTGTTTAAGCTGAGAAATCACCGACTTAATCACCCACTGCGTCAAATCAGACATCAACGTGGTTTTTTCAGCCAGCGCCACAATCACTGCCGGTGAGATCTGTCCCAGTTCCGGGTGCTTCCAGCGTAACAGCGCTTCCACGCCTTCGGTTTTGCCGGAACGCAGCGAAATTTTAGGTTGAAAAACGAGGTAGAGCTGATCGGTGGCTTTGATTGCCTCGCTGAGATCGTAGAGCAGTTTAAAATCTTTATTCCGCTTGTGGTCGAGAATCGGGTTGAACTGCAACACCCGAATCTTTTCGCGAATCGATTCATGCAGCGCGCTGATGCCCTGACGCACAATCTCCTGCACGTTATCGTCCTGCGGTGAAAATTTCACATAGCCTGCGTGAATTGTCAGATTGATATCGATGTCGCCGGTGATTTTCGCCTTTATGCCAGGCAATTTCTCCGCCCGTTTCGCCAGCGTCAGCGCATAGTCCATATCCACCAGCACCGCATAGCGCCCGGTGGTGAAAGCATACAACGTGGTCTCTTCTTTTAGCCTTAAACGCAAACGCAGCAGTGGTCCGAAACTGCGCAGCATTTTTTCCAGCGCCTCCACGCCCAGGTAGCGGGATAATTCATACGCGCGCGGCATATCAATACAGTCAAAAATCATCAGGGCGTAGCTGCCGCTCGCTTTTTCCAGCGTCAGCCGCTCCATCTCTTTCACCAGAAACTGACGATTCGGTAAGCCGGTGAGGGCATCGATTAAGCCAATGGTATAGCAGGATTCAAGATAAACAGTGGCGAGCGCGGCGACGCGGTGGAAATTGGTTATCTGGCGGGATGTCGGCGTATAGATTTCAGGATGACTGACACATAACGTGCCCAGCACCGTGCCTTCTTTATTTATCATTGGTGCTGAAGCGTAAAAAAGAATATTTCCGCTTTTTACCAACGGTTGATAATTAAATCGTTCATCGAGACGGGTATCAGAACTAATGACGGTCTGGCAACCGTGCAGCGAATATTGGCACATGGTCTGTTCGATACGGATTTTGACGTGCTCAATGGGGATATTCTTAACATATTTAATATATTGATATTCGTCATCGAATGTTGTGATAAAACATCCTTCGACACCCATCACTTCACATGCCAGACGCGCAAATTCGGCTAGCGCTGCATCGCGGGACTTGTCTTCCTTACTCAGCAGCTCCAGCGCGGCAAGCCGTTTGCTTTCGCTTTTTTTGAGACCAGTGAACATAGCGAGCTCCTGCCCAAATCAATGAGTTGGTGGTGTTCTGTTCAGATGACTCCATCATGCGCTTAGGCTTACGGCTTAATAAAAATCCTGACGCGCAATTACCACCAACCGAATTGGGTTCCGGCCACAGCAATAACCGCCACGATGAGCATAATGATGGTTGTCTTTCTCACGAAAACTCCTTGGCTGGCGATAATCGCCAGAAATCAATTGTATAAGAAATAGAAGAAAATGAGATTTTTCTCAAGCCTTCACGTCACAGAGATTCACTTAATCGAGACGAATAAAGGGTTTTTTTTCTTTATTCTTCTTCACGTGATACATCGCTTCATCAGCCGCTTGTAACGCACCGTCAGCATCGGTCAGTTGCGGGTTGATTTCGATGACGCCCACGCTGGCGCCTGGGTAGAAAATCCGTTTTTCCCCGAGCCGATATTCGCCGGTAATGCGTTTATCGAGACTCTTTTTCAGCGACATCAAATGCATGCCTTCCGCCTGCTTCAGCGGCCTGCCAAGGCAAGCGAGTAAAAACTCATCCCCGCCAAGACGCCCGACAATATCGTCTTTACCGCGATCCGTCGCCAGCCGTTTGCCAACGTCAATCAGAAACTGATCGCCAGCCTCATGTCCCAACTGGTCATTAATGCCTTTGAAATTATCAAGATCGATAAACGCAATAATCACGTGCATTTCCAGATGGCGGGCGAGGGAAAACAGCGTGGCGAGGTTCTCGAAAATAGCGCGACGGTTGGGTAAACCCGTCAGCGCATCGGTGTAGGAGTAAGCGATCAGCGCCGCGTTCGCTTCGCGTAACTGATCAACGAGACTCTCTTTTTCAATGAATTGCGCAATCAGCCCGGCAAACAGTCGCAGTACCTGTTTACCACGCACGCTCAGCGATTTTTTGGCATGACTGGCGGCGCACAGCGTGCCATAAAGCGAACCATCGGTCAGATGAACCGGGGTACTTAAATAGGTGGTGATGCCCAGCGCCTGCGCTGCTTCGCAATCTTTCCAGCGGTTGGCAACGTCATTGCTGAACGGACAGTCGTCATCCAGCGCGCGCTTGCACAGACTATCCCCCCACGGCAGGGAGAAACCTTCCGGGATATCAAGCTGTTTGCTGTTGCGCGAGTAGACAATATGCTGCAGGCGGGGATTGTCAGTAATGGTTGTTAAGTACGTCGATTCCATATCCGTCACCATTTCCAGCATTTCCAGAAACTGGCGAACTAAACCTTCAAGCGACTGCTCTTTTGAAAGCGCTTCAGAGACACGGGCGAGAATGAAATCGGACATGACTTTTTACTCCTGTGTCCTGGTGATATGGACATTAAAGCTGAAGAATTTATGGCGCGTCATTAAATCATGAAAGAAGAGTGATTTACATATCGTAGCGAGATGGCAGTAAAAAGTAGCAGGCGGGAACGAAAAAAAAGCCCCGTTGATGAAGCGGGGCAAAAACTCATTGATTACGGAATGATGTTCTCTGGTCATGGGTGAGAACGAGGCTAACTATACCCGCTCAAAGTGCAGTAAGAATGGAGAAATCATGGAGATATCTCTGTCGCGTGGCTATGCTGGAAAGCGGTTTACAGGCGATTTAAGGAAAAAAAGATGCGTTATTGGTTACTGGCGTTACCTGTTGTTCTCGCGGCGTGTTCTTCCACACAACCTGAATCTCCCCGCCACCCACAAATTGGTATGGCTAACCCGGCGGCGGTTTATTGTCAGCAGCGGGGGGGAGAGCGCGTACCGGTGCAAAGCCCGCAGGGTGTTCGCACGGAGTGCAAATTGCCGGGCGGCGAAGTGATCGATGAATGGGCGCTGTGGCGGCGAGACCACCCGTAATGGCACCACGTGACAATCGCCGGGTCGCCAGGGTACACTTCTTACTCAGAATTATCCTATTTTTAGCTGGCGCGGGAGCGCACGAGAGAAGCATGTTCCAGTTACGTCCGGGCAGCCCGGCTTTAATTATCGGCGCCCAAACCGCCAATGGCCGCAGCAATATTGGCAAATCCGTTGAGCTTTTTGGGCTGTGTCAGCCCGGCGAGCGTTTTCTTAACCCGGTGAATGGCGTGGTAACAGAAATGCCGCGTAATGCGGCGCGTGCGCTGTGGCTGGTGACCGGCGATGTGACCGCCTTTGATGGTCAGCACGGGTTCGCGTTTGTGCGCGCTGAACATTTGATGCCGCTGCAACCGGACAGCGAACCGCAGGCTGTGCGCGAGCGCGTGATCGGCTAAACCAGTGAGCGAAGCCATTGCGCCAGCACCAGCGCGTGGTTTTGCTCCGTGTTTTTTGCCGCGTATAACAGCGTGACGGTACTTTTCTTTCCGCGTGCCGCCAGCTTTTTCCCTTCCGCTTCCTGCGCGGCAAGTTCCTGACGGTAGCTTTCACTGAACGCGGCGAAATCAATGGCGTCGCCGTGAAACGCTTTGCGCAGCTCCGTTGACGGTGCCAGCGTTTTATTCCAGTCATCACAGGGTAAATCGCTTTTCTTAATACCACGCGGCCAGAGCCTGTCGACTAACACACGATAGCCGTCGTCATCGGCGGCGGGATCATATACCCGTTTGCACTGGATCATGGTTATCTCTCCCTCTCTTCAATCCACGCCACCAGCGCCGGTAATTGCTCGTCGGAAAAGACGCGAATGCCGTGTTCTTCCAGCAACGCAGTCGCTACGCCCATACCTTTTCGCCGCGTGCCGCTGAAAGTTCCATTATAGATAAACTGGCTGCCGCAGGTGGGGCTGCCATCGGTGAGCAGCGCTGCGCGACAGCCCGCGTTTTGCGCAGCCTGTAGCGCCAGCCAGGCGGCTAACTGATAGTGTGCGGTAACGTCCCGCCCATCGTTTTCGACAATCCGCGCCTGTTCGCGCATCACGTCTGCGCCATGACCTGCGACAATCTCTGCCGGTCTTCGCGGCACGGGTAAACCAGCGGCCAGTTCCGGGCAGTGGATCACCAGACGATCTTCCTGCTGCCAGCGTCGCAGCGTCTCCTGCATAAGCGCTTTTGCACTGCCGTTATAACGCACGTTGAAGCCCATCAGACATGCACTGACAAGAATTTTGGTTTGGTGCATAGCGTTCGCCTTAATGCCTTGCCGGAAATATATTTTTTCATAATTTTGCATGATATATGCCTGCTGATTTTAAGGTGTTGTGATTACATTAAAAGACAGCTAATGTGATATTCCTTATGTTATTCGTTATCCGCTCCGGCATAAGGACACTTTCATGCATCACATTCCTCCGAAAAAAACATTACGCATCGCGTTGGTCGGCGATTACAGCCACGACGTTGTCGCGCATCAGGCGATCCCGCTGGCGATTGACGATGCTGCCGCCGTGCTGGAAATTACTGCGGATTACGACTGGTTACCCACCAGCGAAATCAACAGCGATGAAGATCTGGTTGGCTATGATGCCATCTGGGTTGTGCCGGGAAGCCCCTATAAAAACGCCAATGGCGCGTTTATTGCCATCAAATACGCACGTGAAAACGCGGTGCCGTTCCTCGGGACCTGCGGCGGCTTCCAGCATGCGGTCATTGAATATGCCCGCAATGTGCTGGGCTGGGCAGATGCGGCGCACGCCGAAACGGAAAACATTGGCCGGATGGTGATCACACCGCTGACCTGCGCGCTGGTGGAGCAAAACGGTGCTATCGAGCTGCGTCCTAATACGTTAATTGCCCGCGCTTATGGTCGCGAGGTGATTGAGGAAACCTACCGGTGCAGCTTTGGCGTAGCAGAAGAGTTTGCCCGCGAGCTGGAAAGCGGCGATCTGCGGGTTACCGGTTGGGATGAAGATGGAGAAATCCGTGCCGTTGAGCTGGTGACACACCCGTTTTTTGTCGCCACCTTGTTCCAGCATGAACGCGCGGCGCTCGCCGGGCGTCCGGTGCCGCTGGTTCAGGCGATGCTGCGCGCGGCATGTGAATAAAAAAACAGGCCTGCGGGCCTGTTTTTGTTTGTACCCCCTAAACCTCTCCAGGAGAGGGGGGAGTGATTTGCACGTATTACACCACTTCGCGATCGCGCCCGGCGAATGCTCCGCACACCGCCATCACGACCGATAACACAGCACACGCCAGCAGCGGAAGATGCCAGTCGCCGCTGGCATCATGAATTTTCCCCATTAGCGGCGGCCCGCAAGCTGCCAGCAGATAGCCGACCGATTGCGCCATACCGGAAAGTGCGGCAGCCTGATGAGCGGTGCCGGAACGCAGCCCAATAAACGTTAACCCGAGGATCATCGTCGCACCGGAGCCAAAGCCAAAAACAAGGGTCCAGAGCGTGGCATGGTCCGGCACCAGCCACAATCCCAGCGAACCGACGGCGCACAGCAGCGCGACCACGACGGCGATACCGCGCTGATCTTTCAGCCGGTGCAAAACCAGTGGCACCAGCAGACCCGGCAATGCCGTCGCCAGTTGCAAAATGCCGTGTACAGAACCCGCCTGCGCTTCACTAAAACCTTGCGCTATCAGAATCGACGGCAGCCAGCCAATCACGATGTAATAGATTAATGAGTTGATCCCCAGAAACAGCGTGACCTGCCAGGCAAGCCAGGAGCGCCAGATCTTGCGGCTATGCAGCGCGCCGGCGTTACTGAGTGCCGCAGGTGCGCCGTGGCGCAATCTGGGTAGCCACAGCAATAACGCCAGTAACGGAAAGATCATCAGCATCAATAGTGCGCCATGCCAGCCTGCACCGTATTGTGCCAGCGGCACCACGACCGACGAGCCGAGCGCCGCCGCTGCCCCCATGGTGAGTGAGTAAGCGCCCGTCAGTTTCGCCACATGCCGGGCGAAGTCGCGTTTTATTATTCCTGGTAGCAGCACGTTGCCGAGCGCGATCCCGCAGCCAATGATCGCCGTACCCGTAAACAGCAGCAGTGCGGAGGGCAGGGAACGAAGGGCGATGCCAAAGCAAATCAGCACCATCGCCGCGAACAGGCTGCGTTCCATGCCGAAACGGCGCGCCACACCGGCCGCCAGCGGCGATATCAACGCAAAAGCCAGCAGCGGCAGAGTGGTGAGCATGCCGGTTTGCGCAGTGGTTAACCCATATTCCGCGCGAATCGCATCCAGCAGCGGCGCTGCGCCAGTAAAGGTGACACGCAGCGTGGTGGCAATCATCAGGATCCCGGCAATCAGCAGCACGCTTTGCTTACCACGGGAAGGAAGGCTGTTAGTCATGGTGTTCTCGGAAAAAATAACAGGCCGCTACGATAACGGTTTTTGCCGCTGTTTGAATCAAGCTAGAATGACACTTTATCGCTAAATTCGGACAAATTAATGCACGGACTTGGGCTCGGTGGCTACGATCCGGACAGCCAGCAGGAAATGGCGGTGGCGTTCAGCATCACCGTTGAAGAGAGTGAACAATTGATCCCGGCGCATCACCATCGCAAAGGGCAACTCATTCTGGCATTGAAAGGCGCAATCACCTGCGAGGTCGAACATGCCCGCTGGATGGTGCCGCCGCACCATGCGATGTGGCTTCCGGGGCAGGTTCCGCACAGCAACCGCGCCACGGCGAATGCGCAGCTCTGTTTCCTGTTTGTTGAACCCTGGTCGGTGGTGATGCCGGAGCACTGTTGTACGCTCAAAGTTTCGGCACTGGTACGCGAGTTGATCCTCACATTAGCCGCGCGCACGCCTGCTCAGCGCCGACAGCCCGCCACCCGGCGGTTGGTGCAGGTGCTGTTTGATGAACTGCCGGCACAGCCGCAAATGCACTTGCAGTTACCGGTTTCCGCACATCCGAAGATCCGCCAGATGGTCGACAGTATGGAAAGCAATCCGGCAGACAGGCAAACACTGGCGCAGTGGGCGCAGGTGTTTGCCATGAGCGAGCGCAATCTGGCGCGGCTGGTGGTGAAAGAAACCGGGCTAAGCTTTCGTCGCTGGCGGCATCAGATGCAGCTGATCCTCGCGCTACGGTTATTAATTGACGGCCACCCGGTGCAGCACATAGCGCAGGCGCTAGGGTATGACTCGACGACCGCCTTTATCACCATGTTTAAAAAGGGGCTTGGACAGACGCCGGGGCGTTATCTGGCGGCGCTCGGCGAAGCGTGACATTTTCTGCTCTCTATTCCGTTGTTTTTATGTGGGCTTGATGTATTTGTTCTGGCAGTGCGGAGAAGATAAGCAGTAAGTATGGGAGGTTTGTTTTTAATAACTTTTTCAGATAATCAATGCACTTTTTGATATTTGTCTGATGAATAAGGTTATGTGACTTTAGCGCTCAATTAACACAATAACAGGGCATAAGGATTAGCATGGCAACCTCATTACACACGAAAAAAACAGGCGCAATCAGCGCACTGGCGCTGCTTTCAGCGCTCTCCTTTTCCGCTCACGCGGACAAACTGGCGGATATCAAAGCCGCGGGTGTCGTCAAAGTGGCGACGTTTGACGCTAATCCGCCGTTCGGCGCTATCGATCCTAAATCCCATGATATCGTGGGTTATGACGTCGATTTTGCCAAAGCGCTGGCAAAAAGCCTCGGCGTAAAACTGCAGCTGGTGGCGACGAACCCGGCCAACCGCATTCCGCTGCTGCAATCCGGCAAAGTGGATTTGATCGTTGCGGATATCACCATCACCCCGGAACGCGCGCAGGTGATCGACTTCTCCACGCCGTATTTTGTCACCGGTCAGCAATTCCTCGTACCGGCTTCTGCGGCCGACAAGCTGGATGCCTACAGCAAAGCGCGCATCGGCGCGGTTAAAGGCACCACCGGCGAGCAGACGCTGCACCAGCGTTTCCCGCAATCTCGCGTGCTGGCTTATGACGATATCCCACTGGCGCTGACCGCGTTGCGTAACGGTAATGTGCAGGCGATTACCCAGGACAGCACCATTCTGGCCGGGCTGCTGGCGGAAGCGCCGGATAAAGCAAAATTCAAAATCCTGCCGGAGCTGTTGTCAAAAGAGGAGATTGGCGTCGGCGTCAGCAAAGGCGAAACCGCATTGCTTAACGCAGTCAATGCTGAGCTGGTCAACCTTGAGAAAAACGGCGACGCGGCAAAAATTTACGACACCTGGTTTGGCCCGCAAACCAAAACGCCCGCTCCACGCAGCTTTACCATAGAAGCGAAGTAACTATGCTGGCAGGTCTTTTTTCTACCTCTGTGGCGGATGCCACAGAGGCTTTGCCCGTGGCGAAAGGCACGGTGGAGTTTCGCCAGGCGAGCAAACGCTATGGCGACAACGTGGTATTAAAGTCGATTGATTTACAGGTTGCCGCCGGCGAGGTGCTGGCGGTGTGCGGGCCGTCGGGTTCCGGTAAATCAACCCTTATCCGTTTGATTAACCAGCTCGAAACCCTGAGCGGCGGGGAGATCTATGTTGACGGCCAGCCGACCAGTACCCTGAAAGGGCGCCAGCTTCGTGAGTTGCGCCGTCATGTCGGTTTCGTCTTTCAGCAATTTAATCTTTATGCCCACCTTAACGCGCTGGATAACATTACGCTGGCGTTACGCCGTATTCACGGCAAAACCGCCGCCGAGGCACAGACCATCGCGCTGGCGCTGCTGGCGCGCGTGGGTTTGCAGGAGAAAGCGCATCACTATCCGGCGCAGCTTTCCGGCGGGCAGCAGCAACGCGTGGCAATCGCCCGCACCCTGGCTGCCGACCCGCATATCATTCTGTTTGATGAGCCAACTTCGGCGCTTGATCCAGAGATGATCGGCGAAGTGTTGCAGGTGATGAAATCGCTGGCGCACAGCGGCATTACGCTGATTGTGGTGACCCATGAAATGCAGTTTGCCCGCGAAATTGCCGACCGTGTGATTTTCATTGACGGTGGAGAAATCCTTGAGCAGGCTGCACCGGCGCAATTCTTCTCTGCTCCGCAGCATCCGCGCGCGCAGCGCTTTTTACAGAAAGTGCTCAACCCGCTACACGCAGATAGCAAGGAGTTGTGATGGCGCTGCATCTCGACTGGGCGGGCGTGCTTACCGGGCAACCCGCCCAATGGATCACTTCCGGTTTTCTTACCACCATCTGGGTAACCGTGGCGGGAACCGTACTGGCGACTGTATTGACGGTGCTGCTGCTGGCGCTGCGTCTGGCCGGTGGCAAGGCCGGGCGCGGCGCGGTGGCGGCGTGGGTATCGCTGTTTCGCAATACGCCGCTTCTGGTGCAGTTGTTGTTCTGGTATTTCGCTGCCTGGAATGTGCTGCCGCAGAGTTTCCGCCAGTACGTTAACGACGACCATGCATTCAGCATTTTGCCGGGCGATGTCTGGTGGTTGACGCCAGAGTTTCTCTCGTCGGCCTGGGCGCTGGGGTTGTTTACCGCAGCATTTCTGGTTGAAGAGATCCAGGCGGGTCTGCACGCGGTGCCGCGTGGACAGATTGAAGCCGCGCAATCGCAGGGCTTTAGCCCGCTGGCGCTGTTCCGCTGGGTGCTATTGCCGCAGGGGTTACAGAATGCCTGGCAGCCGGTGGTGGGGCAGTATTTGAATCTAATGAAGCTCTCTTCGCTGGCGACTGGTATCGGGCTGGGAGAATTAACCTATCAGACCCGGCAGATCGAGAGTTTTAACGCCCACGCGCTGGAAGCGTTTGCCATCGGCAGCGCACTCTATTTGCTGCTGGGGCTGGTGATGAGCGTGTTGTTTAACCTGCCGCGTAACTGGCGGGCGCTGCGCCGTGCAACGGAGGTGCAACATGATCGCTAATATCACCGTGATCACCGATAACCTCGACTATTTACTGTGGGGGCGAGCAGCGCAGGGTGAGCCTGGCGGGGTACTGTTATCGCTGCTGATGACCGTCGGTGCGGCGATTCTGGCGTTTCCCGGCGGCGTACTGCTGGCGTGCTGCGCATGGCGCTTTCGCGGCTGGCCACGCAAAGTGCTCTTTCTTTGGGCGGAGTTGATTCGCGGTATTCCGCTGATCTTCGTTATCTTCTGGCTGTGGTTTTTACTGCCCTGGTTAACCGGCGCCGATCTTCCCGGTGCGGTGACCGTGACGCTGGCGCTGGCGTGGTTTACCTCGGCGTCGGTGATGTATTCGACCCTTGCCGCGCTCGGGGCGCTGCCGAAAGGGCAATATGAAGCCGCGCTTAGTAGCGGGTTTGGCAGTGCGCAAATCCTGCGGCTGGTGCTGTTGCCGCAGGCGTTACGCAACGCGCTGCCGTCGTATATTGGTTTGCTTATTGCGCTGCTGAAAGACACCTCGCTGGCATTTATTGTCAACGTACCGGAGCTGACGACTGTCGCAGGTCAGGTCAATAACCGGTTGCAGGTGTATCCCGCCGCGCTGTTTGTCTTTACCGGCCTGGTCTATTACCTGCTGTGCAGCGCGCTGGAGTTCACCGTCAAACTGTGGCAGCGGCGCCACTCACTGCCGGCCAATTAGCAGAGAAACTAACCCTGCTGCAATCAGTGGCCCGACCGGAACGCCCCGGAACAGGGCCACACCCAATACCGTACCGACCAGTAATCCCGCCACCAGCGACGGTTGCGAACTCATCAACGTTACGCCGCGACCACCCAGCCACGAGACAAAAACACCAACCGCAATCGCCACCAGCGATTTCCAGTTCACAAACGAATGCAGCAGCGTCGAGGGCGGTAATGAGCCGCTGGCAATCGGCGCCATCACGCCAATGGTGAGGATAATTATGCCAACGGTGAGCCCCTGCTTTTCAATCCATGGGAAGAAGGTATTGAGCGGGGTAATGCGCACAATGATCAGCACCAGAATGGAGACTGCAACGGTGGTGTTATGGCTGACAAAACCCAGCGCCGCGAGCGCCAGCAGAATAAACAGCGTGGTATCAAACATCAGAAATTCCTTGCCAACAAAGAAACCTGTTTACTCTACGCATAACGCAGTGATGAAACAGACTTTTTTCATGCAGCCAGACAATTTCAGGCAGTTGCCAGAAGCGAAGGGCGGTTTTTAATCAAAAGTCAGGTGAATTGTCATCAACGATTCATAATTCGGAGATATGAATTAGTCACTGCCAGGCCTTTGCGAGTTACCATCATGCCTTCAGATGTGTTGATTATCACCGCGCTGTTCTTCACGCTGGCCGCTGGGCTGGTGATTTCCGTGTTGATTCTGGAAAGAAGCGGCTGGTAAGCCGGACAAGCGCGTTATTCGCGGCGAAAATCCACCAGTTCCGGCCTGGCGATACGCAGGTAGTCGCCGGTATTCATGATCACCGATTTCTCCAGTAACCCGGCGTTAAACGCGATGTCATCAAAGCGCTGAAACAGTACCGGGTCGGCAACCAGGTGCAGATCCGGGTGAAAGCTGAACGGGGGAATTGCGCCAAATACGCACGCCGTTAACGCATCCACTTCCGCCGGGCTTGCCAGCGAGGCTTTACTGCCACCAAAATGCAGCGCTAAGCGGGACAGGTCGGCCTGTAAGTCGGCGGCCAGGATCGCCAGCACATGCTTTTTCACCCCGTTACCTTTGACCTTACACAGCAGCGCTTTCGCGCCCTGACCCAGCGCGGTACCGCGAATTTCACTGACGGCCTCGCATTTGCCGACGGCCTCGTGTTCAACAACGCGAAAGCGCGCGTCGTGTTGTTCAAGCAGGTTTATCAAATGCTGGTGGACGTTACGGCTGGCAATTTCAGACATGTTCACTCCCGATGAAGACGTTGAAGCTTAAGAATAATTCACGCACCGGGAGATGAAAATAAAAAAGCCGCCTTAAAGAGGCGGCGAAAAAATACAAGCACTACAAACAACGCTTTTTGTGTGTACTGTTAGTTTCTTTTCAAAAGGTAGCCATACGCTACCAGACTCAATGTGTTCATCAGGATGAACTGAGCGCAACAGCACCGACGAAAACGTTATTCACGCCCGCCGTGCCACAAATGTTTCGATGGGATTACTGTGCCACATTTACGCGCGGGCAAGAGGGTAAATAGCCGCTATTTTGTACGGCAATTCAGCCATTAGCCCGGCGAAATGTGGTTTTTTTATGCAGATGCGCAATAAAGAGAGGCAGCCGGAAAGGGTTCCCGGCTGCGGAAGGTTAGCTGGTAGATGTCGTCTGTTTATGAAACAGTTCGCGGAATACCGGGTAGATATCCTCCTGATCGCGAATATGCTGAATGGCGAAATTATCGAACATCGTTTGCAGGTGTTCGTACTCGCGCCATAACGTCTGGTGCGCCCGACGGGTGATTTCGATATAGCTGTAGTAACGCACCACCGGCAAGATTTTCTTCGCCAGGATTTCGTGACACAGCGGTGAATCGTCCGCCCAGTTATCGCCGTCCGACGCCTGTGCGGCGTAGATATTCCACTGCGCCGGGTCGTAACGATCTTTCACCACTTCATCCATCAGTTTCAGCGCGCTGGAAACGATGGTGCCGCCTGTTTCCTGCGAGTAGAAGAACTCATGTTCGTCCACCTCTTTCGCCTGCGTATGATGGCGGATATAGACCACTTCGACGTTTTTATAGGTTCGGCTCAAGAACAGATAGAGCAGAATGTAAAAACGCTTGGCCATATCTTTGGTCGCTTGATCCATGGATCCCGAAACATCCATCAGGCAGAACATCACCGCCTGGCTGGAGGGTTCCGGTCGTTTTTCGTAGTTTTTGTAGCGTAAGTCAAAGGTGTCGATAAACGGCACACGCTCAATTTTTGCCCGCAGTTCGGCAATCTCTTTACGCAGACGCTCCTCTTCAAGTAATTGTGCAGGTTCGCTTTTTGCCACCGTTTCGAGGCTGCTTTCCAGTTCGCGCAGCTCACGACGTTTTCCTGCCGTCATGGCAGTGCGGCGCGCCAGCGAGTTTTGCAACGAACGTACAACGCTGATATTCGCCGGTACGCCGTTAGCGGTGTAGCCCGCGCGGTGCGTTTTGAACTCATTAAGCTGCCGTTGCTGGTTCTTTTTCAGGTTCGGCAGTGCCAGATCCTCAAACAGCAAATCGAGGTACTCATCTTTGGAGATCTGGAAAACAAACTCATCCTGACCTTCGCCGTCAGGGCTGGCTTCGCCCTGACCACCGCCGCCACCGCCACCGCCGCCTTGCGGGCGCTCAATGCGGTCATTTTGCACAAAATGGTCGTTTCCCGGATGTACGCGGTGGCGCAGGCCGCCACGCCCCTGATGGAACATCGGTTCGCTGATATCCTCCGTCGGGATGGAGACGGATTCGCCATTCTCTACGTCGGTTACCGAACGCTTGTTGATCGCTTCGGAGATCGACTGCTTTATTTGCGCTTTATAACGGCGTAAAAATCGCTGGCGGTTAACCGTGCTTTTATTTTTACCGTTCAAACGCCGGTCAATGAACCAGGTCATAGTTCCCTCCCGCTGCGTATGCCAACGTTGCAACAGGCCGCGCGCAGGGCGCGGCCTGCGCGTTGTTATGATGATTTACGTACACGCAGATACCATTCGCACAACAGGCGAACCTGTTTGCGGGTGTAGCCTTTCTCCATCATACGGTCGACAAAATCGTCGTGCTTTTTCTGCTCGTCGGTAGAGGTTTTGGCGTTGAACGAAATCACCGGCAACAGCTCTTCGGTGTTCGAGAACATTTTTTTCTCGATTACCGTGCGCAGTTTTTCGTAGCTGGTCCAGTTCGGGTTGCGTCCGTTGTTATTAGCGCGGGCGCGCAGCACGAAATTAACGATCTCATTACGAAAATCTTTCGGGTTGCTGATCCCGGCCGGTTTTTCAATTTTTTCCAGTTCCGCGTTCAGGGATTCACGGTCAAACAACTGGCCGGTATCCGGGTCGCGATACTCCTGATCTTGAATCCAGAAATCCGCATAGGTGACATAACGATCGAAGATGTTCTGCCCATATTCGGAATAGGATTCGAGGTAGGCCGTCTGGATCTCTTTGCCGATAAACTCGGCGTATTTCGGGATCAGATAGCCTTTCAGGAATTCCAGGTAACGTTCAGCCAGCTCTTGCGGGAACTGCTCACGCTCAATTTGTTGTTCCAGTACGTAGAACAGATGTACCGGGTTGGCTGCCACTTCGACATGGTCGAAGTTGAACACGCGCGAGAGGATCTTAAAGGCAAAACGTGTCGACAGACCGTTCATCCCCTCATCGACACCGGCATAGTCGCGGTATTCCTGGTAGGACTTCGCTTTCGGATCGGTGTCTTTCAGGCTTTCACCGTCGTAGACGCGCATTTTCGAGTAGACGCTGGAGTTTTCCGGCTCTTTCAGACGCGACAGAATCGAGAAGCGAGCCAGCGTTTCGAGTGTTCCCGGTGCGCATGGCGCATGGGAGAGCTCACTGTGGTTGAGCAGTTTTTCATAAATTTTCATCTCTTCCGAGATGCGCAAGCAATAAGGCACTTTGACGATGTAAACACGGTCAAGGAACGCCTCGTTGTTTTTGTTGTTACGGAACTGCACCCATTCGGATTCGTTCGAGTGGGCGAGGATGATGCCATTAAACGGCAGAGCAGAGATGCCTTCAGTACCGTTGTAGTTGCCCTCCTGCGTGGCGGTCAGCAGGGGGTGCAGCACCTTGATCGGCGCTTTAAACATTTCGACGAATTCCATGATGCCCTGGTTTGCCCGGCACAACGCACCGGAGTAACCATAGGCGTCCGGATCGTTTTGCGCATGGTTTTCCAGTTTGCGGATATCCACTTTGCCGACCAGCGCCGAAATGTCCTGGTTGTTCTCATCGCCCGGTTCCGTTTTGGCAATCGCAATCTGTTCCAGAATCGACGGCCAGACTTTTACCACGCGGAATTTGCTGATATCACCACCGAAGTCGTGCAGGCGTTTGGCGGCCCATGGCGACATGATCGTGCCGAGATAACGGCGCGGGACGCTGTACTCTTTTTCGAGGATCTGGGCATCTTCCTGCGGATTAAACAGGCACAACGGGTGGTCGTTAACCGGGCTGCGCTCGCCGTTGGCGCTCAGCACGTAAATTGGCACCCGCTGCATTAAGGATTTCAGGCGTTCGGCCAGCGACGATTTACCACCGCCCACCGGGCCGAGCAGATAGAGGATCTGTTTCTTCTCTTCCAGACCCTGAGCCGCGTGTTTGAGGTACGAGACGATTTGCTCAATCGCCTCTTCCATTCCATAAAATTCTTCGAACGCGGGGTAGCGTCCGATAACCCGGTTCGAAAAGAGACGGGAAAGCCGTGGCTCCTGGGCAGTGTCTACCATCACAGGTTCCCCTATGGCCATCAGCAGCCTTTCAGCAGCATTCGCATAGGCGCTGCGATCTTGCTTACAGATGGCAAGAAACTCCTGCAGAGTGAACTCTTCGTCCTTGGCAGCTTCATAACGCTGGCGATAGTGATCGAATATATTCATGGCATGCCGTCCTTTCGTAATCTGTGGGAACAGTACAGCTATCAGTTTTTCCACTTTTAGCGTCGCAAACCAACGGGATAAAAATTATGCTCCGTCCTATTTGTTATGAGCGTGTATCCAGCTTTGATCAAGTTATCACTGAAGAAGATTCTGATGGCTGAGGGGCTTTTTTCAGCCTGTATTTGGATTAAATATCTATTTAATGGAATTTATACAGATTTTTTATATTTGATATGGGGTTTCTGCGCTGGAAAATGCCAACATTTTACCTCGGGCGAATGTTGGTAAATTTTTACAGGATGTGCGGGATCGCAAGTCTGGAAAAAGTGACGCCGTCATGGTCACTTCATCGGAGCAGAACGATAATCGACAACAGAAGTACGCGAGCTGTGTTAAAGGATGATGACAGGCAAGATTTCCATGGTGCTTGTCGCCAGCAAAACGAAAGACGCGGTGCCAGGCGACAATGCCAGGCACCGTAAAATGACATGTTAGCTGCGGTGCTCTTCAATGTATTGCGTGAGATCCGCGGGGGTTTTCAGCACGCTGGCGACTTCCGTTGGTGGGATCATGCAGCCGTAAACGTCCTGCACTTCCAGCACCATATCGACGGCGAGGATGGAGTCGAGAATATCGGACTCAATCAGCTCATCATGAAAGCCCACTTTGCGGGATAAAATCTTTTCAAACAGCGCGAGAATTTCTTGTTCCATGATTTTTCCTGTGTACTCAGTTGCTGCGGGCATGGGTGTCCAGCAGTTTACGGTCGATTTTGCCGTTAGGGTTCAGCGGCAAAGCCTCCTGGATAATGATTTGCGACGGTACCATGTACGGCGGCACCACCTGTGAAAGTGAGTGTTTAATCGCGTCCGGCGCCAGATTGGTGACGCAGAACGCCGCGATACGCAGCACGCCGCCGCCCGCTTTCATTAGCGGTAATACCACCGCTTCACGAATGCCGGACATCGCCAGCAGGCGGTTTTCAATCTCGTTAATTTCGATGCGATAACCGTTGAGCTTAATCTGGCTGTCGTTGCGGCCCTGGCAGTAAATAAGCCCATCTTCGTAACCCAGATCACCGGTTTTGTAGCCGCGCCAGATTTCTCCCTCGCGGTGCAACAGTTTTGCCGCGTTCTCTTGCGGCAGGCCAAGATAACCGCGCATCACGTTTTTGCCCCAAATAATCAGCTCTCCGTCGGCGGTAATCTCCATTCTGCTCTCTGGCATCATGGTGCCGACGGGCAGAAGATCGTTGTTGCTGGCGAGAATTTCGTCGGTGATTTCGACCACCGTGGTGGCGATAGTCGCTTCGGTTGGGCCATAGGAATTGAGGATCTTAGCCTGCGGGAAGCGGCGGCGAAGCTGTTTGACCAGCGCTTTGTTGAGCACTTCGCCGATAAATACAAACACGCTGAGTGCGGGTAAATAATCACTGTTGAATTGCGGTGAGAGCAACTTTTGGTAAGCGAAAGAGGGGGTGGAAACCCACACCGAGACCGCGTTACTTTTCAGACGGTCAAGCCAGTTTTCCGCGGCGATATCCTCTTTGGCATTCAGCACGATATGCCCGCCGGTCGCCAGATTTGCCAGCAAGGGAATCAGTGAAAGATCAAAGCTGAACACCGCGTGGTTCATCAGCACAGGCACTTCCGGCAAGGCGAAATCCTGACGTACCCACTGCATAAAATGCCATACACTTTCACGGCCGATCTGCACGCCTTTCGGTTTCCCCGTACTGCCAGAGGTGAACATGATATAGGCGAGATCCGGCTCCGCCAGTGGCTGGCCGGTTTCTCCGGTCGGCACAAACTGACGTGTCGCGACGTCGTAGTAATATGGCGCGCTGGCGAGATGGCAAATCTCTTTCAGCCGTTCCTGCGGGTAGATGCAATCTACCGGAATATAGGGAATGTTATGCAGCAGGCAGCTATAGATGGCGACGGCGAATTCCGCCTGCTGGTGGCCGTATAACACTACTGGCGTCGCCAGCGAAGGCTGACAGCGCTGATAGCGTTTGGCCCAGTCTGTCACCGCGACAGAGAGCTGTTGCCAGTTGAGTGCTTCGTCGCTGCCGCTTATTGCTAACTGATGCGGGCGGGCGGGATCGAGTAATGCCGCACGCAGGAAGTCCTGCAGCGCCTGGAGGTCAGAGTGTAGGTTCATAGGGGTGACATTCCGCTAAAAATGTAAAGAGAGGCCGCAGCGCTTGCCAGCGTTAACAGGCGTCCCAAAAAGAGGATCGTGGAATATTGCAGCCAGCGGTTCAGCGCCGGGCTACGTTTGGCTGACCACAGCAGCATGTTGTGTGCCACAGAAATAGCGCCAAACAGCGCGCCGCTAATCACATAGTGCCGTTCGAGCCCGTTCCATGCCCCCATACAAAACAGCGTGCAGAAAATACCGATATTCTGCGCCAGCGTTTTGTTCTGACGGAAAAAGTCGAGCTTCATTAAATTCATATAAATCGGCATGAACACCACATCGCGCAGCCACTCTGAAAGGCTGATGTGGAAACGACGCCAGAAATCCTGCGGGTTTTTCGCCAGAATCGGCATATTAAAGTTTACCGGAACATTAAGGCCAAACAGGCGAGCGGCACCGATAGCCATATTGCTGTAACCGGCGAAATCAAAATAGAGATAAGCGCTGTAGGCCAGCGACATCACGACGCCCACACTGAATGTAAACGGGCGGTGGCTCCAGTCCTGGATCACCAGGTTATCGATCAGCATGGCGAATAAAAACTTCTGCACGATACCGGTGAAGATTTGCTCTGTGGCAATGAGAAATTGCTCACGCGTGAGCGTGAATACCGGTTTATTAATATCCGTTATCCATGTCCGCCAGCGGTACATCGGGCCGGCCAGAATAATAAACGGCATAAACAGGTAACAGAAATAGTGCAAAACATTGTTGCCATCTTTTTTATTGCGATAGAGCAAAACGTCAATGGCGCGGAAGGTCATAAAAGATAAGCCGATCATGCCCCAGTGGTTATTAAGATGTAATTTCACTGCAAACAGAGGAACTAACGTTAAACTCACCGCCTGCCAGGTTTTTAACCAGCCTTTCTCTTTTAAGGTGACGAGAAGATAAAAGCTGATAAAAACCGCAACGGGAACAATATAGTCGCCCTGAAATATATATCCCCAGCCAAATGCCGCCAGCACGGAAAAAGCGGATAAGTAAGTTAACCGATAGCGCAGCACGCGGTTAACCAGCGCAAACAATAACGCCGAAAAAAAGAGAAAAAAGAAAAAGGTTCCGGAGCTGTACATCATTCATTCCTCAGAACTTTTGATATTCAAAGTGCACTTTTAAATTCATGCTTTCATCAACAGAGGACCACGCGATAACGGTGACCGCCAGTAAGAGATAAAGGGAAAACAGGCGAATAGCGTATTTCATCGTTTAAAACTCTCAAGAATAAAGCGGTCCATCGGTACCCATGCCAGATCGGTGGGATGCAGACGATCCCAGTTCCAGCCGTCCTGATAGGGCATGGAGTACATATCAAAATAGGGGATCTGGTTTTCTTTCAGGATGGCGGTGGTTTGCGTTACCGCAGGTTGCACCAGTTCAGGGTTTTGCACCGCACGGCGGTTTATCGCATCGATAATCACCACCACCTGAACGTGGCGCTCTTTGAGCAACGTAATCATGGCGCGAAACGCTTTCAACTGTTCCGGCTCAACGGGCGAATCGTCCCATACTTCTGGCTTTTCGCCGGGTTGATAAACCGTTTTGTCCATCCACAAGGTGTCTGCGCTTTCCTGGCGCACCTCGTTCAGCTCGCGGGCGTGGGCCAGTTCGTGTTCCCAGTTCGGTGTGATGTCGACGGCGGGTTGCACAGGCCAGGGGCGTGCAGGCGACGCTTCAACATCCAGCATCGCCAGCCAGTCGTTTTTAATCAGTGTGCAGAAATTAGCAAATTCGTAACTGACTTCTTGCCAGATGTTGTCCAGGTCCCAGCCAGAAATTTTCATTTGTGCAAAGGTTAAATGGCTGGTCTCTTTTTTATTGATATGACGTAAGTAGTTGACGAGGAATGGGCGTGTTTGTTCATCCTGCATTAACGGATTAAAAACTGGTGCCGGAAAATTATTCGCAAAAATAGCAGGAGGTACGCCGGTTGAATAAAAACTATCGGGCGCCAGTAGCAAAACGACTTTACTGTTTGCGTTAAGGTCATTCTTAAAGCGAGACAGCAGAAGAAAATGGGTGACGCTGTCATCAAAACTGTCGCCAAATGCGACTACATTACGATGTAAATCATTATTAAGGTAATTATATACAGCGTAAGGTTCATCTTCTGAGGTGGCGACTTCCGATGCGCCAATGAAAAAAATCGCATTACCCTGCAGGGCATGAGAAATAGTGGCTATTTTTTCCGCCTGCTCTTTTGCCGTGCCGTCCATTGCTTTAATCAGCGGCTGGAATTTAAGCGGCGGATCAAAGCGGGTCACCAGCGGATGAACGCAAAGGAACAGGACGGCGAGAAGCGCCATCAAAAAATGTAGGCAGAAAGTATTTTTGATTTTCATTATAAAATTAAAATTACTTGATATTCATTTGTTTAAAATATGTTGTTTTTTAACGTAACAGACAAATTTGATCTCTGTCTCCGCGACACTATATACCAGCCTTATGACGGATGATGAGCACTGCCGTGTAACGGTATGTACAGCGTGTCATTTATTACCGGAAAGGGTCGAAGAGGCTTGATGAACGGGGCGCGAAAGCATTTTTCCGCACTCGTTGCGGCAGGGTAATCGGCATACATAATTTGCGATTTTTTGTAATGTTTAGGTAAAAAAATTTGGGTAGGCTGGCGCGGGCGGTTAAACTTCTTGCGCCAATTATTTGACTACAGGAAAGAAAGGACTGTGACCAAAATCAAACTCGTGGCACTGGGCGTGCTGACCGCGTCCTGCGCTTTTGCAGCAAATGCAGAAAATACCTTTTCACTGGGCGCTGGCGTGGGCGTCGTTGAATCCCCGTATAAACAGTATGATAAACGTGTCCTGCCGGTTCCTGTTATCACCTATGAGAGTGATAATTTCTGGTTTCGCGGCTTAGGCGGCGGTTATTACCTGTGGAATGACCAGGCGGATAAACTCTCCATCACCGCGTTTTACTTCCCATGGGAATTCAAACCAAAAGACAGTGATAACAACCAGTTGCGTCAGTTGGATCGCCGTAAAGCGACGATGATGGCGGGGCTTTCCTACATCCACAATACCGATTACGGTTTCCTGCGCACTACCCTTGCGGGCGATGTGCTGGATAACAGCAACGGCGTTCTGTGGGACATCGGCTGGTTGTACAACTACAACAACGGTGCGCTGAGCGTTACGCCAGGCATTGGTGTTGAGTGGGCCAGCGATAATCTGAACCAATACTACTACGGTGTGTCGCGCGATGAAGCGCGTCGCAGCGGGCTGAAAAGCTACGATCCGGATAATGGCTGGAGCCCGTACCTTGAGCTTACGGTCAGCTACCGTCTGACGGACAGCTGGACCGTGTACGGCTCGGGCCGTTACACCCATCTGTCGGATGAGATCAAAGACAGCCCGATGGTGGACAAATCCTGGGGCGGGATATTGTCTACCGGGGTGACGTACCGCTTCTGATTGTGCAGTTGAATAGCGCGATCTGTGCAATAAAACAGGGCCATTGGCCCTGTTTTGCTTTACGGTGAAACGTTTAGCAGGAGGAGAAGATGGCAGACAAAAAAGTGGTTTTTGCAGGCCAGGTTTCGCAGCCCGCCATTGGCCAGGGCACCTGGTACATGGGGGAAAACGCGCGGCTGCGTCAGAAAGAAGTGGATGCGCTGCGCGCGGGTGTCGATCTGGGATTAACGTTGATTGATACGGCGGAAATGTATGCCGACGGCGGAGCGGAAGAGGTGGTCGGCGAAGCCTTACAGGGCGGTTTGCGTGACAAGGTGTTCCTGGTTTCCAAAGTTTATCCGTGGAATGCCGGCGGCAAGAAGGCAATCGCCGCTTGCGAAGCCAGCCTGCGTCGCCTGAAAACAGAGGTTCTCGATCTCTATCTGCTGCACTGGCGTGGTAACTACTCCCTCGCTGAAACCGTCGAGGTGATGGAAACGCTGATCGCGCAGGGCAAAATACGCCGCTGGGGCGTTTCAAATCTGGATCACAGCGATATGCAGGAGCTGATGGGCGTACGCGGCGGAGACGCCTGTGCGACAAATCAGGTGCTGTATCATCTTGGTTCTCGCGGCATTGAATATGATCTGCTGCCGTGGTGCCAGCAACAGGAAATGCCAGTGATGGCCTATTGTCCGCTGGCTCAGGCTGGCCGCCTGCGCGATGGTTTGCTGGAAAACAGCACGGTGCGTGAGATTGCCGCAGCTCATGGGGTGAGTGCTGCGCAAATTTTACTGGCATGGGTGATTAGCCACCAGGGCGTGATTGCCATTCCCAAAGCGTCCAGCGTGGCGCATGTGCAGGAAAATGCGGCGGCATTGAATATCACGTTGAGCAGCGACGAATTAGCGCGGCTTGACAACGCTTTCCCGGCACCGGGTCGTAAAACGCCACTCAACGTGGTATGACAGGAATAATAACCCTCTCCTGTCGGGAGAGGGTCGGCAGGATCAGCGTTTAACGACGCGGATAGTCTGCGCCAGGCGGGACGGCTTCTCTTCAGTGGTTTTCTGCGGCACGGTCGCGTTAACCGATTCCACACAGACAAACGTTTTGTAGCCGTCATCCGGCATGTCAGCCATGCTGACGGAGAGTGCCGGGCCGGGGTTCCACGCCACGACATTTGCGTTATGGCTGTGGATGACTTCTATGGTGCGGTTAAGCGCGCTGTCGTGGATCAGGCTGCAGGCTTCCGCATTCAGATAGACGCGGTCGGTGCGATCCGGGAACGTCTGCACACCATCAGCCAGCACATCTTCTTTCGCATCGTTCACTTTGTCGATAAAGCGATCGCCAAGACCACTCACTTTTACGGCTGCGATATCACCGACGTTGAAATAGGTGTGCAGTGCCGAGGTGGTTTCAAACTCACCGTGGGCTTCCAGTTCCATTTCGCAGGTCGCACCCAGTTTGTAGCGGGCATATACCGTAAAGTCGTGCGGCCAGAATCTGCGCGATGCATCGCTGCTCTGCAGTTCAAAGGTCAGCACTACGCCGCTGGCGTCTTCGTTATGCGCTTTCAGCGCCCACGGCAGATTGCGCGCAAAACCATGCGCTGGCAGGCCTTGTTGTTTTGCCGGGCCGAACCACGGCCAGCAAACCGGCACGCCGCCGCGCAGCGCGACGCCATCTTTAAACGGTGTGTTGCCGCTCAGCCACAGAACGTCTTCTTCACCCTGCGGTTTCCAGGAAAGCAGATGAGCGCCCTGTAAGGCGAATGAACCTTTAACCTGCGGATGGTCGACGACGATAACGTCCAGCTCGTCCATTTTGCGCAGGGAGAGAATAGGGGTAATTTGTTCGACTACCGGAAGTGCAAAAATTTTATTAATCATTAACGCAATCCTCTGTCTTCAAAACAAAAAAAGAGCGACCGAAGTCGCTCTTTCAGATCATGTTCTCATCTCAACTTATTTGGAGATGTGAGCGATCAGGTCCAGAACTTTGTTGGAGTAACCAGTTTCGTTGTCGTACCAGGAAACCAGTTTCACGAAGTTGTCGTTCAGTGCGATACCGGCTTTAGCATCGAACACGGAAGTGCAAACTTCGCCGTTGAAATCGGTAGAAACCACGTCGTCTTCGGTGTAACCCAGAACGCCTTTCATCGGGCCTTCAGAAGCGGCTTTGATGGCTTTCTTGATTTCTTCGTAGGACGCTGCTTTTTCCAGACGAACGGTCAGGTCAACAACGGATACGTTCGGAGTCGGAACGCGGAACGCCATACCAGTCAGTTTGCCGTTCAGTTCCGGCAGTACTTTACCTACAGCTTTAGCAGCACCGGTAGAGGACGGGATGATGTTCTGGGATGCGCCGCGGCCGCCGCGCCAGTCTTTGTGAGACGGGCCATCAACGGTTTTCTGCGTTGCGGTGGTCGCGTGAACAGTGGTCATCAGACCTTCGATGATGCCGAAGTTGTCGTTGATAACTTTTGCCAGCGGAGCCAGGCAGTTAGTGGTGCAGGAAGCGTTGGAAACGATGTCCTGGCCAGCATATTTGTCGAAGTTAGCGCCACGTACGAACATCGGGGTGTTGTCTTTGGACGGGCCAGTCAGAACAACTTTTTTCGCGCCAGCGGTGATGTGTTTACGAGCGGTTTCGTCGGTCAGGAAGATACCGGTAGCTTCAGCAACTACGTCAACGCCGATTTCGTTCCATTTCAGGTTAGCCGGGTCTTTCTCAGCAGTAACACGGATGGTTTTGCCGTTAACAACCAGGTGGCCGTCTTTCACTTCTACGGTACCGTTGAAACGACCGTGAGTGGAGTCATACTTCAGCATGTACGCCATGTATTCAGCGTCCAACAGATCGTTGATACCAACGATTTCGATGTCAGAACGTTCCTGAGCAGCACGGAAAACAATGCGACCGATACGGCCAAAACCGTTGATACCTACTTTGATAGTCATATATTCCACCAGCTATTTGTTAGTGAATAAAAGGTTGGCTGTAAAATTACAAAAACCTTACGCAGCGTCAAGCGGAATCGTGTCAATCATTGCGACAAATCAATCCTCCGCATAACCTTTGTTCGACTGACTCGCCTCACTCTTCCTTTGAGCATGCTCCCCATATAGGGGCGCCGCCTGGAATTTTAAAGGTCAGACAGGATAAAAATGTGAGATCAATCACAATTCGCCGGCTGCTTTACCGCAACAAATAAGTTTAGAACAAAAGTTAACGCCGCAGTGTTAATGTTTTGTTAGAATCAGGCTGAAAAGTTGTCGAGTTTTTACCGTGAGGCGTGAGCAAATGGCGCATAATTCTTCTGAAGACGACCTGAAAAAGACACTGACTGAAATGCAGTTTTACGTGACGCAGAATCACGGCACTGAGCCGCCGTTCACCGGGCGTTTTCTGCATAACAAACGCGACGGGATTTATCACTGTCTGGTGTGTGACGCCGCGTTGTTCAATTCGCAAACCAAGTATGATTCTGGCTGCGGCTGGCCAAGTTTCTTTGAGCCGGTAAGCGAAGATGCTATCCGCTATATCAACGATTATTCGCATGGCATGCAGCGTGTGGAAATCCGCTGTGGAAAATGTGATGCGCACCTGGGTCACGTCTTCCCCGATGGCCCACAACCGACTGGCGAACGGTATTGCGTCAACTCTGCCTCCCTGAGCTTTACCGATGACGAAAATGGCGATCGTTCTCAGGGTTGAAAAAACGATTCAGCAATTATTCCACGGAGTTTTCAAGATGAATCTCGATCAAATCGTTAACAGCATGACGCAGGAGATCTACCAGCGCCTGGTAACGGCCGTTGAGTTAGGGAAATGGCCGGATGGCGTTGCGCTAACACCAGAGCAAAAAGAGAACAGTTTGCAACTGGTGATGCTGTGGCAGGCGCGCAATAACACGCAGGCGCAGCACATGACCATTGATACCAACGGCCAGATGGTGATGAAAAGTAAGCAGCAATTAAAAGAGGATTTTGGCATTTCGCCAAAGCCGATCGCGACGTTTAAATCGTAAATCGCCATGCCGGAAGCGCAATGCCAGCCGGCATGGGCATTATCAGGCGTGTGTCTCCTGCCAGTCCGCGAGCGTATAGAGCGTCGCGCCAGCCGCTGACATCTCCATAAACGCCTGCGTACTGTCCTGCGGATTCAGGTTCACGCCACGGCAACCATCGGTAATGACATTCACCTGATATCCCAGTTGTAGCGCATCCAGCACGGTAAATTTCACGCAGTAATCGGTGGCTAAACCGAGTATTACCAGTTCGCGGATGCCGTGCTGCTGCAACCAGGTGTGCAGGGCGGTTTCCTGACGATGGCCGTTATCGAAAAACGCGCTATAACTGTCAATCAGCGGGTTTTCGCCTTTGTAAAACACTGCGTCGATAGCTTTCTGGTTTAGCAATGGGTGCAGCGCCGCGCCCTCGCTATTTTGTACACAGTGATCGGGCCAAAACGTTTGGGCTAACCCAGCCAGTTTACCGGCTGTGAACGGCGCGACGTGGTGCTGACTGGCGAAACTGCCATGTCCCGCCGGATGCCAGTCCTGGCTTGCCACGATGGCATCACCGCGTGTTTTACACCACGTCATCATGGCATTAGCAATATCGACCGTGCTGTCACCTTCCGCCACTGCCAGCGCGCCGCCAGCGCAAAAATCATTCTGAATATCGACCAGCAGCAATGCGCGTTGCGTCATACAAGCCTCCTCATTCATCCGGCGTCAGTTCACCGCGCAGGTTCTGTGTCATTGCGGTGCGAATGGCATCAGCGTCCAGCTCCTGGCTTAACAGGTAGTGAAGCTTTGTCAACGTCGCTTCCACCGTCATGTCTGCGCCGCCAATCACGCCTGCGTGGGCGAGGGCGTTGCCGGTGGCATAGCCGCCCATGTTGACCTTGCCGGACATACATTGTGTCAGGTTGACCACTACGATGCCGCGGGCGCTGGCTTCCTGTAGCTCTTTCAGAAACTCACCGTTTTGCGGCGCATTACCCACGCCGTAAGAACGAAGGATCAGCGCTTTTACCGGCTGACGCAGGAAGTTACGCACCACATCGGCGGAAATACCTGGATAAATCGTTACCACGCCAATCGGCTGCGGGGTGATCGGGTGGACAACCAGTTCGCCAGTGGTATGCGGCGCGGGCGGCGTGCCCAGACGGCGAATATGGATCCCCGCTTCCAGTAGTGGCGCAAGGTTAGGCGAAGCGAACGCGTCGAAACCATCAGCGTGTGCTTTGGTGGTGCGGTTGCCGCGATACAGACGGTTATTAAAGAACAGCGTCACTTCATTAATCGGGAAATTAGCCGCCACATATAACGCATTTAGCAGGTTGATCTGCCCATCGGAACGCAGTTCGGCGAGCGGAATTTGTGACCCTGTCACAATGACCGGTTTGCCTAAGTTTTCCAGCATAAACGACAGTGCCGACGCGGTGTAGGCCATCGTGTCCGTACCGTGCAAAATCACAAAACCATCGTAATCGTCGTAGTGTGCTTTCACATCGTCTGCGATATGTTGCCAGTCTTCCGGCGTCATATCGGACGAATCCATCAGCGGCTCATATTCATGGATTGTGAAATCAGGCATTTCGGGGCGATGGAACTCAGGCATCAGCGCCAGTTGACGTTGCAGGTGACCGGAAACCGGCACATAGCCGTGTTCTGAGCGTTGCATACCGATAGTCCCGCCCGTGTAGGCAACGTAAATGGATTTTTTTTGCATAGTTATATTCTGGCTTCATCAAAAAAATCCCCTCCGGTGGAGGGGACGTGGTCAGGTAATTTTAGCGGATATTGGCGCAGTTCAGACAGAGCGCATAACGATTTTGCGGATCGTTAAATACCGCCAGTTTGTCAGTTTCAGCTTTCATCTCCAGCGCAGCGCTCGCCAGCGGCGCGGGCAGGTATGCCTGCAATGCCTTTGGCAGCATGGCGCTTACCGAACCGGACATGCTATCCATTAGCCGATCAAAGAAAGTTGGCTCTTCCTCGTAGTAATCGATATGCCACTGTTTCAGTTTCGCAAGCTCAGCCGCTTTCGCCAGCGCGTCGTCGAAATCGCCCAATGCATCGACCAGCCCGTTATTTTTCGCATCCTGTCCGGTCCAGACGTGGCCCTGGGCGATTTTATCGACCTGCTCAGGCGTGCTGTTGCGCGACTGAGCCACCAGCGTGATAAAGCGTTTGTAGCCATTCTCGATGCTCAACTGCATCATTTGCGAAACTTCGTCCGGCAGCGCTTTGGTCATGCTGACATCTGCCAGCGGCGAGGTTGCTACGCCATCAGTATGCACGCCGATGCTGTCAAGGCTGTTTTCCAGCGTGTTGATAACACCGAAGATACCAATCGAGCCGGTCAGCGTGCTGGCACTGGCAACAATGTAATTCGCCGGTGTTGAGATCCAGTAACCGCCAGAGGCCGCCATGCCGCCCATCGAAACCACGACCGGTTTACCTGCCGCGCGGGCTGCCGCCAGCTCGGAGCGGATAACTTCCGATGCGCTGACGCTGCCGCCAGGGCTGTTGACGCGCAGCACAATGGCTTTTACTTTTGGATCGAGACGTGCATCGCGGATCTGCGCGGCAGTGGTATCGCCGCCTACGTTCCCTGGGGTTTCCTCGCCATCCATAATCGCGCCGTTAGCGAAAATTACCGCCACGGTATCGCCAACATCGCTCGGTTTTTTCGCCTGGTAATCATACATGCTGACCGCGCGGAAGTTCTTATCCTCCGTGCTCCAGCCAAACTGTTTAACCATCGCTTTTTCCGCATCGGTGGCGGAACCCAGTTCATCCACCAGTTTGTTGTCCAGCGCATACTTCGCCGTGTCGCCATCTACTTTACGCAGGCCATCCAGCATCGCTTGTGCGCCAGGGAAAACTTGCTGCGCGGTGATTTGGCGGTTAGCGGCAACGGTGTTGAGGTAGTTCTGCCACAACTCATTAATCCAGCGGCTATCGGCATCGCGGGCAGCCGGGGACATATCATCGCGAATAAACGGCTCAACGGCGGATTTATAGGTCCCGACGCGGAATACGTGGGTGGTGACTTTCAGCTTATCAAGCAGTGACTTGTAGTAGAGGCCATTGGTGGCAAAACCATGCAGATCAACCACGCCCTGCGGCGACAGCCAGATCTTGTTGGCGAAGCTGGCAAGGTAATACTGGCCCTGACTATAGTTATCGCCAACGGCATAAACCGGCTTACCGCTGTCGCGGAACTCGCGAAGCGCTTTGCCGATATACTGCATCGACGGTTGATCGGCACCGGCAAAATTTTTCAGATCCATCACAATCCCGGTGATATTCCGGTCATGCTGCGCCTGGCGAATGGTGTCGACGATGTCAAACAGTGAGTTTTCCTGCAGGCGATCCGAACTGGCGCCGAACAACTGGCGACCCAGTGCGCCAAGCCGGCTACTGGCGGAGGTTTTGTCGACCACTACGCCGGAAATATCCAGCAGCAATGCGCCCCGACTGTTGCTGCTGGTTTTACTGTCGCTCATTTGCATCCACACGCCAGCGACAACCAGCACCAACAAAATAAAGAAAAGATTCAGCACCAGCTTGCGGATAAAGTTCAGCAATCGCCAGCTCCACTTAAAAAAACCGGCAATAATACGCCAAAGGGTTCGCATGTATTCTCCCTGGTAGTTAACGACCACCGCTGCCCGAGCGGCAAAGTGTGGTTATCCTAATTACCCCGCCGCCACTTGTCAGCAGGAATCGCCTTCGGCGCTGTAACAATTTCTACGCCCGTGTTAATTTTGTGAACAAATTTCAATACAGGAGTTTAACTAATGGACGCACTTGAGCTGCTCGTCAATCGTCGTAGCGCATCCCGGCTGGCAGAACCGGCCCCGGCAGGTGAACAACTGGATAACATTGTGCGTGCGGGCATGCGCGCGCCGGATCACGGTACGCTGCAGCCGTGGCATTTTTTTGTCATCGAAGGGGAAGGGCGCGAACGGTTCAGTCAGATGCTGGAGCAGGCTGCGATTGCCGCAGGCCAGGATGAAAAAGGTATCGAAAAAGCGCGTACATCGCCTTTTCGCGCGCCGTTGATCATCGCGGTGGTAGCGAAATGCGAAGCGCACCATAAAGTCCCACAATGGGAGCAGTTGCTCTCTGCCGGCTGCGCGGTAATGGCAATGCAGATGGCGGCGCTGGCGCAGGGGTTTAACGGAATCTGGCGCACAGGCCCGCTGACCGATAGCCCGGTGGTTCGCCAGGCGTTTGACTGCCGCGAACAGGATAAAATTGTCGGCTTTTTGTACCTCGGCACACCGCAGTTGAAAGCCTCGACCACTGTCACCGTACCGGATACCACGCCGTTTGTGACACGTTTCTAAGCTCTGCCTGATATCGGACGGCTGCGACAACTCTGCCGCAGCCGTTTTCTTTTCATGTCTAGTTTGATTTCGCCGATAACAACGCGAAAGGATCACAGCGAAAGCTTGCCCATCCGGGCGCACTGTTTATTTACGCTGTGCGGCAAACTCGTCTTTGGCTTTCTGCAATTGTTGCTGGAACGCCGGGTTGGTATGCAAAGTGGCAACGACAGCAGAACCGACAATGCGCGCCGCGTCCACGTCACTTTGCCAGTGATAGCCGCAGATCACCCGGCTTTGACCCAGGTCGTAGCCGCGTTTGAGGATCTGATCCTGACGCTGTGGATTAATCTCTGCCAGTACCAGTGCGGTCGCCCAACCGATCGAGGTATGACCGGACGGATAAGAGCCGTTTTTCGCCAGTGAATCCTGCTCTTTGGTGTTGCAGGTTGGGACGCCGTAGAAGGCAAACGGGCGGATACGCATATATTTTTGCTTCGCGCCGCGCGTTGCCAGATCGCCCGCATCTTCGATCATATTGGTCAACAGTTTATGCAACTGCGGGGAGTCTTTCTCGGTGATGGGTGAGCCAAATGCGCCGGAGAAGGCGTTTGCCACGCCGCCGCTGCTCAGGTTGGCGTCTTCCGCTGCCTGTTTGCCGCGTTCGGTGCTACGCAGCAAGCGGCCCTGTTCGTACATAGCCTGATCGTTTAAAAACGCGATGCTACCCACTTCCGGCGGCGGTGGTAACAGCGCCAGGCTATCAATCGCCTGCGCATTTTTCAGGTAGTAAAGATCAGGTTTGGTGGTGGCGTCATTCCCGGATGGAACCAGAGCAAAAGCGCTGGTAGAGAGCAAACTAGCAAGACAAAACGCGATGATATTTTTTTTCATGAGCGGTTCCTTTGTGTAAAAAATCGTCCGTAGCCCTCAGTGGCTGCTGTCATATTTCTGTCATAAAATGCCAAAAAGAACATTGCGGTGACTCGCAAAATGGCCGATGTAGTTATCGAGATGATGTTTACGGGCAAAAAATCATCGCACGTGATGTCTGTTTCGTTTGCTTAATGAGCAATAACGCGCGAAATCAGATTGCCAGACTTACCAGCTCAGCATTTGGGCGCTACCATAGCGCGATTGCAATGACAGGAGATGTCCATGAGCGAGCAAGCCATTCGTTTAACGCAATACAGCCACGGAGCCGGTTGCGGTTGTAAAATTTCCCCCAAAGTGCTGGATACCATTCTGCATAGCGAACAGGCGAAGTTTCTCGACCCGAACCTGCTTGTCGGCAACGAAACGCGTGATGACGCCGCCGTTTACGATTTGGGTAACGGCACTTGCATTATCAGCACCACCGACTTCTTTATGCCGATTGTCGATAACCCCTTCGATTTTGGCCGCATTGCCGCGACCAACGCCATTAGCGATGTTTTCGCGATGGGCGGCAAACCGATTATGGCGATTGCCATTCTGGGCTGGCCACTCGACAAACTGGCACCGGAAATCGCGCGTGAGGTGATCGACGGTGGGCGTTTTGCCTGCCAGCAGGCTGGGATTGCGCTGGCGGGCGGGCACTCAATCGACGCGCCGGAGCCGATTTTTGGCCTTGCCGTAACCGGTGTGGTGCCAACCGAACGCGTGAAGAAAAACAGCACCGCCCAGGCGGGCTGCAAACTGTTCCTTACCAAGCCGCTGGGTATTGGCGTATTAACCACGGCGGAGAAAAAATCGCTGCTTAAACCGGAACACATTGGTCTGGCAACGGAAGTGATGTGTCGCATGAACCTTGCTGGTGCCGCTTTTGCCGGGATCGATGGCGTAAAAGCGATGACAGATGTCACTGGCTTTGGCCTGCTCGGTCACCTGAGCGAAATGTGTCAGGGCGCTGGCGTGCAGGCGCAGGTCTGGTATCAGGATGTGCCGAAATTACCATGTGTGGAAGAGTACATCGCCCAGGGCGCCGTGCCGGGCGGTACCCAGCGTAACTTCGCCAGCTATGGTCACCTGATGGGCGAGATGCCGACGGCGGTGCGCGATTTGCTGTGCGATCCGCAAACGTCCGGCGGCTTGCTGCTGGCGGTGGCACCGGGTTCGGAAGAGGAAGTCAAAGCCACGGCTGCGGAATATGGAATTCAACTGAGCGCGATTGGTGAGCTGGTTGGTGCGCGCGGCGGTCGCCCGATGATTGAGATCCGTTAATCCTATGCGGTTATTTATTGCCGAAAAGCCCAGTCTGGCGCGTGCCATTGCCGATGTGCTGCCGAAGCCGCATCGCAAAGGCGACGGCTATATTGAGTGCGGTAATGGTCAGGTGGTGACCTGGTGCATTGGTCACCTGCTTGAGCAGGCTCAGCCGGATGCCTATGACAGCCGCTATGCGCGCTGGAACCTGGCCGATCTTCCGATCGTGCCGGATAAGTGGCAGTTGCAGCCGCGCCCGTCGGTGCTGAAGCAAATCAATGTCATTAAACGCCTGCTCGCCGATGCCGAACAGGTGGTGCATGCCGGTGACCCGGATCGTGAAGGGCAGTTACTGGTTGATGAAGTGATTGATTACCTGCAACTGCCAGCCGAAAAACGCCAGCAGGTGCAGCGTTGCCTGATTAACGATCTCAATCCGCAGGCGGTGGAGCGGGCGATTGAGCGCCTGCGGGCAAATAGCGAATTTATTCCGTTGTGCGTGTCGGCGCTGGCCCGTGCCCGTGCCGACTGGCTCTATGGCATTAATATGACCCGCGCGTATACGCTGCTGGGGCGCAACGCCGGTTATCAGGGCGTGCTCTCCGTGGGGCGCGTGCAGACGCCGGTGCTGGGGCTGGTGGTGCGTCGCGACGAAGAGATTGAGAACTTCGTGGCAAAAGATTTCTTCGAGGTGAAAGCGCATATCGTCACGCCTGCCGGGGAGCGCTTTACTGCCCTGTGGCAGCCGAGCGAAGCGTGTGAGCCTTATCAGGACGATGAAGGGCGCCTGTTGCATCGCCCGCTGGCGGAGCATGTTGTGAACCGCATTAGCGGCCAACCGGCGCTGGTAACGGCCTATAACGATAAACGGGAATCAGAACTCGCGCCGCTGCCATTTTCGCTTTCCGCACTGCAAATTGAAGCGGCAAAACGTTATGGTCTCAGTGCGCAGAACGTGCTCGATATTTGCCAGAAACTCTACGAAACCCACAAGCTGATCACCTATCCGCGTTCTGATTGCCGCTATTTACCGGAAGAGCACTTCGCCGGGCGACACGCGGTGATGAATGCGATTGGCGCGCATGCTCCGGATCTGTTGCCGCAGCCGGTGGTGAACCCGGACACGCGCAACCGCTGCTGGGACGATAAAAAAGTCGATGCGCACCATGCGATTATCCCGACGGCCCGCGCCTCGAAGGTCAATCTCAGCGATAACGAAGCCAATGTTTATAACCTGATCGCTCGCCAGTATTTGATGCAGTTTTGTCCGGATGCGGTGTTCCGCAAATGCCAGATCGATCTTGATATCGCCAACGGCAAGTTTATCGCCAAAGCGCGTTTTCTGGCGGAGGCCGGATGGCGCACGCTGCTTGGTTCGAAAGAGCGCGATGAAGAGAACGACGGCACACCGCTGCCGGTGGTGGCAAAAGGCGACGAATTGCTGTGCGAAAAAGGCGAAGTAGTCGCGCGTCAGACCCAGCCGCCGCGCCACTTTACCGATGCAACATTGCTGTCGGCAATGACCGGGATTGCGCGGTTCGTGCAGGATAAAGATCTAAAGAAAATTCTGCGTGCCACCGATGGTCTGGGCACCGAGGCAACGCGCGCCGGGATTATCGAACTGCTGTTTAAGCGCAGTTTTCTGGTGAAGAAAGGGCGCTACATCCACTCGACCGAACCGGGCCGGGCGTTGATCCACTCGTTGCCGGAGATGGCGGCGCGCCCCGATATGACCGCGCACTGGGAGTCGGTGCTGACGCAAATCAGTGAGAAAGAGTGCCGTTATCAGGACTTTATGCAGCCGCTGGTCGGTACGCTGCACGAACTGATTCACCAGGCGCGCAACACGCCGGTGCGTCAGTTCCGTGGGCTGGTGGCACCGGGCGGCGAGAAGAAAAAATCGTTTGCCAAGGGACGGGGTAAAAAACGCCCGCCATCAGCAGAGGCGGGCGGTGACGCGGCGTCTCCGGCCGGATAACGCGTTTTCGCTGTTACCCGGCCTGCACATCAAATTACGCCCTGCGCCAGCATCGCGTCGGCGACTTTCACGAAGCCCGCAATGTTGGCACCGCGCACATAGTGCGTCTGTTTGCCTTCGCCGCCGTACTCAACGCAAGCCTGGTGAATATCCAGCATGATGTGGTGCAGACGCGCATCCACTTTTTCCGCTTTCCAGCCCATACGCGCGGCATTCTGCGCCATCTCCAGACCGGAGGTGGCAACCCCGCCTGCATTCGCCGCTTTCCCCGGCGCGAACAGCACGCCCGCTTCGAGGAACAGTTCGGTGGCATCAATGGTGGTGGGCATATTTGCGCCTTCCGCCACCGCTTTTACGCCATTGGCAATCAACGCGCGCGCCGCGTCGGTATCCAGCTCATTTTGCGTGGCGCACGGCAGCGCGATGTCAACCGGCACTGACCATGGCTGCTTGCCTTCGAGGTATGTCAGACCAAATTCCCGCGCGTAATCTGCGATACGGCCGTCGCGGCTGGCTTTGATTTCGCACAGGCGGGCGAGTTTTTCGTGGTTAAACCCGGCTTCATCCACCACGGTACCGGCAGAGTCCGACGCGGTGATCACCCGTGCACCGAAGGCCATCGCTTTTTCAATCGCGTATTGCGCCACGTTGCCGGAGCCGGAAACCGCGACGCGCATCCCTTCAAAGCTAAGACCGTGACGCTTGAGCATCGCTTCGGTGAAATAGACCAGGCCGTAACCAGTCGCCTCCGGGCGGATCAGACTGCCGCCAAACGACAGTCCCTTGCCGGTAAACACACAAGCGGTATTGTTGGAGAGCTTTTTCATCATCCCGGCCATAAAACCGACTTCGCGTGCGCCGACGCCAATATCCCCGGCGGGCACATCGGTATCCGCGCCAAGATGACGATACAGTTCGCTTATCAGCGCCTGGCAGAAGCGCATCACTTCGCCATCGCTTTTGCCTTTCGGATCGAAATCACTGCCGCCTTTGCCACCGCCCATCGGCAGGGTAGTGAGCGCATTTTTGAACGTTTGTTCGAAGCCGAGGAATTTGAGGATCGACAAATTCACCGACGGGTGAAAACGCATGCCACCTTTGTAGGGGCCAATGGCCGAACTGAACTGTACGCGCCAGGCGCGGTTAACCTGTACCTGATTACGGTCATCAACCCAGGCGACGCGAAACTGAATCACGCGCTCCGGTTCAACAAGGCGTTCAAGTAACGACATCTGGCAGTAACGCGGGTGAGCTTCAAGGAAGGGCCAGAGGGTGGACATCACTTCACGAACGGCCTGGGAGAACTCCGGCTGGTGCGGGTCGCGCTGTTCAACATACTGGAGAAATGATGCAAGAGAGTGCGTCTGATCCATAGATATAAGTGTCTCTTATTGTTGTGGTGAATTTGTTGTGATGGTGGTGCGCAAAAAGCAGGCACTTTTGGACTATAACATTCGCAAGGTTGCATGCTGCAAGGGAAAAATCCGCACACCAGGCAAATTAATAATTGGCAACATGTCATAACTAAAAACGATGATCGGCGAAATTAAAGTCCTGACGCAGAGATCCGTTATAGTAATGAGTGGCGTCAATCAGAAAGGACAAATTATGACCCGAATTAAGTGGATAGCAGCAGCGTTACTGGTCGCTGCGTCAACCAGCGCGCTGGCGGAACGTTTACCGTCGCCGGGGATTGAGGTGAATGTACCGCCGGAAGTGTTCAGCTCCGGTGGACAAACGCAGACCACGCAGCCCTGCATGCAATGCTGCGTGTACGGTAATCAAAACTACAGCGAAGGGGCGGTTATCAAAACTGAGGGTGTGTTATTACAATGCCAGCGCGATGAGAAAGCCATTTCCACTAACCCGCTGGTGTGGCGGCGCGTGAAGCCATAAACGCTTCCAGCAGCGGAATATCCGCCGGAGCCAGCGGCAGTGTTAGCGCTTCGGCGGGTAAGCACCACAACAACGCCCGGTGATAGTGGCGTACCGGTTCACCGCGAAAATTCTCCACATGCCAGGCGTGCAAATGAATCAGCCGCCCGGAAATCTCCCGCTGATGGCTGGCAACATAGCGCGCAGGCTCGGCGTCAATACCCAACTCTTCCCGCAACTCGCGCGTTAGCGCCTGCGGCTGTGTTTCCCCGGCTTCAACCTTGCCACCGGCAAATTCCCACAGACCGGCCTGATCGGCATGGTCGGGGCGCTGCGCCAGTAAAATTTTGCCGTCGCGCTCAATGATGGCGGCCACGACATCCAGAGTTTTCAGAAGGGTCATTACTGCGTTCCGTGAGTATGCTGGCTCCATTCGAACCAGCCGCCATCATACACGGCGATATCTGCCCAGCCGAGCGCGCGGGCAATAAAAAAGGCAAACGAGGCGCGCCAGCCGGTACCGCAATAAAAAATCACCGGGTTATCGCCAGTGATGTGCTGTTGTTGCCAGAGTGCGGCGATCTCTGACGGGTTGCGCACCGTGCCGTCTGCATTGTGAAAGTTGGTAATCAATTGGCTGTCGCCTGCTGCCTGCCCCCAGTTGGCGCCGGGAATATCGCCGACAGCGGCGATATAGTCGTAGCCGCTTGTCTGACCGCTAAACTCAGGCCAACTGCGGATACTGACCAGCAACGTACCGGGCTGCGCTAAACGCTTTTGGGTTTGCGCCATAGTGAGCAGTAGCTGAGGTTGTGCCGGGACACTCACGCCGAAATCCGATGACGGGGTTATGCCCGCCGCTGCACCGGTTTGCCAGGCTAAACCGGCGCACAGCCAGCTCTGCCAGCCGCCATCCAGTAAGCGAACATCCCTGATCCCGGCATATAACAAAATATGTGCCATCCGTTCCGCCGCATAATTGCCGCGGCCGTAAAGGATGACGGTACTATCAGCTCGCAGGCCATGATTTAGCAGAACCGGGCGTAATTGTTCTGGCTTGAGCACATTCCACAGCGGCAGGCTTTCTACTTCGCGGGTGTCGATATAATCCGCGCCGGGAATATGCCCGGCGCGATAGAGGTGTTCAGCGTCACATCCCACCTCCAGCAGCCGCCATTCGCCCTCCGGGGTAGCCTTGACCGGGCGGTGTTGCAGCATATCCGCCAGCCAGGTTGCACAAACCCACGGAGAAGGCGCGGGCGTCATCCGTCAGACCTTAAATTTGGCCCACACCGGTGCGTGGTCGGACGGTTTTTCCATGCTGCGAATGTCGTAATCAATACCGGTTTCAATACAGCGCTCTGCCAGCGGTTGGCTCGCCAGCAGCAGATCGATACGCAGTCCGCGGTTATCATCGAAACCTTTTGAGCGGTAATCAAACCACGAGAAGCGATCCTGCGTTTCCGGGTTAGCTTCGCGGAAGGTATCCACCAGCCCCCAGCCTTTCAGGCGCTCCATCCATTCGCGCTCTTCCGGCAGGAAAGAGCATTTGCCGGTGCGCAGCCAGCGTTTGCGGTTCTCTTCACCAATACCGATATCAAGATCTGTCGGGCTGATGTTCATATCACCCATGATCAACACCGGTTTTGTTTTATCGAGTTCTGTATCGAGATAGGTTTGCAAATCCTGGTAGAACTTCTCTTTCGCCGGGAATTTCAGCGGGTGGTCGCGGCTCTCGCCCTGCGGGAAATAACCGTTAATCACCGTGATATCGCCGATAGGCGAGGGGATCTCCGCCATGATAATGCGGCGCTGCGCTTCTTCGCCGTCGTTCGGCCAGCCGCGGCGCACGGAAATCGGCGTCTCTTTGGTCAGCAACGCCACGCCGTAGTGGCCTTTCTGTCCGTGATAAAAAACGTTGTAACCCAGCCGTGCGACATCTTCGAGCGGAAACATATCGTCGTGGACTTTGGTCTCCTGCAGGCCGATGACGTCCGGCTGATGTTGCTCAACCAGCGCTTCAAGCTGGTGAGGGCGGGCGCGCAGGCCATTGATATTAAAAGAGACGAATTTCATAGTCGCAGCCATTTAGCAGAGTGAAAGATGCAGAGATGTTAGCAGAATTTACATTTAACCACCGCCACTTATTGATATTGCCGCCACCGATGCGCATTGGCGCAATACGCGCCCTTATTTAGGGCGAAGCGCACTAAAACAGGGCGCAGGATGTAAATTAATTTCGCTGATGATCACAGTTCTATAATTAAAATTTCTAATTGCATAAACAGGCGACTTTACTCGCTCTCCACCGCAATTGGATCTCAATTTATTCACTTTTTATGCAAATAAAGTGAATGGCGACAGGTTTTAAGTTGTTGAAATTACGTTGCTGTAAGCCGTTTATGCATTTTTATCGCTGGCTGGCACGAACCGTGCAATCTACATTTACAGCGAAAACGTTCATATTCGTTAACATTTTATCAACTATTTATTTACCGGATGAGGTCGCTATGTCTCTGTCAATTACGCGTGAAAATTTTGATCAATGGATGTTGCCTGTCTACGCGCCTGCGCCTTTTATTCCGGTACGCGGTGAAGGTTCCCGCCTGTGGGATCAACAGGGTAACGAGTATGTCGACTTTGCTGGTGGGATTGCGGTGAATGCGCTGGGGCATGCGCATCCCGCGCTGTGTAAAGCGCTCAGCGAACAGGCGGCGAAGTTCTGGCATACCGGTAACGGTTACACCAACGAGCCGGTGCTGAAACTGGCGAAACGCCTGCTGGACGCGACCTTTGCCGATCGCGCCTTCTTTTGTAACTCCGGTGCCGAGGCAAATGAAGCGGCGCTGAAGCTGGCGCGCAAATATGCCCACGATACATTCGGCCCGCAAAAAAGCGGCATTGTTGCCTTCAAGAATGCGTTCCATGGACGCACCTTATTTACCGTCAGCGCGGGCGGGCAACCGGCTTATTCGCAAGATTTTGCGCCGTTGCCGCCGCAAATCCAGCATGCGCAGTTCAACGATCTTGCCTCTGCCAGCGCATTAATTAATGACGACACCTGCGCTGTCATTGTCGAGCCGATGCAGGGTGAAGGCGGCGTGGTGCCTGCCAGCCAGGCGTTTTTGCAAGGGTTGCGCGAACTGTGTACCCGCCATAACGCGCTGCTGATTTTTGATGAAGTGCAAACCGGCGTTGGCCGCACTGGCGAGCTGTATGCCTATATGCATTACGGCGTGACGCCGGATGCGCTAACCACGGCAAAAGCGTTGGGCGGCGGTTTCCCGATTGGCGCGATGCTGACCACCGAACAGTTTGGCAAAGTGATGAATGTCGGCACCCACGGTACGACTTACGGCGGTAACCCGCTGGCTGGTGCGGTGGCCGGTGCGTTGCTCGATATCGTCAACACACGCGAAACCCTGACTGGCGTTAAGCAGCGCCATCAATGGTTTACGGAGCAGCTTTCGGCAATCAATGACCGTTATCACCTGTTCAGTGAAATCCGTGGCTTAGGGTTGCTGATCGGTTGTCAACTGGCTCCTGAGTATGCAGGAAAAGCAAAACAACTTTCACAACTGGCGGCGGCGGAAGGCGCAATGGTGCTGATTGCCGGTGGCAATGTGCTGCGCTTTGCTCCGGCGTTGAATATCAGCGAAGAGGAGATCCGCGACGGACTTGCGCGCGTTGCCCGCGCCTGTGAAAAATTCATTGCGGAGAGCGCATCATGATGGTGATCCGTCCTGTCGCCGAAGGCGATTTACCGGCGTTGATGCGGCTGGCCGGGAAAACCGGTGGCGGCCTGACGTCGTTGCCGGTTGATGAAGCAACGCTTGCTGCGCGTATTGAGCGTTCACGCCTTACCTGGCAAGGCGAGTTGCCGAAGGGTGAGCAGGGGTATGTTTTTGTGCTGGAAGAGACGCAAAGCGGCGAGGTGGCGGGGATTTGCGCCATTGAAGTCGCGGTGGGTTTGAACGATCCCTGGTATAACTACCGGGTCGGGACACAGGTGCATGCCTCGAAAGAGTTGAATGTCTATAACGCGCTGCCAACGCTGTTTCTCAGTAACGATCACACCGGCAGCAGCGAACTCTGCACACTGTTTCTCGATCCCGCCTGGCGCAAAGAGGGCAACGGTTATCTGTTGTCGAAATCCCGCTTTCTGTTTATGGCGGCATTCCGCGAGCGCTTCAATGAGAAAGTAGTGGCCGAGATGCGCGGCGTGATTGACGAGCACGGTTATTCGCCGTTCTGGGAGAGTCTGGGCAAGCGTTTCTTTTCGATGGAGTTCAGCCGGGCGGATTACCTGTGCGGCACCGGGCAAAAAGCCTTTATCGCGGAGCTGATGCCCAAGCACCCTATTTATACCCACTTCCTTTCACAAGAGGCGCAAGCGGTGATCGGCGAGGTGCATCCACAAACGGCACCGGCCCGTGCGGTGCTGGAAAAAGAGGGCTTTCGCTACCGTAACTACGTTGACATTTTTGATGGCGGGCCGACGCTCGAATGCGATGTAGACAGGGTGCGGGCGATTCGCAAAAGCCGCCTGGTTACGGCGGGCGAAGGCCAGCGCGCCCCGGGTGAATGGCCCGCGTGTATGGTCTCCAATGAGCAGTACCAGCAATTTCGCGCCATGCTGATTTACGCGGATCCAAACACCGAGCGTTTGTTATTAACGGCAGCCGAACTGGATGCGCTGAAGTGCCAGCCGGGGGATACCGTGCGGCTGGTGCGCCTGTGTGCCGAAGAGAAAAGTGGCGAGGAGAAAGCAAAATGAGTTTATGGATTAAAGGTGACTGGGTAACAGGCCAGGGCGAACGCCGTGTCAAAACCAACCCGGTAAGCCACGAAGCGCTGTGGCACGGCTTTGATGCCGATAGCGAGCAAGTGGCGCTGGCGTATCAGGCCGCGCGTGACGCTTTCCCGCAGTGGGCGCGGCAGACTTTTACGGAGCGCCAGGCCATTGTTGAGAAATTCGCGGCGCTGCTGGAGACCAACAAAGCGGCGCTGGCAGAAATTATCGCCCGTGAAACCGGTAAACCGCGCTGGGAAGCGGCGACCGAAGTGACGGCGATGATCAACAAAGCCGCTATATCGGTAAAGGCGTACCACACGCGCACCGGGGAACAACAGACAGAGATGGCTGATGGTGCCGCGACATTGCGCCATCGCCCGCACGGGGTGCTGGCTGTTTTCGGACCGTACAACTTCCCCGGCCATCTGCCGAATGGGCATATTATCCCGGCGCTACTCGCGGGTAATACTTTGATTTTTAAACCCAGCGAACTCACGCCGTGGACCGGCGAAGCGGTGGTCAAACTCTGGGAGCAAGCAGGTTTGCCCGCAGGCGTGCTCAATCTGGTACAAGGCGGGCGAGAAACCGGCCAGGTGCTGAGCGCATTACCGGGGCTGGACGGATTGTTATTTACCGGCAGCGCCAATACGGGTTATCAACTTCACCGCCAGCTTGCCGGGCAGCCAGAAAAAATTCTTGCACTGGAGATGGGTGGCAATAACCCGCTAATTGTTGAAGATCCTGACGATACCGATGCCGCTGTCCATCTGACGATCCAGTCAGCATTTATTACCGCCGGGCAGCGCTGCACCTGCGCACGTCGCTTACTGGTTAAACGTTCTAAAGCGGGCGATGACTTTCTGACGCGGCTGGTGGAAGTGAGCGCGCGGCTGCAACCGCAGGCCTGGGATGCGGAACCTGCACCCTTTTTCGGTGGTTTGATTTCACCTCACGCGGCGCAACAAGTTTACCAGGCCTGGCAGGCGCACGAAGCGCGCGGCGGTAAAACCTTTCTGGCACCGAGGCTGTTGGCGGAAGGAACCTCGCTCCTGACACCGGGCATTATCGAGATGACCGACGTTGCGGAAGTGCCAGATGAAGAAGTGTTTGGCCCGCTGCTGTGTGTCTGGCGCTATGACGATTTTGATCAGGCAATCCGTATGGCGAACGACACGCGCTACGGGCTGGCCTGCGGGTTGATTTCCCCGGATCGGCAAAAATTTGATCAACTTCTGCTGGAAGCGCGCGCCGGGATAGTCAACTGGAACAAACCGTTGACCGGCGCGGCCAGTACCGCGCCGTTTGGTGGTGTCGGTGCGTCGGGTAACCATCGCGCCAGCGCATGGTACGCCGCAGATTACTGCGCCTGGCCGATGGCGAGTCTTGAATCTCCCGCGTTGGCGCTACCGCAGACGCTCAGCCCGGGGCTTGATTTCTCGCGCGAGGCGCAGCCATGAAAGCACGTGAGGTTAACTTCGATGGCCTGGTAGGGCTAACGCACCATTACGCCGGATTATCTTTTGGTAATGAGGCCTCGACCAAACATCGCTTTCAGGTTTCTAACCCGAAACTGGCGGCAAAACAGGGGCTACTGAAAATGAAAGCGCTCGCCGATGCGGGTTTCCCGCAGGCGGTGATCCCACCGCAGGAGCGCCCCAATATCGTGGTCTTGCGCCAGCTTGGTTTCAGCGGCAGCGATGAACAGGTGGTAGCAAAAGCTGCCACACAAGCGCCGCAGATCCTCTCCGCTGCCAGCTCGGCATCGGCGATGTGGGTCGCAAACGCGGCTACCGTCTGCCCGTCGGCGGATGCGCTGGATGGCAAAGTGCATTTCACGGTTGCCAATCTGAATAATAAATTCCACCGCGCGATGGAAGTCCCGACCACAGAAGCGGTGCTGCGCGCCATCTTCCGCGATGAAACGGTGTTTGCTGTCCATCCGGCGCTGCCGCAGGTTGTGATGTTTGGCGATGAAGGTGCGGCGAACCATAACCGCTTTGGCGGTGATTACGGCGAAGCGGGTGTGCAACTCTTCGTTTATGGCCGGGAGTACGCAAGCCACGATGCCCCGGCGCGCTATCCGGCGCGGCAGACGCGTGAAGCCAGCGAGGCGGTGGCGCGTATCAATCAGGTGCGCGCGGAGCAGGTGGTTTTCGCCCGGCAAAACCCGGACGTTATCGACCTGGGCGTGTTTCATAACGATGTGATTGCCGTTTCGAACCGACAAGTCCTTTTTTGTCACGAACTGGCTTTTGCCGACCAGGCTAGTGTGCTGGCCGAGCTACACTCTAAAGTACCGGGGTTTATGGCGATTGAAGTTCCGCAGCAGGCCGTTTCTGTTACCGATGCGGTGGCAACGTATCTGTTTAATAGCCAACTGCTGAGTCGGGATGATGGCAGCATGATGCTGGTGCTGCCGCAGGAGTCGCAGGAACATGCTGGTGTGTGGCGCTATTTGAACACGCTGCTGGCGCAGGATAACCCAATCAGTGAGCTTAAAGTATTTGACCTGCGTGAAAGCATGGCGAACGGTGGTGGTCCGGCGTGCCTGCGCTTGCGTGTCGTGCTGACCGAGGCGGAGCTGCGGGCCGTTAACCCGGCGGTGATGATGAATGACAGTTTGTTTGCCACCCTCAATGACTGGGTGGATCGGTACTATCGCGATCGGCTGACGCAAGCGGATTTAGCCGATCCGCAGCTTTTGCGAGAGGGGCGGGAAGCGCTGGACCGATTAACGCAGTTGTTGAATCTGGGATCGGTGTATCCCTTCCAGCGTTAACCGGAGGCCGTATGGATAACTTTCTTGCTGCAACGCTTGCGGGCGATATCCCGCGAAAAATGTCAGGGGAGTCGGGCGGTATTCACTGGTTGTGGCACGAACAAGGGATTCTGGAACTGATCCCGAAACAATCCGTTGGACGATCGTTGGTCATCTCGTGTGCTATCCACGGTAATGAAACCGCGCCAGTGGAGATGCTGGATTTGTTGCTTAAAAATGTCTTTTCGGGCGAACAACCGCTCACCTGGCGGCTGCTGGTGATCCTTGGAAACCCGCAGGCGCTGGCGCAAAACAAGCGATTTGTGCATAACGATCTCAACCGGATGTTTGGTGGGCGCTGGCAGCAACTGCCGCCCAACGATGAAACGGTGCGCGCCGCCCAGCTTGAACGGGCGGTAACGCATTTCTTCGCGGCGGGCGATGAAGTGCGCTGGCATCTGGACTTACACACTGCGATCCGCGGTTCGCACCATGTGCGCTTTGGTGTGTTGCCGCTGCGGGCAGAACCATGGGATGAACTGTTTCTGGAGTGGTTGGGTGCTGCCGGGCTGGAAGCGCTGGTATTTCATCAGGCGCCAGGCGGTACGTTTACGCATTACAGTTGCGAGCATTTTAACGCACTGGCTTGCACTCTGGAGCTTGGCAAAGCGCTGCCTTTTGGTGAAAACGATTTAAGCCAGTTCCAGCGTACGGCGTGGGCGCTGGCGGCGTTACTGGCGGGTGAGCCTGCGCCAGACACGGAAAACACGCCGCTGCGCTATCGGGTGGTACAGCAACTGACCCGCCACAGTGAAGAATTTAAACTCTTCATGAGTGCGGATACACTCAATTTTACCGCCTTTAGCGCGGGTATCTTGCTGGCAGAGGATCGCGGCGAGCGGTATGTGGTGCAACATGAGCAAGAGTATGTTTTGTTTCCCAATCCGAATGTGGCCATTGGTTTACGCGCCGGGCTAATGCTTGAAAAAATTAATTAACCATCCAGCCCTGTTAACGCAGGGCTTATTTTTATAGTTTTCTTAAATAAATTGCAGAATTATCCTGTTGAAGCGCTTTATTAATAAATCACGTTGATTTAAGATTCTCCATAATCCCTTTCTAATCAGCCTATTGAATATTTAATTTTCCACTCTTCATGGTTTTTCCTTATTTCCTTCATATTTGGCGTAAAAATGATATTTACACTTTCATTGTTTTACCGTCGCTCTGATTAATTGACGATAAAGCCAGTAAAGTGAATAGCGTCAACACGGCAACCGCCGTAAGTAAAACCGAAGTAAGGAATAAAATTATGCGTAAATTGACTGCTCTGTTTGTTGCCTCTACCCTGGCTTTTGGCGCTGCAGGTCTGGCTCATGCTGCGGATACCACCGCCGCACCCGCTGACGCGCAACCTATGATGCACCACAAAGGTAAAGGCCCGCACGACATGATGTTCAAAGGTCTGAATCTGACCGATGCGCAGAAACAGCAAGTCCGCGACATCATGAAAAGCCAGCGCGAAGAGATGAAACGCCCGCCGGTTGAAGAGATGCGCGCAATGCATGACATCATTACCAGCGACAGCTTTGACCGCGCGAAAGCCGAAGCGCAAATCACCAAAATGGAACAGCAGCATAAAGAAGGTATGCTGAAACGTATGGAGACGCAGAACAAGATTTACAACATTCTGACCCCGGAACAGAAAAAGCAGTTCAATGCGAATTTTGAGAAGCGTCTGACAGAACATCCGGCGCCGGAAGGTAAAATGCCTCCTGCACCTGCTGAATAATTCAGCGACCCTCCTTAAGACCGCCGGTTTTGCTCATCGCTTGTTTTACGTGATGGGCAGAACCGGCGGTTTTTTCTTGTTTCCCTCTTGCCAGCCGCCATTGGCGCGGTATTCTCGTTATATCCCGTTTTGCGGTGATGTTACTTATCTGAAATTTATGATTTTTTACATGTCTGATTGCATAGTAGCCTAAGGCAAATCGTGTCGGCTGCCGATAACTCACACATGGCAAAGTAAACAATAACAATGATGCAGTCTGCCCGAAGAGGCAGCGGCGCAGGTGAAGCACCGCGCCATTCAGGAGTGATGATGGAATTCTTTGATATCCGTAAAATGCCGGTCAATCTCTGGCGTAATGGGGCGGGTGAAACCCGAGAAATTTGCTGTTTTCCGCCCGCAACGCGTGATTTTAACTGGCGAGCCAGTATCGCTTCGCTTGCCAGCAACGGTGATTTTCCGCAATTTCCCGGCGTGGATCGGGTAATAACCCTGATTGAAGGTGGCGAAGTGACGCTGAATGGGGGAGGTGCTTTTAGCCACACGCTTAAACATCATCAGCCCTTTACTTTTGCCGGTGAGCAGCCGGTCAGAGCCGAGCTTTCCGACGGGCGCATGTCGCTGGATTTTAACGTAATGACGCGGCGCGATCGCTGCCAGGCGAAAGTCCGTATCGCCGATCGCACTTTTACTACTGTTGGTACACGCGGCGGCGTTATTTTCGTCCTGAGCGGAGCATGGCAATTAGGCGATAAATTGTTAACTGCCGATCAGGGCGCCTACTGGCAGGAAGGGCGGCAAACTCTGCGGTTGCTAAAGTCTGAAGGGCAATTACTGTTCAGTGAAATCACCTGGCTGCCCGGCCATTAATCCAGTTCGATGACTTCGTAATCCCCGGAAAGCAACGGCTTGCAGAGGATTTTGTAGCCGTCATGATCGAACCCCGCCGGTAAACGCAGCAGTTGCGCGGCAGCGGCGGGTTCATCAACTGAGCCTAACCATAGCCAGTTGTGAATAATGTGATACTGCGTCATTCCCGCTGTGCTCTCTTTCAGCCCAATTGGACCGCGCCAGGGCCAGCAAACCAGTTGCAAACGCGCCATCGCGGCAGCGAAGCGCTCATCATGTGCTTCACGCGTCTCTTTGCCACAACATGCCCCGGCACAGCGCTGTAACGCGGATCGAAAACAAGCCCGGTCGCGGCTTAGCGATTCCAGACCCAGCAGCCCATAACACAGCTTTTCGTCATCAGCGATAGACTGCAGCGCTTGCAAAGCGGCGCGACGGTTGGCAAACAGACCATACAGATCGGGGGAGGAGGAGAAATCTACCTCTTTGGCATACACCACCTGTGGCTTTTCACCGCTAAGGCACAGCGAGCAGAGCTGGCGATTACGGCGCAGACGCTTATTAAATAGCGGCTGCTGTTCTTTAATCAGCCGCGCTTCGAGCAACAGCGCGCCAATTTCACCGGCGGTGCAAATCCAGGTAATACGCCGCGCCTGACGCAGCATCGCCGCTTCATCGGGTGTGCGCAGGTGCGACAACACACGGCTGCGGATATTGACGCTTTTACCGATATAGAGCGGCATCGCCTCGCTTTCACCGTGAAAAATATAGACGCCGGGCTGTTTGGGCATTGCTTCCAGCCACGGACGAAGATGTTCCGGATATTCATAGATTGCCGCCGCTTCGAATTCAAGACGCGGGGCTGATTGACGCCTGACCACAAAATACTCCTGATACTGTTTACCCATCCAGTATAGCAGTCTGTAAGCGGCTAAAAAAGAGGCGGCTTGCGCCGCCTGAGGGTTATTTCTTTTTCCAGAAATCGTCGAATACGGTAATAGGCGGGCGGCGCTTGTGCTCTGTTTTCACATACCAGCCTTCAATGATTTTCGCGATACTGGCATCCAGCGTTTTCCCTTCCAGATAATCGTCGATATTTTCGTAAGTTACGCCCAGTGCGGCTTCATCCGGCAGCGAAGGACGATCGTCTTCCAGATCGGCCGTTGGCGCTTTTTTATAAAGATGTTCCGGGCAGCCCAGGTAAGCCAGCAACTGTTTACCCTGGCGTTTGTTCAGACGGAAAAGCGGGTTGATGTCGGTGCCGCCATCGCCATATTTGGTGAAGAAGCCGGTCACCGCTTCGGCGGCATGGTCGGTGCCAACCACTACGCCTTTCGTCATGCCCGCAATGCTGTATTGCGCTTTCATACGTTCGCGTGCTTTTTCATTGCCGCGCACAAAATCGCTTAGTTCGATGCCTGTTTCACGCAGCGCTTGCTCGCTTGCCAGCACCGAGGCTTTGATATTGACGGTAAGAACGCGATCCGGCTGAATAAACGCGATGGCATCCTGGCAATCCTGTTCATCCGCTTGCTTACCGTAAGGCAGACGGACGGCGATAAATTGATAGGCTTGATTGCCCGTTTCCTGGCGCAGTTCGCTGATTGCCATCTGGCTGATTTTCCCGGCCAGCGTGGAATCCTGACCGCCGCTAATGCCCAGCACCAGCGTTTGCAAAAAAGGATAGGTTTTCAGATAGGTTTTCAGGAAATCCACGCTGCGGCGAACTTCTTCTTCGGCGTTGACTGTGGGCTTCACGCCTAGCGCCTGAATAATCTCTTGTTGCAGAGTCATTTACCCCTCCGTTGTGTTGTCCTGCTTTGCAGGGTGCAAATAGATAATAGGGCCAAATTAACCCTTTGGCGGTAAAACGACAAGGATCACAGATTTGAGTGCCGCAATTTACGACGTTTTAGCAGCTTATCTCACTTTTATTAGATTTCTCCGAAAGTTATGCCAATGCAGTCTGTTAGTTGAAAAATGCAATTTTATATTCCAGGCTTAGATAACACGCTGATACACAAGCGGATACCAAAGAGGATGGAATATGAATAAGAACATCGCAGGAATTCTGGGCGCAGCTGCAGTGCTGACTATGCTGGCAGGTTGTACGGCTTACGATCGTGCAAAAGATCAGGTTTCTCAGCCGGTCGTGAAAGATGTGAAAAAAGGCATGAGCCGCCAGCAGGTTATGCAGGTTGCTGGCCGTCCTTCTTCTGAAGTTACGATGATCCATGCGCGCGGCACTTGCCAGACCTATATCCTGGGTCAACGTGACGGCAAAACCGAAACCTATTTCGTTGCGCTGGATGAAACTGGCCATGTCATGAACTCCGGCTACCAGACCTGCGCTGAGTATGATACTGACCCGCAAGCTAAGCAGTAATTTCGGTTTTCAGCCTGAGTAAATAAAAAACCGGCCAGTTGGCCGGTTTTTTATGGCTACCATAACGCTTACGCCGGGATGCTATCGATTTTACTGATGCGCGACCAGATGCGGTGCGCCGCAAGATGCGTCAGAAAATCATCGACAAAATTCGCTGTGGCGTTATCCGCCTCGACAATACCGTCCTCTCCCTGATCATCCACATTCAATAAGCGCTTAAACTGCCGCGCATCACCCGCAAGCGCGATAGTTTTCAGGTGTTTATAGGCTTCCAGCAGATAATATTTCGCGTCGCCATTTTGCAGGATATCGCTGATATCGCCGCCGGGAACAATGACGCCATCTACCGTCAGCGACGGCGATCCGGCGAAGGTGGCGGCAATCGGTAATTCGGAGCCATCATCCGCAGTCACTTGCCCCATTCGCGCATAGAGCAGTTTGCTATGAACACCTTTGGCTTTCAGTCCCTGCAATACGTTGAGTACATCCGTTGCGCTGACCTTATCATGCAGTAAAACTGCCACTACCCGGCCTTTCACGTTGCCATCCGGGACGGCATACAGACTCAGCGAAGGATCTTTTTTCAATCCATTCACTTCCGGTGGCGGGGCGATAGTTAACTGATCATCGCTCAAGGTGATACCGAGATTTTCCGCCACACCTTGCGCCAGATGAACGTCAATGTGCGCCAGGTGATCCACCACGCGTTCACGAATATACGTGCGCACCACTTTGCTCAGCTCAAAGCTGAAAGCATCAATAATATGACGCTGTTCAAATGGTGTCTGGCTTAACCAGAACAGGCGCGGATGCGCGTAATACTCACCAAATGAGGGGCTGCGTTCGCGGATTTTTTCCCCTTCGACGCGCTCCTGGTAAGTCTCGAAACCACCGCGTTTCGGGCCGGGCGGTGTTTCCCGCGGCCAGTTATCATTGATGGAGTTCGGCTCATAGTTAGCGGGATTGGTGTCAATCTCCATGCGGTGCATGCCGTCGCGCTGCAAATTATGGTACGGGCAAGTTGGGCGGTTGATAGGGATTTCATGGAAGTTCGGCCCGCCAAGTCGGCTGATTTGCGTATCGGTATAGGAGAACAAACGCCCCTGCAGCAGCGGGTCGTTGGTAAAATCCAGACCGGGAACGATATGCCCTGGATGGAACGCGGCCTGTTCGTTTTCGGCAAAGAAGTTGTCCGGGTTACGGTTTAACACCATTTTACCGACGCGCTGCACGGGTACCAGCTCTTCGGGAATAAGTTTGGTCGGGTCCAGCAGGTCGAAATCAAATTTGAATTCGTCCTCTTCCGGGATCAGTTGTAAACCCAGTTCATATTCCGGGTAATCGCCAGCCTCAATGGCTTCCCACAACTCGCGACGGTGGAAGTCCGGATCGCGCCCGGTCAGTTTTTGCGACTCGTCCCACACCAGCGATGCTTTGCCTGCCAGCGGTTTCCAGTGGAAGCGAACAAACGTGGCTTTGCCTTCGGCGTTGATCAGGCGAAACGTGTGGATGCCAAAACCTTCCATTGTGCGATAGCTGCGCGGAATGCCGCGATCGGACATCGCCCACATTACGTTGTGTAAGGTTTCGGGTTGCAACGAAACATAGTCCCAGAAGGTGTCATGTGCGCTTTGACCTTGCGGGATCGCCCAGTGCGGCTCCGGTTTTACCGCGTGGACAAAATCGGGGAATTTGTGCGCATCCTGGATGAAGAAAACCGGCGTATTGTTGCCGACCAGGTCAAAAATGCCTTCTTCGGTGTAGAACTTGGTGGCAAATCCACGGATGTCACGCACGGTGTCCGCTGAACCCGCGCCGCCCTGTACCGTGGAAAAACGGACAAATACCGGGGTGATTTTCTCCGCATCTGAGAGAAAATCCGCTTTGGTAATATCACTCAGGCTACGATAAGGCTGAAAGTAGCCATGCGCCGCCGACCCGCGCGCATGCACGATACGTTCCGGGATGCGTTCATGGTCGAAGTGGGTGATTTTCTCCCGCAGGATAAAGTCTTCCAGCAGTGTTGGGCCGCGTTTTCCCGCGCGCAGGGAGTTTTGGTCATCGGCGATGCGCACGCCCTGGTTAGTGGTCAGGGGATAATTCTCGCCGCCCTTACGGTAAGGCTCCAGTGCGTTCAGTTTGTCATTCGACGTATCCGGCGCTTTCATGCTCCCCGGTGCGGTCGGTTGCTCGCCAGGTGCTGTCGGGCGCGGGGAAGGGCGGTGAGAATTGTCTTCAGGTGCCAGCGAGTCCAGCCCAGGGCGGGATTCGTTAGCGTCATGAACCGGGGCGTGATGGTGAGGGTCTTTCTCATTGTGCGACATTGAACTCGTCTCCTGTTTTCATTGCTGAAAAATGGTCGATGTTTCCTTAAAACCCTTCTAACTATAGAACAACGTGCTGCGTTAACCTGGTTAATCAGCGGGCAGAAAGGGGATGAAAAATCAGAGAAAGTGGTTCCAGGCGCGACGGACAAGCTCACAATCGGCTATGATAGGTCTTTAATGTTTGAAGAATTTGTCTGTAGAACGCATTGCTTATGAAATCTTATCGCCAACAAAACCGAGCCATTATCAGCTATGTCCCGCGTGTCGAACCGGCTCCCCCCGATCACGCCTCAAAAGTGGATGGCTATCGTGATGTCTGGTTGCTGCGTGGCAAGTATGTGGCGTTTGTGTTGATGGGGGAAAAGTTTCGCCGCTCGCCGATCTTTAGCGTACCGGAAGCCGCTCAGCGCTGGGCGCTGCAAATGCGTCAGGAAGGTGAGATAGATGAAGAGTAAAAAAGCCGCCTGACATTGCAGGCGGCTTTCTTGTCAATCAATGCCCCTCTAAGAGAGTGGCATCGTTTATTCCCTACCGGGTGATTAACGGTGCGCCAGCTCGGCGTCCTCTTCACTGTCCAGCACGGCTTTATCGGTCTGTTTCAGCCACTGGCTGGTCAGCGTACCGGCGGTCATGGAACCACTGACATTCAGGGCGGTACGGCCCATATCGATAAGCGGTTCAACGGAGATAAGCAGCGCCACCAGCGTTACCGGCAGGCCCAGCGCAGGCAAGACGATAAGCGCGGCAAAAGTGGCACCACCGCCAACACCCGCTACGCCTGCGGAACTGACGGTGACAATCCCTACCAGGGTGGCAATCCACAGCGGATCCAACGGGTTGATACCAACGGTCGGAGCTACCATCACTGCCAGCATTGCCGGGTAAAGACCCGCACAGCCGTTCTGCCCAATGGTTGCACCAAAAGAGGCAGAGAAGCTGGCGATGGATTCTGGTACGCCCAGGCGACGCGTTTGCGCTTCCACGTTCAGCGGAATGGATGCAGCGCTGGAGCGGCTGGTGAAGGCAAATGTCAGTACCGGCCATACCTTACGGAAGAATTTCAGCGGGCTCACGCCGTTCACGCCAAGCAGCAGACCGTGCACCACAAACATAATGCCCAGGCCAAGGTAAGAGGCGATAACGAAGCTGCCCAACTTAATGATGTCCTGAATGTTAGAGCCGGCAACAACTTTGGTCATCAGCGCCAGCACGCCATACGGCGTCAGTTGCATCACAAGGCGTACCAGTTTCATCACCCAGCTTTGCAGCGTATCGATAGCGGTCAGTACGCGCTGGCCTTTCGGCGCATCATCTTTCAGCAGCTTCAGTGCCGCAACGCCAAGGAAAGCCGCGAAGATAACGATGCTGATAATCGACGTTGGATTTGCGCCGGTCAGGTCGGCAAACGGGTTTTTCGGTACGAAAGAGAGCAGCAACTGCGGCACGGTGAGATCGGCTACTTTGCCGACATAGTTGCTCTGAATGGCGTTCAAACGTGCGGTTTCTGCCGTTCCCTGCACCAGACCTTCTGCCGTCAAACCGAACAGATTGGTCACCAGCACGCCCACCAGCGCGGCGATGAGCGTGGTGAACAGCAATGTGCCGATAGTCAGGAAACTGATCTTACCCAGTTGTGACGCGTTATGCAGACGCGCAACGGCGCTCAAAATTGAGGCGAAAACCAGCGGCATGACAATCATTTGCAGCAACTGGACATAGCCATTGCCGACGACGTTGAACCACTGGATGGAATCTTTCAGTACCGGGTTATCAGCACCATAGATAGCCTGCAGCGCAAGGCCGAAGATCACGCCAAGGCCTAAACCGACCAGTACTTTTTTTGCCAGGCTCCACTGTTTGTGACGCGTCTGCGCCAGCAAAAACAGCAGTGCCACGAACACTACAACGTTCGCGATGAGTGGAAAATTCATCCCCGTTCTCCTGATATCATTATTCGGTCGGCCTTCTCGGCCGCTCCTGTTGCGCAAGGTTAGCAGAAGTGCTGAAATGGGCTTATATCCAAATGGAATGGGTTATATCGAAATGAAAAGAAGTGACGATTTAATGTTCAGATTGCTGATGAATAAAGCGATTAAACTGCTCTTGCAGCGACGTTATGATGTGTGATGACCAGCGGACTGCACCGTTTTCGGGCAATGTTTGCGGCATCCATACCGCATAAGTAAATAGCGCCATACATAATACTCGCTCCAGTTGGTTACCTTTTTGCGGCACCAGCAGCGGCAGGCGAAAGCGCCAGCGACAGGGCCAGAGCAGCGGTACGCCGGCAGGAGTTAGCATATCCGCCAGAATATGGCTGAGATAACCGACCACCATTCCCTGTAGCGCATCGGCGGGCACTATCCAGCTTTCTGGCACTTTTAAATAAAAGAGCGTCAGTGCCAGAAAAACCGCCAGCAGGCTATGCGTAAATCCGCGATGCCCGAAAGCGCGGGCGACAGGTTTTGATATCCATTTCAGGCGTTGCCCGAGAAAAGATTTCGGATGGTCGATATCCGGCAGCAGGCAGGTGAGAATAGCGGACGGGACAATATGCCACCAGTCACCCTGGGCGAGGACGGGCGTTAACTCAGCGTTTTTGGAAAACACCGCGCAAGCAATGGAAAAAAGCAGGTGTCCTTCCGCCGTCATGGTCAAACTCACTCAACTGTCGATGCATACAGTATAGGATGTTTGTACAGTAGGCGGAAGAGGTGACGGTGTAACTCTTTGTCACAATCCTGAACGTTTAACGCGCCAGCCAGCCACCATCGACGGCAAGGGTGTAACCATTAATATAATCCGCCGCTTTTGAGGCCAGAAACACCGCAGCGCCTTTCAGATCTTCTGGTTCTCCCCAGCGTCCGGCGGGAATACGGTCAAGGATCTCCTGACTGCGCTCCGCATCTTCTCGCAGTTGCTGCGTGTTATTGGTCGCCATATAGCCGGGCGCGATCGCATTAACGTTAATCTGATGTGGTGCCCATTCGTTTGCCAGCAAACGCGTCAACCCCATGACGCCGCTCTTGGATGCCGTATATGAAGGCACGCGGATGCCGCCCTGGTACGAGAGCATCGAAGCGATGTTAATGATTTTCCCGCCATTCCCCTGGGCAATAAATTGTCGTGCCACCGCCTGAGAGAGAAAAAAGACCGTTTTCAGGTTCAGGTTCATCACGTCATCCCAGTCTTGCTCACTGAAATCAATGGCATCGCAGCGGCGAATCGTCCCCGCGTTATTCACCAGAATGTTGATGTGCCCAAATGTCGCAACGGCTTGCTTAACCACCTCATCAAGACCGTGCTGGTGGCGAAGGTCGGCCTGAATAGCATGGAAACGGCGTCCCAACGCCTGCACTCGGGAGGCGGTTTCCTGCGGCACTTTGCGGCCAACGCCGACGATATCGCAACCCGCTTCAGCAAGCCCCAATGCCATTCCCTGACCCAGCCCGGTGTCGCACCCGGTGACGATAGCCACTTTACCCGCAAGCTTAAAGGCTTCCAGTATCATATTTACTCCGGCGTTTTAAATTGTTGTCATGGGCATCTGCGCCTGAAGATCAGGATAGAAGGCGGATAAAGAAAACACAAATAAAAATGAAATGGCGTTTCAAAATATGAGAGGTAAAGGGGTGATTTGTATCACCCCACAGGAGAATTAACCGCGAAGATGTGTGAGCGTGAGCTGTTCGAGACTTTCTAGTTTCGCGTTAGCAAGCACGTAGCGTGGGTCAGCGCGATGTTCGGCATCCGGCACAACGATGGAACGCATTCGCGCCGCTTTGCTGGCAATCATGCCGTTAACTGAATCTTCCAGCGCCACACACGTGAGCGGGTCGACGCCCAGTTTTGCCGCGCAGTCCAGATAAACCTGCGGGTGCGGCTTGCTGTAGGGTAACTTTTCCGCTGAAGCGAGTGCATCGAAACTGTCGCGCAGATCGAACATGGTCAGCACTTTTTCCAGCATGTGCAGCGGCGATGCGGATGCCAGCCCAACCGCCAGTCCGCTGTTCTTACACAGCGTGATGGCTTCATGGACGCCCGGCAGCAACGGGCGCTTTTCTTCAACCAGTGAGATGGCGCGCTGAATGATTCTGTCGGTGACTTCCTGACGGCTCGGACCATTCCACGGCTGCTGTGCATACCACAGTTCAACCACCATATCGATGCGCAGGCCAAGCGTATCCGGCAACTCATTACGCCTTGAAATGTCGACGCCAAGGCTTGCCACAACGTCGAGTTCGGCGCGATCCCATAGTGGTTCAGAGTCGATGAGTAATCCATCCATATCAAAAATGGCAGCAAGAATTTGTCGCTGGGCAGACATAACACCTCTCTATTCATGGATTTTGCGGGGATAAAAGCGAAATTATGGTTAAGCATTCATCATACTGCCTTTAAAGATCAGGCGAAAATGGTTATCAGCAGGTAGACTAAGGCGCAAACAATGCGTCACTTACAAGGGGAATCCATGACGTATCAACAAGCTGGACGCATCGCCGTGCTGAAACGCGTCCTGGGTTGGGTGATTTTTATTCCAGCCGTCATTTCGACAATTATTTCTGTACTGAAGTTTATGTACGATCACAGCGAAAAACAGCCGGGCATCAATGCCGTGATGCTTGATTTCGCCCATGTGATCATTGAGATGATGCGTTTTAACACGCCATTCCTGAATCTTTTTTGGTACAACTCGCCAACGCCTGACTTCCACCAAAGCCTGAACATCATGTTCTGGATTATCTATGTACTGATCTTTGTCGGGCTGGCGCTGCAGGCGTCCGGTGCGCGCATGAGTCGTCAGGCGCGTTTTCTGCGTGAAGGCGTGGAAAACCAGATGATCCTCGAGAAAGCCAAAGGAACGGAAGGGTTAACGCGTGAGCAGATTGAAGCTCGCATTGTGGTGCCACATCACACCATCTTTCTGCAAATTTTCCCGCTCTATGTATTACCGGTGATAATCATTGTTGCAGGCTATTTCTTCTTTACGCTGCTCGGTTTTCTGTAACGCCTCAAACCCGAGGCGTTGCGCCCCGGGTCTGAGAACAACACTCACGCCGCCAGCACACGATCTAGCGCTTTTTGCGCATTCACCAGATGTTCGCCACCGAATAAGATTGCCCGATTAAACAAAGTGTAAAGCTGGTAAAGGGGTTGGCGATCGAGGAAATCTGGAGGAAGCGGGGAGATGGACTGGTAACCGTCATAGATTTGCGGCGGCTGGTCCGGGTGCAGCGGCAGCATCGCCAGGTCACACTCACGGTCGCCCCAGTAGCAAGCCGGGTCGTAGATGTAAGGACCGTCAGGCCCAAGGGAGCAATTGGCCGACCAAAGATCGCCATGCAATAACGAGGGTTGCGGCTGGTGAGAACTCAGCCGTTGCTGAACGTGTTCGACAATCGCGTCGATATTACCAAACTCCAGCCCTCTTTCCGCCGCCAGTTCTAACTGCCAGCCAATGCGTTGCTCGGCAAAAAACGTTGACCAGCGGCGCTGCCAGGCGTTGGGCTGCGGCGTGGTGGAAAGATCGTTGTCGAAATCGAGGCCAAACTGCGGCTGATCGCTCCACTGGTGCAGGCGCGCTAACTGCTGACCCAGCAGAAACGCGCTGTGCGCATCAAGCGGGCGGGCAGGAAGATACTCCATGACCAGAAAGCTGTAGTCGCGGTCGCTTCCCACCGCCCAAACCTCAGGGACACGTACGGTATTACTGCGTGCCAGTAGGGCGAGCTGATCGGCTTCGGCCGTAAAAATGGGGAGCAGTGCGCGATCATCACACTTTACGAAGAGATCGCGCCCGGCGTAGCGTACGTGCCACGCGGCATGGATTTCGCCACCGGGCAGTTCATCGCGTTGTTCAATTTCGCCTTCACCCAGTTGTTCGCTTAACAGACCACTTATCGCTTGCCACATGATGTCTCTCCCATGTAATCAGCCAGATCATAAGGTTAGCGCACTACAGCTGTTGAAAAATCCGACTTAACGCACGCCCGGCATACGCAACGGTGGAAAGGCACTTAATGTTCCTGCTTCTGGAACGCTTCCCAGGTGGTGACAGTGATTTCCGTCTCTTCGTCCACGGCGCTCTCAGCAAGCCCGCTTGCCAGCGCATGAACATCCTTTTCACTTAGCGCACTGATGAAACCGAACGTATTGGTGCCAAGATCGTGTACGTTGCCGTTATCATCCGCCATCGTGAGGAGAAAGCCGGCGCGTGTAAAGTGGTTATTGATCTCGTTGATGTCTGTCAGCGTTTGGTCATGAAATTTGACCTCGACTATGTAGCGGGTGATGCCATCGCTGCCCATCTTTCACCTCGTTGTTATCTTGATGTTTTTTTAGCATAGACGGTGAGTGACATTTGTCGACCACCGCGGCGATATTTGATATTTCCCCTTCCTGCCGGAAGGGGGTATGTCAGGCATGGCACAAATAGTCGTAGATCTTTTGCGTATCTTCCCGCGCGCACAAGCGAGTACCCTGGTTGATGGTGGCTGCACTCCCGGCTGCGACGCCGAAACGTACCATGTCATCAAAAGGCGCATCTTGTGCAAGTTTGAGCGTCATTGCGCCAACCATGCTATCACCTGCGCCCACCGTGCTTTGGCTTTTCATCGGCGGTGGTACGACCTGAACACAATTATTGACATCCACGCCCAATGCTCCCTGCGGGCCAAGAGAGACGACCACGCGCAAGGCTTTGCCCGTTTGAACGATCTCCTGCGCAGCTTTGCGCACATCGTCTGGCTGGGTGAGCTCTCTACCGACCAGCGCGCTCAACTCCTTCTGGTTGGGCTTTACCAGCTCGATATTGCCAATTGCGAGCGCTGCGGTTAGTGCCTCGCCCGAGCTATCGACAATGCAGCGAATCCCCTGTTTTTGCGCGGCTTTAATTAGCTGTGTCAGTTTTTCAACCTGAACGCCAGGAGGCAGGCTGCCGCTTATCACTAAAATCGCGCCACGTTCAATAATCAGGACTTTCTCTTCTATCTGGCGAAACTCATCTTCGTTCAACGTGGCGCCGGGCATGACAAACCGGTATTGCTCACCGCTGGACTCGACATGAACGTGCAGGTTCTGCCGCGTCCAGTCTTGGGTGTCTACGGTTACGGTCGGTACGTTCTCATCTGCCAGCAATGCGGTGAGATGCTCGCCCGTTGCGCCACCAGTGGGAAATATTGCCGTTGCTTTACCGCCCAGATGTGCAATTGCGCGGGCAACATTAATACCGCCGCCGCCAGGCTCAAAAACGGGCGCCGTACAACGCAGTTTACCTTCGGGATAAATTTGTGGCGTCAGTGTCGCACTATCAAGCGAAGGCGCCAGCGTAAGGGTGTATATAGCTGCCATGATGACCTCCTTTTTCTCAGACTGATGTAAGCCTGGCACTGTTCAGGCAGAAGGGAAAGGAATTAAGAGCATGATTTCAAAATGATATTGATTTAATGCGCAGCGGTGATTAATAACCGTTTGTGCTGTTTTAAGATCCCTCTTATTCAAAAAATCAAATAAGATTTCATTGATATGTTTAAGCGGCCTTTTTATAATTTGTTACCTTTCTTTGGACCGCTGGTCATTGATCCTAATGAAAGTTTCCGGGACCGTGTTGGTCTCTTTTTTTGCTGTTCGGACTCTAAATAAATGAAGCTTTTGAAGACAGTACCCGTGCTTGTGATGGCGGCGGGTGTGTTTGTATCAATGCACGCGTTTGCAGATGATACTGTTTTTACTGTCATGGATGATCCCTCTACCGCTAAAGCGCCGTTTGAAGGCAGTGTAAACGGTGGTTATCTGGCTCAGTCCGGCAATACAAAGAGCTCCTCTTTGACTGCTGATTCCACCTTGACCTGGTATGGCGAGACTACTGCCTGGTCTTTGTGGGGCAACGCCAGCAATACATCGTCAAATGATGTGCGTTCGTCTGAAAAATACGCAGTAGGTGGCCGTAGCCGTTATAACATGACGGATTACGATTACCTGTTTGGTCAGGCGAGCTGGTTAACTGACCGCTATAACGGCTATAGCGATCGCGATGTGCTGACCGCTGGTTATGGTCGTCAGTTCCTGAATGGTCCGGTTCACAGCCTGCGCTTTGAATTCGGTCCTGGTGTTCGTTATGACAAGTACACCGACGGCAACACGAAAACGACCGGGCTCGGTTATGCTTCCGGTACCTACGCCTGGCAGATGACCGATACCACGAAATTCACCCAGGGTGTTTCCGTATTTGGTGCGGACGATACGACCGTGAACTCAGAAACAGCGCTGAACGTAGCGATTAACGCGCACTTTGCTCTGAAAGTCGCGTATAACCTGACCTGGAACTCTCAGCCACCGTCAACGGCGCCGGATCATACCGATCGCAGAACGACGGTAACGTTAGGCTATAAAATGTAATTCGTTGGGCCGAAAATATCGGCCCATCTTTTATTTGTTAATTTGTGCTCTTTTCATTCCACCATTCAATTTTCAGTTTCGTTTAAGTATTCTTTTCTCTTCATAATTTCCTCACAATTAATATTTGGGTTACATATTCAGTTTATTTGACACGAATGGATAAATAAATTGACTGTGCAAAAGTGTGATCCAGATCTACACTAACAACACGGGCAAACAAGCGCCCAGCCAGTAAATGTAATTATTCAATAATGAGAATTTAATTATGAAAAAAATCAAAACCGCTGCGGTCGCCGTCGTGCTTTCTGCACTCTCTTTTGGCGTTTTCGCGGCTCAGCCTGCAGCAACTGCCAGCCAGACTAACACTAACATCACCAATATTGAAGCGGGTTCCAATATGGTTCCGGTGTCTCAATCAACTCAGGGTTCAAATGACAATGCGTTTAATGCGCACACCCTGGTCGCGGGTGAGTGGAACTAAATACATTCTAAGTTAATTCATTAACTTTGAAAAAACCGGATTAAGTCGTACCGGTTTTTTTATTTTTGCCGCAACGCGGATTCTGTGAAATAAGGTTATTTCGTCGCGGGTGGTAAAGGGTTTTGTTATTAAGTGCTGTTATTAAACTTAATGAAAATACCTTGTTAGTTGCGAAGAAGCGCCAGAATATTCTCTGCCGACTGGTTAGCAACTTTTAGCACCATATCCTGGCTCTGCTGTAATATCTGCGCTTTTGCCACCTTACTGATTTCCAGCGCGTAATCCGCATCTTCAATCCGGCTCTTTGCCGCTTGTGTTGCAACGTTCTGTTGTGCCAGTACCGATTTATTCGATTCGAAACGATTGATATAGGCGCCATATTGCGCACGCCAGGCGCTTACTTTATCCACTGCTTTGTCAAGCGCACCCATTGCGGCGCCTGCCGATGCCGCCGTTTGTAAGGATGTCGCGTTTAAACCCAGTGATTTCACATCAGCCGGCGTGGTTGGCATGGTTACGGATTGGATATCATCACCAACGTTCGCACTGGTTACGACCTCCCACGGACGACTCTGCTTCGGCGGTTCCGCCGGAGTTATCGTTGGTTTGGGCAGGGTCCCCCAGGTTAAATTGCTGGTAAAAGAACCACTGCCCACGATCATCACCACCAAATCTTCCGTAACGTTATCGATCTTTACCCGCTCGAGTCGGTTTGAACCGTTGCTACCGTCGTTGTAGGCGCTGCCCGGTTCGTAACGGTCGCCATCGCCGCTGTAAGCGATAGTCATACCGTTGTAGTTCAGCGTCTCGCTACCGTTTAGCGCCCACGATGCGCCTCCTTCAATTAGTAAAGAATCGTCGTAGGTTGCACCATGCGCAAAACCATTGGCTTCGGTGAGTACACGGCTGGTCGCTTTCGCTGAATCCGTTATACCGCGGCTTTTCCATGTATAGTCCGGCGCTGTACCGTTAACCGGTGTACCGGCCAGATGCTTGCCGTCGCGCGTGAATAATTGAATGTCATCATCCAGGCCAAGTGAATCAATAGTAATAGCAATATTTGTCGAACCGGCAGGGATGTAGGCCAGCGAGACAATGCCTGAACTGAACGAATAATTGGTTCCCTGAACCGGAAACTTTACGTTTAAGGGCGGCACATCACCAATCAGCTCCGGTGGCAGTTCTGGTGAATCAGTAGCCAGCGGGTAGCGTCCAAAAATCTCTGTACCCTCCGAGATTGACTGAATATTGTTAAGAATATTTTGATATTCGTTCTGAATGCTCTGTCGGTCATTCTCTGAGAGCGTGCTATTTCCGGATTGTATAGCCAGGCTTTTCGCCCGGATCAAAAGTTCGCTAACAGTGCTCAGGCTGCCATCTGCGGTCTGCGCCATACTGATAGCATCATCAAGTCCGCGCGACACAACTCTGTCCGAGCTGGCGTTAGAGCGCATGCGGTTAGCAATAGACTGCCCGGCAGCATCGTCTTTCGCGCCATTAATGCGCAACCCCGATGACAGACGTTCAATGCTTTCTTGTAGCGTGGAGGTCGTTTTTTTTCGGGCGGTGAGGTTCAGCCCGATAAACTCATTATGATTGATTGCCTGCATTATCGTCAGTGATTCATTCAAACCGCTAATGAATTAATCATCGGCAAGGGGCTAATTAACTTTAAGGTAAATTCGCAGACAAATTTAACTTTGTGCAAGTGCCTGGAAATAAGTGACGTACAAAAAAAGCCACTTGCGTAGCCTCTTCATGCTGTCAGGGGGAAAGACGCAGTGTACAGATGTTAGTAACAATATGCTTTACTGACGCTTTTTATAGTTGCAAGCCGCTTTCTTCGTAAGGCAGTCTGCTTATCAAAACCATCGCTACCGGAGGTGAAATGGGGACGTCAAAAGACGAAGCGTTATATGAAGAAATGTGCCGTGTAGTGGGGAAAGTCGTGCTGGAAATGCGCGATCTCGGACAAGAACCGAAACATATAGTCATTGCCGGAGTGGTCAGAACCATGCTGGCCAATACGAAAATTAAGCGATCCGAGTTAACGCAAGAAGCGATGGAAACTGTGATTCGCGCTTTGGGCTACAACGCCTGAAAAAGCAGGGTGGATATCATAAAGAAAGGCACGAGCATTGCGTGCCTTTCTGAACAGTCGTGGTTTGTCAAAGAAGGTGGCGTTATCCACGCCGTTTCTTGTAACGGCCCGGAAGGGCGCGGGACGACTTCATGCTGTGGTGCTTATAAAACGAAAAAATAATAATCGCGAGAAGCGCCAAAATAACAATGGAGTAAAGGATTACCATGCTTTATCAGTAGGTTAGGCGTTAACGGGTAGCCAAATAAACGGCTTGAGATACCACCATGTCAAGATTTTGCTAAAAAATCAGAAAATCCTCAGGGTGAGTGGTTGTTTTTGAAACATTTTTCCATGCAGAACTGTGAATCCGCAATAAAGCACCACTATTGAGCTGTGTCACACTAATCCTTTCAACCCCCTTCGCAAATGTGTACTATTGCCGGGTACTTAACAGCGGCAGGTAAGGGTATCAGGTAGTGGTTGATCTCTACGCTGTACAGATTCCGCAGAGTGAAGCGAGAAAACTTATCGTCGCTGCTGTTATATCTTTGATCTCTCATTTTGTATGTGCTCTTTCGTGTGGGGCACCACTGCAAATTAAGGAAATGAAATGCCTGTAATTACTCTTCCTGATGGCAGCCAACGCCATTATGACCACGCTGTAAGCCCAATGGATGTTGCGCTGGATATCGGGCCGGGACTGGCGAAAGCCTGTATCGCTGGCCGCGTCAACGGTGAACTGGTAGATGCATGTGATGTGATTGACAACGATGCCAAACTTGCCATCATCACCGCAAAAGATGAGGACGGCCTGGAAATCATCCGTCACTCCTGTGCGCATCTGTTAGGTCATGCGATTAAGCAACTTTGGCCCAACACCAAAATGGCTATTGGTCCGGTTATTGATAACGGTTTCTACTATGACGTTGATCTTGACCATACGCTGACCCAGGAAGATATCGACGCGCTCGAAAAGCGTATGCATGAGCTCGCCGAAACGAACTACGATGTCATCAAGCAGAAAGTAAGCTGGAAAGAGGCGCGCGAGACGTTTGTTAAACGCGGTGAAAGCTATAAAGTTTCAATCCTTGATGAAAATATTGCCCATGATGACAAGCCTGGCTTGTATCATCATCAGGAATACGTCGACATGTGCCGTGGTCCGCACGTGCCGAACATGCGTTTCTGCCATCACTTCAAATTGATGAAAACAGCAGGTGCCTACTGGCGCGGCGACAGCAATAATAAAATGCTGCAGCGTATCTATGGCACTGCGTGGGCAGATAAAAAAGCGCTGAACGCGTATCTGCAACGTCTGGAAGAAGCGGCAAAACGCGATCACCGTAAAATCGGTAAGCAGCTCGATCTGTATCACATGCAGGAAGAAGCGCCGGGTATGGTGTTCTGGCATAACGATGGCTGGACTATCTTCCGTGAACTGGAAACTTTTGTACGTTCTAAACTGAAAGAGTACCAGTACCAGGAAGTAAAAGGCCCGTTCATGATGGACCGTGTGCTGTGGGAAAAAACCGGCCACTGGGACAACTACAAAGATGCCATGTTTACGACTTCTTCTGAGAACCGTGAATATTGCATCAAGCCGATGAACTGCCCGGGTCACGTACAGATCTTTAACCAGGGCTTAAAATCTTACCGCGATCTGCCGTTACGTATGGCGGAGTTCGGTAGTTGCCATCGTAACGAGCCATCAGGCGCTCTGCATGGCTTAATGCGCGTACGCGGTTTCACTCAGGATGACGCCCACATCTTCTGTACAGAAGAGCAGGTGCGTGATGAAGTGAACGCTTGTATTCGTTTGGTCTACGATATGTACAGCACCTTTGGCTTCGAGAAGATCGTCGTCAAACTCTCCACTCGTCCGGAAAAACGTATCGGTAGCGACGAGATGTGGGATCGTGCTGAGGCGGACCTGGCTGTGGCGCTGGAAGAGAATAACATCCCATTTGAGTATCAATTGGGTGAAGGCGCATTCTACGGTCCGAAAATTGAATTTACCCTGTATGACTGCCTCGATCGTGCATGGCAGTGCGGTACCGTCCAGCTGGACTTCTCCTTGCCGTCTCGTCTGAATGCCTCTTATGTTGGCGAAAGTAACGAGCGACAAGTCCCAGTGATGATTCACCGTGCAATTCTTGGTTCTCTGGAGCGCTTTATCGGCATCCTGACTGAGGAATTTGCGGGCTTCTTCCCAACCTGGCTTGCCCCCGTGCAGGTAGTTGTGATGAACATCACTGATTCGCAGGCTGAATACGTTAACGAATTGACCCGTAAACTGCAAAATGCGGGCATTCGTGTAAAAGCAGACTTGAGAAACGAGAAGATTGGCTTTAAAATCCGCGAGCACACTTTACGTCGTGTCCCTTATATGCTGGTTTGTGGTGACAAAGAGGTTGAAGCCGGCAAAGTTGCTGTGCGTACCCGTCGCGGTAAAGACCTGGGTAGCCTGGACGTAAATGATGTTATCGAGAAGCTGCAACAAGAGATTCGCAGCCGCAGTCTTCAACAACTGGAGGAATAAGGTATTAAAGGCGGAAAACGAGTTCAAACGGCGCGTCCCAATCGTATTAATGGCGAGATTCGCGCCACGGAAGTTCGCTTAACAGGTCTGGAAGGCGAGCAGCTTGGCATTGTGAGTCTCAGAGAAGCTCTGGAAAAAGCTGAAGAAGCCGGGGTCGATTTAGTCGAAATTAGCCCTAACGCCGAGCCGCCCGTTTGCCGTATAATGGATTACGGCAAGTTCCTCTATGAAAAGAGCAAATCTTCTAAGGAACAGAAGAAGAAGCAAAAAGTTATCCAGGTTAAGGAAATCAAATTCCGACCTGGTACAGATGAAGGCGACTATCAGGTAAAACTCCGCAGCCTGATTCGCTTTCTCGAAGAGGGCGATAAGGCCAAAATCACGCTGCGTTTCCGCGGCCGTGAGATGGCCCACCAACAGATCGGTATGGAAGTGCTTAATCGCGTGAAAGAAGATCTGGTCGAGCTGGCGGTGGTCGAATCCTTCCCAACGAAGATCGAAGGCCGCCAGATGATCATGGTGCTTGCTCCGAAGAAGAAACAGTAAGGCCATCAAGTAATTAAACCTGTGGGCCATAAGCTCACGGGTTTGATTCGCCTTTGTTTCGTTTATTAACAATGCGAAGTGGAAGTTAAAAAATGCCAAAAATTAAGACCGTACGCGGTGCTGCTAAGCGCTTCAAAAAAACCGGTAAAGGTGGTTTTAAGCACAAGCACGCTAACCTGCGTCATATTCTGACCAAAAAAGCTACCAAGCGTAAACGTCACCTGCGTCCGAAAGCCATGGTTTCCAAAGGCGATCTGGGCCTGGTAATCGCGTGCCTGCCGTACGCATAAGTCGTTAACCTTTTAACTTTTTTAAGAATATAGATACAGGAGAGAGCATATGGCTCGCGTAAAACGTGGTGTGATTGCACGTGCACGTCATAAGAAAATTTTGAAACAAGCTAAAGGTTACTACGGCGCGCGTTCACGCGTTTACCGTGTTGCCTTCCAGGCTGTTATCAAAGCTGGTCAGTACGCTTATCGTGACCGTCGTCAGAAAAAGCGTCAGTTCCGTCAACTGTGGATTGCACGTATCAACGCAGCAGCACGTCAGAACGGTATTTCTTACAGCAAATTCATCAACGGCCTGAAAAAAGCCTCTGTTGAAATCGACCGTAAGATCCTGGCTGACATCGCTGTATTCGACAAAGTGGCATTTACTGCCCTGGTTGAAAAAGCGAAAGCAGCTCTGGCGTAAGCCAGTTTAAGAGAGGGAGCTTAGCTCCCTCTTTTGCTTTAACATTATCAATGCATTGACATTTTGCCGTGATGCGTTTTCAATAAGCCATCGCTGCCACGTACCCTATTAAGGTAACGCAAGCATGAATGCTGCTATTTTCCGCTTCTTTTTTTACTTTAGCACCTGAATCCGGGAGGCTAGCGCGTGAAAGAAGAAACGGAAAACAGCGCCAGAAAGCCTCCCTTGTGGAGGCTTTTTTGTATCTGCCGCTTGTAAATATCGTCATATAACGAGGAAAACCATGTCACATCTCGCAGAGCTGGTTGCCGGTGCGAAGGCAGCCATTAACGATGCTTCAGATGTCGCCGCGCTGGACAACGTACGCGTCGAATATCTGGGCAAGAAAGGGCACCTGACCCTTCAGATGACCACCCTGCGTGAGCTGCCGCCAGAAGAGCGCCCGGCTGCGGGGGCGGTGATCAACGAAGCGAAAGAGCAAGTGCAACAAGCGCTGAATGCGCGTAAATCGGATCTTGAAAATGCTGCATTAAATGCACGCCTGGCCGCCGAGACTATTGATGTGTCGTTGCCGGGGCGTCGTGTGGAGAATGGCGGTTTGCATCCGGTGACCCGCACAATCGATCGCATTGAAAGCTTCTTTGGTGAGCTTGGCTTTACTGTCGCCACCGGTCCGGAAATCGAAGATGATTATCATAACTTCGATGCGTTGAACATCCCGGGCCACCACCCGGCGCGCGCTGATCACGACACCTTCTGGTTTGACGCAACCCGTCTGCTGCGCACCCAGACTTCAGGTGTGCAGATCCGCACGATGGAAAATCAGCAACCGCCGATCCGCATTATTGCGCCGGGCCGCGTATATCGTAACGACTACGACCAGACGCACACTCCGATGTTCCATCAGATGGAAGGGCTGATCGTTGATAAAAATATCAGCTTCACCAATCTGAAAGGCACGCTGCACGACTTCCTGCGTAACTTCTTTGAAGAAGATTTGCAGATCCGCTTCCGTCCATCCTATTTCCCGTTTACTGAGCCCTCAGCGGAAGTAGATGTCATGGGTAAAAACGGCAAATGGCTTGAGGTTCTCGGCTGCGGGATGGTGCATCCAAATGTACTGCGTAACGTCGGTATTGATCCGGAAGTTTACTCAGGTTTTGCATTCGGTATGGGTATGGAGCGCCTGACAATGCTCCGTTACGGTGTCACCGACTTGCGCGCGTTCTTCGAAAACGATTTGCGTTTCCTCAAACAGTTTAAATAAAGGCAGGCAAAACAATGAAATTCAGTGAACTGTGGTTACGCGAATGGGTTAATCCAGCCATTGATAGCGAAGCGCTGTCCGGGCAAATCACCATGGCGGGTCTTGAAGTCGATGGTGTTGAACCGGTTGCCGGTGCGTTTCACGGCGTGGTCGTGGGCGAAGTGATGGAGTGCGCTCAGCACCCGAACGCCGATAAACTGCGCGTAACGAAAGTTAACGTGGGCGGTGAGCGTCTTCTGGACATCGTCTGTGGTGCGCCAAACTGTCGCCTTGGGCTCAAAGTCGCGGTCGCCACTGTCGGTGCGGTACTGCCGGGCGATTTCAAAATCAAAGCGGCAAAACTGCGTGGCGAGCCTTCGGAAGGCATGCTCTGCTCTTTCTCCGAGCTGGGGATTTCCGACGATCATAACGGCATTATTGAACTGCCATCGGATGCGCCGATCGGTACCGATATCCGTGAATATTTAAAACTCGATGACAACACCATCGAAATCAGCGTGACGCCGAACCGTGCAGATTGTCTCGGGATCATCGGTGTGGCGCGTGATGTTGCGGTGCTCAACAAATCTCCGCTGACCGCGCCGGATATCGCACCGGTTGCCGCTACCATCGCCGATACGCTGCCGATTACTGTGGAAGCGGCCGAGGCCTGTCCGCGCTACCTTGGCCGTGTAGTAAAAGGTATCAACGTCAAAGCACCAACCCCGCTATGGATGAAAGAGAAGCTGCGCCGTTGCGGCATTCGCTCGATTGACGCCGTTGTGGATGTGACCAACTACGTTCTGCTGGAGCTGGGGCAGCCGATGCATGCGTTTGACCGCGACCGTCTGGATGGCGGCATTGTGGTGCGTATGGCAAAAGAGGGCGAAACCCTGGTGCTGCTGGACGGTAATGAAGCCAAACTGAATGCAGACACGCTGGTGATTGCCGACCATAGCAAAGCGCTGGCAATGGGCGGTATCTTCGGTGGTGAGCACTCTGGTGTAAACAGCGAAACGCAGAACGTGCTGCTGGAATGTGCTTTCTTCAACCCGCTGTCAATTACCGGCCGTGCGCGCCGTCATGGTTTGCATACTGATGCTTCTCATCGTTATGAGCGTGGTGTCGATCCGCAACTGCAATACAAAGCGATGGAACGCGCCACGCGTCTGCTGCTTGATATCTGTGGCGGTGAAGCCGGCCCGGTAATTGATGTCACGAACGACGCCACGCTGCCGAAACGTGCGACCATCCGTTTGCGCCGTAGCAAGCTGGATCGCCTGATTGGCCACCATATTGCCGACGATCAGGTCAGCGATATTCTGAACCGTCTGGGCTGCGAAGTGACTGAAGGACAGGATGAGTGGCTGGCGGTAGCCCCGAGCTGGCGTTTCGACATGGAAATCGAAGAAGATCTGGTCGAAGAAGTTGCCCGCGTTTATGGCTACAACAATATTCCTGATGAGCCGGTGCAAGCTGGCCTGATTATGGGTGAGCACCGCGAAGCGAACCTGTCGATGAAGCGTGTGAAAACCATGCTCAATGATAAAGGCTATCAGGAGGTCATCACTTACAGCTTTGTCGATCCGAAACTGCAGCAACTGATTCATCCGGGCGAGGAAGCTCTCATCCTGCCGAGCCCAATCTCCAGCGAGATGTCGGCGATGCGCCTCTCTCTGTGGACCGGTTTGCTCGGCACTATCGTCTATAACCAGAATCGCCAGCAGAGCCGTGTACGTATTTTCGAAACCGGCCTGCGCTTTGTACCTGATACACAAGCCAATCTTGGCATCCGTCAGGATGTGATGCTGGCAGGCGCGATTTGCGGTAACCGTTATGATGAGCACTGGGATCTGGTGAAAGGAAGCGTCGATTTCTTCGATTTAAAAGGCGATCTTGAGTCCGTGCTGGAACTTACAGGTAAACTTTCCGCCATTGAGTTCCGCGCGGAAACGAATCCTGCACTGCACCCAGGCCAATCTGCAGCGATTTATCTGAAAGATAAGCGCATTGGTTTTATTGGTGTTGTTCACCCGGAACTGGAACGTAAGCTTGATCTGAACGGCCGCACACTGGTATTTGAACTGGAGTGGAACGCGCTTGCAGACCGCGTGGTGCCTCAGGCTCAGGAGATTTCGCGCTTCCCGGCGAACCGTCGTGATATCGCTGTTGTGGTCGCAGAAAATGTGCCTGCAGCAGATGTTTTGGGCGAATGTAAGAAAGTTGGCGTAAATCAGGTAGTTGGCGTAAACTTATTTGACGTGTACCGCGGTAAGGGTGTAGCGGAAGGGTATAAGAGCCTTGCCATTAGCCTGATCCTTCAGGATACCAGCCGTACACTCGAAGAAGAGGAGATTGCCGCTACCGTTGCCAGATGTGTAGAGGCATTAAAAGAGCGATTCCAGGCATCATTGAGGGATTGAACCTATGGCGCTTACAAAAGCTGAAATGTCAGAATATCTGTTTGATAAGCTTGGGCTTAGCAAACGGGACGCAAAAGAGCTGGTAGAGCTGTTTTTCGAAGAGATCCGTCGTGCTCTGGAAAACGGTGAGCAGGTAAAACTCTCCGGCTTTGGCAATTTCGATTTGCGCGACAAAAATCAACGTCCGGGTCGTAATCCAAAAACGGGCGAAGATATTCCCATTACAGCCCGGCGCGTGGTGACCTTCAGACCCGGCCAGAAGTTAAAGAGCCGTGTCGAAAACGCTTCGCCCAAAGCTGAATGATATGAACTAATTAAAAAGGCCGCATCGCGGCCTTTTTTCTTTTCAGCATCCGGCATCAACCTTAGAATCAGTGGCCTTGCTGACCAATAAAACGGAAAACATGCTGGCATACGTTCATCTTCAACAGCAACGCAACCGCCACTGGCTGGGTGGATTGCTGCTGCTCTTACTCTTCGCGCTGCTGTTTAGTCTCTGCGCGGGCGATCAATGGATTTCTCCGGGCGACTGGTTTACACCGGATGGGCAACTGTTTGTCTGGCAAATTCGCTTGCCACGTACGCTGGCCGTGTTGTTGGTTGGGGCTGCACTGGCATTGTGCGGTGCGGTGATGCAGGCGCTGTTCGAAAACCCGCTTGCGGAACCTGGATTGCTTGGTGTCTCAAGCGGTGCGGGTGTTGGGCTCATTGCTGCTGTATTGCTGGGCGGCGGATTGCTTCCTGGCTGGGCGCTCGGCGTTTGTGCGATCGCTGGCGCGCTCGTTGTGACGCTGATCCTGCTGCGTTTCGCGCGCCGCCACATCTCTACCAGCCGTTTACTGCTGGCTGGTGTCGCGTTGGGTATTATCTGTACCGCATTGATGACCTGGGCCGTCTATTTCTCTTCCTCTTTCGATTTGCGCCAGCTGATGTACTGGATGATGGGCGGTTTCGGCGGGGTGGACTGGCAACAAAGTTGGCTCATGGCGGCGCTGGTGCCAGTCATCATTTGGGTCTGTTTCCAGTCACAGCCACTGAATATGCTGGCGCTGGGAGACATTTCCGCGCGCCAGTTAGGGTTACCGATGTGGCTATGGCGAAATGTACTGGTAGTAGCCACGGGCTGGCTGGTCGGCGTAAGCGTCGCGCTGGCGGGCTCAATTGGTTTTATCGGTCTGGTCATTCCCCATATCTTACGCCTGTGCGGTTTGACCGATCATCGGGCATTGCTGCCAGGCTGCGCGCTGGCAGGGGCGGTGGCACTGTTATTTGCCGATGTGATAGCTCGTCTGGCGCTCAGTGCAGCCGAGTTGCCAATAGGCGTTGTGACGTCGACGCTGGGCGCGCCGGTATTTATCTGGCTATTATTGAGAGCCGGGCGTTGAGCCCGCAAACCATAACATTCATTAAGGTGACGCTATGCAACAGGATATTCTGAATACTGAAGTTAAGACTATCGATGGTGAACAGACAACGCTTGCAGGTTACCTCGGCAAGGTACTGCTGCTGGTCAACGTCGCCTCTAAATGTGGGCTGACGCCGCAGTACGAACAACTGGAGCAGATGCAAAAAGAATTTGAAAGTGAAGGTTTTACCGTACTCGGTTTTCCCTGCAATCAGTTTCTCGGCCAGGAACCAGGTTCAGAAGAGGAGATCAAAACCTTCTGTAGCACCACGTATGGCATAACATTTCCGCTGTTCAGCAAAATCGATGTGAATGGTGAAGCACGTCACCCGCTGTATAAAAAGCTCATTGCCGCTGCGCCAAAGGCCGTTGCGCCCGAGGGAAGCGGTTTCTACGAACGTATGGAGAGCAAGGGGCGAGCGCCGAAAGAGCCGGGCGATATTCTGTGGAATTTTGAAAAATTCCTGATTGGTCGTGATGGCAACGTGATTCAACGCTTCTCTCCGGATATGACACCGGAAGATCCGGTTCTTGTTGACGCGGTGAAACAGGCGCTGGCGAAGTAATGTCAATGCTGTTGCAGCTTCAGGATGTGGCTGAACCCGGAAGGCTTGGGCCGATAACGGCATCGGTCGGCCGGGGAGAAATCCTGCATCTTGTCGGGCCGAATGGTGCGGGGAAAAGTACACTGCTGGCGCGCATTGCCGGGTTATCAAGCGGGCAGGGAAGCGTGCTGTTTAATGCCCGTTCGCTGACACAGTGGCCAGCATCGCAGCTGGCGCAACACCGCGCTTACCTGGCCCAGCAGCAGACACCACCGTTCGCTATGCCTGTCTGGCAGTACTTGTCCTTGCATCAGTGCGATAACACACAAACCGCGCTGCTTGCACAGATTGCGGGCAAGCTTGGCCTTAGCGATAAGCTGGGGCGGGCGGTGAATCATCTGTCAGGTGGGGAGTGGCAGCGGGTACGCTTAGCGGCGGTAATTTTACAAATTCACCCGGCTGGTAACCCCTCCGGGGAGCTTTTATTGCTGGATGAGCCGATGAATAGCCTCGATGTTGCCCAGCAGGCGGCACTGGACAAGCTTTTAAACGAGCTGGTTGCCGCAGGAATTACCGTGGTGATGAGTAGCCACGATCTTAACCATACGTTGCACCATGCGCGCCAGGCCTGGCTGCTCAGTGGCGGCAAACTGTTAATGAGCGGGCGGCAGGACGAGGTGCTGACACCATCTCATCTGGCGACGGCGTATGGTTTGGCTTTTCGCCAACTGGATGTGGAAGGTCACCGCGTGCTGATCCCCGCAACGTGACGAAAAGGTGACTTGCCACATATCTGATTCACACGGTAGATTATTCCGAGAAAAAGAAATAAAGAGGCGTGATCCAGGATGCGTATCTGGTTTTTGCTGGCAGTGGCGTTATTCCTTGCAGGATGTAGTTCTCATCGCGCGCCGCCGCCAAATCCAAGATTGTCAGATTCGATAACCGTTATTGCTGGCCTGAATGATCAGCTTAGCCAGTGGCATGGTACGCCGTATCGCTACGGTGGCATGAGCCGTTCCGGCGTTGATTGTTCCGGCTTCGTTATGATGACGTTTCGCGATAAGTTTTCTTTGCAACTGCCGCGCGAGACGCGCCAGCAAGCGGAAATCGGCACGAAAATCGATAAAGATGATTTGCTGCCAGGCGACCTGGTTTTCTTTAAAACCGGTTCCGGAGAGAGCGGGTTGCACGTTGGTATTTACGATACGGATAATGAGTTCATTCATGCCTCAACCAGTCGGGGAGTGATGCGTTCTTCTCTGGATAATGTCTACTGGCGTAAAAATTTCTGGCAAGCGCGCCGTATCTAGAATGAGAAAGCCCGCAAGGGCTTTTTTTAAACCAGGAAATTTCCACTAAATAATCACGTTTATCTTAATTAAGATCTGTGTACATTGGGATCCGGACATCCGTCAATTCGTTATCAGGCTAATAAAGGTTAAGGAGCAGCCAAAAAATAAAACGGGAAAAAAATGAAGTTAATCTCATTTAAAACAATACATTTGAAATATCTTCACCTGTGTTTGACAATGCCGGATATCACCCTTAATGCGGGGCTGGCGCAATGATAGTATCGCTGGATGACACATATCGCTCTGAGCTTCTATTACTGCCTGCGAGGAAAAGTAACGGAATGCTACAGGGACTGGAAATTATCGTTAACTTTGTGGGGCCAGACAGCAATGTCCGCACGCCTACAGAGCTGGTCATTCCGCGCCTTACGCCTGAAGAAATACTCGCTTTATTCACTGAACAACTGGCACTCCTTGAAGCCTGCCAACTCTTTTTTATTCAACATCAATTAACGGCCTGGATTAATATTGCGCCCTCTTTGGTTGATGTCTTGTTGGCAGATGAAACGCTAGCGACAAACATTAGGAAATTTCCTTTTCTTGAATTTACCATTAATGAGAATTTTCCCGATCTAAATAAGGGAAAAGATAATCACCCCTTGTCTCTATTGGCGAAACAATATTCACTGGTGCTGGCTAATTTTGGTGCTGGAACCGCGTCGACAAAAGCCATTTTTGATGGTTTATTTAAGCGCGTGGTATTGGATAAAAATTTTGTTCATCAGCGGCTGGCGTCACCTTCATTCGAACCTTTTATGCGGGTGATTGTTGCGCAGCTTGAGCCCTATTGTGATGCAGTGATGATTGCCGGCATCGATGATGAACAGGCGCTCAACCGGGCTTCGGCCTTTCCCTTTAGCGCCATGTTTGGCGCAATGTGGCCGCCTGTCACCGTCGATCAGTTAACCTCCCTGGTTCAGCCATAGCCCTGCTTTTGCCCGGTGTTTAAACACCACAGTTAGCACTACACTAAAGGCAGGAGGAACCATGACCCTGTCTTTTACTACCCACTGGCGAGATGAATTGCCAGATTTTTATACCGCATTATCCCCTACGCCGCTGCACAACGCCCGGCTGCTGTGGCGCAATGAGCCGTTGGCACATGCACTGGATGTACCGGATGCTCTGTTTCATCCCGCCTCGGGAGCAGGCGTGTGGGGTGGTGAAGCGCTGTTGCCTGGCATGTCTCCACTGGCGCAGGTCTACAGTGGACATCAGTTTGGTGTCTGGGCCGGACAATTAGGTGATGGGCGCGGGATTTTGCTCGGTGAGCAGCAACTCCCGGACGGCACAACCCGGGACTGGCACTTGAAAGGCGCCGGGCTGACGCCGTATTCGCGCATGGGGGATGGCCGCGCGGTGTTGCGCTCGACCATTCGCGAAAGCCTCGCTTCAGAAGCGATGCATTATCTGGGGATCCCGACCACGCGCGCATTGAGCATTGTGACCAGCGATACGCCGGTGATGCGCGAAACGCAGGAGCAGGGCGCAATGCTGATGCGTATTGCCGAAAGCCATGTGCGGTTTGGTCATTTCGAACATTTTTACTACCGGCGCGATCCGCAAAAAGTCCGTCAACTGGCAGATTTTGTTATCCGTCATCACTGGCCGGAATTGCAAAACGAAAGCGATAAATATGTCGCCTGGTTTCGGGATGTCGTGCGGCGCACCGCGCAGTTGATAGCGCGCTGGCAAGCGGTAGGGTTCGCGCACGGTGTAATGAATACCGATAACATGTCGATCCTTGGTTTAACGATCGACTATGGCCCGTTCGGTTTTCTTGATGATTACCAGCCCGGTTTTATCTGCAACCACTCTGATTACCAGGGAAGGTACAGCTTTGAAAACCAGCCGGCGGTGGCGCTGTGGAATCTCCAGCGCCTGGCGCAGTCGTTATCGCCCTTTATTGCTGCGGAGAGCCTAAACGCCGCGCTGGATGATTACCAGCACCAGTTACTCACTGAATATGGCCTGTTGATGCGCAGCAAATTGGGCTTCTTCACCCGCCAGCAAGGGGATAACGATCTTCTGAATTCGCTGTTTGCCCTGATGGCGCGCGAAGGCAGCGATTATACGCGTACGTTCCGTATGCTCAGCCTGACCGAACAGCAAAGTGCTGCGTCGCCGTTACGCGATGAGTTTATCGATCGCGGCGCATTTGATGACTGGTTTGCGCGATATCGGGCGCGCTTACAGCAGGAAAATATCGATGACGCACAGCGGCAGGCACATATGCAACAGGTTAACCCGGCGATGGTGTTGCGAAACTGGCTGGCGCAGCGCGCCATAGATGCCGCAGAGAAAGGCGATTACAGCGAGCTGGAGCGACTTCATGAGGCATTACGACAGCCATTTATTGATCGCAGTGATGTTTATGTCAGCCGCCCGCCTGACTGGGGCAAACGGCTGGAAGTAAGCTGCTCGAGTTGAAAACGGCCTACTTTGTCAGGATCAATTTTCCGGCGTGCGTCTGGCGCAGAAGATATTGTTGCCCGTTGTGCTCAATAACGACGCGTCCTTCATCCCCCAGCAGTGAATGGCTGTGAATACGGCGATCGGTTGGGGCGATGTGCGTGGGCTTTTCCTGAGGCGTGACGGGTGATGCAGGCGTGCTATCCATTTGCGACATATCCGTTTTAAGACAAACCAACAATGATAATGATTATCAATAGTATGGTGATATGACGCAAGGGCGATTGTTTACATAGCCGCAGTTCCCCCAGGAAAAAGTAGGGGGAACGCGTAGTTCTGAGGTAGTCAGCAGGAAACGGTTAAAAACGGGTGGCAACCGCGGTTGCGAGTTTTTCCAGCAGCAGTTCACTGTCTTCCCAGTTTAGGCATGGGTCGGTAATGGATTGCCCGTATACCAGCGGCTGGCCACTGACAATTTTTTGCGTGCCTTCTTCCAGGAAACTTTCCGCCATCACGCCAGAGATCGCCATCGAACCATTACGAATTTGCGTACAAATGTCGTCACAGACATCCAACTGGCGGCGGTGCTCTTTCTGGCAGTTGCCATGGCTGAAATCCACCACCAGATGCTCCGGCAAACCAAATTCGCGCAGCGTATCGCACGCATTGGCGATATCTCCGGCATGGTAATTCGGTTTTTTACCGCCACGCATAATGATGTGGCCGTACGGGTTGCCGCTGGTCTGATAAATGGTCATTTGCCCGCTTTTATCCGGCGAGAGGAACATATGGCTGGCGCGTGAAGCGCGGATCGCGTCAACGGCGATACGTGTATTGCCATCGGTACCATTTTTAAAACCGACCGGGCAGGAAAGCGCCGAGGCCATTTCCCGGTGGATCTGGCTTTCCGTGGTGCGCGCGCCAATGGCTCCCCAACTAATTAAATCGGCAATAAACTGGCCGGTCACCATATCGAGGAATTCGGTCGCGGTGGGCACGCCCAGCTCATTGACCTGCAACAGCAGTTTACGCGCCAGTTCAAGACCGTGATTTACGCGGTAACTGCCGTTCAGATCCGGATCGGAAATCAACCCTTTCCAGCCCACAACAGTGCGCGGTTTTTCGAAGTAGGTGCGCATAACGATTTCGAGCTGCGCGTGGTGTTTTTCACGTAATACTTGTAAGCGGCTCGCGTAATCAACGGCGGCGTCAAGATCGTGAATCGAGCAGGGACCAATAATCACCAACAGGCGGCGATCTTCACCATTCAGAATTTTTTCTATCCGCCGACGGGATGCGGTCACATGCTCCGCTACCTCTGAGGTAACAGGGTAGCGCTGCGCAAGTTCAGCTGGTGTCACCAGGCTGCTGATAGGCGCAGTGCGAAGTTCATCAGTTTTGTTCATCAAGAATCTCAAAAATTAGGTGCTTCAGCGGCAGGAATGCCGGAAGTGATGCGCAACACCTTAAACCAATCCCGGCTTATTTCAAGAGGGGTTGCAAAGCACATCACGTTTCCGGGCAATATCATAGCGCACTTCGCACCTGTGTACTAGCTTGTTAGTACATGCGGCGATTTAACCCCATAATATCGAGCATCTTGGTGGCGATTTCTTCTACCGAGTAGTTGGTGCTATTAAGGCAGGGGATTTGATTCTTGCGGTAAAGCGCTTCCACTTCTGCGACTTCCATGCGGCACTGGCGCAACGACGCGTAGCGGCTATTTTCCCGGCGCTCTTCGCGAATGGCGGCAAGACGCTCCGGATTAATGGTCAGACCAAATAATTTATGCTGCAGTGGCTTTAACGCAGCGGGGAGAACGAGGTTATCCATATCATCGGCAATAAAAGGATAATTTGCCGCGCGAATACCAAATTGCATCGCCAGATACAGACTGGTCGGTGTTTTTCCGCAGCGCGAAACGCCCAGTAAAATCACCTGCGCCTGATCAAGATTGCGCAAAGAAATACCGTCATCGTGCGCGAGAGTGTAATCAATTGCCGCGATACGTGCATCGTATTTGGTTAAATTACCTGGATTAAGCCCATGTGTGCGGTGCGCAATGGGGGTAGGATCGAGTTTTAATTCCTCCTGCAGCGGCGCAACCAGCGCCTGGACGATATCCTGACAAAATCCTTCGCTTTGCAAAATAATGGCGCGAATTTCCGGTATCACAATGGAGTAGAACACCAGTGGACGATTGCCGGTTTGCTGATAAATGGCGTCTATTTGTTCTTTGACGGCGCGGGCGCGGCTCTCGTTTTCCACAAACGGCAGCGTAATACTGCTGACGGCAACCGGGAATTGCGACATGACCGCATGGCCTAATACTTCAGCGGTGATAGCGGTTCCATCAGAAATATAAAAGACGTGGCGATCAACTGAACTGTCCATTTAACCCATCCTGAATGACATGCGTAATTCTCTGAAAGCATAAATTAAAACCCTCAACATGCGTATCTCCTTTTTCTCATTTTTAAAATGAAATGGTGTTTTTATTTTTAATGAACTCTACGGTTCGTTTTTTTAGTTTCCCCTATAAAAAATAAGGAGATACAGAAATGAGAAATTACTCAAGGTGATTTATTGATGGGAATCTATCCGAAAAACCAGAAATCGTAATTGCTTACACGATTCACCGTTTTTTCAACGGAATTAATTATGCCAGGATAAAAATGTAGTTCGACGTTTTTACCCATTCATATATCACAAAAGGATTGTTTCGATGTCCAACAATGGCTCGTCTCCGCTGGTGCTTTGGTATGACCAACTCGGCATGAATGATGTAGACAGAGTTGGGGGCAAAAATGCCTCCCTTGGTGAAATGATTACTAATCTGTCCGGTATGGGGGTTTCCGTACCGAATGGGTTTGCGACCACGGCCGATGCGTTTAACCAGTTTCTGGAACAAAGCGGGCTAAATCAGCGCATTTACGAATTACTGGATAAAACCGACATCGATGATGTTTCCGAACTGGCAAAAGCCGGCGCGCAGATCCGCCAGTGGATTGTCGACACGCCGTTCCCGCCTGAGCTGGAAAAAGCCGTCCACGAAGCCTACGCCAAACTCTCCGAAGACGACGCCGAAGCCTCTTTCGCGGTGCGTTCTTCTGCGACAGCAGAAGATATGCCGGATGCCTCGTTTGCCGGTCAGCAGGAAACCTTCCTCAACGTGCAAGGGTATGACGCCGTGCTGGTGGCGGTGAAGCATGTGTTTGCCTCGTTATTTAACGATCGCGCTATCTCCTATCGCGTACATCAGGGCTACGATCATCGCGGCGTCGCGCTTTCTGCTGGTGTGCAGCGCATGGTGCGTTCGGATATCGGCTCTTCTGGCGTGATGTTCACCATTGATACGGAATCCGGTTTTGATCAGGTGGTGTTTATCACCTCTGCCTGGGGGCTGGGCGAAATGGTGGTGCAGGGGGCCGTTAACCCTGATGAGTTCTACGTGCATAAGCCAACGCTTGCGGCCAATCGTCCAGCCATTGTGCGTCGCACCATGGGGTCGAAGAAAATCCGCATGATCTATGCGCCGACGCAAGAGCATGGCAAGCAGGTGCAGATTGAAGATGTTCCGCAGGCCGAGCGTGACCGTTTCTCTCTGACCGACGACGAAGTACAAGCGCTGGCGAAGCAGGCGGTGCAAATCGAGAAACACTATGGCCGTCCAATGGATATTGAATGGGCGAAAGACGGTCATACCGGCAAATTGTTTATCGTACAGGCGCGTCCGGAAACCGTGCGTTCGCGTGGCCAGGTGATGGAGCGTTACACGCTGCATGCCCAGGGGCGCATTATCTCTGAAGGCCGTGCCATTGGGCATCGCATTGGCGCGGGCACAGTAAAAGTGATCCACGATATCAGCGAGATGAACCTGATCGAGCCGGGTGATGTGCTGGTAACCGACATGACCGACCCGGACTGGGAACCGATCATGAAAAAAGCGGCGGCCATTGTCACCAACCGCGGCGGTCGTACCTGCCACGCAGCGATCATTGCGCGTGAGTTAGGTATTCCGGCGGTGGTGGGCTGCGGCGATGCGACCGAACGCATTAAAACCGGTGAGAAAGTCACGGTCTCCTGCGCCGAAGGCGATACCGGTTATGTGTATGCCGATCTGCTGGATTTCAGCGTGAAAAGTTCAAGCGTAGACACCATGCCGGATCTGCCGCTGAAGATCATGATGAACGTCGGCAACCCGGATCGCGCCTTCGATTTTGCTTGCCTGCCAAATGAAGGCGTGGGCCTTGCGCGTCTGGAATTCATCATCAACCGCATGATCGGCGTGCATCCGCGTGCGCTGCTGGAGTTTGATGAGCAGGACGCGAAATTACAAAACGAAATCTGCGAAATGATGAAAGGCTTCGATTCGCCGGTTGAGTTTTATGTCGGTCGCCTGACGGAAGGCATTTCGACACTGGGCGCGGCATTCTGGCCAAAACGCGTGATTGTGCGTCTGTCCGATTTTAAATCGAACGAATACGCCAATCTGGTTGGCGGTGAGCGTTACGAGCCGGAAGAGGAGAACCCGATGCTCGGCTTCCGCGGCGCAGGTCGTTACGTGGCCGACAGCTTCCGCGATTGCTTTGCGCTTGAATGCGAAGCGGTAAAACGCGTGCGTAACGACATGGGGCTGACCAACGTGGAAATCATGGTCCCGTTTGTGCGTACCGTTGAACAGGCAAAAGCGGTGGTTGATGAGCTGGCGCGTCAGGGGCTGAAACGCGGTGAGAATGGGCTGAAAATCATCATGATGTGCGAAATTCCGTCCAACGCGCTGCTGGCGGAGCAGTTCCTCGAATATTTTGATGGTTTCTCTATCGGCTCCAACGACATGACTCAACTGGCGCTGGGTCTCGACCGCGATTCAGGCGTGGTCTCTGAATTGTTCGACGAACGTAACGACGCGGTAAAAGCGCTGCTTTCCATGGCGATCCGTGCGGCGAAAAAGCAGGGCAAATATGTCGGTATCTGCGGACAGGGACCTTCGGATCACGAAGACTTTGCCGCCTGGTTGATGGATGAGGGCATTGATAGTCTCTCACTCAATCCGGACACCGTTGTGCAGACCTGGCTAAGCCTCGCCGAACTGAAAAAATAAAGGCAAAAGTGAAATCCCCGGCATAATGTCGGGGATTTTTTTATTTCAGCCGCGAACTCGGCGGCGATCACAATAACCAAAAAACGTAAAAAGCCTGGCAATTATTGCAATTGTCCCCTCGTAAGCTTCTTCCAATACTTAAGCCTGTAGTGAGCAGCGTGACGTTAATCTGTCGCGCCATGTTGAAATATTTTTTGACCTCACAAGGCTAATAAAAATGACAATCTCCTCTGTCCTGAGTACAAAAGACAAAATAGGTTACGGTCTGGGCGATATGGCAAGCGCCCTGGTCTGGCAAACCGCAACGCTGTTTCTTGCTTATTTCTATACGGATGTGTTTGGGTTACCTGCAGCAATAATGGGAACCATGTTTTTGGTCGTGCGCGCGGTGGATGCTTTTGTCGATCCTTGCATCGGCGCACTGGTGGATCGCACGCAAACGCGACACGGGCGCTTTCGCCCCTGGCTGCTGTGGTTTGCCATACCGTTTGGTGTGAGCTGCATTATTACCTTTTATGTCCCGGACGCCGGGGCAACGGCAAAAATCCTCTATGCCTGCGTCACTTACGCCATCCTTAGCTTTATCTACTCTGCGATTAACGTACCTTACTGCGCGATGCCCGGTGCGCTGACGATGGACCCGCACGAGCGCCATTCGCTGCAGTCCTGGCGTTTTGGTTTATCGTTTATTGGCGGCCTGATCGTGACCGTTATTGCTCTGCCGCTGGTGGCACATCTGGGGGCGGGTAACGATCAGAAAGGGTATTTCTATGCCATGAGTATGATGGGCGTATTGGGTATTTTTCTGTTCTTTGGCTGCTTCTTTATGACGCGCGAGCGTTTTACGCCGCGCAATGATAGCTCTGGTTCGCTGTTAAGCGATCTCAAATTGCTGGCGGGAAATACGCAGTGGCGCATTGTTTTTGTGTTTAATATTTTGCTGTTAACCGCAGTTGTAACGCGTGGTTCCGCCACGATGTATTACGTTAAATATGTATTACAGCGCCCGGATATGGTGTTTACCTTTATTGTTTCTGGCATGATTGCCGCCTTAAGCGGAGCGCTATTATCGGCACGGTTGTTAGGAAAATTTGACCGGGTGCGCGCCTACCAGTGGACAATTATTACGTTCGTCGTTTTCGCTGCGCTTATCTTTATTATCCCGCCGACTCAAGTGTGGCTTATTTTTGGCCTCAATATCGTTTTTAGCTTTATTCAGAACCTGACCACGCCGCTGCAATGGACCATGTTCTCTGACGTGGTGGATTACGAAGAGCACCGCAGCGGGCGTCGCCTCGACGGACTGGTGTTCTCTACCGCGTTATTCGCCATTAAATTTGGCCTGGCGCTCGGTGGCGCTGTTGTGGGTTGGGTGCTTGGCGCAGTGGACTATGCGCCGAACCAGGCAGCCCAGAGTGCGACGGTGCTGACGACCATTAACGCGCTGTTTACGCTGATCCCCTGCCTGCTGTTTATCTGTATGGTACTGCTGCTGACCCGCTACAAACTAAATAGCCAGGTTGCCGACAGTATCGCGCAAGATCTGATACGCAAACGCGGTGACAGCGAAAGCGACACGGCAGTGCAAACCGCCCCGGATTTCAACAACACAGGAGTGACCCGATGACTGCTATCTACCAGGACGCAAACCGTCCCGTGGCCGAACGCGTTGCGGATTTACTGGCGCGGATGACGCCGGAAGAGAAATTCGCGCAAATGCATGCTTTGTGGCTGGTGCTTTCAGAAGAGGGTGAGCACCGCGAGCGCACCGATCTCAGCGATGAGTTTGCCGGTGTCAGCGCGCAGGCGGCGCTGGCGCAGCGGCTTAAACTGGGCGTCGGGCAAATAACCCGTCCGCTGGGCACGCATATTGTGGAAGCGAAGCGCGGCGTGCGCGCGGCGAATCGGCTACAAAAAATGTTAGTAGAAGAGACACGGTTGGGCATTCCTGCGCTGTTCCATGAAGAGTGCCTGGTTGGTTTATTGTGTAAAGACGCGACGTTATTTCCCTCCTCGCTGAACTACGGCTCCACATGGGATCCGCAACTCGTGCAACGCGCCGCCCATCATATTGGTCTGGAAGCGCGATCAACCGGGTGCAAACAGGGGCTGGCTCCGGTGCTGGATGTTTCGCGCGATGTACGCTGGGGTCGCACGGAAGAGACATTTGGCGAAGATCCGTGGCTGGTGGGGGTGATGGCGTGCGCGTACGTGAATGGTTTGCAGAGTGAAAAGGGCGATATGCTGGCGACGCTCAAACACTATGTCGGCCACTCATTCAGCGAAGGCGCACGTAACCATGCTCCGGTACACCTCGGCTTTTGCGAGCTGAACGACACCTTTTTGCTGCCGTTCGAGATGGCAGTGAAGCTGGCGAAAGCGGGATCGGTGATGCCGGCTTATCATGACATTGATAATCAGCCGGGTCACAGTGACCATTTCTTGCTTACCACCCTGCTGCGTGAACAGTGGGGCTTTGAAGGGATTATTGTGGCCGATTACGGCGGCGTCAGCCTGTTGCATCAGCATCACGGCGTGACTCACGATGCCGCAGAATCTGCTGCGCTTTCGTTTAATGCCGGGTTGGATGTTGAGTTACCAAAAGATGACTGCGCGCGCCATCTGGCAGAGGCCGTTGAGCGCGGCCTTATTTCCATGGCAAAAGTGGATGAAATTGTCGCCCGCGTGCTGACAGTGAAATTTCGTCTCGGTTTGTTCGAACAACCTTATATCGATGAACAGGGTATCGACCTGCAGTCTGCTGAGACGCGGCAGGTAGCGCGCGAGGTCGCTACGTGCTCAATGACGCTGCTGGAAAATAACGGCATCCTGCCATTGAACGGCTCGCCGAAGGTGGCGGTAATCGGCCCGACCGCTGACGATCCGCTGGCTTTGCTCAGCGGCTACAGTTTCCCGGTGCATTTGATCATTAGCGATATGCTGGAAGAAACCACGCAGGTCACTACGCCGCTCGCGGCGCTGCGCCAGACGCTGGGCGAGGGGAACGTCCGCTATGCCAAAGGTTGCCATATTATTGAAAAACGTATGGCTGGAGCCCCCGTTTTCCCTGGGGACGCTTCGGGCAAACCGATGCAGCAGTCGCCGGTCTCCATGGATGTGAGCCTGATCCCGCACGCGGTAAGCGTGGCGCAAGAAAGCGAGGTGATCATTGCCTGTGTGGGCGATTTGGCCGGGCTGTTCCAGAGCGGCACGGTGGGGGAAGGTTCTGATACGGATAGCCTGACGTTGCCGGGTGTGCAACAACAATTGCTGGAGGCGTTAGTGGCAACCGGGAAACCGGTCGTGGTGGTCATGACCGGCGGACGTCCGTATAACCTGCAAGGGCTGGAGTCGCGCGTTGCCGCATGGTTGATGGCGTGGGCGCCGGGGCAGGAGGGCGGCCAGGCGATTGCCGATGTATTGACCGGGCGGGCAGAGCCGCAGGGGCGTCTGGTGGTTAGTGTGCCGAAAAGTGCCGGTGCGATGCCCTATTACTACAACCACAAACTGAAAAGCGGTGGTACACCGTTTGCCTTCCATTTTGGCGCCCTTTACCCCTTTGGCTACGGGAAGAGCTGGACGCAGTTCAAGTATGTGAACCCGGTGCTGCTCACACCTAATTTAGCAATCGATGGCGATATTCACGTACAGGTGCAGGTGAAAAATACCGGCGAGCGCAGCGGCAGCGAGGTGGTGCAACTGTATGTCCGGGATAAGGTGGCCTCGATGGTGCGTCCGATACAGGAGCTAAAAGCGTTCCAGCGCGTGGCATTGTCACCGGGTGAGACGGCGACGCTGACGTTCATCGTGCCGGTGGATATGCTCAACTTTACGCGCCGTGACGGGCAACGCATTGTCGAACCGGGTGAGTTTGAGTTGCAAATCGGTGCCTCATCGGCAGATATCCGCGCAACGCTTACGGTGAATGTTTACGGCGAGATCCGCGAACTTCCCACCGACTGGAAAATGGTGAGTCAGTGCGAAGTCAGCCAGTGATAAAATCGTAGCCCATCGAACGATGGGCTATTTTTTTGCACAAACGGGCAACAATAAACCTGATGAAATAACAACCACACTGCATGCCTTACAATTGAGTAAGGTATTTGTGTGATCGTAAGCTATTCGTGCCTGCCCCTGGTATATATTTATTGTATTGATAATTACCCTGCATATAATTCTCCACAGTGACTTATCTGTTCGTGGTTTTCTATTTTCTTCTGTGTTTGCAGAAACAATTCTATTGAGGTTTTTCGTAATGGGAAAAATAGCTGAGCGCCACTATATCCATTTTATTTGTAATGGCGTGACGGGGTTTGTCGAAGTTGAACCCGGCGGTATCCAGTGGGTGAACTACGCGGGTGAACGCAGGATTTATAGGGCACTGCAGGGACGGTTACGTAACGTCGTTGATCACGTGCTGTCTCAGCATCATCTTATCAGCAACAGGCGGGTAAATACGTAAGCGGATTTATATTGATCGTTTTCTCTCGGTTTTAATTTATTAACTATTACAGTTTTTATTTCGCTGTAGCGGAAGGCATATATCTTTTATTTGCCTGCAATAGTTGTGAGGTTATTCAAATGAAACGTTTTTTATTCATGCTTATCGTGCTGGCGTGCGCGAGTCTTAATGGCTGTGCGTCTTATAACGATCATATTCGTGCCTGTGACGGACACGATGTGAGCACGATGCATTTAGCATTCGATTATCTACCGATTGGTGCGGCTATTGATAATGGCGCCTGCGCGGTGAGCAGCAATGGGAGCGCGTCTGTAGCCAGCAAATAAATGCCTGAACGGAAAGCGGCGAAAAAAAAGCCCATCGTGGGAGATGGGCAAAGACTACACACAGCAATTCGTTGTTTCACTCAGGGGATTTCCATGCTTATAAATCAAGGTGTTGATTTATAACCGTGAGCTAATAGTAGGCATGTCGATTTTTTGCGTCGATCAGATTCGTCTCATTAGTTAAACGGACGTGAAGAATATATGGGCTAAATCGCGCAATATTTCGCTTTCAGAGGGATCTGAATGGGGTTTCGTGTTTGAAATGATAAGTAGTGCTTAATAATAATTAAGGCGGGCTACCCCGCCTTAATTATTTTCAGGAAGGGTTATCTACATTCATTGTCGACTTCGCTTAATGCATTATCTGTCGCCGCCGGTTCGGGCGCTTCATTTACCCACGCGGAGAATAGCCGCCAGGAGACCGCCAGTAATACCGGGCCAATAAACAGGCCAATCATGCCGAAAGCAACCAGTCCGCCAATGACCCCCGAAAGAATAAGGATCAGCGGTAAATCAGCGCCCATGCGGATCAGTACCGGGCGGATGAAGTTATCCAGCGTGGCGACAACGCAGCTCCAGACCAGCAGCACGGTGCCCCAGGTGGAATCTCCGCTCCAGTAAAGCCAGATAATGGCCGGAACCAGCACCAGTAACGGCCCGAGCTGCACCAGACAGGTCATCAGCATGACCACGGTAAACAACGTGGCGTAAGGCACGCCGGAAATGGCCAGGCCAACGCCGCCAAGCACGGCCTGCACCAGCGCGGTGACCACCACGCCCAGCGCTACGGCACGGATAGCCTGGCCTGCCAGCAGCACGGCGGCATCACCACGTTTTCCGGCAAGGCGGATGGCGAAATGGCGGATCCCTCTGGCAACTTGCTCACCGCGCCAGTAGAGCAGGGCGCTGAACAGCAACATCAGGCCGCAGTGCAGCATAAAGCGTCCAATATGCGCGGCCTGGCCGACAAACCAGGTGGTTGTCGCGCCTACATAAGGGCGCAGTTTGGCCATAATGGCGCTGCCGCCCATATCCAGCAGGCTGTGCCAGCCTGCGTAGAGTTTCTCACCAACGAAAGGAACGCTGTTTAGCCAGGCTAAATCCGGCGGAGACATGGCGCCGGTACTGATGGCATGGATCACCGGGCCGCTGGAGTCCACCAGGCTATTAACCAGTAGCGCGACCGGAATAATAAACAGCAGGATTAACAGCAGCATCATCACTAACACCGCCAGCGAACGGCGACCAAACAGCACGCGTTGCAGGCGCACCAGCAGTGGCCAGGTGGCGATCACCACCGTCCCGGCCCAGGCAAAACCGAGGATGAAGGGCTGGACGACCCACAGACAGGCGATAATCATGATTGCTAAAAACAGTACCGACAGCATGATTTGCGGTACATCCCTGGACTGACGTAGATCAACCATACGATTTACTCACCTTATTGAGTGGCTGAAAATTCGGTGTTTCTGGAAATCACCAGTGATAATGATTAATGATTTCAGCGGTTTTGGACAGTCCGATTCTGCCTGTAATTCTCATGGGCGCATAAGAAAAAAATGTGATACAACGATGAATGCTTAAAGCAAACGATTAACTATTCACAACACTAACAGTCAGGCAGGGTCAAGCATAATGATCCCACAGATTTCCCAGGCACCGGGCGTCGTTCAACTGGTGCTGAATTTTTTGCAGGCTTTGGAGCAACAAGGTTTTACCGGTGATACCGCCACCAGCTATGCCGACAGGCTAACGATGGCGACAGACAACAGTATTTACCAGCTATTACCCGATGCCGTCGTTTTCCCTCGTTCAACGTCCGACGTTGCCTTGATCACACGCCTCGCGGCCGAGCCGCGTTTTCGCACGCTGGTCTTTACTCCGCGCGGCGGCGGTACTGGCACCAATGGCCAGGCGCTGAACCAGGGCATCATCGTTGATATGTCCCGCTATATGAACCGCATTATGGAAATTAACCCCGAAGAGGGGTGGGTGCGCGTTGAGGCGGGCGTTATTAAAGATCAGCTCAACCAGTATTTGAAACCTTATGGCTTCTTCTTCGCGCCAGAGCTGTCGACCAGCAACCGTGCGACATTAGGGGGAATGATCAACACCGACGCCTCCGGGCAAGGATCTCTGGTGTACGGGAAAACCTCCGACCATGTGCTCGGTGTCCGCGCTGTGTTGCTGGGCGGCGATATCCTCGATACGCAGGCGATGCCGGTGGCGCTGGCAGAAACGCTGGGTAACGCCAGCACCGCTATCGGGCGAATTTATAAAACCGTGCTGGAGCGCTGTCGTGATAACCGCCAGTTGATTATGGATAACTTCCCCAAACTGAACCGTTTTCTCACCGGTTACGATTTGCGTCATGTATTCAATGACGAGATGACCGAATTTGATTTAACCCGCATTCTGACCGGCTCAGAAGGGACGCTGGCGTTTATTACCGAAGCGCGCCTTGATATCACGCCGCTGCCAAAAGTTCGCCGTCTGGTGAACGTAAAATATGATTCGTTTGATTCCGCGCTGCGTAATGCGCCGTTTATGGTGGACGCGCGGGCGCTCTCCGTCGAAACCGTGGATTCGAAAGTGCTCAACCTGGCGCGGGAAGACATCGTCTGGCATTCGGTGAAAGAGTTGATTACCGATGTGCCGGACAAAAACCTGCTTGGCCTGAATATTGTTGAGTTTGCCGGTGACGATCAGCCGCTGATTGATGCGCAAGTGCAGTCGCTGTGCCAGCGCCTTGATACGTTAATGGTCAATGGTGAAGGCGGCGTGATTGGTTGGCAATTGTGCGATGACCTGACGGGAATCGAGCGCATTTACGCCATGCGTAAAAAGGCCGTGGGGTTACTAGGGAACGCGAAAGGTGCGGCCAAGCCGATTCCCTTCGCAGAAGATACCTGCGTGCCGCCGGAACATCTGGCGGACTACATCGTTGAATTCCGTGCGCTGCTTGATGGACACGGCCTGAGCTACGGCATGTTTGGTCACGTTGACGCAGGGGTACTGCACGTGCGACCTGCGCTGGATATGTGCGACCCGCAGCAAGAAGTGCTGATGAAATCCATTTCCGATGATGTGGTGGCGTTGACGGCGAAATATGGCGGTTTGCTGTGGGGCGAGCACGGGAAAGGTTTCCGCGCCGAATATAGTCCGGCTTTTTTTGGCGAGCAGCTGTATGGCGAGTTACGCAAAATCAAAGCGGCGTTCGATCCGGAAAACCGTCTGAACCCCGGTAAAATCTGCCCGCCTGAAGGCCTTGATGCGCCGATGAAGAAGGTGGATGACGTTAAACGCGGTACGTTTGACCGGCAAATTCCTATCGCCGTCCGTTCATCATGGCGCGGCGCGATGGAGTGTAACGGTAACGGCTTGTGCTTTAACTTCGATGTGAAAAGCCCGATGTGTCCGTCGATGAAAATCTCGGCGAACCGTATTCATTCGCCAAAAGGGCGGGCAACGCTGGTGCGTGAATGGCTGCGTCTGCTGGCCGATCGTGGCATCGATCCGGTGAAGCTGGAAAAAGAGTTGCCGGAAAAGCGGGCTAGTTTACGCACATTAATCGAGCGTACGCGCAATAGCTGGCATGCACGTCGCGGCGAGTATGATTTTTCGCATGAAGTAAAAGAGGCGATGTCCGGCTGCCTGGCCTGTAAAGCGTGCTCAACGCAGTGTCCGATCAAGATTGATGTGCCGGAGTTTCGGTCACGCTTTCTGCAGCTCTATCACAGCCGTTATCTGCGTCCGGTGCGCGACCATCTGGTCGCCACGGTCGAGAGCTATGCGCCATTAATGGCGCGCGCGCCGAAGACATTTAACTTCTTTATGAGCCAGCCGTGGGTGCGCTCCCTTTCTGCGAAGCATATCGGCATGGTGGATTTACCGTTGTTGTCTGTGCCGTCATTGCAGCGTCAGATGGTCGGGCATCGCACGGCGAACATGACGCTTGAGCAGCTTGAACAACTCAACGCCGCGCAGAAAGCGAAAACTGTGCTGGTGGTGCAGGATCCATTCACCAGCTATTACGATGCGCAAGTGGTGGCCGATTTTGTTCGTCTGGTCGAACGGCTTGGCTTCGAGCCGGTAGTGTTGCCTTTCTCGCCAAACGGCAAGGCGCAACACATTAAAGGTTTCCTGAATCGCTTTGCCAAAACGGCGCAAAAAACCGCAGATTTCCTTAATCGCGTGGCGCAACTGGGCATGCCGATGGTCGGTGTCGACCCGGCTTTGGTGCTCTGCTACCGCGACGAGTACAAGCTGGCGTTAGGTGATAAGCGTGGAGAATTTCACGTGCAACTGGTGCATGAATGGCTGCCAGCGGCGTTGGATAATATCGGGGAGCGAGTGCCCAGCGGCGAGCCATGGTATCTGTTCGGCCACTGCACAGAAGTGACCGCGCTACCAGGTGCTACGGGGCAATGGGCGTCGATTTTTGCGCGTTTCGGTGCGGTACTGGAAAATGTCAGCGTTGGTTGTTGCGGTATGGCCGGAACCTATGGTCATGAAGTGAAGAACCATGCCAGCTCGCTGGGGATTTATGAGCTTTCCTGGCATCAGGCGATGCAGCGTTTGCCGCGTAATCGCTGCCTGGCGACCGGCTACTCTTGTCGCAGCCAGGTAAAACGAATCGAAGGGAATGGCGTGCGCCATCCACTACAGGCATTACTGGAGATTTTGGGATGATCTGGAAACGTGCGGTTACGCTGGAGGCCCTTAACGCAATGGGTGATGGCAATATGGTGGGGCTGCTGAATATTCGCTTTGAGCGCATCAGTGACGATGCGCTGGAGGCGAGCATGCCGGTAGACCAACGGACCCATCAGCCGTTTGGTCTGCTACACGGTGGCGCGTCGGTGGTGCTGGCGGAAACGCTCGGTTCTGTTGCCGGCTATTTGTGTACGGAAGGGGAGCAGAAAGTGGTTGGACTGGAGGTTAACGCCAACCACTTGCGCTCGGTGCGCAGCGGGCGTGTGCGCGGTGTTTGCCGGGCGTTGCATACGGGTGGGCGGCATCAGGTCTGGCAAATCGATATTTATGACGAACAATCCCGTCTTTGCTGTTCATCACGGCTGACCACGGCAGTGGTTTAATCATTTTCGGCGGTATAACCGCCGAAAAATCTTCATTTTTTATTCATTATTCTGAGCATTAGATTTTAGCTCTTCGTGCTATATTGTCCGGCACTGGATGTACCGCCCGGTTGTCTGTAACCGAAGCGAGTGGCTGTAACGCGTAATGACCTGATGAAGCGATTCATTGTCTCTTTAAGCGCTACTGAATAGAGGCTTTTAGGTAACAATGATGACATCGTTCAAGCTTGCATTTTTACACCCACGCCATTGGGTGACATGGGCCGGATTAGGTTTGCTCTGGCTGCTCGTTCAACTTCCTTATCCTGTTCTTGCCCGCCTCGGCGCGGGGCTGGGTCGGCAATCGCGTCGATTCCTGCAACGTCGCGAGCGTATCGCTCGCCGTAATCTCGAATTATGTTTCCCCCATATGAGTGATGAGCTTCGCGAGCGGCTGATTGCGAAAAACTTTATGTCGTTGGGCATGGGGTTGATTGAAACCGGCATGGCATGGTTTTGGTCGGATAAGCGTGTACGCCGCTGGTTTGATGTCGAAGGCTATCAGCACTTGCAGGCCGCCCAGGCCAGCCAGCGTGGCGTGATGGTGGTCGGCGTGCATTTTATGTCACTGGAGCTGGGTGGGCGCGTAATGGGGCTTTGCCAGCCAATGATGGCCACCTATCGTCCACACAATAATGTGCTGATGGAATGGGTGCAGACGCGCGGGCGTATGCGTTCCAATAAATCGATGATTGATCGCCGTAACCTGAAAGGCCTGGTCAATGCACTGAAACAAGGTGAAGCCGTTTGGTTCGCACCGGATCAGGATTACGGGCGCAAAGGCAGTATTTTCGCCCCGTTCTTCAGTGTTCAAAACGCGGCAACGACCAACGGGACATACGTTTTATCGCGCCTTTCCGGGGCAAAAATGTTGACGGTAACGATGGTGCGCAAAGAGGATTTCTCCGGTTATTCGCTGCATATCGGCCAGGCGCTGAATGACTATCCGGTTGAGGATGAGTTTGCCGCCGCTAGCTATATGAACAAAGTGATCGAGCGCGAAATTCTGCGCGCACCGGAGCAGTATCTCTGGATCCACCGGCGTTTTAAAACTCGCCCGGTCGGCGAACCTTCGCTTTATAACTAACCTTTGTTAACGCGCCCCTTCTCAGGGGCGTTGTATTATTCTGTTGCCAACAAAATGTATACGGGATGGTTATGGTCAAGTTTATTGCGGGCGGCTGTTTAGCCTTATTATCGGCGTATTCGTCTGCTGCGGGTATCACGTTGCAGTGTGATGAATACCGCGCCAGCGTCGAACCCGATGGGCTCACTATCAATGGCCGGCATTACACGAATCCACAGGAGAAGCCGTATGAGATCTCCGATCAATATTCCGGGCGCTCGCTGATTTATACCGACAGCCAGGATCAAAACAAGGATACCAACTGGGCGGCTATTCATATCATCACGCAGATTGAAACGGGTAAAAAAGCCTTCTTCTACGCGGACAGTAAGCACATTAACAATAAAGCGATCATCTGCACACGCGAAAACGCAGAGGAATAGTGCACACGCTGTGAGCTTGACGTAGCACGTTCACCCAATCACCCGCCAGCGGCTTGTATGCGAGTTTAAAACCCTTCCAGTAGCTGGAGTTGCTTAAAAGTCAGCGGGCGGGAAAAGGTATACCCCTGAATACCGCCAGCGTGATACCTGTTAAGCAGAGCGAGGTCGGCGGAGCTATCCACGCCTTCGCAAATCACGTTCGTACCTGCAGGTATCACGCTGCCAATGAAACGGTGCAGTGTTGAAAGTTTTGCCGGGTGGCGGGCAATGCCATCAACAAGAGAACGATCGATTTTAATGGTATTGAATGCAAACAATTGCAGGCGCTCTGCATGTTCATTCCCATGGCCAAACTTACCGAGTGAAACCATAAAGCCGTACTCTTTGGCTTTCTTTAACGCTGGTAACCTACTGATAAATTGTGGATAAGTGATTTTATCGCTAACTTCAATTTCGATACGTTGCGGGGCAATATTATTGTGCTGGCAGCGTTCAATGAGCTGGGTAAGATAATCCATATCATTAAGCAACTGAGGCGATAAAATGAATGACACCGTCATGGTTTCCTTCATTTTTAGTACATGACAAATAACCTCAAAAATAAAATCGGTTACTTTTCTGCTGATCGCCGTTTCTTCGAGCAGCGTTGCTGTTTGCTCTGCGGGAATGAGAAAATCCTCAGTGTTATAAAATTGCGCTATCGCTTGATAGCGGAAAATGTTTTTTCCTGAGAGATTAATGATGGGGTGAAACTCTGCCGTCATCAGGAATTTTCTGCCTTTTATTTCCAGTGTGTTAATTTTCATTTTCCTGATTTGGCCCCTACTCAAAAGAACAGGACATTCTTAATGAACAATTTTCAATTCTACACAGGCCAGGATAACTATTGAAAATTGTTTTGAATGATCGATTATCTTATTTTGATAGTCTGTATCTATTACTATCATGAAAATGATCGCTTAAATCTATAAATTACCAAAGAAGATTATTCTTAATATTTATATTCTGTTGGCTTTGTGATTATGTTTTTTGTTTTTAGTTTGCATTAGGTCGTTGTTTTGTACGGATAAAGACGATTGGCTGCGAGTGGGCATAACGAACTTCTACATGAAGTTTGGCTTACGGCAATAAAGCACGAATTAATTAACAATATTAACCATAAGTGAGATGTTTGTTGGTAATACGCGCGTATTTATAAGCCAGAACCTTTATTACTTTCTTTGGGGTTGATGTGTAACAGGCGTATTGAAGGTGTATTTAGGATACGTTTAAAAATAAACTGACGAACATAAAGATATAATGACAGTTTTATGACAGTTATAACCGGATTGGCAATAAAAGAACGAACGGGAAACGTATCGTCTGCTCCAGTTTCCCGTTCGGTTAATTAAAGGGTTAGCAACAGGCTATCGCCGGGGTGCTAATTTCCTGGTTTAGCAGTGTGCTGACAAATCAACAATGTTGCTTCAGGAAGTCGACAATCAATTGCGAAACATATTCAGGGTTCTCCCGGTTACTGATATGCGCCGCATTTGGAATCAGCGTGAATTCACAGCCTAATGCTTTTGCCATCTGTCGCCCTTCCACTGGCGGGCGCGGCAGATCCAGTTCGCCTGTTGCCACATGCGCCGGGCAAGCCACCGAATCCAGAATGGTCATACGATCCGGTCGGCCGAAAATCAATTTACCGAGCGGCACAATGCTGCTGCGAAGCTGCTCTGCTGAAAGCGAGGAAAGATAAGCGGTGAGCTGCTGAATATCTGCAGGCGCGGCAAACTGCGAATAAAATTGACCGACGATATAATCGAGTAACGCCGGGGGAATAGTGCCGGTTGCATCGATGGCGTTGAGCATTGCGAAGTAGCGCTCACGCGCCAGATCCGTTTCATCGCCGATAAAGGTATCAAATAGCATCACAGCCTTAACCCGCGAAGGTGCGGCGGCCGCGAGTTCTGCTCCCCACATTCCACCGACCGACAAGCCGACCACGGCAAATTGATCGATCCCGAGCGAGTCCATTAAAGCCAGATGGTCGGCGGCAATATCGGCCAGAGAGGTGGGCGTGGCAGGCAACGCCGGAGATTCACCATGCCCCCATAAATCCGGTGCTATCACACGAAAGTGCTGGCTAAGCGTTTCAATTTGTGGCGACCACATCGCTTTATCAAACAAATAGCTGTGGCCCAGCAGCACGGGAAAACCCGTCCCGCTATCTAAAAAAGACATCATTGGTTTTGCATTCATCAATACTCTCCTTGTTTGATGGCTCAGCGACGTGAGCACATTTTCAAAAAACCGAACATAACTGGCTTCATTTTAGAAATGAGCGGGGGATTTCTTCTTTTTCGAACGTTTTTTCTTATCCCATACTCTTTATGCGATAGCGACCAGAACACCATAACGTCACTCCGGTGTGGAGATAGTGGGGTAAAGCAACGTTTCCAGGAAGCTGGCCACTATCCACAGCGTTTCGCTGAATATTGACCATAAACCCACCACCAGAACCACCACCGCGAGCAGCAGCAAAATCAACGCCGTTTTATCCATAACTTGCTCAAATGTGGTAAAAAATTCTTGTTTTCGGACACTCATTCCAGCATCCGGTTCAACTTTTTACTATGACTATTTTACCGCCGACTGGCTGACTATTGATATCACTGGAGATTAATTTCAAAAATGCAAAGCGCCGAAGTTGGGGCTACGCGTTTAAGCCAGCTTTTTGCGAAAAGATAATGTTTTGATAAGCGGGTCCCTTTTAACATTAAAAAATTTCAAAATCCTATCTCAATAATAGGTATTGGCTATACATCTTTTCTTTTTTCACCGTCTGGTCGCCGCTACGCCCTCTAAAGTCATTATTTATCAATTTATTAAACAAATTTTCACTTACCTGTAAAGCCTTTGCACAGAGTCTATGCTTATAACATGTGCTGAAAAAAGGGGCTTGTAGCTAATAACCCTTCGGAAAAGAGGTTGAAGTGATAATCATTATCACTAACATAGCATTATGAGCCTTTGATCTGCTGATGTGAGGTAAACGATGGAATCATTTAATCCGCAAGATTTTACGTGGCGGGGGCTAACCATGACACCCGCTGCCGCAGAACATATTCGTGCGCTGGCCAGTAAGCAGGCCGGTGTGCTCGGTGTACGGCTTGGTATCAAGCAGACGGGTTGCGCAGGTTTTGGCTATGTACTCGATACCGTGACGGAGCCGAGCGAAGACGATTTGCTTTACGAATCTGATGGCGCGCGCCTTTACGTACCGCTGCAAGCAATGCCGTTTATTGACGGCACCGAAGTGGATTACGTGCGTGAAGGTTTAAATCAGATCTTCAAATTTCATAACCCGAAAGCCCAGCACGAATGCGGCTGTGGCGAAAGTTTCGGGGTATAGGCGGTACTATGTCTCGTAATACTGAAGCAACTGACGATGTCAAAATCTGGACCGGTGGCAACCTCAATTATAAAGAGGGCTTTTTTACCCGGCTGAACACTGACGAGCTGGCAAAAGGGATCAATGAAGAGGTCGTGCGGGCCATTTCAGCGAAGCGCAACGAGCCTGAATGGATGCTCGAGTTTCGCCTGAACGCTTTCCGGGCGTGGCTGGAGATGGAAGAACCGCACTGGCTGAAAGCCCATTACGAAAAACTGGATTATCAGGATTACAGTTATTACTCCGCACCTTCCTGTGGCAATTGCGATGATACGTGCGCCTCGCAGCCTGGCGCGGTGCAACAGACCGGCGCAAATGCCTGGCTAACGGAAGAGGTTGAAGAGGCCTTTAACCAGCTTGGCGTCCCGGTGCGTGAAGGTAAAGAAGTGGCGGTCGACGCTATTTTTGACTCCGTCTCCGTGGCAACGACGTACCGGGAAAAATTATCAGAGCAGGGGATCATCTTCTGCTCGTTCGGTGAGGCGATACATGATCATCCGGAACTGGTAAAAAAATACCTCGGAACGGTGGTGCCTTCTAACGACAACTTTTTCGCCGCGCTTAACGCTGCTGTTGCCTCAGATGGCACTTTTATCTACATCCCGAAAGGCGTGCGTTGCCCGATGGAACTGTCGACCTATTTCCGCATTAATGCGGAAAAAACCGGCCAGTTCGAGCGCACCATTCTGGTGGCGGATGAAGGGAGTTACGTCAGCTATATCGAAGGGTGTTCCGCACCAGTACGCGACAGCTATCAACTGCACGCGGCAGTGGTGGAAGTGATCATCCATAAAGATGCGGAAGTGAAATACTCCACGGTGCAGAACTGGTTCCCGGGGGATAACAACACCGGCGGGATCCTCAACTTCGTGACCAAGCGTGCGCTGTGCGAAGGCGAGAACAGCAAAATGTCGTGGACGCAGTCTGAGACGGGCTCCGCCATCACCTGGAAATACCCGAGCTGTATTCTGCGTGGCGATAACTCCATCGGTGAGTTCTTCTCTGTTGCGCTGACCAGCGGGCATCAGCAGGCGGATACCGGCACCAAGATGATCCATATCGGTAAGAACACCAAATCGACGATTATTTCGAAAGGGATCTCCGCCGGGCATAGCCAGAACAGCTATCGCGGGCTGGTGAAAATCATGCCGACGGCGACTAATGCCCGTAATTTCACCCAGTGCGATTCGATGCTGATTGGCCCGGATTGCGGGGCGCATACTTTCCCGTATGTCGAGTGCCGTAACAACAGCGCGCAGCTTGAGCATGAAGCCACGACATCACGTATCGGTGAAGACCAGCTTTTCTATTGCCTGCAACGCGGGATCAGTGAAGACGATGCCATTTCCATGATCGTCAACGGTTTCTGTAAAGACGTTTTCTCTGAACTGCCGCTGGAGTTTGCCGTTGAAGCGCAAAAACTGCTGGCTATCAGCCTTGAACACAGCGTCGGTTAAGGATTAAAGGATAAGAAATGTTAAGTATTAAAGACTTGCAGGTAAGCGTTGAAGATAAAGAGATCCTGCGTGGTCTGAGCCTGGAGGTGCGCCCCGGTGAAGTCCACGCGATTATGGGGCCGAACGGCTCCGGGAAAAGTACGCTTTCTGCGACGCTGGCTGGTCGAGAGGATTACGAAGTGGTGGGCGGCAGCGTCGAGTTTAAAGGCAAAGATTTGCTGGAGCTTTCGCCGGAAGACCGTGCCGGTGAAGGCGTATTTATGGCGTTCCAGTATCCGGTGGAGATCCCCGGCGTCAGTAATCAGTTTTTCCTGCAAACGGCGCTTAATGCGGTGCGTGAATATCGCGGCGAAGAGGCGCTGGACCGGTTTGACTTCCAGGATCTGATGGAAGACAAAATCAAGCTGCTGAAAATGCCCGAAGACCTGCTCACCCGTTCGGTCAATGTCGGTTTCTCCGGCGGTGAGAAAAAACGTAACGACATTCTGCAAATGGCGGTGCTGGAACCTGAACTGTGCATCCTGGATGAAACGGACTCCGGTCTTGATATTGATGCGCTAAAAATTGTTGCTGAAGGGGTGAATGCGCTGCGTGATGAAAAACGCGCATTTATCATTGTCACGCACTATCAGCGGATCCTGGATTACATCAAACCGGATTTCGTTCATGTGTTGTATCAGGGGCGCATCGTGAAATCCGGTGATTTCACGCTGGTTAAGCAACTGGAGGAGCAGGGCTATGGCTGGCTTACCGAACAGCAGTAACGCGCTGCAACAGTGGCATCATCTGTTTGAAACCCAGGGCGGCGCGCGTTCTGAATCGGCGCAGCAGCATCTGCAGCAAATGCTGCGTTTAGGGTTGCCGACACGCAAACATGAAAACTGGAAATACACGCCGCTGGAAGGCTTGCTGAACAGCCAGTTTGTTAGCACCACAGGCACGATCGGTGCCGCACAGCGCGATGCGCTGGCATTGCCGGTGGATGCCGTGCGGCTGGTGTTTGTCGATGGTCAGTTTAACGCGGCGCTGAGCGACGACACTGCCGGTTCCGGTTTTGAGATCAGCATTGCTGATGTGCGGGAGGATTTGCCTGCGCCAGTGCAGCCGGAAGTGTTCCTGCATCTGACAGAAAGCCTGGCGCAGAGTGTGACCTGGATTCAGGTGGCGCGTAATCAGCGTCCCGCTAAGCCGTTGCTGCTTATGCACATTACTCAAGGGCTGGCGGGCGACGAGATGAATACTGCCCATTACCGCCACCATCTTGAGCTTGACGAGGGCGCGGAAGCGACAGTGTACGAACATTACGTCAGCCTGAACGACGCCCGCCACTTTACGGGGTCACGCCTGACGATGAATGTGGCGGCGAATGCGCACCTGCATCATGTCAAACTGGCGTTTGAAAACCCGCAAAGCTACCACTTTGCGCATAATGACATCTTGCTTGCGGCAGATGCGGCGTCAGATAGCCATAGTTTCCTGCTCGGCGGCGCGGTGTTGCGCCATAACACCAGCACGCAACTTAATGGTGAAAACACGCAGTTGCGCATCAACAGCCTGGCGATGCCGGTGAAATCGGAAGTGTGTGATACCCGCACCTGGCTTGAGCATAATCAGGGATATTGCAACAGCCGCCAGTTGCATAAAACCATCGTCAGCGATAAAGGCCGCGCGGTGTTTAATGGCCTGATCAAAGTTGCGCAACATGCCATCAAAACCGACGGGCAGATGACCAACAATAATCTGTTGCTCGGGCGTCTGGCGGAGGTGGACACCAAGCCGCAACTGGAAATTTATGCCGATGATGTGAAATGCAGCCACGGTGCGACGGTTGGCCGCATTGATGATGAACAGATGTTTTATTTGCGCTCGCGCGGGATCAATCAACAGGCGGCGCAACAGATGATAATCCATGCCTTCGCAGCTGAACTGACTGAAGCCATTAGCGACGAAGCATTGAAACGACAGGTTCTGGCGCGTATCAGCCAGCGCCTGGCAGGGGGCAGAGTATGAGTTTTCCCGTGAACGCCGTTCGCGCCGATTTTCCGGTGCTGCAGCGTGAAGTGAACGGACTACCTTTGGCCTATCTCGACAGCGCGGCCAGTGCGCAAAAGCCGAACCAGGTGATTGATGCCGAAGCTGAATTTTTCCGCCACGGTTATGCGGCGGTACACCGCGGCATTCATACGCTGAGCGCGGAAGCCACCCAGCGGATGGAAAATGTGCGAGTGCAGGCGGCGGCGTTTCTTAACGCACGTTTGCCGGAAGAGCTGGTGTTTGTGCGCGGCACAACCGAGGGAATTAACCTGGTGGCGAATAGCTGGGGGAACAGCCAGGTGCGCGCGGGCGACAACATTATCATTAGCGCGATGGAACACCATGCCAATATCGTTCCGTGGCAGATGCTGTGCGAGCGCGTGGGGGCTGAGTTGCGCGTGATCCCGCTTAACCAGGATGGCACGCTGCAACTGGACGTGTTGCCAACGCTACTGGATGAACGCTCGCGGCTGCTGGCGATCACGCAGGTGTCGAACGTACTGGGAACCGAAAACCCGGTGGCGGAAATTATTACGCTGGCGCATCAGCATGGCGCGAAAGTGCTGGTGGATGGCGCGCAGGCGGTTATGCATCACCCGGTGGATGTACAGGCGCTGGACTGCGATTTCTATGTTTTCTCCGGTCATAAGCTGTATGGACCTACCGGCATCGGCGTGCTGTATGCCAAAGAGGACATTTTGCAGAATATGCCACCGTGGGAAGGGGGCGGTTCGATGATCGCCACCGTTAGCCTGACTGAAGGCACAACCTATGCAAAAGCGCCGTGGTGTTTTGAGGCCGGCACGCCCAATACAGGTGGCATTATCGGTCTTGGCGCGGCAATTGAATATGTGCGCAAGCTGGGGCTGGAGGCGATTGGTGAATACGAGCAGACGCTGATGCATTACGCACTCAACGCGCTGGCGGACGTGCCGGATCTGACGCTTTATGGCCCGGCGCAGCGCAAAGGCGTCATCGCGTTTAATCTTGGGAAACATCATGCTTATGATGTCGGCAGTTTCCTCGACAATTACGGTGTTGCGGTGCGCACCGGACACCATTGCGCGATGCCGCTGATGGCGTTTTACAATGTGCCCGCCATGTGTCGTGCGTCGCTGGTTATGTACAATACGGAAGAAGAGGTGGATCGTCTGGTGGCTGGCCTGAAACGCATTCATCAGTTGCTGGGATAACTTGAGAGGCAAAAATGGCCGCATTACCCGACAAAGAGAAACTGCTGCGCAATTTTAGCCGCTGTGCCAACTGGGAAGAGAAGTACCTCTATATTATTGAGCTGGGGCAGCGTCTACCGGAATTAAGTGCCGAAGCGCACAATCCTGAGAACATTATTCAGGGCTGTCAGAGCCAGGTCTGGATTGTCATGCATCGCAATGAAGCGGGCTTGATGGAACTGGCTGGCGACAGCGACGCCGCGATTGTCAAAGGGCTTATTGCCATCGTCTTTGTGCTTTACCAGCAGATGACCGCGCAAGATATTGTGGCGTTTGATGTGCGCCCGTGGTTTGAAAAGATGTCCCTCACACAACATTTGACGCCTTCTCGCTCGCAGGGGCTTGAGGCAATGATTCGCGCGATTCGCAACAAAGCCGCCAACATTAGCTAAACTTAAAAGACCATATTTCATCCTGTTACGACGCGAGGCGTTAGGCGCCTCGCTGGATCTTCAGCTTTCTGACACCTTGTCAGTGGATACAGGAACTCCCGTATGAAACGCGCGTCTTTGCTCTCCTTATGTCTTTTCGGCGCTTTAAGCGCACTCCAGGTGGCTCGTGCGGCAGAATATCCCCTGCCTGCCGATGGTAGCCGGGTCATTGGGCAAAACCAGACTTACACCGTGCAGGCGGGGGATAAAAACCTGCAGGCGATCGCCCGCCATTTCGACACAGCAGCAATGTTGATCCTTGAAGCCAATAATACGATTGCACCCGTACCTCGGCCGGGTACGATCGTCACCATCCCTTCACAAATGATTTTGCCCGATACACCGCGCGAAGGGATCGTGGTTAATCTGGCTGAGCTGCGCCTGTATTATTTCCCGCCGGGAAAAAACAGTGTCCAGGTTTACCCGATTGGTATTGGGCAACAGGGGCTGGAAACGCCGGTTTCCGTGACGCGAGTCAGCCAGAAGATCCCGAACCCAACCTGGACACCGACAGTGGGCATTCGCGCGCGTTCACTAGCAAACGGCATTGAATTACCGCCGGTGATACCCGCCGGCCCAAATAACCCGTTAGGACGCTTTGCGCTGCGTCTGGGCATTGGCAACGGTGAATATCTTATTCACGGAACAAATGCACAGGACAGCGTTGGGTTGCGGGTAAGTTCAGGCTGTATTCGCATGAATGCACCGGATATCCAGGCGCTGTTTACTCAGGTTGCGGCTGGTACGCGCGTGACGATTATCAACGAACCGGTGAAATACGCCGTAGAGCCTGACGGTCGACATTTTATTGAAGTGCATCGTCCGCTGGCACAAAAAGTTGAAGAAAATACGCAGACGGTGCCGATTAACTTCTCTCCCGCGCTGGAGGCTTTTATTCACAATGCCGGCGGTGATAGCGGCATGATTACGCAGGCACTGAATCGTCGGGCAGGTTACCCGATAGCGATTCCGGTTAAGACAGCGGCAGCAGCATCGCCGGAAAGCGTGTTGTCCGTGCAGAACGGCGCTAAAGAAACGACGGTGGATGCAGAAGCCCAACAGAAGGCGGTAACGCAGTAGACGAAAAGGAAGGGCAAATTACAGGCAAAAAAAATGGCGCACCGAGTGCGCCATTTCATTACAGGAACTCTTACTTACGGTAAGAGTGAGCCTGGTTGTCCAGACGCTGGTTAGCGCGAGCTGCGTCATCTTTAGCAGCCTGAACGTCGGAACGGATTGCGTTCACGTCGTTGCTCAGCTGGTCAACTTTAGCATTCAGAGTCTGAACGTCAGAAGACAGCTGATCGATTTTAGCATTGCTGGAGCAACCAGCCAGCAGAGTAGAACCCAGGATTACCGCGCCCAGTACCAGTTTAGTACGATTCATTATTAATACCCTCTAGATTGAGTTAATCTCCATGTAGCGTTACAAGTATTACACAAAGTTTTTTAGGTTGAGAATATTTTTTTGATGGGAATCCACTTAAATTTGATCGTTCGCTCAAAGAAGCACCGACTTTCAATAAAAGGTTAAAAAACGCGTATTAAAACAGCGAGCTTCCATCGGATTCATCTTAGATAATGGCCAGTTTAAATAGTGAAATCCGATTGGATTTTTTATTTTAAATGGAGGCGGGAATATAAAAAAAGCGCCACAAGGGCGCTTTTTTAATCAGTCCGAATTGTCCGGTTATTATTACAGAACGTGGACGGAAGCGGTGTTTGTGGTGCCACTCGGAACCAGCGCGCCGGAAACCATAACAACCACGTCGCCTTTGCTTGCCAGGCCGCTTTCCAGCGCCACTTCTTTACCCAGACGGTAGAAATCATCTGTAGAAGAGATCTCTTTCACCAACTGCGGGATAACGCCTTTGCTCAGCACCAGCTGACGCGCGGTCACTTCGTTGGTGGTCAGCGCCAGAATAGTGGCATCCGGGAAGTATTTACGCACAGCGCGAGCAGATTTGCCGCCCTGAGTCGCAACAACAATCAGCGGAGCTTCTAGTTTTTCAGCGGTTTCAACAGCGCCGCGGCAAACCGCTTCCGTGATGCGCAGTTTCCGGCTGTCGTTGTTGAAATCCAGACGGCTGGTCATCACGCGATCGGTGCGCTCGCAAATGGTGGCCATAATGGTCACCGCTTCCAGCGGGTACTTCCCTTTAGCGGATTCGCCAGACAGCATCACTGCGTCGGTGCCGTCGAGAATGGCGTTCGCCACGTCGCCAGCTTCAGCGCGGGTCGGACGCGGGTTTTTAATCATTGAATCCAGCATCTGGGTCGCAGTGATAACGACTTTGCGCGCGCGGATACATTTTTCAATCATCATCTTCTGCGCGAAGATCACTTCTTCAACCGGGATTTCAACGCCCAGGTCACCGCGCGCAACCATGATGCCGTCGGAGGCTTCGAGGATTTCGTCGAAGTTGTTCAGGCCTTCCTGGTTTTCAATTTTGGAGATGATCTGAATGTTCTCGCCGCCGTGCGCTTTCAGGTGCTCACGAATTTCAACCACGTCAGAACGTTTACGGATGAAGGAGGCAGCAACAAAGTCGACGCCTTGTTCGCAACCGAAAATCAGGTCTTGCTTATCTTTTTCAGCCAGCGCCGGCAGGGCGATGGAAACGCCAGGCAGGTTTACGCCTTTGTTTTCACCGAGGTCACCGTTGTTCAGCACTTTACAGATAACTTTATTGCCAACGATTTCGGTCACTTCCATACCGATCAGACCATCGTCTACCAGTACGGTGTTACCAACGCTCAGATCGTTGGTGAAACCTTCGTACGTCACGGCAACAGTATCCGCGTTGCCGACAACAGATTTGTCAGTGGTGAAGGTGAATGTCTGACCTGCTTTCAGGGAGACGTCGTTGCCACCTTCCAGTTTGATGGTGCGGATTTCCGGACCTTTGGTGTCCAGCAGAATTGCCGCTTTTTTACCGGTTTTGCTCATCACGTTGCGCAGGTTTTTGATGCGCTGGCCGTGCTCAGCATAGTCACCGTGAGAGAAGTTTAAACGCATGACGTTCATGCCAGCGTCCAGCATTTTCGCCAGCATCTCTTCGGATTCGGTTTTCGGACCGATGGTGCAAACAATTTTGGTCTTTTTCATGACAGTTCTGGTCTTTAAGTTTGAGTTGAGAAGGATTGGGAATTTACGCTCCGGTTAGCGCACGGCTCCGGAGTCAAACCTGTGTTGCGAAAAGAGCGATGCCACAGTCTAAGGATAGGTGACATCAAAAAAGCGTGCAGAAGAATGTGTGCCTGAGATTCAGCCAGATCGGGGAAAAGTTGATGTGAGTAATTTGTTTTACAGTTCAATCAGCTGAATCCATTCAAATTAGGATGGCGGCATTATAGCGTCGACATCGACAGAAAGGAATTAAAAACGCTGTTTCAAAATGCGAATTTATCGTCCTTATCGATTTGTTGTGTAACCGTTATCACATAATTGCGCAACCGTTGCGTAGTCGAGGCAGCCCGCGGCTTGACCATCGTAATGGCATCAGTTTGATCCACTCTCACGCCGCGTTATTTCTCTTCTACGGCTCTGCTTATTTACTTTCTCGCCTCCTGAGATTGCAAAATAAACAATAAGATTGTTCTGTTTATTTTTGTTCGCAAGGGATAGTGGATATTAATTTAATAAAAAGTGTGCTCCAGTTTGCTTTTTAAATAATTGTCGAGGCTGCGTGTTTTTACTTATCCCTTCTGCATAAGCGAGGCGGATATATCCGATGGGGACTGCGTAAAAGGGCGGAAATATATTTTATATTTCTGAATTAACATCACGTTTTTGCATGAAATTTGTTTTAAGGATAATCTTAAAATTCTTGCTTTTGTTGATGTTTAAATGATTGTTTTTTATTAAAAAGCAGAAGGAATTGCGAAAGTGGTAGAAAACTAAATAGTTGATACTTATGGCCTTTAACTTTTAGAAAGAATTTGCAATAAAACGCCTTGTTACTACTCTTAATCGACTCTTGATGAGACCCGAAAAATTTATAAAAAATTTCGTTCCGGATAATTAACTCCGGAGGTCGGCTGGTGCCTGCTTATTATTTACTGCCAGCCCTATTTAATGCGTTTACTCATGATGAAGGTTGGGTGATGACAACTTCCGCTGTTGTTGGGCAGGGCTATGCTTTTATTCCTCCGCCAGAAATTCCTACTCAGCAGGGACCGATGGGCATCCTGTATGATTTTAATGACGGTGCCCGGTTATTGCTGCCGGCCGGTAACTGGCGGGTAGAAATAAGCGATGATGAAACGGGAAATATCCTGTTTGCCGACGATGTCGCGCAGGGCTGGGTGATCAGCACAAAAAAATATTATGTGCCGTTTCGCCTACGGGTCTGGGACGGCGTCCAGTCGGAGTCGGTGCTGGACCACGTTCTGGATATGCGCGGGAAAACGGTACTGGTTTCATTTCCCGGCGGTACGCTGGGCGACCTCATTGGCTGGGTACCTTACGCCGAACGCTTTCGGCAGACGAATCAGTGCAACGTTTATTGCACCATGGCACAGCCGATCGTCGATCTCTTCAAGCCGGCCTATCCGCAGCTTAATTGCGCTACCCCCGAGGAGTGGCAAGCCGGACCGGGCGTGAGCGAGCCGCCCTACGCCAGCTGGCGCGTCGGGTTGTTTTTTCACGGCGATCTCGACAAGCAACCATTTGATTTTCGCGCCGTGGGTCTGCACCGCACCGCCGGACATATTCTTGGCGTCGAACCCACGGAAATCGTTCCGGATCTGCGCCAGCACAGCGCGCGTCGTATCGCTGAACCCTACGTCTGCATCGCCACCCAGTCCACCAGCCAGGCCAAGTTCTGGAACAACGGCAACGGCTGGCATGAAGTTATCGACCATCTGAAAGAGCAGGGCTACCGCGTGCTGTGTATCGACAAAGAGCGCGTGGTAGGCCGCGGTTACATCTGGAACAAAATCCCCCACGGCGCGGAAGATTTCACCGGCAACCTGCCCCTCGCTGAACGCGTGGCGTTGCTGGAACACGCCGAATTTTTTATCGGTCTCGGCAGCGGTCTCTCCTGGCTTGCCTGGGGCTGCCGCATTCCGGTGGTGCTGATCAGCGGATTTAGCCTGCCGAACAGCGAATTTCATACCCCCTGGCGCGTCATCAACACCCATGTCTGCAACGGCTGCTGGGATGACGTGCGATTCAATTTTGATCATCAGGACTATTTCTGGTGTCCGCGCCACAAAGGCACGGACCGGCAGTACGAATGCACACGTTTTATCACTGGCAAGCAGGTCATCGGTCATCTTCGTCGGCTGATTGCCCTGCGAAGCAATCCCTTTGGCATCAAAACAACAGCATTGGCAGACCCCGATCAACACGCCGCCTGACGGATGAGAGACGGGTTTCGAGGACATAGAAATGAAAAAAAGTCTTAACTGCAGTTACCGGCTGGTGTGGAATGACGTTCAGCGGGCGTTTGTGGTGGTTTCAGAACTGACCCGAGCGAAAGGCAAGCGCGCAGGCGGCGCGGTATTGATCTCAGCGGCGGTGGGGGGCCTGTTCGCAAGCAGCGGGGCGATGGCGTTCACCCCTGATGTCACTGGTTCGACGCAGGATGAGGTGGTGCAGGAAGGCGTACAGAACGTACGTCCCGGCGGCTTAACTACCAACCATACCATCAGCACCCGTGGTACGCAGATAGTGGTGGGCGGGCAGACCGTGGATACCCGCGTTCAGGACGGTGGTTCGCAGATTGTGCGGCAGAACGGCCAGACGACCGGAACCGTTGTCACTGGCGGGGCACAGATTGTTGAAGTCGACGGGACGGCAACAGGCACGCAGCTTAACAGTGGCGGCACGCAGGCAGTCGCCGGTAAGGCTAATAGCACCATTGTCGGTGCTGGCGGTGTGCAGACTGTGCAGGAAAGCGGGGTGGCAAGCCAGACGATTATTAACACTGGCGGCGTGCAAGCCGTTAACGGCAGTTCCGTCCAGGGCGTTATTAACGCAGGCGGCATCCAGCTCATCAACAGCGGTGGATTCTCTCAGGACGCGACAGTCAACAGCGGGGGGCTCCAGCACGTTAACGTCGGCGGTTCCGCTGCCGACACCGCCATCTTTGGCGGCGGCAATCAGGTCGTGGCCGGTACGGTATCGGGTGCGCATCTCAACGACGGTGGCGCGCAACTGGTTCAGCAAACCGGCAAAGCCACCGGCACCATCATCAACAACCGCGGCACGCAGACCGTAGACGGCACAGCTATCTCCGCCGTTGTCAACGGCGGCGGCACCCAACTGGTGCATAGCGGCGCGCTGGCGGCGGGCACTATCGTGAACAGCGGTGGGGTTCAACATATCAATCAGGGCGGCGCGGCCTCCGACGGCGTGGTGTTTGGCGGCGGCACTCAGGTACTGGCGGGAACCGCATCCGGCACCAGCGTCAACGATGGCGGTGCGCAGCTGGTGCAGAAAACCGGCAAATCCACCGGAACCATCATCAACAATCGCGGCACGCAGACCGTAGACGGCCAGGCTATCTCTTCTGTCGTCAATGCTGGAGGGACGCAGCAGGTTAATCGCGGCGGGCTGGCAACAGGCGGTGTGGTAAACACCGGCGGTCTGCAGCATATCAGCGAAGGCGGTGCGGCATCTGATGCCATTCTGCTCGGCGGCACCCAACTGGTGGAAGGCACCACCTCCGGCACCATCATTAATAACGGCGGTCTGCAGCAGATCCACGCCAGCGGCATGAGCAGTGATGCGGTGGTTAACGCTGGCGGTGAACAGGATGTGGACGGCGTTTCGTTCTCCGCTGAAGTGAACGACGGCGGCCTGCAGAAAGTCCGCAGTGGTGGCGCCGCTACCAGCGCGGTGATCAACAGTGGCGGGATTCAGAGTGTGCTCTCAGGTGGATCAACCGCCTTCACCACGCTGTTGGGCGGTATTCAGCAACTGGCGGGCGTAGCGGCAGATACCATTATCGGTGCCGGCGGCGTACAGCACGTTCAGGTCGGTGGCAGCGCCAGCGGATCGCTGATTAATGAAGGCGGCCTGCAGCGCGTGGATGGCACAGCCAACTCATCGGTTATCTATGACGGCGGCATCCAGTTGGTGAACAGCGGGGGGCTGGCGGATAACGCGACCGTTAACAGTGGCGGCCTGCAACATATCAATGAAGGCGGCGCTGCGTCCGACACCACGGTGTTTGGCGGCGGTCGGCAAGTTGTTGCCGGTACGGCCTCCGGCACCAGCATCAATGATGGCGCTTACCAGCTTGTACAGGTCACCGGTAAAGCTATCGACACCATCATCAACAGCGGCGGTACTCAGGCAGTTGACGGCACGGCGATTTCCGCTGTGGTCAATGATAGCGGGGTGCAATTGATCCATTCCGGCGCGCTTGCCGCGGGCTCGCTGGTTAATTCCGGTGGTCTGCAGCATATCAATGAAGGCGGCGCTGCCTCGGATGCGCTGCTGTTTGGCGGTACCCAGATTGTTGAAGGCACGGCATCAGACACCCGCGTAGACTCAGGCGGTGTGCAGCAAGTTCACGTTACCGGGAAAACCATCGACAGCAAAATCTATGACGGCGGTTTCCAGGATGTTGACGGCACGGCTAATGGCACGATCGTCTACACCGGCGGTAAACAGCTGATCCGCAGTGGCGGCCATGCGAACGACACCCGCGTCGATAAAGATGGTGTGCAGATTGTCCGTGCTGGCGGCGCGGCATCAAAAACGACGCTGCTGGGCGGAACGCAGCAGGTTGCGGGTATGGCGGGCGACACGGTTATCGGCGACGGCGGCATTCAGCACGTCCAGGTGGGCGGCATTGCTGCGGGAGCGCTTATCAACAGTGGCGGTTTGCAGCGTGTTGACGGTTCGGCGACCTCCGCCGTGGTGAACAATGGCGGCGTGCAGTTGGTGAACAGCGGTGGGCTGGCCGCGGGCTCTATCGTCAACAGCGGTGGCCTGCAGCACATCAACCTTGGTGGCGCAGCGTCTGATGGCACTATCTTCGGCGGCGGCAAACAGCTGGTGGCAGGGACCGCATCCGGGACCAGCATCAGCGATGGTGGTCTGCAGATCGTGCAGGCCAGCGGCAAAACCTCCGGCACCCAAATTAACAGCGGCGGCGTGCAGAGTGTCGACGGCAGCGCTACCTCATCCGTGGTACGCAATGGCGGCATCCAGTTAGTGAATAACGGCGGCCTGGCGGCAGGTACCGCCGTTCACAGCGGCGGTCTGCAGCACATCAACCTCGGCGGCGCGGCGTCTGATGGCACTATCTTCGGCGGCGGTAAACAGGTGGTAGCGGGCACGGCGTCCGGTACCAGCCTGAACGATGGCGCCTATCAGATCGTCACGACTACCGGGAAAGCGACCGGCACCCTGATCAACAGCGGCGGTGTGCAGAGCGTTGATGGCAACGCGACCTCGGCAGTGGTGCGCAACGGCGGCATCCAGTTGGTGAATAAGGGCGGTCTGGCGGCAGGCACCACGGTGAATAGCGGCGGCCTGCAGCACATCAATCTCGGCGGCGCGGCGTCGGACGGCACCATCTTCGGCGGCGGCAAACAGCTGGTGGAAGGTACCGCCTCCGGTGCCAGCGTGAACGATGGCGGTACGCAACTGGTGGCAGGGAGCGGTAAAACCACCGACACCCATATCAACAGCGGCGGCGTGCAGAGCGTAGACGGTACGGCTATCTCGTCCGTGATCAATGACGGTGGCCAGCAAATCGTCAACTACGGCGGCCTCGCTGCCGGTTCGATCGTGAAAAACGGCGGGGTGCAGCACATCTCAGCCGGCGGTGCGGCGTCCGACGGCACGGTGTTCGGCGGCGGTACCCAACTGGTAGAAGGCTCGGCTTCCGGCACCAGCATCAGCGATGGTGGGGTACAACTGGTGACCAAGAGCGGTCAGGCCAGCGGCACGCTGATTAACAGCGGTGGCGTACAACGCGTACACGGACAGTCGTTCGACGCGGTGATTAATAACGGCGGTGCGCAGATCGTTGACCCGTATGGCTGGGCGCGCCAGAGCGTCATTAACGCTGGCGGGACGCAGATCCTCAGTAACTCCGCTGTGGCGATCTCTACCGTGATGAACGGCGGTGAGCAGCACGTCAATAACGGCGCGAAATCTTTCGCCGCGCGCCTGCTGGGCGGTACGCAGAATATCGGCAGCGGCGGGCAGGCCTTCGAAACTTTCGTTGAAAAGGGTGGCGTGCAGAACGTTAACGCGGGCGGTTACACCTACGGTGGCACCATCTCCACCGGCGGCAGACAAAATGTTGCCTCCGGCGGCGTAACCGACTTCACCTTTGTCGATGGTGGCCTGCAGGTGGTTGACGGTACCTCGATTGTCAGCATCGTGAAAAACGGCGGGCGTCAGGTTGTCAACAAAAATGCCAATGCCGAAGTCTCTGTGGTGATTGATGGTGGTATTCAGGAGGTCTTTGGCACCACCACCGGATCGGAGATCACCCGGGCGGAACAGCGCATCTATAGCGGGGGTTCAGCCACCTCTACCGTGCTGAGCGATGGTGCGGTTCAGGGGATTTACGACGGCGCGATAGTGACCGATACCCGTAACCGCAACAGCATCCAGAACCTGTACAGCGGTGGGCGTGCAGAAAACAACCTGATGGATGATTTTGCCGTGCAGAACATCGCTGCGGGCGCAACGGCGGTGAACACGTCGATGATCAACTCCAGCCAGCAGAATGTGCGCGGCAGTGCCGTTGATACCGATCTTTCCGCGAATGCCGTGCAGAACGTCTACCGCGGCGGGACCGCGACTCGCACGGCGATCTACGAGCGCGGCATCCAGAATATCTTCAGCGGCGGTTCATCAATACTTGCTGTCATCCAGGCCGGTGGGATCCAGAACGTGCTGAACGGCGGTACCGCCATCAGCACCACCATTAACAATGGCGGTACCCAGAACGTGAATAGTGGCGGGACGGTGATCTCCACCATTATCCGTGAGGGCGGGATCCAGAACGTCAATGACGGCGCGATCGTTATCGACAACAAAGTGGTTGGCGATCAGGTGGTCAATCAGGGCGGCACCGTCGCCTCGTCCACTGTTAGCGAAAACGGTACCCAGAGTGTCACCTTTGGCGGCACGGCGATTGCCACGACCGTCAGCAAAGGCGGCGCCCAGTTCGTGCGCGCCGGTGGCACGGCGGATCTGACGGCGATTGAGCGCGGCGGCGTGCTGGCGCTGGAAGATGGCGCAACGGTCACCAATATCAATCTCAATAGCGGCGCAGCATTGATGGCGGGCACCGATACCACGCTCAACGGCACCAACGCACTTGGCAGCTTCTCCATTGCCAATAAAGTTGCCGATAGCGTGCTGCTGGAAGGCGGCGGTCTGCTGTCGGTTGCCGCTGACGGCAGTGCCAACAACACCGTGGTAAGTGAGAACGGTACGCTGAGTGTCGCCGAAGGCGGGATGCTGACCGGGATAACCAAAGTCAACGACGGCGCTACGCTTGCCGGCAATGTTAACAACAGCGGCGAACTGCGTATTACCACTGATACCAGTGCCAACACTGTTAACGCGGCCATCAACGGTAGCGGTACGCTGTATAAAGAAGGTGATAACACGCTGACCCTGAGCGGTGCGCTTAATCAGGCGGGCGGTACTTACCTGCAGAGCGGTACGCTGGTGTTCAGCGGGCTGGATGCTGTGACCGACATCATCGCCCAGCGCGGCACCTCGCTGCAGTTGACCAACGGCACTACGCTGACCGGGATGATCGACCCGACCGACCTGACCGTCGATGCCGGTTCAAGCTGGCTGATGACCGCAGACTCCCTGCTCAATAACCTGACGCTGGGCGGCTCGATCGATTACCAGGCACCGACCGGGACGTTCGTTCCGAAAACCCTGACCGTCACCAACCTGGTGGGCAATGGCGGCACCATTACCCTGAACACGCTGTTTAACGGTAATAGCGCAGTGAGCGACAGCCTGGTGCTGGACGGCGGCACCGCCACCGGTAATACGCGGATCGCCATTCGCAGCCAGGGCGGTCTGGGTGCACGTACCACCGGTAACGGCATCCAGGTGGTGAATGCCATTAATGGCGCGACCACGACCGATGATGCTTTCAGTCTCAGCGGCAGCCTGCAGGCGGGGGCGTATAACTACACCCTGCAACAGGGCAGCGCCGACGAGAGCTGGTATCTGACGACTGCTGAAGCCGGTGGCAACGAGAACGGCCCGCAGAACTACCGTTCGGCGACGTATCTTTATAGCTCTGTCTATGCGCAGGCCATGGACTACGACAGTGCGCTGCTCGGTTCGCTGGATGCCCGTCGCTATGCGGCGCGTACCGCAGCCGAAAGCGGTAGCAACATGTGGGCCCGTTTCCAGGCCGGTCAGTTGAGCCACGATCACGGCAGCAACGATCTGCGTAACGGCAACACACCGGACAGTAAAGGCGGCTATACCTTCCTGCAGATCGGTAGCGATCTGTGGCAGGGATCGGCTTCAACGATGGAATGGACTGTTGGGGTGTACGGTGCGGCGGGGCTTTCTGCCGTCGACGTGCAGCGCAACGACAAGTCGAAAGCCGGTACGGTACGTGATGACGCCTACAGCGGCGGCCTCTATCTCAACGGTGTGCATGAGAGCGGCTGGTGGATGGATGTGGTGGCCCAGGGAACACGCCACAACTTCGATACCAACCCGCGCGATGGCGACGGTCTGAAAACTCACGGCTGGGGCTATGTGGGTTCTTTCGAAACCGGTCTGCCGTTTGAGATCGGCGGCGGCCTGGTGCTGGAACCGCAGGTGCAGTACCAGTATCGCGGCGTGAACCTGAAAGATGGCAATGATGACGTTGCAGACGTGCAGTTCGGCGACGGTCACAGCCAGCAGGTGCGTGCCGGTCTGCGTCTGGGCAACAACGCAACGCTGAAAGAGACAGGCAAACCGGTGCCGGTAAGCTGGTGGGTGCGTCCGTCCTTCATCCAGACCTTCGACTCGAAGGGCTCAGTGAACGTCAGCGCGCCTGGCGTAGCAGGCAGTGAGGTCGCATTTAATCCGGATCAGGACGGCACCGCTGCCTCGCTGGATGTCGGCATCGACGGCCAGATCCGCGATAATGTTACCCTCGGGGTGCGCGCGGGTTACACCCGGAGCATCGACGACGCAGGAACTGGCGGCTACGGCGGTCAAATCACGCTGAAAGTCGGCTTCTGATAGCCAGGAAGTAACTCGAAAAGCCGTGCCGCAAGGTGCGGCTTTTTTATTTGCTAATGCAGCAGCGCGCATACAAGGGAAGGTCGCTTTATCACTGTCGCTAACACGCAGTCGGCGTGGTGGTAAGGAGTATGCTGAGATGAAACGGAAGAATAAAAATGAGAATAACTAAGAATGGTGCGTCCGAATGGACTCGAACCATCGACCCCCACCATGTCAAGGTGGTGCTCTAACCAACTGAGCTACGGACGCACTGAAAAGGAATGGTGCGTTCAATTGGACTCGAACCAACGACCCCCACCATGTCAAGGTGGTGCTCTAACCAACTGAGCTATGAACGCAGTGTTGTGGTTGACAACGGGGACGAATATTAGCGGCAGGCCGGAGATGTGGCAAGTGGAAAATGGCAGATTTCTTACGTAATTCACCTGATTGCGGAACAACTGAGCAAAATGTCGTGAAAGTAGCCGCCAAAGGGCGGCTACCAACGTTTTAGCGCGCAGCACGCTGCAAAATGGTCGCCGAGGGCTGGCGTTGCAGGAAACGCATCCGCAGCATCATCATTATCGCCGCCGACGTCAGGCCAATAATAAAACCCATCCAGAAACCCGCAGGGCCCATTTTGTCGACCACAAAATCGGTTAACGCCAGCGTGTAACCCACCGGTAAACCCAGCACCCAATAGGCAATAAAGGTGATAAAAAAGATCGAGCGCGTATCTTTATAACCACGCAGGATACCGCTGCCAATCACCTGAATGGAGTCGGAGATTTGGTAAATCGCCGCCAGCAACATCAAATGCGATGCCAGCGTCACGACCTCTGGATTATCGTTGTAGAGCAGGGCGATTTGTTCACGCATTAACGCGGTGAAAATCGCTGTTAATGCCGCCATGCAGATGCCGACGATGAGCCCTGTGCGCGCCGATGTTTTCGCATCCAGTGTTGAACCCTGGCCGAGACGGAACCCGACACGAATTGTCACCGCCGCTGACAGCGAGAGCGGTAAAACAAACATCAGCGAACTGAAATTCAGCGCGATCTGATGCCCGGCGACATCGACAATGCCCAACGGTGAAACAAGCAGTGCCACCACGGCAAACAGCGTCACTTCGAAAAAGAGCGCCAGCGCAATGGGCAGCCCGAGCTGTGTCAGGCGTTTTAACACCGCGAAGTCAGGTTGGGCAAAACGTTGCATCGCTTGAATATCACGCATCGCGCGGGCGCGTTTAACATACAGGCGCATGCAGATAAACATCACCCAATAGACGGACGCGGTTGCCACGCCGCAGCCTACGCCGCCAAGTTCGGGCATACCGAAATGGCCGTAAATAAAGATGTAGTTCACCGGGATATTCACCAGCAGGCCGACAAACCCCATCAGCATACCCGGAACTGTGCGGGCAAGGCCTTCGCACTGATTACGCATTACCTGGAAAAAGAGATAACCCGGCGCCCCCCACATCAACGCACGTAAAAAACGCACGGCTTTATCCGCCAGTTGCGGATCGATGTTATGCATGGCGTAAATAATATGACCGGCATTCCATAGCACAATCATGATCAACACCGCGACCAGACCCGCCAGCCAGAAGCCTTGACCGACCTGATGGGCAATTCTTTCGCGACGTCCGGAACCATTTAACTGGGCAATCACTGGCGTCATCGCCAGCAGCAGACCGTGGCCAAACAGAATGGCGGGAAACCAGATTGACGTCCCGATTGCCACCGCCGCCATATCCGTGGCGCTGTAGCCACCGGCCATTACCGTATCGACGAAACCCATGGCTGTCTGGGCGACCTGCGCGAAAATAACCGGCACGGCGAGTGCCAGTAACTGACTCGCTTCTCTCATATACTTCTGCACGAGAACACCTTTATCTTGTTGTTATAAGAAGAATGGAACGACTAATCAGGAAGGAGTTTTTCCTTGTGCTAAAAAGGATGCCGCACAGCGATGGGTGCGACATGTGTACAAATATTACCTGCTATGGCGCGCTTTTGCCATGCCAGTCATAAAGCAAAATTATCTTTTAGCACGCGGCGCTACGCTTATCATCTCGCCAGAGTGGCGGCAAAAAAGGCGGCAGGGCGATTGAAACTGGCAAGGGTAAATTTCACCTGTTATTGTGCGTAAAGAACACGGTAATGTCCGAATGAATGGAACAGGAGTGGTAAGCATGTTTACGGGTATTGTACAGGGCACGGCGAAACTGGTGTCCATTGATGATAAACCCAATTTCCGCACTCACGTTGTTGAGTTGCCTGAGACGATGCTGGATGGCATTGAGACCGGCGCTTCCATTGCCAATAATGGTTGCTGCCTGACAGTGACGGCGATTAACGGTAGCCATATTAGCTTCGATCTGATGAAAGAGACGCTGCGTATCACTAACCTCGGTGATCTGAATGTGGGCGACACGGTAAACGTAGAACGCGCCGCAAAATTCAGTGACGAAATTGGCGGTCACTTAATGTCGGGTCATATTATGACCACTGCCGAAATCGTTAAAATTCTCACCTCGGAAAATAACCGCCAGATCTGGTTTAAAGTGCAGGATCCTGCACTGATGAAATACATTCTGTACAAAGGTTTTATCGGCATCGACGGCATCAGCCTGACGGTTGGTGAAGTTACCAGTAGCCGCTTCTGCGTGCATTTAATTCCGGAAACGCTGCAGCGTACGACGCTTGGCGCAAAAAAGCTGGGGCATCGCGTGAATATCGAAATCGACCCGCAAACGCAGGCGGTTGTTGACACCGTGGAGCGCGTGCTGGCCTCGAAAGAAGCGGCGATCGTTGCCGCAGCCAGCGAAGAGTAAAAATAAACCCCGGCATGCCGGGGTTTATTTTTTTAACGCGCCACGCGCAATCCGTGTTCAATACCCCGGCTAAAAACCACCTGCCAGAGCTGAATATCGCGCGCACGAAACGCCCCCGCGCAGGCATTGAGGTAATAGCTGAACATCCGTTTAAAGCGTTCCGAATAGTTGTCGGCGATTTCCGGCCAGGCGGCAAGAAAACGCTCATACCACGCCATTAACGTACGGTCATAATCCGCACCGAAATTGTGCCAGTCTTCCATCACAAAGTGTGATTCGCTGGCATCCGCAATCTGGCGCACAGAAGGCAGACAACCATTCGGGAAGATGTAGCGGTTGATCCACGGATCAACATTGTGATCGGTACGTTTTGAGCCGATGGTGTGCAGTAAAAAAATGCCATCGGGCTTCAGGTTACGATCGACGACGCGGAAATAGGTTGCGTAGTTTTTTGGCCCGACATGTTCAAACATGCCAACGGAGACAATGCGGTCAAATTGCTCGTCAAGGTCGCGATAATCCTGCAAACGAATATCGACATCCAGCCCTTCGCAACGCTTCTGCGCCAGTTTTTGCTGTTCTGCAGAAATCGTCACGCCAACCACACTGACGCCGTAATTTTGCGCCATAAACTGCGCCAGACCACCCCATCCACAGCCAATATCCAGCACGCGCATGCCGGGTTTTAACGTGAGCTTTTCACCAATAAGCCGCAGTTTTGCCCGTTGTGCGTCGTCCAGCGTTTCAGCGTCTTTCCAGTAGGCGCAAGAGTATTGCATCTGCGGATCCAGCATGCGGGTAAACAGATCATTACCGAGATCGTAATGTTCTTTGCCCACAATCCAGGCCCTTTTTTTACTTTGCAGATTAAATAATCTTGCTCCGGCAATGCGGAGTGTGTCTTTGAGATGGTGCGGAAGTTGGTTTTCCAGCCCGGCGCGCAGGACTTTGGTAAAGAATATGTCCAGGCGGGGGCAATCCCACCAGCCGTCCATATAACTTTCGCCGAGTCCGAGCGAACCTTCCTGTAAAACGCGTTTGAAAAAATCAGGGTTTTTCACCTGAATATCTGAAGCTGCGGGGCCGTTAACGCGAATACCTGCGCGACCCAGCAGTTCGTTTGCTATACGGAACCAATTGTCATCCCGTACGCTAACTTCTTCTATACACGATGAACTCATAACTTCTCCATCACTCGCAGTGATCAGAACCTTCAAACAGCGTAGACGCTTTTTCAGGCTTGTGAGAAATCTCACGGTTTTCACCGTGAGGCTGATATCCGACGTAGAACAGAGGAAGGGAGAGGACCCTTGCCGAAAGGCCTTCCATGGGTAAACGGGTACAATCCGGTACCCGTTAATGCATAATATTTATCGTATTTATCAAACAGCCGAAAATGAGTATAGGCGTCAAAATCGGGTGATTCAATAAAAAGCCATTAGCAAGCTAACCGCTGAGTTATTGATAGTCGCTTGCGCAACTATTAATGCTAATGCGACGAGGGAGCCACAACCTCTTTTTCGGCCAGTTCATCGTGAGTGCGGCGCTGTAGCCGATAACCCAACGCGACCAGCAACACCATTGCAACCATAACACTGGTCGTCGTCAGCAGTGGTGTGGCGATAAGCCACGAAACGACCAGGCTTGCCAGGAAACATAAACCCAGTTGTAGCGTATTCTGCAAGGCGGCTGCGCGGCCGGTGGCCTGCGGGAATGGGCGCAGCGCCTGCGCGACCACGATAGGGTAAATCGCGCCGTTGGCCATTGCCATAAAGCAAAACGGGATGAGCAGCGCAGTCAGCGACACGTCCGGCATAAAACCGACGGCCCAGGTGGCGAGAACACTTAACGCAAAAGCCCCCAGCAGCCACGGCAGCAAATGAGAACCCTGCCATTTCTGCAACGCGGCACGGCAACCGTAACCGCCAACCAAAAAGGCGATAGTTTGCGGCACATAACTGAGGCCAATAACCGATGGGCCATAACCCATTTCGTGAAGAATAAACGGCGAACCGGTCAGCCAGGCGAAGAAACTGGCCGAGCAGGCGGCATAGATAATCACATTTCCGCGATAATCTTTTGCTCGCAGCAGATCCATAAATGTCAGCGGTTGTTCGTGGTGTTCACTTTTCTTCGCGGGCGATTTCAGCCGCCACGCCGGGATCATCAGAATTAATGTGATCGCCAGTAAGGTGGCGAAAATGGTCTGCCAGTTGAAATGCGCAAGGATCCAGGCGCCCAGTAGCGGTGCCAGTGCTGGTGTCAAACCCACGAGCGGCATAATGGTGGCGAAGATCCGATTGACGCGATGCGCGGGGTAGTTATCCGTCACCAGTGCCTGCCAGCTAACTGTCGCGGCGCAAACGCCTACCGCTTGTACAAAGCGCAGCACCAGCAGCAGGGTTGCATCGCGTACCCATAATGTTCCCAGACAGCCCAGCGCGAAAATCGCCAGCCCGGCCAGCAAAACCGGTTTGCGACCATAGCGGTCTGATAGAGGCCCCCATACCAGTTGCGCAATGGCAAAGCCCGCCAGAAACAGGCTTAAGGTTGCGCTAACCACCGCAGACGATGTGTGTAAATCCTGCTGTATCGCGCTGAAAGCGGGGAGGTACATATCAGTGGCTAAAAAGCCGAGCACGCTTAATCCCGCGAGCCAGACTAAAAATCCGTTGCCAGGTTGCATTAGTGTTTCTCTTTATTGCAGGTAATCAGGGCTGTCGAGTGTAAGGAGTGCATTAGCGCTTGTGAAACGCTAATATTTGCGTAGTGGTTTCAAAATTTTTGCAGGCAGATTATGTGGTCAGAATATTCGCTGGAAGTGGTTGATGCTGTCGCGCGCAATGGCAGTTTTAGCGGCGCGGCGCAGGAGTTACACCGTGTACCTTCTGCGGTGAGCTATACCGTGCGACAGCTTGAGGAGTGGCTGGCTGTTCCGCTGTTTGAACGTCGCCATCGTGATGTTGAGCTTACGCCTGCCGGGGTCTGGTTTTTGAAAGAAGGGCGAGCTGTTATCAAAAAAATGCAGATCACCCGTCAGCAGTGCCAGCAAATCGCCAACGGCTGGCGCGGGCAACTGGCAATTGCCGTCGACAACATCGTAAAACCTGAACGCACCCGCCAATTGATCGTCGATTTCTATCGCCATTTCAGCGATGTTGAGTTGCAGGTCTACCAGGAAGTCTTTAACGGTGTCTGGGATGCGCTTGCCGATGGGCGGGTTGAGCTGGCGATCGGCGCAACGCAGGCCATCCCCGTCGGTGGGCGTTATGCGTTTCGCGATATGGGAATGCTGAGCTGGAAATGCGTGGTTTCCAGTCGTCATCCGCTGGCGTCACTGACAGGCCCGCTTAGCGACGATACCTTGCGCAACTGGCCCTCACTTATCCAGGAAGATACGTCCCGCTCGTTGCCGAAACGTATTACCTGGCTGCTGGATAATCAGAAACGCGTGATCGTCCCTGATTGGGCATCGTCGGAGGCTTGCTTATCGGCAGGGTTATGCGTGGGAATGGTGCCGGCACACTTTGCCCGCCCGCGGCTCGATAGCGGTGACTGGGTTGCGCTGAACCTGGAAAACCCCTTTCCGGATGCGGCGTGCTGCCTGACGTGGCAACAAAATGAGGCGTCCCCGGCGTTAAACTGGCTGCTGGAATATCTGGGGGACAGTGAAACGCTGAATGACGAATGGTTACGGGAGCCGAATTAACGGCTCCGTAATAAGTGGTTAGCGGCGATAATCGCGAAACGGGCCATCGGCCACGGAGCGGCGCTCAACCAGCCGCGGATGCACTTCGATAGACTGCGACTCTTCGCGCTTGTTGACGATGCGATCAAGCAGCATGGTAAACGCCGTTTCTCCCAGCGAATCTTTCGGCTGGTGAATCGTGGTTAATGCCGGGGTGAAGAAGCGTGAGTTACGCACGTTGTCATAACCGATCAGGGAAATATCCTGCGGTACGCGTAAACCCATCTCATCGGCAGCACACAGCGCGCCCATCGCCATAATGTCGCCACCGCAAAACACCGCGGTAGGGCGATGCGCCTGGCCGAGGATTTGCTGCATCGCGCGATAGCCGGATTCCGGCTCGAAATCGCCCTGTACGATCCAGTTTTCCGGCACGGTGATAAGGGCTTCTTCCATCGCTTTCATAAAGCCGGCCAGACGGCCAGCGCCAGTGTTACGCTCCAGAGGGCCAGGGATCACACCAATATCGCGGTGTCCGCGGTCAATAAGGTAGCGACCGGCCATATAACCGCCTTCAAAGGCGTTATCAATAACGGAGTCCGTAAAGTCGGCCTTCGCTTCGCCCCAGTCCATCACTACCATGGGAATATGGCGGTACTCTTCCAGCATGCTCAATAGTGATTCCGGGTATTCGGAACACATCACCAGCAAGCCATCGACGCGCTTTTGCGCCATCATCGACAGATAAGCACGCTGTTTTTCCAGGCTGTTCCAGGCATTGCCGAGGATCAGGGTGTAACCCTTCTGGAAGCACTTTTTCTCTACGGCTTCAATAATTTCAGCAAAATAGGCCGCTTCACTGCTGGTGGCCAGCAAGCCGATCGATTTTGTGTGATTCACTTTCAGGCTGCGGGCGACGGCGCTGGGGGAATAGTGCAACTCTTTAATTGCCGCCCACACGGCGTTGCGCGTCTCTTCGGCGACGAAACGGGTTTTGTTAATTACATGTGATACGGTTGTAGTGGAAACGTTTGCTCGTTTCGCTACGTCTTTAATCGTTGCCATCAGATATCACTCCAGACCATATCATAAGCTCCTGATAATACTTAAGGTAAACGTTTGCCTTTAATCACCCTGTACCCATCAAAGGGGGTGCGGTACGCCGGGAAAACGACACTGGACGTCAGGAGGGGAGTCAATGGCCGGTACGCTAATAAATTTAGCGTCGAATTTTGTCTGATCTTGAGCAAAAGGGGAAGTATTAAAACGTTTCTCCTGCGAATTCCCGCAAGATTTTTAAGATAATTTGTGCAAAAATGCATTATCTCACTTTTTGTGGGGAAATTAAAAAGGGGAAAATTGATGAGCACCGATCTGAAGTATTCTTTAATCACTACCGTCATCGTTCTGAGCCTGATTGTTTTCGGCGGTCTGACTGCTGCGCTGCATTGATCTATCGCGAGGGAGAGCCTCTTCTCCCTCGGTTTTCTTCCCCGCTATTGTTATCACTTCTGCAATAATCTTTTGTCATTCTGCTAACTTCTGTTTTTTGTGATAGCTGTCATACTTTTGACTTCAGCGACAGGGTCGCAAGTCGGCATGTCTATTTTGGAGTCATAGATGAAAATTAATTTCCCTTTGCTTGCCCTGGCGATTGGCGCCTTCGGCATTGGTACTACCGAGTTTTCCCCGATGGGATTACTGCCGGTTATTGCCCGCGGCGTTGACGTTTCTATTCCGGCGGCGGGGATGCTGATTAGCGCCTACGCTATCGGCGTGATGGTTGGTGCGCCGTTAATGACGTTGTTGCTGTCTCACCGCGGCAGACGTAATGCCCTGATCTTTTTGATGGCGATTTTTACGCTCGGTAATGTGCTGTCGGCGATTGCGCCGGATTACACCACATTAATGCTGGCGCGTATCGTCACCAGCCTGAACCATGGCGCTTTCTTTGGTCTTGGCTCGGTGGTGGCAGCAAGCGTGGTCGCCAAAGAGAAACAGGCCAGCGCGGTCGCTACTATGTTCATGGGGCTGACCATTGCTAACATCGGCGGTGTACCTGCCGCGACCTGGCTGGGTGAAACCATTGGCTGGCGTATGTCGTTCATGGCCACCGCCGGACTGGGGGTGATTGCTATGGCGAGCCTGTTCTTTTCGTTGCCGAAAGGTGGCGCTGGTGAGCGCCCGGACGTTCGTAAAGAGCTGTCGGTGCTGGTGCGCCCACAAGTGTTGTCCGCATTGCTGACCACCGTGCTCGGCGCAGGTGCCATGTTCACGCTTTATACTTACATTGCACCGGTGCTGCACACCATTACCGATGCCTCTTCCGTTTTTGTGACGGCGATGCTGGTATTGATTGGCGTTGGCTTCTCCATTGGTAACTATCTCGGCGGTAAACTGGCGGATCGCTCGGTCACCGGCACGCTGAAAGGTTTTTTGATTTTGCTGATTGCTATCATGCTGGCGATCCCATTCCTGGCGCGCAGCGAAGTGGGCGCAGCCATCAGTATGGTGGTGTGGGGCGCGGCGACGTTTGCGGTGGTTCCGCCGTTGCAGATGCGTGTCATGCGAGTTGCGCACGAAGCGCCAGGGCTTTCATCGTCGGTTAATATCGGTGCCTTTAACCTCGGTAACGCGCTGGGCGCGGCAGCCGGTGGGGCAGTGATTTCCGCTGGGTTGGGTTATGATTTCGTCCCGGTTATGGGGGCGATTATTGCCGGGCTGGGCCTGCTGGTGGTGCTGTTCTCTGGGCGCTCACAGCCAGAACGTACTTATGCCGCAGCAGAATAAATAGCACAAATGCAAAAAAAGGAGGGGCTAGCCCCTCCTTTGTTTCATGCCACATTTATGCAGCTAAATTTTTGGCAACGAATGACCAGTTTACCAGCGCCCAGAAATGTTCGAGGTAGTTCGGACGCGCATTACGGTAATCGATGTAATATGCATGTTCCCACACATCGACGGTTAACAGCGGGGTTGCGTCGCTTGTCAGCGGAGTGCCCGCATTAGACGTTGACACAATGGCCAATGCGCCATCCGCTTTTTTCACCAGCCATGTCCAGCCAGCACCGAAGTTTTTAACCGCAGCATCGGTGAATTGCGCTTTGAATTCGGCAAAGCTGCCGAAGGATTTGGCGATAGCCGCCGCCAGCTCACCGGTCGGTTCGCCGCCAGCGTTCGGAGCCAGGCAGTTCCAGTAGAAGGTATGGTTCCAGACCTGGGCGGCATTGTTGAACACGCCGCCTTCGCTGCTTTTCACAATCTCTTCCAGTGATTTACCTTCAAAAGCGCTGCCTTTGATCAGGTTGTTGAGGTTGGTGACATACGTCTGATGATGTTTACCATAGTGGTATTCCAGCGTTTCGGCTGAGATATGCGGCGCCAGGGCGTCTTTTGCATACGGTAATGCAGGTAATTCGAACGACATTGCTATTCTCCTTTCATTATTTTAATGACACCCAATAGCCCTATTGGATGTGCGGATTAGGGTAGCAAATCGAAAGGTCAGACAAAAGAGGGAGTTACCTGCCGCCGATGCGGCAGGTGAGGGGTTAGCGAATGGTTTTCGGCGTCACGACGCGACGCGCGCCGACATAATGACGCTGCCAGTAATCTTCACTCAGCGAGGTGACCTGAATATCCTGGCCGCTACGCGGAGACTGAATGAATTTACCATTGCCGACGTACACGCCAACGTGATCGGCTGTACCACGACCCTGGGTACGGAAGAACACCAGATCGCCACTCTCCAGTTCCGCCACATTCACCGGCGATGCATCGCGCAGGTGATACATTTCATTGGCGGTACGCGGAATACGGAATTTCACCAGATCCTTATACGCGTAATAGACCAGACCGCTGCAATCGAAACCGGTGCTCGGTGAGGTGCCGCCCCAGTGATAAGGTTTGCCAATCTGATTCATCAGCTTGGACATGGCGGTTTTTTGTGCTTTTTGAATGCGAACTTTATGCACATCGGCGATGGCGTTCGTGCTTTTGACCTTCACACAATGCGGCTTGTGACCTTTGCGCGGCGTACATTTTTCAGTCCAGGTGACGGCGGTAGTTTTTAACGGGCTGGATGCATTACGACGCGAAGTGATTTTGCTGGCTTTTTTGCTGGTGGTAACTTTTTTGTTTGCCGGAGTTTTTTTGCTCTCCGTTGTTTTTTTGCTGGTGGTTTTTTCTGCCGGACTGCGACTGTTTTTCTTTGATGTCTTTTGTGATGTATTTTTTTTCTTACGTTCGGATGCTTTCGCCAGATGCGCTTTTTGCACGGCCGACGCTCGCGCCTGTTCCGAGGCACTCGCTAATGGCGTGAAAGAAAGCGTGGTGAACAACAAAGCACAGAGCGTGATTGAAGCTTTTGGTATCCGCGCCACTGAGCAATCCCCTGTTAGGGCAAGCATTTAATATGCCTGCAAATGGTTTTTTAAAACTCGTCGATTCTAATCCATAAAAACCCCAAAAGTTAATACTGTTTTTGCATCTATAGCTTCGTTTCGTTAACAAGCGCAAAAAAAAGCAGCAAAACGTTTCTATGTGCTCAAGAGTTAGGCTGCAAGCGGGATGGCGAGTTGAGTTAAGTCATATTCCTAAGGCAACTTTTGCCGACAGACGATAAAATCATGAACGGTGAACAAAATGTTATTTTCCGATGCCCCTCTGAACCGTTACAATGGCGAACATCTGCCGTAGAAGAAGTTGAAGGAAGCAAGACAATGAGCACAACCCTTGAAAAAATCCAGCGCCAGATCGCTGAAAACCCGATTCTGCTGTATATGAAAGGCTCTCCGAAGCTGCCTAGCTGCGGTTTCTCCGCCCAGGCGGTGCAAGCGCTCTCTGCATGCGGTGAACGTTTTGCCTATGTAGACATTCTGCAAAACCCGGATATTCGCGCAGAACTGCCGAAATACGCTAACTGGCCAACCTTCCCGCAGCTGTGGGTTGAAGGTGAACTGGTTGGCGGCTGCGATATTGTGATTGAAATGTATCAGCGCGGTGAATTGCAGACGCTTATCAAAGAAGCGGCGGCAAAACATAAAGACGAGCCGAGCGCAGAGTAATTTCTGCCAACAAAAAAGCGACCTGACGGTCGCTTTTTTTATGCCTGATTTTCGTCCGCGATGGGCAGCGGCCAGCCGCCGAGACGCTTCCAGCGGTTGACGATTTCGCAAAACAGCAGGGCGGTTTGCTCTGTATCGTACAGTGCGGAGTGCGCCTGCGAGGCGTCAAACGCGATGCCCGCCGCGCCACACGCTTTTGACAGCACCGTCTGCCCGAGCGCCAGCCCGCTTAATGATGCGGTATCGAACGTGACAAACGGATGGAACGGGTTGCGTTTCAGCGAAGCGCGCTCCGCAGCGGCCATCATAAAACTGTGATCGAACGTTGCGTTGTGCGCCACCATAATTGCGCGGTTACAACCCTGATCTTTAATGCCTTTGCGCACCATTTTAAAAATGGCATGCAGCGCGTCATGCTCACTTATCGCACCACGCAGCGGGTTGTTCGGATCAATGCCGTTAAAGGCCAGCGCTTCGGGTTGCAGATTCGCGCCTTCGAAAGGCTCAACGTGGAAATGCAGCGTGCTGTCGGGCATCAGCCAGCCTTGTTCATCCATTTTCAGCGTAATGGCGGCGACTTCCAGCAGCGCGTCGGTTTTGGCGTTAAACCCGGCGGTTTCAACATCAATTACCACAGGGTAAAAACCGCGAAAACGGTCGCACAGACCAGTCAGTTGAGCGTTATCGGACATCAGGATCTCTTGATACGGGAAAATGGCAGCGCATTATGGCAAATTTTACGAAGGGATGTAAAACAGCGGGCGCAAAGCGCGCCCGGAGGGGATTAGTTACCCAGGCCTTTACCGGCGTCTTTCTCTTCGATCAGCTCGATTTTGTAACCGTCCGGATCTTCAACGAAGGCGATAACCGTGGTTCCACCTTTAACCGGACCCGCTTCACGCGTCACATTACCGCCGTTGTTGCGGATAGCTTCGCAAGCTTGTGCCGCGTTTTCCACGCTCAGCGCGATATGACCGTAAGCATTACCCAGATCGTAGCTTTCCACGCCCCAGTTGTAGGTCAGTTCAATCACCGCTTCTTCGCTTTCCGGGCCGTAGCCAACGAAAGCCAGCGAATATTTATATTCCGGGTTTTCACTGGTACGCAGCAGCTTCATGCCCAGCACGTTAGTATAAAATTCGATGGAGCGTTGCAGGTTGCCGACGCGCAGCATGGTGTGAAGTAAGCGCATAATGTCCTCTTGTATGAATGTGTTAACGTTCCGAATAGAAACACAGTTTTAGTATAGCGGCGCAGACCCGCCGCTATCAATGAACAATCAGAGGATCACAGAGAAGGGTAGTCGGTATAGCCTTCCGCGCCGCCGCCATAGAAGCTTTCCGGGCGCTGTGGGTTCAGTTCCGCTTTCAGTTGCAGACGTTTTACCAGGTCCGGGTTGGCGATATAAGCGCGACCAAAAGCTACCGCGTCAATCAAACCTTTCTCTATCAACTCTTCTGCTTTTTCCGGGGTATAGGCACCCGCACCAATGATCGGGCCGTGGAAACGTGCGCGCACTTTTTCACGAAAAGCGTCGGTGTACGGTTCGCCGCCTGCCCAGTCCGGCTCTGACATATGCAGGTAAGCAATGCCGCGCTTGCCCAGTTCCTCAATCAGATACAGCGCATCGGCTTCTTCGTTCGGGCCGTTATCCATGTTCTGGAAAGAACCGATTGGAGACACGCGAATACCAATGCGCTCTGCGTCCCACTCTTTGCTTACCGCGTCGACCACTTCCAGTACCAGGCGCGCGCGATTTTCCACGCTTCCGCCGTACTGGTCGGTACGCTGGTTCGCCGATGGTGAAAGGAACTGGTGCAACAGATAACCATGGGCCGAGTGCAGTTCAACCAGATCAAACCCGGCGTCGCGCGCATTGGCGACGGCCTGGCGGAAATCATTAATAATACCCGGGATTTCATCGGTTTCCAGCGCGCGCGGCGTGGAGGTGTCTTCACGCGTGGCGTTACCGTTGGCATCACGAAGAGAGGTACGTGTTCCCGCATTGATGGCTGAAGGCGCGACCGGTGCTGAGCCGCCCGGTTGCAGGCTGCTGTGTGAGATACGACCGGTGTGCCACAGCTGTACGGCGATACGGCCGTTTTCGCTATGCACGGCATCGGTGATTTTCTGCCATGCGGTGATTTGTTCCGCGCTGTGCAGACCCGGTGCGCCAGCATAGCCTTTCGCCTGGGCAGAGATTTGCGTGGCTTCGCTAATAATCAGGCCGGAGCTGGCGCGCTGACGATAATATTCCGCCATTAACGGCGTAGGAATATCACCCGGTTCAATGCTGCGCAGTCGCGTCAACGGTGCCATAAAAACGCGGTTTGGAACGGTAATCGCGCCCACTTTCAGCGGCGTAAATAATTTACTGGACATAACAACTCCTGAATAGACCGGTCGACTAGTAAAAAGTGAAATAAAAATGCCTGCTATCAGACAGGCGTTGCGATGATGTTATTTGCGTGCGCCAGCGCGCTTTCCAGCGGCAGGGCGCTTCGCGAAATTTTGGCCTGCAAATTGGCACCTAACCACAGGGAGTACAACACTTGCGCCTGCGTTAGCGGTTCACCCTGAAACGTTAAGCTGCGATCGTTACGCCCGTTTTCCAGCGTATCTGCGAGCAGGGCGATAACGCCGCGCGCGCCTTTGTCCATTGCTGAACGCATATCTTCCGACAGATCGCACACTTCAGCCGACAGTTTCACCGTCAGGCAACCGCTAATAATTCCCTGTTGGCTAAACTGCCGGAGCGTTTCCTGATAATACGCCAGCAACCTGTCGCGGTAGTTTCCCGGACCGCTGGTGAAATGGGTCGCCAGCCGCTGGTGATAAGCGGCATAGTGACGCTCAAGTAACGCCACACCGAACGCCTCTTTGGAGCGAAAATAGTGGTAAAAAGAGCCTTTTGGCACTCCCGCCGTTTTCAGTAGTTCGCTCAGGCCCATACCGGTAAACCCGCGATGCATGCAAAGCTGCTCGCCGATCGCCAGTAAATGTTCGCGCGTATCATGTTCAGTATTTCTGCTCATCGCGCCACTCTACTAGACCGATCGGTCTGTTGCAAGTGGCGAACAGTGCGCTTTTCACCTTGCACGTTATCGACAGGCAGTCTTCAATAAAGAGAACTGCCTGTATTACCGGAGACGACTGTGCCAGAACAACTGGAGTTTTTCCCCGTCCAGAGCCCGTGCCGCGGCATTTGCCAGTCGGATGAGCGCGGCTTTTGTCGTGGCTGCATGCGTAGCCGTGATGAGCGTTTTAACTGGCAAAAAATGACCGATACGCAAAAGCAAGAGGTGCTACGTTTGTGCCGCCAGCGCTTGCAGCGCAAAATGCGCGCAAACAAAGCATCCCCTGCGGAAGAACCTCAGCAACCTTCACTGTTTTAATAACGAAAATGCGTATACTCGAAGGCAAATTACCTTCGAGGAAATCATTATGGTTCAACGTATTGCCCTCGCGCCGCAAGGCCCGGAATTCTCCCGTTTTGTGATGGGCTACTGGCGTTTAATGGACTGGAACATGTCCCCGCAGCAGCTGGTTAGCTTCATTGAGTCTCATCTTGATCTCGGTGTGACTACCGTCGATCACGCGGATATCTACGGCGGTTATCTGTGTGAAGCCGCGTTTGGCGAGGCGCTCAAGCTTGCTCCACATCTGCGTGCTCGCATGGAGATTGTTAGCAAATGCGGGATCGCCACCACCGCGAAACCGGAACATGCGCTGGGTCATTACATTACTGAACGCGACCACATTATTCGCAGTGCCGAACAGTCGCTGGTGAATCTTGCCACCGATCACCTTGATTTGTTACTGATCCACCGTCCCGATCCGTTGATGGACGCCGATGAGGTAGCGGAAGCTTTTCTGCATTTGCATCAGAGCGGAAAAGTGCGCCACTTCGGCGTTTCCAACTTCACACCGGCGCAGTTCTCACTGTTGCAGTCACGCCTGCCGTTTACCCTTTCGACCAACCAGGTCGAGATCTCGCCAGTACATCAGCCGCTACTGCTGGATGGCACGCTGGATCAACTGCAACAGCTGCGTATTCGCCCGATGGCATGGTCATGTCTCGGCGGCGGGCGTCTGTTCAACGATGCGGCGTTCCAGCCGCTGCGTGATGAGTTGGCGCGCGTTGCGCAGGAACTGAATGCCGAAACCATCGAACAGGTGGTCTATGCCTGGGTGATGCGTCTGCCGTCTGCGCCGCTGCCCATTATTGGCTCGGGTAAAATTGAGCGCGTGCGTTCGGCGCTTGGGGCCCTGAACCTTCAGATGACGCGCCAGCAGTGGTTCCGTATTCGCAAAGCGGCGCTTGGTTACGACGTGCCATAACACAGGCAAATGACCTCCCGGTGAAATCTGCCATCCTGGTTTAAACTTACAGGGCAAAACAGACCAAAGGAGGTCATATGAAGCGTTTTAGTCTGGCTGTGCTGGCGCTCGTTGTTTGCGCCGGGGCGCAAGCCGCCAGTGAAGAAGTGGAAATGAACCTGGTCACTGCGCAAGGCGTTGGGCAGTCTGTTGGTAGTGTAAAAATCAGCGAAACCGATAAAGGGCTGGAATTTGCGCCAGACCTGAAAGCCCTGCCGCCCGGCGAGCATGGTTTTCACGTCCATGCCAAAGGCAGTTGCCAGCCTGCGATTAAAGAGGGGAAAGCCTCTGCGGCGGAAGCTGCGGGAGGGCACCTCGATCCGCAACATACCGGCAAACATGAAGGACCAGAGGGCGCCGGACATTTAGGCGACCTGCCGGTGCTGGTGGTCAACAACGACGGTAAAGCGACCGACCCGGTGGTGGCGCCGCGTCTGAAAAAACTCGCGGATGTGAAAGGCAAAGCACTAATGGTGCACGTCGGCGGCGATAATATGTCCGATCAACCGAAACCGCTCGGTGGTGGCGGCGCACGTTACGCCTGTGGCGTTATCAAGTAAGCGTCCCTGCAGCCGGGGCTTGCTCCAGCTGCGAGAGCGCGCAATATAAGCGCCAGACAACCGAGGCCAGCTCCCGTGCGGCCGGCTGGTGATGTTTACCCAGCACCGCGCTAATCCGCTGCAGCTCGGCCAGCGTGGCAGAAAGTGTTCGTTGCTGGACGCCACGCTCACTCATCACATCCCGCAGTAAAACAATGCATAACTCGCGCACTTTGGCGAGGGGATCTGAGCGGATTTCCCAACCGCGTAACTGCCAGACAACATGCGAGCAATTTAACAACACGACGCCCCAGCGCAGCAGCCAGCGGCGTGCTTGCGCGTCCTGGCTATGACTTAACTGGCTAATGTGGTGATAAACCACCGATTCAAACTCATGCTCACTCAGTTGCGGCATGCGGCTTAGTTGATCGACAAAACTGCGGCGCAGCGTGCGAATGTGACGCCGACTTTTGCGGGCATCCGAGCCCGGACGTAAAACAGCGAATGCGAGCCACGCCAGCGCGACGCCTGAGATCTTCGCCAGGTTGTCGTTTAAGAAGTCCGCAAAGTCATAAACCGGTGGATTGGTCACTGCGATAAACGAGCCCATAAAAACAATCAATTGCCCCCACAACCCGGCGAGCTTTGGCATTTGCAGTTTCAACAATTGCAGGGTGGTTAACAGCGGGAAAAGAAACAGCAGAAACACTGCCAGCTCGCTGATTTGTACCATCAGGCCAAATTTCACCATAAAGCTGAACAGCGACAGCAAGACTAAGGTGCGTAGCAGCAGCGTCAGGGAGTTAAACGGCGCGGGTGAGACGGAGTAAAGCACACAGCTGATAGCCGCCAGCGTCAGCGCCGCCGAACCCGATTCCCACTGCGTATTGATGCTCCATGCGCCGACCAGACTCAGTGCGCAAAAGGTGCGAATGCCGCTCCACAGCGCTTCGGCATTATCCGTATAACGCATCAATCCCGGGCTTCTCGGCGGCGTATAACTGCTTACCGGCGAAGCATTCTCCACGCGCGTCAGCCAGCGGTTATTGGTGAGGTATAAACGACAAAAATAGCGTAACCGCTGCCAGAATGCGTGGTGCCGGTAATCATCGCTTATGCCGGGCGCGAGCGGGGCGATAATACGTGCGACGGTAAGCGCATCCGCGCGTGGATGAGCAAGCGCGGCGAGCAGTTGTTCGAGAATTGGGCGCAAATTTTCCGGCGCGTCGGGCCAGTTCAGTAGCATTCTGCGCAGGCTGGAGATCACACTGGTCATGCGCAACTGTTGGTGCAGTAACCAGGTCAGCAAACTGTTTTGCCGCCGAAAACGGTAATGGCTCCAGAACGCCTGAATTCGCAGTAAATTGGTGGTGAGGATCTGGCCGATAACGCTCTCATGGGCGGTGCGGATAGCGTCTGTGGTTTCTGGCCGCCACAGGAGGCTGGCATGTTCCAGCAACCGCGCATGCATTTTTTTCAATGCCGTCAGCAGGGCGGTTCCGTCCGCGTTGCCGGGCAGGATCATCATCATCATGCCGCCGCACAAAATCCCCAGAATCACTTCGCACACCCGCGCCTGAGCAATGACCCACAGCTCGGTAATATCGGTCACATCGACCATCGCAAACGCGATAATCGCGGCGGTATAACCCGCCAGTTGAAAGGCATAGGCGACATTATTGGTGAACTGCGCACAGGCACAGGTACAAAAGCCAATCCAGGTAGCCATAGCAAACAGAAACAGCCACGGATCGTTAAGCGTCTGACCGGCAATGATCAGCGCTGCGCTGGCTCCAAGCAGGCTCCCGGCAACACGTCCAAGGCTTTTACTGATCACGCCGCCGACGGTGGGAAAGCTGACAACAGCAGCGGATGTCATGGCCCAGTAAGGTTCATCGAGATCGAGATAATAAGCCACCGTGAGCGCCAGACACATCGCAATACCGTTACGCAGCGCATAACGCCACTGTCCGTACGTGGCTTTCACCCATGGCAGATTTTGCCAGAGCCAGACAGGGGATTTCATTACTGACCGCCAATCGCCACGGTGCAGGTGGTACCGGAAACCAGCGTCAGCCCGGCGGGCAGGTTATCAAACTGAATACGGACCGGCACACGCTGCGCCAGCCGTACCCACGGGACGTTTGGTTTGATATCGGCAACCAGGCCGCTGTCGGTCTCGACGCTTTGATCGTAAACCGCGCGACCAATGCTGGAAACGTGACCCTGTAACGTAATATCACCACTATAAAGCACGATTTTCGCTGCTGCCCCTTCCTGGATATGGCGCAATTTGGTCTCTTCGAAGTAACCCATCACATAAAACGAATGGCTGTCAACCAGTGCGAAAACCGGTTGCCCGGCGGTGGCGTAATTCCCGGTGCGGGCGGAAAGGTTGGTGACCCAGCCGTCCACCGGTGCCTTCACTTTAGTTTGCGCCAACTGCCATTGTGCCTGTGCCAGCTGCGCCTGCGCCGCCGCAACGCTTGCCTGTGCAGCTTTAACACTAATATTGGCAGTATCGAGATCTTCTGCGGAGATGTAGTTTTGTGAAAGATGGCGGCGGCGATTGGCTTCATTATTCGCTTTCGCCAGATCGGTTTGCATACGAGCCAACTGAGCCTCGGCGTTCAGTACGGCAATGTGGTAAGGCGTATCGTCGATACGAAATAGCAGATCGCCTGCTTTAACCAACTGGTTATCGTTCACTTTCAGTTCGGTGATGCTGCCTGAGACCTGCGGTGTGATACTGACCTGCTCAGCGCGGATCTTTCCGTCACGCGTCCAGGGGGACTGCATATAAAAGTTCCACATCCACCAGGCCGCGACAATCGCCACAGCCAGCACCAGGAGCGTGGAGAAATATTTCAGGGATTTCAGGCGCATAATTACCACACAATTAGCAAGCCGAGGGCGAGGCTCAGCGCAATAACAAATAAGGAGAGATCCATCAGGATGGGGTGCCAGATATCACCCGCATAAATCCACCCGCGCAACAGGCGATGAGCAATAAGCCAGAACAGGAAGCCCAGCATGACCACTTTAAATACGGGAGGGAAATAGACCGATGCGCCAAAAATCAGGTCTTGCAAGGGTAAGTTCGGGAAACTTGGGTTCAACTTCACACTTTGTGTCCTGTGCAACCTAACGGATCGCCAGATTGGTGATTATCATTAGATAAGTACCAACCACTGCGTGTTGCTAAGGCAGGTGGAATCTCAGCGTAAGCCCCGGCGAGAACCGCAATACATTTGTTTTACCAATATAAATACTGCAAACTATTCTAAAATGAGTATAATAACTTAGCAAGCTAATTATAAGGAGATGAAATTGGAATCGCCATTAGGTTCTGATCTGGCACGCTTAGTGCGCGTCTGGCGCGCTTTGATTGACCATCGCCTGAAACCTCTGGAATTAACGCAGACTCACTGGGTAACGCTGCATAATATTCATCAGCTGCCGCCCGATCAGTCGCAAATTCAACTGGCAAAAGCGATTGGCATTGAGCAGCCTTCGCTGGTGCGTACGCTGGATCAACTGGAAGAGAAAGGCCTTATTTCTCGCCAGACCTGTGCCAACGATCGCCGGGCAAAGCGGATCAAATTGACAGAAAAAGCGGACCCAATCATTGAAGAGATGGAGACGGTTATTCGTAAAACCCGGGGGGAAATACTTTCCGGGATCTCTGCGGAAGAACTCGATCAGTTGATTAAAATGATTGCCCGACTGGAACAAAACATCAATGAACTTCAGTCGCGAGACTGACCAGCAAAGCCTTGCATCCGCAAGGCTTTTTTATATCAACATTCAGTATCGGCAATATGAAAGGGCGGCCACTGGCGTGACCACCTGATGCGGCAATTAACGCGGGGAAACGGTAATCTGACGACCGTTGCTTGCCATCACGACGCGCTGGCCTGCGGAGAAACGGGTGTTACCCTGTTTCTGTACGACCATAATGGTGTTGCCATCATCTTTACGAATTTCCAGCTCAACACCCTGCGTTTTATTCAGTGAACCCTGGACGGATTGTCCTGCAACGCCACCGGCTACCGCGCCTGCTGCGGTGGCCAGAGAACGACCTGTGCCGCCACCAACGGTGTTACCAAGGAAACCACCCAGCACTGCACCGCCAAGCGCGCCGATGACATTGTTATCATCGCCACCCTGAATCTGTACCGGACGGACGTTAACAATGGTGCCGTAAGTGACATTCTGCACCTGTTTAGCTTCGGATGCAGAGTAGACATCACCGGAAAGCGTGTCGTTATTCACGCAGCCAGCCAAAGTAAAACCAATCAGCGAAACTGCCAGTGCACGTAACATCATTTATGAATCTCCTGTTCACCATGAAACGCCCTTGCGGGCATCCGACATGGTTAAATTATATGGCATTTTAGCAATACCAGGTCATATCTTCTGCCAAATCCCGGCAAAAATAATAATCAACGCGAGTTTAACCAGATTTAAACGAAGCGATTATAAGCGCAGCCCGGTGCAATTTCACTTAACGAAAATCCAGCCGATTGTTAAAAAGTGTTTGCAGCCGATGGCGTTAACCCCCGCTTTATGGTGGAGTGGTGCCCTTCGGTCACGCATTAAAGGAAGGCGTATGAAATCGGGTCGCTACATTGGGGTGATGTCTGGAACAAGTCTGGATGGGGTTGATGTGGTGCTGGCGGCAATCGATGAAACCATGGTCGCGCAGCAAGCGAGCCTGACGTTTCCGATTCCGCTGCCGTTAAAAGAGGCGATTCTTGGCATTTGTCAGGGGCAGCAACTCACACTCTCGCAACTGGGGCGGCTGGATACCCAACTGGGCCAATTGTTCGCCGACGCGGTGCTGGCGCTAATGGACCGAGAGCAACTCCACCCGGAAGATATCGTCGCGATTGGCTGTCACGGGCAAACCGTCTGGCATGAACCGACAGGTATTGCGCCGCATACTCTGCAAATTGGTGACAATAACCAAATCGCGGCGCGTACGGGTGTGACGGTGGTCGGTGACTTTCGCCGCCGTGATATCGCGCTTGGCGGGCAGGGCGCGCCGCTGGTGCCTGCCTTTCACCATGCACTGCTGGCGCACCCGGTAGAACGGCGCATGGTGCTCAACATTGGTGGCATCGCCAATCTATCGTTGTTGATCCCCGGTCAGCCGGTCCGGGGTTATGACACTGGCCCGGGCAACATGCTCATGGACGCGTGGATTTGGCGGCAAAAAGGCAAACCCTACGACAAAGATGCGCAGTGGGCGAGCGAAGGCAAAGTGGTGCTGCCGCTACTGCAAAACATGCTAAGCGATGCCTACTTTGCCACGCCCGCGCCGAAAAGCACCGGTCGTGAATATTTTAATTACAGCTGGCTGGAGCGCCACCTCGCGCACTTCCCGGGGTTAAGCGCCAGAGATGTGCAGACAACACTGGCTGAATTGACGGCGATGACAATATCCGAGCAGGTGCTGCTCAGTGGCGGTTGTGAACGCCTGCTGGTCTGCGGCGGCGGGAGTCGAAATCCGTTGGTCATGGCCCGTCTGGCGGGGCTGCTGCCAGGTACAGAAGTCACTACCACCGATGAAGCCGGTATCAGCGGCGACGACATGGAAGCGCTGGCGTTCGCCTGGCTTGCGTGGCGAACCCTGGCCGGACTGCCTGGCAATCTGCCATCCGTCACTGGCGCGTCCGCAGCCTCGGTGCTCGGCGCGATTTACCCCGCTAATCCGCGGCAGAATCAGAGTTAACCGCATTTCACTTTAGTTGCGCCGGGCTAGACTGACCAGGCTTAGGGAGGGCGTTTCGCCCTCCGTGACCAGGACCGTCCCGGGAATACTCTATGAAAAAAATACTCATCGCCTGTCTGCCTGCACTGCTTGCCGGATGCAGCTATTACAATCAGTTTGTAGAACGCATGCATACCGATACGCTGGTTTACCAGTGCGACGAAAAACCGCTCACCGTGAAAATTAATAACACTCGTCAGCAGGCGAGTTTTGTCTGGGATGATAAATTGCTGACTTTACAGCAAGGGCTTTCAGCCTCTGGTGCACGCTATACGGATGGCGTCTACGTTTTCTGGTCGAAGGGTGAGAGTGCGACAGTCTACAAGCGCGATCGCATTGTACTGAATAATTGCCAGCTTATTCCGCAGCGTTGAGATTTTTACAGGGGGGCGCATAATAAGCCCCACCTGATGATTACTTTCGCTAACGCCATGTCTGATAACGATCAATTGCAGCAAATCGCGCATCTGCGCCGTGAATACACTAAAGGTGGTCTGCGTCGCGGCGACCTTCCCGCCGAACCGTTGACATTATTTGAACGCTGGCTGGGGCAGGCCTGTGAAGCCCAGCTGGCCGATCCTACCGCGATGGTTGTCGCGACAGTGGATGAAAACGGCCAACCTTACCAGCGCATCGTGTTGCTTAAACATTACGATGAAAAAGGGCTGGTGTTCTATACCAACCTTGGCAGCCGCAAGGCGCATCACATCGAAAACAACCCCGCTGTCAGTCTGCTGTTCCCATGGCATATGCTGGAACGTCAAGTGATGGTCACTGGCAAAGCAGAACGGCTTTCAACGCTGGAAGTAGTGAAGTATTTCCATAGTCGCCCGCGTGACAGCCAAATCGGCGCCTGGGTATCGAAACAATCGAGCCGCATCTCCGCGCGCGGTATTCTGGAAAGCAAGTTCCTTGAACTTAAGCAAAAGTTCCAGCAGGGCGAAATCCCGTTACCCAGTTTCTGGGGCGGCTACCGCGTCAGTATCGACCAGATGGAGTTCTGGCAAGGTGGTGCCAATCGCCTGCATGACCGTTTTTTATACCAGCGTGAGAACGCTGCGTGGAAAATTGACCGCCTCGCGCCGTAATCCCTGAAAAATGTTGCTATAAGCGCTGGCACTCCGTGTTCCGGCGCTTTATTCTATCTGCCCCCCATGAAGTATCCTTTCGCATCTGGCGAAAAGTCGTGTACCGGCAAAGGTGCAGTCCGTTTTATACATGGAGATTTTGATGGCAAGCAGTAACTTGATTAAACAATTGCAAGAGCGGGGTCTCGTGGCCCAGGTGACGGATGAGGAAGCGTTAGCAGAGCGACTGGCGCAGGGCCCGATCGCGCTCTATTGCGGCTTCGATCCTACCGCTGACAGCTTGCATTTGGGGCATCTGGTTCCATTGTTATGCCTGAAACGCTTCCAGCAGGCTGGCCACAAGCCAGTGGCGCTGGTGGGTGGCGCAACCGGTCTGATTGGCGACCCGAGCTTTAAAGCTACCGAGCGTAAACTGAACACCGAAGACACCGTGCAGGAGTGGGTGGATAAAATCCGCAAACAGGTCGCACCGTTCCTCGATTTCGACTGTGGCGACAACGCCGCTATCGCTGCGAATAACTACGACTGGTTTGGCAGCATGAACGTGCTGACCTTCCTGCGCGATATCGGCAAACACTTCTCTGTTAACCAGATGATTAACAAAGAAGCGGTCAAGCAGCGCCTGAACCGCGATGATGTCGGCATCTCGTTCACCGAGTTTTCCTACAATCTGCTGCAGGGTTACGACTTTGCCTGTTTGAACGAATTGCATGATGTAGTGTTGCAGATTGGCGGTTCCGACCAGTGGGGCAACATCACATCGGGTATCGATCTGACTCGCCGCCTGCACCAAAACCAGGTATTTGGCCTGACGGTTCCGCTGATCACTAAAGCCGATGGCACAAAATTTGGTAAAACCGAAGGCGGCGCGGTGTGGCTGGATCCGAAGAAAACCAGCCCGTATAAGTTCTACCAGTTCTGGATCAACACCGCCGATGCGGATGTTTATCGCTTCCTGAAGTTCTTCACCTTTATGGATATCGCGGAAATTAACGCGCTGGAAGAAGAAGACAAAAACAGCGGTAAAGCGCCGCGTGCGCAATATGTGCTGGCTGAGCAGGTGACGCGTCTGGTACATGGCGAAGAGGGTTTAACCGCCGCTAAACGCATCACCGAAAGCCTGTTCAACGGTACGCTGAGTGATCTGAGCGAAGCCGATTTTGAGCAACTGGCGCAGGATGGCGTACCGATGGTTGAGATGGAAAAAGGTGCCGATCTGATGCAGGCGCTGGTTGATTCTGAGCTGCAGCCGTCCCGCGGCCAGGCGCGTAAAACCATCGCGTCCAACGCCGTTACCATCAACGGCGAAAAACAATCCGATCCGGAGTATTTCTTCACTGACGGCGATCGCCTGTTTGGTCGCTACACGCTGCTGCGCCGCGGTAAGAAAAACTACTGCTTGATCTGCTGGAAATAAAAACAGACCTGCCGAAGGGAGTGAGAAATCACTCCCTTCTTTTCATTGCTCCATTCTTGCAAGGCTACCAACAATGAAGAATATCCTCGCCATTCAATCGCATGTGGTCTTTGGTCATGCGGGGAACAGTGCCGCCGAGTTTCCGATGCGCCGCCTGGGCGTTAACGTCTGGTCGCTGAACACGGTGCAGTTTTCTAACCATACCCAGTACGGCAAATGGACCGGCAGCGTGATGCCGCCAGCCCATCTGACCGAAATTGTGCAGGGCATTGCGGCGATTGACCAACTGAAACGCTGTGACGCGGTGCTGACCGGTTATCTGGGGTCGGCAGAGCAGGGAGAGCATATTCTGGGCATCGTCCGTCAGGTGAAAGCGGCCAATCCACAGGCGAAATATTTCTGCGATCCGGTCATGGGGCACCCGGAGAAAGGCTGCATCGTTGCGCCTGGGGTTGCCGAGTTTCATGCCCGCCACGCTTTGCCTGCCAGCGATATCATTGCGCCAAATCTGATTGAGCTGGAGATCCTTTGCGAGCATGCGGTTAACACGGTGGAAGACGCGGTGGCTGCGGCGCGCAAGCTAATTGCGCAAGGGCCGCAAATTGTGCTGGTGAAACATCTTGCGCGTGCGGGACTGAGCACCGATCGCTTTGAAATGCTGCTGGTGACACCCAGTGAAGCCTGGCACATTAGCCGTCCGCTGGTGGATTTTGGCGCACGTCAACCTGTCGGTGTGGGCGATGTGACCAGCGGGTTGTTACTGGTGAAATTGTTGCAGGGTGCGAGCGTACGTGAAGCGCTGGAGCACGTAACGGCGGCAGTGTATGAAATTATGCTGGCGACTAAAAATTTGCAGGAATATGAACTGCAGGTGGTCGCGGCACAGGAGAGAATTGCGCACCCAGAGCATCTTTTTAGCGCCACATTGCTGTAAACAAGGCGGGGATCCCCGCCTTGTTTCATGCCCGCTAAACAGTGCCTTCGCGGGCAATCACATTTTACTGAATACCTTCTGCCGCCATTGCAGCTGCTACCAGAGGACGAGCTGCAACACGCGCCATATACGCGTCAATATTCGACAGACCTTCCATATTCAATTTCACCGCGCGCGCCCAGCGCAACACGGTAAACAGATAACCGTCGGCAATGGTAAAGTTTGCACCGCTGATCCACGCGTTATTGCTCAGGGATTCATTCACGTAGTGCAATTTTTTCTCAAGCAAGGCGCGTACGGTGGGTTTGTACTCTTCCGGTGTATCCGGGCGGAACAGCGGGGTGAAGCCTTTATGCAGCTCGGTTGCGATAAAGTTCAGCCACTCCAGTGTCTTGTAACGCGGCAAGGTGCCAACAGGTGCCAGTAACTGGCTCTCAGGTGCGCTGTCAGCAACGTATTGCATAATCGCCACGCCTTCGGTGATCAGCGTGTTGTCATTCAGCAGCAGCGCCGGAATTTGCCCTTTCGGGTTGATAGCAAAAAAATCATCGCCGTTTTCCAGACGTTTTTTCATCAAATCAACGCTTATCAGATCCACATCTTTTCCGGTCTCACGCAGAGCAATGTGCGATGCGAGAGAGCAGGCGCCCGGCTTGTAAAACAGTTTCATTATCTTTTCCTTATGGCTGATTTCCGGCATAGGTTATTACGCGGCGGAATAAAAAAAAAGCCGCTAACTTGCGTTAGCGGCTGAATAATTCGAGTTCCCCGCGGCGATTAAGCCGTAGCGGTTTCCGACGTTTCGCGAGTGGTATCTTCGCTCTGCGTCATGCGGTTCAGCTTCGGTGCGGTGACGATCATCAGCAAAGCGATAACCGCCGTGGCAATACCAATTTGCAGGAACACGGAGCCGTAGATGTTCAGTGACATCAGCGGATCGGTCACATTTTCCGGGATAGCCATCTGATTAGCCACATAGCCGGCGATAATGTTCGCGCCAGCCGTGGTCAGGAACCAGCTTCCCATAATGAAGCCCATCAGACGCTGCGGCACCAGTTGCGCAACCATCGCCAGACCGAGACCGGAGATCATCAGTTCACCGATACTTTGCAGGCCATAGCTTGCGATCAGCCAGCTTACGGAAACGATACCCGCCTCAGAGGCGAATTTCGTGCCCAGCGGCAGCACCAGGAACGCGCCAGAGCACAGCACCATACCGATGGCGAATTTGTGCGGCATCGGCAGTGTATCGCCCATTTTGTTATAGATAGCGGCCAGAATCGGGCTACCAATAATGATCCAGAACGGGTTCAGCGCCTGATACTGTTCAGGTTCGAAAGCGATACCAAACAGTGTGTGCTCAACGTTACGGATAGCAAAGAAGTTCAGCGATGTCGGCATCTGACTGTAGAGCACGAAGAAGACAATCGCTTGTACCATCAGAATGAAGGCGACGATCATTTTACGACGAGCAGCGCCTTTCAGCGCGAAAGTCTCTTTGGCGAAGATGCAGATAATACCCAGCGCCACAACGCCCAGCACCATACGTGCGATGCCCTGGTTGTGCAGCAGCCAGGTAGCGATAGCGATCAGCGCCACGATACCGACAATGGTCGCCAGCAGATAGCCAACGCGCAGCGGTTCGAAATCCGGTTTAGAACCGTGGTTTTTCACCCAACGTTTGCAGAAGGAGAAGTTAACGATGGTGATCAGCAGACCCACCACGCTCAGACCAAACGCGGTACTCCAGCCGAATTTCGCGGCCAGCCACGGTGTTGCCAGCATGGAGAAGAATGAACCGACGTTAACGGACATGTAGTACATGGTAAATGCACCGTCCAGACGCGGGTCGTCTTTGGCATAGCAGGTGGAGAGCAGGGAGGACGGGTTGGCTTTAAACAGACCATTACCCACGGCGATGGCCGCCATGCCCATATATACAATGCTCGCATCATGACCGGACCACGCCACCAGCGCATAACCGACGGCCAGCACGATCGCGCCCAGCATAATCACGCGTTTGGTGCCCAGCACTTTGTCACCCAGCCAGCCACCGATGGCAACCAGGCCATAAACCAGTGCGCTGAAGGAGGAGAACAGTGTAATAGAGTCCGCTTCTGACATACCCAGTTGTTTAACCAGGTAAACAGCCATAATCCCTTGCAGGCCGTAGTAACCAAAACGTTCCCATAACTCGATAGAGAAGATCAGATAAAACGCTTTCGGTTGTTTAAAAGCGTTCAGACTAACGCTTTCCGTTGGTTTGTTTGCAGTTGACACATATACCTCTTTTTTTACATCCCATATTAACGGGGGTGTTCAGCGCGCAATGACCAGAGTTCATCACGCTTATAGTTATATTGGGAGGGGAAAACGGCGGTTAATGTTCACTATCCAGCGCGTTCAGGCAAGTCTTTTGACATATTCTGTTACATAGATCCAGAGCATTACAATGCTCGGTGTTTTTATTTGTTATTCAGAGTTAAATTTCATCATGGAAATAAAAGTGGATTTTTCTACTACAGTCCGGGGGTTAGATTGCACATTAAGGCATATGTTCTGCTATTTTGGCTAAATGGTAGTGTATTGGGCTGGTTTATGTGATCAATCTGGTCATATCTCTTGCTAAACGTGATTAAAGTTTGCACTGCAGCCATTCCATGTACATTGTTAATCTCTTTTTTAACATTGTGTTAGCAATAGTCACCGAAATAGCCATCAGTTTGATTTTTTTCTTCTAAAAAAAGGAATAACCTTATTAAATACGCATAAGCGGACGATTATTTGCTCAATATCACGATTTGTGCGCAATCATTCGACGTTTTGAGTAATTTACAGAGACGTGAGCGTTATCACATAAAGTTATGACATAAAATCAGCGAGTTCCCTTATCCGCGATTCGTTGGATAACCAATCCGGGATCAATAACGAGACCTTTTCTGCTATTTGCCGCGCATTGTTCATGACAGGGGGCAGATACGCTGTCAGACTTGCCGCGGTCTTTATTAAACTGGAGTCGAAATATGAACTTTCATCCATGGCTCAATGCGTTACATATCGCAGCGGCCATCGTCTGGATAGGCGGAATGCTGGTGATGGCTGTCGTTGCCGGCTGGTGCGCAACACAAGCAGATAACACCGCGCGTGGCGCGCTGGCGGGCGATGTACGCCGCTGGAGCCGTAAAATCACCACGCCTGCAATGTTACTGCTGTGGGTTGCGGGTGCGGTAATGGTGATTGCGCACGGTCAAATGCCGCATCTGTGGCTGATAATCAAGGTGGTGGTAGTGCTGCTGCTTTCCGGTCTGCATGGTTTTCTCTCTGCCACGTTGCGCCGCATAGCGACAGGTGAAGCGGTGAAAGGCATGGGGGCTATTCGCAATGCCACCGGCATAACCATTGTCGCCGTTGCGGTGATTATTTTACTGGCAGTGATGCGCCCGTTCTGACGGGCATTAACTATCGACTTTACTGTCGTACTCGCACAGATCTTCGATAATGCAGGAGCCGCAGCGCGGCTTACGGGCGATGCAGGTGTATCGCCCGTGCAGGATCAACCAGTGGTGGCAATCGACTTTAAATTCAGCAGGCACCACTTTCAGCAGCTTCTCTTCAACTTCTTCAACGTTTTTACCCGGCGCGAAACGCGTGCGGTTAGAAACGCGAAAAATATGCGTATCCACAGCGATGGTCGGCCAGCCAAACGCGGTGTTGAGCACCACATTGGCGGTTTTACGCCCGACGCCCGGGAGGGCTTCCAGCGCGGCTCTGTCTTCCGGCACTTCGCCATTGTGCTTTTCCAGCAAAATACGGCAGGTCTTGATGACATTCTCCGCTTTGCTGTTAAACAAGCCGATGGTTTTGATGTACTGTTTCACCCCCTCGACACCGAGTTCCAGCATCGCTTTGGGCGTGTTTGCCACCGGGTAGAGCAGCGCGGTGGCTTTATTGACGCTGACATCGGTAGCCTGCGCGGAGAGCAGTACGGCGATCAACAACTCAAACGGCGAGGTGAAATTCAGCTCGGTAGTCGGGTGCGGGTTGTTTTCCCGTAAGCGGGTTAAAATTTCCAGTCGTTTTGCTTTATTCATTATGCCTTCCCGGGCGCGGCCTGAGTGCTGTCGTTTGCCGCAGTCGCCGCCGCTTCACGGCGTTTTTTCATCTTCTGATCGATAAGGTATTTCACCGCCAGCATCATACCGAGGCCAATAAACGCGCCCGGCGGCAACATTGCCAGCAGGAATGGAGAATCGGTGTGGAACACTTCTATGCGCAGCACTTTCGCCCAGCCGCCTAACAGCCCATCTGCGCCGTCAAACAGCGTACCGTTACCGAGGATCTCACGCAGGGAACCCAGCACGAACATGGCGCAGGTTGCACCCATACCAATAGCGAAGCCGTCGAGTGCAGAAAGTGCCGGGCCTTTTTTCGCCGCAAACGCTTCAGCACGACCGACCACGATACAGTTGGTGACGATCAGCGGAATAAAAATGCCCAGTGACTGGTAAAGACCGAACGCATAGGCGTTGATCAGCATTTGTACCGCACTGACCACCGAGGCGATGATCATCACGTAAATCGGGATGCGGATCTCATCCGGCGTCCAGCGACGCAGGGTGGAAATAAACAGGTTGGTCAGGGTTAACACCAGCGTTGTCGCCAGCCCCAGACCCAGTGCATTGGTGGCGGTGGACGTCACCGCCAGCAGCGGACACATACCCAGCAGCTGTACCAGCGCAGAGTTGTTTTTCCACAGCCCCTGAACAATAACCTCTTTGACTTCGCTCATCGCTTACTCTCCACAACCCGGTAAACGGGAAAGCTGTTCCGGTAGTGTCATCGCGTACAGGCCGGTCCGTTTTACCGCGTTAACAACCGCGCGTGGCGTGATGGTCGCCCCGGTAAACTGATCAAAATCACCGCCATCTTTTTTCACCGCAAAGTGACCATCGGTCGCGCCTTCAATCCGCTTTCCGGCGAAGTGGGTGATCCAGTCGGAAATACGCAGCTCAATCTTATCGCCGAGACCTGGCGTTTCATGGTGCTCCGTCACCCGCACACCCAGCACAGTGCCGCTGAAATCTGCGCCGACAAGCAATTGGATGGCGCCTGAGTAACCATCCGGTGCGGTCGCTTCAAGGACAGCGGCAACCGGCTTGTCATCTTTTTTGGCGATCCACACATGGTGTTGCCCTTTGCCAAGCGCCGGATCGCTGACCAGAAAACAGCTCTGTTGTAGCGCGTTATTATAGCTGTCGCCTGGGATCACCTGATCAAACAGCGCCTTTTGTTGCAGCGCAGCCTGGTCGGCAATGGTTGTTTTGGTCATTTGGTCTATTGCGGCGGTCAGCCCGGTAGAACCTGCGGCGAACAGCGCCAGCGTCACGCCATGTTTACGCATTGTCTTTAGCATGGCGGCTCCTTAACGATGCCCGTACACGCGCGGACGCGTGTAGTAATCAATCAACGGCACGGTAATATTTGCCAGTAATACGGCAAAGGCCACGCCATCCGGGTAGCCGCCAAAACTGCGGATAAGCCACACCAGCACGCCCGCCAGCGCGCCAAAAATCAGACGGCCTTTGTTGGTGGTCGAGGCAGTAACCGGATCGGTCAGAATGAAAAACGCGCCCAGCATGGTTGCGCCAGAGAACAGATGCAATTGCGGCGCAGCCAGCGATTGCGGGGCGAAAATCCAGCCGAGTGTGGCACAAATCGTCAGGGTCAGCAGGAAGCTTACCGGGATATGCCAGCGAATGGTTTTCTGCCACAGCAGGAACAGACCACCGGCCAGATAACCGAGGTTGACCCACTGCCAGCCCGCACCGGCCAGAACACCGCTATAGATAGGGGAGCGCAGGATCTGCTCAACGCTGTGTCCGGCATGCAATGAAGTTTTAAAGGTGTCGAGCGGCGTCGCCTGGCTGACGCCATCAATACCAATGCGCAGCGTTTCCATACTCGCGCCAGCGGCAGTGTGACCGGTGAAAATCACCTGTAACGCATCCATAAAGCCTGGGACGGTGCGTGCGATTTCATACGGCGGCAGCCAACTGGTCATCTGCACCGGGAAGGAGATCAACAGCACCACATAGCCAATCATTGCCGGGTTAAACGGGTTGTGGCCCAATCCGCCGTAAAGCTGCTTGGCGATAATCACCGCGAACACGGTGCCAAGCACCACCATCCACCATGGGGAGAAAGAAGGAATGCTGATTGCCAGCAGCAGACCGGTCAACAGGGCAGAGTTATCCGCCAGGATCGCGCCAACGTTCTGCTTGCGTAATTTCAGTACCAGTGCTTCGGCAGCCAGTGCGCTGATAATCGCAAGAATAAGCTGTATCAGCGTTCCCCAACCGAAAAACCACAGTTGTGCGGCAATGCCCGGCACGGCCGCGAGCGTTACCAGCAGCATAATACGTGAGGTCTGGCGCTGGTTATGGGTATAAGGGGAACTTGCGATTCTGAAAACCATTTAATCCTCGTTAACGGCTTGCTGTGCGGCCTTCTTCGCCTGAACACGGGCGATAGCTGCGGCGACGGCGGCTTTACGCGGGTCGTCATTGGCGGCCTGCGCAAAAGACGAGACCTCATCAGTTTGCGTGGCGGCTTGTAGTTGTTCTGATTTGCGCGCTTTGGCGCGGGCAATCGCCGCTTCAACGGCGGCTTTGCGCGGATCGACCGGTGCAGGTTCAGCCGGTGATTGTCCGGCGTCCGCCTGTGGTTGCTCAGTGTTTGCGGTCGATTCTGCGGGCTGGCTCTGCGCGAGCTTGCGCGCTTTAGCGCGGGCAATTGCCGCTTCCACCGCAGCTTTACGCGGATCGACCGGTGCAGATTCAGCTTGTTGTTCGGCTTCCACCTGCGGCTGCTCAGCGTTGGCTGCAGATTCAGCGGGCTGGCTCTGCGCGAGTTTACGCGCTTTAGCGCGGGCAATTGCCGCTTCCACCGCAGCTTTGCGCGGATCGACAGGTGCAGATTCAGCCAGCGATTGTTCAGCTTCCACCTGCGGCTGCGCAGCGTTGGCTGCGGATGCATCGGGCTGGCTCTGCGCGAGCTTGCGTGCTTTGGCGCGGGCAATCGCCGCTTCAACGGCGGCTTTGCGCGGATCGGCCGGTGCAGATTCAGCTTGTTGTTCGGCTTCCACTTGCGGCTGCTCAGCGTTGGCTTCGGACGCATTGGGCTGGCTTTGGGCGAGCTTATGCGCTTTAGCGCGGGCAATTGCCGCCTCAACGGCGGCTTTGCGCGGTTCGGCTGTTTCGTCCGTGGCGGCACTGTTTTCCGTCTGCAGCACTTTTTCTGCCTGGCGGGCGCGTGCCTGCGCTTTGCGTGCTTCACGCGCCGCAATCGCTTCGCTGTTATCGGGCTGGGCACCAGCCTGAATCACGACTGGCTGTGCGGCGGTCGTCTGTTTTTCGCGTACGCGCGCAAGCGCGGCATCAATCGCCTGCTGATCTTTAGCGGCAGGTTGAACTGCAGCCTGTTTATGACGCTGCTGGCGGGCAATTTTTTCACGCTCAAGGCGAGCCTGGCGCGCTTCAAAGCGTGCTTTGGCTTCGGCGTTGCGTTTTTCTTCCCCGGCGATGGCGTAAATCTCCGCCTTCTCCTGGCGGAAATATTGCACCAGCGGAATATTACTTGGGCACACCCACGCGCACGCACCGCATTCGATGCAATCGGAAAGGTTATGCGCCGTTGCTTTGTCGTGCTGCTGGCCTTTGCTGAACCAGTAGAGTTGCTGAGGCAGCAAATCGGCCGGGCAGACGTCAGCGCAGGCGCTGCAGCGAATGCAGCCTTTCTCTTCCTGCGGCTCGCCCATCTCGCTGGCGGAAGGCGCTAGCAGGCAGTTGGTGATTTTGACTACCGGCACATCAAGCCACGGCAGCGTGAAGCCCATCAATGGGCCGCCCATAATGACCAGTTGCTCAGCGGAAGGGCAGAAACCGGCGAAATCCAGCAGATGGCGCACCGGTGTTCCCAGGCGCGCCCAGACATTGCCTGGTCGGGTAACCGCTTCACCGGTCACCGTGACAACACGCTCCGTTAACGGCTCGCCGTCGATAACCGCGCGTTTAACCGCATACGCGGTACCCACGTTTTGCATCAGAATACCGATATCCGACGAACGCCCGCCGTGCGGCACCTGCTTGCCTGTGAGGATCTGCGTAAGCTGTTTGGCACCGCCGGAAGGATATTTCGTTGGGATGACTTTCAACTGAATATCATGGCTACCCGCCAGCACCGCACGCATCATCGAGATCGCCTGCGGTTTATTATCTTCGATCCCGATAAGCACCTGACGTGGTTGAAGAATGTGCGCCAGAATGCGCACACCTTCCATAATTTGCGCCGCGCAATCCTGCATTAAACGGTCATCAGCGGTGATATAGGGCTCGCATTCCGCAGCGTTAATAATCAGCGTGTCGATTTTATCGCCGCCGCCGTGCAGTTTTGCTGCGGTAGGGAATCCTGCACCGCCAAGCCCCGCAACGCCAAACTGATGGATACGTTCAATTAACGCTTCATAACTGTGGGAACGGTAATCAGGCCAGCCGTCACGATCAATCCAGCGATCTTCACCATCCGCTTCTATAATGACGCTCATCTCAGGCAACGCAGAGGGATGCGCGGTGGAGTGCGGCGCAATTGCGACCACGGTGCCGGACGTCGGCGCATGAACAGGTAACATACGGCCACGGCCACGGCCGCGCGTCAGCGGCTGGCCGCGCAGCACCTTGTCACCCACGCACACGCACAGTTCGCCTTCAGCGCCAAGGTGCTGCTTGAGAGGGATCACAAAGCGGTTCGCCAGCGGCAACTGGCGCAGCGGCGTACCGTTTGATTGGGTTTTCATTTCAGGCGGATGAATGCCGCCGTGAAAATCCCACAGTTTCTCTTTTCGGAAAGCGGAAAATAACTTAAGCATGGTGTTCCACAGGAATATTACGCACCGGAATGGACTGCAAATCCCATTTCCAGCTATGGGTGGTCGTTTCCACAGGACGCAATTCAATGCACTGCGTTGGGCACGGATCCACACAAAGGTTACAACCGGTGCACAGATCGCTCATCACCGTATGCATAGCGCGCGTTGCGCCGAGAATAGCGTCAACCGGGCAAGCCTGAATGCATTTTGTGCAGCCAATACAATTGTTCTCATCGATTACCGCCAGCATACGCACAGGTTCAAGCGCTGCGGCATCGCCATCAATCGGTTGCGGATCGACATTCAATAGCGCGGCGATTTTCAACATCACCGCTTCGCCACCGGGGGCGCAGCGGTTAATTTTTTCACCCTGCAGACCGACCGCCTCAGCGTAAGGGCGACAGCCAGGATAGCCGCACTGCCCACACTGGCTTTGCGGCAATAATTCATCCACGCGCTCAACGACCGGGTCATCCTCAACCGCAAACCGACGGGAGGCATAACCCAGAATTACGCCAAACAGCAGCCCCAGCACGCTCAGTGCGGCAACGGCTATGGAAATCGCACTCATATTACAGTTTCACCAGACCACTAAAGCCCATAAAGGCCAGAGACATTAAGCCCGCAGTGATTAACGCAATCGCATTGCCGCGAAAGGGCGCGGGCACATCGGCAACGGCAAGGCGTTCGCGAATCGCGGCGAACAACACCATCACCAGTGAGAACCCTACGGCGGCGGCGAAGCCATACAACGCCGACTGCATGAAATTGTGCCCAAGATTGATATTGAGCAGGGCCACGCCGAGCACTGCGCAGTTAGTGGTGATAAGCGGCAGGAAGATACCCAGCAGGCGATAGAGCGCCGGGCTGGTTTTGCGCACCACCATTTCGGTGAACTGCACCACCACGGCGATAATCAGGATAAACGCCAGCGTGCGCAGATAGACTAAATCCAGCGGGATCAGCACCCATGTATCGATGAGCCAGGCACAGATAGACGCCATCGTCATCACGAAGGTGGTCGCCAGTCCCATGCCCATTGCGCTTTCCAGTTTTTTGGAAACGCCCATAAACGGACACAAGCCAAGAAACTTCACCAGCACGAAGTTGTTGACCAGTACCGTTCCGATAAATAGCAGCAGATAGTCTGTCATTATGTGGCCTGAAATAAAAAAAGCCGCCTATTATCGGTCAAACAGCACCGGGCGACAACAGGATAACTGTAAGGTTATTACGGATTAACAAATGTCCTTTTCACGCGGCTTGAGCGCTTGAAATAGGGCACCATCAACGCGGCGGCAAGTAGCGGAAAGAGTAACTGACGCAGCGCCAGTTCATCGGTGACGGGAGCGAACGCAAAGGCTTTCACGGAGAGCAATACGCAAACCAAAAGCCAGATAATATAGTGCTTCGGCACGCTGCGGCGGCGTTTAAAAAAGGCGATAACCAGCCAGAAGGTGTAATACCAGATGGCAATAGCGAAGGCAAAAGAGACGAACCAAAGGATGGTTTGTTTCAGCGGTTGTGCGCCCAGCGCCGTTACCGACTGAGGTGTCATTAAGGCGGTAGCGTACAGCAATAATGCCAGCGAGGTGCTTAATAACGCGACCAGCAACCAGGCCAGAGGGCCGAGTAACCAGCCTCCGATTCTTTTTGCGGGAGTCGTTGTCATGCGTATTCCTCTGTTAGGGCATTAATGCTCTGAATGATTTCGCCGGGCGAGGAGTATAAAGCATTACACGACGAATGCCAGCGGCGTTACTGCACGTAGCGCCATACCGAGCGCGGAACGCACCCAATGTCAAACAGACGGCCGCCAGAAACCAGCTCAGCCCTGCGATGATCGGCTGCGCGGTACATGTTGATAATTTCACCGCTGTCGGTCAGCGTGTAGTTGAGGTGATCAAACAATTTTTCCAGACTTTCAAGCGAGCTGATTTTGCGGAATTTTAATAAATAGTCCTGAACGGTCATGTCGAGGGGTGTCCATATAATAAGAAAGAGGCAGAAAATATACGCGGGCTAATTTTGTACGAATAATAAACATTATTACCCGGGCGTAAATAGCGCAGGAATGGTCTGCCACTAAATTAAGAGTTTTCTTTTCAGGTGAAACCAGGCGCCAGAACAGCGCCCGGCTGTGAAGATTAACGCCCTTCGCCATGGCTGGCAATAAGCATATGACGCTTAATTGCACTTTGCGCGTTTTACGGCGGCAATTATTTCTTTTGTGCCGCGACGCTCTGTTCAGGGGGCTGATAATTATCGATATGGCTGGCAAAAACCAAAAGAATGGTCGATACGCCGAGCACCACCCAGCCCATTAATTCAATAATCCGATTGAAAATTCCGACCATACTTTTACTACTCCCTGATGTTTACTTTTGTCTGCGGCTGTCGATAAAAACCGACGCCCGGTTGCAGATTTAAGCAGATTTTTTAGGCAGAAACCAGGGCTGAGCGCGGTAAATTCATTCGTTTCGCTAATGGGTTGCTGAAGCGGTTGTCGCCACCTGGCAGATGGTGTGAAATAGACGTTCCAATAAGGAGAGACCACTCTATGAGCGATAATATCCGTGTCGGATTAATAGGTTATGGCTACGCCAGCAAAACATTTCATGCGCCGTTGATTGCCGGAACGGCGGGAATGGAACTGGCCGCGATTTCCAGCAGCGACGAAGCGAAAGTAAAAGCGGATTGGCCAGCCGTGCCGGTTGTCTCTGAGCCGAAGCATCTGTTTAACGATCCCTCGATTGACCTGATTGTCATCCCCACGCCGAACGATACCCATTTCCCGCTGGCCAAAGCGGCGCTGGAAGCGGGCAAACATGTGGTGGTGGATAAACCCTTTACGGTGACACTGTCACAAGCGCGTGAGCTGGACGCGCTGGCGCGTAGCCTCGGACGTGTGTTATCTGTGTTCCATAACCGCCGTTGGGACAGTGATTTTCTGACGCTCAAAGCCTTGCTGGCTGACGGCGCGCTGGGCGAAGTGGCTTATTTCGAATCGCATTTTGACCGTTTCCGCCCGCAGGTGCGTAACCGCTGGCGCGAGCAAGGCGGGCCCGGCAGCGGCATCTGGTATGATTTGGCGCCGCATCTGCTTGATCAGGCGGTTAACCTCTTCGGCTTACCGGTATCACTGACGGTAGATCTGGCGCAACTGCGCCCTGGCGCGCAATCGACAGACTATTTTCACGCGGTGCTTGCCTACCCGCAGCGGCGCGTGGTGCTGCACGGCACCATGCTGGCCGCCGCAGAATCGGCCCGTTATATCGTGCATGGCTCGCGCGGCAGTTATGTGAAATATGGGCTGGACCCGCAGGAAGAGTGCCTGAAAAGTGGTGCGCGGCTGCCGCAGGCCGACTGGGGTTATGACATGCGCGACGGCGTGTTAACCCGCGTTGACGGTGAAGATCGTAAGGAAGAGAACTGGCTGACGCTACCGGGCAACTACCCGGCCTATTACGCGGCCATTCGCGATGCGCTGAACGGCGTGGGGGAAAACCCGGTTCCGGCCAGCCAGGCAATCCAGATAATGGAACTGATTGAGCTGGGCATTGAATCTGCAAAACATCGTTCTACGCTGAGTCTGACCTGAAAAACTACCGCTCACGACAATGCGTGAGCGGTTTTTCTTTTTATACCTTCGCAATGCGATCGCGCAGCGCCTGTTTTTCCGCCGCGCTGAGAAAGGCCATCTCCAGCCCGTTAATCTGCGCCTGGCGAATCTGTTCGCGACTCAGCCCGGCAGCCGGGGCTGCAACCTGATATTCATGACCAATTTCGACACCTTGTACGGCCGGATCGTCGGTATTGATGCTCGCCAGAATGCCATGCTCAAGGAAGGTTTTCAGCGGATGGCGAGCGAGGGACGGCACGGTGCTGGTCTGAATATTCGACGTCAGGCAGGATTCAATACCAATGCGTTGCTCGGCGAGAAAATCCATCAGCGCGGCATCTTCAATCGCCTTCACGCCGTGGCCGATTCGCACGGCGCCGAGTTCACGAATCGCCTGCCAGATGCTTTCCGGGCCGGCGGCTTCACCCGCATGAACCGTTATCTGCCAGCCCGCATCGCGCGCACGGTTAAAGTGTGAAAGGAAAAGACTGCCGGGGAAACCCAGCTCATCACCGGCCAGATCCAGCGCGGTAATGCCGTCGCGGTGCGCCAGCAGCGCATCGAGTTCCTGTAAGCATGCGGCCTCGCCGAAGGTGCGGCTCATAATGCCGATTAAGCGCGCCTGCACGTTGAAATCACGACTCCCTTCGCGTACACCGGCAATCACCGCTTCCACAACGCCCGCTACCGGCAGGTTGTGGGTCATCGCCATGTAGCCTGGCGAAAAGCGCAGTTCAACGTAGTGCAATCCGTTCAGCGCCGCGTCCTGCATGTTTTCGTAAGCGACGCGGCGACAGGCATCCAGCGACGCCAGCACTTTGACACCCCAGTCGAGTTTTGCGAGGAAGCTGACCAAATCCGGTTCATTAGAGGTGACCTGAACGTGCGGACGTAGCGCTTCAAGGGTTTGTGCAGGCAGGGGCAGATTGTACTGGCGGCCAAGATCCAGAATCGTTTGTGCACGGATGTTTCCGTCGAGATGGCGATGAATATCAGTTAACGGCAGGTTGGGATCAATCATGGTCGCACTCTTATTTTAAGAAAGTGCTCGCCATTATAGAGATAAAAGGCGGTAAAAAGCTATCTTGCGCAACCCAGAGGGCGAGTTGCGCAAATTTTGGCTTAATAAAGCGACGCTAAGGCCGCGATTAATCCCTTCACGCCTTGCTCGAGTTTTACCCGTGGGCAACCGACATTCAGGCGCACAAACCCCCGGCCTTCCGCGCCGTAAGTATCGCCGCGCATAATGGCCACGTTTTGCTCCTCGATCAGCGCTTTTTGCAGTGCGGAATCATCAATACCTAACGGGCGCAAATCTATCCATGCCAGATAAGTAGACTCAGGCACTTGCCAGTTCAGCGCAGGAAAGGCGTTATTCAGGCGCTCTGCCAGATAAGCCAAATTGGCGCGTAAGTATGCGCGAAGCGCATCCAGCCACGGCGCGCCGTCGCGGTAAGCGGCGATATGTGCGACGACCGACAGCACTGCCGGAGAGGAGAGGCCGTTGCTGTTTTTCAGCGCATCAAGCCAGCCATTGCGCGACGACGCATCATCAATAAGCCCCCACGCGCCGGTCAGCGCAGGAATATTGAAGCTTTTCGATGCCGAACTAAACAGCGCCCACGGCCCACGTGCAACAGCGCGCCAGGGAATGTGCGGTTGGCTGCTCCAGACCATATCCATATGAATTTCATCGCTTATTACTTTCACGTTATGGCGCTCGCACAGCGCGGCCATGGTTTCCAGTTCATGGCGTGTCCACACTTTCCCGGTCGGGTTTTGCGGGCTGCACAGCAGCAGGATTTTACTCTCCGGCCTTGCCAGCACGGCGTCGAGCTGCGCCATATCGCAAAACCAGCCTGCATTGTTGTGTTGTAGCGGCACGGCCAGCAACTGCCGCTGATTCCCCTGAATGGCTTTATAAAACGCATCGTACGCCGGGGTATGAACCACAATCCCATCGCCCGGCCGTGACCACTGGCGGATCATTTCGGCAATCATCCAGATAACCGACGGACCATAAACAATGGTTTCAGCATCAATCTGTGTATTAAAGCGGCTGGTCATCCAGTGCGAAATAGCCCCCAGGAACGCCTCGTTTTTCCAGCGGCTGTAACCCAGCACACCATGCGTAAGCCGCTGTTGCAGGGCGTTAATTACGCACGGCGCGGTGGCAAAATCCATATCGGAAATCGTGAAAGGGAGTAAGTCCGCGCGGCCAAAGCGATCGGCGACATAATCCCACTGCGTACACCAGGTGCCGTGGCGGTCAATGGGGGTGGAGAAATCGAACGTATCCGTAGTCATTGTTTATTCCGCCTCCACCGGGGTGCCAAATTGTTGCGTCTTGATGAGCTGCGCCATTTCATCTTTTACCGACTGCACCTGCGGCCCAATTACCACTTGCAGGTCATGTTCGTTCACTTTGATAACGCCAATCGCGCGGTTGGCCTTGAGGGCGTCAACATTAACTTTATCCATCTCATTGACCGACAGGCGTAAGCGGGTAATGCAGTTATCCAGCGTTGCGACGTTATCCGCTCCGCCAAGCGCGGTAAGCAGGGCAGGCACGTCATAACCGGATTTGCCCGTCACCCCTTGCGTTGCTGAATCTGCGCTTTCCGCCACGGCGTTGTCGCGGCCCGGTGTTTTCAGGTCGAAATGGGTGATAGCGAAACGGAATAAGACGTAGTAAACGGCGAACCAGATAGCAGCAACCAGCGGCACCAGATACCACTTCGTCGCCAAACCGTGCAGCACGCCGAAGACAATAAAATCAATCACGTTGCCATCCGTGTTACCGATCGTCACGCCGAGCACGGCCATCACGGTAAAGCCCAGCCCGGTAAGCAAGGCATGAATTAAATAGAGCACCGGGGCGACAAACAGGAACAGGAATTCGATCGGTTCGGTCGTACCGCCCACCACGCAGGCAATGACGCCGGAAATCATCAACCCTTTTATTTTATGGCGATTTTCAGGCCGTGCGCAGTGGTACATCGCCAGCGCCGCGCCGGGTAAGCCGCCGAGGAAAGCGGGCATCTTGCCTTGTGAGAGAAAACGCGTCGCGCTTTCGGCGAAACCGTGTGTTTGCGGGCAGTTAAGCTGCGCCTGGAAAATGGTTAATGCACCGCTGACGCTGTGTCCGCAGACCTCCATCGTTCCGCCAGCTTCCGTAAAACGGATCAACGCCACCAGAATATGTTGCAAACCAAAGGGCAGCAGCAGGCGCTCGCCAGTGCCGAAAATCATCGGCCCGAAATCCCCGGCGCGATCGATAATGTGCCCCAGGCCGCTAATCGCCATGGCAAACCACGGCCAGACCAGCGGGATCGCAAGCCCCACCAAACCCATCACGACACTGGTGACAATCGGCACCGAGCGCGTACCGCCGAAAAAGGCCAGCGCGTCCGGCAGGCGCAGGGTGTGAAAGCGTTCATGTAAACGCCAGATAATAATCCCGGCAATCACCGCGCCGAGGATGCCGGTATCAATGGACTGGATGCCGAGCACATTCTGCACGTTATGTGCTTTGAGCAGAGACGCATCGGTAGTGGGCAATATGCCTTGCGCGGTGAGCCAGAAATTCACCGCCAGATTCATCACTGCATAGCCAACAAAACCGGAAAAAGCCGCCACGCCTTTATCTTCACGCGCCAGTCCCAGTGGAATCGCGATACAGAACATCACGGGCAGGAAACTGAACGCGAATGAGCCTATTTTGTTCATCCAGATAAAAATGGCCTGCAGCAGCGGATGGCCTAACACCGGCAGCAGTGTTATCACATCGCGGCTGCTCAGCGAGCTGCCAATGCCGAGCATGATGCCACAAAACGACAGCAGTGCGACGGGCAGCATAAAGGTTTTACCGAGCTGCTGGAAAAATGCCCACAGGTTCGCTTTTTGCGCGGTTTTCCCCGCCATAACCTCTCCTTACGTAAAAAGAATGCTCTGGCGGATGCGCAGAGCGCAGACGGTTTTATCAGTTTTTGTCGCGCAAAAAGCACGAGCCGGTAACGGGGTTGTCGTTTTCGGATTCTGGCAAGATTACCGGGTAGAAAATAAAAAGCCCCTCGAAAGGGGCTGGAAAATTACTGCTGCGGTACCGCCGGAACCGGCGGCGTCGCGTCGTCCGGTTGGGCAGGTTGTAGCCCTGGCATACCAAACATCCCGACAAACTGCTCGAGCGGCATTTTTTCGCCGTTCAGCGTCACCTGGCCGTTAGCATATTGCAGGCTGGTGAGGATGCTGTTGTTTTCCACGGTGGTGATGCGGAACATCTGACCCATCGCCGCCAGGCCTTTCACCTGCTGGCTTGCCAGTTTCGCCGCGTCCTCTTGCTGATAGCCTTCAAGTTTTGCCACCTGAGTCATCATTTCGGTGGCCATATCCAGCGGGATCGTCAGCTTGCTGTCGAGGGATTTCACCGTGCGGTCAACTTGCTCGGCCAGCGTTTGCGGCGTGCCGGTTGCGGTTGACGGATCTTTCAGGAACAGGGACAGATTAAAGGTCGCTTCGCCTTTAGCGTTTTTCCAGCTGAGCGGCGCAACGGTCAACACGGGTTCACCTTTCAGCAACAGCGGAACAATGCTGAGGAATGCTTCGGTGGCTTTCTGCTGGTAGAGTTCCGGGTTCTGCGCGATATCCGGCTGTGCCATTAAGGCACGGATTTGCGCATCGTATTGCTCGCTGGCCTGATGCCAGGCTTTGCCGTCAATCTGGCCCACTTTCAGCGTCAGTTTACCGCTGCCGAGATCCTGGCCCTGCACCTTCAGGCTGTTCAGCGAGTAATCCAGTTGACTGTTGAGGCTCTTTTTGTCGTCCGCAACGTCAGATTTGGCGGTTAAGTTCATGCCTTCGAGCAGCGCCATCTCTTTATTTTCAATAGAGATCGCGAGCTTATCGAGGCTCATCTTCTGGTTGCCGGTACGCTCATCAAAGCTGGACATTTCGCTGGAGCCGTCGGTTTTCAGGTTATTGAACGACAGCTGCACTTTCTGCCCATATTCATTCACCGTATCCACCAGGCCGCTTTCGGCTTCGCCGCTCAGCGACAACGCATTACCTTTGCTGTCCGCGCTGAAGCGGAAATGGCCGCCGCTAAAGGCAACTTTGTCGCCGTCTTTTTCTGAATTCAGCGGGCTCAGCGTGACATCCGTGCGGGTATCGCCGCTGTAGCCAATGCGGGTGTCAGCAGAGAAGGGCGCCTGGCCTTTGGCGATATCAAACAACCCTTTTGTCACATCGTTATTGACCAGTTGCGTATGCACGGAAGCCATCGCAGGCGTCAGGCTAAAGGTTTTAAGCTGCGCCAGCGGGAAGGGGCCATGATCGACCGTTTCGTGCAGAACAATGGCTTGCCCCGGTTTCAGCCACGTATTGGTGCTACCGGCGAGCGGTTTAATGTTCAAGGTTAACTGGCTGGAAAAGAGGCCGCGCTGGTAATCCTGGGCAGAGAGCTCAATATTGGCCTCCGGCGCGTTGCGCTTAATTTGTGCGTTCGCCTGGCTGACCATCTCCGCCAGACGACCTTCAAGTTGTTTGCCGGTGTACCAGGCTCCGCCCGTCCAGACGATACCGAGCGCGACGATAATCCCTGCGGCAACCCACGTTTTTTTCATACTATTTATCCCTAAAAAAGAAACCAGGCGGTTAACGCCGCCTGGATGTCGAGTGATGTGCCTTCAAGCTTAGCAATCCTTGCTAAAAAGTTCAGTAACTTACTCTCACTTATTAAACACTCGCGCCACGCGACCAGTGCCGCTTACGCCAACAGGTGATTCGTCGGCGGCAATAAACGCTGACTCACCCGCTTTCAGCACTAATTGCTGGCTCGCTTTGCTGAGCACCGCTTCGCCTTCCACGCAGAAGACAATGGCCGCGCTCTGTTGCGCCAGTTGAGTTTCGCTGGCGCTGAGATCGTGCAGGGAGAACGCAAAGTCGTCTACCGGGATCGGGAAATCCAGCTCCGCACCGTGCTGTGTCGGTTGTGTCAGCAGTTCACTGGCGGGTTTTGGCGTGAATTTTACGTTCGCCACCAGTTCCGGGATGTCGATGTATTTCGGCGTTAGCCCGGCGCGCAGGACGTTGTCAGAGTTCGCCATCACTTCCAGCGCCACGCCTTGCAGGTAGGCATGCGGGGTTTCGGCAAACAGGAACATCGCTTCGCCTGGGTTCAGTTTCACCACATTCAGCAGCAGCGGAGAGAAGAGGCCGCTGTCATCCGGGTAGAACTCGCTAATCAGGCGAATGGTCTGCCACGGTTCGCCGGAGTGATTGTCAAGCGCGGATTTCAGCACCGCCAGCGCGCGGGATTTCTCCTCGCCCTGCATATTCAGCAGCGCGGCAAACAGCTCGCTCAGGCGCTCTGCGCCAGGCGCTTGCAGGAAATGGGCGATAGCCGGATGCGCGCCCGCCACCGGTTGCAGCAGGGAAACAATGTCGGAAAACTCGCGGAAGGCGTTCATGGCAAGGAACGGCGTCAGGGCAAACACCAGTTCCGGCTTATGGTTTGGATCTTTGTAGTTGCGCTCTGCGGCGTCCAGCGGAATGCCTGCGGCGTTCTCTTTAGCAAAACCAGTCTCGGAGTTTTTCTTGTTGGGATGCACCTGAATCGACAGCGGCTGGTCGGCGCACAACACTTTAAACAGGAACGGTAATTCACCAAAACGATTCGCGACGGCGCTGCCCAGCAGGCGGGTTTTATCCTGATCAATCACCTCACGCAACGCACGGGTCTGGCCGCTGGCATCCTGCACCTTTGAGCTACTCTTCGGGTGCGCGCCCATCCACAATTCGGCCATTGGCAGATTGTCAGGATTGGCAATGCCGTAGAGATCCGTTAATGCCGTTTTACTTCCCCAGGCGTAGTTCTGCACGGAGTTGATGAGTTTTTGCATTATCAAGCCCTTTCTCATTAATGAAATTATGGCGTTATTAAAGCAACAAAGCCGGCGGAAGTAACCTGTGGGGGTAAAAAGTCGTACTAGTCTCAGTTTTTGTTAAAAAATTGTGTAGGATATGGCGACTCGCTTTAACACAGGCAGATGGATTGACTGCCTGAACAATAACCAGATCAGCCGTAAGTGAGAGAACAATGTCGAACAAACCCTTCTATTATCAGGATCCTTTCCCACTCGGAAAGGATGACACCGAATACTACCTGCTCAGCCGCGACTATGTTTCTGTGGCTGAGTTCGAAGGCCAGCAGATCCTGAAAGTGGATCCGCAAGCGCTGACCCTGCTGGCGCAACACGCTTTCCACGACGCCTCATTTTTACTGCGCCCGGCGCACCAGCAGCAGGTCGCCGATATCCTTGCCGATCCCGAAGCCAGTGAAAACGACAAATATGTCGCCCTGCAATTCCTGCGCAACTCGGACATTGCCGCGAAAGGCATTCTGCCGACCTGCCAGGACACCGGCACGGCGATCATCATGGGCAAGAAAGGCCAGCGCGTCTGGACCGGTGGCGGGGATGAAGCGGCGCTGGCTCGCGGTGTTTACAACACCTACACCGAAGAGAACCTGCGCTATTCGCAAAACGCCCCGCTGGATATGTACAAAGAGGTGAATACCGGTACCAACCTGCCGGCGCAGATTGATCTCTACAGCGTTGATGGCGACGAGTATAAATTTCTCTGCATCGCCAAAGGCGGCGGCTCGGCGAATAAAACCTATCTCTACCAGGAAACCAAGGCGCTGATCACTCCGGCGAAGCTGAAAAACTACCTGGTTGAGAAGATGCGCACCCTCGGTACGGCGGCTTGCCCGCCGTACCATGTCGCGTTTGTGATTGGCGGTACATCAGCGGAAGCGACACTGAAAACGGTCAAACTTGCCTCCACCAAATATTATGACGCGCTGCCAACTGAAGGTAACGAGCACGGACAGGCGTTCCGCGACGTGCAACTGGAGCAACAGCTGCTGGTAGAGGCACAGAATCTCGGTCTTGGCGCGCAGTTTGGCGGCAAATATTTCGCTCACGACATTCGCGTGATCCGCCTGCCGCGCCACGGTGCATCCTGCCCGGTCGGTATGGGCGTTTCCTGCTCTGCCGATCGCAACATCAAAGGTAAAATCAACCGCGATGGCATCTGGCTGGAGCGTTTAGAGCAGAATCCGGGCAAATACATTCCTGAAGCGCTGCGCGAGGCCGGTGAAGGCGAAGCGGTGAAAGTGGATCTTAACCGCCCGATGAAAACGATCCTCACTCAGCTTTCGCAGTACCCGGTCTCTACGCGTTTGTCGCTTACCGGCACGATTATCGTCGCGCGCGATATTGCTCATGCAAAGCTCAAAGAGCTGATGGACAGTGGCGAGCATCTGCCGCAGTACATTAAAGATCACCCGATTTACTACGCAGGCCCGGCAAAAACGCCGGAAGGTTATGCCTCCGGCTCGCTGGGGCCGACCACCGCCGGGCGCATGGATTCTTATGTCGATCAACTGCAGTCGCAGGGCGGTAGCATGATCATGCTGGCGAAAGGTAACCGCAGCCAGCAGGTGACGGATGCTTGCCATAAGCACGGTGGTTTTTACCTTGGCAGCATTGGCGGTCCGGCGGCGATCCTTGCGCAGAACAGTATCAAAAGCCTTGAGTGTGTGGCTTATCCGGAACTGGGTATGGAAGCTATCTGGAAAATTGAAGTGGAAGATTTTCCGGCGTTTATCCTGGTGGATGACAAAGGCAACGACTTCTTCCAGCAAATTCAATCCGGGCAGTGTGCCCGCTGCGTTAAATAGTATTGACCGCCCTTCGGGGCGGTTTTTTTAAGCACAAAGCAGTAAACAACATTCTAAAAAGCATCAATACTTTTACTTGTTTGCAGGTGAGCAATGTCGTAACCCAATATCACTTTGTAACCAAGGAGAGAGTCATGGCAACGTATCGCAGTGAGAAAGATTCGATGGGCGCAATCGACGTCCCGGCAGACAAACTGTGGGGAGCGCAAACCCAGCGGTCGCTTGAGCATTTTCGTATCTCAACGGAAAAAATGCCGGTCTCACTGATCCACGCGCTGGCGCTAACCAAACGCGCAGCGGCAAAAGTTAATCAGGATTTGGGTCTACTGCCCGAAGAGAAAGCGCGCGCGATCATCGCGGCGGCGGATGAAGTGCTGGCCGGGCAACATCCCGATGAGTTTCCGCTCGCTATCTGGCAGACCGGATCCGGTACGCAGAGCAACATGAACATGAACGAGGTGCTGGCCAATCGCGGCAGCGAAATCCTCGGCGGCGTGCGCGGCATGGAGCGCAAGATCCATCCCAATGACGACGTGAATAAAAGCCAGAGTTCAAATGATGTTTTCCCGACAGCGATGCATGTCGCGGCGGTGATTGGTGTGCGCGAGCAATTGATCCCGCAGCTACAGGTACTGAAAAAAACGCTTAATGAGAAAGCCACCGCATTTGCCGGTATTGTCAAAATCGGCCGTACGCATTTGCAGGACGCGACGCCGCTGACGCTGGGACAGGAGATCTCCGGCTGGGTGGCGATGCTTGAGCATAACCTTAAACATATCGAACAGAGCTTGCCGCACCTGAGCGAACTGGCGCTTGGTGGCACCGCCGTGGGCACCGGGCTGAATACGCACCCGGAATACGCCGTGCGCGTGGCGCAAGAGCTGGCCAGTTTTACCGGGCAACTGTTTATTACCGCGCCTAACAAATTTGAAGCGCTGGCGACCTGCGATGCACTGGTGCATGCGCATGGCGCGCTGAAAGGGCTGGCTTCTTCATTAATGAAAATCGCTAACGATGTGCGCTGGCTCGCCTCTGGCCCGCGTTGTGGTATTGGTGAAATCGCGATCCCGGAAAACGAACCGGGCAGCTCGATCATGCCGGGTAAAGTTAACCCCACGCAGTGCGAAGCGATGACCATGCTATGCAGCCAGGTGCTGGGCAATGATGTGGCGGTGAATATAGGTGGCGCATCCGGCAACTTTGAGCTGAACGTTTTCCGCCCGATGGTAATCCACAACTTCCTGCAATCGGTACGTCTGCTGGCGGACGGGATGGAGAGTTTTAACGAACATTGCGCCGTGGGGATTGAACCCAACCGCGAGCGTATTGATCAACTGCTGAATGAGTCTTTGATGTTAGTGACAGCACTGAATACCCATATCGGCTACGACAAAGCGGCGGAAATTGCCAAAAAAGCGCACAAAGAGGGGCTGACGCTGAAAGCTTCTGCGCTGGCGCTCGGCTACCTGACGGAAGCCGAGTTTGACAGTTGGGTGCGTCCGGAATCAATGGTTGGCAGTTTGCAACAGGCTTAACCCGCCAGATAGAGGTGCAGCCGCGGAATGATTAGCGTCAGCGGTTGCGCCTGTGGTTTATAGCGGTGTTGAATAGTTTCCGCGTTGTAATCCAGCAGTTCGCCAATATCCGGGACGGTTCCGCCATTCTCTTCTGAAATCAGTGAGATAAGCGGTGTCGGGCAGGCATATTGCACCTGTTTTTGTGAACCGGCATACCAGACGCGGGCAATGGGCTGCACTTTCACCGGACGTTTGATTTTCAGCCGCGCCTGTTTTGGCAGGGCGGCAATATCGTTGTACTCCTGCTCAATGCGTCCCAGCCACTCTTCACGCGTCCACGCAGAGACGGCGCGCGGGGATTTCAGGCTCTTTTCCAGTTGCGCCAGCACCTCATCGCGAGTGAGGTTTTTAATAATATGCTTATTCGCCCAGCCAAAACGGATGGTTGCCGGTGCGCGAATGGCCGTCAGTGTCCGGTAAGCATTTAAGGTGATAAGCCCCGGCAGATGGCGGTGAACCCATTCAAACCGGGCCGCAGGGGCCAGCCCCGATTCCTGAGTGACTATCCGTTCAAAGGTTGATTTCAGCGCGTTCACGGTGCTGATGCGTTCAGCCAGCGCGCTAAGCGTGGCCTCATTTGCCTGGTAGCAGATAACGCCCGGCAGCCGCACAGCGGCTTTGCTGCTGCGGTTTTCCGACTGCTGCTGAATAAATAAATGGGTGAAATGATTGAGGGCAAGCGCTGCCGCCTGCTGACCAAGATGTTGTTCGACATGGATCGCGGTAAGCGGGTTGTGTTCCGCGCCTTTGGGGATATCCGGCAGGCTAAATACGCGCGCGGCCATTAACCGGCAACCTGCTAACTCGGTTTTTAGCGCAGCCAGTTCATGTTCCAGCTGCCGGAAGGTGGTGTTGAGGCGTTCGATCAAATCTAAGGCAGCCATTTTGCATTCCATTAGTTACAACATACTTGTGTTTATAGCACAGTCGCCGGGATTCGGCCACTGTGCGATTAATCGTCAGGAGGGCAAAACAATGTGGTGGTAAATCGGCCAGTGGAAAGAAAATTTCGCGCCGCCCAGTTCGCTCTGCGCGCAACTGACTTCGCCGCCGAAGGCCTGTGCGATGGAATGCACAATCGCCAGCCCCAGTCCGCAGCCGCCGGTCGCGCGGTCGCGGCTTGGATCGAGGCGAACAAAGGGTTCAAACACGCGTTCACGCTCTTCGGGGGCAATACCGGGGCCATCATCTTCGACGATCATACAGGCTTGTGCGCCTTCGCGTTGTAAGGTGACTTTTACCTTTTGCTGGCTGTAGCGCAGGGCGTTATTCACCAGATTATCCAGAACGCGCTCCATAAGGCGCATATCCAGCGCGCCATAATCTTCGCCCGGCGTTGTTGTCAGCAAAAAGGTGTACTGCGGGTTCATGCTGCGCGCATCGTCAAGATAACTGCTGAACCACGCTGGCAGATCCGGCGAGGTGAGTTTCAGCTCGGTCTGCGGGCGATCAAGACGAGCGTACGTCAGCAACTCTTCAATCAGCGCTTCCAGTTGCCCGATATCGCGATTTAACGCCGCATGCTCGGTTTCGCTGAGGTTTTCACTCATCTCCAGCCGGTAACGCAGCCTGACCAGCGGCGTGCGCAGTTCGTGGGCTATGCCGTCTATAAGATGCTTTTTACTGGCGATCAGCGCGTTGATATTGTCCGCCATCTGGTTAAAGGCGATGCCGAGCCGTTCAAAACTTGAGGCACTGTCAAAATGAATGCGCTCTTCTAAATGCCCCTCGCCGAAGCGTTGTGCTGCTGATTCAAGCCGCAACATCTCCTGCCAGTGCGGGCGCATCCAGATAAATACCGGGAAGGCGAGAGAGATAGCAATCAGCGCCATCAAACCCATATCCAGCAGCCGCGTTTCATGCAGGAAAAAGAGATACGGCACCGGACCGACCGCCAAAACATAATGGCTGCGGGGAATACGCTGGATGAAAGTGTATTCCGAATCAAGCGCCACGATATCGCCTTCACGCAGACGCTGTGCAGGACGCGGTTCCAGCGTGAATTTACTCATCGGTTCAATGCGCAGATTAAACGACAGATTGAGATCCAGCTCCTTCAGGGTTCTGGCCCATTGATTGGGCGGGATCTCGCGCAGCTCGCTACGCATCAGGTAGAGCGAGCTTTTCATCAGGTCGTCAAGGGACTGGCGGCCAGCGCGCTCGGCGGTGAATTTATAAACCAGACCCACCAGCATCGTCATGACCAGAAAGCAGACGAACAGCAAAAGGTAAAACTGGACGAACAGCTTTTTCATAGCGACACCTGGTTGTGCGTTTTAGTTGTCCCACGCATGCGGGGCGAACAGATAGCCTTTATTGCGAACGGTTTTAATCCGGTAGGGTTCCGTTGCGCTGTCGAGCAATTTTTTACGCAGACGGGAAATCGCCACATCAACGCTGCGATCCATGCCATCGTAGCTTACACCACGCAAGTTCTTCAGCAGCGCATCGCGGTCCATAATCTGCCCGGCATGGGTCGCTAATTCCCAGAGCAATTCGAAATCGGCGGTGGAGAGGGCAACTTGTTGCCCGGCCAGCATCACCTGGCGGTTAACCGGATCGATAGACAGGGTGCCAAAGCTGATCGTCTTATGTTGTTTCAGCGAGGGAGTGGCGGGCTCGGCGACGGTATTCACACTGCTGCGCTGGCGCAAATGCAAACGCAGGCGCGCCAGCAATACGGCGGGCGGCGTGGTTTTCAGAATGTAGTCGTTGGCGCCCATCTCCAGTGAAAGAATGTGGTTCATATCACTGTCCAGCGAGGTGAGCAGCACAATCGGGCCGTTCCACTGGTTACGCAGGTCGCGGCACAAAGTCATGCCATCTTTACCGGGCAGCATGATATCCAGCAGCACCAGTTCGGGTTTTTCGCGGGCGATAACCTCTTCGGCGCGATCGCCACGGGGTTCGACAATGACGTCCATATCGTGTTTGCCCAGATAAGCGGCAATCAGTGCGCCCACTTCCGGGTCATCTTCCACAAAAACGATCTTATTCATAAGCCATCGCGATTGTTCAAAAACGTCAACATACACCGCCTTGCTATAAGCTGCCATTAATCTTTTCTAAACGAAGAGGCTTCCGTTATGCTGTAGGTCGTTGTTGTTGCAGTGATAAAGGGAAAATCATGGGATTGGTGATTAAAGCGGCTATCGGGGCGCTGGTGGTGGTGTTGATTGGTCTGCTGGCCAAAACAAAAAATTACTATATCGCCGGGCTAATCCCGTTATTTCCGACTTTCGCGCTGATTGCGCACTATATTGTCGCCACCGAGCGTGGCATTGAGGCGCTGCGCACCACGATCGTGTTCGGCATGTGAGCGATTATTCCCTATTTTATCTATTTACTGTCGCTCTGGTATTTCACCGGTTTGATGCGGGTCTGGCCGGCGCTGGGCTGTGCGGTTATTTGCTGGAGCCTCAGCGCCTGGTTGTTAATTTATTGCTGGAGCCGCCTGCACTAGCGCATCAGCATCCAGGTGGCGGGAACGGCGGCGATTAACAAGGCGCCAATCAGCGCTTTTTCATGCTGCTTGAGCATTTCCGTCATCTCATGTGTTCGACGTGCATACATAAACACCAGCAGCCCCGGTGCGTAGAGCACCACCGACAGCAATAAATGCATCGGACCGGATGCATACAGCAGCCACAAGCCATATACGCAAGCGCCAATGGCCACAGTCTGGTGCAAGGGGCGCTGCGCGATCTTCCACAGGAACGCGCCGACAAGGAAATAGGGCACCAGAATCATCTCTGACGCGATGGTCAGCAGCGTGTTGTAATCCGAACCGGTGAGCCAGATAAGCACCAGGCAAACCTGCACGCTGATATTGGTCAGCCATAAAGAGGCAGCAGGCGCGTTGTTTTTATTCTGTCGCGCGAAGATTTTCGGGAACGCTTTATGCGTCGCGGCCAGTAACGGCACTTCCGCCGCCATAATCGTCCAGCTCAGGTACGCGCCGCAGACGGAGACAATCAAACCCGCCGCGATAATGACTTCGCCCCAGCTCCCCAGCAGTTTCACCATCAGACCGGCCATTGACGGATTACGCATTTCCGCGAGTTCCGGGCGGGCAACAACGCCGAGCGAAAGCAGGGTAACCAGCAGGTAGACGGTCAGCGCCGCCAGCACGGCGAGCAGTGTGGCGCGGCCAACATCGTGCTTATTGCGCGCCCTGGCAGAAACCACAACCGCGCCTTCGACACCAATAAATACCCACAGGGTAATCAGCATGGTGTTTTTCACCTGCTCCCACACCGGAACACCCAGCGCGATGCCGCTGAAATCAAGACGGAACTTATCGAGGTTAAAGGCCAGCGCCGCCAGCACAATAAACAGCCCGAGCGGCACCAGTTTCGCCAGCGTCGCGGCCAGATTGATACTCGCTGCGGTTTGTACGCCGCGCAGAACAAGCGCATGCACAATCCACAATAACGCGGATGCGCCAACAATTGCCTGCCAGGTATTACCATCGCCAAACAAGCGCAACGATGGCGTGTCGGTAAAGAAACTCAGAGCGGAAAAGACGATAACCAGATAAGAGACGTTGGCTATAACCGCGCACAGCCAGTAGCCCCAGGCCGAACAAAAGCCAATCAGCTCCCCAAAACCTTCGCGGGCGTAAGTGAATATGCCGCCATCCAGATCCGGGCGAATACGGGTCAGGATCAGCATGGCAAAGGCGAGCAATAAAATCCCCGCCCCGGTGATCATCCAGCCAATGATCAGCGCTGCCGGGCTGGCAACTTCCGCCATATTTTGCGGCAGGCTGAAAACGCCAGCGCCCAGCATCGAGCTTAAAACCAGCGCAGTTAATGCGCTAAGGCCAAGTTTCTTTTCCATGGTTATCCTGTCAAAAAAGCAACTAATCCAGAATAATTATTTTGCCGTGGCGCATAAATATGGTGGATATCACTAAGGCGCGGGATTTTACGGAGAGTCGACGGGCCATGCAATGAGGTGGCACGACAATTTTACGAAAAAGGGTAAAAAAATAAAAAAGGCGGCCGTAGCCGCCTGATTCATAAATGCAGATTATTTATACAGATCGGCGCTGATGGTCATGTTATTGCCACTTTCTGACCACTGGCGGGTGATGTGATAATACTTAGCACCTTTCTGCGCGGCGCGTTTGGCGACCTGATAAGAGATCTCGGTCATGTTGCCATAGTTGCCGGTGAACTTGATGCTGTCGAAAGGCACCATCTGCGCGGCAGTGATTTTATTCACTTCTTCAATCTTTGTTCCGTCAGGCAACGTGACACTGTAACGACCACCGGAAGAGGATTGCGTTTCGAAGAATCGGCCAACACCGACGCCCGCTGTCGCATCGCTGGCGACGCCTGGGATCTCAACTTTTTTCGCTTCTTCACCGCCTTTTGCCAGCGCGGCGCGGCCAGCATCCGAGTCACGCGGGATAGCATCCGCGCTCTGGATAACGCGTTTTTTCGCGTCTGCTTTATAGATAAAGGCCGTGACGATCTGGTTGCCACCCTGATTAGCATCAACCTGGCGAACAATAAAGAAAGAGGCTGCGCCTTTCTCTTTAGCGGCTTTAGTAATTGCGTCGTTCACTTCCGGCTGAGTGCGGAAGAAACCCTGAACGGTCACCGTATCGTACGGCTGCAGGGCAATTGCCTGATCTTTGGGTAACTCGGTCACGCCGTTAATAACACGGAAAGCAGGACGCTCCGCTTTTGCGGCGTTAGCTTTGTATAAATCGACCGTGGCGCGCTGATTACCGCTGTTGCCCGCGTCGGAGGTATCAACAACGTAAAATGATGCGGCACCTTCTTTATCCGCGCGTTTGGATGCTGCGTTAACGACGTCGCCAATGGCATTAAAACGGCCGGTGATCACGATGCGATCGTAAGGTTTTACCGCTGCCGCTTGCTCCGGTGTTAACTCTGTCGCTGCGTTGGCGGTAAATGCCGTTGCCGAGAGAAGTGCTGACGCCAGGAGGGTGTACTTAAGCTTCATAAAAATAATCCTTCGCCTTGCGCAAACCATAAACTGGTGTTGTTGTTGGGAAAACGTCGGTGATTATTGCATTTAAACAGCGCAACTGTCTGCGTCATTTTTCACTGACTGTGCGGCCGAGGGGGAAATAACGATAACCTTTAGTGATATGTTGAAAAAACAGACGCTTGACCAGCAAAATCGATAAAGGTTATGACTTTTTTAAGTTAATACATTGTTAAAAAGCGAATCTGCACCGGAGATTAATCGTGTTTTGCCGCTTCGCTTGAGCGGAATATCGGCCTGTATGCGGGAATTTAAGTCAAATAAGCTTGCCTGCGGCCTCCGACAGTTAATTTTCACGGATAAATGCATAATTTCTCTTTTCCGGCTGTGGATCACAGGCGTTATTTTCAGTAGGTTATAGAAAGTTTGTTACTGTTTTATTTTCCGCAGCGTTGCGTAAATAACCGCGCCGGAACCACTGACAAACCATCATCTAAAACCGATGGAAGGGAAAACTATGCGTATTGGTGTACCTAAAGAACGGTTGGCCAATGAAACCCGCGTTGCTGCGACGCCGAAAACGGTCGAGCAACTGCTTAAACTGGGTTTTACCGTCGCGATTGAAAGCGGCGCGGGCAAGCTGGCAAGTTTCGATGACGATGCGTTCGTCCAGGCCGGGGCGACGATTGTCGATGGGAGCAACGTCTGGCACTCGGACGTTATCCTCAAAGTTAACGCACCGAACGACGAAGAGATCGCGCTGCTTAATCCAGGCACGACGCTGGTGAGTTTTATCTGGCCTGCGCAAAATCCGGCATTAATGGAGAAGCTGGCCGCGCGTAACATTACCGTGATGGCAATGGATTCCGTGCCGCGTATCTCCCGCGCCCAGTCGCTGGATGCGCTGAGCTCAATGGCTAACATTGCGGGATATCGTGCGATTGTTGAAGCGGCGCATGAATTCGGCCGTTTCTTTACCGGGCAGATCACGGCGGCGGGCAAAGTGCCGCCGGCGAAAGTGATGGTGATTGGCGCAGGCGTTGCCGGTTTAGCGGCGATTGGCGCGGCCAACAGTCTTGGAGCCATTGTGCGTGCGTTCGACACGCGCCCTGAAGTCAAAGAACAGGTGCAGAGTATGGGCGCCGAGTTCCTGGAGCTGGATTTCCAGGAAGAAGCGGGCAGCGGCGACGGCTACGCAAAAGTGATGTCTGAAGCCTTTATCAAAGCAGAAATGGAACTCTTCGCAGCCCAGGCGAAAGATGTCGATATTATTGTCACCACGGCGCTTATTCCGGGGAAACCCGCACCGAAGCTGATCACCCGTGAAATGGTTGACTCCATGAAACCGGGCAGCGTTATTGTTGACCTTGCTGCGCAAAACGGCGGCAACTGTGAATACACGGTACCGAACGAGGTCAGCACCACCGCCAATGGCGTGAAAGTGATCGGTTATACCGATTTACCAGGCCGTTTGCCTACGCAGTCTTCCCAGCTTTATGGCACCAACCTTGTGAACCTGCTGAAACTGCTGTGCGTTGAAAAAGATGGCAACGTGGTTGTCGATTTTGATGACGTAGTGGTTCGTGGGGTTACCGTGGTTCGCGAGGGTGAAGTTACCTGGCCTGCACCGCCGATTCAGGTTTCTGCACAGCCGCAAGCTGCGCCAAAAGCGGCTGCGGCACCAAAAGAAGAGGCCAAACCGGCTTCGCCGTGGCGGAAATATGCCTTTATGGCTCTGGCGATCATTCTGTTTGGCTGGCTTGCGGATGTTGCGCCAAAAGAGTTCCTCGGCCACTTTACCGTTTTCGCGCTGGCTTGCGTGGTCGGTTACTACGTGGTGTGGAACGTCTCGCATGCGCTGCACACGCCGCTGATGTCGGTGACGAACGCCATTTCCGGCATAATCGTTGTCGGCGCGCTGTTGCAGATTGGTCACGGCGGCTGGGTCAGCTTCTTGAGTTTTATTGCGGTACTGATTGCCAGCATTAATATTTTTGGTGGTTTCACCGTCACTCAGCGCATGCTGAAAATGTTCCGGAAGAACTAAGGGGTAACAGATGTCTGGAGGATTAGTTACAGCTGCATACATTGTTGCCGCGATCCTGTTTATTTTCAGCCTGGCGGGACTTTCTAAACACGAAACGTCCCAGCAGGGGAATAACTTTGGTATCGCCGGGATGGCGATTGCGCTGATTGCAACCATCTTTGGCCCGGACACCGGCAATGTCGCCTGGATTTTAGTGGCGATGATTATCGGCGGCGCGATTGGTATTCGCCTGGCGAAGAAAGTTGAAATGACCGAAATGCCAGAGCTGGTGGCGGTGCTGCACAGCTTCGTCGGCCTGGCTGCGGTACTGGTAGGCTTTAACAGCTATCTCGACCACGAAGTAGGGCTGGATCCGGTGCTGGTGAATATTCACCTGACTGAAGTGTTCCTCGGCATCTTTATTGGTGCGGTGACCTTCACGGGGTCTATTGTCGCATTCGGTAAACTGCGCGGGAAAATCTCTTCTAAGCCGCTGATGCTGCCGCATCGTCACAAACTTAACCTGGCGGCGTTAGTGGTTTCCTTCGTGCTGCTGCTGGTGTTTGTGCGCACTGAAAGCGTCGGCTTGCAAGTGCTGGCGCTGTTGGTGATGACGATAATCGCGCTGATGTTTGGCTGGCATCTGGTGGCCTCTATCGGCGGTGCGGATATGCCGGTTGTGGTTTCCATGCTGAACTCCTATTCCGGTTGGGCGGCAGCGGCGGCGGGCTTTATGCTCAGCAATGACCTGCTGATCGTGACCGGTGCGCTGGTCGGTTCTTCCGGTGCGATCCTCTCTTACATTATGTGTAAGGCGATGAACCGCTCCTTTATCAGCGTGATTGCCGGTGGTTTTGGTACTGACGGCTCCTCAACCGGTAGCGATGAAGAAGCGGGTGAGCACCGTGAAATCAATGCCGAAGAGACCGCAGAACTGCTGAAAAACTCGCATTCGGTCATTATCACCCCAGGCTACGGCATGGCGGTGGCGCAGGCGCAGTATCCGGTGGCAGAAATCACCGAGAAACTGCGCGCGCGCGGTGTGAAGGTGCGTTTCGGTATTCACCCGGTTGCCGGACGTCTGCCGGGTCATATGAACGTGCTGCTGGCGGAAGCGAAAGTGCCGTATGACATCGTGCTGGAAATGGACGAAATCAACGATGATTTCGCCGACACCGATACCGTACTGGTTATCGGTGCGAACGACACGGTTAATCCGGCGGCGCAGGATGATCCGAAGAGCCCGATCGCAGGTATGCCGGTGCTGGAAGTATGGAAAGCGCAGAACGTGATCGTGTTCAAGCGCTCCATGAACACGGGCTACGCGGGCGTGCAAAACCCTTTGTTCTTCAAAGAGAACACGCAGATGCTGTTTGGCGATGCCAAAGCCAGCGTCGACGCTATCCTCAAAGCGCTGTAAATCGTACGGATTGAAAAACCGCTCTTCGGAGCGGTTTTTTTTGGCCTGCGTAGACGAAAGCAGAGTGTCTATACTTTTATCTTCATGTTTTTTATGAGGAGGAAGGATGACGTTTTTGTCACGTTTTGACTTTATATCCATATTGATGCTGCCCTCATTCTGGATTGGTCTTGCCACGGTGGTTATCGTTACGCTGGTTGTCTACTGGCTGTTCACCTACTTACTGAATATGGTGCTGAAAGGCGCGCGCAACTGGAGTGAAAAGCAGGAGGGCGTCGGCAGGCTGCAGCATGTTGTGGTGGATATGCTCAGGCGCACCAGCAAATTCCTGCTCTTTGTGGCGGCGTTACTCTTCAGCCTGCGGTTTGTCGATCTCCCCGATCACCTGTTTAACACGCTCGGGCACGCCTGGTTTTTAGTGCTGGCGATCCAAATCGCCCTCTGGCTTGATCAGGGCGTGGTGTCGTGGATGCGTCATTTGATGTTCTCGCCCAACACCAGTAAAAATCCGGTCACTATGGTTATCGCTGGTCTGCTGCTGCGCATGATGCTGTGGACGATGATGTTGTTATCGATTCTGGCGAATGTCGGGGTCAACATTACCGCTCTGGTCGCCAGTCTTGGGGTGGGCGGTATCGCCATTGCGCTGGCGGTACAAACCATTCTCAGCGATGTTTTCGCCTCACTTTCTATCGGTTTTGATAAACCTTTCGAGATTGGTGACTTTGTCGTTTTCGGCGACGTTGCCGGCACCATTGAGCATATTGGCCTGAAAACAACGCGTATCCGTAGCCTGAGCGGGGAGCAGATTGTCTGCGGTAACGCCATCCTGCTTCAGCAAACGCTTCATAACTACAAACGTATGCAGACCCGGCGCATCGTCTTCACTTTTGGTCTGGCGCTCACTACGCCGCCGGAGAAGCTGCGTAAAGTGGGTGAGATGGTGCGTAGCATCATCACTGATGTTGGCAACACGCGTTTTGACCGTGCTCATTTCCTCGGGTTTGGTACCGATCGGCTGAATTTTGAAGTGGTGCATATCGTCAATTCGGCAGACTACAACACCTACATGGATATCCAGCAAGAAATCAATATCCGCATCATGGAGCATCTGGCCGCAGAGGAGATTGAACTGGCACTGCCGTGCGTAGTGGTGAAAGGGGGAGTGGCTGTTGAAACGCCGCCCGCAGAGCCACAGGGGGAACAAACGGCTGTATAAAAAAACCCGCCTTGCGGCGGGTTGCTTGTTTAGTCGTCTTCTTCGTCGTCCAGTTCGACAGGCGTGTGGTACTCATCCGGTTTAATGACCAGCAGATCGCAACGCAAATGATCAATAACCTGCTCGGCGGTGTTGCCAAGGAAGGCGGCGGAAATCCCGGTGCGCCCGATGGTGCCAAGCACGACAATCCCTGCCTGCAGGTGTTCAGCCAGATCCGGGATCACCTCTTCAGGTAACCCTTTTTCCACATGCGTGAGTTTTTCGTCGATGCCAAATTTCTGCCGTAACGCTTTCATCGCCAGCAAGTGCTGACCGCGAATGGCGTCGTTGTATACGCTGGGATCGAATTCCGGCAGCTCAATCGCGATGTTGATAGGCGTCACCGGGTATGCGCCAACGAGATGCACTTCGGTGTGGTTAACCTGTTCGGCCAGATGCAGCGTCTCTTTGACCAGCTTTTCATTCAGCGAGTTGTGGTAAATCTCTTCGCTGGCGAGATTGACTGCGACCACTGCACGCCCGGCTTCTGGCCAGGGCTGGTCTTTCACCATCCATACCGGGCACGGGCATTTGCGTAGCAGATGCCAGTCGGTCGGGGTAAAAATAACGGATTCCAGTTTGTCATGCTGGTGGGTCATCTTCAGCAGTAAATCGTGTCCACCAGCCAGAACTTCCTGAATGATGGCTTCGAAGGGACGATTGTGCCAGACCACTTTAATTTCGACTGGCACACCCGCGTCGATATAGTATTTCGCCTGCTCGCGGATCCACGCGGTACGCTGGCTGATGACGCCCTGGCGCATCGCGGTACGCTCGTCGGGGGACAGAAGGGTGGTCATTTCGTAAGAGAAGTCATAGATAGGCAAAAACGCTTTGATGCGGCCGCCAATCCGTTGATGCAAATACACAGCACGTCGTAACGCTGGCTGATCGTCCTGATTGGGATCGATGGCGACCAACATATTCTGATACTTAGCCATACAGGGTCTCCTTACATCTGTCACCACAGTCTGTCAGTAAAAGATAACCCATAAGTGCTGAATGAAACAGGGGAAAGCCTTCGCCAGATCAATAAATCAGATAAATTTAATGACCCGGCAAAGGTGAGATCAAACGGGGGAAAACTCAGGCAACGTTACGCGCATGGCCAGCCAGTTGCGCCAGCATGTCACTATTTTCAATGGTGATATATTTCCCTTTTACCGCCAGCATGCCGCTCTTCTGGAAACGACCTAACAGACGGCTGATAGTTTCCACCGTCAGACCCAGATAGTTGCCGATGTCGCCACGCGTCATCGTCAGGCGGAATTCACGCGGGGAGAAACCGCGCTGTGCAAAACGGCGTGAGAGGTTATAAATAAACGCCGCCAGGCGCTCTTCTGCATTTTTCTTCGAAAGTAGCAGGATCATATCCTGATCGCCTTTGATCTCGCCGCTCATCAAACGCATCATCTGCTGACGCAGGTTGGGCATTTTACCCGAGAGGTCATCCAGCGTTTCAAAGGGGATTTCACAGACCATTGATGTTTCAAGCGCCTGTGCGAAGCTCGGGTGATGACCGGTACCGATGGCATCAAAGCCCACCAAATCACCCGCCAGATGGAAACCGGTGATCTGCTCGTCGCCCTGTTCGGTAATGGTGTAACTTTTGATCGTACCGGAGCGGATAGCGTACAGCGATTTCAATTCATCCCCGGCTTTGAACAAGGTCTGACCTTTCTGGATGGGCTTTTTACGCTCAATGATGTTATCGAGCTGATCCAGCTCATGTTCATTAAGAGTAAAGGGGATGCAAAGCTGGCTAATGCTGCAATCCTGGCAATGGATTGCACAACCGCCAGACTGAATGCGTCGTATAATTCGCTTTTCCGGGATCATAGGTCTGCTCAACGCCGTAATTGATATTGGTCAATTTTAACAGCTTTTTACTGGGCGCGTAAGCCCGGTAAAACGTCAATTCACGATTAATAAAACGGGAGGCAGAAATGAGAAGAGATGATATTGCACCATCTCTTTGAAATTCCATCATTTCGCTAAGGCTTTTACCACAAAAGAGGGTGAAAAGAACGCTAAATATGCGTTTTTTCTCACAATAGAAGATACCCTTCATGGCGTAGCAACCACTCTTTTCGCTGCACGCCGCCCGCATATCCCGTCATCGTGCCGTTACTGCCAATAACGCGATGGCAGGGCACGACAATACTCACCGGATTTGAACCATTCGCTGCGCCGACCGCGCGCGCGGCGCCTGCACGTCCCAGTTTTACCGCCAGTTGACCATAATGCATTACCTGGCCGCAGGGGATAGTGCGTAGCGCTTGCCATACTTCGCGCTGAAAAGGTGTGCCGCCAGTCGCCGTCGGCAGTGTTTCTATCACTGCCAGATCACCGTCAAAATAGTCCTGCAATTTTTGGCTTAAGCCGCCCGGATTATGCGCCGCCACTCGCTGGTAACCCTCCCGACGATAGTGAATATTCAGTAACTCAACCATTCGTTCGCTGTGTTCTTCCCATTCAACCGCGCGAAGCTGGAATTGCTCATCGCACAGAACCCAAAGCGGGCCAAGCGGCGTGGGAATATTATCTTCAAGTAGGGTTAGCATTTGGCATCCTTTTCAGTGGGCAACAGCGCCAATTTACCAAACGACCTGTGATGCTGCTATACCCCGAAAGGGACTATATTCTGGATAAAGAAATAAGCTGGTGAAATAATAGTCAGCGAAGTATGCATTATTTAATGGATGATATATGTGCTTATTTCGTGAATAAAAAAATAGAGCCTGCCGACATCCGTCAGGCTCTACAGTACACACAGCAGCGCATCCGTTCGTTATTTTGTGCATTTTCATCCTTGCGCGGTAAATATAGTTATAGCGTTCCTGCATCATATTTCCACTCTGAATTGGTGATTGATTTCACGTTAATTTAACTGAAATTCAGAATATTAATTTTCCTTAAGGTTAAGTTCTAATAGCATTACGAAGAATAATGTTATTGGAATATCGTCCGGGAGAACCAATCGCTAGTATCTAAAAACCAATTTAGCACCGGTCATTGTGAGCGCAGGCACTGCCAGCTATAGTACGGAGGCAGAAGTAGCTGGAGGACTGCCCTATGAACCCTGACGACAAATCGCTTTTCCTTGACGCCATGGAAGATGTCCAACCCCTGAAGCGCAGTGCCGATGTGCACTGGCAACCGAGCCACAATTCGCGCACGTTACAACGCGTCGACACGCTGCAACTCGACAACTTTCTGACCACCGGGTTTCTTGATATCGTGCCGCTTGGCTCACCGCTGGAGTTCAAACGAGAAGGTCTGCAACAAGGAGTGCTTGATAAACTGCGCCAGGGGAAATATGGCCAACAGGCAAGCCTGAACTTACTGCGCCAATCGGTAGAGCAGTGCCGACAAATGGTGTTCCGTTTTATGTATCATGCGCGCCAGGATGGGCTACGCAATGTGCTTATCATTCATGGTAAAGCGCGTGAAGACGGTTCGCATGCGAATATCATTCGGAGTTATCTGGCGCGCTGGCTGCCTGAATTCGATGAGGTCCAGGCGTTTTGCACCGCGTTGCCGCACCACGGCGGAAGCGGTGCTTGTTACGTCGCTATCCGCAAGTCCGAGCAGGCAAAACAGGATAACTGGGAACGGCATGCAAAACGCAGTCGTTGAAGAACGCAGCGGAATCGGGAAATTGGCTTGCGAATGGTAAATAAAGGGCGGGAACCAGACAGGTTCCCGTTGTGTTATTAATCGGCATATTCGGTCGCAATAAGGATTTCACGTTGCCGGGTATCCAGCGCGTTTGAAAGATGTTCTGCCTCCGTACTATTCAGCTCAATTGAAATATCATCCCGCCCATCGTTGAAATTGATGTGCAGGCATACGCTGCCATTAGGTTTTGTCACGGTAATTTGATTTGGAAACAATGTAATATTCTTTTTACTCATCATTTATACCTCTTCAGTATTCGACTAACTCCCTTTGACCTTCCATCGCTGCCAGAACCCCATCGGCCAGCGCGAACATTTCATCCTCACCAGGATAAACGATGATTTCAGGTGTAATAAAACTGACGCGCTGACGGATAAGTTCGACAATTCTTCTGTTATAGGCTATGCCGCCGGTAATAATGATGGCATCGACCCACCCCTCCAGTACCGCGGCGCACGAGGCGATCTCTTTGGCTATCTGGTAGGCCATAGCTTCCAGAATCTCCAGCGCCTTTTTATTCCCATCCATAATCTGTTGCTCAACGTCGCGGATATCCTTGGTGCCGAGATAACCATATACGCCGCCTTCGCCAATCAACTTCTTCTTCAGTTGCGCATACGTGTACTGCCCTGAAAAACACAGTTTTAATAATTCATAGCTGGGAAGGCGGCCAGCGCGTTCCGGCGAGAATGGTCCATCGCCGCCCAGGGCTGAATTCACATCCACAATACGTCCATCGCGGTGAACACCCACGCTGATACCGCCACCTAAATGGGCCACGATCAATTTAAGCGCAGAATAGGGGCGGTTTGTTTCCGTGGCATAACGATGCGCAACAGCCTTTTGATTCAGCGCGTGAAAAGCGCCAACGCGTGAAATTTCCGGCATTCCGGATATTTTTGCTATCGGGTCATATTCGTCGACGACGACAGGATCAACGGTATAAGCCATCTCTTCTTTATTTACCGCCCGCGCGAGCTCCCAGGCCAATATGGCTCCCAGATTAGAAGCATGTTCACCGTTCAGGCCGACACTGGCATCGTGAATATAGTCGTCATTAATCCGATAAACGCCGCTTTGCAAATGACGAACCAGACCACCGCGGCCGATAAATATATCAATGTCGTTTAAGCGAAAACCATGCTCCTGCAATATGTCGAGAATAATCTGTTTGCGAAAGGCTTTTTGCTCCAGAATCGTGGAAAAAGCCGCCATCTCTTTTTCATCATGATTAAATGTGCGGTAAATAAGCTGCGTGCGGTTGTTATATACCGCAATTTTTGTAGACGTTGAGCCTGGATTTATTACCAAAATATACATAGTCAGTCCTTGCATTGAGATATCGCACAAGCAATAGCAAAATATTTTGTTTTAGCGCTGTCCGATCGCGAGGTAAATACCACTGGTTTTGACGTTCCCGTTAGCGTACTTGCGCTCAATGCTCCGCCAAGTTGCATCACCGTTTTATAAAAGACATTGGCGCTGTTGATATCCGGAAGGACGGCCAGGTCAATATCGCCGCCAACCTGGGAATGCAACCCTTTATGTCGGCAGGAGTCTTTATTAAACGCCAGATCGATGGACAGCGGACCTTCAACAAGACAGTTATCATAAGTGATGCCACTCAGCGCCGCGGCATCCACGGTAGCGGTGATTGCTGGCGTAATATGCTCCACGGCGGCAATTAGCGCGACTTTGGGCACTGCGATACCAACCTGATGCAGGACATTAACCGACTGGGCAATCATCGTGGCTTTATCTCGCTGATCAGGTGCAATAGTGATGCCAGCGTCGGTGATCGCAAACAGCTTGTGATAATGCGGGCTTTCGATAAAGGCTAATTGCGTGACAAGCCGTGATGCCGCAATGCCAGTTTCTTTATTTAAAATCGCTCGCAGATAAATGGCGCTATCGACCAGTCCTTTCATTAAAATATGCGCTTGTCCGGATTTGACGACTCGCACCGCCTCTTTGCAGGCTTCAGCTTTATCTGGAATATCCACTATTTCCATATTACTGATATCAAATTTAAGGTCTTCGGCGAGCGAGGTTATTTTATCCCGGCAACCAATCAGAATGGCCTCTGCCAGCCCATCATTTCTGATCCATTTAATGGCTTCGAGTGCATGAGAATCTTCTGCCGCGGCAATGGCAACTATTTTCGGCTTTTTCCTGCGCGCGAGCTCAACAAACGAACTTAATTTTTCAAGCATGATAAAAAATCCTGAGTCCCCAATATTGCCTCACCAGATGTATCGCCGGTGAGGCCCGGAAATGGCATATCCTTAATACATATGCTGACCGCCATTGATGGCGATATTGGAACCGGTAATAAACCCGGCCTTATCACTGGCCAGATACATGGCCAGTTCGGCGATTTCATCGGCTTCGCCGAGGCGACCAACGGGAATCTGCGCCACAATAGCTTCCAGCACATCGGTGGGGATGGCCTGCATCATTTCGGTGTTGATGTAGCCTGGAGAAATGGTATTAACGGTAATATTTTTACGCGCTACCTCCTGTGCCAGCGCTTTCGTGAAACCATGCACACCCGCTTTGGCGGCCGAATAATTAGTCTGACCAAACTGTCCTTTCTGACCATTTATCGACGATATATTAATGATGCGTCCGCGCTGGTTTGCCAGCATGTTATCCAGAACGGGTTTGGTCATATTGAACATGCTGTTCAGGTTGACCTGAATAACCGCATCCCATTGCGATTTATCCATTTTTTTAAAGGTTGCATCGCGGGTAATACCCGCGTTATTCACCAGAACATCAATATGACCATATTGCTTCAGCAGCGTGCTGACCGCGTCCTGACACTGCGCGTAATCGCTGACGTCACAACGAATAGCATCGGCTTTGGCAAACCCTACTTCTCGCTGGATTTCAATCCACTCTTTCAGGCGATCCGCATCTGTATCAACCGCGATAACCTGGTAATGCTCGAGCAGAAAGCGAAGGCTGATTTTTCCACCAATTCCGCGGATCCCACCGGTCACAAGCGCAACTTTACCCATCATTATTTCCTCACGTTAAATAACATTCTTCATAGTGGCGTTATTCCATTTCGACGGTGACGGCGATGCCCATACCACCACCAATGCACAGCGTTGCCAGACCTTTTTTGCTTTTTCTGCGCTGCATTTCATGGAGCAAAGAGACGAAAATTCGCGTGCCTGAAGCACCGATAGGGTGGCCGAGCGCAATCGCGCCGCCATTGACATTCACTCTGGAAAGATCCCAGCCCATTTCCCGGTTGACGGCGATGGCCTGAGCGGCAAAGGCTTCATTGGCTTCGATAAGATCCAACTCATCAACCTGCCAGTTCGACCTGGCCAGCGCATGACGAGACGCTGTGATGGGGCCGGTTCCCATTATTTCTGGCAAGACGCCTGAAGTACCGAACGCCACGATTCTGGCCAGCGGAGAGATCCCCAACTCACGCGCTTTTTTCGCCGTTGCCAGCATAACCATTGCCGCCCCATCGTTAACGCCAGAGGCATTGCCGGCGGTGACAGTGCCGTCGGTTTTAAACGCTGGTCGGAGTTTGGCTAAGCCTTCCCGTGATGTTTGCGGACGGGGGAATTCATCGGTATCAAACAGGACGGGCTCTTTACGAGGCCGGGTGATATCAACCGGAACAATTTCACTGGCAAAATGATGCGTTTCTAACGCGATCGCCGCTTTGTGCTGTGACGCAAGGGCGAAAGCATCCTGTTCTTCACGTGTGATCGCATATTTTTCGGCCACATTCTCAGCGGTGATCCCCATGTGATAATCATGAAAAGCATCCCACAGGCCATCCTTAACCATGCTGTCCTGCATTGGCCAGTTACCCATTTTCATACCGCTACGTGAATGGGGTAAAACATGTGGCGACTGGCTCATACTTTCTTGCCCTCCGGCAATAATTAATTCGGCATCACCACATTTCAGCGCTTGCCATGCCAGTTGCAGCGCTTTTAACCCCGAACCACACACTTTATTAATTGTCAGCGCCGGAACATCGGTTGGAATGCCTGCCTGAATTAATGTCTGGCGCGCCGGATTTTGTCCACTTCCCGCGGTAAGAACCTGACCGATAATAACTTCATCGATCTCTTTTGCTGCAATTCTCGTTTTTTCCAGAAGCGCTTTAATTACCGTGGCGCCTAATTGAGGTGCGCTAATTTCTGACAAAGATCCATTAAGTACGCCGATGGCAGTTCTTGCACAATCAAGAACGACAATATCCGTGTCCTTCATTTGTATTACCTTTTGATGTAAATGATTCAACTATTAATGCGCAGAGATCTTTCTGCAGTATTGATATGCGTCAATACTTAAAAGTTGTTAAAGGTGGTTTTAGAATAAAGGCACTTCTTATTTTTTCGTAATTAGTCTTATTTGTTAAATTTGTCTGTTTGTTTTTTATTCCTCATTGCTCCGGTGATAATGATCTTTTTCTTAGCTTTTAATAAGGATTGCGTGTAGATCTTTCTTGATGATGTTGGAGTTATCTTGTTGATAAAGAAAAATTTTCCCTGCTGGTTTCCATGAGGTTGGCTCCGCGTTGCGATTTTGTCTTAAGTAAAAAAGCTAATTTAAGAATTCATTTACAAATGCGCTGCATCTGAAAAGAGAAATATAATTCCGTTCTTATAGCTAATGAGATCTCTATGGGGGTTGACGGGATTGGGAAAACCAGGTGTATATGGATGCAATTAGTTGTTTCTCTAAATGCTTCCGTTAAACGCTATTCAAAATATATTTAAAAGGACGTGTGCTTTATGGTTAATACAATCCACAATTTGCATATTGGTCAGTGTGCGGAGTTTAAAAAAACATTGACGGATAACGACGTCGCAGATTTTGCATTGGCATCAGGCGATACCAATCCTGTTCATCTGGATGAGAGTGCAGGGCGGGAAAGTATATTCGGGCAACGCGTGGTGCATGGTATTTTGGTAAGTGGACTTATCTCTGCGGTCATTGCTAATAAATTACCCGGTAACGGTTCTATTTATCTCGGACAAGACCTCAAGTTTATTAAACCAACATTTATTGGCGATACGATTACGGCGACGGCGGAAGTTATCGCGATTAATTGCGAAAAAAACCGGGTGCGGCTCAAAACCACGTGCACCAATCAGCATGGGGATCAGGTTATTGTCGGTGAAGCCGTCGTTTTGCCGCCACAGGAAAAAGCGCTGGCTGAGGAGGCGAACTGATGGAACTCATTATTCAAGGTAATGTGGCTAAAAACTGCCATCCTGAAGGTTTACGTCAGGGCATTGATAAACAAATTAATTATGTCGAATCGCATGGGGAAATTTATGGCCCGCGAAAGGTGTTGGTGATTGGTGCCTCCTCCGGATATGGGCTGGCCTCACGCATCGCGGTGGCCTTTGGGGGCGGTGCCGATACGATTGGCGTTTCATTTGAAAAAAGTCCGGGTGAAAAAGGTATGGGCAGCGCCGGATGGTATAACAATATTTTTTTTCGTCGCCGGGCACATGAGAAAGGGCTTATCGCGAAAAATTTTATCGCGGATGCTTTTTCCGATACGACCCGCAACGACGTGATTGCGTACATCAAGCAGGAGTTTGGCGGCAGCATTGATCTACTTGTCTATTCGGTTGCCTCTGGCGTGCGTATTTGCCCGGATGGCACGCGCTATACCTCAACGCTTGGCGTGCGCGGGCAAGCTTTTTCCGGCCCGTGTTTTGACCTGGAAACCCGCAAGATGGTGAACCAGACGCTGGAACCGGTGACCGAACAACAACTGGCCGATACGGTAAAAGTCATGGGCGGGGAAGACTGGCAACGCTGGATTGATATGTTATCGGCTGCCGGTGTGTTGGCCGAGGGGTTCAAAACGGTGGCGTACTCTTATACTGGCCCGAAATCAACGTGGCCGCTTTATAAAGAGGGCGCGTTAGGCGCGGCGAAAGCCCATCTGCACGCGACAGCCGATCATCTTGACGCACAACTCCAGCGCATTAATGGACATGCCTACGCGGTGGTCTGCAAAGCGCTGGTGACCAAAGCCAGCGCGTTTATCCCTATGTTTCCGTTATATATTACCTTGCTGTACAAAGTAATGAAGCAGAAGCGGTTGCATGAAACCTGCATTGAGCAGATGCACAGACTGATGTTGAACCACCTTTACCCGCCAATGGGCAACGTCATCACGGATGACGAGCGACGGATCCGCCTTGATGATTTCGAGCTGCGCCCGGATGTTCAGCAAGCCGTAGAGTTACTAAGAAAACGGGTCACTACCGAGAACTTTAAAACCGTTGGCGACTTCGCCGGGTATCTCTCCGAATTTTACGCGCTAAATGGCTTCTCAATGCCGGATGTGGATTACTCCTCTGAGCTGGATCTGCGCCAACTGGTAAAAGAGTACAGCCACGCATAAGCATGCCTGATATGACAATGCGCCCGTCCGTCGGCGCATTTGTTGATGAAAATCGCGGTCGTCATAGCTTCTGTACGGTCTTTATTTCACAACGGGCAGGTCGGAATAACGTGTGGTATAGGCGGGGGAAAGCATCTCGCGTTTCATCGACCAGTTTTTTTCAATTCCCTGTCCTGCAAACCAGACGCTTCCTTTCCCCGAGTTATTTAAACGATCAATGGTTTCCATCAGCAGCGCACTGTTCGCGTAGGGGCGGTTTTCATCAAATAGATTAAGTTGAGCAACGCCGCTGCTGAAAAAATCTGAAAGCATCACACCTGCCTTCATATAGCGATGCCCCTCCCGCCATATCTGATCCAGCGAACTTGTCGCCGCACGGATAATGTCGCGCGTATCATTGGTCGGCGTCATCAACGTCACGGATGCCTGGTTTCCGTAGTAAATACGATTATCCGTATGCGGGCTGGTACGAATAAAAATGCTGATGAATCGGCAGAATTGATGTTCAGCGCGTAACTTCTCCGCCGCGCGTTCAGCATAGGCGCATATTGCCTGATGCATATCTGAATACTGCGTGATTCGCTTGCCAAAAGAGCGGCTACAAATAATTTGCTGCTTAGTCGGGATAAATTCATCAAACGCCAGGCATGATTCGCCGCGCAGTTCCCGCACTGTACGTTCCAGCACAACATTGAAGTGTTTACGGATAACCCAGGTTGAGCTGTCGGCAAGTTGCAACGCGTTTTCAATGCCCATTAACGCCAGCTTTTTACTGATACGACGTCCCACGCCCCAGACCTCCTGTATCGGCACACGAAACAGGAGCTTGCGTTGCCTCTCTCGGGAGGAAATATCTACAACGCCGCCGTAGCTGACCCACCTTTTGGCAGCATAATTGGCCACCTTGGCGAGGGTTTTCGTTGGTGCAATGCCAACGCCGGTTGTCAGCCCGGTATTTTTCAGGATCTGATTACGAATTTGGTGACCGAATGCCTCAAGTGAAATACAGTTTGATACGCCAGACAGATCGATAAAAGCTTCATCAATCGAATAAAGCTCGACGGCGGGGGTGATTTCAGACAGCGTCGACATAACCCGATTGCTGAGGTCGGCATACAGAGCATAATTTGAGCTAAACACCGTCACGCGTTGACGATGAAGCTCATCTTTGATCTTGAAATAAGGCGCAGCCATGTCTATGCCGAGTTTTTTTGCCTCACGCGATCGCGAGATAATGCACCCATCGTTGTTGGACACGACAACGACAGGTTTCCCCTGGAGATCCGGGCGAAACAGCGTCTCGCAGGAGGCGTAGAAGTTATTCACATCAACAAGCGCGAACATGTCGGTTTGATTTCAACGTAAATGTCACGACGCCGAAGATCTGCAACTCTTCCTCAGCCTGGAAAACAATTGGCGCATACTGAATATTATGCGGAATGAGCTGGAGAACAGGGCGAGTCCGCAACTCCTTCACCGTAAATTCCCCGGCAACCGCCGCAACAACAATGTCACCGTGCCCGGCGGTCAATGAGCGATCAACCACCAGCAAATCACCATCGCTAATCCCTGCACCGATCATCGAATCCCCGCTGACCCTGACAAAGTAAGTCGCGCTGGGGTGTTTTACGACCAGTTTGTTTAAATCAAGCCGCTCTTCGACATAATCCTGCGCCGGGCTTGGGAACCCACAGGGAACGCGTTCAGCAAAGAGCGGAAGGGGAATGAGGTGATCACTCTCGGTCGATGGGATGAACTGCATGATGATGAACTCGGTTAACTGTATTTATATACAGTATTGCTAAATTCAGCCACTGATCAAGAGGCGCAGCGGGCCACATTCAGGAAATATTTGAAGTAGCAAAGAATTTAGCTAAAAAGTCTCGCCAAAAGCGGGTAAAAATAGACTGTTCTGTTGAGAGAGAATCTCATTAAGTGATGACAGACTCTTATTTATTTTACCTGGCTCGCATTCCATTGCGTCGGGCGCACAATAACGGCAAATGATATTTAGCGGATCGGCTGTTTGTTTGCCGCCAGCCCTGAAAGTACCCACTCCAGTGCAAGTCTCCTATGATTTTCTGTGTAGCCTGACGGGCTGCACACCATTCCCAGGAGATTCCTATGAGCACATCTTTATTCAGCAAAACCCCTATGGTCACGGTGCTCGATAACCGTGGCCTGATCGTTCGTGAAGTCTCGTATCATCGCCATCCCGACTCGCCGGACACCACCAGTGAGCGCATCACCCACCGCCAGTACAGCGCTCGTGGTTTTTTACTGCAGAGCGCTGATCCGCGCCTGCACGACACTGGCCTTGCAAACTTCAGCTATCTGACTGGCCTGAGCGGAAAGGTTCTGCGTACACAGGGTGTTGATAACGGAACGTCCGTGGCGCTGAACGATGCTGCGGGTCGATCGTTTATGACCATCAGCAATATTGACACCGCTGACGATGGTACAGAAAACAGAAATCAGGCCGTGACCCGAACCTGGCAGTACGAGGACGCTTCGTTGCCGGGCCGCCCGATAAGTATCACCGAGCAGATCAACGGCGAAGCTGGCCGCATTGCAGAGCGCTTTGTCTATGCCGGTAACAGCGATGCGGAGAAGGCGCAGAATCTTGCCGGACTGGCTGTTAGCTATTACGACACCGCAGGTCTTATACAGCGCGACAGCGTTGCTCTGACAGGCGTGCTTCTCTCTGTAACTCGCCGTCTGCTGAAAGATGCGGACGACCCAAACATGGAGGTCAACTGGCAAGGTCAGGATACTTCCGCATGGAACGACGTGCTGGAGGCGGAAACCTATATCACTCTGACAACCTCCGATGCCACTGGGGCAGTTTTGTCGACCACCGACGCGGCGGGTCATCAGCAACGTATGGCGTACGATGTGGCTGGAATGATGTCCGGCAGTTGGCTGACAGTGAAAGGCGGCACAGAGCAAATTATCGTGAAATCCCTGACGTACTCCGCGGCGGGTCAGAAGTTGCGTGAGGAACACGGTAATGGCGTGGTGACGACATACCTATATGAACCGGAGACACAGCGTCTGATCGGGATAAAAACAGCGCGCCCGGAGGAACATGTTTCCGGTGCGAAAGTGTTGCAGGATCTGCGTTATGAATATGATCCAGTGGGCAACGTGCTTAGCATCAGCAACGATGCGGAAGAGACCCGTTTCTGGCGCAATCAGAAAGTCGTACCTGAAAATACCTACAGCTACGATAGCCTGTATCAGCTGATTAGCGCCACTGGACGCGAGATGGCAAATGCCGATCAGCAGGGCAGCAATTTACCGTCCTTCATTGTTCCCCTTCCGACAGACAGCTCTGCATATACTCGTTTTATCCGCACCTATTGCTATGACAATGGCGGCAATCTAACGCAGATACGCCACAGCGCACCCGCGACGAACCACAGTTACACGACCGATATTACCGTCAGCGATCGTAGTAACCGGGGAGTATTAAGCACACTGACCACTAATCCGTCTGATGTGGATGCCCTGTTCACGGCGGGTGGACAACAGAAACAGCTGCTGGCGGGGCAGCCTCTGGTCTGGACGTCGCGTAACGAGTTACAGAAAGTGAGCCCGGTGACGCGTGACGGCGGCGCAGACGATCAGGAAAGCTACCGCTATGACGGCGGCAGCCAGCGGATCCTGAAAGTCGGCATACAGAAGACCAGCGGCAGTACGCAGACGCAGCGAGTGGTTTACCTGCCGGGGCTGGAGCTGCGAAGTACCACAAACGGCGATGCAGAAGAAAGCCTGCAGGTGATTATCGTCGGCGAGGCCGGACGGGCGCAGGTGCGTGTGCTGCACTGGGAGAGCGGCAAGCCCGCAGACATCGCGAACGACCAGACACGCTACAGTTACGATAACCTGGTCGGCAGCAGCCAGCTTGAGCTGAGCGGAGAGGGCGAAATCATCAGCATGGAAGAGTACTACCCGTACGGGGGAACCGCTCTCCTGACGGCGCGCAGCCAGGCCGAAGTAACTTACAAAACCATGAGGTACTCCGGCAAAGAGCGTGAGGCGACGGGGCTGTATTACTACGGTTTCCGCTACTACCAGCCGTGGGCGGGTCGATGGCTGTCCAGCGATCGGGCAGGAACGCTTGATGGGCTGAATCTCTACAGAATGGTCAGAAATAATCCAGTGACCTTGAGTGATAAAGACGGATTAATGCCGAGGAAGACGCTGGATGACGAAGAACAAGGATCCAGTCCGTCAGCGTCCATGTCTGGCAATACGGAGATAAAAAACAGTAAAAGAAACGACAGAAGACGCAGAGTATTTAGTCCTGAAGAAATGAGCCAGGCGCTGGAAGCCCTGCGCGTGAATCCGTCTGAGAAGAGTGAACCCACACCGATCACCGCGTCTCCGGTGGAAGAGAACGCTACGGATATTTCGTCATTTTCGGCGGATGAAGCGCTGACTCAGGCAGATGACGTAACGGAAAGTAGCCTGACCGCAATGGCCAGCAATACCCGGCGTAAAAGAGGGCGTCGGGTCTTTACCGAAGAGCAAAAAAAGGAAGCAATAGAAAAAATCAAACAAAGCGATTTTAAAGAATCCGCTGAAAATGTTCAGGAGGAGCATATGGGAAGTACGGCGGCACTTCATTCCGTGTCGGAAAACAGCATCAAAGCCGTTGATGAGGCCGCCGCTATCGCGCCGAAGAAACCAGAGATGATTTTACTGGAAGGGATAGAAATGCCATTGGCCAGCGCCGAGGCAATGGCGACGAATTTTTTAAAAAACACGGTAAAAAGAAAAGCGAAACATGATAAAGGATGGAATCTTAAACTTTCGCTTGAAAATATAGGCAGAGCCGCACTGGTGGGGCATGAAAACAGTGTGAGAGATTTTATTGACTTCTCACAGAATATTGCCAAAAAAATTAATACCAATACGATTTCAGAGAGTGAATTTATTGATGAGTTAAAACTTTATATGCAGCGATATAAAGCACCAACCAGCTCGCAGTTGTTACATTAAATAGGGGAGCAGGCCAGGGGCATCGCGCCTGAATTGGGTTCTGCACGGCGTATCTGTTTTATGCCACCTGATGTAGGCATAAGTCAGAGCACCTCTTTTCTCCCTTCCACGGTTAGGCTTTCCGTGTTTTCCCCTCAGCCAGTCGCTTTTTGACTGAGGGGGAATCGGACACAAGGTTATCGAAACGGATCAAGCACCCGCCGGAACCCTGAAAACACTCACCAGATCTTTCATCACTCTGGCTTGTTCGTTGAGCATTTCAGACGCGGCAACCGACTCTTCGACCAGCGCCGCATTTTGCTGGGTAGTGGTATCAATCTGACCGATCGCAATATTGATTTGCTGTACGCCATCACTCTGTTCAAGGCTCGCTTGTTCGATCTCTTTCAGAATGCTGGAGACGTTATCCACGTTCTCGACCATTTCGTCCATTTTACCGTTCACCTGGCGCACCATTTCCAGGCCGCGCACGCTCTGCTGCGTCGAGTTTTCAATCAGCGCACGAATATCTTTCGACGAGTTCGCCGTTTTCTGCGCCAGATTGCGAACTTCCTGCGCCACTACGGCAAACCCTTTGCCATGTTCACCTGCACGCGCTGCTTCAACCGCGGCATTAAGCGCCAGGATATTGGTCTGGAAGGCGATAGAATCAATCAAATTAATGATGTCAGACATTTTGTCCGCCGAGCTGCTGATATTGTGGATTTCCTGAGTCAGCGAGGTCATTAATTTGCCGTTATCTTTCGCTGCATCGCTGGCTCTTGCAGAAAGCTGTGACGCATTTGCCGTATTATCGCCCGTATTCTTAACTGTTGATGAGATTTGCTCCATGGAGGCGGCAGTTTGCTCAATGGAACTCGCTTGTTCTTCCGTACGGGCAGACAAATCGCGCGTGCCGGCCATAATCTGCGATGCGCCAGTGGCGATATTTTCGGCGCCGCTACGGATCTCCAGAACAATTTTTTTCAGCTCCTCCTGCATGTGGCCGATTGCGCCGGTCAGTAGCCCCGTTTCGTCTTTAGAGGTGACTTTGATCTCGGTGCCCAGATCGCCTTTCGCAATTCGAATAGCCGCATCAACGGCATGTTTAATAGGATCAACAATGGCACGCGAAATAATGATTGCCATGATAATGCCGAATATAAAACAGATGAGTGTAATAATGATCATCACTATTCTGCTCAGGTTGTAATCATGCAAAAAATCAGTATATGACGTTTGCATTTCATCTCGCTGCAGGCTGATAAAATTATTGATCTTCTCTATATACTGGCTTTCATAATTACGCGTGTTGGTTGTATATTCCGTAACAGCAGCATCAGGGTTGGTCTGTATATTGCCAATCACTTTGCTACGGGACTGAATATAAAGACTGCGCGCGGCGGTGATTTTCTCTAACAGAGCCTGAGACGCATCATCATCAGCCTGCTTATTCAGCTGTTTATACAGCTCGCTTATTTGTTCAGACCTGGCGGCAAGATCTGTAATTAACTGTGCTTTTTTAGCTGCATCTTTTTCAATGATCGCATTAAGAAACAGTGTCGTTGAACCATTCACATCGCGGATTAAATTATTACCCAGCGCGGTGGTCGGGTAATCTTCAGTCACGATTTTGGATATTTTATTTTTCGCCTCATCAAGCCGGTAAATCGCATTTCCGGCAATAAAAAGTAATAACAGTAATAATATCCCGAAAGATAGCATTATCTTATTTCTGATACTTATACCCTTTGGCTTACCGATCGTTGTTGTATTTTCCATGGTCTTCCCTTAGTGAAATTTATCTGCATGCCTGGCCGCTATAGCGGTCGGCATCTACGTTTTATCGGCCATGAGAAGGTATTGATTAGTGATTGATCGTTAAAATCTTAATAAAAATGAAAAGCAATAGTTTATATCTATCAATTGTAAGGTGATCGATCGTTGATATATTGTATAATTTTGATGCAGCAATTTTTTTGAATGAAATTGATATTGTTAACGTAAATTAAAGAAATATCACTGAGGAGAGGAACTACGTAAATAAAATGTATGGCGGCAATAAACCGTAACGCACCGATCTATAGAGCAATATTTATTGCCGGAAAATAAATAATAACCTAAGTAAGTACTTCAGAAATATTGCATAAAAAATGCATCAAACCAGACAGATATCGCCACTTTTTGTATGCCGCACGGCGTTCTGTGTCCAGCGCGGCATTCATGATGGTTACTACTACAGCATTTTTACGATTAACTGCTGATATAGGTCAGATAAGCCGCCAGGTAAACGACACCACAGGCAAACCATATTTTTGCCAGAAACTGATAATCGTTTTTGTCCATCCTTTCCCGCACCTTTCAAAAAGTATACGTAATGGCAATGACCGCTGAGCCTTCGTTACGACGCAGCACAATTGGGCTGTCTGCGGCGTGATCGTTCAGCCACGTGTCATTGGCGCTCAGCAATGTTCCCCAGTGGGCATCAAATTGATGGCTCCACGTCAGGCTATTATCGATCCCATAAAATCCCTGTTCTGCGCGGTAGCGCGCATAGCCGGAACGCAGACTTTGCTTTTGGCTGACACCGTAAAACGTATTCATATATCGGCTATCGCCAAACAGCGCGGCAGACTGGAAAGCCAGCGTATCGCGGGTGGTCTGCACCGGCAGCAAGGTGAGGGACGCCTGATACTGCACGCCCTGGCTATCGGTAAGTGGCAGGGTGGCTTTGCTTTCCAGCACCAGCCAGTCCGTGGCTTGCCAGCCAACCGCCAGCGCGGTATTCATCGTGGCATCAATATTGCCCATGCCTTTTAAGTTTTCTGCACCGTCCCGCCAGCCAGAATCACGATCGGCGCGACCTAACGCATAACCCAGCGTATGTTCGAGATAAAAACCATTGTCGGTTTGCAGGTCATAACCCAGCCCTTTTTGCGAATCAAAAAAGAGCGCATTATCGCGGGCCTGAATCAGCGGAACCACCTGCACACGTTGCTTGTCTGAACCGCTGTAGCGCGGCGCATACTCGCCGCCAATGCCCACCGTCACGCCGTTTTGCACGGCGGGAGTGTCATCGGCCCTGGTCGTGGAGGCAAACAGGGCCAGCAGTGAACAGGCGCTATACAACGCGGTTTTTCTCATTATCATCATCACATCTCGCTGGTGGGATAGTATGCTGCGGCGAAGGTTCGCCATGTCCTGACAAGGAATATAGACAGGTCATATCAATAAACGGTCAGGGAATTATTAAGAAATGGTCAAGGTGAGCAAATGATATCCCGTAGAGTACTTGTGATTGAAGATGATGCCGATGCGGCCAGCGTACTGGAAGCCTATCTGCGACGTGAAAACTATGACGTTTTGCTGGCCGGAGATGGGCTGACAGGGCTGGATATGGCGCAGCGCTGGAAACCCGATCTGATCTTACTGGATATCATGTTGCCGGGCATGAATGGCACCGAGGTGCTGGCGGCGCTGCGCCGCATTAACGATGTCCCGGTGATCATGGTCACCGCCATGGGGGATACTTCCGAGCGCATAGGGGCATTGCGATACGGGGCCGATGATTATGTGGTGAAACCGTATCACCCTGGAGAAGTGGTGGCACGCGTGCAGGCGGTGCTGCGGCGCAGCAAACGAACGAACACGCAGGAAGAGGTGCTCCGCTGGCAGACGCTGGAAGTGGATACTGTCGCCATCACCGCAACGGTCAGGCAGGCTGAAAACAGTGTGCGCAGCCTGGAGCTGACGCCAACGGAGTTTTCTATTCTGATAACGCTAATGCGCCACCCGACCTTGCCGTTTTCCCGCCAGCACTTGCTGGAACACTGTTTGCCGGAGAGCGAAGCGCTGGAGCGCGTGGTCGATACGCATGTCTACAACTTGCGCAAAAAGCTGGAAAACGCGGGTGTTACAGGCGTTTTAGCGAATGTGCGCGGTATTGGCTACCGGTTCCGCCAGCCATGAAAAATCCTGCTCATCAATCGCTGTGGCGCTGGATTTGTGCGCGCATTATCGCGCTGGCTATCGGCGCTGTTATTGTCATTGCCCTGTGTATGTGGCTGCGTTATGCCGTGCAAAACTACTGGGTTTTGCATGATATGCCGTCTGCGGTGAAGGCGGAGTTCCTCGTTCTGCTGGACAATCCGCAGGCGAACCCGGATCGTTTTCATGAAATCGTCGATAAATGGTGGGGGATAAGCTATTCGAAGCCGTCCATCGCCTCGGCCGACTGGCTCATGGTTGGCGTGCTGGTACTGGTGATGATCCCCTTTATTGTGATTATGGGGCTACGTTACGCCCGGCCACTCTCTTTACAGTTCAGCCACCTGCGTGACGCAGCCGATGAAGTCACGCAAGGCGAATTTGGCCGCCAGGCAGATCTGGTGAAAGATGCGCCCGCCGAAGTGGTACGTTTTGCCAGCGATTTTAACGACATGACCCGCCAGCTGGCACGCTACGACCGGGAGCTGCGCGCATCGCACGTTGCGATGGCGCACGAGCTGCGCTCACCGCTAACCGCCGCCATTGGTCGCCTGCAAGGGATGCTCGATGGCGTCTTCGAACCCAGCCAGCAACAACTGGGGATGGTGATGAAACAGCTGCAGCACCTGAGCCGCCTTACGGATGAGCTGCATCTGCTCTCGCTGGCCGATGCTGGTCAACTGACGCTTAACCTTCAGCCGCTGTCGCTGGAAGATCTGTTAGGTGAGCGGGTCGCCTGGCTGAAACCGCAGGCTGATGCCGCAGGAATGACCATGGCGGTGACCTCCCGTTCATCTTCGTTGTTTACAGGCGATGCGTTCCGGCTGGGGCAGGTCTTTACCGTGCTGATGGAAAATGCGCTGCGTTATGGCCGGCGGGGCGGTCAGCTTGCCATCCACCTCAGTAAGCAGGGTAACGCGTGGCGGATCGATTTTGAGGATGACGGACCGGGCGTAGAAATCGATTTTCTGCCAATCATGTTCGATCGCTTTACCCGCGCGGAAACCTCCCGCGCCAGGCATTCCGGCGGCAGCGGGCTGGGGCTTTCTATCGCGCGGGCGATATGTGTTGCCCACGGCGGCAGTATCAGCGCGGCGCTGCCGGAAAAAGGCGGGTTGAGGATCAGCGTCACGCTCCCTGTGGACGGGCGCGGCGAAAAAAAATTGCACTCTTGATGAATTCTTGACGAAACGTGGAGGGATTCTCGACGCTCGCCACGTTAAATGGCGCCATTACCGATCCGGAGTGGCGTTATGTCAGAACAATTCACCGATTATTTTCGTCAGAGTCTGCACCACCTTTTTAATGCGGCACGCGCGTTATCCTTCCTTGCTCTGCTTCCGCTGCTGCTTATGGCGGCGGTCATTCCGCTGTTGACGGGTTGCGGAGAGAAAAAATCAGACCACGCTGCGCCGCCCAGATCTGTGCGTTATCTGGTTGTCGCGGCGTCCTCCCCGAACCAGGGAACAGTACGAACCGGCGAGATCCGTGCTCATGATGAAACGGTGCTGGCTTTTCGGCTGGATGGCCGCATGGTGAGCCGGCTGGTGGATATCGGCGCGCGCGTACATGCCGGGCAGGTGCTCGCCACGCTGGAGAGTGAGACCGGCAAGAACCAACTGGCCAGCGCCAGCGCCGATATGGAGAGCGCCCGCGCCGCCGAGCAGCTTGCCGCGCTGAACCTGAACCGGATGCAGAAACTGATGCCCTCCGGCGCGATTGCCCGTACGCAGCTTGATAGCGCCCGTGCCGACTGGCAGTCCGCCGCATCCCGCCTTAAAAGCAGCGCTGCAGCGCTGCGCAATGCGCAGGAGAATCTGGCCTGGACACAACTGACCGCGCCTGCAGATGGGGTTATCACCCGCGTTAGCGCCTCAGCGGGGCAAGTGGTCAGCGCCGGGGAAAGTATCTTCACGCTGGCGACCAGCGACGCGCGCGATGTGGTTTTTGCTATCGCCGATCCGCAATTACTGCCCGCACAGGCAGTAAAAACGCCCCTGTTTTCGGTCGCACTGCTGGCCGATCCCACGCAGAAAACCAGCGGCGTATTGCGTGATATCAGCCCGCAGGCCGATCCGCAAACGCGCACATGGCAGGTCAGGCTCACCCTTCAGTCCCCACCGGCGACGATGGCGCTGGGAGCCAGCGCCACCGTTGATATTCCGGTGGCGACATCGACCGGTTTTGTGGTGCCTGCCTCGGCGTTGAGCCGCGTTGGCGACCAGCCGGCGGTCTTTATTATCGACAAACAATCGCAGGCGCAGCTTCGGACGGTCACGCTTGCGAGCTACACCGCCTCTTCTGTGGTGATTGCAACCGGCATCAGTGCGGGTGACCGGGTTATCACCGCAGGCGTAAGCAAACTGCGCGCCGGTGAAAAAGTGACTCCAGGAGAGCTGCAGCCATGAGCTCTGTTGAAACCAAATCGCGCTTTAATCTTTCTGCCTGGGCGCTTGAACACCAGCAACTGGTGAGCTTTTTTATGCTGCTGATTATCGCCACCGGCATCCTCTGTTATGAAAACCTGCCGCGCAATGAAGATCCGGCATTTACCATCAAAACGGCGGTTGTCTCCGCGCAGTGGCCTGGCGCGACAGTTGCCGACACAACCCGGCTGGTCACGGATGTACTGGAAAAAAAATTACAGGAGACGCCGTGGCTGGATTACATCGAAAGCGAAAGCCGGGCTGGCAGCGCCGTTATCAATGTGAACCTGCGTGATGACACCCCTCCGGCGCAAGTGCCTGGCATCTGGTATCAGGTGCGCAAAAAGATGCAGGACATTGCGCCTTCGCTGCCGCAGGGTGCGCAGGGACCGGCAGTGAATGATGAATTTGATGATACCTTCGGCACGATTTATGGCTTCACGGCGGAGGGCTACACGGCGCGTGAACTGCGCGATCGGGTGGAAGATATTCGCCGCAACCTGATGTCAGTGCACGATATCGGCAGAATCACTCTGCTGGGAGAGCAGCAGGAGCAGATCGTGATTGCGTTTTCTCCCCGGCAACTGGCCGGAATGGGGCTCGATATTCAGCAGGTGAGCGATGCGCTCAACGCGCAAAATGCCGTCGAGCCAGCCGGTATCATTCGTACCGGGCAGGATAACGTTGCACTGCGGGTTAGCGGCGCGCTGACCACAGAAGAGAGTCTGCGGGCGGTTACCCTGCATATTAACGGTAACTATATTCCCCTGACCGATATCGCCACCGTGAGCCGCCAGCTTGCCGAACCGCCAGCGCCGGTATTTCGTGTCAACGGTAAGCCCGCTCTGGGGCTGGCCATTTCCATGGCCTCCACCGGCAATATGCTGCGTTTCGGCCAGGCGCTCAATGCCAGGATGGCGGAGATTAACACCCGGTTGCCCCACGGTATTGAGATGACAAAAGTCGCCGATCAGTCCGCCGTAGTGAGCGATGCGGTTAGCGGCTTTGTGCGGGTGCTGGTCGAAGCGGTGCTGATTGTGCTGGCTGTTTCATTTGTCTCGCTGGGGCTGCGGGCAGGGCTGGTGGTTGCCGCCGCCATACCGCTGGTGCTGGCGATGACGTTCGCCGGGATGATGCTGGCCGGCATTGGCTTGCAGCGAATTTCACTGGGCGCGCTGATCATTGCGCTTGGGCTGCTGGTGGATGACGCCATGATCACCGTCGAAACCATGGTCGCCAGGCTGGAAGCCGGCGAATCGCGCAAAAGCGCTGCCACCTACGCTTTTAAAACCACTGCGTTTCCTATGCTTACCGGAACGCTGGTGATGATCGCCGGTTTTATTCCCGTCGGATTTGCCGCCTCCAGCGCCGGAGAGTACTGCTTTTCGCTGTTTGCCGTGGTGCTGATAGCGCTGCTTTGCTCGTGGGTGGTGGCGATCCTGTTCTCGCCGTTGACCGGCGCCTGGCTGCTGCCCGCCAGAATAGACAGCCACAGCAAAGGCAGCGGACGCCTGGCGCGTGCCTACCAGGCATTACTGGCGCGCGCGTTGCGCCACCGCTTATTAACCATTGGCATCGCGGTGGCGGCGCTGGCGCTGGCGTGCGTGGGCGCGACCAGAATGCAGGGGGAGTTTTTCCCGGCCTCCGATCGCCCCGAGTTGTTGGTCAGCCTGTCGTTGCCCGCCAATACCGCGCAGCAGGAAACGGAAAGGCAAGCCGAACGGCTGGAAAACGTGCTGAACGGTAACAAAGATATCGATCACTACACGACCTATGTTGGTTCCGGCGCGATACGTTTTTATCTGCCGATGGATGTCCTGCTGGATAACGAAAACACGGCGCAACTGGTGGTGGTGGCAAAAGATCTGGCGGCGCGCGATCGCCTGCGCCAGCAACTGAATAGCGTGCTGGAAAGCCAGTTCGCCGGGTTTACCACGCGCGTTTCGCCGCTGGAGTTAGGGCCGCCGGTAGGGTGGCCAGTGAAATACCGGGTGAGCGGGCCGGATTATGCGCAGGTACAAAAGTTTTCACGCCAACTGGCGACAGCAATTGGCACATCGTCACTTGCCCGCGAAGTGAATTTAACCGCCGGTGAACCGGAAAGAACTATCACTTTGCAGGTGAACCAGACTGCGGCACGGGCGGCAGGGGTTTCGTCGCAAAGCATTGCGCAAATGCTTAATACGGTCTGGTCCGGGCGTACGGTGACCACAGTGCGGGATAATGATCGGCTGGTGGATGTGGTCCTCCGTGGCAACGATCGTGAGCGGCTGGATATCGGTACGTTATCGACCCTGATGTTGCCTGGCGCTAACGGCACGAAAATTCCGCTGAACGAAGTGGCAACCGTGCGCTGGGGCGTGGACGATCCGGTTATCTGGCGTCGCCAGCGGCTGCCATTTATTACGGTTCAAACCGATCTGGCGCCCGGCGTGAGTGCCGAAAACCTGTCGGCTGGCCTGCGACCGGCGGTGGACAAACTGCGTGCGCAACTGCCTGCAGGATACCGGATCGAAGAGGGCGGCACGGTCGCGGAATCGGCAAAGGGGAACGGCTCGGTTTACGCGGTGCTACCGGTGACGCTTATCGTGATGCTGGTGTTGTTAATGCTCCAGTTGCAGCGTTTTTCCCGCATGTTGTTGGCGCTGTTGATGGCACCTTTCGGTTTGCCGGGCATTGTACTGGCGATGCTGCCGACCGGAACGCCGATGGGGTTTGTCGCCTTGCTTGGCGTGATTGCGCTGGCAGGAATGATTATTCGCAACGCAGTTATTCTGATAAGCGAAGTGGACAGCAATCTGGCGCAGGGGATGGCCGCGAACGAGGCGATTGTGGCTGCCGCCGAACACCGCGCCCGACCCATTATGCTGACGGCATGTGCCGCCATTCTGGGCATGATCCCGATTTCACATCAGGTGTTCTGGGGGCCGATGGCGTATGCCATTATCGGCGGGCTGGTTGTCGCTACGCTGGTGACGCTTACCGTTTTACCGGCGGCGTTCAGCCTGCTGCTGGATAAAGAAAGACGTCATTAATTGGGGGAGCCAGGAGGGGTCATAACTCGCCAGATTGGGATGCCTTTAAAGTAAATGTCAAAAGCGCCGATAAGGAGAGTGGGGCGCATGCAGGATTTTTCAGCGCCGGAAGAGATAAAGTAACCGGGATGTTGCCAATAATTTTCTGCAAAAGGGATTGATGACAGGCAGATCGCCAGCGCGAGGCGGTCTGCATAAAGGTATTCAAAATGATAAAGGTGCTGAAAAAAAACGGTTCCCTATACATAGCAGCGTTATTATTATCTTTTGCTTTTTTCTATATTGTTGCGCAAGTCGCCTACTATGCTTTTATCCAGGAAAAGGTAGAAGATTATGCCGAATCGATACTTGCCCGTAGCGATAATATTATTCTTCAGGTCCGCGAAATCAACGCATTACGCGAAGAGTTTTCCGTCTACACCCCATGTAGCGATCCCTATTTGCACGCGTTAAGAAAACGCTTGTGGCCTTATCCGCTGATAAAGGATATTGGCTATGTTGAAGACGGCAGAATAATCTGTTCAGCGCTGTGGGGGAAATATGCTGCGCCGTTGTCTCTCAATGTGTTCAAAAATAAAGTGAGCAGAGGCAGTTATACATGGGTGTTTGATGCGCTGATTGAGAATAATATTACTGCTGATGTCGTTTATAACGATAATTTTTCTGTCACTGTGTCACCCTTTGCTTTTACCCGCTTTCGCGAAGACTCTACCCGGTGGGGGTTTAATGCGGTGGTCGGGGATTATAACCACAAGCAACATTTTTTTCGCGTAGGCAATAATACATCGCTGCTCGAGAATATAGAGCATGGCAAAGTGCATGAGCTCTTTTTTATCAGTGAGAAGTCATGTGATGCGCAGCATGATATCTGCGTTGTGGCTGGCGTCAGACACTCTTTTGTATTTAATAACAACGGTTATATTCTTCTTTTCTTGTTTTGCGTGGCTTCGCTGGTGGGGCTGTTTATTGGCGCGTTAATCAGTAAAAATCAGCATGAAAATCAGTCATTATTAACCAGATTGGAAAATGCTATTATTAATAAAGAGTTGCATTTTGTTTATCAGCCGCTTTATAGGGTTAAAGATAAAAGTATCATCGGAGTGGAAGTGCTGTTGCGCTGGAATGATAAACAGATGGGCATTATCGGCCCGGATATTTTCATTCCGCTGGCAGAAGAAAATGGCTTAATTAATAAGATAAGTCTCTACGTGGTTGAACATGCGATCAAAGAGTGTGGTGCTGCGTTGCGAGAAAAAGATATCACGCTAAGTATTAACGTCAGTTGTTCAGATATCTGTTCAAAGACGTTTTATCAACGGCTTATCGATACCCTGCAACAGGAAGGCGTAGCAGGGAAACATATCATGCTGGAAATCACCGAAAGGCAGAGTGGCCGCATAGAAGATATTATGCAGTCAATATGTTTATATAAAGAGCATGGCGTGTTATTTGCGCTGGATGATTTCGGTACCGGTTATTCGAATTTAAAATGGCTGTCCATGCTGGATGTTGATGAAATAAAAATTGATAAATCAATAACCGATTCTATCGGTACACAGTCTATTAACCGCCATATACTTCCTGGCCTTATCGCGATGTTTAAAGATATGCCACGCACTATTGTTTTCGAAGGCGTTGAAAATGAAGCTCAACATCTTTTTTTGCAAGGCAATTTACCGGAATCCTGTGCACAGGGCTGGTATTTTTCTAAGGCATTAGCTTTTTCTGAGATAGAAAATCTTCTGGCACAGGTAAAACAAATAGGGGAATGCGCCGTTCATGACGCTGACAGCAACGTCGCCGTGCTGACACCGGAACAGCGAAACGGCTCTGCCGCCTGAGGCGGTTCTGTTTTTACAATCAATGGGTAACGCTCTACACTGGTGGGCAGTTTCCCCATTGGATGTCCCGGATGACGACACTTAAAAGTAATAATTTCTTCTTTATCATTCTGTTATTACTGGTCAGCCTGGCGTTTTTCAGCCTGATCCAACCTTACTACTCCGCCATTATCTGGGCGGTGATCCTGGCGCTGATTTTTTACCCGCTGCGCATGCGTTTATCGGCGCTGCTCGGCGGGCGCAACGGTGTGGCATCGCTTATCACCGTGTTGCTCATCTGCGTGATTGTTTTTATTCCGTTGATGATGGTGCTCTCCTCGATTGCCGTGGAGGTTAACAGCCTGTACCAGCGCTTGCAGAATAACGGCACCGATTTGCCGCAGCTGCTCAGCAACGGGATCGCGCATCTGCCGGAGTGGGCAAAAAATTCGCTGCGTGAAAATGATTTCGATTCGGTCGCCGCGATCCGCGAAAAACTCTCCGGCGTGGCGCTGAGCGTTGGGCGCTATCTGGCGGGCAGCGCGGTACTGATCGGCAAAGGCACGCTGGGAATTACTGTCGGCTTCTGTTTGATGGTCTATTTGTTGTTTTTTTTACTGAAAGATGGCGCAGAGCTGGTGCGCAAAATCTACGACGTGGTGCCGCTGTCGGCGACCATCAAACGCCGCCTGTTCCTGAAATTCGCCGGTGTGGCGCGCGCAACGGTAAAAGGTACGCTGGTCGTGGCGATTGTGCAGGGGGCGCTGGGCGGTATCGGTTTCTGGTTTGCAGGCTTCAACGGCAGCCTGCTGTGGGCGACGTTAATGGCGTTTTTGTCGCTGATCCCGGCGGTGGGCACGGCGATTGTCTGGGTCCCGGCGGTGCTCTTTCTCTACTCCACCGGCGAGCTGGTCACGGCGACCATCCTGACGCTCTACTTTGTGATTGTGGTGGGGCTGGCTGACAATCTGTTGCGCCCGCTGCTGGTGGGCAAAGATACCCGTATGCCGGACTACCTGATCCTGCTTACTACGCTCGGCGGGCTGCAGTTCTTTGGCATTAACGGTTTTGTGCTGGGACCGATGATTGCCGCGCTGTTTATTACTTCATGGAATTTGCTGGCGCAGTCGCGAGCGAATACGCAAAAATAAGCGTAATAATATTTAAAAACGCCGCCTGCTAAATTAGGGCGGCGTTTTTTATTTGGCGTAAAGAAATGCAAAGGCTTTGAGTAAAATCTTATCCTGTGATAAATATAGGCGGTGTTTAACTACCGAGGACAATTTATTTCCGCCACGATGAGAAGCAATTCGCGGATAATTGTAATTATATGGACATTCTGTTCAGCGTCTTAAAACCTGACTTTTCCCTCCTTTCTTCTTCCTGCTGCCTGTTGGCAGATGACCAGTACTGGCGCTCCGCGCTGTAGTTTTCTCTCTGCCTGAGCTGGCACGTTGTGCCCGGCTGACATCGTTGTTTTTCCGGTTTCCCGTCGTTCGGTAAGCCGCAGGAAAGTATGTTCTCAAGCAGGAGAAAAAAATGATTTACTGGATTTTATTAGCTCTGGCAATTATTGCTGAAATAACTGGCACGTTGTCGATGAAATGGGCAAATATTAGCGATAATCATACCGGTTTTATTTTAATGCTGGTGATGATTGCGCTGTCGTATATCTTTCTGTCATTCGCAGTTAAAAAAATAGCCCTCGGCGTGGCGTACGCATTATGGGAAGGCGTTGGCATATTCATTATTACTATTTGTAGCGTCTTTCTTTTTGATGAACCGTTATCGCCGCTGAAAGCCGCCGGTCTGGGCACGCTGGCGCTGGGCATTGTGTTAATCAAATCCGGGACGCGCAAAGTCGTGCGTCAGGAGCGTAACCATGCTGCAGTTTGAGTGGATTCACGGCCTGTGGCTGGCAGCGGCGATTGTGCTGGAGATCGCGGCGAATATCTTTTTAAAATTCTCAGACGGTTTTCGCCGCAAGTTGTATGGTTTCGCTTCCCTTTTCGCTGTGTTAGCGGCATTTAGCGCCTTATCACAGGCGGTAAAAGGAATCGATCTTGCGGTGGCGTATGCACTGTGGGGCGGGTTTGGCATCGTCGCCACGCTCGCCGCCGGTTGGGTGCTCTTTGGACAGCGCCTGAATTATAAAGGCTGGATTGGCCTGGCACTGCTGATTGTCGGTATGACGCTGATAAAACTCGCCTAATGTTAAGTTGCCCACGTTTGTGGGCAATGAAATTCGCGGGCTGTATTACGCTTAGGATACTATCTCTCACACCTCTGTTTCCCCGGACACCAGTAAGGGACGGCCAATGGTTAATCCGTTAAGCTGGCGCAATCTCCCCACGGCAAGGACGCTGTTTGTCATGCTCTTTATGGCCGGCATCGGACTGATTGTTTCCGTTGTCGCGCTGCTCTATCTTTCGCTGCACCTTATTAGCTCCAGGGCCAATGAAATTGATGAACATCGCACCGCGCTGTCTGTGCAGGGCGCGATTCAGACGGCGGTAAACCGCACCCGATCGCTGGTCATTGATAACGCCGTCTGGGATGAAGCCGTTCAGGAAGCCTATCGCCCACAACTGGATAGCGCGTGGCTATACAGCACCTGGGGCGCGGGCTTTAAAATCAATAATCTGTACGACGGCACTTTTGTGCTGGATGAGAAGTTCGCCGTGCTGTGGGGGGCGTTTCGCAGCCAGCCTTTTACCGAGCCTAATCTCGCGTTTTTTGGTGACGGGCTGGCCGCGCTGATTCGCATCCACAGCGAGCCGCTGCGCGAGGGGAAAGAGGTTTTCGCGGGCATCACCCGCACGCGTGAAGGGGTGGCATTTGTCAGTATTGGGCTTATTCGCCCGGCGAGCGGGCGGCTTAACGTTTATGACGCGACACGCCGCTACCTGGTGATCACCCGCCATCTCAACGCAAAGATCCTCAGCGATCTGGGAAATACCTTTCAGATTGACGATTTGCGCTTACAGGCACGAAATGCCGCCGTAGCCAGCATACCGCTACGCGGATCGGCCGGTGAAACGCTGGGATATCTGAGCTGGACGCCGCATTTACCCGGTGCGGAGGCCGCGCAGGCGGCAGCGGCCAATATCCGCCAGATAGCCGCGTTAGCGGCGGGGTTGATTCTGCTGTTTATCGCACTCAGCAGCGCCGGGCTTTACAAACTGGCGCGTGGGGAAAAGCTGGCGCGCAAAATCGCGCTGACGGACTGGCTAAGCCGTTTACCTAACCGCCGCGCGCTGATTGAACACCTCGACAACCTGAGCGCAATGGGCGATCCCGAAATGATCAGCGTGGTGTTTATCGATCTCGACGGTTTTAAAGACGTGAATGACATTTACGGCCATGATGTCGGCGACCGGCTGATTGTGACGATAGCCGACACGCTCCGGCAAAAAGTGCCGACCGGCGGCATGCTGGCGCGGATGGGCGGCGATGAATTCGCCATGACGCTGAGCGGCCCGTGGTCGCTGGAAAAGGCCGATGATTTTGCGCATAACGTGTTGCGCTACCTTGAGATGCCCGTGCGAATTGGCAAACGCACTATTCATATTGGTGCCAGCATCGGTGTTGCCAGCGGCACGCTGCTGGAGTGTTCCAGTTCAGAGTTGTTTCGCCGCGCAGATATCGCCATGTACCACTCGAAAATTACCGGCAAGGCGCGGATGACGCATTATGACGCAGAGCTGAACAGCGCGCGTGAACGGCAATTAATCATTGAGAATGACATCCGTGACGGGCTGGAGCGTGATGAGTTTGATGTCTGGTATCAACCGATTGTCGATGCGCAAAGCCAGACGATGATTGGCGTTGAAGCGCTGGCGCGCTGGCCGCGCCGTCCGGATGGCGAACTCAGGCCGGACGATTTTATCCCGGTCGCCGAAACCAGCGGGCTTATCTATGCGCTCGGGCAGTTTGTGCTGCGCCGCGCCTGTAGCGATTTGCAGCAGCTTAACCACCTGAAGTTGTCGGTCAATATCTCGCCCGCACAGTTTCGCGACCCGGAATTTGAAGACAAAGTGGCGCGGGTGCTGGAAACCTGCCTGTTTCCGGCGCACCGCTTACAGCTGGAGGTGACAGAAACCTACGTGCTGGAAAACCCGGAGCGCGCCCGTTCGGCCATCGCTAATCTCAAAGCGCTGGGCACGGCGGTTGCGCTGGATGATTTCGGCACGGGCTATTCGAGTATTGGTTACCTGCGGCGCTTTAATTTCGACACTATCAAAATTGATAAATCGCTGGCCGGGCTGGTGGATGATGACGAACAAGCCTCGGCGCTGGTGAGTGGCACGATCCGTATTGCCAGCGCGCTGGGCATGCAGGTGGTGGCGGAAGGTGTGGAAAACGAAAAGCAGATGAAACTGCTGCGGCTGGCCGGCTGCGACCAGCTGCAAGGGTACTATTTCAGCGAACCGATGCCGCTTAAGGATATTTTGCAGTTACGTTTGCTAGGAAAGGGCTGAATTACTCGTCTGCCTCTTTTGCCAGCGCTTCCAGTTTGTCACGAAAACCGGTAACCGAAATGGCGCGGTTGTCGGCGCGCCAGCGATCTTTCGCCGCCGGCGCCGAGCTTTGCACGGCAATCAACTGCCAGCCCGCATCGGTTTTTAACATCAATGGCGAACCGCTGTCGCCTGGTAGCGTATCGCACTGGTGCGACAACACGCTATTTTGCGCCCAGCCAGTGACGATACAGTCCTGGTGGCTGAACAGGCTATCAAGATGATCTTCCGGGTAGCCCGCCTGCGTTACTTTACGGTCGGTCGCTTTTAGCGCGGCGGTGAGTTCATCTTTGTCGCCAACGAAGATCGGCAGCGGCGTAATGCCGGAAGGGGGGTAACGTAACACGATAAGCCCGAAATCCCAGGGCGCGGCAGAAGAGGGAACAATCCAGCCATCGCCGTCGGCTTTCAGGCGGTGGCCGAGCGACGCATCGACACGGCCTTCGATACCGTGAATTTCATACCGCCAGCTGCCTCGTTGCGACACAAAGCGCAGTGCTACGGCTTTGTCCGCTTTGCCGCGCGGCGGCGTTAACAGGCAGTGCCCGGCGGTTAATGCCAGGTGCGGAGAGATAAGCGTCGCCGTGCACAGATTGCCGCTGGCGGTTTCCAGCTGACCAATCGCATCCCACGGCGCTTTGGTAGGGGTAGTAACAGGAACTCTGTCATCATGACCAAAAAAGAGCGTTTTCACATCACGGGCGCTTATCGCGTCATCGCCGCCATCGTCAGCATGTCCAACAGCGGAAAACAAAAACAGCGGTCCCAGCAACAGCACAACGGTTTTTCGCATATCACACTCTGGTGGGGTAATTATGATTATTAACGTAAGCCCAGATAAACAAATATAGACGGGACGAAAAGAAAGTGGGAGTAAAATCAGCGTGCTACATCAATAAAGATAAAAGCGGACGGCAACCAGTGCGCAAATGATCAACATCGCCAGAATGACTTCAAAACGATAACGTCGCAGCATCATAGGCCCTCCAGAGAAAAACGGCGCTTCACCCGAAGGGTTCAGCGCCGACTTGTCACAGCGTTCTGCTACGAACGCCGGTATCAGACACGTTTACTTATGCAGCCGGTTGTGCAGCCGGTTTGGTCGCAGTGTGTTTAACGTGTTTTTTGTGATGTTTTTTCGCAGCCTGAGCTTTCTGCTCTACAGCCGGTTTAGCTGCTTTTTTGTGGTGTTTTTTCACTTTTGCGGCCTGAGCTTTCTGCTCAGCGGCTTTTTTGTGTTTTTTGTGCACTTTTTTAGCCGGTGCAGCTTTAGTGGTAGTCGCCGGCGCAGCGGTCGTTGCTGCCGGAGCAGCAGCCGGAGCCTGGGTGGAAGTAGCGGTGTCAGCAGCGAAAGCAGCAGAAGACAGACCCAGAGCAGCGGCAACAACCAGAGCTAATACTTTTTTCATTCCGATATCCTCGAATTGGTTTCTTCATTCAACCCCACTGCGGGGCCGTTGAAAGAACTATATCCCTGTAATTGAACGCCTTCCGTGAGTGATTGGTTTCGGCGTGTAACGTAATGTACAGAGCGAGGAACCGCGCCGAAACTGCCGCTCCGGCGCGGGTTTATCAGAGGTAACGGCGGAGAAGGTGCTGGTGGAAATAGTCGGCGTTTAGCGCTTCGCCCGTGGCATTCTGAATAAGCTGCGCGGTACTGAAGCGGCTGCCGTGCTGCCAGATGTTTTGTCGCAGCCAGTCAAAGAGCGGCGTAAGATCGCCCGCGGCAATCGCCTCGTCCAGCCCTGGCAGCGCGGTACGCGCGGCATGGAACAACTGTGCAGCGTACATGGCGCCGAGCGTATACGACGGGAAATAACCGAAGCCGCCATCGGTCCAGTGAATATCCTGCATACAGCCGTTGCGGTAGTTGCCTTCGGTGGAAAGCCCCAGCCAGGCCTGCATTTTTTCATTCCACAGCGCCGGAATGTCATCAACCTCAATCTCGCCGTCGATCAGCGCGCGTTCAATCTCATAACGCAGGATCACATGCGCCGGATAACTCACTTCGTCCGCATCGACACGGATATAACCCGGTTTTACGCGCTGGTTCCAGGCGACAAAGTTGCGCTCTTCAAACGCCGATTGCATACCGAAACGTTCAATAATGGCCGGTTGCAGACGGCGCAGGAACGCCTCGCTGCGACCTAACTGCATTTCAAAGAACAGGCTTTGTGATTCATGAATCGCCGTGGAACGCGCCAGCGCAATAGGTTGACCCGGCCAGCTGCGCGGCAGATTTTGTTCATAGCGCGCATGACCAGTTTCATGTACCACACCGAACAGCGCGCTCAGCAACTCATTTTCATCGTAACGCGTGGTAATACGCACATCTTCCGGTACGCCGCCGCAGAAAGGATGGGCGCTGACGTCGAGCCGCCCGCCGTTAAAGTCGAAACCGAGTTCCTTCATCGCCTGCAAACCCAGTTCGCGCTGGTCGGCAATCGGGAACGGCCCCTGCGGCGCAATCAACGCTTGCTGCTCTTGTTTTGCCACCGCTTTTTTCAGCAGATCCGGCAGCCAGGATTTTACTTCGCCAAACAGTTCATCAAGGCGGGCGCTGGTCATATCCGGCTCGAATTTATCCAGCAGCGCATCATACGGGGAACACCCTTTCGCGGCGGCCCGCAGTCTGGCCTCTTCACGCGCCAGTTTGACCACCTCTTTCAGATTGGCGGAGAAACCAGCCCAGTCATTGGCGGGGCGCTGCGTGCGCCAGGCGTGCTCACATTTACTGCCCGTCAGCGACTGCGCTTCAACCAGCGATTCCGGTAGTAATGCCGCTTCCTGGTAGTGCCGCTCGATTTCGCGCAGATTGGCCTGCTCAATATCGTCCAGATCTTCTTGTCGTGCGTTGGCGATCCACTCGCCAACTTGTTTGTCGGTCAGGATTTGGTGGCGCAGGACACTTAATTCTGCCAGCGCTTCGCCGCGTGCTGCGCTACCGCCTGGCGGCATCATGGCAAACATATCCCAACTGGCAATCGAAGCGAGGTGTGAAAAGCGCGACAGGCGCAGGAAAGTGCGGGTGAGCTGGTGATAGTTGTGCTTGTCCATAATGCCTCTGATTTTTAGCGTGTGACTGTGTAACCACCTAAAAGTAGTAGTTATTCAATACATTTCCTGAACTGTACCATAATAGGAATAATCTATTTAAATAACCAATACCAACGCGTAACGCAGTAATATTATGAATCCATTTGTCTGGGTAATATTTGCTCTGCTGGCGCTTGATGCGGTGCGGGAATTAATGGGCACGGCATCGATTTTGAGTCTGCTTTGACACACACGAGCAAAAAGTAAAAAAAAGCCCTGCATGCGCAGGGCCGTTGACTATCGCAGCATTAATGCAGGCGAGAATGGAGCCTGCTTCCCACCAAAATGGCAATCACCAGCATGGCGGCGATAAAACCGCCGACGCCGTTCCAGCCATAGCTGTGCCAGAACACACCACCTAATGTCCCTGCCACGCTGGAACCGAGATAGTAGCTAAATAAGTAGAGCGACGAGGCCTGGCCTTTGGCACGCCGCGCGCGCGGACCGATCCAACTGCTGGCGACGGAATGGGCGGCAAAGAAGCCTGCGGTAAACAGCAGCATACCGATGAAAATCAACCCCAGCGTTGAGAACAACGTAAGCAACAACCCCAGCAGCATGATGGCGGTAGCGCCGACCATCACCGGTCCGCGCCCGTATTTATTGGTCATCATCCCGGCTTTCGGCGAACTCCAGGTGCCCGTCAAATAGGCGACGGAAAGCAGGCCCACCACCGCCTGGCTCAGCGTCCACGGTGATTGCATCAGACGGTAACCGATGTAGTTAAAAAGGGTGACGAACGAGCCCATCAGCAAAAAGCCTTCCAGGAACAACAGCGGCAGCCCCTGGTCGCGCCAGTGCAGGCGGAAATTGATAAACAGTGTTTTTGGCCGCAGCGAGGTTGGGCGGAAATGGCGTGATTCGGGCAGGATCCGCCAGAACATCAGCGCGGAGGCCAGCGCAAAACAGCCAATCACCGCCAGCGCGATACGCCAGTTAAAAAAGTCGGTAAACACGCCGCTCAGCAGGCGTCCGCTCATCCCGCCAATGGAGTTGCCGCTGATATACAGCCCCATCGAGAAAGCAACAAAACTGGGGTGGATCTCTTCACTTAAATAGGTCATGCCAACGGCCGCAACGCCGCTTAGCGATAAGCCAATCAACGCGCGCATCACCAGGATGCCATGCCAGCTGGTCATCATCGTTGACAATAATGTGCAGCACGACGCCAGCAGCAGCGCGGTAACCATTACTTTTTTTCGCCCGATGGCGTCAGAAAGCGGGCCGGTAAACAGCAGACCAATCGCCAGCATGGCGGTGGATATCGAGAGGGAAATACTGCTGCTGGCCGGAGAGACGCCAAACTCTTGCGACAGCACCGGTAAAATGGGTTGCACACAGTAGAGCAAGGCGAATGTCGCTAACCCGGCGGAAAAGAGCGCCAGCGTGACGCGCATAAATTGGGGAGTACCACGTTTAATAAATTGTCCCGGCAAAGAGACAGGTTTTTCGTCGACGACGCTTGCCGGCCCGGTGTCAACGGTTGTTGTACGACTCACTGGAGATCCTTAACGTTTATACCCGTGATTTTGGTGACGGGCTTACCACGTCGCTAAGGGTATGAAAGTGGCAATATTCTGTCTAATATATTAATAATCTCAAATAATATGTTTTAAATATGAACATTGAACTGCGTCATTTACGTTACTTTATTGCCGTTGCCGAGGAGCTGCATTTTGGTCATGCGGCGGCGCGGCTGAATATCTCGCAGCCGCCGTTGAGCCAGCAAATTCAAATCCTTGAACAACAAGTCGGTGCGCGCTTGCTTGCCCGCACCAACCGCAGCGTGTCGCTCACGCCTGCCGGGCGGCAGTTTTTGGCCGATAGCCGACAAATATTAAGCCAGGTTGATGAAGCCGCCGCACGCGCCATGCGCTTGCACCAGGGGGAAACCGGGGAGCTGTGCATTGGTTTTACCTCCTCCGCGCCGTTCATAAAAGCGGTCTCCGATACGCTCTCTTCGTTTCGCCAGCGTTACCCGGATGTGCATATCCAGACGCGCGAAATCAACACCCGCGAACAAATTTCACCGCTCAATGAAGGCTTGCTGGATTTGGGGCTGATGCGTAACACGCCGTTGCCGGAAACGCTGGCCTGGGATGTGATTCTGCGTGAGCCGCTGTTGGCGATGATCCACAAAGATCATCCATTAGCGGCGCGTTCGGCGGTGTCGCTGGTGGAACTGGCACAGGAGCCATTCGTCTTTTTCGACCCGCATGTCGGTACCGGTCTGTATGACGAGATCCTCGGCCTGATGCGCCGTTATCAACTGACGCCAACTATTACGCAAGAAGTGGGCGAAGCGATGACCATTATTGGCCTGGTAGCGGCCGGGTTAGGGGTGTCGATATTACCGGCGTCATTCCGGCGTGTGCAGCTAACGGAAATGCGCTGGGTGCCGATTATTGAAGCGGATGCGGTATCGGAAATGTGGTTAGTCTGGTCAAAACATCATGAGCAGGGCAGCGCGGCCGCACGCTTTAAGCAGCAGTTGATCGCCGCCGCTGACGGATAAATTTTGCGCATAAGTCATTGCAAAATGTGCTGTAAATCACACGCCGGGGTAAATATTTGACGGCGACCAGTGAAGTGTTTCACCATAGCCGAACGTTTATTTCGAAGCGTGAAAATAAGGGAGTCAGAGGTGGTTGCTGATAGTCAGCCTGGGCATATTGATCAAATAAAGCAGACCAACGCGGGGGCGGTGTACCGCCTGATTGATCAGCTTGGCCCGGTGTCGCGCATCGATCTCTCACGCCTGGCGCAACTCGCTCCGGCCAGTATTACGAAAATTGTGCGCGAAATGCTCGAAGCCCACCTGGTGCAGGAGACGGAAATCCAGGAACCTGGCAGCCGCGGGCGTCCGGCGGTCGGGCTGGTTGTCGAAACCGAAGCCTGGCACTACCTTTCTTTGCGCATCAGCCGGGAAGAGATCTTTCTTTCCCTGCGCGATCTTAGCAGCAAGCTGGTCGTCGAAGATCGCCTTGAGTTACCGCTGGTGGCTGAACTGCCGCTGCTGGACCGTATTATTCTGCATATTGACCGCTTTTTTACCCGCCATCAGAACAAACTGGAACGTTTGACCGCCATCGCGATTACGCTCCCCGGCATTATTGATACCGAAAACGGTATCGTTCATCGCATGCCCTTTTATGACGATGTTAAAGATATGCCGCTGGGTGAAGCGCTGGAAAAGCACACTGGCGTGCCGGTGTATGTCCAGCATGACATCAGCGCGTGGACGATGGCCGAAGCTCTGTTTGGCGCGTCGCGCGGGGCAAGGGATGTGATTCAGGTGGTTATCGATCACAACGTTGGGGCAGGGGTGATTACTGACGGGCGCTTACTGCATGCGGGAAGCAGCAGTCTGGTGGAGATTGGCCACACGCAGGTCGATCCCTACGGCAAACGCTGTTATTGCGGCAACCACGGTTGCCTTGAAACCATTGCCAGCGTCGAGAGCGTGCTGGAGCTGGCGCAGTTGCGCATGAGCCAGTCAATGAGTTCGATGCTGCACCAAAAACCGCTGACCGTGGAGTGGCTTTGCCAGGCTGCACAGCAGGGCGATCTATTAGCGAAAGATATCATTAGCGGCGTGGGTGCGAACATTGGACGCATTCTGGCCATCATGGTGAATTTGTTCAACCCGCAAAAAATACTGATTGGATCGCCGCTCAGCAAAGCGGCCGACGTACTTTTTCCCGCCATTGCCGCCTGCATTCGCCAGCAGGCGTTGCCCGCGTATAGCCAGCACATCAGCGTAGAGAGCACACAATTTACCAACCAGGGCACCATGGCCGGTGCGGCGCTGGTAAAAGACGCGATGTATAACGGATCTTTACTTATCCGTTTGTTGCAGGGGTGACATTTTTACACTGTTGCCATAAAAATTGCGCTACCTCAATCTTGCCCCCTGGCAGTTACCTTAGACTTTCCCCACTGAATTATTTTCCTGGTTTATATTTTCGTAGAACAACGGTGGGATGAGTGATGCTTAAGCGTTTCTTTGTAACGGGTACAGACACTTCTGTCGGGAAGACAGTGGCGTCCCGCGCGCTACTCCAGGCGCTGGCAGCCAGTGGTAAAACGGTGGCGGGTTACAAGCCTGTTGCCAAAGGGAGCAAAGAGACGCCGGAAGGGCTGCGCAATAAAGACGCGCTGGTGCTGCAAAGCGTTTCGTCGCTGGAGCTACCTTACCAGGCGGTCAACCCCATCGCATTAAGCGAAGAAGAGAGCAGCGTCGCGCACAGTTGTCCCATCAATTACACCCTGTTGTCGAATGGTCTGGCTGATCTCTGCAATCGCGTCGATCACGTGGTTGTGGAAGGCACCGGCGGCTGGCGTAGCTTAATGAACGATTTACGCCCGCTTTCGGAGTGGGTGGTGCAGGAGCAGATGGCGGTGGTTATGGTGGTGGGTATTCAGGAAGGGTGTCTTAACCACGCCTTGCTGACCGCGCAGGCCATTGCCAGCGACGGCTTGCCGCTGATTGGTTGGGTGGCGAACCGTATCAATCCGGGCCTTGCGCACTACGCCGAAATTATCAACGTATTGAGCAAAAAGTTGCCCGCGCCGCTGGTCGGTGAATTGCCGTATCTGCCGCGTCCGGAACAGCGCGATTTGGCACAATACATCAATCTGCAAATGGCGACCGGCATGTTAGTTGCCGACCGTATTCTGGCCTGACGCGGGCCGTTCGCTCACGGTCTGCAGTTCCTGTTTCTCCGCTTATACTCTTTATTGCACTTGATGCAAAAGTAGACAATTTAAGCGGAGAATCTTATGAGTACATCCCTTTATAGTAAAACCCCCCATGTTGCGGTGCTTGATAACCGTGCGCTGGCGGTACGCGATATTGTTTATCACCGCCATCCGGACACCCCGGACATCACCGACGAGCGTATCACCTGCCATCAGTTTGATGCGCGCGGTCTGCCCTCTCAGAGCGCTGACCCGCGCCTGTATGCCGCCGGGCTGGCGAATTTCAGTTATCTTCATGGCCTGAACGGCACGGCGCTACGCACGCAGAGCGCCGATGCCGGCACCTCCGTTGCCCTGAATGATGCGTCAGGGCGGGCATTTTTGCAGGTCAGCAATATTGGTGTGGCGAATGACCGCAGCGCTGCCGTCACCCGAACCTTTCAGTATGAAGATGCGAACCTGCCGGGACGGTTACTGAGCATTACCGAACAGGTTGCCGGCGACAGCGCGCATGTTACTGAGCGGTTTGTCCGGGGCGGCGCTTCAGCGGATGAACAGAGCCACAATCTCGCCGGTCAGCCGGTCAGCCATTACGACCCGGCTGGCCTGCTTTCGACAAACAGCGTTTCCCTGAGCGGTGTACCGCTTTCTGTCACCCGCCAGTTACTGCCGGATGACGCAGAAGCAGACTGGCAGGGGGCGGATACTTCCGCGTGGAATGACCTGCTGGCGGGCGAAACCTACACCATGCTGAGCACGGTGGACGCCGCCGGGAATGTGCTGACCACCACCGATGCGAAAGGCAATATCCAGCGCGTGGCGTTTAATGTGGCGGGTCTGCTGAAGGGCAGCTGGCTGACGGTCAACGGCGGTTCAGAGCAGGTTATCGTGAAATCTCTGACGTACTCCGCCGCCGGGCAGAAGCTGCGCGAGGAGCACGGTAACGGCGTGGTGACCACCTATTCCTATGAAGCCGAAACCCAGCGTCTGGTGGGCATTAAAACTGAACGCATTACAGCCACAAAAGTGCTGCAGGACCTGCGCTACGAGTACGACCCGGTGGGTAACGTGCTGGTGATTACCAACGACGCCGAGGAAACCCGTTTCTGGCGCAATCAGCAAGTTGTTCCCGAAAACACCTACGCCTACGACAGCCTGTACCAGCTGGTCAGCGCCACCGGACGCGAAATGGCCAGTGCGGTGCAGCAGAACAGTAACCTCCCTGATTTCATCTCCTTCGACAGCGCCACTTACACGAACTACTCCCGCATTTACACCTACGACAACGCCGGTAATCTGACGAAAATTCAGCACAGCGCGCCCGCGTCCGGCAATAACTACACGACATCAGTTACCGTCAGCGACCGCAGCAACCGGGCGGTGCTCAGCACACTCACGGAAAATCCGGCCGATGTGGAGGCGCTGTTCACTGCCGGTGGTCAGCAGAAACAGCTTTTACCGGGGCAGAGCCTGCTGTGGACAGCGCGCCAGGAACTGCAGAAAGTCACACCCGTAACACGCGACGGTGCAGCCGACGACAGCGAACGTTACCGCTACGACGCCAGCAGCCAGCGCGTGTTGAAAATCACCACACAGCTGACCGGCAACAGCACGCAGACAAAAAAGGTAATTTACCTGCCGGGGCTTGAACTGCGCAGCAGCGCAGCCGAAGAATTACAGGTGATAACCGTCGGTGTTGCCGGTCGCGCGCAGGTGCGGGTGCTGCACTGGGAAAGCGGGCAGCCCGCCGGTATCAGTAACAATCAGGTTCGTTACAGCTACGACAACCTCACCGGCAGCAGCGCACTGGAAGTGGACGCCAGCGGCGAACTTATCAGCCAGGAAGAGTATTACCCGTACGGCGGCACGGCGCTGTTTGCTGCGCGTAGTCAGCTGGAGGCGGATTACAAAATCCTTCGCTATTCCGGTAAAGAGCAGGATACGACGGGGCTTTATTATTACGGCTATCGTTATTATCAGCCGTGGGCGGGACGGTGGCTGAGTGTTGACCCGGCAGGCAGAATGGACGGGCTGAATCTGTTCAGGATGGTACGCAACAATCCCATCACGCTTCACGACACCAATGGGCTTGTACCCGTCGCAAAATCCCTTACCGCGCATGTACAACGCGCTGGTTTACAGGCCGAGCCGGTAGAAAGCTATCAGGATGTTTTTCACGCCATATTCCATGTTCATGGTGAGGCGGCATATAACGAGGTATGGGCAACGCTTAGCGAAAGTATCCCATTAAGCAGCTCAGAACCTATCACCAGGGAGCATATGGAAGCGATCGCGGATTTTATCGAAAAAAAAGAAATAATTTCTGGAATGGTGTATGCCAGCACGACACCAAGTGATATCCCAATAGATATCAGTGAAGTGCAAGCTCATCTGCATAAAATCCCCCTGAATATATTGAAAAAAGCACATTCATTAGGTCAATTTATCACCGCGACAAATGACAATATTACCAATCACCCTGGCCGTCATCACTTCAAAGGCGTTACACCAAGAGGATGGCCTGATGATTTAACATGGGATTCGGTTCCTGGGGTGGGTGCAGAAGGTCAAGGGGCTGCGGAAGGAATGCATCCTGACGAACAATAATTGCTTTAAGCCAAAATCAGCACGGAGGTTGGTCACTGGCAGAGGGACATACCTCAACGAGTTTAGTTCTACACGAATATGCGCATGCGATTGATCGCAGCCTGGGCGAAAAGGCGCTGATGGGGCCAAGGGGAACCGGTGATATTGGAGACTTTTTGAGTCGACGTAATAGTTTCGTTTCCGTTTGGGAACAAGATTTAAGCCATACAGATCCTTCATCCGATGATTATTATTACTGGCAAGGAGGTAGTGAAGGGGGCGCGGAAGAAGCCTTTGCTGAAGGATTTAGCGAAATATACTCAGGGAAAAATGTCCACAATTGGCCGAATGTGAAATCCTACATTTCACATAAAATGCAACATCTCTAATGAGTCATTTATAAACGTTGAAGCATAAAGAATATTTTTGACCTGATAAATGGCGCGTGGTGGATAAACATTCACCATTTCTGTAAAGCGGAACGTCCAAAGACGTTCCGCTTTGCATTTTTAGCGAAACAGCGGTTTTTGCGCCACCGGAATAAGCAACTGTGATTGCCACTGCGCCAGCGTAAGTCGTGCAAGTTGCCCCAGTGCGGTGAAAAACGGGTGCTGAGCGTAATCACAGAACTCGGAAAGAAATCGCCCGCTCCATGGCAGCAGATGCCAGGCCAGTAATTGATCGCAGGCGTCGTGATTACCTTGTTCCGCCAGCCATGCCGCCATCAGCAACAAGGTACCGAAGTGATCTTCCGGCTCGTTTTGCCCGGTATCGAACGCAATATTGTTGTCGCGCATCCACTGGCGCAGCGCCAGCGTCGAGTCGCCAAACAGTACGCTCTCTTTATCCAGCCATACCGAACCCCACGGCGGCGCGGGCAGCGCCCATGGGCCGATCAATAATCGTTGCCAGGCCTCGTTTAGCGGCTCGTCACAAGGTTGCGCGAACGCGTCGGCCAGCGGAATAAGTGTCTCTTCCGGTAACGGCCATTGTTCCAGCCACTCGCGGCTGCGTAGCGCGGCGATGAGCGGCGCGGAGGGTTCGCTCTCAGGTGGATAGTAAAACAGCGCGCCCAGCACGCGGGCGGTAAAAATAAAGGTCTCGCGGGTTGCGTCCGTCATGCTTTCTCCAAAAAGCGCGGGTTTCCCCGCGCACTATTATTAACCCGCGACGGCAACGCCGACGGTCATATGCAGGCCGTAAAACAGACCACGGCCAATAATTTCACCGGCTACCACCAGCACAACGCCGGCCAGCAAGCTGCTGGCTTTGGGCTGTCTGCGCATTACTAGTGGGCAAATCCAGCAACCGAGACCGAGGGCAACCAGCAATAAGCGCACCACCTGCAACAGGCCGTAATCCGGCACCAGCGTTACGGCTTGCTGCACTGAACTGTAGGTTTCGCCAAGCTGCATGCTCTGCAACATCACCACGGCAACTCTTGCGATAAGTGCCGCAACGCTGATGGCGGCAAAACGCGAAGCCGGAAAGCGCATGCCCGCCAGACGCAGCAACAACGCAGCCAGCAGCGGCCCCCCCGTCAACATGGTGAGGAAAAATGCGGCGGTGGTGTAGCCGTTATGCCAGGTCGGCACGGTGTCAATCTGGTAAACCCGCGTCATCGCCCAGACAAACAGTACCCCCAGTAGCATGCTGATAATCAGCCAGCCGCGCCCTAGTGAGGCGGGCAGTTTGCCAAGCCAGGTCAGTAGCCACCAGAAACCGCCGACGGCGAAAAACAGCGATCCGGCGGCGATTTCATTACTCAGTGACGATGCGCCAATGCGGTTCAGCGAATTAAACGCACGCAGCGGTGAACCGAGGTGCATCATCGAGGCGATAAAACCGATGCCCATCAACACCCACAGCAAAAACTGGCTGCGGACAATCCGCACCTGGCCGCTATTGTCATCTCTGGCATTCATCCAGACGAAGCCGGTGACAATCAATCCGCCCGCCACGCACTGACCGAGCACCGTAAACAGAACCAGCGGCCATTCATGCCATCCGTTTCCCATCTCACACCTCCTGCGGGTTTGCCAGATAGCCAGTGGTATCCCCTGTCGGGCGGCTGTTGGCGTTTGGTTTGATGACAATATTGGGCTTCGTGAAGTGCGATGCCGGAAGCGGGGCGATAGCAGCGAGTTCTCCATGCTGCTTACGCAGTTCCTCAATCGGGCCGAAATCGAGCGCGCGCAGCGGGCAGGATCCCACGCAGATGGGCTTTTTCCCTTCTGCAACGCGGTCATAACAGCCGTCGCATTTGGTCATATGACCTTTCGCGGAGTTGTATTGCGGTGCGCCGTACGGGCATGCCATATGGCAGTAGCGACAGCCGATGCAGACATCTTCGTCCACCACCACAAAACCATCTTCCCGTTTGTGCATCGCACCGCTCGGGCAGACTTTGGTACAGGCCGGATCTTCACAATGGTTGCAGGAAATCGACAGGTAATAGGCAAAGACGTTTTGCTGCCAGACTCCGTTATCTTCTTGCCAGTTGCCGCCGGCGTATTCATACACGCGGCGGAAACTGACGTCCGGGGTTAAGTTTTTATAATCTTTACAGGCCAGCTCGCAGGTTTTACAACCGGTGCACCGGGCAGAATCGATAAAAAATCCATACTGGGTTGTCATCGGCTACTCCTTAAACCTTTTGAATGTCGACCAGATTGGTATGCTGCGGGTTGCCTTTCGCCAGCGGCGAAGGGCGGTGCGTGGTGAGCGTGTTCATGCAGCCACCGTGGTCAACGCGATCGCCGGCCATATTGGCCTGATGCCAGGCTCCCTGGCCCATGGCGCTGACGCCCGGCATGATGCGCGGCGTCACTTTCGCGGCGATACGTACCTCTCCGCGTTCGTTAAAGACGCGCACCATATCACCCTGTTTGATACCGCGCCGTTTCGCGTCAATCGGGTTGATCCACACCTCCTGGCGACACGCTTCCTGTAGCACATCAACGTTGCCGTAGCTGGAGTGGGTGCGCGCTTTGTAGTGAAAACCGAATAATTGCAGCGGGAATTTCTCACGCGCCGGATCGTCCCAGCCTTCAAACGTTGAGGCGTAAATTGGCAGCGGGCTAATCACTTCGTCTTTATCTAATTCCCAACTGTTGGCAATTTCCGCCAGCTTGCTGGAGTAGATTTCAATTTTGCCGGAGGGGGTTTTCAGCGGGTTGGCGATCGGGTCGTCGCGGAATTTTTTATAGGCAACAAAATGGCCGTTCGGATCTTTGCGCTTATAAATACCCATCGCTTTCAGGTCTTCATAAGAGGGCAGTTGCGGATCTTTGGCGACCATTTTGGCGTACAGATATTTCAGCCACTCTTCCTGCGTGCGCCCTTCGGTAAATTTCTGGTAGATATCCGGCCCCAGGCGGCGAGCGATTTCGCTGGTTATCCAGTAAATTGGTTTACGTTCGAACTTCGGTGAGGTGACGGGCTGGAGGAAAATCAGGTAGCCCATGTTCCCGGCATAATCATTGGGGATGATGTCTTCCTGTTCGACGGTCATCAAATCCGGCAGCAGAATGTCAGCATACATCGCCGATGAGGTCATAAAGTTCTCAATGACCACAATCATTTCGCACTTGCTGTCGTCCTGCAGAATATCGTGAGTGCGGTTGATATCGCCGTGCTGGTTGGTGAGGGTGTTACCGGCATAGTTCCAGATAAATTTAATCGGCACATCAAGCTTATCTTTACCACGCACACCGTCGCGTTTGGCGGTCATCTCCGGGCCGCGGGCAATGGCATCGGTCCAGGTAAAGCACGAAATCGACGTTTTCACCGGGTTTTCCGGCATCGGCATCCGTTCAATGGTGATGGTGTAGGTGGATTCGCGCGCGCCGCTGTTGCCGCCGTTGATGCCGACGTTACCTGTGAGGATCGGCAGCATGGCAATGGCGCGTGAAGTCAGCTCACCGTTGGCCTGGCGCTGCGGCCCCCAGCCCTGGCAGATATAAGCCGGTTTGGCGCTGCCAATTTCCCGCGCCAGTTTGATGATTTTATCGGCGGGAATACCGGTGATACGCGATGCCCACTGCGGTGTTTTAGCGATGCCGTCTTCGCCCTGGCCGAGAATATAGGCTTTGTAATGGCTGTTGGCGGGCGCATCGGCAGGCAGTGTTTTTTCGTCGTAGCCGACGCAATATTTATCCAGGAAAGGTTGATCGACGAGGTTTTCGTTAATCAGCACCCACGCCATGCCGGCAACCAGCGCGGCATCAGTACCTGGACGAATCGGCACCCACTCATCTTCGCGCCCGGCGGCCGTATCGGTATAACGCGGATCGATAACGATCATCCGCGCATTTGAGCGTTCGCGTGCCTGCTCAAGGAAATAGGTAATACCGCCGCCGCTCATGCGGGTTTCCGCCGGGTTGTTGCCGAACATCACCACCAGTTTGGTGTTTTCGATATCCGAGGTGCTGTTGCCGTCGTTAGAGCCGTAGGTGTAGGGCATCGCGCAGGAGATTTGCGCGGTGCTGTAGGTGCCGTACTGGTTGAGAAAACCGCCATACATCGCCATCAGACGGGCAATAATCGACGCTGAAGGGGAAGAGCGGGTGATGTTGCCGCCAACAATACCAGAGGAGTAATTAATGTAGACCGCTTCGTTACCGTATTTTTGCACCACGCCTTTCAAACTGTTGGCGATAGTATCCAGCGCTTCGTCCCAGCTGATACGTTCAAACTTGCCTTCGCCGCGTTTACCGACGCGCTTCATGGGGTAGTTCAGGCGATCCGGATGGTTAATTCGGCGGCGAATAGAACGCCCGCGCAGGCAGGCGCGCACCTGGTGATTGCCGTAGATATCCTCGCCGGTATCATCGGTTTCGACCCAGTAGACTTCATCGTCACGGACATGCAAACGCAGCGCGCAGCGGCTACCGCAGTTGACCGAGCAGGCTCCCCATACCACTTTGTCTGGCGCGGGTTGCATCGCCTGTTGCACGGCAGCAGCGGCAGAACGCAGGCCAAAGGGCAGGGAAAAACTCCCGGCTGCCAGCGCAAGCGACCCTAAAGCAGTGGATTTCACCAACGTTCGTCGGCTGATCCCACCCTGGTGTTCAGTGTCGGACATAGCTCACTCCATTATTATTTATAATAAAAAGAAATTAGCTGGCGTATTAAAAGCAGGCTAATGAAGTGATCATGTTAATCATTAGGGAGTAGAAGAATCTTAAGCGTGATCAAATAGAGGGAAATCCCCCTGAAATGAAGGGGGATTATATTTACTGCGCGCCGGTGTTTTCTTCGCTCTGCTGAGCTACACCGCTGTTGCGGGTATAGAGAATTTTATAAGTGTCATTAGCGCAATGACCGACGACCTGGGAACCCGCCTGGTCAGCCTGATCATTAGGTACGATGGTTAGCGTAAATCCCGTTTCCGGCACGCCATTATTGATAATACGCTGCTGAATATCGGTTTTAACCCGTTCGCATGAATCCGGCGCAGCGAACGCCGGTACAGAACCCACCAGCAGTAATGCGCAAAGCCAACGTGAATAGTGCATCCTCTTCTCCTTCTGTTTTACCCGCTCTAAGCTTAGCACTTGCGATGCCCGCAAAAGGTAAATATCTGAATCATCTGAATAAGCCGCTATCGCTGTTTTAATAACTCCACTTCCGGCGGGAAATAGACCGGTACGGCGGTGCGCAGGAATTCGCCGAGACGATCAATATTCTTTTTGCGCGGTGAATCTTTTGGCCACACTAGCCAGTAACTGTCGCCAGTGCTGATTGCTTGCGGGAAGGGCAGCGTTAACTGATTTTGCGCCAGCGCGGACAGGCTGAGCAGCAGATCGCCAACCGCCACGCCATGACCACCGATTGCCGCCTGGTAGGCTTGTTCCAGCGTGTCAAACACCGCGCCGCCGCCAAGGGCGAGCGTGGGAAATAAACCGCTCCCGGCCTGCCAGCGCCGCCAGTCGCGGCGATCGCGTGAAGGGTGAATTAAGGTGCAATTGCTCAGATCGCGTTGCGCCAGTTCTTTAAGCGCCGGGGCGCAGAGCGGGATCAACCACTCATCAAATAAGCGCAGGCATTGCGTGTACTCACCAAAATGGCCGTTGCCGAGCAGGATGGCGCAATCGAAGGGTTCGGTGCGGAAATCGACGGTGTCGATATCCATCCACACACTGCTGATCTCTACCTGCGGCGTGCTGTGTTGCTGGCGAAAGGCGTTTAACACATCTAATAGCCAGCGCATCGTCAGCGTCGACGGGGCTTTGAGCCGCAGTTGATGCTGATGGCTTCGCAGTGTCTGGCAGGCATTTTCCAGTTGCAAAAAACCGTCCTGTAAACGAACAGCCAGCTGGCTTCCTGCTTCGGTCAGGGTAATTTTCGGGCCATGGCGCAGAAACAAACGACACCCAAACCACTCTTCAAGGGTGCGAATATGGCGGCTTACCGCACCGGGCGTGACATTGAGAAAAAGGGCTGCCTGGCTAAATGATGACATTTGCGCAGCAACGGTAAATGCCCGTAATGCATAAAGTGGCGGCAGATTTTGGTTCATCCGTGCGTTATCCATTGTGAGTTTTTTGCATAGCGAACGGCAGTTTAACTCGTTTTTCAGGCCCGCGCTTTCTGGTGATACTCCGTCAACAAATAAAAAGGAGGGGGATGATGGGATCACTGAACGTGGTGCTGCTGGGAACATACATCGGTGCGGTACTGACGTTGCTGGCAACGCCCGGGCCGGTGGTGGCGCTGGTGTGCGCGGCGGCGGCGCGGGGCAACCATGCGCGCGCGTTTTTAACGCTGGCAGGCACTAATCTGGCCTCGCTGGTATTAATTGCGCTTGCGGGGTTAACGCTGGCCGGCGTTGTTACGCTCTCGGCCTGGCTACTAAATATGGTAGGGCTGGTGGGTTCGCTCTTTATTGCGGTTAGCGCGGTGCAAGCATTGCGCGCTTTGCGGCGAGAAAAAGGCATAGAGATGTCGCAAAACGGCGAACAAGGCGGGTTTGTTATGGGCTTTATGACGGCCATCGCTAACCCAAAAGATATTCTGTTTTTTATCGCTTTTTTCCCGCAGTTTATCGGTATTACTGGCGATTTCACCGCCAGCATCTCGGTGCTTACTGTTATCTGGATGGTGCTGGATTTTAGTGTCTTAACGCTCTATATCCTGGCCGTTAAACGCTGGCTACCGACGGGGCAAAGTGGACGTTTTGCTACCTTCTCATCATTGATTTTATTGCTAATAGGCGTGAGTGGCGCTGGTTATTCGCTGCTGTTACTCGCCAGTCAGCAGGCCTAACAACAAAGAAGTCATTGCCCTAAGTTATAAAGCTTTTGCTAATATAAGCGCATTACAAAAGAAGAATGTGGTGAACCCATTGAAAAAACAGCTGTTACTTATCTCTCTGGCGGTGGCGCTTGCCGGATGTGATAAGCCGAAGGGACCCGTTTCATTCACGCCGGAAATGGCTAGCTTCTCGAATGAATTCGATTTTGATCCGTTGCGTGGACCGGTTAAAGATTTCAGCCAGACGTTACTTAACGATAAAGGTGAAGTCACGAAACGCATTACCGGAACGATGTCGAAAGAGGGATGTTTCGATTCGCTTGAACTGCACGATCTCGAAAACAACAGCGGCGTGTCGCTGGTGCTGGATGCCAACTACTATGTCGAGGCGGAATCGAAGGAAAAACGCCTGCGTTTGCAAGGTAAATGCCAACTGGCGGAGTTCCCGGCAGCGGGCGTAACCTGGGACACCGACGATAACGGATTTGTGGTTCGCGCAACCGGCAAGGAGATAGAGGTCAAATACCGCTATGACGATGAAGGGTATCCGCTGGGGAAAACCACGGCATCGAAAGACGCGACGTTGTCTGTTGTGTCTACGCCTTCGAAAGATAAGCGCAAAAAGCTCGATTACACCTCTGTCAGTACCCTGAACGATAAGCCGCTGGGCAATGTCAAACAGGCCTGCGAATACGACAGCCATGATAACCCGGTGAGTTGCAGCCTGGAGATTGTGGACGAAAGTGTTACGCCGCAGGTGACGCATAAATACAGCATCAAAAACACCATCGAGTATTATTGATGCCGCTGACCACCGTGCTTTATTGCGCGGTGGGTTTCAGTAGCGTCGGGCCGCTTGTTTTGTGGTTTTCAAGATATTGCTGCTGGAAAATACACATGCGAATGGTGTTGCGGTACTCACCATTAATAAAGAACTCATGGATTAATTCACCTTCGACCATAAACCCCAGCTTGCGGTAAATGTGAATCGCTTTTTCGTTCTCTTTATCAACAATCAGATAGAGCTTGTACAGATTCAGTACCGTAAATCCGTAATCCATCGCCAGCCTTGCGGCCTGTGATGCCAGCCCTTTGCCCTGAAATTCCGGGGAGATGATTATCTGAAATTCTGCACGGCGGTGAACGTGGTTGATTTCGACCAGCTCTACTAATCCGGCTTTTTCACCATCGCACTCCACCACAAAACGGCGTTCGCTTTGATCGTGAATATGCTTGTCATACAAGTCAGAAAGTTCAACAAAGGCTTCGTAGGGTTCTTCAAACCAGTAACGCATGACGCTGGCGTTATTATCCAGTTGGTGAACGAAGCGCAAATCCTCGCGCTCGAGCGGGCGCAGGCGGACGGTGTAAACGTCACTCATGAAAAGTCCTTTTAGGTAAGCGGAAATCGGGCGCGGTGTGCGCCCGTGGCGGTTAGCGAATTTGCTGTCCGGTGCGGCGATCCAGACAACGCAGGGTGTTGGGTTCCCAGTAGGCGTTGAGGTTGCTGCTTTTCTGGCATTTGTCCTGCGCATCAAACGCGACATCGGTTTTATCCCACTCTTTTTCCACGCGTTTGTTCACTTTGCTACGCAGGCTGCGGGTGTCATTCCATTGCTCTTTTTCCATCGCTGCGGATTGGCGGCTTTGCGCGTTATCGCCGGATTCAATCACCAGACGGTTGGTTTCGGCCAGTGCTGAGGTGGTGTACGCGATGGCACCCAGCGTCAGCATTGCGGTGAGGCACAGGCGTTTGCTAAGTGTTTTAGTCATTGCGATTTCCTTAATTTGAGGGAGAAACAAGATGCCCATATCACTCTATTCTATGCGATCTCAGCCACACGGGATAGCCAGCCGGGACTCACTCTCAGAGCATTATCAGGTATGATAGTTCAACCAAGTTTGAATCAACGTGCCACTGATGCTGAAAACAACACTCCTGTTCTTTGTCACCGCGCTGTGCGAAATCGTCGGTTGTTTTTTGCCGTGGCTGTGGCTAAAACGCGGCGCTACGCCACTGTTAATTATTCCCGCAGCGTTCGCGCTGGCCATGTTCGTCTGGTTGTTAACGCTGCATCCGGCGGCCAGTGGGCGCGTTTACGCGGCTTACGGTGGCGTGTATGTGTGCACCGCGTTAATTTGGCTACGTGTGGTCGACGGCATCAAACTCAGCGTCTACGACTGGCTTGGAGCGCTCATCGCGATGTGTGGGATGTTGATCATTGTTGCTGGCTGGGGCCGCGCGTAATGTACGCCGTTTTCGATAGTGAGTGTGGCAGACTGGCTGTTCGCATACCGCCTTTGTTTCTCTCCACGCTTTAGCTCTTTGTGAGACGGTTTGAATAGCCCCAGAGGTGATACCCGGCTCGCGAATCCGCTTCTGGCGCATGGTGCTTCTGAAGAAAGTGGGGTGTGGTTACAGATTTTTCTCCGGCGAGATTTTCTTCACTATTCCCGGTTCAGCAAGTCTGTTTAAGATGATGTCCGCTGCATACTAACGGATTGATTTTTTGTCGAACTCTTCATGCGCATGGCTCCCGAGCGTTATTTTTTTTAAACGCTTTTTCCACAATTCCACATCGCCACGCATTCTGCACAATCACGTTAACTCATCTTATTTTCACGCTGAATACATTCATTGCTTTAAATGCAAAGTTGAATATACGATTTTTTGACACATTTGGTTACCATTCTAGTTGGTGTAGTCCGCAAATCCTGTCGCAAATCATAGTCTGCTTTACAGCAGTCCGTAATCTATTGAACCACTGTTTCACTTAATAAGATGAGTCTCACCATGGAAAACAGGCTATTAAAGGCGAAAGCCACGTTACCCACTTATGACCGTAACAAACTGGTTGCGCGCATTGTGCACCTTGGTTTTGGCGCGTTTCACCGCGCGCATCAGTCAGTTTATGCCGATATTCTTGCCGCAGAGCATGGCAGTGACTGGGGCTATTGCGAGGTCAATTTGATTGGCGGTGAGCAGCAAATTGCCGATCTCAAGCAGCAGGATAATCTATATACCGTGGCGGAAATGTCTGCCGACGCGTGGACTGCGCGTGTGGTTGGCGTAGCAAAACGTGCCCTGCACGCACAGGTGGATGGCCTGGAAACCGTGCTCGCCGCCATGTGCGAACCGCAGGTTGCCATTGTTTCACTGACCATCACCGAGAAAGGCTATTGCCACTCACCGGCGACCGGCAAACTGATGCTCGATCACCCATTAATTGTCGGCGACCTGCAAAACCCGCAGCAGCCAAAATCGGCCGCGGGCGTGGTCGTGGAAGCCCTGGCGCGCCGTAAAGCAGCAGGTTTACCGGCTTTCAGCGTGATGTCCTGCGATAACATGCCGGAAAACGGCCATGTCACCCGCAATGTGGTCTGCGCTTACGCGCGCGCGGTGAACGCAGAATTGGGTGACTGGATTGAAGCGAATGTGACGTTCCCGTCAACCATGGTAGACAGAATTGTTCCGGCTGTGACCGCCGAAACGCTGGATAAGATCGAGCAACTGACCGGTGTCCGCGATCCTGCGGGCGTGGCCTGTGAGCCGTTCCGCCAGTGGGTGATTGAAGATAATTTCGTGGCGGGTCGTCCGGCGTGGGAAAAAGCTGGCGCTGAGCTGGTGGCGGATGTGGTGCCGTTTGAAGAGATGAAACTGCGCATGCTGAACGGCAGCCACTCCTTCCTGGCGTATCTGGGTTATCTGGCCGGTTATCAGCACATCAATGAGTGCATGGAAGACGAGAATTACCGTCGCGCCGCACACGCGTTGATGTTGAAAGAGCAGGCACCAACGCTGAAAGTGCAGGGTGTGGATCTGGCGCATTACGCCGATCTGCTGATCGCGCGTTACAGCAATACCGCATTACGTCACCGCACCTGGCAGATCGCCATGGACGGTAGCCAGAAGCTGCCGCAGCGTATGCTGGATTCTGTGCGCTGGCATTTAGTGCATCAGCGTGATTTCTCCCTGCTGGCGCTGGGGATTGCTGGCTGGATGCGTTATGTCGGCGGCGTCGACGAGCAGGGGCAAGCGATCGAAGTGTGCGATCCGTTGCTGGCAGTGATCCAGAACGCGGTTAACAGCAGCGCGCAAGGTGAAGCGCGTGTGCAGGCATTGCTTGGAATTGAGGCAATTTTTGGCAATGAATTGCCCAAAGACGCGACCTTCATGGCGCAGGTGAAAAAAGCCTATCTGACTTTGCTGGAGAAAGGCGCGAAAGCCACGGTGGCGCAGTACGCCGCAGCGCTTTAACTGCGAGCCTTTAATTCAGTACAGAAACAGTGAATGCCGCCATGGCGGCATTCTTTTTTACCACATGCTTTTTAACGCTTAGTGCAAGCCAAGACGAATCAGCTCTACCGGTTCGAATTTACCTTCGCAGCCTTCCACTTCCACCGTTTTGCTACGGCGCAGTTGCGCGGGGTTTAATCCCTCGGCGTGAATAGCGACGATTTTGCCGGTGCGACCAGTGCCATTAATCATCACGCGCGTACCGGTGGTGATAGCGTTACGGTTACGATCATACGTCATCATGGTGGTTTCTCCTTACTGAAATCCGCAAAACGAAACGGGGCAGAAGATGTCCCCGAAATGGACGCCTTATAAATACGCCCCTGAGCTGATGAGTTTTTGTTTTTGATCAAAGTCACACTTTTTTGCCGGAAAAAAATGTGACCTGGCGGAGATAAGAAGGGGAAAAGTTACTCTTCGTTGAACCAGTCGCGGTTTTCCTGGCGAATAGTTTTTACTGACTCGCTGATTTCCTGCAAATGCAACGTCATGGCGCGATCAACGGCGTCGGCATCGCGTTTTTCCAGTGCGGAGAAAATATCTATGTGTTGGCGCAGCAGCATCTCCGGCGGCGAAACATGATCAAGGCTCATATAGCGCACGCGGTCGATGGTCGCTTTAATATTTTCGATAGTGTCCCACGCTAACTGGCAGTCGGCGATGAGCGCCAGCTTCTGGTGGAAATTATCGTCCAGCTCAAAAAAGTCATTCAGTTGCTTACGCTCAATCGCGGTGCGCTGCTGATTCAGGTTTTGCTCCAGCTGGTAACAGGCGCTGTCATCAATCATCGTTGCGGCGCGGCGGGCAACGGCGCACTCAATGGCCTGACGAACAAAACAGCCGTTACGCACCTGCGTCATGGAGATTTTATTGACGTAGCTACCGCGCTGCGGGCGGATTTGAATCAAGCCGTTTTCAGCAAGTTTAATAAAGGCTTCGCGTACCGGCTGGCGTGAAACGTCAAAGCGCACCGACACCTCTTTTTCGGACAACGGCGTGCCTGGCGGGATCAGGCAATGAACAATGTCCCGCCGTAAGATGCGGTAAATTTGTTGATTGACGGGCTGTGTAGGGTTGAGTTGCGTTTCAGCGGCCATTCGCTCTTACTTTTTAAAGGGTTAACCTGTCTACCATACCATTAATTTAATGCACATCCCATACCCGGCCCGCAGGCCGGGCGGGGAAATTACTCTTCGCGATGCACGCTAAGACCAGCATATGTCTGGCTGACCGGCATCATTTCGAGGGTATTGATATTGACATGCTTCGGCAACGTGGCGACCCACCACACCGCTTCGGTAACGTCTTCCGGCGTCAGCGCAGTGGTGTTCTCGTAAGTTTTCCCGGCTTTCGCGTCATCGCCTTTAAAGCGCACATTTGAAAACTCGGTGCCGCCCACCAGACCCGGCTCGATATTGGTCACGCGCACGGCGGTGCCGCTGAGATCGGTACGTAAGTTGAGGCTGAATTGCCGTACAAAGGCTTTGCTCGCGCCGTAGACGTTGCCGCCGGCATAAGGCCAGCTACCGGCGGTGGAACCGATATTGATGATGTGGCCGCGATTACGCTCAACCATGCCCGGCAGCACCGCGCGCGTCATATACACCAGACCTTTATTGTTGGTGTCGATCATGGTTTCCCAGTCATCGACATTCGCTCGGTGTGCCGGCTCCAGACCCAACGCCAGACCTGCGTTGTTAACCAGTACATCAATTTCGCGCCACGCGGCAGGCAGGGCAGAGATAAACTCTTCAATCGCCGCGCGGTTGCGCACGTCCAGTTGTGCGGTATAGAGGTTATCGCCCAGTTCGTCCTTCAGTTCCTGCAAACGCTCCTGACGGCGGCCTGTAGCAATCACTTTATGGCCGTTCTGAATAAAACGGCGTGTAATACCTTCGCCAAAACCCGCGGTTGCCCCGGTAACCAGAATAATCATCTCACTGTTCCTCAACGCTTTTTGTGGTGTAGCGACATAGCATGCACCGCTTTATAGCGGTAACACAACTTATCCCGCATACAGTGTGGCAAAAAACGCCAGCTCATGCGCGAAAGCAGAGAAATGATTGCGATGCGCGCGGCGGATGCCTACTCTGAGATGAATCACGCATTCAGGAGCGAAATATGTCGGTCACGAATCCTTTCTTTTCTGCCAGCACACTGCCTTACCAGGCGCCGCCGTTTGATGTCATTAATCAGGAGCATTACCGCCCGGCGTTTGATGAAGGAATACGACAAAAACGCGCTGAAATTGCCGCTATTACGCAGGATCCTGTGCCAGCGGATTTCGACAACACCTTGTTGGCTCTGGAGCGCAGCGGCGCGCTGCTCACCTATGTCACCAGTGTCTTTTTTGCCATGACATCGGCCTATACCAATGACTTTTTACAACAGCTGGATGAGGCGTTTTCAACTGAACTGGCAGAGCTGGCGAACGATATTTACCTCGACGATGCCCTGTTTGCCCGCGTGGAAGCGGTATGGAAGCAGCGCGACGCGCTGTCTCTGGATGCCGAATCCTTGCGTCTGGTGGAAACCACCTATCAGCGCTTTATGCTGGCGGGCGCGACGCTGAGCGCGCAGGACAAAGCGACGCTGAAAGCGCTGAACACCGAATCAGCCACTTTGACGAGCCAGTTTAACCAGCGTCTGCTGGCGGCGGATAAAGCCGGTGGGCTGGTGGTGGATTATGCCCATCAGCTTGATGGTTTGAGTGCAGAAGATATTGCCATTGCTGCCGAGGCAGCAAAAGCCAAAGGGCTGGAAAACCGTTGGTTGTTGTCATTGTTGAATACCACCCAGCAACCGGCTCTGGCGGCGTTGCGCGATCGCCAGACGCGTGAAAATCTGTTTAAGGCGAGCTGGTTGCGCACGCAAAAAGGGGATGCCAACGACACCCGCGCTATTGTGTTACGCCTTGTGCAGTTACGCGCGAAGCAAGCCAAACTTCTCGGATTTGCCGATTTTGCCAGCTGGAAAATTGCCGATCAGATGGCGGCAACGCCGCAGGCGGCGCTGGATTTCATGCGTGATATCGCGCCCGCCGCGCGTGCCCGTGCCGAACGAGAGCTGGCCGATATCCAGCAGGTTATCGATACGCAGCAGGGCGGTTTTACCGCGCAGGCCTGGGACTGGGCGTTTTATGCCGAGCAGGTGCGTCTGGCGAAATATTCGCTGGATGAATCCCAAATCAAACCGTACTTTGCGCTCAATACCGTGCTTACCGAGGGCGTTTTTTGGGCCGCGAGAGAGCTGTTTGGTCTTCGTTTTACTGAACGGTTTGATATTCCTGTCTATCACCCGGATGTTCGCGTATGGGAAATTTTTGACGCGGATGGTGCCGGATTAGCGCTGTTCTACGGTGATTATTTCGCCCGCGACTCAAAAAGTGGTGGCGCATGGATGGGCAATTTTGTCGAGCAGTCAACGCTCAACGGCACACAACCGGTGATCTACAACGTCTGTAATTACCAGAAACCCGCAGCCGGACAGACGGCGTTGCTTTCGTGGGATGACGTCATTACGCTGTTCCATGAATTTGGACACACTCTGCACGGGCTGTTCGCCAGCCAGCGCTACGCCAGCCTCTCCGGCACCAATACGCCGCGTGATTTTGTCGAGTTCCCGTCGCAAATCAATGAACACTGGGCAAGTCAGCCGCAGGTGTTTACCCGCTATGCCCGCCACTACCAAAGCGGTGAACCGATGCCGGAGCTACTTCGCGAGAAGATGTTACGCGCCACGCAGTTTAATAAAGGTTACGACATGACCGAACTATTAAGCGCAGCGCTGCTGGATATGAACTGGCATGCGCTGACGGACGGCGAGAACGTAAGTGATGTTGAGAGTTTCGAGGCGCAAGCGTTGCGCAAAGAGCATCTCGATTTGGCAGCGGTTCCGCCGCGGTATCGCAGCAGCTATTTTGCCCATATTTTCGGCGGCGGTTATGCGGCCGGTTATTACGCTTATCTGTGGACGCAAATGCTGGCGGACGATGGTTATCAGTGGTTTGTGGAGCAGGGCGGATTAACACGTGAAAACGGGCAGAAGTTCCGTGAGGCGATTTTATCCCGTGGCAACAGCGAAGATCTGGCTGCGCTTTATCGCCAGTGGCGCGGTCACGATCCTGAGATCGAACCGATGCTGAAAAACCGGGGATTGGGTGAATAGCGCGAGAAAGTTGCTTTAAAAACTTACATAACCCGCCAGAGCATTGACCTGAATATGCCCGGCAAATAACGTGGACATGGTGATGAATCCCCCTGCGCGGAGGGGCTACCAGTCATACCTTTTTGGGGTGAAAGCGAGTTCTGCGGGCTGGAGCAGACTCACCGGGAGGCACCCGGCATCACCGAAATCTGTATCGCCAGAGGCTTTTTTTCTTAAAGGCCTCTGGCGTTTTTCTTAAATCACCACGGTTCAAATCCCTGTTTTTACCCATTTCATTTATTAAATTGCGGGCTGGTTCACACTTCCTGGCATAGCGTTATCCCTCTCATTAAGCCAAATTAAAGAACCTGATTTTACGGCTTAACATTCTGTGGCATTACGCAGGCATTGAGAAAGTGGCTGTGCTAATGTCGAGTGCTATTTAAGCAACTGAGGTAACCGACATGACCAAAAATGTAGTGGTAATACGCGCCGGTGGTAAGGTTGAAAACGTGACCGTGGAAGATAATGCAAAATCGGTCACGTTTAAAAATGAGCAAAGCTCTTTTCTTGAAATCCCAATTGAACCCTGGGAGCTTGATGGAGAAACCTTCCTCGTTGCCCGATTTTCTGACCTGGTCAGCCAGCAGGAAACTGAACAAGCCATCCGGAAATTCTATTGATCAACAACCGCCCGCGGGCGGTTTTTTCATGCGGTACGCGGAGGTGTAAATGGCAAATGAACGTGAAGTTTCAGAAACTGCCGCTCCCACAGTGAGCACTCAGGATAGCGCCTTATCCCATCTGGTCTCCTGTGCCAATCTCGGCGCGGGTATGGTGGTAACGCTGGTTGTCGGCGGTCAGGTAGTGGCGGGTGAACTCGTATCCGGGCAGGAATATGCGTTATATACCGCGAAATCTATTCGAGCTATTCAGGGAGATGACGCGTCGCTGAAAAATTCCATCGCGCTTTTCTTTGATGATCTGGCTAATGATTATCGCGTTGAAGAGGGGCACGATATTCCGCTTAATTATTTACATATTAAAGATCCCTCGTGGATGACGGGAACGGGTGGTTGGACGAGCGTAAAAGGGACAATATTGCGCGTTCATATTGCGAAAGTGAGCGGCTTTTCTTTAGGGAAAGCGAAAAACGCCTGAATAAAGGAAATTAAAAGGGCCTCATTTGAGGCCCTTCCTATAACACTTGTTTTGGCCACCGCCTTCTTCGTAGTGCGGGTATACAGGATCTGGCTGTAAGTCTTGCGCCACAAACCGAGCAAATGGCCCCGTGAGGTATACGTTGACCCGGGCAGAATGTGGTAAATAAAAACTTTTGGCTGCTGCAAACCGGGCATTTAAATTTGATATTGGGGATAACCCCTCCGGTCTGTGAAATGGTGATCCGACGTTATCACAAACTTTATACGCCGAAAGATATATCTTCTGTAATTTCAATAGCAAAAGAGAATTCTTCACAGGAAAACGTTTCGATGAAACCCGTTTCAGCCATGACGCGAGCGCCGCGCGTTCTGTACTTGTTTAGGTTTTATTGAGGAAAGCAATGCTAGATTGGTTGGTAGTCGTTAACCTGTCGTTTGAGTTAGCGCGTAGAACAATAGCAATCTATCCATGCAAGCATTGACCGCCTTTTAAGGGCGGTTTTTTTTGCCTGTTTGTTTCGGACGAGCAAAAAGAAATGGCCCCTTACGTTTTTTCGCAAGGGGCCATATCGGCGGGGGATTATCAGCGATCATCAGTCATCCCATTTGTGGCTGAAATAAGCAGCAAGGAACCCGGAAAAAACAATAATGCCCAGTACTGCGATAAAAACATGCATATTTGCCATGGTGTCAACTCTCCATTTAATTAACCAACTTGCCTCTCTTACCTTAATTGGTGGCCGCGATGGAGAAAGAATAGCCTGCTTAACCTCAATAAAAGATGAATAGCGTGAATTATTTCGCCGCGGTGCTAAATTTTTTGCGGTATGCCGCCGGGGATATACCACGCTGCTGCTGAAAATGGTGGCGCAGTGAAGCCGCAGTAGCGAATCCGCTGTGCCCGGCAATCAGCTCAATGCTCATTCGTGAATGAATGAGTAAATCCTCAGCCTGGCGTAATCGTTCCTGCAAAATCCAGCGAGCGGGTGTGGTTCCGGTTGTTTCTTCGAAACGGCGCAAAAACGTACGCGGGCTCATGCCCGTCTGTTTAGCCAGTGACGCGACTGTGTGGCTGCCTGCCAGATGTTGATGAAGGAAATCGAACAACTGTCCTAACTGGCGACTTTCACGCGTGCGGGCAACCGGGCGTTGAAGTTGTTGAGTTTGAGATCCATCCCGGTGCGGCTGCACCACCAGCCGCCGGGCGACATTATTCGCGACCTCAATACCGAAATCCTCGCGCACGACATGCAGGCATAAATCGATCCCCGCCGCGCTGCCAGCCGAGGTCATCACATTTCCTTCATCGTAATAGAGAGCGTCATCCAGCACGATAATCGCCGGGTAGGCTTCCCGCAGCATATCCGTATAGCGCCAGTGGGTGGTGGCTTTACGGCCATTGAGCAAACCGGCCGCCGCCAGTACAAACACCCCGGAACAAATAGAAATCACACGGCAGCCGTGCTGCCAGGCCTGATATAACACGCTACATAATGCGGCCGGTACGGGCGTTTGCGCGCCGCGCCAGCCGGGAACCACAACGGTGTCCGCGTTTTCGAGTAGCTCCAGCCCGCCTTCCGCCATCACGCGAATACCGCCCGTCGCCCGCAATTCCCCCTCATCCACGGCGGCAACGGTAAATGTGTACCAGTTATCGCCCAGCTCCGGGCGCGGCAGACCGAAAATCTCCACCGCGACGCCAAATTCAAAGGTGCAAAGCCCATCATAGGCCAGCGCGACCACGCGGTGGCGGGGAGGGGTGTGTCGTGAAGTTGTCATTATCCTGGTGTTATCTGGCATAGAAGGGGGCAGTGAGGTTGTCCTGTGTTGGTTAAATTAGTGTTAACACAAACAAGGAGAAAAGACGATGAGTTATGTATCTGAAGTCCCCGCTGCGTCACCCGAAGAGGCCGCCAGCCATTTCTTCCGCCGCCTGAGTGTCGAAACGGACTGCGCCGATGTCCATCACGCGATCACCCATCACGAGCAGGATTTTGTCTTGTTGCATGTAGTGGGTAGCGCGCAGACTTTTGCCCGCCGTCACCTGCCTGGAGCGTTGCATTTGCCACATAGCATGATGACCGCAGAACGCATGGCCCGCTGGCCTGCGGATACGTTGTTTGTGGTCTATTGCGCCGGACCGCACTGCAATGGTGCCGATCGCGCCGCGCTGAAACTGGCGCGCCTGGGGCTGGCGGTGAAAATCATGATTGGTGGCATCACCGGCTGGGAAGATGAAGGGTATACCTTTGCCAGCGGCGAGAGCGAAGCGGCCTTCTAATCCTTTTCTTCATCTTTCACGGTGCAATGGTGAATTTTTTTCATGTGCCGTGAAATTTTCTCGGTTGCTGCTTTTCCTGCGCTATGACATTTTATTTGGACTTTTAGCCATCCAGAAGTCTAAATTTCAAATAATGAATTATCACGTTGGGAAATCATTCCCCGGCGCAGAGGAGAGTAATATGCAGCGACATCAGGCCCCATTCCGTGCAGACGTAGTCGGCAGTTTCCTGCGCCCGGACGCCATCAAGCAGGCGCGTCAGCAGTTTGCGCAGGGTGAAATCACCGCTCAGCAGTTGCGCCGTGTAGAAGATGACGCGATTCGCCAGGTGGTTGAGCAGCAATGTGCCTGCGGTCTGCATGTTGTTACCGACGGTGAATTTCGCCGCGCATGGTGGCATTTTGACTTCTTCGACGGACTCGAAGGTGTGGAGCGCTACGATTCCGATCAAGGCATTCAGTTTAACGGTGTGCAAACCAAAGCCCACGGCGTGCGTGTCACCGGTAAATTAGGCTTTGGCAATCACCCAATGCTGAAAGATTTTCGCTTCCTCAAAAGCATCAGCGGCACCGCGCAACCGAAGATGACCATTCCCAGCCCAAGCGTGCTGCACTTTCGCGGCGGGCGCAAAGACATTGACGCGACGGTTTATCCGCAGCTTGACGCCTACTTTGACGATCTGGCGACCACCTGGCGCGATGCGATCCAGGCGTTCTATGCCGCAGGCTGCCGCTATCTGCAACTGGATGATACGGTTTGGGCCTATCTCTGCTCTGACGATCAGCGTCGCCAGATCCGCGAACGCGGCGACGATCCCGATGAACTGGCGCGCATTTATGCCCGCGTGATTAACAAGGCGCTGGAAGGTAAACCGGACGATTTAACCATTGGTCTGCATGTGTGCCGCGGTAATTTCCGCTCCACCTGGATCTCCGAAGGCGGTTACGAACCCGTTGCGGAAGTGCTGTTTGGTAGCGTGAATGTTGAGGCGTTCTTCCTCGAATATGACAACGACCGCTCCGGCGATTTCGCCCCGTTGCGTTTTGTCCGTCCGGGCAAACAGCAGGTGGTGCTGGGGCTTATCACTACCAAAAACGGCGAGCTTGAAAACCCGGAAGGGATAAAAGCGCGTATTCAGGAAGCGGCGAAGTTTGTCGATATCAACCAGATTTGCCTTAGCCCACAGTGTGGTTTTGCCTCCACCGAAGAGGGCAACACGCTCACGCCTGCCCAGCAGTGGGACAAAGTGCGGCTGGTAACGAAAATCGCCGAACAGGTATGGTAAATAAAAAACGGCGCTCAGTGCGCCGTTTTTTATTATTGCGCCTGCAATCCGCCGAGCGGCCGTGCCTGCATGCCTTTGAGCATCATCAGCCATGCCACAATGATAGTTACCATCAGGATGACAAACAGTGAGGCCGCGGGCAGCGTGGTCAGGATAACCCCGGTAAGTAACGGGTTCATTGCTGCGCCCAGCCAGCCCAGCGCCTGTGCCGAGAAGTAGGTCGCTTTCATTCCCGCTGGGGCGATGTTATCGATCAACATATATTCACCGGGTGCGTAGATCACTTCTCCCAGCGTAAACACCGCGGCGGAAAGCCCCCAGAACCACAAGTTATCGCCGGATAACATAAAACCAATAAGGCCGATAACGAAACTGACGGTGCCAATTGCCATCGCCGGACGCAGGTTGGAGGAAGTGAGTTTACGGCCCACCGCATACTGCAAGGTGACCACAATGGCGGCGTTGACCGGCAGCACCACGGCCACTACGCGCTCGGCGAACTCGCTACTGGCCACCGTCATCACATATTGTGACAGGCAGGAAGCAAAAGAACCGGCGACAAACGAGGCGAGAAAATTCGATAAAGTAAACCAGCCGAGCGCTTTATCTTTCAGCAACACGGAAGGATCCCACGCTACAGGGCTGTCGAGGCTTTCACCAACCGCAACGCGGCGAACAAACAGCTGAATAAACACCAGCGGAAAGGCCGCACAAATTGCCGCCAGCCAGAACGGCAAGTTAATGCTCTGCATGACCAGCAGCGTGCCAAGCGGCGGGCCGACGGTCCAGCCGACATTAAGCACCGTGTAGTTGAGCGAGAAAATCTTCGCTTTCGCTGCAGGCGCGAGTGTGTCGGCAAAGTAGGCCTTCAGCACGGTGGAAAACACCGAATAAGCGCAGTTAATCAGGGCAAAAAACAGCACCACTAACCCCGCATGGTGTGACAGCGGGATCGCGGCAAAACCGGCAATAAAGGCGACAATCGCCAGTAGCATATAGCGTTTTTTATCGAACTTATCCGCCAGCATGCCGAAGCCGAGGCTGAACACCACGCCGATAGTCAGCGCAATCGACATCGCGTAACCGACCTGATCGACCGACATCCCGTACTGGCGATTCAGGTAGATAGTCATAAACGGCAGCGTGGCGCCGCGGCCAATGGTTAATAAAAGTGAAGATGCCAGTAACGCGGCGGTGGAGCGTGTTTGCTTGATGGTCATGTTCCTGCCCGACATGCTGTTGTTATATTTTTTTGTGATGTATACAGCTTTAACATGCATAAAGTGTGATGTACAACCGCAGTTTTGTCGGGAAATGCCCAAACTGACCTACCTGAATTAATGATCTGTCGCTGTACAATTTTTTGCGTTAACGTAAATTTTTTACAAAAGTTTAAAAAACAAAAAGGGCGAAGAATGACGCGTAAAGATGTCCTGCTGGCGATGCTGGTAGTGGTAGCGTGGGGGCTGAATTTTGTGGTGATCAAAGTGGGCCTGCACAACATGCCGCCGTTAATGCTGGCCGGGTTACGCTTTGTGCTGGTGGCCTTTCCGGCCATTCTGTTCGTTGCTCGTCCAAAAGTGCCGCTGCGTTTGTTGCTCGGTTACGGCCTGACGATCAGCTTCGGGCAGTTCGCTTTTCTATTTTGCGCCATCAAGTTTGGCATGCCCGCAGGGCTGGCGTCGCTGGTGTTACAGGCGCAGGCGTTTTTCACCATCATTCTCGGTGCAGGCGTGTTTGGTGAACGTTTACAGATAAAACAACTGGTTGGCATCACGCTTGCGGTGCTGGGCGTGCTGGTGCTGATCGAGTCCAGCCTGAACGGCCAGCATGTTCCGTTGCTGGGGTTCCTGTTGACGCTGGCGGGCGCGTTTAGCTGGGCCTGCGGCAATATCTTCAACAAAAAAATCATGCAGCATAGCTCGCGTCCGGCGATCATGTCGCTGGTGGTATGGAGCGCGCTGATTCCGATTGTGCCGTTTATGGTCGCCTCGTTGATTTTCGACGGCCCGGCGCTGATGCTGCAAAGCGTGGTCAGTATTGATTTCACTACGCTGTTGTCGCTGGTCTATCTGGCGTTTGTCGCCACCATTCTGGGATATGGCATCTGGGGAACGCTGCTGGGTCGCTACGAAACCTGGCGTGTTGCGCCGCTGTCGCTACTGGTGCCGGTGGTCGGCATGGCGAGTGCTGCGTTACTGCTGGGTGAGACGCTATCGGCGCTACAACTGGTGGGTGCTGTGCTGGTGATGGCGGGGCTGTATATTAATGTGTTTGGTTTTCGTCTGCGCCGGGCGGTGCAGGCATAAGCAAAAAAAGCCCCGCATTATGCGGGGCAAGACGTTTAGCTGCGCTGATGGTAATACGGCACACCTAATGCGTCGGATTTGTCGCTACCCACGCCCATATGGTTAAAATCAAAAGGCGATGTTTGCTGGGCGGTGGGTAAAATCATCGCGTCACGGTTGTTCTGCTGTGCGGGATGATTAACTTGCTCCGCATAACTCTGGCCGGATAACAGCACCATCAGGGTGACAGCGGCACAGGCGATACGTTTCATACTTTCCTCGATACGTCTTTTTACTGCAGGCGATTAAATTAACAAGCGTGATTCAGCGGGAACAGGTACCGGGACTCTGCCGGGATATCCGTCACGCGGAATTTATGCGGCGGCACGTCGAAATAGTTCTTAAACGTGCGCGTTAAGGTTTGTTGCGATTCAAACCCGTAACGCTCTGCCAGATACAGGATCGGCTCATTACTTCCCTTGAGCTTTTGCGCAATTTCCGTCAGCTTGCGGCTGCGAATGTACTGGCCCAGCGAATGACCAGTCTCTTTTTTAAACATCCGTTGCAGGTGCCACTTGGAGTAACCAGAACGCTCTGACACTTTTTCCAGCGACAGCGGCGATTCCAGGTTGTCCTCGATCCAGTCCAAAATGCTATGAATAGTGATAGCGTCAGTATTGCGTCTGGACATCGTCATACCTCTTTGTTTTTTTACGGCAAAATTTTCTTGAGCAAATACTCAAGGGTTGCCACTTCTTCTGTCGTTAAGTTTTTTGTTAATTCCTGGTGCAGGTTATGCCCTACTAATTGATGACATTGCTCACACAGCGCCGCGCCTTCGGCGGTTAACCGCACCAGCACGCCGCGCTTGTCATTCGGATTCGGATTACGTTCGATCCAGCCTTTGCACACCAGTCTGTCCAGCATGCGGGTCAGGGCGCCGAGATCGACAGAAAGCACCTTTTTCAGTTCTACCGGGGTGATACACACTTCGCAGCGGATAGAGCAGAGCACCTTAAACTGAGTGGCGGTGATATCCAGCGGCGACAGGTAATCGTTAAGTAAACGATCTTTTTTCTGGTTAACCATGTGGATCAAGCGGCCAAGAGGAATGATGTCGTTAAATAGATCATTCGTGCTTTTCACAATGGTTGCCCCGGCAAGTAGATTAGTCACGGCAGATATTATTGCTCAGGCAAATATAAGTCAACCGAATGAATCCACGATGCCACTATTTGCTAAAACGTTTCACGTCTGGAAAAAATCCAATCGTAACGCACTGAAAGTAATCATTTAATCAAGACGCGCCCTGTGCCTGGGCATGCCATTGCCGCCGCGTTATGGCTATACTGGCGGGGTTTTGACCTTGCAAGGAGTGACCGTCAGATGCTGGAACTATTTAAAGCCATTGGCCTTGGGCTGGTGGTATTGCTACCGCTGGCAAACCCGTTGACCACCGTAGCGCTGTTTTTAGGGCTGGCGGGCAATATGAATAGCGCCCAACGTAACCAGCAGGCGCGGATGGCCTCGATCTACGTCTTCATTATTATGATGGTGGCGTATTACGCTGGTCAGGTGGTGATGAACACCTTCGGCATCTCCATTCCGGGGTTGCGTATTGCCGGTGGGTTGATCGTCGCCTTTATCGGTTTTCGCATGCTGTTTCCGGCGCAAAAACCGCATCAGGCGCCAGAAGTGAAAAGCAAGTCAGAAGAGCTGGAAGAGGAGCCCGGCGCCAATATCGCCTTTGTGCCGCTGGCCATGCCGAGCACCGCCGGTCCCGGCACCATCGCCATGATCATCAGTTCCGCCTCAACCATTCGCCACGGCGCTGAGTTTCCTGAGTGGGTCATCACCGTTGCGCCAACGCTGATTTTTGCCATTGTGGCGCTGATATTATGGGTAAGCCTGCGCAGTTCCGGGGCGATCATGCGGCTGGTGGGCAAGGGCGGTATAGAGGCCATCTCGCGGCTGATGGGCTTTCTGCTGGTCTGTATGGGCGTACAATTTATCATTAATGGCGTGCTGGAAATCATCACCACTTTTCATGCCGAAGCCTGATGCGTACATTTCTCTCGTGGCTGGTCGTGGCGCTGGTTGCGCTAACCGGCTGTCAGCAGCGCCCCGGCGCTCAACCGCCGCTGGCGCAAAAAAGCTTTACGGCATATCAACAGCAAACGCGTGATTTTGTCGCCGCGCACCGGGCGTTTCAGACGCTGGATAAAGCGAGCGAACTGCGGCTCAACACGCCACAGGAGTGGCGTCCGGCGAAGCCTGCGCATAAAGGCATTTTGCTGATCCACGGGCTGGGCGACGGGCCAGGATCGTTTGTGGATATTGCCTCCGAACTGGCAAAACAGGGCTTTCTGGTGCGCACCGTGCTGTTACCAGGCCACGGTACGCGGCCTGCGGATCTGCTGGATGTCGATGTTTCGCAGTGGCGAGAAGTGGTGCGCGAGCAGGCGGATATTCTGGGCAAAGAAGTCGATGCCCTTTGGCTCGGCGGTTTTTCCACCGGCGGAAATCTGGCGCTGGAATATGCGATGGCGCATGACAACGTGCAGGGGCTGCTGCTGTTTTCCCCGGCATTCAAATCCAGCACCAGTTATGATTTTCTCGCCCCGACGGTAGCGCTGTTTCGCGACTGGTTGCGCCCGCCGAGCGCCGTTTTTCCGCAGCAAATCGCCACCCGCTACTTACGCGTACCGACCAACGGTTTCGCCCAGTTCTGGCGCACCAGCGCCAGCGCGCAGCGGCTGCTTGCGCGTAAACCGTGGACAAAACCGGTGCTGCTGGTATTAACCGAACACGATTCGGTGCTCAACACGCGCTGGATCCTCGATCAATTCGATCGCAGTTTCACCAACCCGGCCAGCCGCCTGATTTGGTACGGCACACCGCCACCAGAAGCCGCAAAAATGTCCCGCTTACGGGTAAAAACAGATTATCTGCCGCAGGATCGCATCAGCCAGTTTTCTCATATGTCAGTGCTCTTTTCGCCTCGTAATCCGCTGTACGGACGCAAAGGCAGCGTGCTGCTCTGCGCGAATGGTCAGTCAGAAGAGGCGGCAAAGCGCTGTCTGGCGGGGGAAGAGGTGTGGTATTCAGACTGGGGACTGGTCGAGGCGAACAAAATTCATGCCCGCCTGACCTGGAACCCGTGGTTTGACTGGCAAACCACAATAATGGATGAGGTTGTCGCTGCCGCGCAGTAACCGGCGCGGTTTACACGTGGCCAGCGTGGGTTTGCTCTTCCAGTTTCACCGGCCAGCGGCGGAAAATCACCACCGCCCATATCAGCGCAGCAATCGCCGGGATCGCCCCGGCGTACCCGATGACGTTCATCGACCAGTGCAGGCTTATCTGGTTGCCGACCAGCGCACCCGCGCCGATACCAATGTTAAAAATGCCCGAAAACAGTGACATCGCCACATCGGTAGCATCCGGCGCCAGCGCCAGCACTTTTACCTGCATACCCAGGCCGATAATCATAATCGCGATGCCCCATACCACGCTCAGCACTGCCAGATGCATTTCGCTACCGGAAGCGGGCAGCATCATCACCAGTGAAATCACCAGCAGACCAATCGCGCCGCACACCAGGCCAGAGGCGTGCTGGTTCCCCAGCTTGCCGAACAGCACGCTACCAATAATCCCGGCGCCGCCAAGCACTAACAGCAGCAGGGTGGCGAAATTGGCGCTAAAGCCCGCCACATTTTGCACGAACGGCTCAATGTAGCTGTAAGCCGTGTAATGCGCGGTAACCACCACGACGGTGAGCAAATAAATGCACATCAGCGCCGGGCGACGGAACAGCACCGGCAGGCTTTTCAGCGAACCCGAATGTTCGCTCGGCAGCGCGGGCAGCAGTTTCACCAGGCACACCAGCGTCACCAGCGCGCCCATACCGATGGCGAAAAAGGTGGTACGCCAGCCGAAATATTGCCCGACGATACGGCCAATCGGCAGCCCGAGCACCATCGCCAGTGCGGTACCGGTGGCGAGCAGGCTCAATGCCTGCGCACCTTTCCCGGCAGGCGCGAGGCGAATAGCCAACGAGGCGGTAATCGACCAGAAAATCGCATGGGCGAAAGCAATGCCAATGCGGCTTATGACCAGTACCTCGAAGCTCCATGCGAGGAACGACAACACATGACTGGCGATAAACAGCACAAAGAGCGCAATCAACAACTTGCGGCGCTCAATTTGGCTGGTCAGCAGCATAAAGGGCAGCGACATTAACGCCACCACCCAGGCATAGATGGTCAACATGATCCCCACCTGCGCGGTTTCCATGTCGAAGCTCTGCGCGATATCCGACAGCAAACCCACAGGCACGAATTCGGTGGTGTTGAAAATAAATGCGGCGACAGCAAGCGTCACGACCCGCAGCCACGCGACTTTTCGTGAAACGGTATTGGTAGTCATAAGGGTATTTGGGGTTGGTTGGCGAAAAGAAGAGGCCACGATCTTACTGCCTTTGCTGGCGAAAATACAAACATTTTGTGATGTAGATCTCACTTTTTATTCGTGTGGAAAATACCTGTTGCAACGTTTCCGAATAGCGCTCAAAAACAGAAGACGAAAAAGAGGAAACGCTATGCAAACCATCGATTTTTATATGGTCGACGCCTTCAGCGACCGCACTTTTGGCGGTAATGCCGCCGCCGTCTGCCCCCTGACCGAATGGTTAGCCGATGATGTGCTGCTGCGCATGGCGCAGCAGCATAACCAGTCCGAAACTGCCTTCTTCGTGCGTAACGACAGCGGTTTTGAGCTGCGCTGGTTCACCACCCAAGATGAGATCAATCTCTGCGGCCATGCGACTCTCGCCGCTGCGCACGTGATCTTTGAATATCTCGATTACCCGGATACCGAAATTCTGTTCACCACCCGCTTTGTCGGTGAACTGAAAGTGAGCCGCAATGGCGACTGGCTGACGCTGGATTTCCCGGCCTGGTCGACGGAAACGGTAAGCGAGGTTCCGGCGCTGCTGCTGAAAACGCTCGGCATTGAACGCGCAAAAGAAGTGCGTGTGGCGCGGGATTATCTGGTGGTGCTGGAAAATCAGGCGCAGGTAGAAGCCTTAACGCCGGATATCGCGGCAATGAAACCGCTTGGCAAGATGGTCTGCGTGACCGCGCCCGGTGAGAACGTTGATTTTGTCAGCCGCTTCTTCTGCCCGGGTGAAGCGGTGGCGGAAGATCCGGTGACCGGTTCGGCGCACAGCATGCTGATCCCGTACTGGGGCGAAAAACTGGGTAAAAACAGCCTGCAGGCGCGGCAGGTTTCCGCGCGCGGCGGCGATTTACGCTGTGAATGGCGCGGCGATCGCGTGCTGATTGGCGGCCAGGCAACGCTCTATCTGTTGGGCAAAGTGTTCCTACGTTAAAAGCCGCCCGGCAGTCGCGCCGGGCGAATCTTTTACTGCACTGCGCGACATCACTTCAGCGACGCACCGCCGCATATCACTAGCTCCTGCCCGGTGATGGCGGCCGCATCCGGCGATAAGACAAAATTCACCAGCGCTGCCACTTCCTGCGGCGTAATTAAGCGGCCAATCGGCGGCACATTCGGCGGCGAGCTTTCCCGCCCCGCCGCGCTGAGCATCGGCGTCTGTGTTGCTCCTGGTGCCACAACATTGGCGGTGATGCCGCGCGGTGCCAGTTCCGCCGCCCAGCTTCTGACCATCCCCACCAGCGCCGCTTTGGTGGCGACATACTGCGAGCGGCCCGCCGCGCCGCGCGAGGTGCGGCTGCCAATCACCACAATTCGGCCACCTTGCGACATCTGGGGCGCAAAATGGTTGACCAGCGTTTCTGCCGCCTGCACATGCAGCTGCCACAGACGCTCGCTGGCCATGGGATCGAGTTCACCAAGCGGTGCGGCGGCCATTATTCCTGCTGCATGGACCAGCGCCTGCGGCGTCGGCAGAGTGGCTATTACCCGGCGCAACGCCTCGCTGTCGCCGAGATCGACCTGCACACTGCGAAACGCCGGGTTAGCTCGCGTTACCGGCGAGCGGGATAAACCGGTCACCTGCCAGCCTTGCGCCAGCAGCTTATCGACAATGGCTTCGCCAATACCGGAACTGGCACCGGTTACTACGGCATGCGACATCTCAGACCTCCAGCCGTGCGCGCGGCACTTTGAACACCGCTTTGCGCACCGTCATGGGCGCATCGACAGCGCACAGCGCCTGGTGCGGTTCGCCGGGCAAAAAGACGGCGAAATCCCCGGCGCGCAAAGTTACGCTAACCGGTAAAAGCGCGTGTGTGGTGATGTAGAGATCCGGTTTGCGCTGCTCATCCTCTTCCCGCGCGGCGTAGCGCATTCCAGCGTTGATCATTTCCTCACCGGCCAGTACCACCTGAATATCGGCCCACAGGGCGTGATATTCCGTGTGACGCTGCGCCTGCGGTTGCGTGTTTGCCGGGCCGATGGTGCAAAACCAATCGGCATTTTCTGGCTGCCAGCGCCCGTCATCCCGCGCCTGTAACGCCGCCAGCGAACAGTGCGGTAAAGCAAGTATCTCGCGAAGCGGGAAGGGTAACCCTGCCAGCGGCAGGGCGTTAAGGTTGCCCACAATCATCGGTTACTCCTTTACCCAGTCCGGTGCGATGCGCACATATTTAATCGCCTGGCGAAAATAGGTATAGGCGATATGCAGCTTGCCGTCCGCGCCCTGTTTGATGCTCGGATAGGAGAACTCGCGGTTGAGTTTTTCCTGCGAATTATTGGTCATGCAGTAGCCGTCGCCCTCATCCAGGTGACGCTGCCACGGCCAGCTTTTACCGCCATCCGGCGAGATTGCCACCGTCATCGGCGCGCGCGGTGCGCCCCAGAACGCGCTGCGCCCGCTGGTCACCGTCGGCTCTTTACGCCCGTCACCGTCGTCAATTTCATCGTACAGCGAAGCGCGGCGTTCGCTGGCTCCGGCGGCGCTCATGTGATTGAACACCAGCGCCAGCGCGCCATCAGCAAGCGTTGTCACCTGAATCGATGAGTTGTTGTTTGGCAATGTCGTCGGTTCCGGCACCGACCAGCTTTCGCCGCCGTCGGTCGACTGGCTGTAGTAAATGTTGTCCGCCCAGCGGCTGCGAAACAGCGCCACCAGTTGTCCGCCTGGCAGCGCGGTGATGTTCATATGCACACAGCCGAGGCTCTGAGGTACGTCAACATCGCGCCAGCTTTTACCCTGATCGGATGAGATTTTCACCGCGCTGATGTCGTCATTGCCGACCCATTTTTCACCTGGCTGGGTGCGGCAATAAAACACCGGTAACAGCCAGTTGCCATTGTCCAGCACGGTGATTGGCTGGCGGATAAAGGTGCCAGGTTTGTCGAGCAAGGTTTTAATGTCACCCCAGCTGGCACCAAAATCATGCGACTGGCGATAGCGCACAATCGCCGTGTCCTGGTTGCCGGAGATCTGCGCGGTCCACAGCAGCCACAGCACGTTGTTCGGGGCGAGGAACAGCACCGGGTTTTGCTCTGAACGTGTCGGATCGTCCGAGAGTTTTACCGCCTCGCTCCAGGCGCAGGCACCGGGTGCCAGCCGCGAACTCCATACCGAAATATCCGCCACGCCTTCCTGTGAACCGCCAAACCAGACGCACATCAACGTGCCATCCGGCAGTGGCAGAATATTGGCCGCGTGGTTTTGCGGGCAGGGCGACGGCAGCATTGCCGTCACAACCTGAGCGTCTTGTGCTTGCGGGCGTAAAACACCATCGCGATTTACCGTTACGGACATATCAAACTCCATTGTTGCGAACAGGGGGGGGCGCGTTATTTACCGATTTTTGTACCGCTTTATTCGGGATAAAACGGTCCAGCACCATCACCACGGCCGGGGTCACCAGCGCGATATACATATTGTTAATACCAAACGGGTCGCCGAGCAGATACCACACCGAGGTCACCACACAGGCGGCGATCAAACCGGCGTTGGCACCGTGCGCGCTTTTGAAGAACGGGGCATAGAAGGCGATCACCGCGACCACAGAGATAGAGAGGCGGATGGCGCGAGTAAAGAAGGAGAGTTTCAGCACTTCCGGCACCAGTAGCACGAAAATCAGCGGCAGGAAACCAATCAGCAGCGACAACCAGCGAGTGGCTTTAAACTCTTGTTCCGGCGTAGGTTTGCGGTACGGCACGTAGAAATCTTTCACCACCAGCGAGGCGATGGCCAGCGCAACGGTACTGACGCTGACAAAGATCGACGCAACGAGTGACGTTGTCACTAGTCCGGCAACCCATGGGTTCATGTCCTGTAAAAAAATCGGCATCGCGTACAGGCTGTTGATCTCCGGGTGCAGGTATTTCGCCGCCACGCCAATCACCGCAATGGCCAGCGCAATCGGCAAACAGAAGAAGAAGGCGACCCAGGTGGAACGCTTCGCCGATTTCACATCTTTGGTCGAACAAATCGCCTGAATCACGAACTGAGTACAGAAGATGGAACCAATAGTGCCAATCAGCCAGGCAAAAATGGTGCTCGCACCGAAGTTACCGTCCCAGGTCCAGTAGTATTTCGGCATGCTTTCGATCATCGGTGTGAAACCGCCGGTTTTCGACAGGGCAAAACCCATGATCGCCAGAATGCCGAAATATTTTAGCGCGCTGTGCAGCAGCGTTACCCACGCCACGCCTTTCATGCCGCCAAAGGCGAAATAAAAGGTACTGACAACCGCGGTGATAAACGCCGCCACCGGCAGGTTCACTTTTAGCACCGTCGAAATGGCCGCCGCGCCGCTCACGTAGTTGCCAACGTTAACCAGCAGCAGGGCGTAAATCATGATAATCGAGATAATATTTTTGGTGCTGTTGCCATATTTTTCGGCGATCGCGCCAGAGATTGTGATTTTCCCGGTGTTATAGATGCGTTTGACCAGCAGCAGGCCAAACAGCGGGAAACCAATCGCCGCGCCGATAACCGACCACGACGCGGCAAAACCGTCTTCGAAAGCGGCCTGGGCGGTGCCTACCGTGGATTTCGCGCCAATGTATTCGGACATCAACAAAATCCCGACGATAAAGGCGGGCATCGCGCGCGAGCCTTCCATAAAATCGCCGGTGTTCTTGCTTCGTAAGCGAAACGTCAGCCAGGTGGTGAACAGAATATACGCCACCACAATGCCAACGATTATCAGGGTATCTTGAGCAGTAAAGGTGTTCATCTTTGCCTCTCTTCAGGGCGAGTGAATCCTGAGCGCCGCAGGCGCCCGGTTTTCTTATGACGACTAATCCCGCTATCAGTGAAGGTACTGGGTCACTATCTGGCGGATCTGTTGATGTTGTTGTTCGCTAAACGTGACAGCGTAACGGCTGTCGCCAACGTCGTATCCCATGATGTGTAACGCTTTTTTCACCGCAGCCGGAGAGAACGCGACGCGGTAGAGATCGGTGCGCAGCCCGGTAACGTTCTCCTGTGCCGCACGGGAACCGTCGATATCCCCGGCCTTGAAGCGCGACCAGATAGCGTTGATCGCCTGTGGCGCGACGTTTGCCAGACCGGAAATACAGGCCGAACAGCCGTCAACAAACCCCTGATGGATTAACGAATCCGGGCCGTTCAGTACGTCAAAATTTTCGCAATCCTTCACCGCCTGCAAAAAACCGCTCAGGCTTTCATAGCTGCCCGCGCTGTCTTTGATGCCGATGATGTTCGGGTGCGCCGCCAGCGTGCGGGCGGTTTGCGGTTCAATGGTGTTACCGGTGCGCGCCGGGATGTTGTAGAGAAAGATCGGAACGCTTAACGCATCCGCCACGGCGGTGTAATGGGCAATCAACTCATCTTGTTTCAGCGGCACAAAATAGGGCGTGATAACCGATACCGCATCAACACCCAGTTTTTCAATCTGCTTACCCAGACGAATGGTGTCGCGCGTGGCGATCTCGCCGATATGCGCCACCACGGGCATACGCCCGGCAACTTCATCGACGCAGGTCGCGGTGACGGCCACTTTTTCCTGCTCATTCAGCACGAAGAATTCGCCGTTGGTACCACCGCAAAAAATGCCGTTTCCGGCTGCCAACTGGCGGTTGATCTGCTGTTTGAGCGCCTGCGGGTTAACTTCTCCGTCAGCGTCAAAAGGCGTCACGATGGCGGTCAGCACGCCATTAATCTGCTTACTCATGACTCACTCCCTCGAATTGGGGTTAAAACAGCGTCTGATAAATGGCCTGCACGTCCTGGTGGCTGATGGTGCATGGGGCGTTATTCATCAGGCGCTTCACATTTAGCGCGGCGTCGCTCAGCGCCGGGACATCCTCGCGCGGCACGCCGAGCGCCTCGAGGTTGTCGGGCAGGTTCAGGCGTTTTACCAGCGCGGCAAACCACGCCACCAGCGCATGCGATTTCGCTTCCGCACTCAGCGTGGTGTCGGCGTCAGGCACCAGATCCCACACCTGGGCAAATTTCTCTACCGCGTGCGGGCGTACCACTTTCATACATGGCGCGAGCAGAATGGCGTTCGCCACACCGTGCGGCAGGTGATATTTGCCACCGAGCGGATACGAAAGTGCATGCACCAGATGGGTTCCGGCATGGGTGATCGCCGCGCCGCCATAATAAGAGGCCCACAGCATCTCCAGCCTGGCGGTCAGGTTGTACGGTTCATTGACTGCCGTTTCGATATTGCGCAGCAATTTGCCTAAACCGATCAGCGCCACGTTGTCACTCACCGGGTTGGCGATGGTGGCGGTAAAGCACTCAATCAAATGGCACAGGGCATCAATGCCGGTAGAAGAAGCGATGTGCGCAGGCATGCTGGTGGTCAGCTCCGGCAGCAACGCCACGTAATCCGGCAGCATCACCGGTGAAATAATGCCGATTTTGGTGTCCTGCTCTGGAATAGCGAGAATGGCGTTGGGTGTGGCTTCCGAGCCGGTACCGGCGGTGGCGGGGATCAGCAGCGAAGCAACGCGGTCAGTCGGTTTTTCTCCCGCCAGCAGCGCGTCCAGCCCCGGTGATGCCGGGTGGCATAACACCGACAGCAGTTTGGCGACATCCAGCACGCTGCCGCCGCCAATACCCACGACCAGATCCACGGCGGTGTCGTGCAGGTTCTGCAGGATATTCGCCACATCGTGCTGGCTGGGTTCGGGCGGAACATTATCAATGAGTTGCACGCGGCGACCATTCGTCTCCAGCAATGCGCGGATCTGCTGGGTGGCGGCCAGTTTGATAATGTTGCCGTCGCTGACCAGTAACACTTTCTCTTTACCCGCAAGCAGTGGTGCAATCGCCGGGATTGCCCCCGCGCCGCTTATCAGGGTGCTGTTAATCGTTACCACAACCTTCTCCTGTCTTTGTTATGGTGATTGAACTCAATCATCTTTTATCCATCACCGTCACTACATGGCCTAAATTTATAATTTATTCGCAAACTGAATAAGTTGATCTTGCTCACATATAATCAATCATGATTGAATATAATCATATCCAGTGCATAATGACCCGGAGAAGGGATGAACGAACAACGCGTGGACAAACAGGTGGTGATGCTGGCCGATGATTTTACCGGCGCGAATGATGCGGGTGTCAGCCTGGCGCAAACCGGAATGCAGGTGGATGTCGCGTTAACGACGCCGTTTGTAAGTACGGCGCAGGCGATCATTTTTAACAGCGACAGCCGGGCGCTGAGTGTGAGCGAGGCAAGGGCGTGCGTCACGGCATTCACCAACGAAATAACCGCACGCTACAACCCCGGCTGGCTGGTGAAAAAAATCGACTCAACGTTGCGCGGCAATGTCGGCGCGGAAGTCGCGGCGATGAGGCAAGCCTGCAACGCGGCAGCGGTGATCATTGCCCCGGCGTTTCCGACAGCCGGGCGCATCACCCGTAATGGCCAGTGCCATGTAAATGGCGAACTGCTCACGCAAACCGAGTTTGCCAGCGATCCGAAAACGCCGGTGACCAGCGCCGATATCGGCGCACTGCTGGCAGCCCACAACACTGCAGAGTGTCGCTATGTGCAGCCTGCGCAACTGGCAAATGCACTCGCAGAGGCTACGCCAGATGCGCCGTTGCTGCTGGTGGTGGATGCGCAAAGCGATGAAGATCTTGATGCAATCATCGCTCAGGCGGCAGACGCTGCCACAACGCCGCTGCTGGTCGGCTCTGCCGGATTATGCGACGCGCTGGCGCGCAGGCTGGCGGCCGAAAAGCCGCATGCGGTGCTGGCGGTGATCGGCTCAATGAGTGAAATCGCTCAACAGCAGGTGGCGCGCGTCGCTCAGCAACCAAACGTGGAGCATCTGCTGATTGATATCGACACGGTGTTTAGCGCCGCACAACCTGCGTATCGCCAGACAATTGTTGCCGCGCTGGCACAGGGGAAACACTGCATTGTCCACACCTGCCCGGATGAACAGGCGCGCCATCAGATAGCCGCACTTTGTGCGCGGCTGGGCGTAAGCCGCAGCGAGTTGGGCGAGCGTATCTGCACGTTTCTGGCGCAACTCACTTGTGACGTTTTGCGCGAGGTGACGCCCGCAGCGCTTTATCTCTCCGGCGGGGATGTGGCGGTGGCGGTCGCACAGGCGTTAGGAGCAACAAGTTTTCGTATCCAGGGACGCGCCGCAGGGTGCGTACCGTGGGGTTATTTTTCAGGTTGCGAATGGCAACGACCGGTGATGACCAAAGCGGGTGGCTTTGGTGACGAAACTACCTTGCTTAAGGTTCTGTATTTTATCGAGGAGAAATCGAGTGACTAATATCATTGCTGTAACGATGGGCGACCCGGCGGGTATTGGCCCGGAAATTATTATTAAATCGCTGGTCGAGGGAGAGTTATCCGGTGCGCCGGTAGTGGTGGTGGGCTGTGCGCAAACCTTGCAACGTATTCTGGCGCTCAATATCACGCCGCATGCCGAACTGAAAGTGGTTGAGCAGGTGGCGGACGCACGTTTTGCCCCCGGCATCATTAACGTCATTGACGAACCGCTGGCCGATCCCGCCGGGTTGCAACCGGGCGTGGTGCAGGCGCAGGCGGGGGATCTGGCCTATCGCTGTGTGAAACGCGCGACCGAACTGGCGATGAAAGGCGAAGTGAAAGCCATTGCCACCGCACCGCTGAATAAAGAGGCGCTGCACTTAGCCGGGCACCATTATCCGGGGCATACCGAACTGCTGGCGCACCTGACCGACAGCAAAGATTACGCCATGGTGCTGTATACCGATAAGCTGAAAGTCATCCATATCACCACCCATATCGCGCTGCGAAAATTTCTCGATACGCTTAATCAGGATCGGGTGAAAACGGTGATTCGCGTTGCCGATACGTTCCTGCGTCGCGTTGGCTATGACAACCCGCGCATTGCGGTGGCGGGCGTCAATCCGCACGCCGGGGAAAATGGTCTGTTTGGCGATGAAGAGATCAAGATTGTCGGCCCGGCGGTTCAAGCGATGAAAGCTGAAGGGCTGAACGTTAGCGGGCCGTGTCCGCCGGATACGGTGTTTATGCAGTGCCATGAAGGGATGTATGACATGGTGGTGGCGATGTACCACGACCAGGGACATATTCCGTTAAAATTGCTGGGCTTTTACGATGGCGTTAATATCACCGCGGGTTTGCCGTTTATTCGCACCTCTGCGGATCACGGCACCGCATTTGATATTGCCTGGCGCGGAAAAGCGAAAGCGGAAAGCATGGCGGTATCCATTCAGTTAGCGATGCAAATTACACGGGAATAATATGAAGGGATATAACCGGTTAGAGCAGATCATGGACTACCTGAAAGGGCATAATCTGGTGACGGTAGATCAACTCGTGGCCGCCACGGACGCGTCACCAGCCACCATTCGCCGCGACCTGATTAAGCTCGATCAGGAAGGGGTGATCAGCCGTACGCACGGCGGCGTCACGCTGAACCGGTTTATCCCCTCGCAGCCCACCACCAGCGAGAAAATGCAGCGCAACCTGGCGGAGAAACACGCCATTGCCTGTGCGGCGGCAGCGCTGGTGAAAGCGGGCGACGCCATTGTGCTCGATGCCGGCACGACAATGATTGAGCTGGCACGCCAGTTGACGCACTTGCCGCTGCGGGTGATCACCAGCGATCTGCACATTGCGCTGTTTCTTTCGGAATTCAAACAGATAGAAGTGACGATCATCGGCGGGCGCATTGATGATTCCAGCCAGTCCTGCATTGGTGAGCACGGGCGTAAATTGCTGCAAAATATCTGGCCGGATCTGGCGTTTGTCAGCTGTAACGGCTGGGATTTGCAGCGCGGCATCACCGCGCCGACCGAGGAGAAAGCGGCGCTGAAACACGATTTGATCGTCAATGCACAACGCCGGGTGTTGCTGGCAGACAGCAGTAAATACGGTGCGTGGTCGCTGTTTAACGTGGCGAATCTCGATTCGCTGACCGATATCATTACCGATACGCAGCTTAGCCCCGAGATCCGCCAGCAGCTTGCCACTTTGCCTGGCCGGTTAACCTTTGCCGGTTAACGGTGTCAGTTAGGGCAAGCGGGCGATATTCGCTTTAATTACCTCTGCGGAGTGGTTGAATTTCGCCACTTCGTCACCTTCCAGTTGCAGTTCAATAATCTGTTGAACGCCGTTTTGCGCCAGCACGGCCGGCACGCCAATCGCCACGTCGCTGACGCCATACTCCCCGTCCAGAATGCAGGAGATTGCCAGCGCGCGGTGGCTGCCGGTGAAGATATTGCGGCAGATCTCGGCGATAGTGCCGGCGATGCCGTACTCCGTACAGCCTTTACGGGCGTAAATCTCAAAGCCGTGGCGGCGCACTTTGTCCGCCAGTGCGTCGACATCCAGCCGCTGGCCGGTTTTGCGCCGGTAAACATCGACAATGGGCGAACCGTACACCGACGAGTGTGACCACACCGGGAACTGGGTGTCGCCATGCTCGCCGAGGATAAACGCATCGATACTTTGCGCGCCAATATCCAGCGCCTGGGCCAGCGCGCGGCGTAAGCGAGTGGTATCCAGCCAGACGCCGGTGCCAATCACCTGGTTGCGCGGAAGCCCGGAAAGTTTCCACACCTGCCAGGTAATGATGTCGCACGGATTGGTCGCCACCAGGAAAATGCCGTTAAAGCCGTTTGCCATCATAGCCGGCACAATATTTTTAACGATCCGCGCGGTGTTGGTCAGCTCATCAAGACGCGTTTGCCCTGGCTTTAACGCGCCGCCGGAAACGGTGATCACCGCAATATCCACGTCCGCGCACTCTTCAACCGGGCGGGTGGAAATGGTCATCATACCGGGCATATACGCGGCGGCATCCGCCAGATCCTGGGCGTGGCCTTCTACACGTTGCTGGTCTAAATCCACCAGAATTAACTCTTCACAAATGTTCTGGTTCAGCAGGGCATAAGCAGCAGATGCGCCGACATTGCCTGTGCCGATAATCATCACTTTCCGGGCTTTGGTATTCATGAATATTCCATTTTCTGCATCATATGTTGCGTAAGGTACAACCTATATTCTCAGGAGCGCAATCTCAGCAGGTGTAGCTATAGGTTATTCATATGACATAGGTAGCAAATTCTTGTTTATTTTTAACAGGCTAATAACAAGGAGCCCGCTATGTACCGCATTGTTGATGCCACCGCCACGCAACCGGATCTGATTGCGCTGATTGCTGCTCTGGACGCCTACCAGAGCGCACTTTACCCGGCAGAGAGCAACCATCTGCTTGATCTCACGGCATTACCCGCCGGAACGCTGATTTTGCGCAAAATTGTGTATCACGACGAGGCCGTCGGCTGCGGCGCGGTGGTACTGAACAGCGACGGCAGCGGCGAGATGAAACGGGTATTTATCGATCCCCGCCATCGCGGCCAGCGACTGGGGGAAAAATTGCTTGCGGCGCTGGAAGAGGCGGCTGCCGGGAAATCGTGTCATACCTTGCGGCTGGAAACCGGCATTGAACAGCATGCCGCGGTGAAACTGTATCAGCGCTGCGGGTATCTAATTTGTGAGGCATTCGCGCCGTACAGCGCCGATCCGCTAAGTATTTTTATGCAGAAGGCGCTGGTTGTGGCGCCGCATTCAACAGGGCAATAAACGCCTCCAGATGGCGGGTTTTCGCGCCGCGCCGCCACACCAGCCAGGTGGTAAGCCAGCGCCAGTTCTCCGCCAGCGGCCAGGCTTCCACCTGGTGATGACCGGGCATGCTTTCGAGCATACTGCGCGGGATCAGCGCCAGGCCCGCTCCGGCAATCACGCATGCCAGCATGCCGTGGTAAGACTCCATTTCATGAATTTTACCGGGCGTGGCGCGATCGGCGTGAAACCAGCTTTCAAAATGGCGGCGGTAGGAGCAGTTGGCGCGAAACGCGTAAATGCTGGCACCGTTTACCTGAGCCGCGTGGCTAATCACTTCATGACCGACAGGCGCGACGATCATCATCTCTTCGCGGTAAACCGGAATGCCTTCCAGGCCGGGATGCATAATCGGGCCGTCAACAAACGCCGCGCTGAGCTGCCCCTCCAGCACGCCATCAATCATGGTGCCGGAAGGGCCGGTGGCGAGATCAAACTGAATGCGCGGGTAGCGCTGGTTGTACTGCGCCAGCGTCGCCGGAATGCGCACCGCGGCGGTGCTTTCCAGCGCGCCGAGCGAGAACAGCCCTTGCGGTTCATCACCAGCGACCACCATCCGTGCTTCATCGACCAGCGCGAGGATCTGCTGGCTGTAGCGCAAAAAACTGTGCCCGGCGGGAGAGAGGCGCAGGCGCTGGTTTTCGCGGATAAACAGATCCACGCCGAGATCGGATTCCAGCTGGCGAATGCGCGTCGTCAGGTTTGACGGCACGCGATGCACCTTCTGCGCCGCCTGGGTAATGCTGCCGGTCTGCGCCACGGCGTTAAACATCTCAAGCTGGGTTAAGTCCATGCCATTCTCTCTTCGTGAATATTGTGGTTAATATTATTCAGTTTTCAGAAATAACAAATTGCGCCATCCTTGCGCAAGTCCTGAACACATTTAGCGGAGTATTTATGCCTGTTTCCTCAACGACGCACGCGCTTTCCATCAACCCGGCCACCGGCGAAACCCTGCGCGCAACACCCTGGGCCAGCCATGAAGAGGTTGATACGGCAATTGAACTGGCAGCCAGCGGTTACCGCCAGTGGCGGCTGTTGGCGGTCACCGAACGCGCGCAAACCTTACGTCGCCTCGGCGATGCGCTGCGCAAACGCGGGGAAGCGATGGCGCAGATGATCTGCCAGGAGATGGGCAAACCCATTTTGCAGGCGCGCGCGGAAGTGAACAAATCTGCCGCGCTGTGCGACTGGTACGCAGAACACGGCCCGGCGATGCTGGGCAGTGAGCCGACGCAGGTCGAACAGCAGCGGGCAACTATTGAGTACCGCCCTTTGGGGCCGATTCTGGCGGTGATGCCGTGGAACTTCCCGCTGTGGCAGGTGCTGCGCGGTGCGGTGCCGATCCTGCTTGCGGGTAACAGCTATTTGCTCAAACATGCGCCAAACGTGCTGGGTTGCGCGGCGTTAATGGGCGAGGTCTTCGCTGACGCTGGCGTCCCGCACGGTGTTTTTGGCTGGGTGAATGCCACCAACGACGGCGTGAGCCAGGCGATTAACGATCCACGCATTGCGGCCATTACCGTAACCGGCAGCGTGCGCGCGGGAGCCGCTATTGGCGCGCAGGCCGGGGCGGCGCTGAAAAAATGCGTCCTTGAACTGGGCGGTTCTGATCCCTTTATTGTGCTCAACGATGCGGATCTTGAACTGGCGGTGAAAGCTGCGGTAGCAGGGCGTTACCAGAACACCGGACAGGTCTGCGCCGCCGCGAAACGGTTTATCGTCGAAGAGGGCATTGCCCAGGCTTTTACGGAGAAATTTGTTGCCGCTGCCGCCGCGTTAAAACAGGGCGCGCCGGACGACGAAGAGAATTATCTCGGGCCAATGGCGCGCTTTGATCTGCGGGACGAGCTGCATGCACAGGTCGAAGCCAGCATCAACGAGGGCGCAACGTTGCTGCTGGGCGGTGAGAAAACGGCGGGCGAGGGGAATTACTACCCGGCCACCGTGCTGAGCGGTGTGACACCAGAGATGACCGCGTTTCGCCAGGAACTGTTTGGCCCGGTCGCGGCTATCGCAACCGCACGCGATGCACAGCATGCGCTGGAGATGGCGAACAACAGTGATTTCGGCTTGTCGGCTACCGTCTTTACCGCCGATCCTGCGCAGGCGCAACGTTTTGCCGAACAGCTTGAGTGTGGTGGCGTGTTTATCAACGGCTACAGCGCCAGCGATGCCCGTGTGGCCTTTGGCGGCGTGAAAAAGAGTGGCTTTGGCCGCGAGCTTTCACACTTCGGCCTGCATGAGTTTTGCAATATCCAGACGGTGTGGAAAGATCGTCTGTAAGCGAAACGCGCCCCGGCGGGGCGCGTCATTGCTGGCTGTCATGGACCTGTCATGATCCTTTTGTAGACTCACGGCAACTTTGTGGTTATAGAAGAATATCATGAACTTAAAGCAAATTTTCCGCCGTATTTTGCGGCGTGTTTCTCCACGACAGTTTGGTTTGCTCGCCGGGATTTTCTGCATTATTGGCTTGTTTTCGGCACTGCAAATCGCCTCCTCATTTGTCCTTTCCGCGTCACTACGTAACGCCCAGCATAATGAACAACTCAACCAGCAAGCGCACCTGCAACAGGTGCGGGTCGACGAAGCGCGCATTGCGCTCCTGACGGCAAGCGATCTGCTCAACCGGGCGGGCGTCTATTTTATGCAGGATAAAGAGACCGGCTCGGAAGGGAGCTGGCACAGCCTGATGGATGAAACCCATAAGGCGCTGGAAACCTCGCAAAAAGCCTGGCAGGCGTGGCTGGCGCTCAACCCGCCTAAAGATGAGGCGCTGATCAACAGCTATCAGCTCTTTTACGGCGCGCTAAAAGAGCAGGCCGACGGCTTAGTGAAAACCCAGTCGATTGACGCCTTCTTCGCCGTGCCGGCGCAGGCGTTTCAGGCGGATTTCAATGACAACTATGCCCGTTTCCAGCAGGCCAGCGAAGCGCGCGCCGAACAGGGACGCCAGGCGCTGATGGCTAATCTTGCGCAATTGCAGCATGTGTTTGTGCTGGTGCCTGCGCTGCTGGTGGTGATTGCGGTGCTGGTCTGGTTTGCCATGTCGCGCTGGGTGATTACCCCGCTGCGCAGCCTGATAGCACATATTAATATTCTGGCGGCCGGCGATCTGGGTACGCCATTGCCGCCGGTGAAACGCTTTAACCGGGAAGTTGACCAGCTCGGCCTCAGCATCGGCACCATGCAGCAGGGGTTGCAGCAACTGGTGATGCAAGTCAGCGACGCCACCTCGTCGATGGTCGATACCATTCGCCGCCTGGCTGAGGACAATCAGTCGCTGTATCAGCAGTCGGCGAAACAGGCGCTGGAATTGACGGATGTGACCGAGCATATCGCCACGCTGGAATCGCATGTTGAAGGCAATACCGGTTTTGCTGAACAGGCGCGCAAACAGGCCGATGAGGCACGGGAAGTCGCTGCCGGTGGCGATCGAATGATGGACACGGTGAATCAATCGATGCGCGAGATTGTCGAGCGCTCGGCGGAGATGCGCAACATTGTGGCGATGATTGATGGCGTCGCTTTCCAGACCAATATTCTGGCGCTGAACGCGGCGATTGAAGCGGCGCATGCGGGCAACCACGGTCGTGGCTTCGCGGTGGTGGCGAAAGAAGTGGGGCTGCTGGCGCGCAAGAGCAGCCACTCCACGCAAACCATTCAGCAATTGATCAATCACTCCTTACAAGGCATCAACGACGGCACCCAGGCGGTAAGCCGCCTTGAGGATAACCTGCAACAGGTTACCGGGCTGGTCGGGCATTTAAGCGGCGTACTGAGCGAAATTTCTGCCGCCACCCTCAGCCAGGGCGACAGCATTCACAAAATGACGCGCCGCCTGCACTCGCTTAACAATGTTGCCCGTCGCACCGGGGAACTGGTCTCAACCGCAACCGAGGCCTCGGAAAAATTGCACAACGATTCTCATCAGTTGATGCAAGCGGTTGCGCGTTTTCGACTTCCTGCCTGACGCAATACATTCGCCTCTGTTATACTCGCAGGCCATTTTTGGCCTGTGGGCAAGGAGTCAGAGTGGCAACGGTGATGGATAACGGCGTACTGGAAGCGGTGCTCGCTGAAGTACGCCCGCTGTTGGGGCGCGGCAAGGTTGCGGATTACATTCCGGCGCTGGCGTCGGTGAGCGGCTACAAGTTGGGTATCGCCATCAGTACCGTGCAGGGCGAACACTTCCAGGCGGGCGATGCCGACGAGCGTTTCTCCATTCAGTCAATTTCCAAAGTGCTGAGTCTGGTGGTGGCGATGAACCACTACGCGGAAGAGGAGATCTGGCAGCGGGTGGGCAAAGATCCCTCCGGTCAGCCGTTTAACTCACTGTTACAGCTTGAAATTGAGCAGGGCAAGCCGCGTAATCCCTTTATCAACGCCGGGGCGCTGGTGATGTGCGATATGCTGCAAAGCCGCCTTAGCGCGCCGCGCCAGCGGATGCTGGAAATTGTGCGCAAACTCTGCGCCGCGCCAGATATTGTTTACGACAACCTGGTGGCGCGTTCTGAATTCGAGCACTCCGCCCGCAATATGGCCATCGCCTGGTTAATGAAGTCCTTCGGTAATTTTCACAACGATGTCGCCACCGTGTTACAGAACTACTTCCACTATTGCGCACTCAAAATGAGCTGTGCCGAATTGTCGCGCACCTTTTTATTTCTCGCCGATGGCGGACACAGCGCGCAGCAGGCGACGCCGGTGGTGACGCCGATGCAGGCGCGGCAGATTAACGCCCTGATGGCGACCAGTGGCATGTACCAGAACGCCGGAGAGTTTGCCTGGCGCGTCGGGTTACCGGCGAAATCGGGAGTCGGCGGCGGGATCGTCGCCATTGTGCCGCATGAGATGGCAATTGCGGTCTGGAGCCCGGAGCTGGATGAAGCGGGCAACTCACTGGCTGGTGTTGCGGTGCTGGAAGCGTTGACGCGAAAACTGGGGAGATCGGTCTATTGATGAATGATTTTGCGCCGTTGTTTGCCCGGCTGGGACGGTCAACATTCCGTTCGCGTTTTCGCCTCGGGGTGAAAGAGCGCCAGTACTGCCTGGATAAAGGTGCGGAGGTGATTGCGTCCCACGCGGCGGATTTTGTCGCAAAACGCCTTGCGCCAGCGCAACCGCAAAATGATGGCAAACAGACGCCAATGCGCGGTCACCCGGTGTTTATCGCTCAGCATGCCACGGCCACCTGCTGCCGTGGATGTCTGGAAAAGTGGCATAACATCCCGCATGGTCAGGCGCTAACACAATCGCAACAACAGTACATCGTTGAGGTGATTTACCAGTGGCTGGTTATTCAGATGAATGCGTCGCGCTGAAAAGCGTCGGGTAAGCCTGCTCCGCTGGTGCTGCGGGTCGATAGCAACGTTCGTGATATGGATTGAGATTTGATGCCTGCATTTTTTTCATCCCCTTTCCGCCCTTTTCGGCAAGAGACGCCGTACACCAATGCGGTGATGGTGTTTGTCCTGACAACGCTGTTTTATCTGCTGGGTGCGATGATGCGCCTGGTGGAAGAGCTTTCCCTCTTCTGGCCGCTCAATGCGGTTATGGCCGGTGTTTTCGCGCGTTATGTCTGGTTGCAGCGCTGGCAATACTATCTGATTAGCTATGTTGCCATGCTGGCGTATGACGCCATCACCACCACCTGGGGCATAGCGTCGCTGATTATCAACTTCTCCAATATGGTGTTTATTATCACCATGGCGCAGCTTATCGGGCTTGAACGTAACCAGATGACCAACGCGCCGGAGCCGGTTAACGCCCTGAAACTTTTCGGCTACTGTCTGCTTGCCGCGCTGCTGTGCGCGTTTCTTGGCGCGCTTGGCTCCGTTGGGATCAATGGTCAGGGGTTTGGCCTGCTGCTGGCCGACTGGTTTGGCGAGCAATTCTCAACGGGCGTGCTGATCCTGCCCTGTATGCTGACCATGAGCTGGCCGCGTAAACCGCTGAACGTCGAGATGCGCAATGTTATGCCGGTGCTCGCCGTTGGCGTATCGATTATCGCGTCGGTCGCGATTGGCGGCGCAGGCAGCCTGGCGTTTCCGCTCCCGGCGCTGATCTGGTGTGCGGTGCGTTACTCGCTGCCGCTGACATGCCTGGTGACGTTGCTGACCGGCGGGCTGGAGATAATCCTTGTCGCCAGCGGGCATATCAATATTTTCGTCACTTCACCGCTGCAGATCCCGCATATGTTCTCCGCGCGCCTGGGGATTGCCACCATGGCTATTTGCCCGGTGATTGTCTCGGTCAGCGTTGAGGCGATAAACCGTCTGATGCACCAGGTTTCCCTGCGCGCTGATTTCGATTTCCTGACCCGCGTTTACTCGCGCTCGGGTTTGTATGAGGCGTTAAACCGCGACGCAAAACGCTTTACCGACAAACACATCACCGTGATGTTGCTGGATATTGATTACTTCAAAAGTGTCAATGACAGCTACGGTCACGAATGTGGCGATCGGGTGCTGACCTCCTTTGCGCGAAAAGTGCAGCAGGCGCTGGGCACGCGCGGTGTGCTCGCCCGCATGGGCGGGGAAGAGTTTGCTGTCGTGGCGACAACACAAGACGCCAGTGAAGGAAAACAGCTGGCGGAAACGCTGCGCGAAAAAGTGGCGCTGTATCCGTTCAAATGGCGGCAGCAAACGCTGCATTTAACCGTCAGTATTGGTATCAGCCATGGTCAAGCCGACGCCGGGCAATTAACGTCAACGTTCAACACGCTGTTGGCGGTGGCGGATGAAAATCTCTATTGCTCGAAAAAACGCGGGCGTAACTGCACAACAGATGCTGAACATAACGCGCCGGAAATAGCGGAAAGTGCCATCGGCGGATAATTCCTCGCGCTTGTCGCAGCTGGTGGTGACGATAGCGGCAATTAATATCGATAACTTATTAAATTGCTTGCTACTAATTTTTATCGTCAATACTATTATTGCGTATACGTAGCGGAATCATCGCGTTATGAGCGGATCGGATAATTTGAATAAACACGAGCGGATCCCAGGCAGGCGTTTTGCCAGGCGGATGTATCTGATGCGTATGCTGGGAACGCTACTCTGCTTTTTCCCCATTCTTTCCGTCCTTCTTGAACTGCATCGCCCCGTATGGAGCGTAGTGTTGCTGTGCGCCAATGCCTTTATATGGCCTACCGTCGCGTTTTTGCGCGCGCGAAACGCGCAGATGCCGCTGCAAATTGAGCATCAAAACCTGGTCTTTGACGCTGGCGCAGGCGGGTTCTGGATTGCGCTGATGGCGGTCAACCCGCTGCCGTCGGTGGTGATTGCCACTATTTTGCTCTCTGACCGCTTATCGGCGGGTGGTTTTTTGCTGATGCGTAAAGCGGCGCTGGCCCTGCTTGCGGCGTTCTTACTTACCTGGCTGGCGCTCGGTTTACCGCTGGAGTTGCAGGTGACACAGCGGACGATGTTCGCCACGTTGCCGCTTATCGGCATCTATATTCTGGCGCTCAGCGCACTCACCGACAGCATTGCCGTCAGGTTGCGGATAAAAAGCCGCGAACTTGAGCGTATCGCGATGATGGATCCGTTGCTTGATATCGCCAATCGCCGTCTGCTGGAAAAACGGATTCAGTATGAGCTGGAAAAACTGCACCTGACCCCGCGCCACTCCTCGTTGATGTTTATCGATATTGATAATTTTAAAGAGGTGAATGACCGCTTTGGTCATAAAATTGGCGATGCATTATTGGTCACCGTGTCGAAAATTTTGCATATCACCACCCGCACAACGGACACGCCTGCGCGCCTCGGTGGCGATGAATTTGTGATTTTATTGCCCGATACGCCAGCAGAAGAGGCGTATGAGGTGGCAACCCGGATCATGGATGCGGCTGCGGTAATGACAGTGATGCAGGAGCATGCGTTCAAATGTACGTTAAGCATCGGTATCGCCAGCGCGCTACCGGAAATGCACAGTGTTACCGACTGGTTAAAAGCCGCAGACGACGCGCTTTACCAGGCTAAACGACTGGTAAAAAAACCAGATCTACTCACACTGACAAACGTGCTGAATAAGCTACGCTTTATGCTGTACGCCGTGAAATTAACGTCACTTTTTATAGTGTTGCGCATTAACAGCCTGAGAATGGAAACGGCCCCTTATGAAAATACCTGCTATTCCCGCAGATGAGGAACAACGACTGGCGTCGCTGCGCGACTCCGGGCTTCTGGAAACCGGCGTAACCGAGCGTCTTGACCGGCTTACCCGGCTGGCTAAGCGCATGTTCGATGTCCGCGCGGCGCTGATCACACTGGTTGATGAAGAGATGCTTTTCTTCAAATCCACGTCGGGTACCGTGCGTGAACCGCTGCCGCGTAAGATCACCTTTTGTGGTCACACCATCTTGCATACTGAACCGTTGATCATTCCGGATACCCACGGCGATGATCGGTTTGCCGATAATCCGCTGGTGACCGGAGAGATGAATATCCGTTTCTATGCCGGGTATCCATTACGTTTGCCGGACGGCGCGGTGGTTGGTGCATTCTGCCTGGTGGATAGCACCGCGCGACAGTTCACGGACGCAGAGCGGGATTACCTGAAAGATTTTGCCATGATCGTTGAAGATGAGTTCGCGGTGATGAGCGCGGCCACTACGGACGAACTGACCGGTTTATTTAACCGCCGCGGTTTTGAAAGCCTGGCGAAGTTCGCCATTGTGGGCGCGCGTCGTCGCGCGGAACCGTTAACGCTGGCGTGGATCGATCTCGACAATTTCAAAACGATTAACGACACCTGGGGCCACGGCGAAGGTGACGAAGCGCTGAAAGCGATGGCGTCGGTGATGAGCGCCAGCCTGCGCGAAGCGGATCTGCGGGTGCGCTACGGCGGCGACGAATTCGCGATCCTCTTTTCCGATACCGATGAGCAGGGCGCATGGATTGCGATGCAGCATCTGGTAGAACAGGTTGAGGCGTGGAATCAGACCTCCGGTAAGCCATGGAAGCTGGCGTTTTCCTGGGGGATCAGTGAGTTTGATCATGATGGTTGCGGCGAACTGAAGCCGTGGATGAAGGCAGCAGATCAACAGATGTATGCCATGAAAGAGCGCAACCATCGCGGCCGCTGAATCATCACAAAAACCTATGTTTGCTGAGCTTGTGTTAACAAGTTGTAAGGCTGATAGTGGTTGTTTTTAAGGAATAAAAATGACCACTTATCATATCCATTCGCTGGCGGGCGAAACGCTCGCGTCACAGATTCATTCCCTTTGCGAAGTCCTGGAAAACTGCGTTTCCGGCGGTGCTTCCGTCAGTTTCATGCATCCGCTTTCGCGTGAGAAATCCCTGCAATTCTGGTCTGGCGTCGCCGCAAGTGCCGCGCGCGGGGAACGCATTGTGCTGGTGGCGCAAGATGACGCCGGTGAGGTTGTCGGCACCGTGCAGGTAGTGCTGGAACAACCTGAAAACCAGCCACATCGCGCCGATGTGTCAAAATTACTGGTACATGAAAAAGCCCGCCGCCAGGGGCTGGCGCGCCGTCTGATGGATGCGCTGGAAAGTGAGGCGCTGGCGCACGGTAAAACCGTGCTGGTGCTGGATACTTCCACCGGTAGCGGGGCGGAAAATTTCTACCAGCAATGCGGCTGGCAGCGGGTGGGTGAGATCCCGCGCTTCGCGCTGATGCCGGACGGAAATGTGACGGCGACGACAATTTTTTACAAGTTCTTATAATTCGTGCCAATAAGACATCCCATTTTGATCAAAACAGGGTTTCATGGTCTAAAAGTCTGGTAAGTTATTACACCAATCTTCCAAGGTTGTATGACTAATCAAAAAAGGAACCCACTGTGAACACATTAAACCGTCGCAACTTTCCCGGCGCTGAATACCCTGAACGTATTATTCAGTTCGGCGAAGGGAATTTTTTGCGCGCTTTTGTCGACTGGCAAATCGATCTGCTGAATGAGCACACCGACCTCAACGCCGGTGTGGTGGTTGTTCGCCCGATCCAAAGTGATTTTCCGCCGTCCCTGAGCACTCAGGATGGCCTGTATACCACCATTATTCGCGGTCTGAATGAGCAGGGCGAAGCGGTGAGCGACGCGCGCCTGATCCGCTCTGTAAACCGTGAAATCAGCGTCTATTCCCAGTACGACGAGTTCCTGAAACTTGCCCATAACCCGAATATCCGCTTTGTTTTTTCAAACACCACTGAAGCGGGTATTAGCTACCACGCGGGTGATAAATTTGCAGATGCCCCGGCCGTTAGCTACCCGGCCAAACTGACGCGCCTGCTGTTCGAACGCTTCACCCATTTCTCTGGCGCGGTGGATAAAGGCTGGGTGATCATTCCTTGTGAACTGATTGATTACAACGGCGACGCGTTGCGCGAGCTGGTGCTGCGTTATGCGCAGGAGTGGGCGCTGGGTGCGGAGTTTACTCAGTGGCTGGATAACGCCAACGCCTTCTGCTCCACGTTGGTTGACCGGATCGTTACCGGTTACCCGCGTGATGAAGTGGCAAAACTGGAAGCGGAGTTGGGCTACCAGGATTCGTTCCTTGATACCGCTGAGCACTTCTACCTGTTTGTGATTCAGGGACCGAAATCGCTGGCGGCTGAGCTGCGCCTGGATAAATTCCCGCTTAACGTACTGATTGTTGACGATATTAAACCGTATAAAGAGCGTAAAGTGGCGATCCTCAACGGTGCGCACACTGCCCTGGTGCCGGTGGCGTATCAGGCGGGGCTTGACACTGTGGGTGAAGCGATGAACGACAGTGAAATCTGTGCGTTTGTGGAAAAAGCGATTTACGAAGAGATTATTCCGGTGCTGGATCTGCCGCGCGATGAGCTGGAATCTTTCGCCAGTGCGGTGACCGGGCGTTTCCGTAACCCGTACATCAAACACCAGTTGCTGTCGATTGCCCTGAACGGCATGACCAAATTCCGCACCCGCATCCTGCCGCAGTTGTTGGCAGGGCAAAAAGCCAACGGCAAATTGCCTGCGCGCCTGACTTTTGCGCTGGCGGCGTTGATTGCGTTCTATCGCGGTGAACGTAACGGGCAGACGTATCCGGTGCAGGACGACGCACACTGGATCGAGCGCTACCAGCAGTTGTGGAGCCAGCATGGCGATCGCCAGATCAGCACCAGTGAACTGGTAAAAGCGGTGCTGTCCGTAAGCGATCACTGGGAACAAGACCTGAGTAAAGTGGCAGGTCTGGTGGAGCAGGTTTCACTGGATCTGGACGCTATCCTGCTGCGCGGGATGCGCGATGCGGTTAAGCCGCTGTGCTAATCGCAGGTTTTTAAGTGAATATCCAACCCGGCTCCGGCCGGGTTTTTCTTTTTTAATCATAGCTAGCTGTGCAACCGCTGAGCGTCAAGAGGAGTAATTTCGCGGGAATGTTGTATGTATCGGTTTTTAGTTACAACATACTTTCAAATAGTTGTATAACAGGTTTCAGCAACCTCTGCGCCAGCAAAAGTCGCCCAGGGCGACTTTTCGTCACAATTTGTTATCAAACTTGCAACTGTGATTGCGATCACGTTTAATAGTGCCGCTCTCCCTAATGCACACAAATCAAGATGATCGTTCGACCTCAACAACACTGGCTTCCCCGTCTTTTCGTCTGGCACGGTTCCGTACTGCCAAAAATCACGTCGCGTCTGCTGATGAATTTCCTGCTCTCCATCGCCGTGATCTGGATGTTGCCGTGGTACACCTCGCTGGGTATCAAGCTGACCGTTGCGCCGTTCAGCATTCTTGGTGTCGCTATCGCTATCTTTTTAGGTTTCCGTAACAACGCCTGTTTTGCCCGCTACAGCGAGGCAAGGGTGTTATGGGGACAGTTGATGATCGCCTCGCGTTCGCTGCTGCGTGAAGTAAAAACCACGCTGCCAAACGATGAGGGATTACGGCACTTTATTCAGTTGCAAATCGCCTTTGCGCACTCTCTGCGCATGACATTGCGCCGCAAGCCACAGGGTGACGTGCTGGCGAAATACCTGAGCCAAAACGATCTGCATAACGTGCTGAACGCGCATTCACCTGCCAACCGTATTTTGTTGTTAATGGGGGAATGGCTAGGTGAACGCCGGGCGCAGGGCGCGCTTTCGGATGTTTTATTCAGCAGCATTAATCAGCGGCTGCATGATATGTCCGCCGTGCTCTCTGGCTGCGAGCGCATTTTCACCACGCCGCTGCCGTTCGCCTATTCGTTGATCCTGCATCGCACCGTGTATCTGTTTTGCATCATGCTGCCGTTCGCGCTGGTGGTGGATTTGCACTTTATGACCCCGTTTATCTCAGTGTTGATTTCCTACACCTTTATTTCGCTCGATACGCTGGCAGAAGAGCTGGAAGATCCGTTTGGCGAAGAGGATAACGACCTGCCGCTGGATGCTATCAGCAACGCCATCGAGATTGATTTACTGCAAATGGTGGATGCCGATGTGCTTCCGCACAAAATGACACCAGGCAAAAATTATCAATTAACCTAAACTTTGCTCTGGAGAGTCATCGATCTTTCGATTTTTTCAGTCTGATAGCGAAACCCACAACAGAGAGGGACGTGCGATGGAAAAGTCCGACAGAACTATCTCATTAGCGTTGACCCTGCTGGTCAGCTTCTCGCTTCTCGCCACGGCGTGGGATCTCTCCTTCGTCAGTAGCTTGCCTTAATATCATTGGCCGCCAGCAGCGCCCGTGTTTCTTCAGCCGGGCGCTGCAATAGCGCCAGTGCTTCTTCCGCTGAACGCACATTGGTATAACCGATAATCACGCCGTAGCGTTTGACGGGAGTGTTATACCAGCGCGAGAGTGGGCTAACCTGCAATTGAAACCGCTGCCAGATGTCCGCCAGCGCGATATCCTGCGTGCTGGTGCGTAAAAACGCGGCGATATGCATGCCACCATCGCTCACTTCCACGGTAAAAAGCCCTGGATAAACGTGCTCCAGCGCGTCCAGCACATACTTTCTGCGCTGCGAATAGAGCGTGCGCATCTTTTTTAAATGCTTATAAAAGTGACCTTCGCCGAGAAACGCCGCGAGGATTTTCTGCGTTAGCACCGGCTGACCGCTTTCGGTAAGTTCGGCCGTTTCACGAAACGCGGCAAGTGTCGCGCGCGGCATGACAATATAGCTAATGCGCAGCGCAGGCATCACCGTCTTGCTGAAGGTGCCCATATAGATAACCCGATCATCAGTATCAAGGCTTTTCAGCGACGGAAGCACTTTGCGGGTGTAGTGAAACTCGCCGTCGTAATCATCTTCGATAATCCAGCTGTTATGCTGGCTGGCCCAGGCCAGTAATTGCTGCTTGCGCGGGAGCGAAAGGGTTACCGCCAGCGGGCTATGATGTGACGGTGTCACAAAAACCAGCTGCGCATCACGATGGTATTGTTGCAAATAGTCGACATTCAGGCCCTGGCTGTCCACCGGCACAAAGTGCAGATTATTGGCGGCGCGTTTCAGCGCCTGGGTACCAAAATAGTAACCGGGATCTTCGAACAGCACTTTATCCCGTGCCGTGGTCAGCGCATTGAGGATCAACCGCAGGTTGTTGCTGTACCCGCTGGTGATGAAAATCTGATCGGCCGTGCAGGATAAACCGCGCGACACATTCACATAATGGGCAATCGCTTCACGCAGCGGCGTGTAACCCAGCAGCGGCGGGTTGGTCATTTCCACTGGCGACAGAGATCGTACCGCTTTGCCGCACAACAGCAGCCACTTTTTATAGGGGAAGGCGTCAAGAGACGGAATGCCGGGGCGCAAAAAACCGGGGCGATCGCGCAGCACGTCCGCAATGCCCGGTGGCGCGTCTGCTGCCTGCGGCGCAATATCCGGGGTGGAGGGTTCGCTCAGCACCAGATCCGGGTTGACCCGCGTGCCGCGCGCGCCCTGGCTTACCAGATAGCCTTCACCGACCAGAATCGCCCAGGCCGTTTCCACCGTTTTGCGCGCGACCCCCAATTCGCTGGCCAGCACACGCACCGAAGGCACCTTATCACCCGGTTTCAGCAACCCGCTGGCAATGCTGCGCCGATACTGCTCGTAAATGGCTTTATAACCCGGTTTCATGTCCTACCTCTATTTGCGGTTTTTGCATCTTTTTACTATGGCATAAGAGCGTAATATAGCGGCTGTTGAATCCATAAACGAGGCTAAAGACGATGAGCAATCGCGTAAATCTGTTCCAGACCGTTCCGGCATTAATTAAAATCCTCGGCGATGCCAGCCAGGCGTCGCACGCCAGCAGCCTGGACATTGGTATTAAAAATCTGGTCGATATTCGCGCCTCGCAGCTCAACGGCTGCGCATTCTGCCTGGATATGCATGTGAAACAGGCGAAACTGCACGGTGAGCGCGAACTGCGCATTTACCATGTGGCTATCTGGCGTGAATCACCGCTGTTTACCGCCAAAGAGAAAGCCGCGCTGGCGCTGTGTGAAGCGTTGACCAAACTCGACGCGCATGGCGTGCCTGATGAGCTGTACCGCGAGGCGCGGGAGCATTTCAGCGACGTGGAGCTTTCCGAACTGGCGTTTTCCATTGCCATCATTAATAGCTGGAACCGCCTGATGGTTCTGTCGCAAACCTTACCTGGCGCGCTGGATAAAGCCTATGGGCTCGATCGCGCGCACCTCGAGTAATTAACGCGACTCCCGGATAAAGGCAATAAACGCCTGCAACCCCACAGGGATGTGCCGATGTCCGGGGTAGTACAAACACAGCCCTTTAAAGGGCTGTGTCCACGCATCCAGCACGCTCACCAGCGTTCCGTTACGCAAATCCTCTTCAATGTAAAACCCCGGCAGAAAACCCACGCCCAGGCCTGCGCGCACGGCGGCAATCGAGGTAAACAGATCGGTGGTCGACAGCCGTGGCGGAACGGCAACCGCCATGCGCTCACCGTCGCGCGACAGCTCCCAGCGGTAATTTCCGCCGCTGGACATGCGCATGCAAATGCCCTGGTGCTGGCGTAAATCGGCCGGCGTCTGCGGCGTACCGTGCTCGGCAAACCACGCTGGTGTTGCCACTACGCGCATGCGGATATCCGGTGTGAGCGGCACGGCAATCATATCTTGTGGGATCGACTCCGCCAGGCGGATCCCGGCATCGTAACCGTCGGCCACAATGTCGATCATCTTCGCTTCAGCGGCGACCTCCATGCGTATCTGCGGGTAGCGCGCAAGAAAACGCACCAGCAGATCATCTAAGAACAGTTGCCCGACGGCTTGCGGGATATTCAGGCGCAATGTGCCGGAAGGTTCATCTGCCACGCTGTGGATCTCTTCATGCGCGTGCTGGATTTCGCGCAGCGCCGGGCCAATACGCGCAACAAACCGTTGCCCGGCTTCGGTTAGCGCCACGCTGCGTGTAGTGCGGTGAAACAGCCGAATCGCCAGGCGACTCTCCAGCCCGGCAATGGCGTTACTCACCGCCGTTGGCGACATTCCCAGCTCCTGCGCGGCGGCGCGAAAACTGCCCCGGCGCATCACCGCCATCACCACTTCCAGCTCAATCAAACCTGAACGATGCATAGATTATCCTGAATTTCGCAACAACCTTTGCAGCATAGCGTGGATTATCAGCGCGATAAAGGCGTGCCACACTGGCTCTACTGTGAACAGGAGGTGGTTATGCATGCGATTGAACAGATTTCAATAAACGGCGAATGGGTCACGCCGCAGGGCACAGAGCGTTTCGACCTGTTTAACCCGGCAACCGGCGACGTCACCGGTCAGGTGCGGCTCGCTAATGAAGCCGACGCGCTTAACGCCATTGCGGCGGCAAAAGCGGCGTTTCCCGGCTGGTCGCAAACCAGCCGCGATGAACGCATTGCCGCCCTGATGCGTATGCGCGATGCGCTGGAGGCCTGCCAGCCCGCGTTGTTGCAGGCGATTGTCGAGGAATACGGCGCGCCGGCGTCGCGTGCCAGCTGGATGGCGCATTATCCGGTGTCGGTTATCGAGGCGGCGATCAACGCGCTGAAAGCGTTTGAGTTCGAATCCGTGGTCGGTCAGGCGCGGGTGGTAATGACACCGCTCGGCGTCGCCGGATTGATCACGCCGTGGAACAGCGACGCCGGGTTCATCTGCGGCAAACTGGCGGCGGCGCTCGCTGCAGGCTGCACGGCGGTGGTTAAACCGAGCGAGATGAGTGCACTGCAAACCCACATTGTCACGCAGGCACTGCATCAGGCGCAGTTGCCGCCGGGTGTGTTCAATATTGTTACCGGGCGCGGCGAAGTGGTTGGTGAGGTACTCAGCCGTCATCCGGAGGTGGCGAAAATCTCTTTTACCGGCTCGACGGCGACGGGCAAAGCCATTTTGCGTAACGCAGCAGAAACGTTTAAACGCGTCACGCTGGAACTGGGTGGCAAGTCGCCGACCATTATTCTGGAGGATGCCGATTTAGCCGACGCCGTGCCGCTGGCGATTCAGGCCGGGTTTATGAACAGCGGCCAGGCCTGTGTCGCGGGAACGCGCATTCTGGTGCCTGCCTCGCGCAAAGCCGAGTGCGAAGCGGCGCTGGCGCAGGCAGTCGCAGCGGTAAAATCGGGCGATCCGCACGATCCCGCCACGGAAGTCGGCCCGATGGTTAGCGAAAAACAGTGGCAACGCGTGCAGTCCTACATTCGTCTTGGTCAGCAGGAAGGCGCACGCCTGTTAGCGGGCGGAGAAGGGCGCGCAGCCGGGTGCGAGTGCGGGTGGTCGGTGCGGCCTACGCTGTTTAGCGAGGTCAAAAACAGCATGCGTATTGCGCGGGAAGAGATTTTTGGCCCGGTATTATCAGTGATCGCCTATCGGGATGATGCAGAGGCGATCGCTATCGCTAACGACACCGATTACGGCCTGAGCGCGCTGGTGCTGGGCCGAGATCCCGCACGCGCACGTCGCGTTGCCGGGCAAATCACCGCCGGGCGGGTGTTAGTCAATACACTGGCGCACGAGGCTGCCGCGCCATTTGGCGGGTTTAAACATTCAGGCATCGGGCGTGAAATGGGGCGCTGGGGACTGGCGGCCTTTATGGAGCCGAAAAGCATCGTCATGTAGCAGGAAAACGCCGTGCCACCCGGAGCGAGTGGCACGGGTTACGATTAACGCGCCAGTTGGAAGAAGCGCACGGAGTCGCGCAGTATCTCGCTCTGTTCGGTCATCGACTGAGCGGCAACCGCCGCTTGTTCCACCAGCGTGGCGTTCTGCTGGGTTACCTGATCCATCTGATCAATCGCGACGCTAATCTCTTTGATCCCCTGATGTTGCTCGGTAGAGGCGGCGGAGATCTCAGCAACAATATCCGTCACTTTGTTAACGGAGGTCACAATCTCTTCCATCGCGCGGCTGGCGGTATCGGCGTAGCGGGAACCGTCAGTTATCTTCTCAACGGTGCCTTCAATCAGCTGTTTGATCTCTTTCGCCGCATCGGCACTTTTCTGCGCCAGGTTGCGCACTTCACCAGCCACCACGGCAAAACCTTTACCCTGTTCACCGGCACGCGCGGCTTCAACGGCAGCGTTCAGCGCCAGGATATTGGTCTGGAAAGCGATGCCTTCAATCACCGAAATGATGTCGACAATTTTCTGTGAGCTGTCAGAGATTTCATGCATGCGTTTCAGCATGTCATGCACTTCTTTACCGCCTTTAACCGCCGTTTGTGACGTCTGGCGCGCCAGGTCGCTCGCTTTGCGGGCGTTTTCGGCGTTACTCTTCACGTTTTCGGTGATTTGCTGCATGTTCGACGACGTTTGCACCAGTGAGGCCGCTTGTTCTTCGGTACGCTGTGACAAATCGTTGTTGCCTTCGGCAATTTCGCCTGCGGCGTGGGAAATCGATTCGCTGCCGTCAATAATCCCGGTGATAATTTCCGCCAGTTTACTGTTCATTAAATGGATGGTCGCCAGCAGGCTTTCGCTGTCGCCATCGCGCAGCGCAACCTGGGTGCCCAGTTTGCCGTCAGCGACTGCCTTCATAATCGACATCGCATAGGCCGGTTCACCGCCAAGCTGGCGGGAGAGATTACGCGAAATAAACAGTGCAATCACGCCGGTGGCGATCAGCGCCAGCAGCAGCAAGCCGCTCAGTAAATAAAGCGCCTGGCGATAACCCGCCTGAGAATCTTCCCCCGCTTTATCACCAATCGCGACTTCCATATCCACCAGCGTCGCCAGATCTTTCATCAACTGGGTACGATATTTTGCGGATACCGCGCCGCTGATTTTGGCCGCTTCCGCCGCATCTCCGCGATTCATGGCGTCGATCACTTTGGCGTTAACGTCGACAAAGTTTTTAAAGTTATCCACCACGGTAGTGAACAGGGCGCGCATCTCTTGCGGCTCATTGGCCGAGATTTTTGCGTACTGCTGCTGAGCATTCAGAAAGGTTGCCTGGTTTTGCAGCAATTCGCCGCGGTGTTGATCCAGCGATGCAGGCGTGGTCGAGGAAATATATTGCACCTGCTGCAAACGCATTTCCGCTAAGACGCCTCGCATTTCAAGGGTATAGCGAACGCCTGGCATTCTGCTTTCGCGGAACTGGTCAATATTTTTATTGGTGCTGTTAAGTTGATAAATAGAAACAACGCCCAGCAGCAACATCATCACGATCAAGATGGAGAAGCCGATAAGCAGTTTGGTTAATACGGTGGCCTGCGCTATTTTTTTCATAATCCACAACTAAGTAAAGAAAGGTAATATTAATAACGGCAATATTTTAGGAAAAATTGATCTATTTATCTGATCTCAATCACATATCGTTATGATTTTTGTGCAATAGCACACATCGGATTTTTAATTTAGATTAAGGAAAGAGAGGTTGTTAAAAAGGTGGGTGAATAATACTTCAATGAAGTGAAATATTGTTTCAAACAGTGTCTTTGTGCCTGAGTTTATTTTCTGCACACTGCATTTAGTGTGCAGAAAAAATTAATGGGAAATAGTAATCGGCAGTTCATCTGCCCATTTTGCTGCCTGGTTCATCAGCTCGGAAATCGCCGAATTGGGTAAGCCGATTTCGTGCGCCACATCGCTGGCTTCATCCCACATCCGCTGCTCGTACAGGCGCGCCAGCCGCACGTAGGGATAGAGTTCGCCGCTGTTCGCTTCTAGCGCTTTTGCCACTTCCGGCGAGACAGCGATTTGCGCCATCAGCTCTTCCAGCGGTAGCCCGAGGATCACATCCAGCAGCGAGAAGAGGCCTGCCATAAAGGCGTCGTTAGAGATGTTATTGGACGACGTGCGCGCCGCCGCCAGTTCGCAGAACTTGGCGCGGATCAGGCTCAGGTAATAGATTTCGGTGTTGGTGACATCCTCGAAGGAGGTCAGACACGCCACCAGTACAAAACGGCGCATTTCGCTGATGCCGAGGTAGACCACGATGTCGCGCAGTGATTGATTGCGAAAACCGCTAATGCCGCGCGTGTTATATAAAATGTTTTGCGCATAACGCATAATTTTAAAAGAGAGTGAAACATCGCGTTTCAGCAAATCTTCTATTTTGTTTAAATTGGGTGATTCAACGTTAACTTCCTGCATCAGCTTCAGGGCAAACGCACGATTTTGCGCCAGTTTATTTCGTTTAGTCACCACCGGCTTGCTGAAAAAATACCCCTGAAAAAGATGAAAACCTAATTTTTTAAAAGTCTCAAACTCTTCATAGGTTTCCACTTTCTCGGCCAGAAAAACCGCATGGCGTAATAATTCCCGATTGGCGAGGATATAGTCGCTAATTTTTTCGCGCGGACTTCTCCTTATGTCAAATTTAATCACGTTGACATAGGGCATAAAGGCTTCCCACTGGTTTCCGGGTTCGAAATCATCCAGCGCAATGCGAAATCCCAGCGTGTGCATTCGTTTGACAGTTTCCAGCAGTTTGAGATCCGGTTCGGCGTTTTCCAGAATTTCAATCACCACGCGGTTTACCGGCAGCGTTTCCGCGAGGCCTTCCACCAGCAACTGGTAGGGAAAATTGACGTAAACCGTACTGTTGTCGCTCTTACGGCCCACCGGTGCACTGAGGAACTGCTCTTCGATTAACTGCGTGGTGGCCTGTTCCGCAGACATATCGGGGAAGCGGTTATCCATACTGTTCCGAAAGAGGAGTTCGTAACCGACGGTGTTCAATTGCTTATCAAAAATCGCCTGTCTGGCCACAAAAGAATACATTCGCCACCTCGCACACCGTGTACTTTTGTATAATTTTTCCAAATATATAAGCAACATTAACACCCTGGCTACCGGAACCGTGTGACTGCGGCAAAATATTTGACTTTTATTGTGAAAGAATAGGACAGCAAAGCGGTAAGTGTACAGGCGGCGCGGATTTTTGCGCGGGGGTTAAAGCCTGATTACCTGCGATATCAGGCTGGTTACGTTACGACGGTTCAAAGCAGAGCGGGCGTTCGCAGCAGGCATCACAACTCGGCGAGCGGCACACCACTTCGCCTTCGCTATGCAGACAACGCTGGCGGTAGAAAAACTTTTTCCAGCGCATATTGTTGCTGTTCATCTCAACTAAAGGGGCGAAGCAATCGCTCATCAGCTCCCGCAACTCTGCGCGCGAGCTGAGTCCCAGATCCTGCCACAGGTGATTAAAAGCCAGTGAGACACTGGCAATAATGTGCTGCATCGGTGCGGCATCCGCCGACATATGGCACGCCAGCCACTGTGCCAGCTCCGCGCGCTCTGCGGTGCGCGTGGCGTTAAGTTCGCTCATCAGCTTTTGGCGCAGACGGCAGTCCGCAGGCATTTCTGGCGCAGGCGGGGCGAAACGCGCCTGCAAATTTTCCCAGTCGCTCACGCTTAAACCCATTCTTTCCGGGTAGCAACCTTCACCGTGCAGGTAAAGCCACAGCAAGCGCCGTAGCCAGTCATCAACGGGCATCATGCCACCCCATTGTTTTGCCCCTTTGTCGGCGCAGCCTGCCACCAGCGTAACAGCGAGGAAGTGATGGGTTGCCAGGCATCATCGACGCAGGGCTGAATGCCGCGCGATTGTAATTTTTGCCACGGTTCGTAGCCGATACGGGCGCAGAAAACAGCTTTCACATCGGCCAGCAAGTCGAGCACTGTCTCCATTCGCGCGTCGCTTTCCTGCGGCTCACAATTATCCGCGCCCTGGCAATATTTCGGTGTGAAACGCTCGTTGACCAACACGGCACCCGCGGCCGATAAACTGTAAATTCGAAAGCGATCCGCATGGCCAAAATGGCAGTCGATCAGCTCGCCATGCGTTGACGCCACCGCCACCAGACAGGCCTCTGCATCCTCGGATTCGCCTTTGGTGACGATACTGGCGTGAAGTTGCGCGCGACGAAACAGCGTCGGCAACCACGGTTGAGGAGCGGATTCTACGGGTAACAGGGTAAATTGCTGGCTGCGATCTTCGCCGAGCATGCCAATCGCATCCGCGCGGCACTGCTGACAGTGCGTCATTTGCGGCATCACTTCGCCGCAGCTTTCGCGCGCACGCGCGACCATCTCTGCATCGGGTTCCGCCTGGCCGTTAAGACCAAACACCGTGCCGTGCTCCGGGCGGGCTATCAGCGGCATAATGTTATGGATAAACGCGCCAGCCCCGTGCAGTTCGCGGCTGACATCGGCCAGCGCGAAATCGTTAATACCGGGGATCAACACCGAGTTGATTTTCACCAGCACGCCTTGCGCCGTCAGGCGACGAACGCCTTCCAGTTGGCGGGCTATCAATATTTCACCCGCTTCACGTCCGCTGTATCGTTCACCATCGAGCCACAGCCAGGCGTAGATCTGCGCGGCAATCTGCGGATCGAGCGTATTGATAGTCACCGTTACGTGATCGACGCCAAGACTGACCAGCCGATCAACGGCATCTGGCAGCATCAAGCCGTTAGTGGAGAGGCACAATTTCAGATCCGGCAGCTGTTCACGCACCATCTCCAGCGTGGTGAAGGTGCGTACGATATTCGCCAGTGGGTCGCCCGGCCCGGCAATGCCAACCACCGAAAGGTGCGGGATAGCCGTCGCAACTTGCCGTACTTTCGCCACCGCCTGTTCGGGGGTTAACAGCGAGGATGAGACGCCAGGCCGGGATTCGTTACTGCAATCGAATTTGCGATTGCAGTAGTTACATTGCAGGTTACAGGCAGGCGCTACCGGTAAATGCATCCGCGCAAAGCGGTGATGACCGCTTTTCGAGTAGCACGGGTGCAGCGACACTTTACCGGCGATGGCAGCAGAAAGCGGCTCAGACGGTGTTGGCTGACACCGGGAACCGCCTGCGGCGGATGAACAGGACATCATGGAAGTACCTCCGTTTACGGAATTATTCCTGGTTGTTGCAAATCCTGTTCCTGATACAACATATTGAAAAATAGAAATATTTATTTTGTAAGGTTGTCGGTTTTGTGGCATTTGGCTGACAATGTACCGAATGCCACAACCGCTGTTTATAGCCTTGGCAGGGTAATATCCATCGTCTGAATACGATAGGCGACCTGGCGCGGCGTCATCCCCAGCAAGCGCGCGGCTTTGGCTTGTACCCATCCTGCTTTTTCCAGCGCCGCAATCAGCCGCTGACGCTCGTCAAGGTTGTTATCGAGCCAGTTATCGTCATGTGAGACGCTGATAACCGGCGGTTTGGCTGGCTGGTCGCGATGATTAAACAAAATCACATCCCGATCGATCAGACCGTTCTCCGACATCACCGCCGAGCGCTCAAGGCAATTTTCCAGTTCGCGCACATTACCGGGCCAGTTGTAGCTCATCAGCAGGCGGATAGCGCCCTCGCTAATGCGCAGCGTACGGCTCTGGTTATGGGCGATTTTACGCACCAGAAAGTGTGCCAGTTCGGCAATGTCCTCCTGGCGTTCGCGCAGCGGGGGCAGGGCGATGGGCATCACATTCAGGCGGTAATAGAGATCTTCGCGAAAGTGCCCCAGCCGAACTTCATCTTCCAGATTACGGTTCGTCGCGGCGATAATGCGCACATTGATTTGCAATGTTTCGTCGCCGCCGACGCGTTCCATTTCGCCTTCCTGCAAAATGCGCAGCAGTTTAGCCTGAAACGAAGCGCTACTCTCGCCAATCTCGTCAAGAAACAGCGTACCGCCATCGGCCAGCTCAAAACGTCCTTTACGCTGGCGTACCGCGCCGGTAAAGGCCCCTTTTTCATGACCAAATAATTCGCTTTCCAGCAGGGTGTCCGGCAGCGCCGCACAGTTGAATTTCACAAATGGCGCACCGGCGCGCGGCGAATTGTGATGGATGGCGTTGGCAATCAGCTCCTTGCCGGTGCCGCTCTCTCCGCGTACCAGAACGGTGGTGTCCCAGCGCGAAACCTGACGGATAATCTCCATGGTCTGGCGCATCGCTGGGCTGTTACCGACCATGTTTTCAAAGCCGAATGTGCGTGAGGTACCGCAGGATTTCGGGCTGGCGGCCTGCGCTATGGCGGCGCGCGGGGAAGGGCGCACTGCCGGTGGTGCCATCAAACGCACGGTTTGCGCCACCAGGTTGGCGACTGTTTCCAGAAAGCGGGTGCAGGCGGGGAGCCGCTCTTCGTAACGCGCCATCGGTTGCGCCGTCAGCACACCAAACGTCTGCGCATCCGGCCCTATCAGTGGCACGGCGATAAACGGCAGGTTGTAATCATACAACCCGAGCCGGTCAAGAAAGCGCTGATCGTCAGCAACGCGCGCCAGCACTAATGATTGCCCCTGCGAAAGCACCGTCCCGACCAGCCCTTCGCCCGGACGGTAGCGAATTTGCGAGCTGCCGGGGATTAACTGCTGATCGGCTTCCTGCAACGCTTCAATAGTCAAAATCGCCTGCTGGCTGTCGTACAGACAGATCATGCCGTGCTGCAAAAAGGCGTCATTGTGCAATACGCACAGCACTTGCTGGAGCGTCTGATCGACCTCGGTCGCCCGGCTGAGTACCACGCTTATCCGCTGCATCGCGGTGAACTGCTGGGACAAATCGAAGCGCCAGACGGTATTACCCGACTCGGTTCGCTGGGTCATTTTGAACCTCCGGTCAGTGAATGAAATAGCGGGAATCGTAGGGTCAGGCAGCTTCCCCCTTCGGGGCGTGAAGTGAGTTCTATCGCGCCGTTGTGATGCGCTACCAGCGTCTGGATCAGCCGCAGCTCCATGCCTTTTCCCGGGGCGTTAAGCGCATCCGGCGAATGGGTATGGCGCAGCGGGATCAGCGGCACATTGTCAGTGATATACAAAGAGAGCCAGCCCGCTTCTTCGCGGGCGTAAATCTGCGTTTGCGCGGTGAAATCACCCAGCCCGGCGGCAATATCCAGCGTGCGATCGAGCCACAGGCTCAGGCAGGCCAACAGTTGCGTACGCTGACCAAATCCCACCAGATGATGGGAATCCAGCGTGACCTGCAAATTTTTACCCTGCTCATAGCGGGTGTGATAAAGCGCACGCAGATCGTCAAAAAAGGGTTGTAGCGGCCAGACGGCGGCACTTTCCAGCTCCAGCGACGGGCGGCAACGTTTCAGCCGCGCCATCGCTTCTTCACCTTCGCGCCACGCGGCGTCCAGCGCTACGTTGCTGTTATCACTGCCGTTTAAACGCCGCGCCGCCGCCAGCATATTGATGGGGCAGTTAAGCTGGATCAGCGCGGCGTCAAGCGCTTCGCGGATCGCCGCCAGCAGTTTGCCGCTGGTCATCTGCTGTTTAAGGCGGTCAAGCCGTCCCTGTTCCTGCTGCAGGCGTTGTTGGGTGTCGTCGGTGATCACCACCAGCGTGCGCGTCAGAGCGTTATCAATAAAGTAGCGACTGGCTTCTTCGCTGACGCCCGGCAGCGCCCAGCAGGTGACCGACAACCAGCGCACCTCACCGCGCAGCACCACCGGTAAGACCTGGCCGTTCGCCAGCTCCGCTTTACGGGCTGAAAAATTGAGTTCGCTCAGGAGCTCTTTTCCGCCGCAGTCGGCACAGAACGTTTTGTAGGCGAGATTATCCATAACCACATGATCGCGTTCATCCACTACAACCACCGCCGCCGGAATGTTATTCAGCACCGCTTCGGTCAGCGTCATGTGATTACGCAACCGCTGCTCCAGTGCATAGCTGGCGCTGATATCGCGCTGCATGGCCAGGTAGTGTTCCAGTTCGCCAAACGGGTTAATCACCGGGGTAATATCGATTTCGACCAGATACAGGCTGCCGTCACGGTGGCGGTTGATCAATTGCCCGCGCCACGGTCGGCGTTGTAACAAGGTGTGCCACATATCCTGGTAGATTTCTCTGGGGGTTTGGTGACTTGCAAGCAGGCGGGGATTTTGTTGCAACAACGCTTCTAGTTCATAGCCGGTCTGGCGGCAGAAAGCCGGGTTGGCATAGACAATACGTGCGTCGGCATCGGTCAGCGAAATGGCGACAGGCGCTTCTTCAACGATGGTAAAAAACAGCCCAGGATGGTGTTGCGAAAGCGCACCGGCGATTGCCTCGGGCGCGCCGGCATCCATCATCATATTCAGGGTCATCGCACACTCCTGCGGTCAGTTAGTCGTGTCGTAGTTCTGACAATTTGTGCCACCTGGCGACTTTCGCCCGGACAACATGTCAGGCACGTATAACCATGCAAAGAGTGCACCTTTTGGCCGATAACCCGACAAAACCTTGATCCAGATCGGTATTCAGCGCGATATCAGCGCCAAAGCCGCGCCCGGCGCGCATCAGCGAGGAGAGACCCGGCGAAAAAAAGCGCCAGGCTGGTGCATTAATAACCATTCTGGTGCAGGTTCTGCCCGCGACCAAAACTGGCACACTCTTCGCAATATCAGACACGTTCACCGCATTTCCCGGCGGGATCTCTTTTTCAACAGGAGCGTGTGTTATGGCAAATATTGGTATTTTTTTCGGCACCGACACCGGCAAGACCCGCAAAATCGCCAAACAGATCCACCAGAAACTGGGCGGGCTGGCGGATGCGCCGGTCAATATCAACCGAACCGATGTAGACACTTTTCTCTCGTATCCGGTGCTGGTATTAGGCACTCCGACACTCGGCGACGGGCAACTGCCGGGGCTGGCTGCCGGTTGCGAGGATGAGTCCTGGAGTGAATTTGTCACCCAACTGCAAGGCGAAAGCCTGCGTGGTAAAACGGTGGCGCTGTTTGGTCTGGGCGATCAGGTGGGTTATCCGGATAATTTTGCCAGCGGCCTGCGTCCGCTCTACGACACGCTGAAAAGCTGCGGAGCGAAGATGGTCGGCCACTGGCCCAATGAGGGATATACCTTTGGTTCATCGTCCGCGCTCGAGGCGGATAACTTTATCGGTCTGGTGCTGGATCAGGATAACCAGTACGACCAGACCGATGAACGCATCGAAGCGTGGCTGGAGACGCTCAAACCGTTGATCCTCTAATGTCTGAAGCCCGGTTGATAACCGATCACCGGGCTTTTCAGCTCGGCTGTAATAACGCCGCCAGCCACTGGCGTTGCCACTGCTGTTGGGACTGACGGAACAAATACTCCCGCGCTTTCGCCAGCGCGTCTGCCTTCGCCATCAGTGCCGGTTGGCGGATCTGTTCGCACCATAACAAATGCCAGCCCAGCGCCGTTTCGACCGGCTGGCTGACCTCGTCCGTTTGCAGCGCAAACAGCGCGTTTTCCAGTTCCGCAAAGAGTAGGCCACGGCTTACCCAGCCCAGACGCCCACCTTCCAGCGCGCTGGGGCAGTGTGAATGGCGCGCCGCCAGCCGGGGAAAGGCCGCGCGGTTATCACGGATTTGCTGATAAAAACGGGTGATTTGGTTTCTTATTCCGGCGGTGTTTTGCTCTGTGGTCAGCAGCAGGTGCGAGGTTAAGCGTTGTTCCGGGCGCATAAATTGCGCCTGATGTTGCTGATACCAGCGCAGCACGCACGCGTCGTCCGGGACGGGGGCTTTGCTGGCAACCTCGGCAAACTGCGTTTCCAGACGGGCATGATGCGCAATCACCGCCTGGCGCTCGGCAGGGGAAAACGGGCTTTCATCAAGCTGTACGGCCAGCGATGTGGCTACGGCATGATGCAGATCGTCAGGAATGGTTGCGTCGCGCGTCATCGCCACGACCGCCAGTTCAAGCTGGCGCTGGCGCGCCCAGGCGCGATCAAATGCCGGTTGTTGTGCTGCCGGGATGTTTTCCGGCTCGCAGTGCCAGCGGGTCAGTGCCAGCCGTCGGCGGGCGAAACGCTCCCACGCCATCATTGTGGCGTCTCCAGCAAGATCATGGCGCTGGCGGGAACCTGAAACCAACGCCCGGAAAAGGTGACAGTGTAACTCTCTGCGTTATCTCCCTGACCCGTGGCGGTGATTTGCCCTTGTTCTCCGGCGGCTACCACGATGTTATCGCCGATGGCCAGCGCGTGGCGGCAGGCGACCGTATCACCGTACTGGAACTGCCCGCCGTGCCACGGCGCGGAAATCGGCAGCAGTTCTTGCTCGCGGCAGCCGACAATCAAACCGCAGTCGGGAAAATGGATTTGATAAATCATTTTTTCCAGCAGAAAAGTGCCCCATTCGCGGACAAAACCCGTGCTGCCCCGGCGTACCAGCACATCGCCGCGCCGGTAACCCGGCATGGTGCCATCGTTGCGGATAGTGCGGCTCACGCGAACTTCCTCACCGAAGGCATACAGTGGTTTCATAATGTTGGCTCCGTTGTACAGTGTTCGTAACTTTCCGCCAGTAGTCTGCGCGCCAGTAACCAGGGCTCGCGGGGAGTGGTTTCGAGCAGATTACGCAGCGGCACATTATTGCGCAGGCGCTGGTGAAATTCGCGCAGTACCGGCAGACAGCAACGGCGCAGCGTCTGCGGTTCATAAGGCACGGAGAAAAAGGTAAAAAAGGACTCGGCGCTGTCGAGTTCAGCCACGCCGGGGATCTGATAAAACCACTCCATCTTTAGCTCCTCGCCAGATGCGGCGCGCTTGTGCCACACAGTGTGGTGTAAAGCGCAATCAGTTCATCGTCTTGCGGTATGCGTTTTCTGCTTTCCGCCACGCGGCGAATGGCGGGCAACAGCAGGTCGACTTGCAGGGCGTTAAGGTGGTAGCCCAGCCGGGTAAACACGCCTTCCACGGCCTGGCGTCCGGAGTGCTTACCGAGCACCAGCCGGTATTCGCGCCCGATCAGCGCCGGGTCGATGGCCTGGTAGCTTTCACGATCGCGCAGCAGGGCGGCGACATGCACGCCGGACTCGTGGGTAAATACCTGCGCGCCAACCAGCGGTTGCTGTGGGTCAATGGGCCGCAGGGCAGCATCGGCGACCTGCTGGCAGAGCATCGGTAATTGCGTGAAATCCACACCGCTGTCCAGATCCAGACAGCGGCTCAGCCCGAGTGCGACGGTTTCCAGCGCGGCGTTTCCGGCGCGTTCGCCAAGCCCCAGCACGGTCGTATTGACACTGGTTGCCCCGGCGCGTACCGCCGCCAGCGTATTGGCGGTCGCCATACCGAGATCGTTATGGGCGTGCATCTCAATTTCACCAGACCAGTTTTGACGCAGGGCGCTGATACGCTGAGCGGTGGTGAAAGGGTCGAGCAGGCCAAGGGTATCGGCAAAACGCAATCGCTGTGCGCCTGCGCGGCGGGCGACGTGGGCAATCTCCGCTAATGTCCAATCGCTGGCGCGCGATGCGTCCTCACAACCAATACAGACCTGTAACCCGTGCTGTCGCGCATGGGTAATCAGCGTAGCCAGCTTATCCAGCACGACCGGCAGCGGTTCGCGCAATTTGTACTGGCGCAGCTTGTCAGAAGCCGGCAGCGAGATATCCACCCAGTCCATACCGAGATCGGCGCTCTGGGTGATTTCGTCGGTGTTCATGCGACACCAGGCCATGAGCGTGGCGTCAGGCAGTTGCTGGCGCACGTGTTGCATTCGCTGGCGTTCTTCGCCGCCCATCGCCGGGGTGCCGACTTCCAGCGCGGTCACCCCGGCGGCAAACAGCGCTTCGGCAATGGCGATTTTCTCGCTGGCGCGAAAGGCAACACCGGGGCTCTGCTCGCCGTCGCGCAGCGTGGTGTCATTGATCACAACCCTGGACATGTCGCCACCTTAGCCGTAAACCGGCGTAAAGGTGGCGGGGGGCTGGCCGTCCTGCCAGTACGGTGAAAGCGCGCGGAGACGGGTAATAATGGCCGGCAGCGTCTCTATCACATAGTCGATCTCTTTTTCCCGCGTATAGCGCGAGAGTGAAAAACGAATACTGCCATGCGCCGCAGTGTAGGGAATGTTCATGGCCCGCATCACATGCGACGGTTCCAGCGAACCCGAGGTGCAGGCGCTACCGCTGGAGGCGGCGATCCCGGCCTGGTTGAGGAGCAGTAAAATGGCTTCCCCTTCGATAAATTCGAACGCCAGGTTCGCCGTGCCGGGGACGCGGGGTTGATCGCCGCCCATCACCATCACTGACGGCACCTGTTTCACCAGTTCGTCTTGCAGGCGATCGCGCAGGCTGGCGATGCCCGCGCTACCCGGCAGGTGGATCTGCGCCAGTTCGCACGCCGCGCCCATGCCGACAATCCCGGCGATATTCTCCGTACCGGCGCGGCGACCGCGCTCCTGATGCCCACCGCGCAACAGCGGTCGAAAGCGGGTGCCACGGCGCAAATAGAGGCAACCCACACCTTTCGGCCCGTGCAGTTTATGCGCCGAGCAGGAGAGCATATCGATCTGCGTGCGGGCGATATCCAGCGGGATTTTGCCCACCACTTGTACCGCGTCGCAGTGAAACAGCGCGCCATATTCCTGCGCCATGGCGGCCATTTCGATCACCGGAAACAGCACGCCGGTTTCATTATTCGCCCACATGACGCTGACCGCCGCCACACGCGTGCTTAGCGCGCGGCGATACTGTTCCATATCCAGTGCGCCGCTGGCATTCACACCAATGCGATGGATAAGGTAGCCCTGGCGTTCCAGATGTTCGCACACGGCGAGGGTGGCCGGGTGTTCAACGGCGGTGGTAATAATCTCCCGGCGCTCCGGCATCAGCTCAACGCAGGCGTGCAGTGCGGTGCTGGTAGCCTCGGTCGCGCAGGAGGTGAAAATGATTTCGCTGCTGTGATCGGCCCCCAGCAGCGCGGCGACTTGCTGGCGAGCACGTTCAAGCGCGGCGCGGGAGGGGGTGCCAAAGTCGTGAATCGACGACGGGTTACCGTAATGTTCGGTTAAGAATGGCATCATCGCTTCCAGCACCATCGGGTCGATACGGGTGGTGGCGTTATTGTCCAGATAGACCTGTTTCATAGTTTCTCCCCCATCGGTTGACATGTGGTGGCTCAGGCGGCCACAACGTCCATATAACAGCCGGTACGCTCCATCAGTTTTTGCTGGAGCCAGGCGAGCGTCATATCGGTCATCATGCAGCCGCTGCAACTACCGGAAAGGCTGACGGTGACGGTATGATTGTTGACGCTAAGCAGCGACATATCGCCGCCATCGGCCTGGATATGCGGACGTAATTCAGTGATCGCATCGACGACCTCCTGCCAGTGCGGATCTTTCTCCGCAGTGACGGTAGTGGCGGCCTGCGGGTGCCGGGCGAGAATATCGGCCAGCGCCAGTTCAATTTTTTCATGGCACGCGGTGCAGCCGCCGCCCGCTTTGGTGTAGTTGATCACCTCTTCAAGAGTGGTCAGCCCGTTACTCAGCACCGCGCGGCGAATTTGCCCTTCATCGACGCCAAAGCATTTGCAAATCAGCGCGCCTTCTTCGTGCTCATCGATCAGCGTTTCGCCACGGTAGTGGGCAATCGCCGCCCGCAGCGCCTCCTGGCCCATCACCGAGCAGTGCATTTTTTGCGGCGGCAGGCCATCGAGGTAATCCGCAATTTGCTGGTTAGTCACTTGCTCAGCCTGTGCCAGCGTGCGGCCAATAATCAGCTCGGTGAGCGCGGAAGAGGAGGCAATCGCGCTGCCGCAGCCAAACGTCTGAAACCCGGCTTCGAGGATGGTTTCACTTTGCGGATCCACGCGCAGCATCAGCCGCAGCGCATCGCCACAGCTTAACGATCCCACATCGCCCACCGCGTTGGCGTTATCCACGACCCGCGCGTTACGGGGATTAAAAAAATGATCTTTCACTTTCTCGGAGTAATTCCACATGTGCCTGGCTCCCAGGAGAGATGACGGAAAGCGCCGTGGCGCATTTCACCGCCTCAATCAACGGCGGGTGATGACAACCAAGCAAAAGCAGTACCAGATGGGAAAAGCGTTATATTTCAATGTGGTAAATTTAAAGGCCAACATAAAGCCCGGCACTGTGTCGCGATTTTATGTTGGCTTTGTCACACAACCGACATGGCGTGTGGCTAACGCTCATCATCGTCCTGCCACGTCTGCTCCTGGAGCATCCGGGCGAAGCGTTGCGGGTTGCGGGCGGTTTTGCGCTGCTCTTTGTCATACCAGTAGTGCTGAATTTCCTGCAACAGCCCGGCAATGGTAGTCGCTTGCGGCACGCGAACCGCGCGTACGCCGATTTGCAAAAGCTGGCGAAAAACGGCTTCACCAATCGCCACGCAGTAGAGCGTGACGCAATCTTCCAGTGCGTGAATGCGACAATCGAGCTTCTCTTGCTGGTGCCCGGCGAGCACAGAGAAATCCACCACCCGCAACAGCGTGACGTCGTGCTCTTTCACGCCATAGATCACTAATTTTGGCGTGGCGCCAAAGTGTTGATCCACATGGTGATAATCCGAACTGGCAAAAGCGACTTTCATTGACCATTCGCCCTGGCAAATGGTGCTGAACTGACGATTAACATGCGGCATACAGATCTCCAGGCGTAACGTTGTCGTCGGCGTGCTGGCGCAGCGGCGAGCGGTAGGTTGTAAGCGGGTGATGGCGCTCGCGCATCACATTCGCCAGCTCAAACAGCGTGTCACGTATGCCGCTATAGCCCTGGCGCAGGCGACGAAATTCCCCCAGCCGGTCATACACCGGGAACCCGGCGCGGATAAGTGACAAATCAAACTGCGCGGCGAGATCGGCGGCATGAGAATTGGCCACCAGGAACGCGGCGGGCGTCGCGCAAAGCCGATCCTGCATATCTTCCAGATCGCCGATAACCACCGTTTCAACCGGCAGATTTTGCAACCCCGGCTGGCTGACCGGTGCGACAACCGGTCCGGGGATCATGCCCTGACTGCGGGCAAAATCGCACCACGCCGCCAGGTGATCGCCTTCTGCTGCCATGGCGATAGCCGCGCCCTGCAACCACATATGGCAATCGATCATCGCATCCTGCACTTGCCCGCGCTGGCGCTCAATCCATGCGGGGACGTCGCGCCCGGAGAGGGTTTTCAATCGATGGATAAACGTGTCGCAGGCTGCAAGCGTCATCAGATGCGGCAGGGCGATCACCTCGCCACGGCTGCGCTGCGCCAGTAACGCCGCCGCACGACCCAGCGAGTTGCCAATCACAAAGGTGGCCAGGTTTTGCCCCATCTGTTCAATCATGCGCAGCGATGTTCCCCCCTGGGTAACAGGCGAAAAATCACCGTTTGCCAGATGTCCGTCCAGCGACAGCGACAGATCCGGCACAATCATCGGTTGCAGGCCGAAGGCTTCAACATAACTGCGCAACAGTTCGATATCGCCCGGTGTCAGTAAATGGCTGACCAGCAGGTTGACGCGGCGGTTGCGCAGGCTGGCGGCGGGCTGTGCGTGTACCCACTGCTCAATCATGCTTTCCAGCACGGCGCTGTAACCGTTTTCCAGCGAGCCGTAGAAATCCGGGGTGTTGACGGTGAGCAGAGCAACGCCTTTATGCCGGGGAAAATCATCACGAAACTGGCGTACCACCCGCGAAATATCGCTGCCCTGGGCTTCTGAAAGCCCGGTGCTGAGCAGCACAATGGCTTTCGCGGCATTGCGCTGACAGAGCACATTGAGTGCGGTAAAAATGTTTTCATCGGCGCCCATAATGGTGGAAGTCGGATCCATCGCCGTCGATTGCAGCGGGATCGGATCGTGAAAATGTTGAATAAAAAACACCTTCGCGAACGCGCTACATCCCTGTGCGCCGTGTACCAGCGGTATGCACTGTTCGACACCCAGGCTTGCGAGGATCGCCCCCAGCGGCTGGCCGCTTTTTATCGGGCTGACCGCCAGCGGTTTTTTACTACGAAGAATTTCGGCCATTGAACGCTCCTTATTGCCACGGCGCGCGGGCATGCGTTTGCGGCCAGACCGGGCTTTCCAGGGTCTGACAAAGTTGTTCGGCAAGCGTGACGATGCCGCGATAACCGGCAAAAGCGTGTTCACGCTCCTGGTTGATATCAAGAAAGGGCAGACGCGCTTTATAGGCGGTGTACATGTTGCGACCGCCTGCGATCATCATGTCGGCTTTGCAGCGATAAACCACATCCAGCAAGGCGCGGGCGTTGCCTTCGTCCAGCATGATGGCGTCATCGCCCATCAGTTCACGGATGCGCTGTTTATCCTCTTCGGTGGATTTGCGCGTTCCGGTAGCAACGACCGTCATGCCGAGATCCTGCAATGCCGAAACCACCGACCAGGATTTAACGCCGCCGGTATAGAGCAGCACTTTCCTGCCGCGTAAACGTTCGCGCAGCGGGGCCAGCGCCTGTTCTGTTGCGTGTTCTTCACGCGTGATTAGCTGTTCGGTGCGCGCCATTAAATCGCTATCGCCGGTGAGTGTTGCCAGCTGGCGCAGGGCATCAGAAGTGGCGCGAACGCCATAAAAACTGCCTTCAAACCACGGCGTGCCGTAGCGTTGCTCCAGCGATCTGGCGACATTAATCAGCGCTCTGGAGCAAACCAGCATATTGACCTGCGCACGGTGCAGCGTCTGGATCTCGGCAAAGCGCCCGTCGCCGGAAAGGGTTCCCAGCACGCGAATCCCCAGCTCATCAAGCAGCGGCTGGATATGCCAGAACTCGCCGGCGATATTAAATTCGCCAATCAGGCCAATATCATGGCGGTGCGCCGGGGCAAAAGGCGTATTTTCCGGCCACGGCGCGGGTTCGCGTCCGCCGATGACTTTTTTCACCATCACTTCGCCCGCCAGGCGGTTACCCAGGTTTTTGCTACCGTAAAAACCGGCCACATCTACGGCAATCACGGGCACACCGGTGGCGGTCGCTGCGGCCTGGCAGACGGCTTCAATGTCATCGCCTTCCATTGCCGGAACGCAGGTGTTGTAAATAAATACCGCCGCCGGATGATAGCGGTCGACAATATGGCGCACCGCGTGAAACAGCCGCCGCTCGCCGCGTCCCATGATGACATCCTGCTCGTTCAAATCGGTGGTGAAGCCGAGCCGGTTAACTCGCGGGCCGGAGCTCAGGCTGCCGCGGTTATCCCATGAGCTACCGGCGCAGCCAATCGGGCCATGTACCAGATGCGCCACATCTGAAAGTGGCAGCAGGGTGATTTGTGCACCGTCGAAAGCGCAGCCTCCGGCGGTGGCACCGGGTTTTGGCGCGCTACAGCCGGATTTCTGTTTATGGTTATGCTCGCAGGCAGGTTCATCGAGCAGAGCCAGGATGTCGTTACCCTTCATCATCACCTCATTTTCTGGTTGGGTTAGCGTTAAAGGTGCAAATCGCAAGCCAGAAAAGAGTGATTGATTTTTAAGGAGAAAACGTTGTGTGCTTTGTGACAAAACAGACAATTGGCGCAATGCCCACGCAAAAAAACGCCCCCATCAGGGGGCGATTTAAAACACCCGCGCTTCCAGCGGATTAGCGCGTTCCAGCCGTTTCGCCAGCCACGGCGGTAACGGCCCTGCCAGCAGGTTCTGGATAGCGGCGCACTGGGACAAAATAGTATTGCCCGGGGATACTTTCATCGGGTGAATATTATGGCGAATCAACCGTGCGGCTGCCGGGCCGCCGATCGCTTCACAAAACAGTAGATGGCAGTCGTGGAGTAACCGCGCGCGGATGTCATTCGGTTCCTGATTTTGCGGGTGAGAAGGGTAGCGGCGCAGATCATGCAGCCAGCCGCCCTGGTCATCAAACCCGTAAATAAAGAAAAGTCGCCCCTGGCCGAAATGGCCATTAATGGTGAGCCCATCCTGCGAGCAGAAAGCAACCATCAATTGCGGACGGCGGCTTTTGGCTTCCTGCACCTGTAAATGGGCAGGCAGTTCGCCGCGCAGACAGGCTTTAACCCGCGCCCAGCGACCGTTGGACATCAGGGCTTCCGCATACGGAAACCGGGCTTCCAGTTGCGGTAATTCGAGTGCTGCCAGCCCGTCGGGTGTCAGCACGTCCTCACAACTGTGGGTGAGCCAGGCCATGATTTGCGCGGGTTGCAGCTCCGGCAGGCACTGAAACAGCGCCAGCATCCGCCAGAACAGCGTATCGTTGTCGGACATTGCTCACCTCCTTATACCTGTGCGTCGCGGGTGGCGCGCAGGCTGAGCGGAAAAGCCGGGCGGCCGGGTTGCAGATTGACGTAATAACGGCGTCCACCTTCCAGTTCAAGCGCGCCGCCCCAGTGTTCCGGCGTGTCATGTTCAACCTGTAACACGCGGGCTTCCAGATCCTGTTTAGCGATATAACAATAGAGATCGGCGCCGCGCTGGCGAAGAATAATGACCGGCATAGAGCCTCCCTGGCCCCGCGTGGCGCGGGGCATGTGATGGTTAACGGATAAGATCGAAGCTGTAGTCGGTTTTGCCGAGCTTGATGGTTTCTTTGTCCACTTTCTCCAGTACCGCATTCACAAGGGTAGTGAGAATGCTCATGGCGCCCTCGTAGCCCCAGGTGGTCTGGCGGTGCAGATGGTGGCGGTCAAACAGCGGAAAACCGAGGCGGATCAGCGGGACTTCAAACTGTTCGCCTTTGGCTAAGGTGTCGCGCTGAATAAACTTGCCGTACGAGTTGCCAATCATAAAATCCGGCTGACGGGTAAACATCAGCGAGCGGAAATGCCACAAATCGCAGTTGATAAACACCTCGCTCTCCTGGCCGTACGGTGAGGCGTCGAGCATTTTCTTCATCGCTTTCTGCCAGCGTTTGTTGCCGTTATGGCAGAGAATGACGGTCGGTTCACAGCCCAGTTCCAGCAGGAAACGGGTCAATCCCATGACAAAATCCGGATCGCCAAACAGGCCGAATTTTTTACCGTGCAACCAGGTGTGGGAATCGAGCATCATATCGACCAGCCGCCCGCGTTCCAGCGCGAGTGAATCGGGAATGGCCTTGCCGGTTAACTGACTGATCGCCATCAATAATTCATCCGTTCCTGCCAGCCCAACGGGAACAGAAACTTCGGTGGCGGGCTGATTCCACATCTCCTGCACCATTTTTTTGCTTTTCACCAGCTGCCAGGGCTGCAGCAGCAGGGTGTCGATAGCATCCGGCGCCTCGCGCATCTCTTGCTGCGTTGTCCCGCCCGCGTACATCTGGTAATGCCCGTTGGCGGGAGTATCCAGCACTTCCGACGGATCGGAGAGCACACTTGCCTGTACCTCCATTTGTTCCATCATGCGTTTCAGCACGCGGAAATTGCCGAGATAGGTTTCAAAGCCGGTCACCAGGTTGATGCGTGAAAGTTTGCCGGGCTGTGCTTCATGGTTTGCCGTAAAGGTCCGGGCAAAACCTTCGAACATGTTGTCCCAGCCGGTGATATGGCTGCCGATAAAACTGGGGGTGTGCGCGTAGGGCACGGGGATGGCGGCATCGAGAAAACCATCTTTTTTGGCGTTGGCGATAAAGGCCTGCAAGTCATCGCCGATCACTTCCGCCATACAGGTGGTAGAAACGGCGATAATCTCCGGTTTATACAGCGCGCTGGCGTTTTGTAAGCCGGTATTGAGGTTGTTATTCCCGCCGAACACGGCCGCGTCTTCCGTCATTGAATCCGACACGCAGGCCACCGGTTCTTTAAAGTGGCGGTTAAAGTACGTGCGGAAATAGGCCACGCAACCCTGTGAACCGTGTACATACGGTAGGGTGTTAGCAAACCCCAGTGAACAGAGTACCGCGCCCAGCGGCTGGCAGGCTTTTGCCGGGTCAATAGTCAGCGCTTCGCGTTTAAAGTTCAGCGCTTCGTACTCCGGGGTGGTGGTCCATTGAAACACTTCCTGCACCCGCTCCGGCGAGTGCGCCTCTTCGAGTGCCCGTTTACCGGCAAACAGCGTCTGGTAGGCATCCTGTTCAAACAGGGGATGGCAATTCTGTATTTTCTCAGCAGTCTGGCTCATGGTGTTCTCCTCCCGCGCCACAAATCGGTGAACAAACGGGATAACAGGATAAAAATCAGGCGGATTTCAGCCACGGCGCGGTCAACTGACCCCAGGCGGGATTGTTGAGCGTCATATCCATATCACGAGCGAAGATGGCGAAGCCGTCATAGCCGTGGTACGGGCCGGAGTAATCCCAGGAGTGCATCTGGCGAAACGGCACGCCCATTTTCTGAAAGATGTACTTCTCTTTGATGCCGGAACCGATGAGATCCGGTTTCAGCGCGTTGACGAACGCTTCCAGCTCATAGCTGCTGGCATCATCAAACAGCAGCGTGCCCTCTTTCAGATCCGGCAGGGTGCGGTCGTAATCATCGTTATGACCAAACTCATAACCGGCAGCGATGATCTCCATCCCCAGGTCTTCATAGGCGCCAATCACATGGCGCGGACGCAGCCCGCCCATATAAAGCAGCACTTTGCGCCCCTCCAGACGCGGGCGATATTTGGCGATAATGGCGTCGTTCTGCGCCTGGTATCTGGCGATCACCGCTTCGGCGTTGGCGCGAATGGTGTCGTCAAACTGGTCGGCGATTTTGCGCAGCGATTCCGCGATTTTCGTCGGACCAAAGAAGTTGTATTCCATCCACGGAATACCGTGCTTCTCCTCCATATGGCGCGAGATGTAGTTCATTGAGCGGTAACAATGCACCAGGTTCAGTTTGACGAACGGCGTGTTTTCCATCTCCACCAGCGTACCGTCGCCGGACCACTGTGCTACTACCCGCAAGCCCATCTCTTCGAGCAAAATGCGCGAAGCCCAGGCATCGCCACCGATGTTGTAATCGCCGATGATCGCCACATCGTAAGGGGTGGATTCGAACGGTTTGCCTTCGCGGTTATCCAGCACCCAGTCGCGGATCACATCGTTGGCAATATGGTGTCCGAGGGATTGCGACACGCCGCGAAAGCCTTCGCAACGCACCGGAATAACCGGTTTGTTGATGGCTTTGCGACTGGCGTTCGCGACGGCCTCAATGTCATCGCCAATCAGGCCGACCGGGCATTCCGACTGAATCGAAATGCCTTTGGTCAGCGGGAACAGCTCTTCCAGCTCTTCAATCAGTTTGGCGAGCTTTTTATCGCCGCCAAACACGATGTCGCGCTCCTGGAAATCGGAGGTGAAGTTGAGCGTGCCAAAGCTGTCCACGCCGCTGACGCCGGTGTAGTAGTTACGCCGCCCGGCGCGGGAGTACTGCCCGCAGCCGATTGGGCCATGCGAGATATGCGCCATATCCTTGATTGGCCCAAATACCACCCCTTTCGATCCGGCATACGAGCAGCCGCGCACGGTCATCACGCCTGGTTGCGATTTGCGGTTAGAGATGATGCACTTGCCGACGCTTTCCTGCTCCGGGTCCGTCACCATCATGTGTTTTCTTCGTTCTTTGCGCGTCTTCTCCGGGAAAACCTCAAGCACTTGCTCGATTATCTCCAGGTTGCGTTCGCCTGTTGCATTGCTCATGGTGTGCTCCTGTGGTCAGACGGCGTTTTCTTCGGCGGCGGTTTTACCAATGATGCTGGTGTCTTCCACATCCATAATGCCGAACTCCATCAGCAGTGCTTCCAGTTCATCCATGGTGCAGGGGGTGGGCACCACCATTTTGGTGTTGTTGACAATTTTGCTGGCAAGACTGCGATATTCGTTCGCCTGATTGCAGGTCGGGTCATATTCGATAACCGTCATACGGCGGATTTCCGCACGCTGCACAATGTTGTCGCGCGGAACAAAGTGGATCATCTGCGTGCCGAGTTTTTCTGCCAGCGCAATGATCAGTTCATCTTCACGGTCGGTCTGGCGCGAGTTACAAATCAGCCCGCCGAGGCGCACTTTGCCGGATTTGGCGTATTTCACGATGCCTTTGGAGATGTTATTGGCAGCGTACATCGCCATCATTTCGCCAGAGCAAACGATGTAGATCTCCTGCGCTTTGTTTTCACGAATCGGCATGGCGAAACCACCGCATACCACGTCGCCCAGCACGTCGTAGAAAACAAAATCGAGATCCGGCACGTAAGCGCCTTCTTCTTCGAGGAAGTTAATCGCGGTGATCACCCCACGACCGGCACAGCCGACGCCAGGCTCCGGGCCGCCGGACTCTGCGCAGCGCACGCCGCCGTAACCGATTTGCAGCACGTCTTCTAACTCCAGGTCTTCCACGGAGCCGACTTCAGCAGCCATCTCCATAATGGTGTTCTGCGCTTTCGCATGCAGGATCAAACGCGTGGAATCGGCTTTCGGGTCACAGCCGACAATCATGACTTTTTTACCCATCTCCGCCAGCGCGGCGACCAGGTTCTGTGTGGTGGTCGATTTGCCGATCCCACCTTTGCCGTAAATGGCGCATTGACGCATGGTCATGGTGTTTCTCCTGTTGGTTATGTGTTTGCCAAATCTCCTTGTGCAGGGAACATACCAGCCATGCCAGAGTGGTTAATATTTTGATTTTTATAGTTTTTATATTTTGACGCAGAAGAGGGAAGGAACAAAGAGTTCACAATCATCAGACCAATTGTACGAAACAGCACAATTCTGTTTGCGCTCGTTACCCGCGCTGCCCGGCGTGACACTTTGTCGGCAGTTCAACAAGCTGTCGCGTCCGCTGTCTTATTCCACGCAAAACCTTTCCGGCGCCGGTTACTAATTGCTTGTATTCACTGAAATAATCGAGATGGCACAGGCTGTGCAATAGCGAAGGTATCACCACCTCTAAGAACCGAGGAACGAGCAATGTCCGGAAAGATGAAAACGATGGATGGCAACGCAGCGGCAGCCTGGATCTCCTATGCCTTTACCGATGTCGCGGCGATTTACCCGATTACGCCCTCCACGCCGATGGCGGAAAACGTCGATGAGTGGGCTGCGGCGGGCAAAAAAAACCTGTTTGGTCAGCCGGTGCGTTTAATGGAGATGCAGTCGGAAGCAGGGGCGGCTGGCGCGGTCCACGGCGCGCTCCAGGCCGGGGCGCTCACCACCACCTACACCGCGTCGCAGGGATTGTTATTGATGATCCCTAATCTGTACAAAATCGCCGGTGAACTGTTGCCCGGCGTGTTTCACGTGAGTGCGAGGGCGCTGGCGACAAATTCGCTGAACATTTTTGGCGATCATCAGGATGTGATGGCGGTGCGCCAGTGCGGCTGCGCGATGCTGGCCGAGAGCAATGTCCAGCAGGTGATGGATCTCTCGGCGGTGGCGCATCTGTCGGCAATCAAAGGCCGCGTGCCGTTTATCAACTTTTTCGACGGGTTTCGTACTTCGCACGAGATCCAGAAAATCGAGGTGCTGGAGTATGACGAGCTGGCGCCGCTGCTGGATAGCGATGCGCTGAACCGCTTTCGCCGCAATGCGCTTAACCCGGAACATCCGGTGATCCGCGGGACGGCGCAAAACCCGGATATCTACTTTCAGGCGCGCGAAGCGGCTAACCGCTATTACGATGCGTTGCCGGAAATTGTCGAAAACTATATGGCGGAAATCTTTGCCCTCACCGGGCGCGAATACCATTTGTTTGATTACTACGGCGCGCAAGATGCTGAACAAATTATTGTGGCGATGGGTTCCGTGTGCGACACCATTTCGGATGTCGTGGACGCACTGTGCGATAGCGGCGAAAGAGTCGGCCTGGTGACGGTGCATCTGTTTCGACCGTTTTCACTGGCGCATTTCTTTGCCCGGATCCCTTCAAGCGTGAAACGCATTGCGGTGCTCGATCGCACCAAAGAGCCCGGTGCGCAGGCCGAGCCGTTATGCCTGGATGTGAAAAACGCCTTTTACCACCACGATAACGCGCCGTTGATTGTCGGCGGTCGCTACGGGCTGGGCGGTAAAGATGTGTTGCCGGGGGATATTGTCTCGGTATTTGAAAACCTGAAAAAACCGCTGCCTAAAGATGGTTTTACGCTGGGTATTTTTGACGACATCACCCACACCTCGCTGCCGGTGCCTGCGTATGACGTGCAGGTTTCACGCGAGGGGATCACCGCCTGTAAATTCTGGGGGCTGGGATCGGATGGCACCGTCAGCGCCAATAAAAGCGCGATTAAGATAATCGGTGATAACACGCCGATGTATGCGCAAGCCTATTTTGCTTATGACTCGAAAAAATCGGGCGGCATTACCGTGTCGCATCTGCGTTTTGGCGAACGGCCCATCACCTCGCCCTATCTGATCAATAAAGCCGATTTTATTGCCTGCTCGCAGCAATCGTATGTCGATAAATATGATCTGCTGGAGGGGTTAAACCCCGGCGGGACATTTCTGCTCAACTGTACCTGGTTTGGTGAAGAGCTGGAGGCACGGCTGCCCAACGCGATGAAACGCTACATTGCGCGCCAGGGCGTGCGCTTTTACACCCTCAACGCGGTGGATATCGCCCGCAGGCTGGGGCTGGGCGGGCGCTTTAATATGCTGATGCAGGCGGCGTTTTTTAAACTGGCGGGCATTATCGAACCCCAAACAGCGTCGGGTTATCTGAAGCAGGCCGTGGAGAAATCTTACGGGCGCAAAGGGCAGAAAGTGGTGGATATGAACAATGCCGCTATCGATCTCGGCATGGAGGCGCTGCAGGAAGTGATGGTGCCGGAGCGCTGGGCATGGCTGGAAGATAATGCCAGCGAAGATACGCGCCTGATGCCGGATTTTATTCGCGATATTCTTGAGCCAATGAATCGCCAGTGCGGCGACAAGCTGCCGGTCAGCGCCTTTATTGGCCGGGAAGATGGCACGTTCCCACCCGGCACCGCCGCCTGGGAGAAACGCGGTATCGCCATGCAGGTGCCGGTCTGGAACCCCGAAGGTTGCACCCAGTGCAATCAATGTGCGTTTATTTGCCCGCATGCGGCGGTGCGCCCGGCGCTGCTGGATGAGGCCGAGCGGCAAGCCGCGCCGCCTGCGCTGTTGAGCAAACCTGCGCAGGGGGCGAAAGGGTATGAATATCATCTGGCGATTTCACCGCTGGATTGTTCCGGGTGCGGTAACTGCGCGGATATCTGCCCGGCAAAAGGCAAGGCGCTGACCATGCAACCGCTGGAGAGCCAGCAGGCGATGGTTCCTGTCTGGGATCATGCGTTAGGTTTATCGCCCAAAGCCAATCCTTTCAGCAAAACGACTGTCAAAGGCAGCCAGTTTGAAACACCGCTGCTGGAGTTTTCCGGCGCGTGCGCCGGGTGCGGAGAGACGCCGTATGCACGGCTGGTCACGCAACTGTTTGGCGACCGCATGATGATCGCCAATGCCACAGGCTGCTCGTCAATCTGGGGCGCCAGTGCGCCGTCCATTCCGTGGACGACAAACCATAAAGGCCAGGGACCGGCGTGGGCGAACTCGTTGTTTGAAGATAACGCCGAATATGGCCTTGGCATGATGCTGGGCGGTCGCGCATTACGCGAACAGATCGCCAGCGATGCGCGAAACGCGCTGGCGTTACCGCTTGGCGCAGATCTTGAACAGGCGCTGCGCCAGTGGCTGGAACATAAAGATCTCGGCGATGGGACGCAGGCGCGAGCCGGGCAGCTTAGCGCGTTACTTGAACAGCAGAAGGGCGATGACCCGCTGCTCAACCGGCTCTATCAAAACCGCGACTATTTCGCCAAGCGCTCGCAGTGGATTTTTGGCGGCGATGGCTGGGCGTATGACATTGGCTTCGGCGGGCTGGATCATGTGCTGGCCTCCGGCGAGGACGTCAATATTCTGGTGTTTGATACCGAGGTTTACTCCAATACTGGCGGGCAGTCGTCGAAATCGACACCCGCGGCGGCCATCGCCAGATTTGCCGCTGAAGGCAAGCGGACGCGTAAAAAAGATCTCGGCATGATGGCGGTTAACTACGGCAATGTGTATGTCGCGCAGGTGGCGATGGGTGCCGATAAAGCCCAGACATTGCGGGCGATTGCCGAGGCGGAAGCCTGGCCCGGACCGTCGCTGGTGATTGCCTATGCTGCGTGCATCAACCACGGGTTAAAAACCGGTATGGGATGCAGTATGCGTGAGGCGAAACGGGCGGTTGACGCGGGTTACTGGCATTTATGGCGCCATAACCCGCAACTGCTGGCAAAAGGGAAAAACCCGTTTATTCTCGACTCCGACGAGCCGGAAGAGGATTTTCGCGAGTTTTTGCTCGGCGAAGTGCGCTATGCCTCGCTCGAGCGCATCTCACCTTCACTGGCTGAGCAGCTGTTTGCACAAACTGAACAGGATGCGAAGCAGCGTTTTGCCCAGTATCAGCGGCTGGCGGGAGAGTAAGACGCTGAAGCCCGGCGGCGTCGCTACCGGGCTGATATACATCCGCAGTAGATATTGCGGATAAGCTCTTTCTGCCAGCGGCGTGATGAATGGCGACCCGATCATTCTCACTACGCTGGCAGAACAGATTGACAGGCCGAAGGGGCGTTTCAATACTGAACAGGAACCCTTTACCGGAACTGTTTATGAACGACAAAACTCCGCCCGCGTTTGCGATCCGCAATTTTAATCATATTGAAATGGAAAATTTCGTGCGCCCGCCGCTGTATGAATCGCTCGGCGGCTCGCTGACCAAAGGCACTCTCGCCAGTAAACTCGGCGCGTCGATCGATATTTTGCCGCCCGGCAAACGCGCCTGTCCGTTTCATCTCCATCATGCGCAGGAAGAGATGTTTATTGTGCTGAACGGCAACGGTACGTTGCGCATCGGCGATGAAGAGCGGCCCATTCAGGAAGGGGATGTTATCTGCATTCCGCCAGGCAAAGCGTGGCCGCACCAGATTATTAATACCTCCGATCAACCGCTGCGTTATCTCTCGATTAGCACAATGGAAAGCCCGGAAATCTGCGAATACCCGGACGCCGATAAATTCCTCGCGAGAGCACGTACAAACGGTCGGGATGATTTCCGGCGCGTCGAATTTCGCGGTGCAGGTGTGGATTACTGGGAAGGCGAGCCGTGAAAACAGGCGACGCTTACTCTCTATAACAAGGCCTCCCCTGGCGCTCATGGTTGAGCCATTTCACGATGATGAAAGGTATTCATGGCCTGTAAGAGAAGGAGTTATCCGTTCTCTTAAGACAAACCTTATCGTTATGGCAAATCAGCTACGCCCTTTTCGCCGTGGGTTCTAAAGCCGCTTATTCAGTCGCGGTAATCCTGCTGGCGACAGATTTGCCCTGTAAAACTCACGTTGACTAACGTACACAGGAGAAATCAATGAGCGCAACGCTATGTAATCAAACGCCCATGGTGTCCGTCTTTGACAACCGCAGACGAACTGTGCGCGATATTGTTTATTGTCGGCATCCCGACCGTCCGGACGATAACGATGAGCGAATTACCCACCATCGCTACGATGTGTGTGGCAATCTGGCGCGCAGCGCCGATCCACGCCTGTATCACGAGGGGTTGGTGAACATAACCTATCTCAACGATCTTGGCGGGCGCATCTTACGCACACAGAGTGTCGATGCGGGTACTACCGTGGTACTTAGCGACGCCGCTAACCGGCTGTTTATAGAGGTAAAAAATATTCGTATCACTGACGATGGATCGCAGGAGAGAAGCGAGGCAGTGACCTGTGTCTGGCAGTATGAAGACGCCGGATTACCGGGGCATTTATTGAGCGTGCGGGAACAGATAAATGGTGGCATTGCCTGTATCACTGAGCGGCGAGTTTACGCAGGTGGCACCGACGCCGAGAAAAAATGGAACCTGGCTGGTGAATGCATCAGCCACTACACCACAGCCGGTCTGGTACAGAGTGACAGCATATCCCTGACGGGAGTCTCCCTTTCCGTCACCCGCAGATTGCTGAATAACGCCGACAATCCCGACATTATTGCTGACTGGCAAGGTGAAGAGGCTGCCGAGTGGAACGAGAAGCTCGGTGGAGAAATATTTACCACCCTGACCACGACGAACGCCATCGGCGAGTGGCTAACGACCACGGATGCTAAAGGCAATCGGCAACGAGTAGCCTATGACAAAGCGGGGCAGCTCTCCGGTAGCTGGATGAAGCTGAAGGACGGTACGGAATGGGGCATCGTTAAAAGTATTACCTATTCTGCGGCGGGGCAGAAACTGCGAGAAGAGCAGGGAAATGGCGTGGTGATCACCTACAGTTATGAGCCAGAAACGCAACGCCTCATCGCGGTTAAAACGGAACGTCCGGCAGGGCACACTTGCGGCGCGAAGGTGTTGCAAGATCTTCGCTATGAATATGACCCGGTGGGCAATGTGTTGATCGTACATAACGATGCGGAAGAGACACGTTTCTGGCGTAATCAAAAAGTGGTGCCCGACAACCGCTATATTTACGACAGTCTTTACCAGTTGGTTAGTGCCAGCGGGCGCGAGATGGCAACTGCGAATTCTCCAGGCCGCAGCTTACCCTACGTGATGATCCCCCTTCCTGCCGACAATTCTGTATTCTCCAGCTACACACGTACTTACGCCTACGACAGGGCAGGCAATCTGACGCAGATTCGTCATAGTGCTCCCATGACAAACAATAGCTATACAACGGACATTACTGTCAGCGATCGCAGCAACCGGGCGGTGACGAACAGGCTTGTGGAAAACCCAACAGAAGTGGAGGCGCTGTTTACTGCTGGCGGCCAGCAGAAACAGTTGTGGCCCGGTCAGAATCTGAGCTGGACAACTCGCAACGAACTCCTGAAGTGCTCCTCGGTGGTGCGTGACAATGCCGATGATGATCAGGAAAACTACCGTTATGAAGCTGATAGTCACCGCGTTCTTAAAATCAGTTTGCAGAAAACAAACACCAGCACATTGATGCGTCGGGTCATTTACCTGCCATGCCTGGAGCTGAGAACCAAAACAAACGGTATCAATGAGCTTGAAAGTTTGCAGGTTATTACTGCAAGGGAGGTGGGGGGGGGCGCAGACGCGGATTCTCTATTGGGAGAGCGGCGCACCCGCTGATATTAGCGATGTGCAGGTGCGCTACAGCTACGATAATCTCACAGGCAGCAGTCTGCTTGAGCTGGATGGCGAGGGTAATATCATCAGTATGGAAGCGTTCTATCCTTACGGGGGGACAGCAATCTGGAGCGCCCGAAGCATGACGGAAGCAGAATACAAAACCGTGCGATACTCGGGTAAAGAGCGTGATGCGACCGGGCTGTATAATTTCGGTTACCGGTATTATCAGCCATGGCTGGGGCGTTGGCTTTCGGCAGATCCGTCGGGAAAACTCGATGGACTCAATATGTTCCGCATGACGCGAAATAATCCTGTTACATTAAGCGATCCTGATGGACGAAAACCCGTGCTGGTTAATCTTTTTCATTCACTACGAAAATCATCCTCGCCTAAAACTCATCAAGTTGAAACAAACAAACCAGCGATTGACGAGCCTGTTTATGCGCCAAATATAAAAAGCCGAAGAGGGCAAATTGAGCAACAATATCAGCAAGCGAAAGCAGGTGATAAAGGTAACTGGCTTGAAGCGTATCAGCGTCAGGTCCGGGGGCAGCTATTGACCTCTGCATCGATGCCATTACCTGCCTCCTTACCCGGTGAAAGCACTGTTTTATCAGCAAGTTCATCGAGCAATCAGCGGGCGGGCAGGCCACTTTCCGATGTGGCCAATAATACGGTTTCTGAGCCGGGTATTGCTGGCGACAAATATATTAAAAATATCGGCTCTGAACCATTAAGTATTAGTGAAATGAGAAAGCATTATAATCAGGGGGTAATTTCATATATTAATATATCCAACACCGAAGAAAATGCGAATGACAAAATAAGTCAGCTCATACGCGAACATAAATCTCTCAGGAAACATAATGAATATTTATTCGCTCTGTCTGAAAGCGCTGGGTTGAGAATAATGGAAAGAGGCCGGTTATATTCAAACATAAATGAGCATGTGTTTCACCATAATAATATCTATTTAACCAGGATGGATATTCTGAGCGCGGGCACCCTGTTTGTGGAAAATAATAAGATTTCGATTACTAATTTTTCCGGCCACTATAAGCCATCCGGGGAATCGCTGACGCATATTCATGATTTTTTATTACGCCTCGGTGTACGTCCTCAGCAGTTTGAAATAGCGAGCTATAAATTCAATGGCTGATGTCGCGGGTCATTAAGTGCCGGGCGTCAGAACGCGTACCCGGCAGGAAAATGTCGCGTGAAAAAGCGGCGGGTTTGCATGATGGCCCGCCAGCCTCTCCTCGCTGGTGCTACAGCGCGACAAAATGGCTAACGCGGGTATCACCGCGCAGGTCGTGAATGAGAAGTGCAGGCGGATCGCTTACCGCTGGGATGTGCTGAGCATTGATCATCAGCGGGTTCGCCGGGCAGATGGAGCCGCAAAGATACGCCGGGATACCGGCAAATGTGGCGGACATCGCGCGGTGGACGTGGCCTGCACACAGCGCCAGCGGAGGGTGCGGTAAGCGCGCCAACAGTTGTGCCAGCGCTTCACCGCCCTCGCACATGGCGTTATCCAGCGGGGCAATGCCGCTCGGAAAAAGATGCTGGTGCAAAAAGATCATTGCCGGTTGCGGCTGCGCCCGCAGCGCCGCTTCCAGCCAGTGCAGATGCGGGCGGATATCGCCCCGGCTTTCACCGCTTACGGTCACATCCACGCCAATCACCGGCACGTTATTTATGTGCTCTTGAAAATGCAGCGCGTCATGCGCAGCGCGGTGAGAAAAAGCGGCCAGATTTCCACACATCACGGTTTTATCATCGGCATTGCCGGGCAGGATCAGCGAGCGGCACGCCAGGCGCTGTAAGGCGCTGTCAATGGCGCGATAGCCCGCACCCCAGCCGTCATCGATTAAATCGCCGCTCACCACCAGCAGATCGGGATTGAGCGCAAGCAACCAGTCGATGGCGCGATGCAGGCGCTGAAGGTTGTCGTTATCCGGCGCAGCATGAATATCGCTCAGTTGGGCAATCAGCATTCTCTCTCCGGTTTATCCGTGTCCAAGCTTCAAAGCGTAGCCTAATAAGGCGCGCCGTAGAAACGGCATAAGTGACTGCATTGATGGTGAAAAATGTCATCTGCTTTTATTATCTGCCGAAAGCTGACTCACCAGCGCCTTTGCGGACAATCACATGTCATACCGGGCTTATTTTCTTTACCTTGAGCATTCCGCCCATGAAGCGGGCGATTTCATTGATGCGGCGGATGTTGAGTGGCCGCCGGAAGGCGAGCTTATCGAAATCGACGTCAATCCCTTCGGGCGGCGCGGCGCGTTCCGACGCAAGGTTGTTATCTGCCAGAATAATAAAGTCGTGATGCTGCTGCGCGTGTTTGTGGGCGTCGATGAGCTCGGTTGCCTGCTGGAACTCTGTTTCTGCCACACCTTGAGTAATGAGCATACGGTGGCGTTTATTTGCGGTCAGCATGTGCATCTGTTTGATATCGCGTCGCGCCGTACGACAATCGATTTTCTGCGCGATTATGTGGTGCAAATGTGCCCGCTGCCGGAGTATGCCGATACGCTGACAGACGATTTCTTTGTGACCACGATGCAAAACGTTTTTCTGGCCAATGTGCATACCGGCGTGGTCTGGACGTCGCCGCAATGCGGGTATGACTGCGTGCTGGTTCACCGGATAGCTGACGGTGTGGTATATGGCTCGGGCGACTGGGACCCGCCGGACGGCGGGCGCGATTTCCGCCTGGATCTGCGCACCGGGCAGTTACTTGACGACTGATTACAACACCGCTTCGTTGGCCTCGCGAATGGCGGCGATAAACGCGTTCAACGTCGCCGGTATTTGCCGGTGACCGGAATAATAGAGACACAAGCCGGCAATCGGCGGGCTGAACGGCGACAACACCTGTTGCGCCAGCCCGTTGTTGATCGCCTCGTGGGCATAGGGTTCCGGGACATAAGCAATGCCTAAGCCTTTTACCACCGCGTCGACCATTAGCGCGCTGTTATCAAGACATAAATTGCCGGGCACGTTGAGCGTCAGCGGCTTGCCCTGTTGCACAAACTCCCAGCGATAGCGTTTTCCGCTCGGCAAACGCTGGGCGATACAGCGATGCTGTAAAAGATCCGCCGGGCTTTGCGGTACACCTGCGTTGTTGAGATAGTGCGGCGAGGCGATGGTGATAAAGCGGATTGGCCCGCCGAAGGGCACCGCAATCATATCGAGCGGTACTGCTTCCGCCAGCCGTACGCCCGCATCAAACCCGTCGGCGACGATATCCACCAGCCGGCCTTCGGTCACGATATCCAGCACCACCTGCGGGTGCGCCTGTAAAAAGCCGTCGACCACGTGCGCCAGCAGCCAGCGCGCGCCACCTTCATTCGCGTTAATACGCAACGTACCGTGCAGCTCCTGCGGGCGAAAACGGGTTGCATCCAGCGCCGTATCTAACTGGTTAAGCAGGGGATCAATGCGCTGCAACAACGCCGCACCTTCTTCCGTCAACGAGACACTGCGGGTGGTGCGATGTAACAAGCGCACACCTAGCTGGCTTTCCAGCCCGCGCATGGCGTGGCTGAGCGAGGAACGGGATACACCCAGTTCATTGGCGGCTTGTTGAAAACTGCGGTGCCGGGCGACCAGCAGGAACGCTTTTAAATCTGCGAGACTGACATTTTTCATTGTTGAATATTTTTCACCGCTGCATGTCGATTGGTGCGTCTTATCATAGCAGCGCCGGTTGCTTACGCTCTCCACTCACCGGAAAACATGTGGAGGTATTTATGATGACATGGCTGATCACCGGCGCTTCGTCCGGGCTGGGATTGTTGATGACGCAAACGCTGCTGGCACGCGGTGGCCGCGTGGTGGCCTGCGTGCGGCGCGTGGATGCGCTGAGTACATTACAGGCGCACTATCCGTCGCGGCTGCACGTCAGCTGTTTTGATATGACCGATAGCGCCGCACTGCGCCGCGAAGTGGACGCCGCGTTTTCCACTTTTGGTGTGATTGAACGGGTGGTCAGCAACGCCGGATACGGCTTGTTTGGCGCGGCGGAAGAGGTGAGCGATGCGCAAATTGACCGGCAGGTAGCTACCAATCTTACCGGCTCCATCCAGTTAGTCCGTGCCGTGTTGCCGTGGCTGCGCGAGCAGCAAGGCGGGCGGATTGTGCAGGTCTCTTCTGAAGGCGGCCAGGTAGCCTATCCCAATTTCAGCCTTTACCATGCCAGCAAATGGGGTATTGAAGGTTTTCTGGAATCGGTGGCGCAGGAGGTGAAACCGTTTGGTATCGACATCGTGATTGCCGAACCCGGCCCAACGCAAACCGGATTCGGTGCCGGGCTCGATCACGCCACGCCGCTCGCCGTCTATGACAATACGCCTGCGGGCGAGGTACGCCGGGGAATTGCCAGTGGCAGTTTTGACATAAAAGGCGATGCGCAGCGCACGGTTGATGCGATTATCGCGGCGGCAGACGCCCCCGCGCCGCCGTTCCGGGTGCCACTGGGCAGCCTTGCCTGGGAGCACCTGGTGGCCTCGCTCCGCACCCGATTAGCGGAAATTGAGCGCCAGCGCGGTGTGGCGTATTCAGCCGACCGGGATTAAAACGACAGCAGCGGTTTGGCTATCCGGCCTGGCGTCTGGTACAGCGTGATAGCCTGCTGCCACTGCTGAAAATCAACCACCATGACCTCGCTCACGTGCGTTGTGCGCAGTCGCTCCCAGAGCGTGCAAAACGCCTGCTGCCAGCCATCAGCCGTCATTGCGTCGAGATAGTTACGCACATGGAACCAGTGGACTGCGGGTAAGCGCTGGCGAATGCTGAATGGCTGCCCGGAGAGCAAACCGTAGCTGATAAATTGCCCGGTTTTCGGCATTGATTGCAGCAGCGTTTCTGCCAGTGTGCCGCCGGTGGCGTCATAGATAACGCCGGCTTTACCCGCCGCCTGTTTGATGGCAGCGCTCTCCGTATCGGCCAGCGCTTTCACGCCGCAGGCCGCCAGGCGGCTGGCGTGGATGGCGGAGCGATAAATGCCGGTCACGCTTTTTGCCCCCTGAAGCCTGGCCCACTGCGCAAGGTAACCGGCGCAGTCAGAACCCGCCGCGGTGACCAGCACATGTTGGCCGTGAGCCGGGTAATGTTCCAGCATCATCTGTGCGGCCAGCGGATTGATGTAGGCGCGGGCGGCAAGCGTATCGTCAATATCATCCGGCACCGGCACAGCCAGTTCCGCCGGGCAATCCACATACTGCTGCCAGGTGCCCTGACCGCGCAGCGGCAACACGCGTTTGCCCAGCAGATGCGCGTCTGAGCCAGACGTTTCTGTTACCACGCCCACGCCTTCATAACCCGCGACGGCGGGCAGGGTAATGCGGTGACTGTAGGCGCCGGTGACCGGGATCAAATCCGAGGCGTTCAACGGCGCAAGGCGCATTTTGACGCGAACCTGTCCTGCCGGAAGCGGTGCCAGCGCGGTGGTTTCAGCTTGCAGAACAGTCTGCGGTTCGCCGAAACTTCTGTACACTAACGCGGTGTTATACATGATGCCCACTCGTGATGTTGCTCTGTCTGAACAAGGATTATACCTATGTTTTTCCCAGTGAAATCAATCTGTTCTTTACTGTTGTTGAGCGCCTTTGCCGCCAGCGCCGCCAATATTGATAACGCCACGCTGACGGCGGTGGCCCGCCTGCAGGAAGAGCACTTAGGCGCGCGCATCGGCATTGCGGTGGTGGATACCGCCAGCGGTGAGACGGTGAGCTACCGGGGCGATGAGCGTTTTCCGCTAAACAGTACCCACAAAGCGCTGCTGTGCGGCGCGTTGCTGAGCAAGGTCGACAAAGGTGAACTGGCGTTAAATGAGACCACCCAGTTTTCCCAAAGTGAACTGGTTCCTTATTCGCCGGTAACCAGCAAGTTTGTTTCGCCTTCATCGATGAGCTGGCAGCAACTGTGCAGCGCAGCAATCACTGAAAGTGACAACACGGCGGCAAATCTGCTGGCGAAAAAGCTGGGCGGACCGGCAGCGGTGACGCGTTTCTTTGCTGATTCAGGTGACAGTGTCACGCGACTCGATCGCGGCGAACCTGAACTCAACAGCGCCGTGCCGGGCGATTTGCGCGATACCACCACGCCGCTGGCTGTCAGCCACACGCTGCAAAAGCTGGCGCTTGGCGAGGTATTAACGCCGCGTTCGCGTGCGCAACTGGTGCAGTGGATGAAAGAGGATAAAGTCGCCGATGCGTTGTTGCGTTCCACGTTGCCAAAAGGCTGGGTGATTGGCGATAAAACCGGGGCGGGCGGATATGGTTCGCGGTCGATTATCAGTATTGTCTGGCCGAAAAAAGGCGCGCCTCGTATTGTATCTATTTATATAACGGATACTAAAGCGACAATGGCGCAAAGTAATGACGCCATTGCCCGCATCGGCAAAGCCATATTCAGCGCGACGAAGTAATAAAAAGGGCAGAGAGAAAAATCTCTGCCACTTATTTTAGTTAAATAACTTTCTGCCCCAAATTACCCGCAAAAATAACCATAAATGGATAATGGTTAAGTGTTGAGAATATCCTTATAATCTCCGTCCCTTTTCATGTCTTAAGTTTAAGCTGGAGGACAAATGGAGCTCAACCGGAGGCAGTTCTTTCGGATCTGCGCGGGCGGTCTGGCAGGAAGCACTGTCGCATCTCTCGGATTTTTATCTTCTTTTTCCGTTCACGCGGAAACCCGTCAATATAAACTCTTAAAAGCAAAAGAGACGCGAAATAACTGCACCTATTGTTCAGTCGGCTGCGGCATGCTGATGTACAGCCTCGGTGATAATGCGAAAAATGTCAGTGAAAGTATTTATCACATTGAAGGCGACGCCGATCATCCGGTGAGCCGGGGTTCATTGTGCCCAAAAGGCGCTGGTGTTCTGGACTATATTCACAGCGAAAATCGTTTATTACATCCACAATATCGCGCGCCGGGTTCAGATAAATGGCAGCGAATTAGCTGGGATGAAGCCATTGATAAGATCGCGCGGTTAATGAAAAAAGATCGCGATGAAAACTTTATTGAAAAAAATGCGCAGGGCGTAACGGTCAATCGCTGGACCACCACCGGCATGCTCTGTTCTTCCGCCGCCAGTAATGAGACCGGCATTCTTGACGGCAAATTTACCCGCGCGCTGGGCATGGTGGCGATCGACTGTCAGGCGCGTTTGTGCCACGGCCCGACCGTTTCCGCACTGGCACCGACCTTTGGTCGCGGCGCGATGACCAACAACTGGGTAGATATTAAAAACGCCAACGTGGTGCTGATCATGGGCGGTAATGCCGCTGAAGCGCACCCGGTCGGCTTTAAGTGGGTGGTGGAAGCGCAAACCAAAAACGACGCCACCGTAATGGTCGTCGATCCGCGTTTTAACCGCAGTGCGGCGGTGGCCGATTTCTATGCGCCGATCCGCGCCGGTTCCGATACCGCGTTCCTGCTGGGTGCTATCCGCTATCTGATTGAACATGACCAGATCCAGCATGAATATGTGCGTCACTACACCAATGCCAGCCTGATTATTCGCGAGGATTACGCGTTTAACGACGGCCTGTTCAGCGGCTACGACGCGCAAAAACGCCAGTACGACAAATCCAGTTGGTTCTACCAACTCGACGCTCAGGGCAACGCGCTGCGCGACGAGACGCTGAGCCATCCGCGCTGCGTGTGGAACTTGCTCAAAGCCCACGTTGCGCGTTACACGCCGGAAATGGTCAGCCGCTTGTGCGGCACCTCGGTGAAAGATTTCACCCATGTCTGCGCGGTGCTCGGCAGCACCAGTGTCCCGAATCGCACCGCCACCATTCTTTATGCGCTGGGCTGGACGCACCACTCGGCCGGGGCGCAAATCATTCGCGCGGCGGGGATGCTGCAACTGCTGCTCGGTAATATCGGCATGGCGGGCGGCGGCGTGAATGCGCTGCGCGGTCACTCGAATATTCAGGGTTATACCGACTTAGGTTTGCTGTCGACCAACCTGCCGGGTTATATGCCGCTGCCCTCGGAAAAACAGCCGGATTACCAGACCTATATTTCACAGATCACGCCGCCGTCGCTGGGGGTGAATGAAGTGAACTACTGGCAAAATACGCCGAAGTTTTTCATCAGCATGATGAAGAGTTTCTGGGGCGATCGCGCCACGGCGGAGAACAACTGGGGTTACGACTGGCTGCCGAAATGGGATCGTCTCTACGATGTGATGACCCAGGCCGAGCTGATGATCGAAGGCAAAATCAACGGTTATATCGTGCAGGGGTTCAACCCGCTGGCGGCTTTCCCGGATAAGAACAAGTCATCACGCGCGCTGGCAAAACTGAAATACATGGTGGTTATCGATCCGCTGGCGACCGAATCCTCCACCTTCTGGCAGAATCATGGTGAGATGAACGACGTCAATCCGGCGGAAATTCAGACCGAGGTGTTCCGTCTGCCATCCTCCTGCTTTGCTGAAGAGGACGGTTCTATTGCCAACTCCGGGCGCTGGTTACAGTGGCACTGGGCCGCCGCCGAGCCGCCTGGAGAAGCATTGCACGACGCCAAAATCCTGGGACGCCTGTTTATGCGCCTGCGCGAGTTGTATCAGGCCGAAGGCGGAGCCAACCCGGAACCGCTGCTGAACATGTCCTGGGATTATAAAGATCCGTACGATCCGCATCCCGAAGAAGTCGCCCGCGAAGCCAACGGCAAAGCACTGCGCGATCTGTATGACGACAAAGGCACGTTGATTGCCAGAAAAGGCGAGCAGTTAAGCAGCTTTGCGCAACTGCGTGATGATGGCTCCACCAGCAGCTTCTGCTGGGTGTATTGCGGTAGCTGGACGGAGCGCGGTAATCAGATGGCGAACCGTGATAACAGCGATCCGTACGGGCTGGGCTGCACGCCGGGCTGGGCGTGGTCGTGGCCGGCGAACCGCCGCATTCTTTACAACCGCGCCTCTGCCGATCCGGCGGGTAAACCGTGGGATGCGAAGCGCGCGCTGTTGCACTGGGATGGTCAGCGCTGGACAGGTATGGACGTTGCCGACTACAGCCAGGCGGCACCAGGCAGCAATGTCGGGCCGTTTATCATGAACCCGGAAGGCGTGGCGCGACTGTTCTCCATCGACAAGATGAACGACGGCCCGTTCCCGGAACACTACGAGCCGATTGAATCACCGATTGGCACCAACCCGCTGCACCCGGAGGTGGTTTCCAGCCCGGTGGCGCGCATTTTCGCCGCCGATAAAGCCAATATGGGCAAAGCGGATGCCTTCCCGTATGTCGCCACCACCTACTCAATAACCGAGCTGTTCCGCCACTGGACGAAACATGCCCGCCTTAACGCTATCGCGCAGCCGGATCAGTTTGTGGAGATTGGCGAAGCGCTGGCAAAAGAGAAGGGCATTCTCGCCGGAGACGAAGTGAAAATAATGTCGAAACGCGGCTTTATCAAAGCCAAAGCGGTGGTGACCAAACGCTTGCAGACGCTAACTATCGACGGGCGCAGCATCGATACCGTCGGTATTCCGTGCCACTGGGGTTTTGAAGGGGCCACGCGCAAAGGCTTCCTTGCTAACACGCTGACGCCGTCTGTCGGCGACGCTAACTCGCAGACGCCGGAATACAAGGCGTTTTTGGTCAATATTGAGAAGGCGTAAGGAAGCGAAACCATGTCCATGCAATCACAAGACATTATTAAACGTTCAGCGACCAACGGTTTTACGCCGCCGCCGCAGGCACGGGATTTCCGCGCTGAAGTGGCAAAGCTGATTGATGTGTCCACCTGTATCGGCTGTAAAGGCTGTCAGGTGGCCTGCTCCGAGTGGAACGATATCCGCGATGAAGTGGGGTACTGCGCCGGAGTGTATGACAACCCGCTCGATTTAAGCGCCAAATCCTGGACGGTGATGCGCTTTAGCGAGACCACGCAAAACGGCAAACTGGAGTGGCTGATCCGCAAAGATGGCTGTATGCACTGCGCGGAGCCGGGCTGTCTGAAAGCCTGCCCGTCTGCGGGGGCGATCATTCAGTACGCCAACGGGATTGTCGATTTCCAGTCGGAGCACTGCATTGGCTGCGGTTACTGCATTGCCGGTTGCCCGTTCAACGTGCCGCGCCTCAATCCGGACGATAACCGGGTCTACAAATGCACGCTCTGCGTCGATCGCGTCAGCGTCGGTCAGGAGCCTGCCTGCGTGAAAACCTGTCCGACCGGGGCGATCCATTTCGGCACCAAAGCCGAGATGCTGGAACTTGGCGAACAACGCGTGGCGCAGTTGCAAAAACGCGGTTACGTCAATGCGGGGGTGTACAACCCGCAGGGCGTGGGCGGAACGCATGTGATGTATGTGTTGCAGCATGCTGACCAGCCGGGGCTGTATCACAATCTGCCTGCAGAACCGAAAATTGATGTGCCGGTTACTCTGTGGAAAGGCATTCTCAAGCCGCTCTCCGCCGCCGGGTTTATCGCCACTTTTGCCGGTCTGCTGTTCCACTACATCGGTGTAGGCCCGAACAAAGAGACGGATGACGATGAAGAGGAGCACGACCATGAATAAAAGCAAAATGATCCTGCGCACCAAATTTATCGACAGGGCGTGCCACTGGACGGTCGTTACCTGCTTCTTTCTGGTGGCGTTATCCGGTATCGCGCTCTTTTTCCCGACGCTGCACTGGCTGACGCAAACCTTCGGCACGCCGCAGATGGGGCGCATTCTGCACCCATTCTTTGGCGTGCTGATCTTTCTGATCCTGATGTTTATGTTTGTGCGTTTTGTGCATCACAACATCCCGGATAAGAAAGATCTGCCGTGGCTGAAAAACATTGTCGAAGTGCTGAAAGGCAATGAGCACAAGGTTGCGGATGTCGGCAAATATAACGCCGGGCAGAAAATGATGTTCTGGACCATCATGAGCATGATTTCGCTGCTGCTGGCGTCGGGCGTGGTGATTTGGCGTCCGTATTTTGCCCACTTTTTCCCCATCTGGCTGATTCGCTGGTGTTTGCTGGCGCATGCCACTTCCGCCATTATTCTGATGCTCGCCATCCTGGTGCACATGTATATGGCGTTCTGGGTGAAAGGGTCGATCAAAGGCATGATTGAAGGCAAAGTGAGCCGCCGCTGGGCGAAGAAGCACCATCCGCGCTGGTATCGTGAAGTCGAAGCCGCAGAAGAAAAACAACAGCAGTAACGTAACTCACCGCCCGGTATGCGCGTGCATCACCGGGCGGCCCGCCAATGGCTTTGCAGTTTATCGACTATGATTGTTCTTCGTGACATCGTGGAGAGGTAATTGCATGGCGTCGAAATCGTTTTGTAAAAGCTGGGGAGCCGAATACCTCGCGAATGGTCGCGTGCGTTTTCGCTTATGGGCCACCGGGCAGCAGCAGGTTTCACTGCGTTTACCGGCTGGCGAACTGCCAATGCAACGCCTTGATGACGGCTGGTTTGAACGGACCGTCGATAATATCGCCGTTGGTACGGCGTACCAGTTTGTCCTGAGCAACGGTATGGCGGTTCCCGATCCCGCCTCGCGCGCGCAGGCCGCCGATGTTAACGGCCCTTCGCTGGTTGTCGACCCGGATCATTACGTCTGGCAACACCCGCAGTGGCAGGGTCGCCCGTGGCAAGAATCCGTGGTCTATGAACTGCATATCGGGACATTTACCCCGCAGGGCACTTTTCGCGCGGCAATGGAAAAACTGCCGTACCTCGCGCAACTCGGCATCACCATGATAGAAGTGATGCCCGTCTCCCAGTTTGGCGGCAATCGCGGCTGGGGCTATGACGGCGTGCTGCTCTATGCGCCGCACTCGGCTTACGGCACGCCGGATGATTTTAAAGCCTTTATCGATGCAGCTCACGGCTACGGCCTTTCAGTAGTGCTGGATATTGTGCTCAACCACTTTGGCCCGGAAGGTAACTACTTACCCGCGCTGTCGCCGGATTTTTTCCACGCCGAACGGCAGACGCCGTGGGGGCCGGGCATCGCGTATGACGTTGACGCGGTGCGGCGTTACATCGTTGAAGCACCGCTCTACTGGCTCAACGAATACAACCTGGACGGGCTGCGATATGATGCCATCGATCAGATTGAAGACAGCGCCGAACCGCCGGTGCTGGTGGAGATTGCCCGCCGTATTCGCGAGGAGATTACCGACAGGCCGGTGCATCTGACCACCGAAGATTGCCGCAACATTATTGCGCTGCATCCGCGCGATCCGGATGGGCGGGCGCCGCTGTTTACCGCCGAGTGGAATGACGATCTGCATAATGCCGCGCATGTGTTTGCCACCGGCGAAACCCATGCCTATTACCAGGATTTTGCGGATAAGCCCGAAGTGTGGCTGGCGTGCGCGTTAACTGAAGGGTTCGCGTTTCAGGGGGAGGTTGCCCCGTCAACCGGTGAACCGCGCGGAGTGGACAGCCGCAACCAGCCGCCGGTGGCGTTTGTCGATTTTATCCAGAACCACGATCAGACCGGCAACCGCGCGCAGGGCGAGCGGCTTATCACGCTGGCGGGCGCGGAGAGAACGCGCGTGCTGCTCGGCGCGCTGCTGTTTTCCCCGCATATTCCGCTGCTGTTTATGGGCGAAGAGTATGGCGAAACCAATCCTTTCCTGTTCTTTACCGATTTTCACGGCGATCTGGCGCGCGCCGTGCGTGAAGGGCGCGCGCGGGAGTTCCAGGGCCATGCCGGACATGAGGGGGAAGCGGTTCCCGATCCGAACGCGCCTGAAACCTTTACCCGTTCACAACTGGACTGGGCGAAAACGCAGCAGGAGAGCGGTCAGCGCTGGCTGACGCAAACCCGCGACTGGCTGACGCTGCGCCAGAAATATGTGGTGCCGCTGCTGACAAATGCGCAGCGGCAAAATGGGGAAGTGATCGCCACCGCGCCAGGGTTTGTCGCGGTCCGCTGGCGCTTCCCGCAAGGGATATTATCGCTGGCGCTCAATATTGGCGAGGCGACGCAACCGTTGCCGGATCTACCCGGTAAAACGCTGGCGGCCTGGCCGCGCGGACAAGATGATTTGCCGTCGAATGCGTTCATTGTTCGTCTGGCTTTAGGAGAGGGAATGTGAATACGCCAACCGCGACTTACCGCTTGCAGTTTCGTAACGGAATGACGTTTGATCGCGCCGCGGCGCTGGTTCCGTATCTTAAACATCTGGGCATCAGCCACCTTTATGCCTCGCCCATTTTCACCGCCGCCAGCGGTTCTACCCACGGTTATGACGTGACCAACGCCAATGAAATAGACCCGACACTTGGCGGGCGCGACGGGTTTGATCGGCTGGTGAGCGCGTTAAAAAACGCCGGGCTGGGGCTGATTCTCGATATTGTGCCAAACCATATGGCCGCCTCGCTGGAAAACGCCTGGTGGCGCGATGTGATAGCCAAAGGCGAGAAAAGCCCGTATGCCCACCATTTCGACATTGACTGGTCGCGGCGGCTGACGCTGCCGTTTCTCGGCGATGATTTTGACACAGTGCTTGCAAACGGCGAGCTGGCGATCAAAGCCGATCCGCTGACCGGCGAACCGGCGCTGGCCTATTACGACAACTTCTATCCGCTGGTGGCAGAAAGCTGGCAAGGGCGGGAGCAGGCACTTATCGGCGAGACCGATCACGCGCTAATCGCTGACATTCATGCGCAGCAGCCCTGGCGTTTGATGAGCTGGCGCGATGCGGCGAATGACCTCTCGTACCGGCGTTTTTTTGAAATCACCGGCCTGATTGGCGTGCGCGTGGAAGATGAAGCGGTATTTGATGATGCGCACCGGCTGATCCTTGAACTGGTGCACAGCGGCGCGGTGGAGGGTTTGCGAATCGATCACGTCGACGGGCTTGCCGATCCGCAGGGTTATCTGATGCGCTTACGCCAGAAGGTAGGGCCTGAGTGTTACCTCACGGTGGAGAAGATCCTCGGCAAAGGCGAGCATCTCCCGGCGGACTGGCCGGTTGCCGGCACCACCGGGTATGAATTTATCGCCGCGCTGTCGGATGTGCTGGTCGATGACGCAAAGCTCAGTAATCTGCGCAAAGCCTACGACAGCGTTGCCGGGCGGCGCGTGAATATGCGCGAGGAGCTGCGCGACGCCAAGCTGCTGATGGTCGATCGTAACTTTAACGGCGAATTCAGCGTGCTGGTGTCGCTGGCGCTCACTATTGGTCATGCGGAAATCCCGGTGCCGCAAGAAGATGCGGTGCGCCAGGCGCTGCGCGAACTGCTGATCGCCTTCCCGGTTTATCGCACCTATGGCACGGAAGATGGGCTACCGGCGGCTGACGCTGCGCTGCTGCACAAGGTGGTCGAGAGCGTTCAGCGCAGCCCGTATGCGCCGGACGCGGCCGCGCTCGATTTTGTACGCCGCATTTTAGTCGGCGATGTGGCGAAAAGCGCGCTCGGTGCGGCGGCCCGTTTTCGCACGCGTTTTCAGCAGCTCACCGGGCCGCTGATGGCGAAGTCCGTCGAAGATACGCTCTTTTTCCGCCAGCATGTCGATCTGGCGCTTAACGAAGTCGGCGCGGAACCACTACCGCGCACCTTTTCGCTTGATCGTTTCCACGCGGAGATGCAAACCCGGCTTGAGCGCCAGCCGGATGCGCTTTCCGGCACCTCAACCCATGACACCAAACGTGGGGAAGACGCCCGGGCGCGGCTCTATACCCTGACGGAAGCGCCCGAGCGCTGGGCCGATTGCGTGGCGCGCTGGCGACAGATGAACCATAGCAAAGTACAACTGCTGGATGATGGACACGCGCCGCGACCGATGGTGGCGTGGATGATTTACCAGGCGCTGGCAGGTGTCTGGCCGGTCAACTTACAAGCCGATGACGTGGAAGGTTTGCGCGCGCTGGAAGAGCGCTTTGTGGCGTTTGTCGAAAAAGCGCTGCGCGAAGCGAAACAGCGCACCGACTGGATCGAAACTAACGACGCCTATGAACAGGCGGTGCTTGATTACGTGCGGCATTTGTTGTCGCCGGAGAATCGCGAGTTTTTAACCGATTTTACCGCCTCGCTACAGCCGTTTATCCGCGCCGGGCTGGTCAATAGCCTGACGCAAACGGTGATCAAGCTGACGGCACCCGGCGTGCCGGATATTTATCAGGGCAGCGAAGCGCTCAATTTCAGCCTGGTCGATCCGGATAACCGGCTGGAGCCGGATTACGCCGAGCTGGAGCGCCTGCTGGTAGACGAAGAGCAGGCCGATCCGCACTCCCAGGAGAGCTGGTCGAGCGGGCAATTAAAGCAGTTTTTCATCTACCGGTTGCTGCATTTACGCCAGCAGATGCCGTCGCTGTTCCGCCGGGGAGTCTATCTGCCATTGACCGTTGCGGGCGAAGAGGCGGAGCACCTCATCGCCTATGCGCGCGTGGAAAATCAGGATGCGTTAATTGTGCTTGCCCCGCGCCTGCTGTTCGATGCCATCGACGGCAGCCTGGCGGGTGCCAATATTGCCTTGCCGCCGGAACTGGCGAATCGGCGTTACCGGGACATACTCAGCTCAGAGGAGGTTTTTCTCACCGACAAAGTGAATCTGCGATCGATAGGCGGTTTCACCTTTGCGGTACTGGTCAGTGCGTGATCGAAGAAAAGGGTGCGGTTCATCAATCGTTATGTCTGGTGAGACTTTACAGGCGATCAAGGGGAAGCAATGTCTGACGGAAAACAGTTTTATATTACGGCGGGGCACGGCCAGCAACTCGGTGCGAATTACGACGGTGAGGGCGTTAACTTTGCCCTTTTTTCAGCGCATGCGCATCGTGTGGAGCTCTGTTTATACGCCCCCGATGGTAAGCAGGAGATCGCCCGGTTTGATCTGCCGGAAAACACGCACGAGATCTGGCACGGTTATGTGCCAGGCCTGCAACCTGGCGCGCTGTACGGCTACCGGGTGCATGGCCCGTTTGAGCCGGAAAACGGCCACCGGTTTAACCCGAATAAATTATTGATTGATCCTTATGCCCGCGAACTGGCCGGTGATATCGAGTGGAACGCGGCCCATTACGCTTACGATTTAGGCCATGAAGATAAAGACCTGACCTTTGATACCCAGGATAGCGCGCCGTTTACGCCCAAATGCCGGGTTATCGATCCCCACGCGTTCGACTGGCAGGACGGCGCCAGGCCGATTATTCCCTGGCCGCGCACGGTTTTCTACGAAACCCATGTCAAAGGCTTTACCCAGCTTAATCCGGCGCTGCCGCCGGAGCTGCGCGGCACGTTCGAGGGGATGGGGCATAAAGCCTCGGTGGAGTACATCAAAAGCCTCGGCATTACCTCTGTCGAATTGCTGCCGGTACACTGGTTCCCGGACGACCAGCATTTGCTTGATAAAGGACTGCGCAACTTCTGGGGCTATAACACGCTCGGTTTCTTCGCCCCGGCGTCGCGTTATTACGGGCCACGCGGCATTCAGGGCTTTCGCGATATGGTGCGGGCGTTTCATGATGCCGGTATCGAAGTGATCCTTGATGTGGTTTATAACCACACGGCAGAAGGCAACGAACTGGGGCCAACGCTGTCGTTTAAAGGCATCGACAACTTCTCTTATTACCGCACGTTGCCGGATCAGCACCGTTACTACATCAATGACACCGGCACCGGCAACACGGTGAACACGTCGCATCCGCGCGTATTGCAGATGGTGATGGATTCGCTGCGTTACTGGGCAGAATCGATGCATATCGACGGTTTTCGCTTCGATCTGGGCACCATTCTTGGGCGCGAGCCGGAAGGGTTTGACCAGCGCGGCGGCTTTTTCGATGCCATGACGCAGGATCCGCTGTTATCCAGGCTGAAACTGGTCGGCGAACCGTGGGACATCGGCCCCGGCGGTTATCAGGTGGGCGGATTCCCGCCGGGCTGGGCGGAGTGGAACGACAAATACCGCGACACGCTGCGTGAATACTGGAAGGGCGATAACGTCTCGACGGACTTTGCCGCCCGCCTGCTGGGCTCCGGCGATCTGTACGATCAGCGCGGGCGTCGCCCGTGGGCAAGCGTGAATTTTATTACTGCCCACGACGGTTTTACGCTGAACGACCTGGTGTCGTACAACGAGAAACATAATGAAGCCAACGGCGAGGACAATAACGACGGCCACAATGACAACCGCTCCTACAACTACGGCGCGGAAGGGGTGACCGACGACGAAGGCATCAACACCGTGCGCGAACGGCAAAAACGCAACTTCCTTGCGACGCTGTTCTTCTCCCACGGCACGCCAATGTTGCTGGCCGGGGACGAGTTTGGCCGCACCCAGCAGGGCAACAATAATGGCTACTGCCAGGACAGCGAAATCTCATGGATCGACTGGGACGCGCCGCACAGCGGTAACGGGGAAGCGCTGCGGGAATTTACCCGTCATGTCATTGCGCTCCGGGCTTCGCAGCCGATCCTGCGGCGAGAAAACTGGCGCGATGGTATGGAGATCCGCTGGTACAACGCCGGCGGCGGCGAGCAGTTGCCGGAACAGTGGGATGAAGGTACGACGCTCGGCGTCTATATCGGACGCCCGGATTTGCAGGAAGAAGAGGGGATCTGGCATGACGTGCTGATGCTGTTCAACCCGTTTGAAGGCACGGTGCCGTTTCGTATTCCTCAGTTCGGCGAAGGCGGCTGGGTGCTGGAACTGACCACCGCCGATAGCGCGAAAAGCGGGATTGTTATCACCAAAGAGAAGGATTTCGAACTCGAAGGACGCAGTATCGTGCTGTTCCGTCGTCCGTAAGCAGAATGCGCCAGGCGACATGCTTGCCTGGCGCGTTATGTTGGGTCAGTTTGCCGCCTCGATTACCTCGGTTTGCCAGTCATTTTCCGCCACTATTTTTCCCTGTGCATCGAAAATTTGATAGGTCACCTTCAGTACCCCGGTGCTGTCAGGCGTGACCGTCAGATCGGCGATTTGCACCATGCTATCGACATTCAGCGTCTGCCGCGCATGTGCCGCCGTAAGCGGGCGCTCATCCTGCGTCACTTGCCACTTCAGCGTGCAATCGTTGCAGGGCGTATAGGTATCATTTACCGCCCACAGACGTAGCGTGGCGGGTTTTCCGCGCTGCCACTGCGCGCTGACGGGTTCAATGGAGGGCAACAACGGTTGATAGGCTTTTTGTAGCGCGTAATACCCGGCTTTCGGATGGCGTAAATAATCCACCACGCCCCAGTTTATCGACGGCCAGGTTTCAACAAACATAAACTGGAACAGGGCGGTGACCGGCTGATAGCGCTGACGTCGATAGCTCTCTGCCGCCATCGCCACAAGCTGCGCCTGATACTGCTGGGTATTTTCAATAAACGCTTGCAGGTTCTCGCCACGCGGAATATTGGCAAACTTGAAGGTCTGAAACGGCTGGAAGTTATGGTATTTCCACTTCACCCAACCGGGATCGTCCGCCGCCGTGGTGGCTGGCCACAGTAAAGAGGCGGGAATAATGGTTTTCAGCGTGGCGAGACGCGGCAGCGCCTGCGCGCCAAATTCGGTGATAATGCCGGTTTTCGCCGGAGCGAGCAGATCGCGCATCACGCCAAAATACCAGCCCTGCCAGTAGTGCTCTTCGACGGCGGAAAAACGATGTACGATCCGCGAATTATCTTCGGCCAGCGTATCCGCCACGCGCGCCGTCAGCGTCTGGTTCAGATCTTTATGCCAGTCAGGAAAGCGCTTCTCCATCCAGGGCGAGTTCCACGGCGGTTCGTTATGTCCGCCCCAGACGATAATGGCCGGCGAGTTACCAAACTGTTCGACCATCTCACGGGTTTGTCGCGCGGCATTATCGGCAAACGCTGCGCTGTCGTCATATCCCCATTGCAACGGCACATCCTGCCAGAGCATCAGCCCCAGTTCGTCGGCTACCTGGTAAAGCGGGCGGTTGGCAACGTGACCATGCACGCGTATGGCGTTGGCGTTCATCGCCAGCACCATGCGCAGGTCACGACGGTATTTCTCCGCGTTCATGGTGCTGAGCCACGGCGAGCCAATGTAGTTGGTGCCTTTGATAAACAGCCGCTTTTCATTGATAAGCCAGCCGCGGTTATCCGTTTGTTCTTCCACTTTACGCAGCCCGGTTCGACTTCTGGCGCTATCCATCACGCCACGCTCGTCAACGAGGGTCGCGCGTACCTGATAGAGATTCGGTTTGCCGAGGCTTGCGGGCCACCAGAGCTTTGCGCCTGCCATGGGCAGCGTCACCGTCATCGTTGCGGTTTCCCCGCCGGTGGCATTGAGCGTAACAGCCTGTTCAAGGTGGAATGCACGACCGTTGAAATTCGCCGGTTCGGCAAGCAGTTTCAGCGTCGCTGGCCCGCTTTTTCGCGCCCGGTAGCGGATCTCAGCGCGTAAGGCAGGGTTCGCCAGACCGTTTTGCCAGTCCGGGCGCAGAATAATTTCGTCGATCACCGCGCCCCGGCTCAGGTGCAGACGCACCGGCGACCAGATACCGCCGGAATTGGCATCCTGGCCGCGCGGCGACCAGGCACCGCCGGGGCGGGTATCGTGCTGATTCAGTACGCCTTTGATCAGTGCTTTGTGCAGCGGCCAGAGCGTTTTTGGATCTTCATACGGGCTGTCAACGCGCACCGCCAGGCGATTATGGCGACGTACCGTGTCGGTAATATCGACGGCAAAACGCTGGAAGTACCCTTCATGACGCGCCAGGTGCTGGCCGTTGAGCGAGACATCGGCATAGTAATCCACCCCGTCAAACACCAGTGTCGCCAGCGTATCCGGCGCAAGGGTGGGCAGGGTGAAATCGTGCCGATACCACATTGCGCCCTGGTGATCGTATCCGGCGCTGTACCAGTTGGCCGGAACTGCTAATTTTCGCCAGTCGCCGACAGGCGCGCGTACGCCGTCAAATCCAGCCTGATTGGCATCATGCACACGCCATTGACCCGCCAGCGACCAACTCACTGGCGTCGGATGCGCCTGGGTGAAGGCTGACAAAAATAATAAAATAGTGACGGTGTAACGTTTCATGATGACGCCTCCCGCGTTTGCAACCAGTTGAGTGCGCGCTGGCGTTCATGTCGCAGTGGCTCCAGCAGGCGCGTCAGCTCCGCGTCGCTTAGGCTTTGCGACTGGCTTTCCAACTGCTGAAGAACCTGACTCAGGCTTTGAAAATCAAGCGCAATGGCTTCACCACGTAACTTATGGGCGTTGCGGCGCACGCTCTCGCGATCGCCGGTTTGTACCGCCTGCTCAACGGCGGCGCTGACCGTAACCACACCTTCGCTGAAAATGGTCATCAGTTCGTCGAGCAATGCCCGATCGCCACCCAGTTGCTCAAGCAGTGTGCTTTCGTTGGGTAGACCTTGCGGAATTACCGCTGCGGCGGGCTGTGGGGTGGTGCCCGCCACACGGGTCAGTTCCGCGTTCAGCGCCTCGCGCGTCACGGGTTTGGCGATATAGCCATCGAAACCCAATTCGAAACAGCGCGCTTTGTCACCCTGCATGGCATGGGCAGTCATGGCGATAACGCGCTGTGGCGCCAGGCCGCGTTGTTGCTCTTCTTCACGCAGCAGACGAATAGCGGTTTCACCGTCCATGCCCGGCATTTGCAGGTCCATGAGGATCACATCCCAGCGACTTTCCTGCCAGCGGTCGAGCGCGGCTCTGCCGTCGCCAACGATTTCACAGCGGTGTCCAAGCTGCTCCAGCAGCCGGTAGGCCAGTTTTTGGTTTACCAGGTTATCTTCTGCCAGCAACACATGCAGGCTCTGCTGCGGTGCCTGCGACGCAACGGCTGTCTCTGCAGCGGGGTTGGCGGCGGGCGCCGGATCGATGACCGGCAGTAACAAGGAGGCAATGGCCTGTTGCAGTTCGCTGTGATCGACCGGTTTATGCAGATAGTGCGCAATGCCAATGCGCTTAAGCATGTTTCTGTCGAAATGACGGTTCATGGAGCTGAGCATAATAATGCGGCTCTGGCTGGCTTCCGGCAGCACGGAGAGTTCCAGCGCCAGTGAAATACCGTCCATATCCGGCATTTGCGCATCCAGCAGGATCAACGGAAATGGCGGCATCTGCGCCGCCAGCGCCAGTGCGTCCAGCGGTTTACTGATACAAACCGGCGTCAACCCCATTGCGGTCAGTTTTGCTTCAAGTAAGCGCAAGTTGGTGGCGTTATCGTCAACGACCAGCACCCGCTCACCGTGAAATTGTTGCGCCTTTGTGGCAGTCATCTCTGCAATGGGCTGGCTTTCAAGCGGCAACGTAAAGGCGAATTCGCTGCCGATGCCGGGCGTACTGGTCACCGTTAAATGTCCCCCCATCATCGCCACCAGCCGCGAGGAGATTGTCAGCCCCAGCCCGGTGCCGCCATAGCGGCGTGTGGTGGAGCTGTCCGCCTGGCTGAACGCTTCGAAAATCAGTTGTTGTTTGTCGGGCGGAATGCCGATGCCGCTATCGCGCACCCGAAATCGCCACTGCGTGCCGCTCGCGGCGGGTTCAATACCGAGCAGCACTTCGCCCTGGTGGGTAAATTTCAGCGCATTGCTGATGAGGTTGGTCAGGATCTGGCGCAGACGGATGCTATCGACGCGAACGACTGTCGGCAACTGCGGATCAATATCGACCAGCAACTCCACGCCTTTCTCGCTGGCGGCAGGCATATGTGGGCGAATTAACGACTGGATAAACGGACGTATCTCCAGCGCTTCATCGTTAATCAGGATCTTCCCGGCTTCGATTTTAGAGAAGTCGAGAATGTCATTGATGATATGTAACAGCGATTGCGCCGAACTCATCACCAGCGTCAGGTATTCGCGCTGCTCGTCGCTAAGCGGGGTTTCAAAGCACAGTTGCGTCATACCGAGTATGCCGTTCATTGGCGTGCGGATCTCATGACTCATATTGGCGAGAAACGCGCTTTTGGCTTCATTCGCCTGTCTGGCGACATGGGCCGCTTCAATGGCGATCAATTCGGCTTCTTTGCGGCGGTCGATATCCTGCAGGGTGCCGATCACCCGCTCCATCGCGCCGCTGAGACTGAGGGTAGTAACCTGGCCGGACAGCAGCATCCAGCGCCACTGATCCTGCTTATAGCGAATGCGAATTTCGCATTCAAACACCGGAAAATGATGCGCGCGTGAACGCAGCACTGTCCTTATCAGGTGAAAGCGATCCGCCGGATGTACCAGTCCCAACAGGGAGCTGACCTTATGATGCCAACTGTCGCGCGGTTGACCCATCAGGTTTAACAGCGTGTCGCTGAGCTGAAGGATGTCTGGCGACACTTGCCAGTCCCAGATGCCGATGTGAATAGACTCCGCCGCCAGCAAAAAATCGGCGTGCAGATCCTGACGCGAGCGCTGCGCCACATCGAGGTGAGAGATATCCGTGTGCAGGCTGATGATGCCGCCATCAGGTAAACGCTGGTGTTGGACAAACAGACGTCGCTCACCGTGATTACGCACCTCGTAGTGGCTTTCCAGCCGGCAGTTGCGCATCACCGACTCTTTCAACGCCTGCCGCCGGGCGGGATCGGTATTGTACGCGGTATCAATAAACTGGCCTGCCAGCGTTTCCAGCGTTACGCCAGGGTGTAACCGGGACGCCAGCGCCGGGTAAAATTGCGCGATTTTGTCATTCCACGCCACCAGTTGTTCCTGGGCGTCATATAGCATCACCGCAATCGGCAGCGCATTGAGGTCGAAGCGCGAGGCAGCGGTCATGATTGCCCCCCGGCCTGGTAATGCAGCTCTGCCTGGCGGCGCAGATATTCAAGCCCTGGTGCTATCGCCATGGCCCAGGCGGTGAGGATCTCTTCGTCGCATAAGGGATCGCGCTGACGCACTGTATCAAGCATGGCTTGCCGCCAGAGAGCAAAAAAACGGGGGGGCAGATGCAGGCCGCTGGCGCTCTGGTCACGGGCCAGCCTTTCGAGAAAATCGGGCACAAAAAGTGAGCCATCGACCGCCAGCATGGCAAAGAAACTCTTAAATATCAGCTGGCGGCCTTGCTCGGCATTGCCGAGCAAAAAGTGACGTTCGGTTTCAGGCGACATGCGAACGAAGGCTTCATAAAAAGCGTTGAAAAAAGGCTTTTTATCATCCTGCGGGAAAACGCGGCTCAGACTGGCCTCAAAAAGATCGCGGTAAAATTTCATTTTTTTGTCTCCACCCGTCGCTCGCCGGGTAAGCAGAGTCCCGGCGCGCTGAAAACATCTGTCGCCTGCAGGTTGAAATAGCTGCCGTTATCGATTAATCCGTTGCGGAAAAGCGGGCCGCCGTGCGCTTTATAAAACAGGCTTTCCAGCACAATGGCGTTGGTCGAAAGGGTGAGGGTGCGGTTAACGTCGCCGGTGGCTTCTACCCGGCCTTCAAACCAGCCGCGTTGTGGATCGTTTATGCGGCGGGTGACGTTCATCAGCGCATCGGTAAAAGGCGCGTCCCACAGCACCCAAAGGGTGAACACCGCTTTGGTCGAGACCTGCGCCAGGCGCGGATAGTATTTCCCGTCGGCGCCGAGCGTGTTCCAGGCGTAGCCGTTGCCCCATACCGTATCGTCAACGTGCCACGGTGCCTGCCCGAGCGCGAAATCGGCCCTGGCAGTCAGGACTTTTTCTGTTTCCCAGCGGGTCTGTTGCGTCAGCCACACTTGTCTGGCACGTTCGCGCAGCGCCTGGCGGGTTGTGCGCTCCACGCCGGGCGGCTGCCAGCCAAATTCCAGTCCTGGCAGCATGTAGGGCAGCGTGGAGATGAGCGAGGGTTGCCAGGTGGTGCGCGGATCGCGGGCATCAACCTCCAGCGCACGGCGGTAGATGATCACATTGCGCGCAGGTGGGGCGAAAGCCTGCACCGGCGCAAAGCCCCATAAACGAAACGCGGTGGCTGCATATTCACTTTCGCCGAGCCGCAACTCCTCACGGATCACCGGTTTGCCATTCTCAATGGAGGAGGACCACAATTCGCCGCGAGGATCGATGACCGGGCAAAAATTCCAGCGCAGAACGATTTTATCCAGGTACTCCTGGTACTGCGGTGCCCATTCGCTAACGAGGCGTAAAGCCAGCATCAGACGCGCCATATCCCGCGCCGACCAGCCGTTTTTCTGCACCTGACCGCTAAAGTCAACCAGCGTGGCGTTCTGTGTCGAGTAGAGGTGGCCCGGTGTCCGGGTGTCGGCCAGCGTCAGGCGATTCAGCGTCCCGAGCAGTTGCGAAAGCCGGCGATCGAACTCATCGTCTTTGATCAGCCCCAGCTCTCTGGCCGCCAGCAATGCAATCAGCGTATCGCCCATCTGCCAGAGTGTGGCGCGGGGCTGTTTATCACTGCCGTTGACCAGCCCGGTCTGCGGCTGGGTATTGTTCTCGAAGTAGCGCCAGGCAGTTTGCGCCCACTGGCGTTCCTCCGGGTTCAGGGCGCTAATACGGGCGCTGGTATGCCAGCCGCCGTTGCTCAGCCAGCGCCAGCCAGTGCCGCCGTCTTTAACGAGGGCAAACAGTGCCAGCGCCACCAGCAGCAGACAAAGCAGCGCAATAAGGTGTTTGCGACTTACTGTTTTAAGCATGACGCCGCCACCGGGGGTAATTTCACCGGCTCGTCCGCGTTACAGGACGCGCACTGGCAAGCCTGGCAACTCGATTTCGTGCGCATTGCGGTGCCTGTCTGTTCACACCAGTTTTTCACGGCGGGCGTCGGGTTCAGGAACGGGCGATTGCGCCGGGTATTGTTCTCCTCGAACAGATCAACCAGTTTTTTCTCCCACAACGAAGGGGCGAAATTCTTATCTTTTGGATTATCGCTATTAAAGCGCAGTAGTTTGCCGCTCTTTTTAAACATCAGGGCTTCAAGCATGATGCCGTTATTGTTGGCGGTGAACTCTTTAATTGGCCCGCTGCCGTTCTCATAGAGCCCTTCGTAGTAGCCTTTTCCCTCTTCGTTGGCGTTTTCGATGATGCTTAACAGCCGATCGGTATAGGGCGAATTCCACAACACCCACATGCCCAGCGCAGCTTTTAGCGAGACGGCGGCGGTTTCAGGCACGTACTGGCCTTTGTCGGTAATGGTGTTCCAGTTAAAACCGTCGCTGAATACCGTGTCGTAAACAAAGTAAGGCGCTTTATCCAGTTGATGCTCGGAGCGGGCGGTAAGCATGCCGGTAATGGTGTAGCGGTTCTCCTGCGCCTGATACACCCGGTCAGCGAAGTTTTTCATCCACGGATGCGAATAGTGGTTTTTGGTGTTACTGCGATCGTCGGCGGTATCAAAGCCCATCTCCAGTCCATACAGCAGATACGATTCGGTCACCACGTAGTTATGCTGGAAGGTTCGGCGCGAGTCGCGCGAGTCGTACGGCACCAGCACGCAGTAGATCTCCGCCAGATCGTACGGTTGCGGGCGGCTGGCCTGGCAGGTATTAAAACCCCAAAGCTGGTAACCCGCCGAGGCGTACTCTTCATACCCCAGGCGTCCTTCCTGAACATATTTCGGCTGGCCGTTCTCCAGATATGCGCCATACAGCGTGCCGCAACCGTCGACCACATGGCTGAAATCCCAGCGCAGAACGACGTTATCAATACTGTTGCCGTATTCCGGATAACGTTCTTTGATAATTTTCATCCACAGCAGCATGCGACCAATGTCCAGCGCGGAGAAGCCAATCTCGCCGGGTTTGTTCAGGTAGTCCACTTTCTGCGCGTTGATGGTGTTGTAGACCTTGTTGGGCAGTTCATTGCGAAATAACTGGATGGTGTTGAGGGTGGCGAGGAATTTAATTAATCGCTGGTCGAACTCGGCTTTATCAATGATGCCCAGCTCACGCGCCGCCGTCAGCGCTGCCAGATAGGAGGCGCTGTCCCACATGGTGGTGGAGGGGTATTTATTAACCGCGTTCACCAGCCCGGTGGTGGGTTGATAGTTGGTGACAAAGTATTGCCAGGCGTTTTTCGCAATCTGCATCTCCTGTGCCGTCAACGCGCCGCTGCGCACCGGATAGTCGGATGCGGGCAACCCCGGTGCGGCCCGGGCGCTGGTCATCACCAGCCCGAGAGCCACAATGCCTGCCCACCGGCGAAAAAGCGTCAAACAAGTCAACTTCATGGTGTTGCTCCTGCTGCTGGGGTTGGACGGGCAGTGGTGTTCATACAGCTCAGGCACAGCATCTGTCCGTGCGCGATAAACGATAGGCTTTCAAGTACGACGGCGTTGGTGTCAGCATCGATGACGTTATTAACGCGGTTGTTGAGATTAAACCCTTGCTGCCAACCTTTACCGGGAACCTGCAACGTCAGTACCTGCTCGCGCAGGGCTTCACTCCATGCATTACGAAACAGGGCATACCACGCAAATGCCGAGCGGGTTGACGTGATAGCGCGTTGTTCAGGCGGGGCGTCGTTGATGCTGGTCTGGTTGTCCGGCTGGCGGGTCGGCAGGTCGTTAACGTAATCGGGCGCGGGTTCGGCGTAATCGGTACTGATCGGCGGTTTGCGGACCTGCAGGCTGTGGCGACGCTGCTGAATTTGCATGATGCGCCAGGCGATCTCTGCGCTTTGCGCGTCGAACCCGGTCTCCAGCCCGGTAAGCAGATAGGGCAGGCTAACCAGCGATGGCTGGCGTCCCCATGGCGTGCGTAGCCCTTCGTCAGGAACCATAATGCCGTCGATATCGATCATCGACTGGCCTTCCGGCGGATTGGTGACGGCTAAACCCGCCTCGTTGTTAATCAGGCGCAGCGTGTGGCTGGCATACATGCGGTAACCAAAGCTGTTGCGCGGCTCATCCGTTGCCAGCGTCCAGTGGTGAACGGGCAGCGAGGCGCGCGTGGTTTCACCGCTCTCCACCAGTGCGCCGGTCTGCCACTGATTAAACAGATCGCGGATTTCCGCGGCGTGCTGCGGGTAGTGCCACAGCAGGGTTTGCAACGCCGTCAGTAGACGCCCCATGCCAATCGCGGAACTCTCCGTTTTACCGAGAATTTTCAGCGTATCGGCGTGGTAATAACTGGCGGGGATCCCCTGCGGGTTAAGGTGCAACTGACCGAGACTGAACAACGCCGCCGTGATGCGCTCGTCAAATTCCGCCGTGGTGATGATGCCCAGACGCTGCGCGGCCATGGCGGCGAACAGATAGCTGCCGGTGCTCCATAAGCTGAACCACGGTTCGGCATCGCGGGCGTTAGCAAGACCGTTCGGCTGGGTATTATTGACATAATATTGCCAGGCGACCCGCGCCCAGATCGCTTCGTTAAAGGTTAATTCGCGTGTGGTGGGCAGTGGCGGAAACGCTTTACTCAGCGTCAGACCCGAAGTGCTCTCCACCCGGGTTGGCATCTGGCGTTCCACCCAGACAACAATGGCAAAACCCAACAGGAAACCGAGCAGGATGGTGATATAACTGCGGGCGTTCAGCAGCGCATCGCGCATTCTCATGGCGTCGGCTCCTCATCGGGCGGTGTCCACATTGCCGCAAGGATCAGCGGGAGCATGGCGGCGATGTTGACCGCCCCCCAGAAAATGTTGATCACGTAACCCGAAGGATCATCAACCTGGCCGCGCGCAATCTGAATCCCGCCCCACAGCAGGCCAAGTAGCGTCAGCACAACAATTGCGATTTGCGGTTTGACAAGGTAGAGGAAACGCCCGGTCTGGCGCTCTTTTGGCGTCACATGGAATTTGATCTGCTCACCGCGCAGAACGGTGTCGAGCGCACGTAAATTCATCGAGAAAAAAGAGAGATAGGACGCGCGTCCATCCCATGCGGAAATGCCCCATGTCCCAAACATGAACGCCAGCTCCGAAACAATAAAAAACGGTAAGAAATGCAGATAAAAGGGGGTGGACCATGCGGAGACGGGCGGGATGCCGGTAAACAGATAAATAATGGGCGAAATCAGGAACACGGTATTCCAGATGCAGGCGAGATAGGACCAGAAAGTGGTGGCGTACATCAGTGTCTGAGGCAGCGACAACTTGAAGCGGCGGCGGGAAAAGATGTTGTCGTGAAACAGGATATCCAGCGAACCGGCAGCGTATTTAAAGCGCTGGATCATCCAGGTCAGCATATCCTGCGGCGAGAGCATCTTGGATTCGATGCGTGGATGCATCACCGAACGCCAGCGACGTGCATCGTCGCCATGCAGGACAATGGAGGTATAAATATCTTCCGAAACGTGGAATTTGTACGGCGTCAGTTCGGTGTCGTAAATAACATGCGGGCGCATCGCCTCCTGAAGCGCTGCACGCATGGCCGGATCGCGAATATCGCGGGTATGACGATTGATTTCGGCGTCGACGTTCCACACATAACTGCGCAGTGCCGCCTGCATCACCGCTTCGCGGCGATGAATTGACGCTGCGCCGCAACAAAACGCGGCGTTTGCCCAGTTGCGGCGGCGCAAAATGACATCATAAAACATGCGCGGATCGTTAAAAAACGGGTCGCGGCCCAGGGTGACCGGGCCACACACTTTTTCCAGCGTCCAGCCGAGCGCATACCCGGCTTTGCCTGTCCGGCGTGCAAGCCAGCGCGGCAGCCGTTCGCCTTCCGGCAGATCGTAAAACCACTGGGGGGTTTGCACCCAGGCGACGTCCGGATCGCGAAAATAGCCCAGCGTATGGCTGAGCAAGGTGGGAAAGACGCGGGTATCGGCATCGCAAATCACAATAAAGTCGCCGTCGGTCTGCTCCAGTCCGTTGCGCAGGTTTCCGGCTTTGTAACCAATATTATTCTGCCGGGTGATGTAATTAACGCCTTCTTCATCGCAGACGGCTTTCATCTCAGCGCGCCGCCCGTCATCCAGCACATGAATGCGGTAATCGAGCGGGCAAGGGTAGGTGACGTTAAGCGCGTCGCGAATCGATAACCGCACCAGTTCGACATCTTCGGAATAGGTGGCGATAAACAGATCCACCTTGATTGGCCGGGGATCAACGGTTTCTTCTGCGCCATGACAATCGTTGATATCCGCCGGTGGGTTTTGCGCCGGTACATCCTTTTCCTGCCACAGGTTAATGGTAAATAACGCGGTACCAATCCATGCCAGCGTCTCTGCCAGCACAAGGGGAATGGCGTACCACAGCGCATCCATATTTAGCGATTCCATCCAGCGCCAGCGAATATAATTTGCCCCCAGAATCAGCGCTGCCACCGCCAATATTTGCCATGCCTTTTGTACCCATCCGGGAGTGCTAAGGGGTTCTGGCGGGCGACGCGCTTCAAATCTGGAAAAATAAAAACCCATAGTCGCAGATATCCTGATCTGTTAATCATTCGCAAATGAATAATATGCGCCGTGAAGATAAATCTGAGTTGCTTTTAATAGCCTGTGGGAAATTCTTTTAAAGTCATTGTAGAACCCCATCAGTAACTTTCAAGAATGACTACAATTGCCTTTAAGTAACGTTTGATTAACTGGGGTTTCTGTTTAAGGATATATTTTATAATCTGGCGAAGCGGATTCAGTTTGCCGGTCAGAGTGTACTACGCTATGTAAATATTAACTTCGCAACCTCTTTTCAGGGCAACGTTTACGAGATGGAAATAAGCCAGTCTGCGCCTGTCGCTATAGCGAAAAACCGTGAAAAAACAACGTGGCGTTATGTATTAGCTGACCGTCGGGATCTCCGCATTGATATGATGCGCGGCGTGGCGCTGGTGATGATGGTGGTGGCACATACGGAAGTGATGTCGGTTTTTAATATTTTTACGTGGGAGCGATTTGGTCTGACAACCGGCGCGGAAGGGTTTGTGATCCTTTCCGGATTTATGCTCGGTATGCTCAATCGCTTGCGTCTGCAAAAAGCAGTGTTATTAACGATTTCCTGGGGATTATGGCGACGCGCGTGGAAAATATATCAGGTTAATATCATTATCATAGTTTCAATTCTCTTACTCTCGCATCTGCATTTTATAAACACCTTTGAAGTTACCCATTTTACGGATCGGTATTCAGGCACGCATTGGTCATTATTTCCGACCAGCCCGCAAATTCGTGAGACCTGGTTTAATATCATCCTCTATTTGCAAATTGGTCCGCATCAAACCCAGATTCTGGGATTATATATTTGCCTGCTGTTAATAAGCCCATTATTTCTGTGGCTACTGCATAACGGAAAAGTAGTCTGGTTATTGCTGCTCTCGCTGGCGGTTTATTGTTGCTGGCAAGTGTGGCCGATGCGCGTCACGGTCTCCGAGTTTGAATTCGCCTTTCCGCTCATGGCCTGGCAACTGATCTTTGTGCTCGGCATGTGTTGCGGCTGGTACAAAGAGGAACTGCTTTCGCTCGCACAAACGCCCGCGGGTAAAGCTGTGGTCGTGGCACTGGTGGTGGTGGCGATAGTGCTGGGATTTGTGGCGCAAAACCATACCAATCCCTTTATCCCACCGGCGTTGTTACTGCAGGTGATTCCACCCGCCGATTTTAATGCGTTTTACCATACCTGGGCGGCAAAAAACGGTCTTGGCCCGGTACGCGTTCTCAATGATATCGCCCTGATGGTGACCGTTTATCTGGTGCTGACACGCTGCTGGGCGCCGCTTTACCGCGCCACGGGCTGGTTTTTTATCCCGCTGGGCCAGCACTCGCTTTATACCTTCATTTTGCATGTGTATGTGGTGCTGGTGGTCAGCCAGTTTGTCACCTTCGATTTGTGGCATCAGGCATGGCTGACCAACACGCTGATCCATGCGGTCGCGCTGGGTGCGTTATGGCTGATGGCAAAATATAACGTCGCCGGACGCTGGATACCCAATTGAGGGAATACGTTATGCGGGAAAAATTGTTGCTGGTGACTGTCATGTGCAGTGTTATCGCGCCAGCGTATGCCGTCGATCGCACTTCTGACGCTGGTCAGCAGGAACGCACGGCCGAGCAGATCCCGGCGGGCGGCATCAACAGCCGCTGGGGGCGTCTGTTCGCCGGTAATAAAGATAAATTTTCCGCTGCGTTGAGCTTTAACTCAGGGTTGAAACAACAGTGGATAACGATACCTAACAACTCGGAATCGGCGTCGCAAAAAAACAAAATTAACCAGACACTCAACCTGAGCCTGCAATATTCCCCCTACAGTTTCTGGTTCGCGAACGTGATTACCCGTCTTCCGGTGAGGGATACCAGCCGCTATACCACGGATTTCCGCTACAGCTTCGGCTATGATGACTGGCACCCCAACACCGTAAGCCTGGTTTACAGTAACTACGGCGATAACCATTTCTGGACGACCGGCAGTAAACGGCACACCTATTTTGAACAAGGGGCGTTTACGCTGGCGTATAAGTTCTCGTTGCCAAAGCCCATTGAAAATAAGCTTTTAATTAATAAAGGCGATGCGCTGACCTGCCAGCTCGGTTATAGCTGGGTGCCGCGCTACTACGACGCGCAAAGCGACAGCGTAAAGGCAAATAAGAACGTTATGCTCGGCGGTTGCGGCTACACCTTTAAGCAGCACTTTTTTGTGCGTGCCACCGCATTCTGGTTTCCTGACAGCAGCCAGCAGCAGCCATGGAATGGCGACTACAGCTACAGTTTTGGCTATGCCACCTACGCGCCAGGATCGTTCTCTATTCAGTACAGCAACTATGCCGGAACGCGCTTCCCAGGACATAAAAGCGGCAATGCGCGGTTCCGGGAAGGCACAGTGAGCCTTATCTGGTTGTTACCGCTTTAGGAGCCATGATGACGGAGCAAAAACGCGTATTGATCGTGGATGATTCGCAGGTCTATCGCCGTTTACTGGTTAACCTGCTTTCGCAGTGGGGGTATCAGGTGAGTGAAGCGGAGAATGGCGAAGAGGCGCTCGGCATGCTGGCGCAAACGCCCGTCAGCATGGTGATCAGCGACTGGGAGATGCCGGTGATGGATGGGCTGGCGCTGTGCCGCGCCATTCGAAACATTGAGTATGGTCACTATGTGTATCTTATTTTGCTGACGGCGCGCGAGAGCGCGGATGACATTACCGAAGGGTTTGACGCGGGCGCGGATGATTTTCTCAGTAAACCGGTCAACCAGAGCGAGCTGCGAGCGCGCCTGCATGCCGGGGCGCGCATTCTGGCGCTGGAAGCAAGCCTTGCCGCGCACAATACACGCTTAAGCGAGGCGTTAAACCAGATAGAGCAGGATTTACAGGTGGCCGCACGGTTGCAGCGTTCGGTATTACCCGCGCATCAACTGCGTTATGAACACTATTTTGCTGACTGGCTATTTCTGCCTTCGGCCTGGGTTTCCGGCGATATATTTAATGTGTTCCCGCTTGATGGCCATCTGGGGTTTTATTTTGTTGATGTCGCCGGGCATGGGGTTGGTGCGGCGATGATGTCGCTGGCGGTTGCCCGGCAGTTTCTGCATGGCCGCGTGGTGGAACGTTTTCTGTTTGATGAACATGGCGAGGTGGCGTCACCCGCGAAGGTTGTGCAGATGCTGAATGCGCGTTTTTGCAGCGAAGACACGGAGATAGTCAGTTATTTCACCATGGTTTATGGCGTTATTAATCTGCGAGATGGCAGCGGGACGTTGTGCCAGGCCGGGCATCCCACGCCGTTTATCGTCTCGCCCGACGGGCAAGTCCGCCAGACCGGTGGTGGCGGAGCGCCAGTCGGGTTGCTACCGGATATGCAGTGGGAAGACACTGCTTTTAGTCTGCATAACGGCGAGCGCCTGTGCCTGTTCAGCGATGGCATTACCGAGTGTGAAGGGCCAGACGATGAGCAGTTTGGTGAATTACGCTTACAACACTGGTTACGGCAGCAGACCGGCAAACCCGTTGAGGCGCTGCTGCCGTTATTCGGCGAGCATTTGACGCACTGGCGTAACCATGATGGCGGGAGCGAAAGAACCATGACGGATGATGTTTCGCTGTTAGTTATTGAGCGCGGAGGAGAAGAGCATGAATATTGAAATTGAACGGTTGCCGCAGGCCAACATTATGACGCCGGTTGTCAGACGTCTGGATGCGTCGGTGGCGGCGACATTCAGGGAGATCCTCTCACGGGAAATGGCAAATGAGCAGAAAGCCTTAATCATCGATTTTAGCCGCGTTGATTTTATCGACAGTAGCTGTCTCGGCACGCTGGTGTCGCTTCTTAAGATGATGAATGGCAAAGGTGAAATGCTCGTTTGTTCGCTCAAGCCCGGCATCCGCAATATGTTCACTCTGACGCGTATGGACAGGGTGTTTCGCATCTGCGATGACCGTGATGCCGCCTGCGCTGAGCTTGCCAGGTAAACATAATGCATGAGGCGATTACCCTTCAGGCTACGCTGGGCGCATTAGCTCCGCTGGCGCAGTGGTTGCAGCGCAATATGGCGGCGCTGCCCGTTGATGGTGCGTGGCGCTTTGCGCTCGATCTTGCCGTTTGCGAAGCGGCGACCAATGTTATTCGCCATGCGTTAAACGAAGACAGCCACCGCGAATTTACCGTGACATTCAGTTGCCACAACGATGCTGTGCAGGTCGAGTTGACAGATGATGGCGTCGCCCTTTCACCAGATAGCCTGAGCAAAGCGCGGAGCAAAATTGGCAGCGACGAGGAGCAGGATCTGGAAAGCGGCAGGGGGCTAATGCTGATGTTGCTTAGCGTGGATAACGTGAGCGTTGAGCGGGAGGGTGGCTGTAACAAAACCACCCTCGTAAAGCGCCTGTGATGCGTTAGCTGTGCGCTGTGCGGATCAGTAACTTGCCCCGCAGTAACAGCGCGAAGGTTTTCACCATTAACAGCGCGATCACCAGGTTAGCCGCGATAAACAGCGGGAATGACATCCAGTACAGTGCGCCACCCGGCGTGCCGTGTCCCAGACGAATCGAGGTGGTCGCGAGCGACGCCACACCGAATGAAAAACTCCAGAACGACGGGTTAAACGGCTGCGAACTGTACCAGGGGATCAGCCTTATCATGAACAGCATCTGTAACAGGCCATAGCCGAATAACAGTTTGGCGAACACATCGGCCTGCCCGCCGTTGACGCTCAGCCAGGCGCTACAGGCCACGAATGCAGGTGCCATCTGAATGCCAAGCGATGTGCGCACGGCGGGCGACATTTCATCAAGATTACGCATCCGGCTGAGAATGGCAGGCTCAAGGCTAAGCCAGGAGAAGATCCCGGCACCGAGAAACAGCATCCCGACATCGTTAAAACCGAACGCGCCGCAGGCCATCGCGCTGATAAAGTTGTTGGCAACCGTGGGCAGATAAAGCCCCGGCGTCGTCGCTTCTTTCGGGTGTTGACCGCGCCATAACCCGGCGGTTTGCCAGGCGGAGTAGGTGAGCTGAATAACGACAGCAACAAGAAACAGCCCCAGCGCCAGCGTGTGGAACCACGGCGCAAGGCCAATGGCGACCAGCATCGAGGTTGCCGGTGCCAGGCTGACAAAACTGCTTTTCAGCGGATGGGTGATCTCTTCGAGCACGCTTGCGCCGTGGCGAAACATTCGGCTAATAAATGCCAGCATCAATAGCGCCCAGATGACCATCGCCAGAATGATTAAGCCATCCGCAGGCAGCAGCGTGACCGGCCAGATAGTGGCGGCGTAACGCCAGGAAAAGCCCAGCCCGATAATGCCAAGCACGATGCCAAAGTAGCCCGCTGGCAGGTTGAGGTGTGAATCTTTCATCACCAGACTCCTGAAATGTGTAAACCTCTGAAGTAAGACGCGCGCCATTATATATGACATTTCATATGCACGTTTCACTTTTTATTCAGCTTAATATGTTGATTAAATAACCGATTAATTAATGATATTGAATTATTTTGGGCTTGGTCTACCGTTAAAGAGTAAATGATCGACTGTGCTTTTCTGTTATTTACAGCCATCTCAAATCAATCCGGAGAATGCCTGATGAACAAAAAAAGTTTAGTGATTATTAGCGCGTTAACGTTATTGGCGAGTAATGCCTGGGCCGCCAAATTAATGGAAAAAGCAGAATTTGATAAAGTTTCTTCGCAATATGAAAAGGTTGGTGAAATTGCCACATCCGATGAGATGTCACCCATGGATGCCCGCCATGCGCTGAGCAAACTGGCGGATGAAAAGGGCGGTGATGTGTATGTCGTAACCTCCGATCAAACAAGGAAAAAAATTCACGCAACGGCCGATGTTTACAAGAAAAAATAAAATAACAAAACCTCCTCGTGCGGGAGGTTTTTATTTGCGAAACATCCTGGTCTGAATATATCGAATATCGTAATAGATAGCTTTTAAATTAAATATTCTTTTTGCCTAAATATAGTGGTGCGCAGCGTGAATACACCTGCGCACCTATTTTCGTTTTTCTACCGCAGTAATAGAGGAGTTTATATGGGCGTCATCTCACGAATGACGATGCGCGTCTTTGCCATCGTTTTATGTATCTTTGCCAGCGCTGGCGTGTTTGCCGGTCAGTTAATCCTTAAAAATACTTCATCATCACCGATAACCTGTACGGTTGACGGCTGGACCCGTGCGTCTGGTGGCAGCTTTGACTGGTTTATTAAGGTTGAACCGGGGCAGAGTTTTTATGTCGGGCAAAATACCAGCCGGTCAAATCCGCCGATCATTAACTGGGCGAACTGTAATAACCTGCAAACCCGCGCCATGACGCTGACGCCGAAAGGGCCGAACCAGACGCTGGTGCTCAATGGTCAGCAAACGCGTGTGCTTAATGTCTCGCTCTATTCGTACCTGCCGACATTGCCGACGGATAATTTTGAAAGCCTGGTCGCTTATGTGGTGAAAAGCTGGCAGGCGCAGCACCCGGACGTGTTGCTCAATGCTGTGCTTAGCCAGGAGGTCAAGATTTATGACTTTACCAAGCTGCGTACCATTCTGGGAAACGACGGTTTTGATGTTGTCGAACTGGATGTGCTGTATCTGGGCTTTCTGGCGGATAACCAGCTTATCAACCCCGCGCAAATCAGCGGAGATGCGCCGTGGCCGGTGGCACTCGCCGGATCGACCTATAAAGGCCAGTTGTGGGGTATTCCCAGCTGGCTGTGCATGAATTTTATCTATGCGTTTGACAAGGCGATTACCCGGCAAAAGACGCTGGATAATTTACTGAGCTATATGCACTCGCTGCCCTCTGCGGTGCCGGCGCTGGCGGGGAGTTTTAATGGTCACTGGGCGGTGCCCTCCAACTACATCAATGCATATGTGCAACGTTATGGCCTGAATGCAATGCCGCAGGCCATGCAAATGCCGCCAGATAATGCAGTGATTTCGCAACTGGTTGCTTTATCGGATACCTGCCAGAAAAACGGTATCAATCAATGTACCAATGGCTATTTTTACAACGGGACCGGCGTTACGCCTGAGCAGGCATTTGCCACCGGGCAATCCAGCACCGAGATGGGATTTTCTGAACAGTCGTTCTACGTAAATCTCTATCGCCCGTCGCAAAGCGCTCCGTTGTATGTCATTCCGGTACCGTGGGGGCAAAACGCCCAACCGCTGCTGTTCCAGGATAGTTTCGTTTCCAGCGCGGCTACCTGCAAGCCGGGCAGTCAGTGCAGCCGCGACGCGCAGGCATTCACCACCATGATGACCGGCGTGGCTATGAAAAATTATATTGTGCAGTCGCAGGATCTTCCTGCCGGCACGCCGTGGCGCACGCTGCTGGTGGCCAGCCAGCCTTTCTGGCAGCAATCGCAGATTGTCAATAACGCCTATTACCAGCAACTGCGCCCGATATTTGATACGGCAGCACCGTTCCCGAACAATTTCACCGAATCCGTTCAAACAACAATGGATACCCAGATTTGCGCCGCGCTGAAAGCCCAGCGCCCGCAATTTGACTGTGGCGACAGCGCGAAAACTTTGCTCGCGACCGGCCACGCGAAGACGCAACCGCGTCCAACTTCAGGCGAAAACAGGAGCAAACTATGAGTGTCGGCCCGGTTTCAGGAAATGGCATCGCGATTACGTTGCCGCCAGGAAAAACGGTCTTCTGGACGGCAAATGTGCAGGCATCGTGGGCGCAATACGTTCAGGTAAGGGATTTCGCGAATAACCCGGTCTTTCAGGCCAATGGCGCATCGACAGGCGGGCATTCACCGACGCAGATCGGACAGGGAACGTTTGTGGCGTCCGGCACGGGTGCGTATACCGTCTACCTTGGCTACAACAATGGGCAATCCTGGTCGCAAGTGATGTGGGAGGAGATGACGCTCAATATCGGTAGCCAGATCTATTCCAGCAGCTTCAATTTTATTGCCGAAGATGGTGCCGACCAGGACTTTAACGATACCTGCCTGACATTAACCTGGTTTAACAGCATTGGCTGAGGAGATGAACATGTCGCCAGGACCTGTTAGTGGCAATGGCATTGCTATCGTTATTCCGCCGGGTAAAGTCGTGTTTTGGTCGGTGCTGGTACAAAGCTCGGCAAACCAGTTTATTCAACTGAAAGACAGCCTTTCTAATGTGGTGTTTACCGTGCAGGGCACCAGCTCCAGCGGCGGGACGCCAACGCAAATTGGCAACGGTTTTTTTCAGGCGGATAACGTGGGAAATTATACTGTCTGGATCGGCACCAACGGCGGCCAGCGTTATTCAAACGTTCTCTGGACGCAGGATATTATTACCCGCGGCGCGTCGGTCTTTTTCGGCAAATATATCTTCGCCAGCGAGGATTCAACCGACAACGATTACAATGACTCATTTTTCCAGCTGCAATGGTTTGAAAACGTAGGCTGAGGCGTTTTCCTCTTAGCAGGAGTGCTTCGGCGCTCCTGTCGCTCGCCGAAACGGCCCATTTCCCTGATATACCTTGATTTCCCTTGTTGGTTTGGCAAAATCATTTATCCATTCGGTGAATGCTTTCTCTCGCAATCTGTCTGTTTTGCGGGCGGTAGCGTGCCTGCGTAAATATATTTAAAGGGAAATAACGATGTTATTCGTAGACAGGGGGCGTGTCGCCATTCCATCCGTGTTACTGCCTGGCGGCGCGGCAGAGGCGGAAAAAGAGAAAGCGGCTGAGTTTTATAAGCAGGCGCATCATTTGCAGAGTCGCTTTGAATTTAAGGTTTTCAGAAGTAAAGAAGTTAAAAATGCGCTGTATGATCTCTTTCAGGGTAAGTGTGCGTGGTGTGAATCACGGATAAATTCAACGGCGTCCGGGGATATTTGCCATTACAGACCTAAGGGCGCTGTCGCAGAGAGCCGTAAACACCCAGGATACTGGTGGCTGGCAAGCCAGTGGGAAAATTTGCTGTTAAGTTGCCCCGCATGTAATCGGCCGCATCAATATAACGGTGTCATAGCGGGAAAGTCGAGCCGCTTTCCTCTTGAGGACGAAACACAGCGCGCCTTTGAGCCTGGATGGGAAGAACGCGAAAAACCGTTATTGTTGGACCCAACTTCTGATGATCCTGCCCGGCATTTTGTCTATGACTGGGAAGGAAACATCCTCAGTGAGACGCCAGAGGGGCAGATGACGATCACCATCATCGGGCTTAATCGCCCGGCGTTGGTCGAGGCGCGAAGAAGCGCACTGGCTATGGTTCGTAGTGTCCTGAAAATGTTTGCTACTGCCTCGAGCGTCGGCTCAGAAGAGCAGCGGATGTTTATACTTCGTCATCTGCAAGAGTTGACCGCTGATAATGCTGAGTATGCAGCGATAAAACGCCAGCTCATTTCGGCAGAGCTTAAAAAAATCGTACGGGATACTGGGTACGATGCTTTCCATTGGTTGAAATCAACCCTGCCCGTTACAAAGAAAAGAGTGAGCGGTATATGGGAAAAACTCAGGGATTTTGAGTTAAAACAATCTGATTTCTCCTTACTTAACCGTCGGGGGATTGCTATTTCGCGGTCGCAAAGCCGAAAAATACAAAAAGTGACGATCGCTAATTTTAAAGGCATTGATGAGTTAACGTTTAATGTCGCCAGTAACTGGCAAATGCTGTTGGGCGAAAATGGCGCGGGTAAAAGTTCAGTTTTGCAAGCCATCGCGCTCTGTTTGGGGGGCGCGGACAACTTCGCCAAAGTGGTGAACGAGAACGGTATCGATCCTAAAACCTGGATCAGGTCTAAACGGCAAAAAGCCACCATTGAAATCCAGGTGAGCGGTTTTGTAAAACCTCATTTGTTGAATATTTATCGTGACCGGGCTGTGTTTTTACGCGCGGCGAAAAGGTCTGCTTTCGTGGATTACGCTAATGGCAGTGCGACGGTGAAAGGCGCAAGCGAGGCGAGAGATGTCCAGTTTGTTCTACTTGGCTACGGCGCAACGCGGTTATTAAAACCTGCGCCAAAATTATCGGAATTGGGTTTTCGTGAAGCAGAGCCAGTGCGCTATGCGCGCTTCGATAATTTGTTTGATCCGCTTTCGTTACTGATTTCCGCTGAAGAGTGGCTGTTAAAGCAGAAGCGAGAGATCTTTGATCTCAGCGCGCGCGCGTTAAAAGATTTGTTAGGCCTGGATAACAACGACATTTTGGTCAAGCGAAATAACACCATTATGGTTGTTATGGATGACAAAAAACCTTTACCGCTGGCCGCGCTTAGCGATGGTTACAAGACGGTGATTGCTTTGTGCGTGGATATCCTCGCGATAGCAACGGAGTTTTGGGGCGATCCTGGTAGCGCCGAAGGCATCGTACTGGTGGATGAACTTGATTGCCACCTGCATCCAACGTGGAAAATGCGCATTGTTAGCGCGTTAAAACGGGCATTCCCGGAAATGCAATTTATTTGCACCACCCATGATCCGCTCTGTTTGCGTGGCCTTGGCGCGGGAGAGGTGTGTGTGATGCAGCGTGATGGTGAAAGTATCAACTTGCTGAGCGATTTGCCAAACCCGGCGGATTTCCGTGTGGAACAGTTATTAACCTCTGCATTTTTTGGCCTGAACAGTACGCTGGATCCGGAAAATGAGGCGATCTTCGATGAATACTATGCGTTGCTCGCTTTACCTGAAAAGGATCGAGAACAATCTGAGCGGCTTGAGCAATTAAAGATTGAGTTGAAGGATCGACGCTATATTGGCGAGACGCCGCGCGAACAGCTGATGTTTGAAGCAATCGATCATATTATTGCCGACAATAAACAGAAAGGCTTTTTGCAAATCCATGACATGAAGCAGGAAACTATTAATACAGTCAGCAACCTCTGGCAAGATGCTTTAAATAAAAGGTTGCTAAAGAAATGATTAAAATAAATCGTAGCCAGGCAACGCCAAATATTCCGGTTTACGTGAGAGCGATGACTCGTGGTAGAAGCATTGGGCTTACTCAAGCGGTGCGGGAATATAATGAATCGATTGATTTTCACACTAATGTATCTCACTACCTCAATGAAGAGAAAATAACTGACAGTAAATTTAAGTTTAATGTTTATAAAGACAAAGAACTGGTTGCTGAACTAGGAAAAATATTTGGTAATAAGTGTGCCTATTGTGAAAGCTGCTTTGGTGCCGTCACACCAAAAGATATCGAACACTTCAGGCCGAAAAGTGAAATAAAAACTCATGGCGAAGCAATACTTCGTCCAGGCTATTACTGGCTCGCAGCTGAGTGGCTCAATTTACTGGTGTCGTGCCCGGATTGTAACCGCCGACGAGAACATGAGGTTCCCGGTCAACCAGCAATGGTAAACCTTGGGAAGGATATACAGTTTCCGATAGCTAATGAAAATGCGCGTTTGCGTGTCCATAGTTGCAGTGCCGTTCAAATTGCTAACGAAGAAGCGCAACGCCTGCTGATCAACCCATGCATCGAAGATCCGGAAGACTATTTTACTTATGATGATGAAGGGCTGATTCACCCCAGAAACGCCAATGACATGAAAGCAATATGTTCAATACATGTCTATGCCTTGCAGCGTAAGGCACTGGTTGAAGCGAGAAAAGCGACGCTGGTACGGTTACAGCGTCTGTTTTTTCATCTTTGCTTGCCGGTTAAGGAGTTAACGCAAATACCTCTCAGACATGTCAATAAACGGGTAATCAAACAAAATCAAATTACCGAGTTAATGAACGATGTTTTGGATATGTTTGAGCCGGAAAAACCTTACCTGGGTTTACTTCGGGATTATATTCGTCGACATGTTGCGTCAGGGACTTATCGGGAATATCGAACAGCCGGTATTCGTGTTGAGGATCTTCTGAAGTTACCTGTATCTCGCTCGCTTCCGGTACCACGTCTTAACCTGAGTACTTTCAGAAACATGACGTCAAGGATCCCCGTCGGGCTGCGGCTGAGATAAATTTATCATTATTTTTCAAGTGGTTGATTAATTATTGCCCTGTCGTGGCATTTATTTGCATTTTCCTGGCAATATTTTTACCGCTCATCCGTCTACTTCATCACAAGCAATTATTCACTAACCTGATGGAGTAGAAAAAAGATGAGAGATTTTGATATGCATGAGCACCGACACGGACACCGCCACGGCTTTGGTCGGCATCGCATGATGAAACCGTTAATCATTGGCGTGGTGGTATTCATCGCGTTAGGGTTGCTGGTGATGTCGTTGTGGAACACGCTGTTACCGGCCATTCTTGGCGTGAAAAGCATTGGTTTCGGGCAAGCGCTGGGGCTGTTAGTGCTGAGCCGCATTCTCTTTGGCGGGCTGGGATTCCATGGGGGAATGTTTGGCATGGCACGTCGGCGTATGCACGAACGCTGGATGCAAATGACGCCGGAGCAGCGTGAAGCCTTTATCCAGCAGCGCCGCGAAGGTTTTGGTCGCCGCGATCGCTGCGGCTGGCGTGGGCGTTGGGATGAAAGGGCGGATGACCGCCATCAGCCTGACGATAGCAGCGCCAAAAAACCGGACGCTGAGTGAACACGGTGAAAACCATGGATGGCGAGTCTTTGCTGGTCAATGCGCTGAATGCCTGTCGCTCACGCCTGAAAGCGTTTATTCGTGGGCGCACGGCAGTGCGTGATGACGCCGACGACATTTTGCAGGAAGTAACTTACCAACTGATGAATGTGGAACAACCGGTGGAGAACGTTGCCGCCTGGTTGTTCCGCGCCGCGCGTAATGAAATGACGGACAGAGCGCGTAAAAAACACGAGTTGCCGTTGTCCGGTTTTTTCAGCAGCGGTGATGATGAGAGCGATTTTGCGGAAGATGAACTGGCGGAAACGCTGTTTGGCGTGCCGCAAACGCCGGAAGAGGAGTATCTGCGCGAACTGTTATGGCAAGAGCTGGAAAGCGCGCTGGCGGAACTTCCACCCGCCCAGCGCGAGGTGTTCGAAAAGACCGAGCTTGAAGGCTTGAGTTACAAGGCGCTGGTGGAGGAGACGGGCGTCAGCATGCAGGCGCTGTTGTCCCGTAAGCACAAGGCGGTGCTCTATCTGCGCAGCAGGCTGCGCAATATTTATGATGAATTAGTTGCAGAGTGAATAACGATGTAGAGCAAAAAAATACTGACTAGATTTTTCGATAGCACTCAGTTAACAAAGAACAGGAATGATTTAGGGGAAAAGATTGTTTTTGCTTTCGAATAATGAGTATTATTGAGAACTTTCTCTAGAAAACATGTTTCTGGTAAGGATAACAGACATGCTTAGATATATTAAAGAATTCGCGTATCTTTTCAAAGACAGCAGAAAGGTTATTAATGTTGATGTTTTTGAATGGGATTTAAAGAATATTACATTAAAAAAATTACCTCATCATGCGAAATGGGATGATTTTGCGATACCGCATCCGCAACTCGAATTTACCCTATGGCAATTGGCTCACGCGGTAGTAAAAACAGATTTCCTTATTCAACGCAATTATAGCTTTCATAGCCTGGGACTTATCTTGTCTGCTCATCAACTGATTAAACTGGAAAAAAAACATAATCTGAGGCTCGTTGATGACATTGATACAGTAGTCAATGATGTGACATTAACAAGCCTAATAGGTCGGCTGGGGCAAGGTTTATCTTTACTGCTAAGTAACAGATTAGGTTACGTTTTTGTCGGGCATCTGGCTTCCGATGTTAAGGTGAGGGCTCATATCGCTGCTTTGCCTGATTCTGAGAAAAGAGTGAAAATAGCGGATTTTTTATTTGAGAACAGTAAGAAAGAATGAATCGCCACGGATAATCTAGACACTTCCGAGCCGTTGATAATACTGGTTTTCATATTCTGTCGGTGACATCTGTTCGCTAGAACCATGCCGACGCTTACTGTTATAAAACATTTCGA